>NZ_BBPP01000013.1:17849-30044 GCF_000787835.1 Streptacidiphilus melanogenes
GGGGGTTGCCCCCAGCGGGAGCCCGGCCGCCAGTCCGAGACGTTGGCGTGGCCCCAGAAGCGGGCGGTCAGGTCCGCGGAGGTGAGGGCCTCCCAGACCTGCTCCGCGTCGGCGCGGATGTAGGTGACGTAGACGTAGGTGGGGACGCTCATGGCGCGCTCCTCTGCCAGTTGCTTGACGGCGCTGATCGCCTGCAGGCGGGGACGGTCGAACTCCGAGATCCACCGCTGCTCGATCTCGTGGATCGGAGCGGGATTGAGGTAGTGGAGCCGCTCCCGGCCGCGGCGGACCACGGCGACGAGGTTCGCCTGGACGAGCAGGTCGAGGTGCTGGGTCGCGGACTGTCGCGTCATCGCCAGCCGCTCGCACAGTTCCCGCAGGGTCTGGCCGTTCTGCTCGCGCAGGCGGTCCAGCAACAGGCGCCGTGTCGGGTCGGCGAGTGCCCTGAAGACCGCGTCCAGACCGGGGGCGGCCTCGTATCCGGGCTCGAGCTGGTGCCCGGGCTCGTGGCGGTCGGGGTTCGGAGGCAGGCTCACCCTCCGATTATGCAGGCATCTGCCTGCATAATGTCAACGCCCCCGGTCGCCCGCCGCGCTCAGGACCAGGTGCGCGCGTCACCACCGACCCAGGTCACCTGCGCCGGATCGTCCAGGTTCACGTCGTGGTGCCCGCGGTCGCGGCACAGGCGCAGCACGTCCTCGGGACGGAAGGCCGGGCCTGCGTCGTAGCCCTGGATCTCGACGCGACGGAAAGGGCGTGGGCCGGGCACCACCGCGTGCACGGTGACCAGTGTCTTCGCGCTCATGCCTCCAGCCTGCACCCGGCCGCTGCGCCAGGCATCCCGGATCGAGGCGGGCTCCCCGGGCTCGAACCCCAGCGGTTCCGCCCGCTCCGCGGCCAGCTCGGGGGCCGGACGACGGACCACGACCGGCATCAGGCAGGAGCCCACGACGATCAGCGGCCACAGTGCCTGCGCGGAGGTAAGCACCCGTTCCACCAGCCCCGCGTCCCCGTGGCCCCACTCCTCGTCCGCGAACCAGAGCGCCCCGATCAGGAACAGCACGGTCACGCACACGGCGAGCGCCGGTCGCAGCGCCCACGCCTGCCGGTCGCGGCGGCGGTAGGCCGCGAGTGCGGGCCAGACGGCGAGGAGGGCGTAGCCGACCACGACGGAGCTGCTGTGCCGCATCGAACCACCACTCATGGGCACGGGGGAGAAGGCGACCAGGACCGCCGCCGCTCCCCCGAGGGCCAGGGCGATCCGCCCGAGGATGCCGGCCGCGCGCAGGCCCAACGCGGTCACCAGATGGCACACGCCGAGCGTGCCGATGGCCCCGGCCATCACCCAGGGGTCGACGGCCCCGTCACCGGCCAGCTCGCTGATGGTGTCGGTCAGCGGGTCGTAGCCGGGCCCCTGCAGGGCGGCCGACACGAGCCAGCCGCTGACCAGCACCACCGGCGCGAACACCGACGACAGCACCGCCCACCATGCAACACCTCGCATCAACCCACGGTAAGCACGGCACGGCCCGCTCTCGGGAGTCCCACGCGGGAAATTTGTCCGTTTTGGACCACTCGGGCGGGCCCGGCTCCGGCCGCTCCGGACCCGCCTGCAGGCGCGCCGTCAGCCCAGCTCGGCGCAGAGATCCTCCGTCGTCCCGTCGTGGGAGGCGACGTACGGGTGGTGCGCGGCGTCGATCTGCAGGGTGATCCGGCCGGTCAGGATCCAGTAGCCGGGCGGGGAGTACGGGTTGCCCGGGTGGATGCCCATGCCCAGGTGACCGGAGATCACCCAGGTCTGGCTGCCGTCGGGGTGGTAGGACATCCACCCCGTGCCGGTCAGGTTCTCGTCCGCCGACCTGCCGTTGGACTCGTTGGTGTAGCGGACCACCAGCTGACCCGTGATCTCCTGCTCCGTGGGCGCGCCGGACGCGTCCACGGCCAGGGTGCGGATCTTCTCGCGGTCCGCGACGGGGACACCGGTCAGGGGGAAGGCGCAGGCCGTGCCCGCGGGGTCCGTGACCGTGCCGCTGTGGTACGGCTGCCAGGGGCCCGGCCGGTCGGCCAAGGCCGAGGCCGAGGCGGAGGTCGCCGGAAGGGCGAGGCCGAGGGCGAGCCCTCCGGTGAGCAGAGCGCCGACCGCGCGGCGCGATCTGTTGGCCGGACGACTGCTCGGGCGGCCGTCGGCCCGGTGTTGTGCGCGCTGGGACTTGGTCATGCACCGAGCCTGCGCGCAGCGCGTGCAGCACGCGATCCTTTCGACCACGCCCGAATCGTGCGAGGCTGAAGTTCAGAGCCTGCCAAGGGGGTGGCGATGCTGCGGCTCCGCTTCACGCCGGACGACCTCCTCCGGGTGCGCTTCGCCCCGGCGCCCTCGCCTTTGCTGGAGGGCATGTTGGCGCTGACCCTGGTGAGGGCCGGAGGCCCCGATCCGGCCCTGCTCCGGTGGCGGCGCCGGATCGACGTCGACCTCCCCTCCCCGGTGCGCGGCCTGCTCGAACTGCTGCGGCCCGACGACGGTCTCGGGCCGCTCTTCCTCGACCCGCCGATCGCCGACGCCGACGACGCGCTGGCGCACGTCCTGACGACGCCGCGGGCGGAGGCCGCCGAGGAACTGCGGTTCGTCTGGCGGGAGATCGGCCGCATGCCCCCGCGCGCCTCGGCGCTCGCGGCCGGAGAGGCGCGTGCCTGGCGGGAGTTGGGCGTGTCGCTGGACACGCTCGTGCGCCGGGTGCTGCCTCCGTGGTGGCCCCGCATCCAGGCGGGCTTCGCCGCCGACGTCGCCTGGCGGGGCCAGGTGCTCATCACCCAGGGCCTCCAGGCGATGCTCGCGGGCCTGGTGCCGGGCGCCGACTGGGACAGCGGCGCGGTGCTCCGGCTGCCCCGCGCCGGGGACGCGGTCGAGCTGAGCCTGACCGGACGGGGCCTGACCCTGGCGCCGTCCCTGCTCTGGCGGGGCACCCCGCTGCGCGCCCCGCACCCGGACGGCTCGCTGCTGCTGGTCTACCCCGCGCTGACGCCGCTCCCCCTGATCCCAGCGCCGGAGGCGGGCGGCACTCCGCTCGCCGCGCTGCTCGGCCCGACCCGCGCCCAGGTCCTGCAACTGCTGGCCCGCCCGCAGACCACCGGCGGCCTCGCCCGCCATCTCGGCATCAGCGCCGCCACCGCCTCCGACCACGCCAAGACCCTGCGCGCGGCCGGCCTGGTGGCCACGGCCCGCGACGGCAGGTACGCCCGCCACACCTGCACCACCCTCGGCGCCCGCCTCCTCGCCGGAAGCTGACGCGGCGACAGGCCTACGAGCGGACCGGCTCCCGTCCGACCGGCGCCCCCGGACGCGACGTACGCGCGAACGCGCCGTGCAGGGGCACGGCGGTGGCGAGGACGAAGATCCCGAAGACCGTGATGGCCGAGAGGCCGTAGGGGCGCGCGTAAGCGGCCGGGTGGCGCAGCAGGTCGTCCCAGCAGACCCACCAGTTGGCCGTGACGTCGCCCAGCATCACCACCGCGCCCAGCCAGGCCGCCGACGTGGTGCGGCGCAACGCCAGCACCACCACCAGCGGGTCGAGCAACAGCAGGAGCTGGAACCAGAGCTGGACGACGACCGGCTCTCCCCGGTACGCGTGCAGGCCGCCTTGGAGCAGGTACCAGGCGTGCACGACCGTGCCCTCGGCGAAGCCGATCGCCCAGATCCAGCGCGTCCACGCGCCCTTGACGGACGCTCCCGGCTCACGCATGTCGTCGCGCCCTCACCCGCCGCGGACATGATCCACGGACCCCATCATGCCGGTCGGCGCCCGCCCGTGGACGGCCGGGGTCGATCGCCACTGCTCCGGCGGCCTACTGCGGCAGCGGTCTGCGGCGGAGGCGGGGTGCGAGGGTGACGGCGGTCAGCAGGACGAGGGCCGCGAGGGACGCCCAGGTGCCCGTCGGGCTCGGCGTGGAGGCCGTCGCGCCCGCGAGGACCAGTGCGGCCGTGCCGGGGACGACGCCCAGCGCGGTCGCCGCCGCGAACGGCGCGAGGCGGGTTCCGCCCACGGCGCAGCCGTAGTTGATCCCGGCGAAGGGCAGCACCGGCAGGAGGCGCAGGGCCAGCACGGAACGGAAGCCGTGGTCGCGCAGCTCCCGGTCCAGGGCGGACCAGCCGCGCCGCTCCAGGAAGTCGAACCGCCGCCCGCGCAGGGCCGCGCGGCCGAGCGCGAAGGACGCCGTCGCGCCGAGGGTCGTCGCGGCGACCGCGAGCGGCAGGCCCTCGGCCAGCCCGAACCACGCGCCGGCGGCGAGGTTCAGCACCGGCTTGGGCACGAGCACGACCGTCGCGGCGGCGTAGAGCAGGACGAACACCGCGCCGGCGAGGACGGGCGGGAGGCCCGCCAGCGGGTCGGATCCGGCGAGCAGGTGAGCGGCGAAGCGCTGCGCGCCCGCGACGCCGGTGACCGCCACCGCCGCGGCGGCCGCCGCCGCAAGGACGAGCAGCGCGACGCGTCGCCTTCCGGTCGGGGTCAGACGGGCCAACGCTCGCCCTGCCACGCGGCGTCCCAGAACATCCACTCGTAGCGGGTGGAGGTCACGAACCGCTCCCGCATCCGGTCCCGTTCGGGCGCGGAGACCTCGGCTCCCAGCGCGTCCGTCAGCTCCAGCACGCGTCGCACGACGGACTGGAAGGCCTCGTCGCCGTAGGCGGCGATCCAGCGGGCGTACAGCGGGTCCGGGGAGGACTTCGCGAGCAGGTGCTCACCGACGCGGGCGTAGATCCAGTAGCAGGGCAGCACCGCGCCGACGGCCTCGGCGTAGCTGCCGCCGTACGCGGCGGCGAGCAGGTGGCTGGTGTAGGCGCGGGTGGTCGGCAGCACGAGCTCCTGGGGGTACCCCCGGCCGGAGGCCGGGGGAGGTTCGTCCCCGAGCTCCGCGCCGAAGCCGGCGAGCATCTCCTGTTCGGCGGCCAGGGCGCCGACCGCGTCCTCGACGAAGGCCCGCAGCGCGGACGACTGCGGGGCGCGCGCCCCGCACAGCGCGAGGGCGCGGGCGTAGTCGCGCAGGTAGAGCGAGTCCTGTTCGACGAAGTGCCGGAACGCCGTGCGCGGCAGGGTGCCGTCGGTGAGCCCGCGCACGAACGGGTGCTGCAGGATCTCGGCGTAGATCGACTCGATGTCCGACCACAGGTCGTCGGTGAGGCTCATGCCGCAGACCCTGCCATATCGGGCCGGGCGGAGCCGCCCCGGGTCAGCGGCTGGGACCGGACCCGGTCGTGGCGGCGTTCGTGGTCGTGGTCGTGGTCGCCATGGTGCCGTTGTCCCGCGAGGAGACCGTGGAGCTCCAGCCGACGTTGACCAGTCCGAGCACCAGGAACACGACGACCAGCACCTTGGCCCCGCCCGACAGCAGCAGCGGTCGACTCGCCGAGCGGCGCTCCACCAGGGCGAGCGACTCGTCGCCGAAGAGCCGCTTGGGGTAGGCGGCGGTCAGCATCGACGCGTACGCGCTGAAGCGCATCGCGAAGCGCGCGGTCGCGGCCGTCGCCCCGAAGACCGGCTCCGGCAGGCGGCCCAGGACCAGGGCGATCAGCCAGAAGAAGAAGCAGAGCACGGACCAGCCGGAGGTGACCAGGCTCTGCAGGATCGCCGCCGGGATCATCAGGATCAGACGGAACAGCACCGCGAGCCGGTTCAGCTCGGCCGGGCGGACGTCGACCTGTACGGGGTAGTCGGGAGCCTCGAACGCGAACGGCGGATAGCGGTCGACCAGCAGCATGCTGTAGGCGTAGACGCGCGTCCGGTAGGCCAGCAGTCCGACCAGGTAGTGGGCGATCGGGCCCGGCAGCCGGCCCAGCACGAGGGCGGCGAACCAGCCGATGACGACCGCGAAGAATCCGATGATCTCGAGCACGAACAGCACGACGTAGTGCGGGATCGCGAGCAGCCAGCGCAGCAGGACGGTCCAGCGGCGCTGTGCGCCCGGCGCGGGCAGGTCGAGCTCCGGGACCACCTCGGTGTTCGACATCGGGGGCGGGGGCGCCCACACCTGCTGTGCCATCCCCGGTTCCTCTCTGACCTCTGGTCTGACCTGCGGTCGGGTGACGAGCCGTCGGATCGTCAGCATCGCCCGAGCGGGGGCGGCGCGCTCGCCGGGTGATCCGGATGGTGGAGGGACGGGGGCGCGCGCCAATTCAGTGCGCGCTCGAACATGCGCTGACGCACTCCCCTCGTGCGCCGGGCTCTCCGCCCGGAACCCGACGCGCCGATCAGCCGCATTTGATCGATCTCGACCGCCGGAGAAAGTGCGTGTCCGACCCATGGCCGGGCATGCGACGCGTACACGTCGAACAGGATCGAGTCAGTGATCGCACACGACTTGTCATGCCCCGGGTACGGCACGGGAGCGCGCCCGGTCACGCTCCTGTGCGCTGCGCCGGTCGTGCGTCGGGCGGGACCACGCGGTTCATGAATCCGAGGAGGGCCCGCGACCGACGCCGGCACCGTCCGCACCCACCAGGACCGGAGGTCCGCACGACCATGGCGCCACGGCACCCCAACGCACGCCTGCGTGCGCTCGCCCAGGAGGCCGGCTGGAGCGGGGCCGCGCTGGCCCGTTCCGTCAACCGGGCGGGTGCAGAGATCGGCCTGACGCTGCGCTACGACCGCACCTCCGTCGCCCACTGGATGGCGGGCACGCGCCCGCCGGCGGCCGTCGCCTCGGTCGTCGCCGAGGCGCTGGCCCGGCGGCTCGGACGCCCGCTCCGCCTCGCGGACGTGGGCTTGGCCGCCGACCTGCCTCCCGGCGGCGCCGCGACGGGCGGCGTCGTCCGCGAAAACGTTCCGCCGGCCCGGTCGGCCCTGCTGGACCTCACCGAGCTCGACGCCGCGCAGCCGCGCAGCCGCCCCTACCGGCTGGGCGCCCCGGCGCCCTTCTGCTTAGCCGCTCCGAGTGGCACCGGGGCTCCGCGCGCCGCTGGGGCAGGCCGGTCCGCCGGGGGGTCCGGCGCGGCGGCAGCCGACCGCGTCACCGTCGCGCACGTCCGGGCGGCCCAGGACATGCTGCGCACCTTCACCACGGTCGACTCCGCCTTCGGTGGCGGCCACTCGCGCGCCGCGCTCACCGGCTTCCTGCGCAGCAGCGTCGCCGCGTGGCTCGCGGCGCCTGCCGCGCCCAAGGCCCGGCGCGAGCTGCTGCTCGTCTCCTCTGCGCTCGCCTGCCTGGCCGGCTCCATGTGCTTCGACGAGCAGCGGCACGGCGTCGCCCAGGCCTACTACCAGGCCGCCACCCTGCTCGCCGCCGAGGCCGACGACGCCCCCGGGCAGGCCGCCGCGCTGAGTGCGCTGAGCGTCCAGGCCCAGGAGCTCGGCCACCGCGAGCACGCCCTGGGCCTCGCCGAGGCCGCGTCCGCGCAGCGGTCGCGCCTGCCGACCTGGTTGGCGGCCGCGGTGACGGGCCAACTCGCCGTCGCCGCGGCCGCACGGGGCGAACGGCGCCGCGCACTGACGGTGCTGCAGCGGTCGGCCGAGCTGCTCGGCCGGTCCGAGGGCGGGGAGTACCACCGGGCGGCGCACGAGCACCACGAGTCGGAGGTGCTCAGCGCACTGGGCGACCGCGCGGGAGCCGTCGCCGCGCTGCGGCGCTCCCTGCAGCTGCGTCCGCCGGAGGAGCGCCGGGCGCGCGCGGTGGGCGCCGCGCGCCTGGGCGAACTCCTCCTGGACGGCGGCTCCCTGGACCAGGCCTGCACGGCCTGGCACACCTTCCTCGACGACTACCCCCTGCTGCGCAGCGCCCGCGCCGACCGCGCCGTCCGCACCCTGCGCAGCCGCCTGCGCCCGTTCCGCGCCACGCCGTCCGGCCGCGGCGTCCTCGCCCGCCTGCAGACCCCCTGAAACACCTCACGGCGCCGCCTTCAACGTCGCGCAACTTTCAACACCCCCACCCCCCGCGCCACCCCCATGCCCAACTCCCATCCCGCTTACTGGAACCACGGCATTGACCAAGGAGGTCGCACTCATGTCCATGGAGGCCACGGAGAGCCCCGCGGGGTCCGCAGGGGTCGACGGCACTCCCGATCAGCAGAGCCTCAGTACGCGCGCCGCGCGGAACCTCGCGACGACGACGAAGTCCACACCACAGATGCAGGGCATCAGCTCGCGCTGGCTGCTGAAGAACCTGCCGTGGGTCAACGTCGCCGGCGGCACCTATCGGGTCAACCGGCGGTTGACGCTCGCGGTGGGGCGCGGACGCGTGGGGTTCGTGCAGGGCGGGGCCGACGACGTGCGGATCGTGCCCGAGACGCTGCGGGAGATCCCTGCGCTGCGGGACTTCGACGACGAGGCCGTACTGGCGGAGCTCGCCTCCCGCTTCCAGGTGCGGGAGTTCCACGCCGGCGAGGTGATCGTCGAGGAGGGCTCGCCCATCGAGGAGGTGTTCATCGTCGCCCACGGCCGGATCAACCGGCTGAGCACTGGCAAGTACGGCGACACCACCGTCCTCGGCGTGGTGACCGACGGCGACCATCTCGGCGACGAGGCCGTGCTGACCAGCGATCCGCTGTGGCTGGCCACCGCCCAGGCCTCGACGTCCGGCACCATCATGGTGCTGCCCTGGACCGGCGTGCTGGACCTGTTCGACCGCGCGCCCCAACTGCGGGCCCACATCGAACAGTTCGTCGCAGACTCGCAGCGCGCCACGAACAGCAAGGGCGAGGCGCCGATCGACCTCAGCGCGGGCCACGAGGGCGAACCGGTCATCCCGAACACCTTCGTCGACTACGAACTCGCCCCGCGCGAGTACGACCTGAGCCTGACTCAGACGGTGCTGCGGATCCACTCCCGGGTCGCGGACCTCTACAACCAGCCGATGAACCAGACCGAGCAGCAACTCAAGCTCACCGTGGAGGCGATCCGCGAGCGTCAGGAGTGGGAGCTGGTCAACAACCGGGAGTTCGGCCTGCTCCACAACACCGCCTACGACCAGCGGATCAGCACCTGGTCCGGGCCGCCGACCCCGGACGACATGGACGAGCTGCTCAGCATGCGGCGCAGCACCACGCTGTTCCTGGCCCATCCCAAGGCGATCGCCGCGTTCTTCCGCGAGTGCAACAAGCGCGGCCTGTACCCGGACACCATCGACCGCAACGGCCACCGGATCCCGGCCTGGCGCGGGGTGCCGATCTTCCCGTGCGGCAAGCTGCCGATCGAGGACGGCCACACCACCTCGATCATGGCCATGCGCATGGGCGAGGACAACCAGGGCGTCGTCGGCCTGCACCAGCTGGGCCTGCCGGACGAGGTCGAGCCGAGCCTCAACGTGCGGTTCATGGGGATCGACGAGAAGGCGATCATCTCCTACCTGGTCACCGCCTACTACTCGGCGGCGATCCTGGTGCCGGACGCGATCGGCATTCTCGAGAACGTCGACATCGCGGCCCCGCACGCGTAGGCGAGAACAGGAGCCACGATGCTGCACATCGACGAGGGCCTGCTGGGGCGCATCCTCTCCGGCCCGGCCGGCCCCGGCACGACGGCCGTCCGGCTGTTCCGCGAGACCCCGCCCGAGGCGGGCGAGCTCCCGCCGGTCGGCGCTCCCGGCGGCGGGCCCGTCGTCGCGCACGATCCGGCCACGGCAGCCGATCCGGTCGCGGCGACCGGGGTCCGGGGGTCCGGCGGGAGCGTGACCGTGCCGCCGCTGTACTGCCCGGAGGCGGTCCGGGACGATCCGGCCCTGGGCCGCGTCGTCAACGACCGGCTGGTGGCGTGGGCCGCGGAGATGGGCCTCTTCCAGGGCCGGTTGGAGCGGCTGCGCTCGCACGACTTCGGCCGGCTGTTCATGCTCGCCCACCCGGACACCGACGACGCGGACCGGCTGCTCGCCGCCGCCCGCTGCGGGCTCGCCGAGTGGGCGGTCGACGACCACTGGGTCGACGAAGGCGACGACACCAGGCCGGAGTTGATCGGCCCGCGGGTCGCGCTGGCCCACGCGGTGGTCGACCCGGTGCGCCTGCCGCCGCGCTACTACGGGCAGTTCGAGCAGGTCGTGGCCGAGGAGCCGGTGCTCAAGGCGTTCCGCTCCGCGCTGACACTCCTGGGCACGATCGCCAACCCGACTCAGGTCGCCCGGCTGCGGCACGAGTTGGCGGTCATGTTCGTCGGCTACGGCCAGGAGGCGGAGTGGCGGATGTCCGGCCGCAGGCCGGCCGTCTGGGAGTACCTGCTGCACCGGTACGAGAACGCCTTCTTCCCGTGCATGGTCCTGGTCGACCCGGTCGGCGGATACGAGCTGCCCGCGCACGAGTTCGCCGACCACCGGGTGCGTCGCACCTACCTGTACGCCGGGGTCGCCAACGTCCTCCTCAACGACCTGTACTCGATGGCCAAGGAGGATCCGACCGACACCAACCTGCCCAACCTGATCGCCGCCGAGGAGGGCTGCACCCTCCAGGAGGCGGTCGACCAGGCCGCCGTCATCCACGACGAGTTGATGCACACCATCGAGGCCGAGTCCGCCGCGCTCGCCGCGGTCGGCTCGCCCGAGCTGAAGCGGTTCCTCACCGGCGTCTGGGCCTGGATGGGCGGCAGCCACACCTGGCACCGCACCAGCGCCCGGTACCACGGCGGCGACACCGCCTGAGCACCACCGGGCCCCGGTGGTCCCGCGGGCCCCGCCGGACCACCGGTCGGACCGCAGGAAACGCATGACCAGCACGATCCGCAGGACCCGCACGATCCGCACCGAGTCACGATCACCGAGAACCGGAGATTGAAGCTGTGATCCTCAGCGAGAAGAGCGCTGCCCTCCCGTCCCAGACCACCGGCCTCTCCCCCGAGACCGGCGCCGGCGCCGTGCGCACCAGCCCCTACCAGGACTCCGTCGCCGCGTACTGGAACGCCGAGCGCAACCCCGTCAACCTGCGCCTGGGCGAGGTCGACGGCTTCTACCACCACCACTACGGCATCGGTGAGCCCGACTGGTCGGTCCTCGAAGGCCCCGAGGACACCCGCGAGGAGCGGACCGTCCGCGAACTGCACCGGTTGGAGAGCCTGCAGGCGCAGCTGCTGGCCGACCACCTCGGCCCGATCCCGTCCCACGGGCGACTGTTGGACGCCGGCTGCGGCCGCGGCGGCGGCAGCCTGGTCGCCAACCAGCGCTTCGGCTGCCGCGTCGACGGGATCTCGATCTCCAGCCACCAGGTGGAGTTCGCGGGCCGCCAGGCCGAGGAGCACGGCGTGGCCGACCGGGTCCGCTTCCACCTGCGCAACATGCTCGACACCGGCTTCGAGACGGCCGCGTTCGACGGCATCTGGAACAACGAGAGCACGATGTACGTCGAGCTCTCGCTCCTGTTCGCCGAGCACGCACGGCAGTTGAAGCGCGGCGGCCGCTACGTCACCATCACCGGCTGCTACAACGACACCTACGGCCTGCCCTCGCGCGCCGTCAGCGAGATCAACGCCCACTACATCTGCGACATCCACCCCCGCAGCACCTACTTCAAGGAGATGGCCGCCAACCGCCTCGTCCCGGTGAACGTCATCGACCTGACCGCCGCGACCATCCCCTACTGGGAGCTGCGCGCCAAGTCCCACCTCACCACCGGCATCGAGCAGGCGTTCCTCGACGCCTACAAGGACGGCAGCTTCCAGTACCTCCTGATCGCCGCCGACCGCGTCTGACGGCGCGCCGATAGCCGGGGCCGGGGCCAAGTCGCCATAATCGGATGATCCGAGGTGGTCAACCGATCACCGTTCAGCGACGACGCCCCGGCCCTCGGGGTCGCGCGGCAGCCGGGGGGCGGAAGTTGGTGGAGCGGGGACGAGTGGAGCCGTCGCTGCCGGAGTCCGTCCGGGCCGCGCGGGCGGGCGCGTTCCACTGGGACCTGGCCACCGGCGCCATGCACTGGGACGACGCCGTCTGCGACCTGGTCGGGGTCGCCCCCGGGGACTTCGGCGGCCGCGCCGAGGCCTTCTTCGCCGCCCTGCACGCCTCCGACGCGGCACGGCTCGCGGCCGCCACCGCCGAGGTGCTGGAGCGCGGCGGCCGGTACCGCAACCGCTACCGCATCGTGCGCCGCGAGGGCGGGGTCAGACGGATCGAGGAGCGCGGCGAGGTCGTGCTCGGCCCCGACGGGCGACCCGCCCGCATCGTCGGCCTGATCATCGACCACACCGACGACGGCCCGGATCCTGGCTATCCCGCCCACCCCACGGCGTCCCTCGA
>NZ_BBPP01000013.1:30239-43538 GCF_000787835.1 Streptacidiphilus melanogenes
GCCCGGATCCTGGCTATCCCGCCCACCCCACGGCGTCCCTCGAAGGCCCGCCACCCGGCCCGCTGGACCCGTCGGCCCCCGCCGACGCGCCCACCCGGAGCGCCGACTCGTTCCTGCTGACCATCACCCGCGCACTGTCCCGGGCGACGACCGCCGCCGACGTGATGCGGGTGCTCGACGACATCGCCCGGCCGGCGCTCAGCGCCGAGACGTTCCTGATCCACCTCACCCCCGACGGCGAGCTGGTGAGCCTCGGCACGCGTCCGCTGCACGAACCGCTGCCGGAGGCGCTGAGCCCGCTGCGCCCGGCGGCGACGGCGGTGATGCGCCGCGCGATCGAGCAGGAGCAGCCGGTCTTCGTCGAGGGCGTCTCGACCCCGCCGCCGCCCGGCGAGCGCCCGCTGGTCCGCTCCTGGGCCGTGCTGCCGCTGATCGCCGCGGGTGAGCGCATAGGCGGATGCCTCGTCGGCTACCCGGGCGTGCGGCGCTTCGAGGAGCCGCTGCGCGGCACGTTCACCGCGCTGAGCGGCATCATCGCGCACGCGCTCGGCCGCGCCCTGCACTACGACGCCGAGCACCAGCGCGCCACCGAGCTGCAGCGGTCGATGCTGCCGCGCCGCGTCCCGGAGATACCCGGCCATGCGGTCGCCGCCCGCTACCGGCCCGGCACGGCCGGCATGGAGGTCGGCGGCGACTGGTACGAGGTGCTCGAGCTCGACCCCGACGGCCAGGGTGAGCGCTTCGGCCTGGTCATCGGCGACGTGCAGGGCCACAGCGCGCACGCCTCCGGGGTGATGGGCCAACTACGGGTCGCGCTGCGCGCGTTCGCCCGCGAGGGCCACGACCCCTCGGTGGTGCTGGAACGCACCGGACGCCTGCTCGCGGAGCTGGACACCGGCCTCTTCGCCACCTGCTGCTACGCGACGCTCGACACCGCGACCGGCCGTCTCCTCGCCGCCCGCGCCGGTCACCCGCTGCCGGTGGCGACGGGCGCCGGCGCCCACCCGTACGAGCTCGACCTCCCCGGCGGCCCGCCCCTCGGCGTCGACGCCTCGGCGACCTACCCGCTCACGGAGCACCGCCTCGCGCCGGGCGAGACGCTGCTGCTCTACACGGACGGGCTGATCGAGGACCGCGCGGAACACTACGACGACTCGGTCACCCGCCTCCTCGCCCTGCTGCACGCCTCGAACGCCACCGGCCAGGCTCTGGAACCCCTGGCGGACACCCTCCTCGACGCCCGTCCCGCCTCCGGCTGCCTGAGCGACGACCTCGCCCTCCTCCTGGTCCGCCGCCTCTGACCGCGCAGGCGGTTCGGCCCGGCGGCACCCCCACCGGGCGGTCCGCCGCCACGCTCCGCGCGCGGGGCTCCGTTCCGCGACCGCCCGCTCAGCAGGCGGTGCTCGCGGGTTCCGTGGAGATACCCCGGCTGGACCGACCCGGGCGCGGACCCTGCGAGCCCGATCGCGAACTGTGCACCTGCGCCTGCCCGAGCACGCCGCCCCGCCCCCATGCACAGAGCCGGGCCGCGGCTCGCAGGTTCCGAAAGGACAGTCCGGCCGGACCGACCCGGGCGCCGGCCCTGCGGGCCCGATCGCGGGCTCCCGATGGGCCCCGCCCGGGGGCCTGCCGTCCGGCCGCGCCCTTCGACCCGCCGTTCCGTGCGCCTGCTTCAGCCGGGCCTCGCACACCAGTAGCCGCGGCGCGCCCGCGTGGCCCACCGAGCGCCATACCTGGCCCTCCGTCAGTTCGGTAGTTCGACCTTCAGGTGGGGAGCGAGGGCGCGGAGGAAGTCGGGCGCGTCGAAGAGCGCCCCGGCGGAGGCGACTCCGGTCGCAACGCGGGTGCGGCCGGTGAGGATGCGGTCGACGGCCTCCACCGCGAGGGGCGCGCTGACGGCGTAGATGTCCTGGCCGCTCGCGACCGCGCGGCGCTCCGAGCCGCCGTTGCGGACCCGCACGTCGACGACGAACGTCTGGGCGGAGCGGCCGCGCTCGTCGACCGGGGCCGGGGCCGTCGCGCCGGGCGCGGCCAGATCGGCGGCGGCCACGGCGCTCATGTAGGTGCGGACCTCCGGCACCGCCAGATGGCTCGGGACCGTGACGACGTCCGCCATGGTGAACTCGCCGATGACGGGCTGCGGTCCGAGAGGCGCCGGGAAGGACCAGCTGAGGGTCGGCAGCGCGTCGTCGTGGTGCTGCAGCCGTCCGCCGGTGTAGCGCAGGCGGCGTCCGCCTCGTCGCCGGGAGGAGACGGCGCCGGAGGCGAGCGTGCCGGTGGTGGGGTGCCAGCTGCTGAGGCCGTAGGCGATGTGCACCTCGTCCGCCGCCGTCCAGTCGCCCATGGCCGCGGTGGCGAGCAGGTCGCCCAGACCGCCGTAGAAGGCCATGGCGGGCAGCACGACGGTCCCGGCATCCCGTGCCCGCTCGGCGAAGTGGGCGAAGGTGTCGAGGTTGGCCTCGATCTCGGCGGCCACGTCCAGGTACGGGATTCCGGCGCGCAGGGCCGCCTCGATCAGCGGGCCGCCGGTCGCATCGAACGGCCCGGCGCAGTTGATCACGGCCGCGGCGCCGGCCAGCGCGCGGTCCAGGGCGGCCGCGTCGGCGGCGGACGCCTGCCGGGCCTCAACGCCAGCGTGGGTCTGCCCGAAGGCCCGCAGCTTCTCCGCGTCGCGGCCGACGAGCACGGGCGCGTACCCGCGCTCCAGCAGCTCGGCCACCACGAACCGTCCGGTGTGCCCGTAGGCGCCGAACACCACCACGGTCTGTCCCGGTCCCATGCCCGCTCCCGCGTACTCGATGTGATCCACGACGACCATCCTGGTCCGGCCGCACGCCGACGCCCAGTGTCCGGAACGACATGACCCGTACACTTCCGGACATGAGCTCTGTCGCGCGTGCACGGGCACGCACCGTCGCCGTCGCCGCCACCGACGGGATGCTGCACTTCGAACTGGCGCTGGCCTCGGAGGTCTTCGGCTCCAAGCCGGACGGCGTGCCGGGCCCCTGGTACGAGGTGGAGGTCTGCGGCGCGCGCCCGGTCCGTGTCGGCCGGTTCCTGCTGGAGCCGGACCGCGGGCTGGACTGGCTGACGCAGGCGGGGACGGTCATCGTGCCCGCCCTGGCGGACGTCGACGCGGACCCGCCCGCCGACCTGGTCGAGGCGCTGCGCGCGGCGCACGCGTCGGGCGCCCGGGTGGTCTCGCTCTGCACAGGCGTGTTCGCGCTGGCCGCCGCCGGACTGCTGGACGGGCTGCGCGCCACCACGCACTGGGCCCACACCGACGCGCTCGCCGCGCGCTTTCCGCGGATCGAGGTCGACCCGGACGTGCTCTACGTCGACAACGGCCGGGTGCTGACCTCCGCCGGCAAGGCCGCGGCGATGGACCTCTGCCTGCACCTGATCCGGCTCGACCACGGCTCGGCGGTCGCCAACGCCGTCGCCCGCCGCCTGGTCGTCCCGCCCCACCGGGCCGGTGGCCAGGCGCAGTTCGTCACCACGCCGGTGCCCGAGCAGGACGACCACCCGCTGGCCGCGCTGCTGCCGTGGATCATGGAGCGGCTGGACCAGCCGCTCACGGTCGAGGACCTGGCCCGCCACGCGAACCTCAGCTCCCGCCACCTCGGTCGCCAGTTCCGCGCGGCGACCGGCACCACCCCGCTCCAGTGGCTGCTGACGCAACGCATCCGCCGCGCCCAGGAGCTGCTGGAGAAGACGGACGAGAGCGTCGACAGCATCGCCGCCGCCTCGGGCATGGGCACCGCGACGACGCTGCGCCGCCACTTCCACCGCACCGTCGGCGTCCCGCCGGACGCCTACCGCCGCACCTTCCGCAGCTAGCTTCCGTTCAGCGCCCGAAGGGCCACCAGGACCTGCGGGCGGGCTTGGGCTCGGCGGCGCACGCGCAGCGCTGTGCGGCCGGGACGCCGGACAGGACCTGGTCGACGTGTCGGCCGCAGCCGGCGTAGGTGGACTTCCCGCAGCGGCGGCAGGTGACGCGACGGCACATGGGTGTTCGGCTCCTCGGTGGGGACGGCGGGTGCGCGGAACGGCTCAGACGAGTGCGGCGAGCGCCGCGTCCAGGCGGGCGGTGGCCTCCTCGGCGACGGCCACCATGCCCTCGGCGTCGGACAGCCGGACCATCATGCCCGGATCGACCGCCTGGACCAGCACGCGGTCCCCGTCCCGGCGGACGACGACGTTGCACGGCAGCAGCAGGCCGATGTTGCGGTCGGCGGAGACCGCGCGGAAGGCGAGCGCGGGATTGCAGGCGCCGAGGATCAGGTAGTCCTCCAGCTCCTCGCCGAGCTTCGCCTTCATCGTCGCCGTCAGGTCGATCTCGGTGATCACACCGAACCCCTGCCCGGCGAGCGCCTCCCGGACGGCCGCCACGGCGGCGTCGAAGTCCGTGGTGTCCAGCCGGACGGTGCGGTCGTAGCTCACGATGCGCCCTTCTCCTCGTCGTCCCCTTCGGTTCCTGCATTCCACTATACCCCCAGGGGTAATAAGCGGAGGGTCAACGCGCGCCGACACGGCGTTCGAGGAAGCCCCGCACGGCCCGCCGCACCGCCGGAACGGAGACCACCGCCGCGGCCGTCCCGGCCAGCCCGGCCCGGCCCGCCGCCGTCACCAGCCCGTCCGTCTGGAGCTGCGGGACCATGGCCGCGTAGTCGGTGAACACGTAGTGGTTCGCGTCCCCGAGCCGCGCGCGGCGCCCCCGGCTCCCGGAACGCGCGAGCAGCGCCGACCACGAGACGTCCAGGTCGGCACGGGAGGTGAACCCGTCGGTGCCGAGCAGGAGCAGTGGGCGGTCCGTGCCCTCGCTCGCGGCTTCCGGCCGGTCCCGGCCTGCCGCCGCAGCCCGAGGCGAGCCCGGGAGAGGGCGAGGCGCTCGGCCGGGTCCTGGGCGGCACGCGCACGGAGCTGCTGCACCTGCTGGACCGGGAAAGGACCACGTCCGAGCTGGCCCGACAGCTGCGGGTCAGCGCGGCGACGGTCTCGGCGCACACGGCGGCGGTGCGCGGCGCGGGCCTGATCGCCACCACGCGCGACGGCAAGGCGGTGCTGCGCCGACGCACCGCGCTGGGCGCCTGCTGCTGCGAGGCCGCGCGGCGGGGTATCACGGAGATGACACGTCCTGACCGCACGCACCCGCCCCCGGCTCGGACCGCCGAGCCGGAGCCGCACGGGGATGCCGAACCGGGAGTCACCGCCATGCACGACGACCGCGCCACCGTCGAACGCCGTCTGCGCCGCGTGCTGCGCGAGCGGATCGAGCCCGCCGTGTACGGGGAGTCCGTCCCGCTCCGGGTCGCCCGCTGGGATGCCGAGGGGGAGCCGCCGAAGGTCGCGGACGGGCTCGCGGCGCTGTACGAGGACTGCGCGGCCGACGCCGTCTGGGGCCCGGCCTGGGGGACGACGTGGTTCCGGGTGCGCGGGGAGGTGCCCGCCGCCTGGGCCGGGCGGGCGGTCGAGGCGCGGATCGACCTCGGCTTCGACCCGAACCTGCCCGGCTTCCAGTGCGAGGGCCTGGTCTACCGCCCGGACGGCAGACCGGTGAAGGGCCTGAACCCGCGCACGTCCTGGGTGCGCGTCACGGACGCGGCGCGCGGCGGCGAGCTGGCGGAGCTCTACGTCGAGGCGGCCGCCAACCCGGTGCTGGTCGCCCACTCCCCCACCTACCAGGGCGACCGCCTGACCAGCGACCGCGCACCCCAGTACCGGCTGGCCCGGATGGAGCTGGCGGTCTTCGAGCGCGAGGTCTGGGAGCTGGTGCAGGACCTGGAGGTGCTCGGGCAGCTGATGGAGCAGCTGTCGACGGACGACGCGCGCCGGTTCGACCTGCTGCGGGCGATCGAACGCGGCCTGGACACGCTGGACCTCGCCGACGTCACTGGGACGGCCGCGCAGGCGCGTGCGGAGCTGGCTCCCGTGCTGGCCCCGCCCGCGCACGCGTCCGCGCACCGGGTCAGCGCCGTCGGGCACGCGCACATCGACACCGCCTGGCTCTGGCCGCAGCGCGAGACGGTTCGCAAGGTGGCCCGAACCTGCGCCAACGTCGTTCAGTTGATGGAGGATCACCCCGACTTCGTCTTCGCGATGTCGCAGGCCCAGCAGTTGGCGTGGCTGAAGGAACACCGGCCGGAGGTGTTCGCCCGGGTGGCGGAGCGGATCAGGGCGGGCTCGTTCGTGCCCGTCGGCGGGATGTGGGTGGAGTCTGACACCAACATGGTCGGCGGCGAGGCGATGGCCCGGCAGTTCGTCTACGGCAAGCGTTTCTTCCTCGAGGAGTTCGGCGTCGAGACGCGGGAGGTCTGGCTGCCGGACTCGTTCGGCTACACCGCGGCCCTGCCGCAGCTGGTGAGGCTGGCCGGGAACCGCTGGTTCCTGACGCAGAAGATCTCCTGGAGCCAGTCCAACCGCTTTCCGCACCACACCTTCTGGTGGGAGGGCATCGACGGCACCCGTGTCTTCACGCACTTCCCGCCCATCGACACCTACAACAGCGATCTGAGCGGCGGGCAGTTGGCGCACGCCGCCCGCAACTACCGGGAGAAGGGCCGCGGTTCGCGTTCACTCGCGCCGTTCGGCTGGGGCGACGGCGGCGGCGGCCCGACCCGGGAGATGCTGGCGCGGGCCGCGCGCCTGCGCGATCTGGAGGGCTCGCCGCGGGTCGCACTGGAGTCGCCCGCCGCATTCTTCGCCGCGGCGGAGGCCGAGTACCCGGACGCGCCGGTCTGGGTCGGCGAGCTGTACCTGGAACTGCACCGCGGCACCTACACCTCGCAGGCAAAGACCAAGCAGGGCAACCGGCGCAGTGAGTCGCTGCTGCACGAGGCGGAGCTGTGGTCCGCGACGGCGGCGCTGCGCGTTCCCGGATTCGCCTACCCCTACGCCGAGTTGGAGCGGCTGTGGAAGACGGTGCTGCTGCACCAGTTCCACGACATCCTGCCCGGCAGCTCCATCGCCTGGGTCCACCGCGAGGCGCGGGAGACCTACGCCCGCGTCCACGCCGAGCTGGAGACGCTGGTCGCCGCCGCCCAGGCGGCCCTGGCCGCCGGCGAAGGGGGCGACGGAACGCTGGTGTTCAACGGCGCACCGCACGCACGCGAGGGCGTCGCCGCCGGGGGTGCCGCGCCGCTTCCGACGCCGGGGCCGGCCGTCGCGCTGGAGGAGCACGCCGACGGCCACGCCCTCGACAACGGCCTGCTGCGGGTCGCGGTCGACGGACGCGGGCTGGTCGTCTCGGTGCACGACCGCACGACGGACCGCGAGACCCTCGCGCCCGGCCTCGCGGCGAACCTGCTCCAACTGCACCCCGACTTCCCGACCATGTGGGACGCCTGGGACATCGACGAGTTCTACCGCCACCGGGTCGCCGACCTGGTCGGCGTCGAATCCCTGGACGCGCGTCACGGCCCGGACGGCGAGGCGGTCGTCACCGTCACGCGCCGATTCGGCAGCTCACGCGTCCGGCAGTCGGTGACGTTGCGCCCCGGCGCGCGGCATCTGGACTTCGAGACGGAGGTCGACTGGCACGAGTCGGAGCAGCTGCTCAAGGCGGCGTTCCCGCTGGACGTCAAGGCCGACCAGTCCGAGGCCGAGACCCAGTTCGGGCACGTCGCCCGGCCCACGCACCGCAACACCTCCTGGGAGGCGGCGAAGTTCGAGATCTGCGCCCACCGCTGGATCCGCGTGGCGGAGCCCGGCGCGCCCGGCTTCGGTGTGGCGATCGCGAACGACTCGACCTACGGCCACGACGTCACCCGCGACGTCCGCGCCGACGGCGGCCAGACCACCACCGTCCGGCTGTCCCTGCTGCGGGCGCCGCGCTACCCCGATCCGGAGACCGACCAGGGCACGCACCTGCTGCGGTACCGCCTCGTCCCCGGCGCGACCATCGCGGACGCGGTCGGCGCGGGGCACGCGCTCAACCTCCCCGTCCGGCGGGTGCCCGGCACGCGGCCCGTCGCTCCGCTGGTCGCCGTGGACGGCGAGGCGGTGGTGCTGGAGACGGTCAAGCTCGCGGACGACCGCGGCGGCGACGTGGTGGTCCGCCTCTACGAGTGCCTCGGCGGCCGCACGAGCACCGTGCTGCGCGCGGGCTTCCCGCTCGCCCGGGTGACCGAGACGGACCTGCTCGAACGCCCGCTCGCCGAGGCCCCCGCCCACGTACCGGCCCTGGACGGCACCCTCCCGCTGCGCCTGCGCCCGTTCCAGATCCTCACCCTGCGGCTGACGCCCGGGGCAGGCTGAGGCCTGTCGTGCGGCCGAGCCCGGCTGCCCCACCGTCTGCTCCGTCGCGTGGGCCCGTGGCGTCGCGTTGGCCCACGGCGTCAGGGGCCGCGGGCCCACGGCGGGGGCGGCGTCCCCGGCCTCGGCCGGGGCTGCCGAAACGGCACGGGGCCGTCAGGGTGCGATCGGCAGCTCGCGCTTGTGGGCGGTGAGGCGGTAGCGGTTGACGATCGTCTCGAAGACCCGCCCGTCGACGGGCTTGCCCTCCAGGAAGTCGTCGATGTCGTCGTAGGTGACGCCGAGCGCGTCCTCGTCGGCCTTGCCCGGGGCGAGGGTCTCCAGGTCGGCGGTCGGGACCTTCCACACCAGCTCGGCGGGGGCGCCCAGCGCGTCCGCGACGGCGCGCACCCTGCGCTTGGTCAGGCCGGTCAGCGGGACCAGGTCGGCGGCGCCGTCGCCGAACTTGGTGAAGAAGCCCGAGACCGCCTCGGCGGCGTGGTCGGTGCCGACCACCAGGCCCGCGTACGCGCCGGCCACGGCGTACTGGGCGACCATGCGCTGCCGGGCCTTGATGTTGCCGTGCACGAAGTCCTGGTGGTGGGCGTCGCGGAAGCTCACGCCGGCGGCGAGCGCGGCCTCGAGCGCCGCGTCGCTCGCCGGCTTGACGTCCACGGTCAGCACCTCGTCGGCCCGGATGAAGGAGAGCGCGAGCTGGGCGTCGTGCTCGTCGGCCTGGATCCCGTAGGGCAGCCGCATCGCGTAGAAC
Source organism: Streptacidiphilus melanogenes (assembly GCF_000787835.1). Lineage (GTDB taxonomy): Bacteria > Actinomycetota > Actinomycetes > Streptomycetales > Streptomycetaceae > Streptacidiphilus > Streptacidiphilus melanogenes. The sequence continues at coordinate 39,241 of NZ_BBPP01000013.1, forward strand.
CGTGCCTCGTGCCCCGCGGCCCGGGCCCGCTCGACGGCGAGCTGGCACAGCCGTCCCGTCGTGGTGGAGTCGACGCCGCCGCTGATCCCGAGCACCAGGGAGCGCAGGCCGGTGGAGGTCAGCCGCTCGGCGAGGAAGGCCACGCGGCGCTCGATCTCCGCCGCGGCCTCGAAGGCCTCGGCGACCTGGAGTTCCCGGGCGATCTCCCGCTGCACGGCTGTGGACGCCGACTCGCTCACGTCTGCTCCCTGTTCCTCTTCGGTTCCTGTTCGCGATGTGCTGCCGGGCCCACCCTACCCACGCGTCGTCGCAGCGCACTGCGTCGCCCGGGTGGTCCCCGGCCCGGCCCGCGTGGCTGCGCCGGACGGGGCCGGTGGCGTGGTTAGCGTGGGGGCGGCCGCCCATTGCGTCCGCTCCGTCCCGCACGCCACCGTTCTGCGAGGTCCGCCATGAGCCTGAGCATCCGCAACCAGCTGCCCGGCACGGTCACGTCCGTCACCGCCGGGCCTGCCATGGCGACCGTCCAGGCGCGCCTCGCCGGCGGCCAGACCGTCACCGCGGCGATCACCACCGACGCGTCCACCGATCTGGGGCTCAAACCCGGCGCTTCGGTCCACGCGGTGTTCAAGGCCACCGAGGTCGCGCTGGCCACGGGCGCGGTCTCCGGCATCAGCATCCGCAACCAGCTGCCGGGCACGGTCACCTCCGTCACCCCGGGGGCGGCGATGGCCTCCGTCAAGGTCGCCATCGACGGCGGTGAGCTGACGGCCGCGATCACCGAGCAGGCCGCCTCGGAGCTCGGGCTCGCGCCCGGCACCGCGGTGGTGGCGTTGGTGAAGGCGACGGACGTGTCGCTGTCCACGAGCTGAGCCGGCACCGCCCGGGGCTATTGACGGGTCATCAGCAACTGCCTAGTGTCACTTTTCGGCGATATCAGTTGCCTTCTGTTTGATCCGAGCGCGTCTCCCCGTTCCTTCCTGTTGGATTCGGAGGCACCGCCATGTCCCTACGCCCCCGGCGACGGCCGTTCCGCCTCGCCATCGCCCTGCTCGCCCTCTTAGTCGGGCTCGTCCTCGGCCAACTGCCCGGCGGCGGCAGCGCCCGCGCCGCGACGACCACGACCGCCGTCACCGTCGACGGCAACGCCACCGGCCGCACCTTCGACGGCGTCGGCGCGATCTCGGGCGGCGGCGGCAACTCCCGCCTGCTCGCGGACTATCCCGAGCCGCAGCGCGGCCAGATCCTCGACTACCTGTTCAAGCCCGGCTACGGAGCCGCCCTGCAGATCCTCAAGGTGGAGATCGGCGGCGACACCAACTCCACCGACGGGTCCGAGCTCAGCCACGAGCACACCCGGGGCGTCGTCGACTGCGACGCCGGCTACGAGTGGTGGCTGATGGAGCAGGCCAAGGCCCGCAATCCGGACATCAAGCTGTACGGGCTCGCCTGGGGCGCGCCCGGATGGGTCGGCGGCGGGAACTTCTGGTCCCAGGACATGATCGACTACCTGATGTCCTGGCTCGGCTGCGCCAGGTCCCACGGCCTGACCATCGACTACCTCGGCGGCTGGAACGAGCGCGGCTTCAACGCGAGCTGGTACGAGAACCTGCACGCGGCGCTCGCCGCACACGGCTACGCGACCAAGGTCGTCGGCGCCGACAGCGACTGGTCGATCGCGACCAGCATGCGCTCCGACTCCTCGCTGAACTCCGCTGTGGACATCATCGGGGCCCACTACCCGTGCAGTTACATGTCCGCGATGACGAGCTGCTCCAGCAGCGCCGACGCGCAGGCCACCGGCAAGCAGCTGTGGGCCAGCGAGAACGGCTCGGAGGACTTCGACACCGGCGGCGCGCCGATCGCCCGCGCGATCAACCGCGGCTATCTGGACGCGAAGATGAGCGCGTTCATCAACTGGCCGCTCGTCGCCTCCGTCTACCAGAACCTCCCCTACAACACGATGGGCCTGATGACGGCCACTCAGCCCTGGTCCGGGAATTACCAGGTGGGCCAGAGCCTGTGGGCGGTCGCACAGACCACCCAGTTCACGGCCCCCGGCTGGCAGTACCTGGACAGCGGCAGCGGCTACCTCGGCGGCAACCGCGCCAACGGCAGCTACGTCAGCTACCGCGCACCCGACAAGTCCGCGTGGAGCACCGTGCTCGAGACCCTCGACGCCTCCGCCACGCAGACCGTGACGTTCAAGGTGCAAGGCGGGCTGCCGTCCGGTGCGCTGCACGTCCGGTCCAGCGACTTCGGCTCCACCAACCAGAGCTCCTACCTGGTCAAGGGCGCGGACCTGACCGCGAGCGGCGGCGTCTACACGCTCACCCTCCAACCCGGACACGTCTACACCGTCACCACGACGACCGGCCAGGGCGCGGGCACGGCCTCCTCGCCGAACCGGTCCGTGCTGTCGCTGCCCTACACCGCCGCCATCGGATCCACGCCCACCGGCGGTGAGGTGCCCTATCTGGCCGCGATGAACGGCGCCTTCGAGGCGGAGCCGTGCCTCGGCGGCCGATCCGGCAGCTGCGTGCAGCAGTCGGCCACCCAGGCGCCCATCTCCTGGGACACCGCCAGCGATCCGTATGCGCTGCTCGGAGACCTGTCCTGGTCCGACTACACCGTCTCCGTCGACACGCTGCTCCAGCAGTCGGGATCCGCCGTCCTGTTGGGCCGGGTCGGGCTGCAGAAGGGCTTCTCCCCCGCCGACGTCGACGCCTACCAGCTGAAGCTGTCCGACGGCGGCGCCTGGTCGCTGCAGCGCAACAGCTCCGGCGGCACCGTCACCACGCTCGCCTCCGGCACGGTCGCCGCGCCCGGCACGGGCACCTGGCACACCCTCGCGCTCGGCTTCGCGGGCAGCGCCATCACCGCGACGATCGACGGCACGCAGGTCGGCTCCGTCACCGACGCGAGCTACGGCTCCGGCCAGGTCGGTGTCGGCACTTCCGGCTGGATCGGCGCGCAGTTCGCGAACCTGAAGGTCACGCCCGGGGCGGCCACCGACCTGTCCGGCACCTACGTGCTGGTGAACCGCAACAGCGGGCAGGCCATGGACGCGAAGGGCCAGGGCACCGCCGACGGCACGCCGATCATCCAGTGGACCCGCAACGGCGGCGCCAACCAGGAGTGGACCCTCTCGGCCGCAGGCGGCGGCTACTACACCGTGACGGGCGTCGGCAGCGGCAAGGCGCTGGACGTGCCGAACGCCAGCTCGGTGGAGGGCACCGGCCTGGAGCTGTGGGCGCCGAACGGCGGGGTGAACCAGCAGTGGCTGGTGGCCCCGGCCGGAAACGGGTACTACACCCTGGAGAGCCGCTCCGACGCCCAACTCGTCGACGTCAGCGGCGGATCGCTGACCATCGGCGCGACGGTGCTGCAGTGGCCGCTGAACGGCGGCGCGAACCAGCAGTGGCAGCTGGTCAAGACCCCCTGACCGACCTCGCCCGACGGGCACCCGTTCCCTCCCGGCTCCGGCAGCGGCCGGGAGGGAACGGGGCTTCTCATCCTCACCCCCTGCCCGTATCTTCGGCTCCCGGCGTCATGACGCCGTCATGGGTCGTCATGGGCGGTCATGGGTCGGCACCACGGACCAGGGAGCGGACAGATGGACCGAGCGGCGTTGCGGGGTCGCGCGCTGGTGCTGGGCGGCGGCGGGCTGACCGGCATCGGCTGGGAGTGCGGTGTGCTGCACGGCCTCGCGGAGGCCGGCGTCGACCTCGGCGCGACCGCCGACCTGGTCGTCGGCACCTCGGCCGGGTCCGTCGTGGGCGCGCAGCTCACCTCAGGCTTGCTCGACGCGGCCGAGCTGTACGAGCGTCAGCTCGGCCACGTGCCCGGGGAGACGGGCGACCGGCTCGGGGCTGCTGTGCTGGCCCGCTACGCCTGGGGTGCGGTCCGGTCGCGCGACTCGGCGGCCTTCGGCGCCCGGATGGGTGCGCTCGCGCTGGCCGCGCGTCCGTCCGGCGCCTCGGAGCACCGGGAGGTGCTGGCCGGGCGGCTGCTGAGCCACGACTGGCCGCAGCGGCGGCTGCTCGTCACCGCCGTGGACGCCCGCACGGGTGTCCGCACCGCCTTCGACCCCGACGGCGAGGTGGGCCTGCTGGACGCCGTCGCGGCGAGCTGCGCGGTCCCCGGCGTCTGGCCTCCGGTCCACGCGGCGGGCCGCGACTGGATCGACGGCGGGATCTCCTCCTCCGCCAACGCCGACCTGGCGGCGGGCTACGCGGCCGTCGTCGTCATCGCCCCGGTCGCGGCCGGCGGCGGCCCCATCCCCTCCCCGCGCGCCCAGG
>NZ_BBPP01000013.1:43761-45561 GCF_000787835.1 Streptacidiphilus melanogenes
CACCGCCCCGGTCGCGGCGGGCGGCGCCCCACCCCCCCCCCGCGCCCCCGGGCGGCCCGCCTCGCCGCCGCGGGCGCCCGCGTCACCCTGATCACCCCCGACCGCGCCGCCCGGCGCGCCTTCGGCCGCAACGTCCTCGACCCCTCCCGCCGCGCCCCCGCCGCCCGCGCGGGCCTGGCCCAGGCGGCGGCCCACGCCGCCGAGGTGGCAGCGGTCTGGGCCTCGGCGGACTGAACCTTGCCTACTGGCCCGGGTCGAGGGCCGCGCGGCTGCGGGGACCGTACACGCCGGTGGGGTCGCCGGTGATGCCGCGGTCCTGCTGAAGCTGCGTCACCCCGCGTGTGGTAGCCGCGTCGTAGACGCCGGTGACCGCCACGTAGGTGAAGCCCTGCTGGAACAGCAGCTGTTGCAGCCGTACGACGGCCGGGCCGCGGTCACCCGGGCGCAGTGTGCCGTCGGCCGCGGCGGGCGCGGGCTGCGACGCGGTGGGAGTCGCGGAAGCGGACTTCTGCGGGGCGGCGGTCGCGACCGTCCCGTGCGCCGGTAGGACCACCGGGTGCGCACTGCGGCTCGCCGCCGCGGTCGTGGCGGCCGACGTCGCGGAGCCGCCTGACGTGGGGAGCGCGGCAGGCGCGGCGACGGACCCCGACGCGGCCTTGTGGGGGCCGCCTCCCCCGTCCGTCGTCACGGCCACGACCAGCCCGACGGCCGCGAGCGCGCCCAGCGCGAGCGCCGCGGTCAGCCCACGGGAGAGCCCCCGCTGTGCCGGCTGCAGGGGCCGCCCGCCGACGCGACCCACCGCCGGACGCACGGGCGCGTGCACGCGCCGGGCCGCCGGGGTGGGCCACTCGGGCGGCTCGGGCAGGTCGGAGGACATGTCCGTTTCGCCGCTCAGAGCGGTGACGTACGGACGGACGAGTTCCGGTTGGGGCTCCATGGGTCGGTCATCATACGGACGCCCCCGGCCCTGCGCCGCCGCCGTTCCCCCGCCGGACCAGCCGCTGTATCCTCCCGCGACTCCCTCGCCTCGTCTCCACCCACCTCATCTCCACCCACCTCCGGCGCGTCCGCTCTCGACGCCGTCGGCGACGCACGATACATTCGCGTATCGGATACACCGACGTATCGAAACGAGGGGCCGATGCCGTCGAGCGTCGTCGCAGGTCAGGCCGGGGCAGCGCCCGCGCGCGTCACCAGGCGCCGGGCACTGACCCGAGCGCGCCTGCTGGAGGCCGCCTTCGACGTCTTCGCGGCCAACGGCTTCGGGCACACCACCATCGAGGCCGTCTGCGACGCCGCCGGATTCACACGCGGCGCCTTCTACTCCAACTTCACCGACCTCGACGAGCTCTTCTTCGCGCTCTACGACGACCGCTCCGCGCTGATCGCACGGCAGCTCACGGAGGCTCTCGCCACCACGGAAGGCGAGCCCGAGCTGACGCTCGCCGAGCTCACCGCCCAGGTCACCCGCGAACTGCTGCTGGACCGCGACTGGTTGCTGGTCAAGACCGAGTTCCTGCTGCACGCCGCCCGCCGCCCCGGCGTCGCCCGCGCGCTCGCCGACCACCGCGAGACCCTGCGCGACGTCTGCGCCCAACGCCTGCGCGAGCTGGCCGAGCGCGGCCGCCCGCTGCCCGCGCTGCTCGGCGACGCGGGCGAGGCGGCGCGCGCGGTCATCGCGCTCTACGACGGCGTGACCGTCCAGCTCCTGCTCGACGGCGATCTCGACGCCGCGCGGGCCTGGCTCGGCCGGCTGCTCACCGCGATCCTCTCCCCCACGCCCGCCCCCACCGGAACAGA
>NZ_BBPP01000013.1:45651-66709 GCF_000787835.1 Streptacidiphilus melanogenes
CACCGGAACAGACCCCGCCACGACCCCCACCGAGGACCTGTAACCATGGACGCTGACGTCATCATCGTCGGGGCCGGCCTGGCCGGTCTCACCGCCGCGCACGAACTCGTCTCCCGGGGACGGAAGGTGGCGCTGGTCGACCAGGAGAACGCGGCCAACCTGGGCGGCCAGGCGTTCTGGTCCTTCGGCGGCCTGTTCCTGGTCGACTCCCCCGAGCAGCGCCGGATGGGCGTCAAGGACTCCTTCGAGCTCGCCTGGGGCGACTGGCAGGGCAGCGCGCAGTTCGACCGCGCCGAGGACGAGGACGCCTGGGGCGCCCGCTGGGCCCGCGCCTACGTGGAGTTCGCGGCGGGCGAGAAGCGCTCCTGGCTGGAGCGGCACGGCATCTCCTTCCTCCCCACCGTCGGCTGGGCCGAGCGCGGCGACCTGCGCGCCGAGGGCCACGGCAACTCGGTGCCGCGCTTCCACGTCGCCTGGGGCACCGGCACCGGCGTGGTCGAGCCCTTCGTCCGCTACGCCCGGCAGGCGGCCGCGGCAGGACGGCTGACGTTCCATCACCGGCACCGGGTGGACGAAGTCGTGACCACCGACGGGGTCGTCACCGGCGTGCGCGGGCGGGTGCTGGCAGCGGACGACTCCGCCCGTGGCGTGGCCAGCAGCCGCGAGGAGGTCGCGGACTTCGAACTGACCGCGCAGGCCGTCATCCTGACCACCGGCGGGATCGGCGCCAACCACGAGCTGGTGCGCCGCTTCTGGCCCGAGCGGCTGGGCACCGCCCCGGCGAACATGGTGACCGGCGTGCCGGCCTACGTCGACGGCCGGGGGCTGGAGATCGGCGAGCGCGCCGGGGCGCGCCTGGTCAACCGCGACCGGATGTGGCACTACACCGAGGGCATCCAGAACTGGAACCCGATCTGGCCCGGCCACGGCATCCGGATCCTGCCCGGCCCGTCCTCGATGTGGTTCGACGCGCTCGGCCGCCGCCTCCCGTCGCCGTACCTGCCCGGCTACGACACCCTCGGCACGCTGCGCCACCTGCGCACCGCGCCGGAGCTGGCCGAGCACGACCACTCGTGGTTCGTCCTCACGCAGCGGATCATCGAGAAGGAGTTCGCCCTCTCCGGCTCCGAGCAGAACCCGGACATCACCGCCAAGGACCGCCGCGCCTTCCTGCGCGAACGCCTGCTCGGCAAGGGCGCCCCCGCGCCGGTCGAGGCCTTCAAGCAGCACGGCGCGGACTTCGTCGTCGCGGCCGGGCTGGAGGAGCTGGTCGCGAAGATGAACGCGCTGACGGAGAAGCCGTTGCTGGACCCGTCGGTGATCCGCCGTCAGATCGAGTCGCGGGACCTGCAGGTGGCCAACCCGTTCAGCAAGGACGCCCAGGTGCAGGGCATCCGCAACTCCCGCCGCTACCTGGGCGACCGCCTCGGGCGCACCGTCGCCCCGCACCGCCTGCTCGACCCGGCCGCCGGGCCGCTGATCGGCGTCAAGCTGCACGTGCTGACCCGCAAGACGCTCGGCGGCATCCAGACCGACCTCTCCTCCCGCGCGCTCGGCGCCGACGGCGCGCCGGTGCCCGGCCTGTACGCGGCGGGCGAGGTGGCAGGCTTCGGCGGCGGCGGCGTCCACGGCTACAACGCGCTGGAGGGGACGTTCCTGGGCGGCTGCCTCTTCTCGGGCCGCGCGGCGGGGCGCGCGGCGGCGGAGGCGACGGCGTAGCGGCGGAGGGCCGCCCCAGGGGGTCAGCCCCGGGGGCGGCCCCCGGGACGTCAGGAGCGCGGGGCGTCGGGCCACTCCGAGGCGAGCATCGACCAGATCTCCTTGTCGTGGCGGACGCCGTTGTGCGGGTAGTACTGCCGCAGCGTCCCGTCGAGCGTCATGCCCAGGCGCTGGGCGACAGCCCGGCTGCGCTCGTTGCGGGTGCTGCTCCACCACTCCGCCCGGTACATGCCGCGCTCCTCGAAGGCGTAGGCGAGCAGGCGCCGCACGGCGGCGGTCACCAGGCCGCGCCCCTGGCCGGCCGGCTCGGACCAGACGCCGATCTCGCAGTTGCCCGCCGCCGCATCGAAGCGTACGAACATCACGCCGCCGACGAGCGTGCCGTCGAGCCAGATGCCGTAGATCCGGCCCGTGTCCTGGGCCTGCCGGTCGGCGTAGCCCTGGAGCGTCGCGCGGGCCGATTCGAGGTCGGTGTTGCGTGCCGCGAACGGGATGAACGGGTCGATCCCCTCCCGCGCGCGGTCGATGTGGGCGAGGAACTCCTCCGCCTGCCACGGATCCAGCGGGCGGAGTTCGGCATCGGGGGCGAGGGCGACGGCGTACACGGGCGGTCCTGTCTTCGAAGGGAGGACGACGGGGCCGATAGTACATAACAAGCGTTGGGTATGTACGCTGTCGCCATGACTCCCGCCCGCGGTGACCACGAAGCCCGCCGCGCCGAGGTCTCCGCGGCCGTCTGGCGCGTCCTGACCGAACGCGGCTTCGCCGGGCTGACCCTGCGCGCGGTCGCGGGCGAACTGGGCGCGACGACGGGCCTGCTCACGCACTACTTCCCCAGCAAGCGCGCGCTGTTGCGCTACGCGCTGGACCTGCTCGACGAGGCCCACGCGGCCCGTCCGCGTCCCCACACCGAGGCCGCGGGCCCCGACGCCGAGGGCCTGCCCGCGCTGCGCGCGGCGCTGCTGGACATCCTGCCGCTCACTCCCGAGAGCGCGGCGGGCTCCCGTATCTGGGTCAGCTCCTGGGACGCGGCCCTCGCCGATCCCGAGCTCGCCGGAGACCACGCCGCGCGCTACCGCCGCGCCCGCACCCGCATGGCCGCCTTCGCGGCCGCCGCCCAGGACCGCGGCGAACTCCGCACCGACCGCACCCCGGAGGACCTCGCAGGCGCGGCCCAGAGCTTCGTCCTCGGCCTGGTGGTCCAGGCCCTCTTCGCCCCGGCCGAGTTCCCCCCGGAGCGCCAGCGGGCCCTGCTGGACGCCTACTTGGCGGATCTGGCAACCGAGTAGGCGCGCCACCCGGGTGCCCGCCGACGCCTCGGCGCTCCGCCGGAGCTCCGCCGCGCACGGCCTCCATGCCGAGGCTCCCGTCCACGGGCGGGGACCATCGCCCGCATCCCGTCGCGGCCGCACCTTCCCGTGCCCGGCGCGCCCGGCTGTGCCCGACGGCGTGACAACCGGAGGTCGGGCGAACCTCCCCGGCCCGGCAGGGGGTTGCCCACCGCCCTACAGGCGCCGGGGAGTCGCCAGGTGGCGCAGGGCGGCCTTGGCCGCGCCGGCGCCGCACATGCCGTGGGCGCCCGGGCCGGGTGGGGTGGCGGCGGAGCAGAGGAAGACGCCGGGGATGCCGGTGGCGTACGGGTCGAGCGCCGCACGCGGCCCGAGCAGCAACCGCAGCGGCGACTTCGCGCCCGTGAGGATGTCCCCGCCGCCGAAGTTGGGGTTGGTCGCGGCGAAGTCCGCGGGCCGGGTGGCGCGCAGGCCCACGATCCGGTCGCGCACCCCGGGCGCGAACCGCTCCAACTGCCGCAGTATCGCCTCCGTCGCGTCCCCGTCGTAGCCGTGCGGCACGTGCGCGTACGTCCACACCGGGTGCACGCCGCCCACCGAGCGCGACGGGTCCGCGAGGTACTGCTGGCCCACCAGCGTGAACGGACGGTCCGGCATCCGCCCGGCCGCCACCTCCCTTTCCGCGTGGGCGACTTCGGCGAACGTGCCGCCGAGGTGGACGGTGCCCGCGCGGCGCGCGGCCGCCGCGGTCCACGGCACACCGCCCTCGACCGCGAGATCGAGCTTGAACGCGCCGGGGCCGCGGCGGAACCGCCGGTACGCGGTGCGCACACGCGCCGGCAGCAGGTCGCCGTAGAGCGCGGCGACCTGACCGGGGTCGAGGTCGAGCAGGGTCACGTCCGCCCGGGGGAGGGAAGCGCGGTCGGTGACGCGCACGCCTGTGCGGACCTCACCGCCGTGAGCGCGCAGGGCGCGCTCCAACGCGCGGGCGATGGCACCCGATCCGCCTTCTGCGACGGCCCAGCCCGACGCGTGTCCTGCGGTGAGGATGCCGAGCCCGATCGCCGAGCTCAGCGGCTCGGACAGCGGGCGGAACGCATGAGCGGCGACGCCGCCCCACAGCGCCCGCGCCTGCGGGGTGCGGAACAGGCGCGCCAGGACCTCGGCCGGCAGGAGCGTCGGCGGTCCGAACCGCGCGAGCGGCAGCGGGTGGTCGGGGACGCGCAGCAGCGGACCCATCACGTCGCCTGCGAGGGCGTCCCAGCGCCGCACCGACGGCCCCAGCAGCGCGCGGTAGCGCCCCGCGTCCGCCCCGAGCCCGCGGGCGGTCCCGGCCACCGACCGCAGCAGCACCCCGGCCGTGCCGTCGTCGAGCGGGTGGACGCAGTCGACCTCCGGCAGCAGCCACCGGAGCCCGTGCCGGTCCAGCTCGAGGGCTCGCAGGGCGGGCGAGCCGATGGCGAGGGGATGGACGGCCGAGCAGTGGTCGTGCAGCAGGCCGGGCAACAGGGCCTCCTCGCTGCGCGTGCCGCCACCGACCTCCGCCGCGGCTTCGAGCAGGGTGACCTGGAGGCCTGCCCTGGCCAACAGGGCAGCCGCGGCGAGCCCGTTGGGCCCGCCGCCGACGACGACCGCGGTGGTCATGAGACTGTGTCCAGGGGTCCAGGGGTTCAGGGGTCCAGGGGTCCGGCGCGCTCGGTCCGGCGAGGGTGCAGACGTGCGGGATGTCCGCCCGCCGTGGTGGACAGGGTAGTCGGCCTCTCGGCCCTGCCCCCTACTCCGGCTCGCCCGTGTCTCCGGGCCCGGGCCGGCGGGTCTCGGCGCGCCGCCGAGGCCGGTCAGCGGGTCACCGAGTCCCGCGTGCCCAGGTCCTGGAGGCCGACCACGCGCAGCAGCTCCAGCCGTTCCGCGGTGACGCTGCCGGGCTCGGCGGTGTAGACGAGCAGCCGCTGCTCGCCGCCGTCGGTGACCAGCACCTCGCAGGAGAGCTCCAGCAGGCCCACCACCGGATGCACGATGCGCTTCACGTCGCTGCGCCGCAGGCCGACATCGTGCTCGGCCCAGTAGGCGGCGAACTCGGGCGACCGCGCCAACAGCTCCGCCACCAGCCGCTCCGCGCGGCGGTCCTCCGGGCGGGCGGCTGCGACGGCGCGCAGATGCGCGACGTGGGAGCGGCCGAGCCGCTCGTGGTCCTCGGCGGGCATCACCGCGCGGGCGGCGGTGTCGGTGAACCAGCGGCGGATGAGGTTGCGCTGCTCGGGCGGCCGCCCGTTCGCGTCACCCCACAGCGCCCGCGACATCGGGTTCTGCACCAGCACGTCGCCGAGGTCGGAGATGATCTGCGCCGGGGTGTCCCAGAGCCGGTCCAGGATCAGCAGCAGCCCGGGACGGACGTGGTCCGCGACGTGGTGGTGCTGCGGCGGCTGCTGGCCGGACAGGTGGAAGAGGTGGTCCCGCTCGTCGTCGCCCAGCCGCAGGGCGCGGGCCAGCGCCGCGAGCAGCTGCGGTGAGGGACGCGGTCCACGCTGCTGCTCCAGGCGCGTGTAGTAGTCCACCGACATCCCGGCGAGCCCGGCCACCTCCTCGCGACGCAGTCCCGGCGTGCGACGGCGGGCGCCGTCCGGCAGGCCCACGTCGGCGGTGTTCAGCCGCTCCCTGCTTCGGCGCAGGAAGTCGGCGAGTGCGGGGCGGTCCACGGGTCGGTCCATGCCTCCCAGCCTGCCCTCCTGCGCCGTGGGTAGCCAGGGATCGCCGGTCCCCCGATCGGCAGGTCTCTCCCGCCCGGGGCGCACCGGCGGAAGAGTGGTCGTCATCGGGCCACAAGGCCCGAGACAGCCGAACGACGGAGCAGAACCATGACGACGATTCTGGTGACGGGCGCGACGGGGCAGGTCGGACGGCGGTTCGTGCCGCGCCTGCTGCAGTGGGTCCGACCGGACGAGACGGTGCGGGTGCTGGTGCGTGGCGAGGAGAGCGCGCGGCATTGCACCGGGCTCGGCGCGGAGGCCGTGCTGGGCGACCTGCGCGAGGCCGACGACCGCAAGCGCGCCCTGAAGGGCGTGGACGACGTGGTGAACGTGGCGGCCGCCTTCCGCGGTGTGCCGGACGAGGAGGCCTGGGCGGTCAACCGCGACGCGGCGGTCGCGCTCGGCCGGGAGGCCGCGGCGGCAGGCGTCCGCCGCTTCGTCCAGGCGAGCACCAACCTGGTCTACGGCGCGGGCCGGGGCCGTCCGGCCGTCCCCGAGGACCAACCGGCGCCCGAGTCCGTCTGGGGCGTCTACCCGCGCTCCAAGGCGGAGGCCGAGGCCGGACTCGCCGCCGTCGCGGACCTGCGCCTGGTGATCGTGCGTCTGGCCTTCGTCTACGGCGAGGGCGACCCGCACCTCCCGGGCGCGGGGCGCTTCATCGCCGACTGGCCGGCCCACCGGCGGCTCCAGATGGTCCACCACGCGGACGTCGCCCAGGCTCTCTTCCGCGCCCTGCGCACGCCCGGCATCGAGGGCCGGAGCTACAACGCGTCCGACGACGCGCCCGTCACCGCCTGGGACATCCACCACCTGAACGGCACCGCCTTCCCGTCGGCCAACGCCGACGCCGTCGACCCCGACCCGTGGAACGGCATCGCCTCCAACCTCTCGCTCCGGGAGGGGTTGGGCTGGCGTCCGGTCTACCCGTCGGTGTGGTCGGCGCGGGACGCGGGCGCGTTGTGATCCACCCGCGCGGCGGATCGCCGCAGGTGGGGGCGCGCTGCGATGCTGGCGGCATGGAGCTGAGCACCGCGCCCGCCGATGCCGTCGCCGTCGTGGCGGCGCGGCTCGGTGACGCCGTGTCAGGGCTGCCGCCCGGCGACGGCGTCGGGGTGTTCGGCGGCGTCTACCTCCAGGTCACCGACGCCCTGGTGCAACGCCTCGGCGAGGACGGCTACTTCGGCTCGCCCGTCGACGTCGCCCGGTTGGACACCCTGTTCGCGGACCGCTTCCTGGGCGCGCTGGGCGCGGACGCGCCGCCCGCCTGCTGGCGGCCGCTGCTGGACCTGCGGCTGCACCCGGGCATCCGCCCGGTGCAGTTCGCCCTGGCGGGCATGAACAGCCACATCGAGCACGACCTGCCGCTCTCGGTCGTCGACTCCTGCCGCAGCCTCGACTGCCCACCGCAGGAGCTGGAGGCCGACTTCCACCGCGTCAACGACCTGCTGGCGGGCGTGGAGCAGCAGGTCCGCGACGAACTGCTGACACTGCCGCCGGAGCTGGACGTCGCCGACCCGCTGCTGCACCTGCTGGACGCGTGGAGCATCGACGCCGCACGCGACGCGGCCTGGGCGTCGGCCCGCATGCTGTGGGAGCTGCGCGGAAAGCCGGAGGCCTACGCGGCCGCCGCGGCCGCGCTCGACCGCTCCACCGGCATGATGAGCCGCTGCCTGCTCACCCCGCTGCGCGACGTGCGCGACCTGCGGGAGGCGAGCAGGCAGACGGCGATGATCAGCTGAACGTCACCGACCGGACGTCACCAGCTGGCGTGCAGCGGCTTGCCCTCGGCGAAGCCGGCCGCGCTCTGGACGCCCACCACGGCCTTGCGGTGGAAGTCCTCCAGCGAGTCCGCACCGGCGTAGGTGCAGGAGGAGCGGACACCCGCGACGATCGAGTCGATCAGGTCCTCGACGCCGGGTCGGGCTGGGTCCAGGTACATCCTGGAGGTGGAGATGCCCTCCTCGAACAGCGCCTTGCGGGCGCGGTCGTAGTTGGACTCCTCGGCGGTGCGGTTGCGCACGGCGCGCGCGGAGGCCATGCCGAAGCTCTCCTTGTACTGGCGGCCGTCGGGGGCCGTCTGCAGGTCGCCGGGCGACTCGTAGGTGCCGGCGAACCAGGAGCCGATCATGACGTTGGACGCACCCGCGGCCAGCGCCATCGCCACGTCGCGCGGGTGGCGCACGCCGCCGTCGGCCCAGACGTGCTTGCCGAGCCTGCGGGCCTCGGCCGCGCACTCCAGCACGGCGGAGAACTGCGGGCGGCCGACGCCGGTCATCATCCGGGTGGTGCACATGGCACCGGGGCCGACACCGACCTTGAGGATGTCCGCGCCCGCCTCGACCAGGTCGCGCACGCCCTCCGGGGCGACGACGTTGCCCGCCACGATCGGCACCTGCGGATCCAGCCCGCGCACGGCCTGCAGCGCGTTGATCATCGACTCCTGGTGGCCGTGGGCGGTGTCCACGACCAGCACGTCCGCACCGGCCTCCAGCAGCGCCTTGGCCTTGCCGGCCACGTCGCCGTTGATGCCGACGGTGGCGGCGATCCGCAGCCTGCCGCCCGCGTCCACGGCCGGGTTGTAGAGGGTCGCGCGCAGCGCGCCCTTCCGGGTGAGGATGCCGACGAGGTCGCCCCGGCCGTCGACGACGGGAGCGAGCTTGCGGTGACCTGCGGAGAGCTTCTCGAACGCCTCGCGCGGGTCGACGCTCTCCTCGAGGAGCAGCAGCTCCTTGCTCATCACGGCGGCGAGGCTGGTGAAGCGGTCCACACCCTTGAGGTCGGCCTCGCTGACCACGCCGACCGGCTTGCCGTCCTCGACCACGACGATCGCGCCGTGGGCGCGCTTGTGCAGCAGCGAGAACGCGTCGGCGACGGTCGCGCCGGGCGCGAGCGTCACGGCGGTGTCGTGCACCAGGTGGCGCTGCTTGACCCAGCCGACGACCTCGGAGACGACCTCGATCGGAATGTCCTGCGGGATCGCGACGATGCCGCCGCGCCGGGCCACCGTCTCGGCCATCCGTCGGCCGGCCACGGCGGTCATGTTGGCGACGACCAGCGGGATCGTCGTCCCGGTGCCGTCGTTGCTGGACAGGTCGACCGCCTGCCGCGACCCCACCGCCGAACGGCTGGGGATCATGAAGACGTCGTCGTACGTGAGGTCGTAGGGAGCAGAGGGACGGGCGTCCAGCTCGCCGGTGACCGGATTCAGGAACCGCATGCCTTCAGCCTACGGTCCGGATCCGCGCGGTTCATGGCACGACGCTACAAGGCGGCGGCCGGAAAACCGACCGCACCTTGGAGGATCATCCATATGGCCTTGTGATTATCTACAACACTAGCGAAAAGGCGGGTCCCGAACGAGGAACGATTCACAGCTTGCGCACCCAGGGCGCCTTCTCCGTGGCCTCCCGCGCCTGCGACCGCAGCGCCGCGACGGCCGCCGCCGGATCGTCCGCGCCGTAGACGGCCGAGCCCGCCACGAACACGTCCGCCCCGGCGTCCGCGCACCGCTCGATCGTGGAGGCGGACACCCCGCCGTCGACCTGCAGCCACAGCTGCAGCCCGTGCTTGTCGATCAGCTGCCGGGTCCGGCGGATCTTCGGCAGCATGATGTCCAGGAACGCCTGCCCGCCGAAGCCCGGCTCCACGGTCATGATCAGCAGCATGTCCAGCTCGGGCAGCAGGTCCTCGTACGGCTCGATCGGCGTGGCCGGCCGCAGCGCCATCGACGCACGCGCCCCGAGCGCCCGCAGGTCCCGCGCCAGCCGGACCGGCGCGGCCGCGGCCTCGACGTGGAACGTCACGGACCCGGCCCCCGCCTCGGCGTACTGCGGAGCCCAGCGGTCCGGGTTCTCGATCATCAGGTGGCAGTCGAGCGGGATGTCCGTGGCCTTGCTCAGCGACTCGACCACCGGCAGACCGAGGGTCAGGTTCGGCACGAAGTGGTTGTCCATCACGTCCACGTGCAGCCAGTCCGCACCCCGGACCGCCTCCGCCTCCTCGGCGAGCCGGGCGAAGTCGGCGGACAGGATGCTGGGACAGATCTGGGGCATCTCACGCACTTTCGAGTCGATCACGGCGACGGATTGCTTGTCATCATGCCTCACCCCCCCAGGGGGCGGGGAACTGCGCGACAAGCCACCCAGGTCGATGAGGTCCCGAGCGGACAGGGCCATCCCCTCGGGCGGGTTCCCTCAGCGCTTGCGCAGCAGCGCGAGGTACATCGCGTCCGTGCCGTGCAGGTGCGGCCACAGCTGGATGTCCGGGCCGTCGCCCAGGTGCGGGACGCCGGGGAGGGTCTCACGGGCGTCGATCCACTCGACGTCCTCGCGGCCCTTCAGGACGTCCTGGACGACGACGCGGGTCTCCGCGAGATGCGGGGAGCACGTCGCGTAGCCGACGACGCCGCCGGGCCGCGTCGCGTCGATCGCGCTGCGCAGCAGACCCCGCTGAAGAGGGGCGAAGTTGGCGACGTCGGCGGGCCGACGTCGCCACCGCGCCTCCGGGCGGCGGCGCAGCGCACCGAGGCCGGAGCAGGGGACGTCGACCAGCACGCGGTCGAAGCTGCCGGCCTTCCATGCCGGGCGCGTGCCGTCCGCGGTGATCACCGCGTAGGGGCCGGGGTTGCCCTCCAGCGCGCGGGCCACCAGGCGGGCGCGGTGGGGCTGGGCCTCGGAGGCGACCAGGGCCGCGCCGCGCTCCGCCGCGAGCGCGCCGAGCAGGGCGGCCTTGCCGCCGGGTCCGGCGCAGCCGTCGAGCCAGACGGAGTCGCGGCCCTCCAGCGGCGCGGCGGCGAGCGCCGCGGCAACCATTTGGCTGCCCTCGTCCTGGACGCCCGCGCGGTTCTCGCGCACCGCCCGCAGATCGGCCGGGTCGCCGCCCTCGGCCAGCCGGACCGCGTACGGGGACCAGCGGCCCGCCTCGGTCGCGTCCTCGTCGAGCGCGGACCGCAGCTCCTCGACGGTCGAGCGGCCCGGACGGGCGACCAGGGTCACCGCGGGGCGGTCGTTGTCGGCGGCGAGCAGCTCCTCCATCGCGGTGCGGCCGGCCGCCTCCGGCTGCCAGACGCCGAGCGCGTCCCACAGCGCGGAGACCACCCAGCGCGGATGCGAGAAGAGCACGCCCAGGTGGTCCTCGGCGTCCTCCTCGTACGGCGGGGCGACCTTCTCCAGCCAGGTGTCCAGGTCGTGCTGGGAGATCTTGCGCAGCACCGCGTTGACGAACTTCGCCGGGCCGTCGGTCAGCACCGTGCGCGCGAGGTCGACGGTGGCGGAGACCGCGGCGTGGGTGGGGATGCGCGTGGCCAGCAGCTGGTGCGCGCCGAGCGAGATGACGTCGAGGACCGGCGGGTCGATCTTGCCGAGCGGGCGGTCCACGCAGGCGGCGATGATCGCGTCGTAGCTGCCGCGCATGCGCAGCGTCCCGTAGACCAGCTCGGTGGCGAAGGCGGCGTCGCGGCGGGTGAAGTTCACGTCCTGCTCGGCCTTGCGCAGCAGCGCCGGAAGGACCAGGTTGGCGTAGGCGTCACGCTCGTCGACGGCCCGCAGGGCGTCGAAGGCGAGCCGGCGGGCGGGATCCTGCGCCGGCTTGCGGTAGGGGCGCTTCTTCGCCGTCGACGGACGGGATGCGGGGCCGGGGCTGCTCATGGTTCGGCTCTACCTCTGTGCCTGAAGGTGCTGACGGTTGCTATGCACGGATCCGGATCCACGGTGGGCGGTTCCTGTGCGTAGTGCCCATCATGCCGCATGGGTGGCGGAGCGCCTTACTGACGGAATGCCAGGAGTGTGTGGCTCCTGACGCTCCGCTTGTTGACGGTTCACCCTTCGGCTACCTGGAGCCCATCCCTCCGCCGCGCGGCGGTAGGAGACTTCCGGATGACGTATCCGGGGGATGTGCATGATGCAGCTGGCTTCGGCCTTGGACACCGTCAACACGTTCATCGACAGCCGCGGAGTGCTGGGGGCACTGCTCGTCGCGGCGATCACCACGGGGGCGGGTCTGTTCTGGCGCAGCCGCCGCCCGGCCCGGGAGATCTCCTGGGGCGTCCTCTACGACGAGCCGATCAACCAGGGGCAGGACCAGCCGGGGGGCGACCCGCACGCCAGCGCTCCGGGACAGAACCAGGGCCCGAACTTCTGGGACATCCAGTTCCGCAACAAGCCGGTGAAGCAGGGCAGCCTGGTCCTGCTGCGGGTCCGCAACGCGGGCGAGACCGCGATCAAGGAGGAGGACTTCCGGCCGGCCCTCTCCGCCCTCCGCGGCCACGGCTTCCTCGCCTGCGGCGACCTCACCGGCACCAAGCGCGACGGCGCCTGCTCGGGCTGACGCCCGCTTGCCCGACCCCGAGGGCGCGGTCATCTGCAGGCGAGCTACCAGGCAGCAACCTCAGGGGCGCGGGGAACTGCGCGACAAGCCACCGATGAGCGGATGGTCCTGAACGCGCAGGGCCATCCGCACAGGGTGGTCGCCCGCGCCCACGCGGCGGAGCCGCACATCGGCTCAGCCCCACGCCCCTGAGGTGGGGGCGAGGTCCCGCGCGGAGCTACGTGAGCTGCTCGCCGGGCTCGACGCGGGCGCCGCGGGCCCAGTCGCCGGCGGGCATCCGCTTCTTGCCCTGCGGCTGCACCTCGCCCAGTTCCACCTCGTACGAGCCGGTGCCCACACGGACCGTGTTCTTCTGCACGGCCACCTCACCCGGCGCCAGCTCCGATCGGCCCACGATCGGGCGCACCGAGCCCACCTTCAGGCGTTCGCCGCGGAACTCCGTCCACGCGCCCGGCGCGGGCGCGCAGCCGCGGACGACGCGGTCGACGCGGAGCGCGGGCGCGGTCCAGTCGATGCGCGCGTCCTCGACGGTGATCTTGGGCGCGACGGTGATCCCGTCGGCCGGCTGGGGACGGGCCTCCAGCGTGCCCTCCTCGATGCCGTCCATGGTGGCGACCAGCAGCCGCGCGCCGGAGTCCGCGAGCCGGCCGAGCAGATCACCGCTGGTGTCGGTGGTGCGGACCTCCTCCGTCACCGTGCCGTAGACCGGACCGGAGTCGAGGCCCTGCTCGATGAGGAAGGTCGACGCGCCGGTGACCTCGTCACCGGCCAGCACCGCGTGCTGGACCGGCGCCGCGCCACGCCACGCGGGCAGCAGCGAGAAATGGAGGTTGACCCACCCGCGCGCCGGGACCTCCAGCGCGGCCTTCGGCAGCAGCGCGCCGTAGGCGACGACGGGGCAGCAGTCGGGGGCGATCTCGGCGAGGCGCTCCAGGAACTCCGGGTCCCGCGGCTTCGCGGGCTTCAGCACCTCGATGCCCGCCTCCTCCGCGCGCTGCGCGACCGGACTGGCGACCAGCCTGCGGCCGCGGCCGGCGGGCGCGTCGGGGCGGGTGACCACGGCGACCACCTCGTGGCGCGAGGCGATCAGCGCGTCCAGCGACGGAAGCGCGACCTCGGGGGTGCCGGCGAAGACCAACTTCATGCGAGTACCAGTGCCTTTCTCTGGCTGCGGGGAACGGTGCTGCGGCTCGGGACTGCGGCCGCGAGGTCTCAGAACGCGCGGCCGAAGGTGCTGTGCGGGGAGACCCGCACCTGGGGGGCCGGCTCACCGCCCCAGTCCGCGTCGCGGATCGCCTTCATCGCGGCCTTGCGCTGCTCCCGGTCCAGCCGGTCGATGAAGATGATCCCGTCGAGGTGGTCGGTCTCGTGCTGGATGCAGCGGGCGAGCAGCTGCGTTCCCTCGACCGTCACCGGGTCGCCGTGCATGGTGAAGCCCTTCGCGACGACGCCGAAGGACCGGCGGGTGTCGAAGCTCAGGCCGGGCAGCGAGAGGCAGCCCTCCTCGCCGTCCTGCTGCTCGTCGGTGAGGTCGAGCGTCGGGTTGACCAGGTGACCCAGCTCGCCGTCCACGTGGTAGGTGAACACCCGCAGCGAGACGCCGATCTGAGGGGCCGCCAGGCCGGAGCCCGGGGCGTCCTTCATCGTCTCGGTCAGGTCCCGGACGAGGTTCCGCAGCTCCTTGTCGAAGGTGGTGACCGGCTGCGCCTTCATGCGCAGCACCGGATCGCCGAAGATACGGATCGGCTGGATCGCCACGGCGCGGACTCCCGTCGTCAGGGTGGGTGCGTGCAGGGTGGCCGCGCCGCGCCTCCCCCAATGGCGGCGGGCCCGCGCGCGGCCGTGCACTGGTACCACAAGATGCCTCGAATGCTCGGAGGATCAAGTCTAGAGGGCCTGGGCAGGGGCTCACTCGCGCGTTGCGTGCGGGCAGCACGAGCCCCGTGCGACCTCCTGTGCGCCCTCCCGCACGCCCCCATCGTGACCGATCCGACACTTCGGGCGTTGGTCAAAGGAGATTGACCGCCGGAACCCTCCCCCTCGCGGTCCGCCCACCGCCGTCCGAGAGGCACACACGACATGGTCGAACACGCCACGCACGACGCCCGTGCCCGAGCCAGCCTCCACCTGCTGGTCCGCGACATCGAGCGGGTGCGCCGCCAGGTGGACGCGCTGCGCACGCTGACCGCCCAGCTGGGCAACGTCTACCGGCCGCGCCGCCCCACGACCGCCGCGGGCTTCGTGGTCTACGGGCGGGCGCCCGCGCCGACCGTCCGGCTTGCCCAGGAGCTGCGCGACAGCGTGGAGGGGCTGGTCGCGGCCGCGGTGGAGTTCGACCGTTCGCTCGGCTTCTCCTGGGACGCCGTGGGCTCGGCGCTCGGCGTGACCAAGCAGGCGGTCCACCGGCGGTACGGCGTCCGCCGCAATGTGCCTGACGGCACCGGGCAGGGTCTGCAGCCCGGCCCGCAGCGCGCTCCGCTGGAGGACGGCGAGATCGTCGCCGAGACGCCCGGGCTCCCGTCGGCGGGAGAGGTGCCGCTGCCCCAACAGCACGCGGGGCCCCCGGCCCCGCAGCCCTCCTCCCTCCGCGCCCCCATCCCCTCCGCCCGCCGCGGCCCCGCACTCCCCGCCCCCTCCCGCGGCTACCCGCGGTAGCGGTCACCGACGCGCCGGCCTGTTGTTGCGCCTCCTCAGGGGCGCGGGGAACTGCGCGACAAGCCACCCACCCACGTGGCGCGCCGAACGAGCGGGGCCGTCCGCACCGGGTGGTTCTTCGCGCGGTTCCCTGCGCCCCTGGAGAGTGCATGGCATCTCGCCTGCAGAGTCCTCTCCTCCTGTGAGCGTCTCAGCCGATGTCCGGGGGGTCGATGCGGACGCGGACGGGATCGGACTTGCCGCGGGCAAGGCGGGCCGCCTGCGCGGCCTTGAGCGCGGTGGCCAGGGCTGCGCCGCGGCCCGGGGCGACGCGGAGGAGCATGCGGTCGACGCGATCCTCCCCGCGCGGGACGGGGACGGCGACAGGACCGAGGAGGTCCGTGCCCTCGGGGAGGCGGGCGAGGTCGAGGAGGTCCTGGACCGCGGCGGGCGCGCCGCTGACCGCGGCCATGCGGGAGACGGGCGGGAAACCGAGCTCCGCTCGCTCCGCGAGCTCCATCCCGGCGTAGCCGGCCGGGTCCCAGCGGACCAGCGCCTGGACCGGGCGCAGGCTGGGCTCCGCGACGATCGCGACCGTGCCGCCCTCCGCCGCGCCGCGGACCAGCGCGGACGCGCTCAACCAGCGGCGCAGCGCCTCCTCGCCGGCGCGCAGGTCGGGTCGGCCCAGCAGGACCCACGCGTCCAGCAGCAGCGCGGCGGCATAGCCGCCCTCGGCGACGGGCTCGGCGCCCGGCGTGGCGACGACCAGCGCAGGGGCGCCGGACACCGTCACCAGCACACCGTCGCGGCCGGAGGTGCGCACCGGCACGGAGGGGAAGGCCCGTCCGAGCTCGTCGGCGGTCCGCCGCGCACCGAAGACCTGCGCGCGCAGCTTGAAGCTGCCGCACTCGCGGCAGTGCCAGTCGGCCTCGGGGCGACCGCACCACGTGCAGACCAGCGGGCCGGACGCGTCGGGGGCCTCCAGCGGGCCGGCACAGTGGGCGCAGCGCGCCTGTTCGCGGCAGCGGCCGCAGGCGAGGCGGGGCACGTAGCCGCGGCGCGGGACCTGGACGAGGACCGGGCCGTGGGCGAGCGCGTCGCGGGCGACCCGCCAGGCCAGCGAGGGCAGGCGCGCGGCGAGCGCGGCCACGTCGCCGGCCTGGTCGTGGTCGCCGACGGTCCGCACCAGCGGCGCGGCACGGCGCACCTCCTCGCGCCCGGCGGCGAGCGGGCGGGCCCAACCGGTGCGCAGCAGCTGGGCGGCCTCGACGGTGACGGCGAAGCCGCCGACGAGCGCCGCCGCGCCGGCCTCCGCCGCGCGCAGCAGCAGCACGTCGCGTGCGTGCGGTTGGGGGGCGTGCGGCTCGCTGTGCGAGGAGTCGCCGTCGTCCCAGATCGCCAGCAGGCCGAGATCGGTGACGGGGGCGAACATCGCCGCGCGCGTGCCGACGACGGCCCTGACCGCGCCCCTGCTGACCGCGAGCCAGCGCCGGTACCGCTCCTCCGCGCCCAGCTCGGCGGTGAGCGCGACGTGCCGCCCGGGGCCGAGCAGCGCGTCGAGTGCCGCGTCCACGCGCGCGACGGCGCGTCCGTCGGGCAGCACCACGAGCGCGCCGCGACCGGACGCGAGGGCGGCCACGACCGCGCGGGCAAGCTCGTCCGGCCAGCCGGGCCCGGGCAGCGCGGTCCAGGCGGCGCGCGGCGACTCGCCGTCGGCGAGCGCGCGCAGGTACGACGGGCCGTCGGCGTAGCGGGTCCAGCCGCCGGGCTCGGGCGCGGCGACGTCGGCGGGGGTCCCCGGCTTCGGCTCGGACTCCGGCTTGTTGTGCTTGGGCGGGACGGCGAGTTGGAGCACGTCGGCGAGCGTGCCCGCATAGCGGTCCGCGACGGCGCGGCAGAGCCGCAGCAGTTCCGGGGAGAGCACGCGCTCGGGCGAGAGCACCTGGGCGAGCGGGGCCAGCGGACCGGCGAAGTCGCTGGCCGCGAGGCGCTCGACGACGAACCCGTCGACGAGCTTGCCGCCCTCGCGCCGCCCCTGTCCCTTGACGACGCGTCCGCCGAAGCGGACCCGCACCCGCACCCCCGGCTGCGCGGCCTCGTCGAGGCGGGCCGGGACGGCGTAGTCGAAGTACTGGTCGAGATGCGACAGGCCCTTGTCGACGACGACCCGCGCGACCGGCAGCCCCTCCGCCATGGGCTTGGGCTTCGGCCGCGCCTTGGCACGCCGCAGCTCGGTCCGGATCAGTTCGAGCTGTTCGCTCGCCGGGCTTTCGGCGGGTTCGGGGACGTCGGAGTGGGCCATCGCTCCTCAAGTCCTACCAGAAGACGCCGACAGCCAGCGCCGCGAGAACCCGCGGGCCGTTCGCGCGAGCGTCCGCGAACCCGGACGCTCAGCTCAGCGCCCGCACCGCGTCCGCGGCGGGCGTCTCGCCGCTCGTGAGCTCCAGAATGCTGCCGCCGCCCGCGCCCGAGCGCAGCAACTCGGCCAGTACCAGCGCCACGTCCGCCCTCGGCACGCCGCCCGCGGCCAGCGGGGGCGGGGAGAGGGCGACCAGGCCGGTGCCCGGGGTGTCCAGCAGGCGGCCGGGACGCAGCACCGTCCAGTCGAGCGAGCGGGGGCGCAGGTCGTCCTCGGCCTGGGTCTTGGCGTCGATGTAGGCGGCCCAGACCTCGTCGGTGCCGGGCCTGGGCGGGGAACCCGCGCCCATGGTGGAGATCTGGAGGAACCGGCGGACACCCGCCTGCTCCGCGGCGGCGGCCAGCTTCACCGAGCCGTCGCGGTCGACGGTGTACTTGCGTTCCGCGCTGCTGCCGGGCCCGGCTCCGGCCGCGAAGAGGGCCGCGTCGGCTGCCTGGGCGCGCAGCACCTCGGCGACCTGCTCGACGGAGGACTGCTCCAGGTCCAGCACGACGGGCTCCGCTCCCGCCGCGCGCAGGTCGTCGGCCTGCTCGGGCTTGCGGATGAGACCGACCGCCAGGTCGCCGCGACGGGCGAGCTCGCGGGAGAGAAGGAGGGCGATCTGGCCATGGCCGCCGGCGATGACGATGCGCATGTCCGTCACGCTAACAGCAGCCCGGCGGCCGGGGCGGACGACACGATTGGCGACACGGGCGTCGTGCTGCTTTGATAAATGAACAGCCATTCACTTATCGGCGGACGACGGACGGGAGCGGCATGGTGGCGGGGCGGCCGCGCAGCATCGACGACTCGGCGATCCTGGACGCCGCCGCCCGTGTCATGGGGCGCACCGGACCGGCCGGGCTGACGCTGGCTCTGATCGCGGCGGAGGTGGGTCTCGTTCCGGCCACGCTGGTCCAGCGGTTCGGCTCGAAGCGCGGCCTGCTGCTGGCGCTCTCCGCGCGCACGGTCGCCGGGGTCGACGCGGGCACGGCTCGCGCCCGCGCGGAGCACGACTCCCCGCTGGCCGCGCTGGACGCGCTGGTCGCGGGGCTGTGGGCGGCCGAGCTGACTCCGCAGGAGTACGCCAACCACCTCGCGTTCCTCTGCGTGGACCTCGCGGACGCCGAGGCCCGCGCCCACGCGCTCGCCGCGCACCGGGCCCAGGACCGGGCCACGGCTGCGCTGCTCGCCGAGGCGGTCGACCGCGGTGACCTGCGGCCCGGGGTGGACGTCACCGCGCTGACCGCGACGGTCCAGGCGGCGGTGACGGGCGCCGGGCTGCTCTGGTCCCTCGACCACCGCGCCACTCTGCCGGAACGCCGCCGCGACGCGCTGCACGCCGTGCTCGCGCCGTACAGGGGTGCCGTAGACGCGGCTCGTCCTAGGGGGCGGTGAACTCCACCACCGTGTGGTCCCCGAGCGGGCGGTAGCCGATCCGCTGGTAGAGGGCGTTGCTGGTCGGGTTGGCCAGGTCCGTGAAGAGCAGCACCTGCTCCGCTCCGGACCGCTGCAGCTCCCGGCTCGCCTGCGTCACGACCGCTCCCGCGTAGCCCCGGCCGCGCAGCTCGGCGGGCGTGTAGACCGGAGCGACCCGGACCTGTCCGGCGACCCGCGCCGACCAGCCGACCATGGAGACCGGGCGGCCCGTCTCGTCCTGCCAGAGCAGCAAGCGCCCGTCCGCCACACGATCGGCGACGTGGAAGTTCCGCTGCTGCTCCCCGATGAAGGCGGCGAAGTCGGTGAACCAGCCCTCCAGCAGCGGCAGGTCGGCCTCCCTCGCGAGCCGGGCCACGCCGGCCGGCGGCGACCCAGGGTCGGTCACCTCGCCGAGCCGGAACAGGCGTTCGGCACGCAACACACGCCAGCCCCGGCCGGTGGCGGCCGCGTAGGCGCGTACGGTGGCGTCCTCGCCGATCACCGTCGGAACCGGCCCGAGCGTCCCGGCGAGCGCCCGCGCGGACTCCGTGTCCATCACGCTCAGCAGCGGCCCGTGCGGCGGCGTCTCCACGAAGGCGGCGACGGCCTTCCCGTCCGGCCCGGACCGCCAGCCGAACCGTGCGGGCCGGTCGGCGTCGAAGGCGAACGGCCCGCGTCGTCGCACCGTCTCACTGACCGTCAGCAGGACGGTGTTGGCCGCCGGGTCGGCGGCGAGGTGGGCGTCGGCCGCGGCGCGGAACTGCTCCACGTCCTCGGTCAGACGCCAGTCGGTGTCCTTTGCGCCCGCCATGTCCGGCCCCCGTCTCTCGATTCACCGAGTGCGGCCCATTGTCGCCGATCCCGTGCAACCCTCCTGCGGTGCCACGGAGTAGAGAGGGCGGGAGGGAGCCGGGGGGCTCCTTCCCCTACCGATTCTCGAAACGATGTGAGGAGTCCTGTGTCTGCCACACAGACCGAGCGGACCCGTTGGAAGGTGCTCGCGGGGGCCGGTGTCGCGGCGGCCGCGGCCACCGGGATCGCCCTGTCGGGCGTCGCCTCCGCCTCCGCCGCGGCGGGCTCCACCGCCCCGCCCGCGAAGCCGAAGGCGGCCGCCCCGGCCGCGAAGACCGCGAAGACCGCGAACCCGGCGAACTCCGCCGCGTCCGCCCGGTCGGATGTGTCGAGCGTGCTCGTCGGCCAGGGCCGGATGGGCCACGTCACCTGGAAGGTCGAGCTGGAGTACTACCGCCACCTGCCCCGCGGCTACCAGGTGCCCACGCCTCCGCCCGGCGTCCCGACCCCGAAGTACACCGGACTGCTGTGCGAGCGGATGTACCTGGGCGGCGTGCGCATCGACCACCAGGGCGGCCCGTGGGCGGACTGCGACGGCGTGACCGGCCCGGCGCAGCCCGTGCTCGGCGAGGGACTGTGGGGTCTGACCGAGAAGGGCACGTCCGGCTACCGGCTCTTCGTCGGGGAGGACGCCCCGCCGGCCGCCTACGCGGTGCTGACCTTCACCGACGGGCACAAGTACCGCGCGGAATCGGTGCATCTGCGGGGAACCGGGTTCAACGCCTTCGCCATCCCGATCAGCAAGGGCCAGTACATCCGGAGCGTGGACACGTTCACCGCCGGCGGCAAGCGGCTCAGCCACGAGACCGACTGGCACTGACGGAGGCTCGGCGACCGTCCGCCGGGCCGTACCGGGCGAGACAGAGGGCGTGACGGCCGGTCACGGGCGTCACGGAGGAAACGGGGACAGGCACGCGTGCAGAACGGCACGGCGGCGGCGATCGGGGGACGGCGCGGCGGCGACGAGGGCTGGGGCGACTTCAGCTCCTTCGTCGCCGCCCGCTGGACCGCCCTGGTGCGCACCGCCTATCTGCTCACCGGCGACTTCCACGAGGCCGAGGACCTCGTGCAGGTGACACTCGCCAAGGTGTACCCGCACTGGCGCGGCCTGCGTGCGGAGACGACCGACGCCTACGTGCGGCGGGCGTTGGTGAACAACAACCGCAGCCGTCACCGCCGGCGCCGGGTCGCCCACCTGCTCATGCCCTTCGTGCCGGACCGCCCGGCGGCCGCCGACGCCGGACAGGGCGACGTCGCGGAGCGGGACCTGCTGGTCTCGCTGCTCGCCACGCTGCCCGAGCGGCAGCGGACGGTCGTGGTCCTGCGGTACTGGGAGGACTTGTCGGCCGAGGAGGTCGCCGAGCTGCTCGGCTGCTCGGTCGGCACGGTCAAGAGCCAGGCCTCCCGGGCCCTGGCCAAGCTGCGGGACCTTCCCGAGCTCGAGGAATTCGCACTGACCGGTCTGGGAGCCGAGAGATGAACGACCGTCAGGACGACCTCGTGGAGCCGCGGCTGGAGGCCACGGTGCGCCGGGCTCTCGACGCCGGCGCGCGCCGCCTTCCGCCGAGCACCCCGCCGCTCGCCGCCGTGCTGCGCGCGGGCCGACGCCGCAGGCGCGCACGCCGTGCCGCCGCGGGCACGGCGGTGGCCGCGGCCGTGGCTGCGCTGTGCGTGAC
>NZ_BBPP01000013.1:67185-97001 GCF_000787835.1 Streptacidiphilus melanogenes
GGCCGTGGCTGCGCTGTGCGTGACCGTGCCGGGGCTCGTAGGTGGTCTCGACCCGGCCTCCCGGAGCGAGACCACGGCGGGGGCCACCGTCCGACCGGCTCCCGCACACACGGCCGCCCCGAGCGGGTCACCGACCACGTCCGCGTCCCCGCCGGGTCAGGCGGTGCTGAGCATCGGCTCGGGCACTCTGGACGGGATCGCCTGGGACGCGCAGGTCTCCGTGGGCGGCCCGAACATCTGCCAGCACCTGACGATCGGCGGCGCCCAGGTGGACGCCCCGGCCGGCTACTGGACCGACTGCGTCCCCGCGGGCGAGAGCCGACCGGACAGCGATGTCGGCGTGCACATCGCCCACGGGAGCAACCTGCGTCTGCTGACCGTGTTCGGCCTGAACACGGTCACGCGCGTGGTCATCACCTTCGCCGACGGCACCACGCGGCAGGGCGACGCCGTCCGTCTCCCGGGCACGTCGACCGAGGGCACGGTCGTCCCGATCGCCCCCGGGCAGCGCATCTCCGTCATCGACCTCTACGACACGCGGGGCGCGCGTGTCGGCCACTTCCTCGGCTACGCGTGAACCACACAATGGCCATATGACGGACATCAGCGACTACAGCGGCGGGCAGCACACGGCGGACGTGCTGGTCGTGACGACCAACGACGTCCCCGGCTTCCGGGTGGACAACATCCTCGGCGAGGTCTTCGGCCTGACGGTGCGTTCGCGCAACGTCGGCAGCCAGATCGGGGCCAGCCTGAAGTCCCTCGCCGGCGGCGAGCTGCGCGGCCTCACCAAGACCCTGGTCGCCAGCCGCAACCAGGCGATGGACCGCCTGGTCGAACAGGCCCGCGCCCGGGGCGCGAACGCCATCCTGATGATGCGCTTCGACGTCTCCGACGCCGCCGGTGTCGGCACGGAGGTCTGCGCCTACGGCACGGCCGCCGTGATCAGCCCCGCCACGGCGGGGTAGGCCGCACCCGGTCGGCGCGACGCTACGGCGCGCCCTCACCGAGGGAGGGGCCGAGGGGGCGGCCGAGGGTCGCGCCGGTGCCCATGGGGATCTCCAGTTCCAGCCAGACCAGCTTGCCGTCCGCCGTCCCTCGACTGCCCCAGCGGTAGGCGAGTTCGTTGATGAGGTGCATGCCCCGGCCGCCCTCGTCGTCCGCGTCCGCGTGGCGGACGCGGGGCGTGCGGGCGTCCGTGTCCGCGACGGCGATGCTGAGGACGCGGTCGCGGATCAGCCGCAGCTGCGTGGGGTGGCCCGCGTGCAGCAGCGCGTTGCTGACGAGCTCGCTGACCAGCAGCTGCGCCACGTCCGTCAGGCCGGTCAGCTGCCAGGCCGCCAGCGTCCTGCGCACGAAGCGGCGGGCCTGGCCCACCACCTCGGGGTCGTCGGAGAGTTCCAGCACGGCGATCCAGTCGGGGCGGCGCGGCAGCACGCGCGCCAGGATGACGGCGATGTCGTCCTCGCTGTTGCCCGCCGCCAGGGCTTCCAGGACCGCGTCGCAGCTCTGCTCCAGCGAGTCGCGGTGCTCGGCGACGGTGTCCCGCAGCAGCTCCAGGCCCACGTCGAGGTCCCGGCCCCGGCGTTCGACCAGCCCGTCGGTGTAGAGGCACAGCCGCGCGTCCCCTGGCAGGGTGAAGGTCACCGCCTCGAAGGGGACGCCGCCGACGCCGAGCGGCGCGCCGGTCGGCAGGATCAGCAGCTGCGCGGCGCCGTCCGGTTCGACCAGGACAGGCGGGAGATGGCCGGCCGAGGCGAGGACCACCCGGCCGTCCAACGGGTCGAAGACGGCACAGACGCAGGTGGCGAACTGGCCCTCGCCCATCGCGGCGGCGGTCTCGTCGAGGCGGCGCAGCACCCGGTCGGGGGCGAGGTCCATGCCGATCAGCGTCCGCGCGGCGGTGCGCAGTTGGCCCATGCTGGCGGCGGCGCGCATGCCGTGGCCCATGACGTCGCCGACGACGAGGGCGACCCGCCCGCAGGAGAGCGGGATGACGTCGAACCAGTCGCCGCCGACCTCGCTGATGACGCTCGCGGGCAGGTAGCGGTAGGCGATGTCGAGGCCTGGCGTGGTGCGGATCTCCTGCGGCAGCAGACTGTGCTGGAGCATCAGCGCGGTGTTGCGCTCACGCCGGTACAGGCGGGCGTTGTCGATCGCGACCGCCGCACGGGAGGTGAGCTCCTCGGCAAGCGCGACGTCGGCCTCGTCGAAGGGCACCGGGTTGTTGCGCATCCGTATGAACTCGGCGCCGCCGAGGACCTGACCACGCGCCAGCAGCGGGACCATCAGGTACGAGTGGAGCCCCGCCTCGATGGCCGGCTCGACGCGGTCCACGTGGGCGGTGATCCGGAACATCGCCTCCTCGTCGACCTCCTCGATCAGGATCGACCGGCCGGTGCGCAGGCTCTCGGCGTAGACCGCGGCCGAACGCGAGACCTGGCCCACCTGGTCGGCGGCCGAGCCGAGGGTGTGACCGGTGATCTCGCCGACGGCCACCGCGCGCAGCAGCACCCGCCCGTCCTCGGGCATGAGTGGCTGGCCCTCCTCGGCGGAGCCGTCCTGGAAGACGGCGTCGAGCAGATCCACGGTGACGAAGTCGGCGAACCGCGGCACCACCAGCTCGACGAGTTCCTCCGCGGTGCGCTGCAGGTCCAGCGTGGTGCCGATCTGGCTGCTGGCGTCGTTCAGCAGGGCGAGCCGTTCCTGCGCGGCCTGGGCCTCGACCAGTGCCTGTTCGCGGGCGGTCGAAGCGTCACGTTCGCGGGTGAACAGGCGGGCGTTGTCGATCGCGACAGCCGCGCGGGCGGCGAGTTCACCGGCGAGGGCGAGGTCCTCCTGGTCGTAGGGGCGCTCGGTGACGGTCCGGTAGAAGCAGGCGACGCCGAGGGCTGCGCCGCGCGCGATCAGCGGCACGATCATGAAAGAGCGCAGGCCCTCCGCCCGGACGGCCTTGGCTCGCAGCGGGTCGGCGTCGAACCAGCGCATCGCCTGCTGGTCGAGCTCCGGCACCAGCACCGGTCTGCGGTGGGCCAGGCACCAGGCGTAGGGCGTGGCGGGATGGAACCGGTGCACACTGCCGAGCGTCGCGACCGGCCGGACGTCCACGCCCGCGGCACTGTGGAAGCCGAGCCGCCGCAGCAGCGCGGAGCGGTCGGCCGGTCCGCGCGGCTCGATGGCGCCGTGGTCGTTCTGGGCGATGTCCTCCAGGATCTCCACGACGACGCTGTCGGCGAGCCCGCCGGAGGCGACCTCGGCCAGCTCCTGCGCGGTCCGCTGCACGTCGAGCGTCGTGCCGATCCGCGCGGAGGCCTCGTTGACGAGCGCCAGCCGTCTGCGGTTGGCGTTCGCCTCCTGCAGGGCAGTCTGGCGGGCGAGCAGGGTCTGGTGCTCCCGCAGGTACAGCCGGGCGTTGTCGATGGCGACGGCGGCGCGGGACGCCAGCTCGTCGCCGAGGGTCACGTCCTCGTCCTCGAACGCCTCCCGGCCCTGTCGGCGCAGGTAGACGACCATGCCGAGGACGGTGCCGCGGGCCACCAGCGGCGTGATCCGCACCGGTCCGGCCAGACCGGCGTCCCCGGCACGGTCCCTGGTGTGGGCGTCCCCGCCCCGGGTGGCGCCGAGCAGGGTGGCCAGCAGTCCGTTGGCCTGCTCGGCCGGGAGGGTGACGGTACGCCCGGTGCCCATGGCGACGGCGTAGCCGGAACGCGCCGGGACGGACAGGACCTCGCCGCGCTGCGCGCCCGCCTCCCGCGCGGCTCCGGTGTCCGCGTCCAGGCCCGCGACGGCGAGGCGCCGCACGGACCTCGGCGAACCACCGGACCGGCCGGCCGGGGCGCCGTCCCGCTTTCCGCCCCGCTCCTCGTCGAACTGGGGTCCCCGGCGTGTGTTCGGGCTCGGCTCCGGGTGCGGATGGTGCTCCGGGTGCCCGTCGCCCGCGCCGGGGGCGACCAGATGGTCCAGGACGAAGACCCCGGCCACGTCCGCGACGCGCGGCACCATCGCTTCGACCAGCTCGCGGGCGGTGCGGTCGAGCTCCAGGGTCGTGCCGATGCGGGCGCTGGCGTCCGAGAGGACCTCCAGACGCTCGCGGGCCATCGCGGCCCGCTGCTCGGCGCGGAAGCGGGCCGTGACGTCCACGATCGTCGAGCTGACGCCCAGCACCCGCCCGCTCGGCTCCTCCAGCCGGAAGTACGACGCGGACCAGGCGCGCTCGCGGTCCGGGTCCCCCGGGGTGAGGCCGTGCGAGCGGGCGTCGACCACCGGATCGCCGCCCGCCAGCACCGCCGCCATCACCGCCTCGATCTCCTCGGCGTTCAGCCCCGGCAGCACCTCGGTGACGCGGCGGCCCAGGTGCTCCTCGACCGGGACCCCGTTCATCCGGGCGAGGGCGTCGTTGAGGCGCACGTAGCGCAGCTGCTCGTCGTAGACGGCCATGCCGACGGGGGCCTGGGTGAAGAAGCTGTCCAGCACCGCCAGATCCGACTCCAGCCGGCGCAGCGACCGCACGTCGGAGGCGACGGCCAGCACCAACGGGTGACCGTTGGGGCCGCTCAGCGGATGGGTGCGGAACTCGAGGTTGACCATGTGGCCGTCCCGGTGGCGTACCGGGAAGACGCCGGACCAGTCCCGTCCGGCGACGATGGACCCGAACAGCGAGAGCACCTGCTCCCGGTTCTCGGGCGTGGCCAGCAGGTCCGCGGCCCGGCTGCCGATCGCCTCGGCCGGGCTGTATCCGAGCAGCGACTGCGCGTCGTCGCTCCAGTGCAGAATCGTTCCGTCGTCCAGGATCAGCGCGGTGGCGATCGGTATCGTCATCAGGCTGGCCGGGCGCGTCTCCGCCCCGGCCGCGCCGCGACCGGGGCTGATCCCGCCGCCGTCGCGACCGGGGATGAGCCCGCCGCCGCTCGGCTGCGCGCTGCCCTGTTCCTCGGATCGCATCGCCAGGTAACCGCCCAGAAGACAGCCGACCGCGCGCCCGCCGGTCGTGTGCGCCGGCTGCGCCGTGCAGCTCGCGCCGTGAGGGAACTTCCTCCCCATTCTTCACGCCCCACCCTGCCGCCGCGCGCCCAGCGCCGTCCGATCGGCCGAAGCCCGGTGGGCGCGGGGTCGCAGGCGGGGCCCCGGCCCGGCGGCGGGCACGGGGATGCCCCGGGCCCTGCCGGGTCCGGGGCATCCGGTGCCGTACGGCCTACGGCACGAGGTCAGGCTGTGCCCGGGTGCCAGGGCGGCCACTCCCACGGCCGGTCGGCCCAGTGGACGAGCTCCGCGTCGTCGAGATCGAGCTCCGGGTAGAGCTGGTGCACGCGCGGCACGAACTCCTCCCGGGCCAGCGGCTCGGTCTGGCCGCCGCCCAGCCGCACCAGCCGGTAGCGGGTGTCGGACGCGTACGGCGCGATGTCGACGAGCGGCTGCTGGGCCGCGTGGTGGAAGCTGCCGCCCTCGCTGTCGACGACCTCGTCGGCGCGGACGCCGGGCGTGGCCGCCGTGGGCTGGGCGGGCTTCTTGTGTCGTTGGAGCAGTTTCATCGTGTGTCCACCTCCGTGGTCACGACCCCGGCTGAGCTGGAGGTACCTCCCGCCGGACACCTCCACCGTACGCGCGGCGCGGCGGACGCGCGTAGTCGTGCGCGCGGTGGGGAAGTTCTGTGGGGTCATGCCAAGAACGGACACCGACGTCCCTCGGAAGGACCCTTTGATGCCGTCCCTGTTCTCGCTCCCGCGCCGGAACCGCACCACCGCCGCACCGCACCGCCGCCGCTGGCTCCCGCTCGCCGCCGCCTCCGCGCTCGTGCTCGGGCTGGGCACCTCCGCGGCGGCCGACGCCTCCGGCGGCGCGGGCAGCGAGAGCCTCGCCCCGGCCCCGCACGCGGCGGCGACCCACGCCCACGCCGTGTCCGCCGCCGACCCCTGCGGCTTCGTCGCCTCCGTCCCGGCGGACCGCTTCAAGGGCATCCCCGTCTTCGACGCGCACAAGGCCGCGCAGCCCTTCTCGGTGAAGCTGCACACCAGCCAGGGCACGATCACCTTCCAGGCGCTCACGGCCGCGGCGCCGTGCACGACCTTCTCGTTCCGCTTCCTGGCCCAGCACGGCTTCTACGACCGGACCCACTGCCACCGCCTGACCACCCAGCGGATCTACGTCCTCCAGTGCGGCGACCCGACCGGCACGGGCAGCGGCGCGCCCGGCTACTCCTTCAACGACGAGAACCTGGCCGGCGCGACGTACCCCGCGGGGACCGTGGCGATGGCCAACGCCGGGCCGAACACCAACGGCAGCCAGTTCTTCTTCGTCTGGAAGGACACCAAGCTCTCCCCCGCGTACACGCCCTTCGGGCGCGTCACCTCCGGCATGAACGTCCTGGCCAGGATCGCCGCCGCCGGCGAAGACGACCAGAACGGCCCGGGCGACGGCTTCCCGACCCTGCCGGTCGACATCCGCGGAGCACAGATCGTCCGCGGCTAGGCCCTCTCCTGGCGCGCGGAACTAACGTGCCGCCAGCTCACGGAGCAGCAACCGCAGCGCGCTCGGGACGGACGGACGGACGCCGCCGCGCAGCAGGGCCGGGCCCTTCGCGCGGGCGGCGCGGGCGGTGAGGTCGTCGAGGCCGAGCATGGCGCGGACCATGGGGCGCGTCGCGGGCGGGGTCAGCTCCGCCAGCGCGCGCCCCTCGGCCAGGGACGCCTCGGAGAGGTCCAGGAGGTGCGTCAACAGGGCCCGCACCTCCTCGGTGTCGCGGGCGGCGACGAGGTCCTCCCTGGTGACGGAGAAGGCCTTCAGCGTCTCCTGGGGGATCGTCAGACGGTCGGCCGCCAGGTCCTCGGCGAGGTCGGTGACGAAGTCGAGCCGCTGACCGCCGTCGATCCAGGCCCGGCAGGCGGCACGCATCGGCGCCGTCACCGGCGCGAGGACGCTCGCCACCACCAGGACGGCGGGCAGCGAGTACGCGTCGACGTAGGCCTGGTAGTCCGCCTCCGTCGCGAAGCCGTCGAAGTCGAGGTCGGTCAGGGCGGTGTCCAGGAAGGCCGCGATGTGCTCGCCGAGCGGCGGGAGCACGGCGCAGCTGTGCGCCAGCGCCCGCACGAGTGGATCCTCGGACGCGGGCGCTCCCGCGAGCGCGGCCCGCACCGCCCGCTCCCACCCGCCGAAGGCCTCGCGGCGCCGCGCCACCGGCTCGGCGGAGTCCAGCAGGTCGTCGGTCCGGTGCATGAACGCCGTCGCGACCACGACATGCGGCACCAGCTCCGACGGCACGAGCAGGCGAACGGCCAGGTACGCCTCGGGCTTGAAACGCAGCACCGCCCCGCGCTGGGCACCGTAATCGGCGCGCAGCGCGGGCTCGGTGACGCCCGAGGCGTCGAGCGTGCGGGTCCAGCGGGACGGCAGACGGAGAGGGCTCACGGGTGCCCAGCCTGTCACAGCCGCGGGGGTGTCCCGCCCGCGCCCCGCTCCGCCACGTCGGCCCGCCCGCGGCCCTGGGAACCACCATGACTGCCCTGCTCGACGGCTTGTTCCCTCGCGCCCCCGGCGCCGAGGTTGGGCCCGCACGACAACCGCCGCCGCCCGCACCCCGACCACGCCAGGTCCGGCACGTCGAAACGTCCGCCCGGGCGTCAGCCCCGCAGGCCCACCGGGGTTCGGGCCAGGAGGCCGTCCAGGGCCAGGCCGTCGGGGAGGGTCCCGAAGGCGAGGCCGCGGTCCGGGGTGAGGCGGGAGGCGGAGAAGGCGTCCGAGACGGCGTGCGGGGCGTGGCGGACCAGGAGGGAGCCCTGGAGGACCAGGGCGAGGGACTCGACCAGGCGGCGGGCGCCGAACTGGACGTCGCCGGGCGCGGCCGCCGCGGCGGCGGTCAGCTGGGCGCGGGCCTGCTCCCATGCGGCGTCGAGGCGCGCGTCCGCGCCCTTCGCGGCCTCGATCTCGGCCGCGAACGCGTGCACGGCCTCGGGCTCGCGGGCCAGCGCGCGCAGCACGTCCAGCGCCTGGACGTTGCCCGAGCCCTCCCAGATGCCGTTGAGCGGCGCGTCACGGTAGAGCCGCGGCATGCCTGACGCCTCGTCATAGCCGTTGCCACCCAGGCATTCCAGCGCTTCGGCCACGGCGGCTGGCTGCCGCTTGCAGACCCAGTACTTGCCGACGGCGGTCGCCAGCCGCAGGAAGGCCCGCTCCTGCGCGTCACCGCGCTGCGCGCGGTCCGTCGCGCCGGCGAGGCGCAGCGCCAGCGTCGTGGCGGCCTCGGACTCCAGCGCGAGGTCGGCGACGACGTTGCGCATCAGCGGCTGGTCGATCAGCTTCGCGCCGAACACCGAGCGGTGGCGCACGTGGTGGTCGGCCTGGGCGAGCGCGGCGCGGATGCCGGAGGCCGAGCCGAGGACGCAGTCGAGGCGGGTCGCGGCGACCATGCCGATGATGGTCCGCACGCCCTGGCCCTGCGGGCCGACCAGCCAGGCCACGGTGTCGTCGAACTCCGGCTCGCTGCTGGCGTTCGAGCGGTTGCCGAGCTTGTCCTTGAGCCGCTGGATGCGGAAGGTGTTGCGGCTGCCTTCGGGCAGCACGCGCGGCACCAGGAAGCAGGAGAGCCCGCCGGGGGCCTGGGCCAGCACCAGGAAGAGGTCGTTCATCGGTGCGCTGGTGAACCACTTGTGGCCGCGCAGCCGCCAACTGCCGTCGGCGCTCGGGGCCGCGGTGGTGGTGTTGGCCCGGACGTCGGTGCCGCCCTGCTTCTCCGTCATGCCCATCCCGGCGAGCAGACCGCGCTTGCCCAAGGGGGCGGAAAGGCCCGGGTCGTAGACCCTGCTGGTGAGCAACGGCTCGTACTGGGCCGCGAGTTCGGGTTGGGTGCGCAGCGCGGGAATGACCGCGTAGGTCATCGAGATCGGGCAGCCGTGCCCGGACTCCGGCGTGCTCCACGTCATGAAACCCGCTGCGCGGGCGACATGGGCGCCGGGCCGGGCGTCGGCCCAGGGCGCACCGGCGAGGCCCTCGCGCACGGCGACGTCCATCAGCCGGTGGTAGGCGGGGTGGAACTCGACCTCGTCGACGCGGTGGCCGTACCGGTCGTGGGTGCGCAGCTCCGGCTCCTGACGGTTGGCCTGGTCGGCCCAGTGCTGGACCTCCTCACTGCCGGCCAGCCGCCCGACGCGGTGCAGGTCCTCCTCGTACCAGCCGGCGCCCTCGCGGTGCAGGCCCTCCAGCAGCACCGGATCGGCGGCGACGTCGTGGCCGGCCAGCGGCGGCGGCTGGTTGGTCACCTCGTGCGTGCGGGCCAGCGGTTCGCTGCGCGGCGTGTCAGCGGTCATCGGTGCCTCCTTGGACGGTTCGTGCTCCGGCGCAGCGCAGCGCCATGGCGGTCAGTTCGGCGAGCAGCGCCTCGGCGGCGGCGTCGGTGCCGGGGACGGCGAGCGGGTCGACCAGTACCTCGCCGACCGCTCCGGTCAGCGCGGCGGCGGTCACCTCCGGGTCCTGGGGCGGCAGCAGCCCGGCCGCGGTGCCCTCGCGCACGACCTCCGCGAAGAGGGCGCGGTAGCGGTGGCGGAACTCCAGCCGCTCGGCGCAGACCGCCTCGTCGGCAGGCGCGGCCAGCAGCGCGTAGGCGAGCCCGCGTCGTTCGAACGCACGCCGCGCGAAGATCTCGACACCGCAGGCGAGCCGGGCGACGGCGTCCCCGCCGCCGTCGCGCAGCACCGCGCCCAGCACCTCGACCTCGCGCCCTGCGGCCCGCCGGAACACCTCGACGGCGAGCGCGGTCTTCGAGGCGAAGTGCTGGTACACCGAGCCGGCGGACATCCCCGCCGCGGCGGCGACCACACCGACCGACGCGCCGGCCCATCCGACCTCGGCGACCACGGCCGTCGCCTCGGTGACGAGCCGCTCGCGGGCGGCGTCGAGCCGCATCCGCACGGCAGGGGTCTCGCGGTAGGCCATGGAAGAAGTGAACCATGATTCAGACCTTGGCGGCGAGGGGTCGCCGGACATCGGACGGGCCTGGGAACTCACCGGCGTTGAATGGGCGGGGTCACTTCTCGGTGGGGGGAACACAGTGGCTGAATCTCGGCGTGCCAGGCGATCGCTCCTGCGCGATTCCGCGATCGTCGTCGTCGCGGCGGTCGTCATCGCGCTGGTCGTGAAGACCTTCTTCTTCCAGGCCTTCTCGATCCCGTCGGGGTCGATGAACAACACCCTGCTCAAGGGCGACCGCGTGCTCGTGGACAAGTTCAGCCCGTGGTTCGGAGCCGAGCCCGCCCGGGGCGACGTGGTGGTGTTCAAGGACCCCGGCCACTGGCTGGACGACACCGCCGAGGCGCCGACACCGCACAACGGCGTCGGCGCTTACGTGCAGAACGCGCTCAGCGACATCGGGCTGATGCCCTCCGCCGACGAGAACTACCTGATCAAGCGGGTGATCGCGGTCGGCGGCGACACGGTCAGCTGCCGTGCGGGGCAGCCGCTGCGGGTGAACGGCGTCATCCTGCACGAGCCCTACCTCTACCCCTCCGCGACGCCCTGCGACGACGACGCGGTCGGAACGGTCGTCGTGCCCGCGGGTGACCTGTGGGTGATGGGCGACCACCGCGACGACTCCGCCGACTCCCGGACGCAGCGCCTGCGCGGACACGGCGGCGGCTTCGTGCCGGTCTCGGACGTGGTCGGCCGGGCCGACGTCGTCGTCTGGCCGCTCAGCCGATGGGCGGCGCTGCCGGAACCGGACACGTTCCACCAGTCGGGGCTCTCCCAGCCGGGCGACGGAATCCTGGAACCGCTCGCGCTCGGCGCCCTGGTCGTGCTGACGCTCGGCCTCGCTCTCCTGTACCGCCGCCGGCGCCGCGTGCGCCGCGTGCGCCGCACGCGCGGCTTCTGAACCGCCGCCTACTCACGCAGACGCGATCCGGCCGGCCCCAGCAGGTGGACGTGCCGACCCGCCGTGTCCACCTCGCCGGTCTCGTGCAGGCCAAGGCGCGCAGCCAGGCGGCGGGAGGGCAGGTTGCCCGCGCGGATCACCGCGCAGACGGGCAGGTCGGCGCGGAGCGGGCGCACCTGGTCGAGCGCGGCGCCGGTCGCCTCCACGGCCAGGCCGCGGCCCCAGACCGAGGGCCGGAAGCGGTAGTAGAGGTTGAGCACCGGGAACGCCGGGGCACCGGCCAACGCGACGGTGGAGACCTTGAGACCGGCGACGCCGAGGATCTCCTCCGGCGCCTCGTCCGCCACCACGCAGAAGTACCCGAAGCCGTCGCGCTCCCAGTCCGCACTCCAGGCGGCGAGCCACTGCTCGCACCTCTCCGGGGAGAGGGGACCGTCGGGGTTGTGGCGGTTGGTCTCCGGATCGCCATGGAGGGCGACGAGCCCGGCCAGATCCTCGGGCATCGGGCGCAGCAGTCGCAGACGGGCGGTGCGCAGCACCGGAAGGCGTGGGCTCACCAGAGGAAGCCTACGATGGTGGTGACTGCTGGCCGCATCACAGGAGGCCGCAAGATGACCACAGCCCAGGAGATCATGCACCCCGGCGCCCAGTGCGTCACCGAGCACGAGTCGCTGGCCACGGCGGCCAAGCTCATGCGGGACCGCGGTGTGGGCGCTCTGCCCATCTGCGGCGAGAACGACAGGCTGCTCGGCATCATCACCGATCGCGACATCGTGGTGAAGTGCATCGCGGCAGGCCTGGACCCGTCCGCCACCACGGCCGGCGAGATGGCCGAGGGCCGCCCGCTCACCATCGAGGGCGAGGACGACATCGAGCAGGTGCTGCGGGTGATGGAGCAGCACCGGGTCCGGCGGCTGCCGGTGATCGACCACCCCGGCCACAAGCTGATCGGCATGATCAGCGAGGCCGACGTGGCCCGTCACATGCCGCAGGCGCGCGTCGCGGAGTTCGTCTCGGCGATCTGTGCGGAGGACGAGACGTAGGCGACCGCCCCGGCAGGGAGACGACAAAGAGGCAGGGCCCGTCCATTCGGACGGGCCCTGCCTCAGGTTTGTGCGCTGTCGGCTCGATCAGTACCAGCCGTGGGCCTGCCAGAACGACCAGGCGGCGTTCGGGCTGCCGTAGGTGGAGTTCATGTAGCTCAGCGCCCACTTGATCTGGGTGGTCGGGTTGGTCTGCCAGTCGGCGCCGGCGGAGGCCATCTTGGAGCCCGGCAGGGCCTGACCCAGGCCGTAGGCGCCGGACGAGGCGTTGGTCGCGGTGACGTTCCAGCCACTCTCGTGGGAGATGATCTGGTCGAACGAGGAGAGCTGGTCGGCCGGCACGATCGACGCGGCGAGCGACTGCGCCTCGTTCGGCGCGATGGCCGTGGCGGCGTGGGCGGCACCGCCGACGCCCATGACGGCGGCGGAGGCGAGGATGCCGGCGCCGGCGATCGAGGCGGACAGGGTGCGCAGCGAACGAATCTTGAAAGCCATACGGAAGCGGAACCTCTGTTTCTAGGGGGTAGGTGGTCAGGCACCCGATCAATCGGGGCTCCGGGGGCTCTCGCCCGGCCGGTGCGGCCTGACATCAACCACCCTGCGTGAACTGGCCCAAAAGGCGCAAGGGGCCCAATTACGACCGCCCATAGTGGACAAAAAGGACTTATCGGCGTGCTGACGCTTAGTCCGACGGGTGAGGACTCCTATTCCCGCTAGTAGACCTCTGTTTCGTGTGGCCCACGTCACGTCGCATCTCGCGCTCTGCGGTCGCACCGACACCCTCCGTGGGCGGAAAATGCGCGCGAAAGGGGTGCGAGGCCAAGGCCCCGCACCCCTTCCGGAGAGCGAAAACTGCTGGAACTACTCCGCGACAGCCTTCTTCAGGGCCTCGACGCGGTCGGTGCGCTCCCAGGTGAAGTCCGGCAGCTCACGGCCGAAGTGGCCGTAGGCGGCGGTCTGGGAGTAGATCGGGCGGAGCAGGTCCAGGTCCCGGATGATGGCGGCCGGGCGCAGGTCGAAGACCTTGGTGACGGCAGCCTGGATCTTCAGCACCGGGACGGTCTCGGTGCCGAAGGTCTCCACGAACAGGCCGACGGGCTCGGCCTTGCCGATCGCGTAGGCGACCTGGACCTCGGCGCGCGTGGCCAGACCGGCCGCGACGATGTTCTTGGCGACCCAGCGCATCGCGTACGCGGCGGAGCGGTCGACCTTGGACGGGTCCTTGCCGGAGAACGCGCCGCCGCCGTGACGGGCCATGCCGCCGTAGGTGTCGATGATGATCTTGCGACCGGTGAGGCCGGCGTCGCCCATCGGGCCGCCGATCTCGAAACGGCCGGTCGGGTTCACCAGCAGGCGGTAGCCGTCGACCTCGAGCTCGATCCCGCGCTCGGCCAGCGCCTTCAGCTCCGGCTCCACGACGAACTCGCGGATGTCCGGGGTCAGCAGCGACTCGAGGTCGATGTCCGAGGCGTGCTGGGAGGAGACGACCACGGTGTCGAGGCGGACGGCCTTGTCGCCGTCGTACTCGATGGTGACCTGGGTCTTCCCGTCCGGGCGCAGGTAGGGGATGGTCCCGTTCTTGCGGACCTCGGACAGGCGGGCCGACAGGCGGTGGGCCAGGTAGATCGGCAGCGGCATCAGCTCGGGCGTGTCGTCGCACGCGTAGCCGAACATCAGGCCCTGGTCGCCGGCGCCCTGCTTGTCCAGCTCGTCCTCGTCGCCCTCGACGCGGTTCTCGTACGCGCTGTCGACGCCCTGGGCGATGTCCGGGGACTGCGCGCCGATCGAGACCGAGACGCCGCAGGAGGCGCCGTCGAAGCCCTTCTTGGAGGAGTCGTAACCGATCTCCAGGATCTTGTCGCGCACCAGCTGGGCGATCGGCGCGTAGGCGGTCGTGGTGACCTCGCCCGCGACGTGGACCTGGCCGGTGGTGATCAGCGTCTCCACGGCGACGCGCGAGGACGGGTCGTCCTTCAGCAGGGCGTCGAGGATGGTGTCGCTGATCTGGTCAGCGATCTTGTCCGGGTGACCCTCGGTCACAGACTCGGAAGTGAACAGGCGGCGAGACACAGCGCTCCCTGGGTTGCAGCGGCTGCTGACTGAACCGGTCGGGCGGGATTGCCCGGCGGTCCGGAAAGACTTGGAGAACTACTGACCGGAGTGTAACGAACAGACCGCTATTTGCGTCCATCCGATCTCATGTTGTGGATCACCTTTCGGGCACCCGGCCGCCCCGAAGGCTCCGCCACCGGCCCTGATCAGGCGAGTCGGGCGGCGACCAGGTCCCACAGAAGGTCGGCCAGAGCGGCCTTCGGCCCGTACGGGACCGGCCTTTCCGAGCCGTCGGAGCCCAGCACCACGGCCTCGTTGTTGGCGCTGCCGAAGGCGCGGTCCTCACCCACTTCGTTGACGACCAGCAGATCGCACTTCTTCCGGGCGAGCTTGGCACGGCCGTTGACGAGCGCGTCGTTGGTCTCCGCGGCGAAGCCCACCACGACCTGCCCGGGACGCTGCCGCTCCGCCGAGATCTCCGCCAGCACGTCGGGGTTGCGCACCAGTTCGACCGGCGCGGGTTCGACGCCCTCGACCTTCTTGATCTTCTGCGCGGCGAAGTTCGCCGGCCGGAAGTCGGCGACGGCGGCGGCCATCACGACGGCGTCGGCGGTCGCGGCGGCGCCCAGCACGGCCTGCCGCAGCTCCAGCGCGGTGCCGACGCGGACCACGTCCACCCCGGCCGGGTCCGGCAGCTCGGTGTTGGCGGCCACCAGCGTCACCTTGGCGCCGCGCGCGGCGGCGACGGCGGCGATGGCATAGCCCTGACGGCCCGAGGAGATGTTGCCGAGGAAGCGCACCGGGTCCAGCGGCTCCCGCGTGCCACCGGCGGAGACCACCACGTGGCGGCCGGCCAGATCGGTCGCCACGACCTCGGGGCCGCGGTCGAGCACGCGGCGGCAGAGGTCGAAGATCGCCTCCGGCTCCGGGAAGCGGCCCTTGCCGGTGTCCACGCCGGTCAGCCGGCCGACGGAGGGCTCGATGACGATCGCGCCGCGGCGGCGCAGCGTGGCGACGTTCTCCTGGGTGGCCGGGTGCTCCCACATCTCGGTGTGCATGGCCGGGGCGAAGACGACCGGACAGCGGGCGGTGAGCAGGGTGTTCGTCAACAGGTCGTCGGCCAGGCCGTGCGCGGCCTTCGCCATGATGTCGGCGGTGGCGGGGGCGACGACCAGCAGGTCGGCGTGCTGGCCGATGCGCACGTGCGGGACCTCGTGCACGGTCTCCCACACCTCGGTGGAGACCGGCTGCCCCGACAGGGCGGACCAGGTGGCGGCGCCGACGAAGTGCAGCGCCGAGTCCGTCGGCACCACCCGCACCGAGTGGCCGGACTCCGTGAAACGCCGCAGCAGCTCGCACGCCTTGTAGGCGGCGATCCCGCCGCTGACCCCGAGGACCACGTTCTTACCGGACACCCCGACCCACTCCGATCAACGACTGCGACTGCGACGGCTGTGACGACACCATGGAAAACGCCGCGGAACGTCGGGTTGATCCGATGTTCCGCGGCGTTTCAAGCCCAGAGACCAGGTGCTGCCTACTGCGGCGCCTCGACGGCCTCGGCGGTGAGCATACCGGCGTTGATCTCGCGCAGCGCGATCGACAGCGGCTTCTCGTGCACGTGGGTGTCGACGAGCGGGCCGACGTACTCCAGCAGGCCCTCGCCCAGCTGGGAGTAGTAGGCGTTGATCTGACGCGCGCGCTTGGCCGCGTAGATCACCAGGCTGTACTTGGAGTCGGTGGCCTCGAGCAGCTCATCGATCGGCGGGTTGATGATGCCTTCGGGCGCTGTCATCGAAGAGGACACGCGGGAACCTTCCGAACGAAGAAAGAAAAATCCAAAAAGATCAGACTACGCGCATCAAGGCTAGCAGCTCGGCCGCTACATCCTCGACGGACGTGTTGACAAGGGTCGTGTCGAACTCGCTCTCGGCCGCGAGCTCCACCCGGGCCGTCGCGAGGCGCTCCTCGATGACCTCCGGGGACTCGGTGCCGCGGCCGGTGAGGC
The DNA here is from genome assembly GCF_000787835.1 of Streptacidiphilus melanogenes. Taxonomy (GTDB): domain Bacteria; phylum Actinomycetota; class Actinomycetes; order Streptomycetales; family Streptomycetaceae; genus Streptacidiphilus; species Streptacidiphilus melanogenes. The sequence continues at coordinate 83,144 of NZ_BBPP01000013.1, forward strand.
GGCGGACCAGCTCCTCCCAGGACGGGGGCGCGAGGAAGACGAGCTGCGCCTCCGGCATGGACTCGCGCACCTGGCGCGCGCCCTGCAGGTCGATCTCCAGCAGCACGGGCTCGCCGGACTCCAGCCGCCGCAGCACCTCCAGCCGGGGCGTGCCGTAGCGGTTGCCGGCGAAGGTCGCCCACTCCAGCAGCTCGCCGTTGGCGATGAGCTTGTCGAACTGGTCGTCGTCGACGAAGTGGTACTGGACGCCGTTCTTCTCCCCGGGCCGCGGCTTGCGGGTCGTGCAGGAGACGGAGAGCCAGACCTTGGGGTGTGCCTTGCGCATATGAGCGACGACCGTGCTCTTGCCGACCCCGGAGGGGCCGGAGAGCACGGTCAGCCGCGGACGTTCACTCATGCACCGATTATCCAGTAACTGCGAGAGTTCTCGAACCACCGGACGGCACGAGGGAGTGGGGTCAGGAGGCAGCGCCGCCGAACTCGCGCTCCAGCGAGGCGATCTGGTTCGTTCCGAGACCGCGGACCCGGCGCGACTCGGAGATGCCGAGACGCTCCATGATCTGCTTCGCCCGGACCTTGCCGACGCCCGGGAGGGACTCGAGCAGGGCGGAGACCTTCATCTTGCCGATGACGTCGTTCTCCTGGCCCGCCTTGATGACCTCGTGCAGGGAGGCGCCGCTGTGCTTGAGCCGGTTCTTGATCTCGGCGCGCTCCCGGCGAGCCTCAGCTGCCTTGGCGAGCGCAGCCGTGCGCTGCTCAGGGGTAAGGGGCGGAAGTGCCACGCCGTTCACCTCAGTACTTCGAATGAATGGAACAGGACTTTGTGCAGGTCGGTGGGGGAAGGGGTCCTCCCTCACTACCTATGGCCGGACCCTACCGCTGTTCAGGCCTTCCGTCAGGGAAAAGAGCAGAAAAGTCCTGCTCAGGAGCGCTTCCGAGGCGATCGGTGCGGATTTTTCGGTACAAAACGGCACTGTCGGCGAACATGCAGCTCAGCGCCCTCACCGCCCGTTCACGACATCTTCACGCCTGGACGGCCGCCCGGATCTCGTCGACGAAGCGCTGCGCGGCGTCCCGCAGCCCCCGCACGGACGGGCCGTGCCTGAGCACGTCCCGGGAGACGCTCGGCACGACGTTGCGGGCCGCCCCGCCGAAGACGCGCGGGATGTCCGCCATGGTCGCCCCCTGCGCGCCGACCCCCGGGGCCAGCAGCGGACCGTTGATCACCAGGTCCGCCTCGTCCACGTCGCTCAGCGTCGCGCCCACCACCGCGCCGAAGGAGCCGAGCGGCTCGGCTCCCGCGTTCTCGGCGGCCAGCTGCGCCAGGATCGACTGCGCGACCGTCCGGCCCTCGGCGCCGACCGCACGCTGGACCGAGGCGCCCTCAGGGTTGGAGGTCAGCGCCAGCGCGAAAAGGCCGGAGCCGCTCTTGCGGGCCAGGTCCACGGCGGGCTGCAGGGAGCCGAAGCCGAGGTAGGGCGAGACCGTCAGCGCGTCGGAGAACAGCGGGCTGGACTCGGCGAGGAACGCCTCCGCATAGGCGGCCATGGTCGAGCCGATGTCGCCGCGCTTGGCGTCCATCACCACCAGCGCACCGGCCGCGCGCGCCTCGGCGACGCTCCGCTCCAGCACGGCGACGCCGCGACTGCCGAACCGCTCGAAGAAGGCCGCCTGCGGCTTCAGCACCGCCACGCGGTCGGCCAGCGCCTCCACGACGGTCCGCGAGAAGCGCTCCAGACCGGCCACGTCGTCGCCGAGACCCCAGGCGCCGAGCAGCGCGGCGTGCGGGTCGATGCCGACGCAGAGCTGGCCGCGGTCGTCCATGGCCTGGCGCAGCCGGGCTCCGAAGGGGGTCATTCTCGGTATTCCTCTTCTCAGTGGTGATGGGCCAGGCCGACGGCGTCCGTCAGCTTGGCGAAGCCGCGCGCGGCGAGGGCCTCGCGCAGCTCGTCCAGGACGCGCAGCGGCGTCGTGGGGTCGTTGAAGACCGCGGTGCCCACCGCGACGCCCGAGGCGCCCGCGAGGACGAACTCGAGCGCGTCCAGGCCGGTGCGGATGCCGCCCATGCCGAGGATCGGCACGGCGGCGCACTCCCCCGCCCGCATCGCGGCGTGCACCTCGTAGACGCAGTGCACCGCGACCGGCCGGATCGCCGGTCCGGAGAGCCCGCCGACGGTCCCGGCCAGGCGCGGCCGCAGGGTGTCGGTGTCGATGACGACGCCGGGCAGGGTGTTGATCATGGACAGCCCGTCGGCGCCCGCGCGGACGCACGCCTTGGCCACGTCGGTGACCGAGGTGACGTCGGGCGCCAGCTTGGCGTAGACCGGCAGCGCCGGGTCGGCGACCTCGCGCACCGCCTGGACCACGTCGTGGGCGGTGGCCGGGTTGGCGGCGAAGACCAGACCGCGGTTGTCGGCGTTCGGGCAGGAGAGGTTGAGCTCCAGCCCGACCACGCCCGGCTGCCCGTTCAGCGCCCGCGCGCACGCGGCGAACTCCTCGACCCGCTCCCCCGCGACGGACACCAGCACCCGCGCGCCGCGCTCGGCCAGCCAGGGCAGCTCGTGGGAGACGAAGTACTCGATGCCGGAGCCCTGCAGGCCGATGCCGTTCAGCATGCCGCTCGCCGTCTCCGCCATCCGGGGCGTGGCCCGCCCGGAGCGGGGAGCGAGCATGATCGTCTTGGTGGTGATCGAGCCGAGCTCCGCCAGCGGCAGGAACTTGGCCAGCTCGCGCCCGTAGCCGGCGCAGCCGGACGCGGTGGTCACCGGGTTCGGCAGCGAGCCGCCGCCGAAGGGCGCGGTCAGGTCCACGGCCTCGGGAGCCACCCCCGTTCCCGTCCCTCCCGTGCTCGCGGCGGCGGTGTTCACGAAGACGGTCCTGTCGGCGCCGGTCATCCCCTCACTGGTCATCTCAGCGCTCTCCCATCGCCGCGGCACCCTCGAGGTCGGGCGGGACCGCCCCGATGTCGTCAAAGCGCACCCGCGAACCGTCGAAGCACGGCCCGTCCACGCAGGAGCGCACCAGGCGGCTGACCCCGTCATCGCCGACGACCGGCAGCACGCAGGTCATGCAGACGCCGACGCCGCAGGCCATCGTCTGCTCCACGGCGGTGAAGCAGCGCACGCCCTCGCGGGCGCAGACCTCGGCCACCGCCCGCAGCATCCCCGTCGGCCCGGCGGCGTAGACGACGCGCGCCTCTATGGCCCGCATCGCCTCGGTGAGCGGCAGGGTGATCTGCCCCCGTATCCCGAAGCTGCCGTCGTCGGTGGTCACCAGCACGTCCGGGGTGAACGCCCTGGCCTGCTCGACGCCGAAGAGGCGGTCGGCCGTCGGCGCGCCGAGGATGAAGCCGACCGAGCCGCCCTGCTCGGTGATCCGTTCCGCGAGGCCGAACAGCGGCACGCTGCCGTGGCCGCCGGCCACCATCAGCGCCGACGCCGGCCCGGTCGGGATCGCGAACGCGTTCCCGAGCGGCGCGACCACGTCCACGACGTCGCCGACGCGCTGCTGCGCCAGCGCGCGGGTGCCGCGCCCGGCCTCGGCGAAGACCACCTCGATCGTGGCCTCCGCCGGATCGGCGCGGTGGATGAAGAAGGGCCGGCGCAGCAGCAGCGACCCGTCGGCGCCGTCCACGGCGAGCGCGGCGAAGTGACCGGGCAGGACGCGCTCGGCGATCCCCTCCGCCCGCAGCACGAGCCGGTGGTAGGCGCCCACCGGCGCGAGCTCCAGGATCTCGGCCTGCCGTTGCACCGGGTGCGCCATCGTGCCTGCTCGCCTCTCAGTCGGAGCCCGTCGGATCGGTCAGCGGCGGGCAGCGGCGCCGACCGCGTCCCCCAGGGTCGCATACGGGCTCGCGGCCAGCAGCGCCGAAAGCCCCTTGTGGATGCGACGGCACCAGAACGGCCCCTCGTAGATGAACGCCGAGTAGCCCTGGACGAGCGAGGCCCCGGCGAGGATGCGCCGCCAGGCGTCCTCGGCGGTCTCGATCCCGCCGACGGCGACCAGCGTGATCCGCCCCTCGGTACGGGCGTACAGACGCTCCAGCACCTCGTCGGCACGCGCCTTGAGCGGCGCGCCGGAGAGCCCGCCCGCGCCGATGGCCTCGACCTTGGCTGCGTCGGTCCGCAGGCCGGCCCGGCCGATGGTGGTGTTGGTGGCGATGATGCCGTCGAGCCGGAGCTCCAGCGCGAGGTCGGCCACGGCGTCGATGTCGGCGTCCGCGAGGTCGGGCGCGATCTTCACCAGCAGCGGGACGTGCCCGGTCGCGTCGAGCGTCTGCGCATCGAGGGTTTGACGCACGGCGCTGAGCAGCGGCCGCAGCTGGTCCACGGCCTGCAGGTTGCGCAGTCCCGGGGTGTTCGGCGAGCTGACGTTGACGACGAAGTAGTCGGCGTGACGCGCGAGCCGCTCGGTGGAGGTGACGTAGTCGCCGACGGCCTCGGCCTCGGGGACGACCTTGGTCTTGCCGATGTTGACGCCGACGACGGCCTTCGAACTCTTCGGCCGGGCCGCGAGGCGCGCCGCGACGGCGGCGGAGCCCTCGTTGTTGAAGCCCATCCGGTTGATCAGCGCACGGTCCTCGATCAGCCGGAACAGCCGCGGCGTCGGGTTCCCAGGCTGCGCCTGCGCGGTGACGGTGCCGATCTCGACGTAGTCGAACCCGAGCATCGTCAGTCCGTCGATCCCGACGGCGTTCTTGTCGAACCCGGCGGCCAGGCCGAAGGGGCCCGGCAGGTCCAGCCCGAGCGCGTTCGTCCGGAGCTTCGGGTCCCGCGGCGCCAGCGCGGCCGCCATGAGACTGCGCAGCCCGGGGATCGAGCTCGCCAGGCGGATCCAGAAGAACGCCAGGTGGTGCGCCTTCTCCGGGTCCAGCCGCTTGAAGACGAGGTTGAAGAAGAGCTTGTACAAAGAAACCTTGCCTTAGGTTGCAACCACCCAGGGGCGCGGGGAACTGCGCGACCAGCCCACTACGGACCCGCACACGCTCCCCGCGCCCCAGCCCCTTACCGCGACGCGTTCAGCTGAGCGGCGTGCTCCTGCAGCGACCGCACGCCCACGACACCGCCGCGCACCGCGTCGATGCCCTGCACCGCCGCGCCCATCGCCTGCACCGTGGTCAGGCACGGCACCGCACGGGCGACCGCGGCCGTGCGGATCTCGTAGCCGTCCAGGCGGGAACCGGTGCCGAACGGGGTGTTGATGATCAGGTCGATCTCCCCGTCGTGGATCATCTGGACGATCGTCTTCTCGCCCTCGGGGCCCTCGCCCTCGCTGTGCTTGCGCACGACCCTGGCGTCGATGCCGTTGCGGTGCAGCACCTCCGCCGTGCCGCTGGTGGCGAGGATCTCGAAGCCCAGGCCGACCAGGGCCCGCGCCGGGAAGACCAGGTTGCGCTTGTCGCGGTTGGCCACCGAGACGAAGACCCGGCCGGTCTTCGGCAGCGCGCCGTACGCGCCCGCCTGGGACTTGGCGTAGGCGGTGCCGAAGACGGAGTCGATGCCCATGACCTCACCGGTCGAGCGCATCTCCGGGCCGAGCACCGTGTCGACCCCACGACCGTGGATGTCGCGGAAGCGCGACCACGGCATCACGGCCTCCTTGACGGCGACCGGCGCGTCCAGCGGCAGCGTGCCGCCGTCGCCCTCCTTGGGCAGCAGGCCCTCGCCGCGCAGGTCCGCGATGCTCGCGCCCAGCGAGATCCGGGCCGCCGCCTTGGCCAGCGGCACGGCCGTCGCCTTGGAGGTGAACGGGACGGTGCGCGAGGCACGCGGGTTGGCCTCCAGGACGTACAGGATGTCCCCGGCCATGGCGAACTGGATGTTGATCAGACCGCGGACGCCCACGCCGCGCGCGATGGCCTCGGTGGCCGCGCGCAGGCGCTTGATGTCGTAGCCGCCCAGGGTGATCGGCGGCAGCGCGCAGGCGCTGTCGCCGGAGTGGATGCCGGCCTCCTCGATGTGCTCCATCACGCCGCCGAGGTAGAGCTCCTCGCCGTCGAAGAGGGCGTCGACGTCGATCTCGATCGCGTCGTCGAGGAAGCGGTCGATCAGGACCGGGTGCTCGGAGATCAGGCCCGCGTGGCGCTTGAGGTAGTCGGCCAGCGAGGGCTCGTCGTAGACGATCTCCATGCCGCGGCCGCCCAGCACGTAGGACGGGCGGGCGAGGACCGGGTAGCCGATCTCGTCGGCGATCCGCTTGGCCTCCTCGAAGGAGAACGCCGTGCCGTGCTTCGGCGCGGGCAGCCCGGCCTCGACCAGCACGCGGCCGAACGCGCCTCGCTCCTCGGCGAGGTGGATCGCCTCGGGCGAGGTGCCGACGATGGTGACGCCGTTGTCCTTGAGCGCCTGGGCGAGACCGAGCGGGGTCTGGCCGCCCAGCTGCACCAGGACGCCCGCGACCGGACCGGCCAGCTCCTCGGCGTGGACGATCTCCAGCACGTCCTCGAGCGTCAGCGGCTCGAAGTACAGGCGGTCGGAGGTGTCGTAGTCCGTGGAGACGGTCTCCGGGTTGCAGTTGACCATCACGGTTTCGTAGCCGGCGTCGCTGAGCGCGAAGGAGGCGTGGACGCAGGAGTAGTCGAACTCGATACCCTGGCCGATGCGGTTCGGGCCGGAGCCCAGGATGATCACGGCGGGCTTCGTGCGCGGCGCGACCTCGGACTCCTCGTCGTAGGACGAGTAGAAGTACGGGGTCTTCGCGGCGAACTCGGCGGCGCAGGTGTCGACCGTCTTGTAGACCGGGCGGATCCCCAGCGCATGCCGGACCTCACGGACCACGTCCGCGCGCAGGCCGCGGATCTCGGCGATCTGCTGGTCGGAGAAGCCGTGCCGCTTGGCGTGGCGCAGCAGCTCCGGGTCCAGCTTGTCGGCCTCGGCGAGCTCCTCGGCGATCTCGTGGATCAGGAAGAGCTGGTCGACGAACCACGGGTCGATCTTCGTGGACTCGAAGACCTCCTCGCGGGTCGCGCCGGCGCGGATCGCGTCCATGACGGTGTTGATCCGGCCGTCGGTCGGGACCGCGGCCTTGACCAGCAGCTCGTCCTTGTCGCCGACCTCGGAGACGAAGTCGAACTGGGAGCCCTTCTTCTCCAGCGAGCGCAGCGCCTTGTTCAGCGCCTCGGGGAAGTTGCGGCCCAGCGCCATGGCCTCGCCGACCGACTTCATGGTCGTGGTCAGCGTGGCGTCGGCGGAGGGGAACTTCTCGAAGGCGAAGCGCGGGACCTTGACCACGACGTAGTCGAGGGTCGGCTCGAAGGAGGCCGGGGTCTCCTCGGTGATGTCGTTCGGGATCTCGTCGAGGGTGTACCCGACGGCGAGCTTGGCCGCGATCTTGGCGATCGGGAAGCCGGTCGCCTTCGACGCCAGCGCCGAGGAACGCGAGACGCGCGGGTTCATCTCGATGACGATGACCCGGCCGTCCTCGGGGTTGACCGCGAACTGGATGTTGCAGCCGCCGGTGTCGACGCCGACCTCGCGGATGACGGCGATGCCGATGTCGCGCAGGATCTGGTACTCGCGGTCGGTCAGCGTCATCGCCGGGGCGACGGTGATCGAGTCACCGGTGTGCACGCCCATCGGGTCGAAGTTCTCGATGGAGCAGACGACCACGACGTTGTCGTGCTTGTCGCGCATCAGCTCCAGCTCGTACTCCTTCCAGCCGAGGATGGACTCCTCCAGGAGCACCTCGGTGGTCGGCGAGAGGGTCAGGCCCTGGCCGGCGATGCGGCGCAGGTCCTCCTCGTCGTGGGCGAAGCCGGAGCCGGCGCCGCCCATGGTGAAGGACGGACGCACGACGACGGGGTAGCCGCCGAGCGTCTCCACGCCCGCGAGGACGTCCTCCATCGAGTGGCAGATGACCGAGCGGGCCGACTCGCCGTGGCCGATCTTGGACTTGACGACCTCGACGACGCCCTTGAACAGGTCGCGGTCCTCGCCCTTGTTGATCGCCTCGACGTTGGCGCCGATCAGCTCGACGTTGTACTTCTCCAGGGTCCCGGCCTCGGCCAGCGAGATCGCGGTGTTGAGCGCGGTCTGGCCGCCCAGGGTCGGCAGGAGGGCGTCGGGGCGCTCCTTGGCGATGATCTTCTCGACGAACTCGGGGGTGATCGGCTCGACGTAGGTCGCGTCGGCGATCTCCGGGTCGGTCATGATCGTGGCGGGGTTGGAGTTGACCAGGATCACCCGCAGGCCCTCGGCCTTGAGGACGCGGCAGGCCTGGGTGCCGGAGTAGTCGAACTCGGCCGCCTGACCGATGACGATCGGGCCGGAACCGATGACCAGAACGGACTGGATGTCGGTGCGCTTAGGCACGCTGGCCCTCCATCAGGGAAAGGAAGCGGTCGAACAGGTAGGCGGCGTCGTGCGGACCGGCCGCCGCCTCCGGGTGGTACTGGACGCTGAACGCGGGCTGGTCCAGGCACTGCAGGCCCTCGACCACGTCGTCGTTCAGGCAGACGTGGGAGACCTCGACGCGGCCGAACGGCGTCTCGGAGACCCGGTCGAGCGGCGCGTCCACGGCGAAGCCGTGGTTGTGCGCGGTGACCTCGACCTTGCCGGTGGTGCGGTCCTGCACCGGCTGGTTGATACCGCGGTGGCCGTACTTGAGCTTGTAGGTGCCGAAGCCGAGCGCGCGGCCGAGCAGCTGGTTGCCGAAGCAGATGCCGAAGAACGGCGTCCTGCGGCCCAGCACCTCGCGCAGCACGGCCACCTGGCCGTCGGCGGTGGCCGGGTCGCCCGGGCCGTTGGAGAAGAAGACGCCGTCGGGGCCGTTCTCCCCGACCGCGTAGACGTCCTCGGCGGTGGCGTTGGCGGGCAGCACGTGCACCTCGATGCCGCGTTCGGCCATCCGGTGCGGCGTCATGCCCTTGATGCCCAGGTCCAGGGCGGCCACGGTGAACTTCTTCTCACCTATGGCGGGGACGACGTAGACCTCGTCGGTGGCGACCTCGCCGCACAGGTCCGCGCCCTCCATCTGCGGGGCCTGGCGGACGCGCTCCAGCATGGTCGCGTCGTCGGCCAGCGCGTGGCCGGAGAAGATCCCGGCCCGCATCGCGCCCGCCTCACGCAGGTGGCGGGTGAGCGCGCGGGTGTCGATGCCGCTGATGCCGACGATGCCCTGCGCCTGGAGCTCCTCGTCCAGCGAGCGCTTGGCGCGCCAGTTGGAGGAGATCCGGCTGGGGTCGCGCACGACGTAACCGGCGACCCAGATGCGGGACGACTCCTGGTCCTCGTCGTTGACGCCGGTGTTGCCGATCTGCGGGGCCGTCATGGCCACGATCTGGCGGTGGTAGGACGGGTCGGTCAGGGTCTCCTGGTAGCCCGTCATGCCGGTGTTGAAGACGGCCTCGCCGAAGGTCTCGCCGACGGCGCCGTAGGCCTGGCCGCGGAAGATGCGGCCGTCTTCGAGGACGTAGGCGGCGGGAATGCGGCCACGTCGGCTCGTCGTAGTGGATGCCGGTGCGGTCATCATGCGCCTTCCACGTTTTCGTCGTTGTGCTTGGTATCGGTCACCTTGTCGTGTGCCTTGATCAGCACCTCGATCGCGGTGACCCAGTTGTCGTGGTCGCTCGACCGGTCGGCCCGGAAGCCGGAGTCGAGCTGCGTGTCGCCGAGCTGCCAGGTGATCACCAGCAGGCCGCCCTCGGGGAAGACCTTGCCGGCGATGCCCTTGTCCAGGCGGGCGCCGCGCAGGTCGCCCACCGGGACGAAGAAGCTCTGCGAGGCGGGCCGGACCACCTTCAGGCCCTCGGCGCTGAGGGTCAGTTCGGCGAGGCTGCGCTCGCCGAGACGGTGGGCGGCGACCCGGTCGAGCCAGTTGCCGGCGGTCGTGGTGCCGGCGTAGCGGCCTTCGGCCTCCAGGATCGTCTCCGTCGTGCGCGACGGCACGGCGGCGGGCTCGGGCAGGCCCGACTGGACGGTCTTGCGCCAGTTCCAGCCCTGGCGCATCAGCCAGTAGACGAGCGCGATGACCAGCAGGATGCCGATGACCCAGCCGACCAGGTCGCCCACGTGGGTCACCGGCGCGGAGTGCGGGGCCGCGGCGAGATCGAGGGGAGAGGTCAGGCTCATACGAGCTCTCCGTCGAGCACCTTGGCCTCGCCGCGCAGGAAGGTGGCGACGACGCGTCCGGGCAGGTCCATGCCCCGGTAGGGGGTGTTGCGGCTGCGGGTGGCGAAGGAGTCGGGGTTCACCGCGCCACGGTACTGATCGTCGAACAGCACCAGGTTGGCCGGTTCGCCCACCGAGACGGGCCGCCCGTGGCCGGGGATGCCGCTGATCGCGGCGGGCTTCGCGGACATCCGCTGGGCGACCTCGGCCCAGCCCATCAGACCGGTGTCGACCATCGCGGACTGGACGACGGACAGTGCCGTCTCCAGGCCGACCATGCCCATCGCTGCGGCGGACCACTCGCACTGCTTGTCCTCGGCGGGGTGCGGCGCGTGGTCGGTGGCGACGATGTCGATCGTGCCGTCCGCGAGCGCCTCGCGCAGGGCCAGCACGTCGGCCTCGGTACGCAGCGGCGGGTTCACCTTGTAGACGGCGTCGTAGGAGCGGACCAGCTCGTCGGTCAGCAGCAGGTGGTGCGGGGTCACCTCGGCGGTGACGTCCCAGCCCTTGCCCTTGGCCCAGCGGATGATCTCGACCGAGCCGGCCGTGGAGAGGTGGCAGACGTGCAGGCGCGAGCCGACGTGCGCGGCGAGCAGCACGTCGCGGGCGATGATCGACTCCTCGGCGACGGCCGGCCAGCCGGCCAGGCCCAGCTCGCCGGAGACGACGCCCTCGTTCATCTGCGCGCCCTCGGTCAGCCGCGGCTCCTGCGCGTGCTGGGCGATGACGCCGCCGAAGGCCTTCACGTACTCCAGCGCGCGGCGCATGATCACCGCGTCGTCGACGCACTTGCCGTCGTCGGAGAAGACGCGGACCTGGGCGGCGGAGTCGGCCATCGCACCGAGCTCGGCGAGCTGCTTGCCCTCCAGGCCGACGGTGACGGCGCCGATCGGCTGCACGTCGCAGTAGCCGGACTCGCGGCCCAGCCGCCAGACCTGCTCGACCACGCCGGCGGTGTCGGCCACGGGGAAGGTGTTGGCCATCGCATGGACGGCGGTGAAGCCGCCCTTGGCGGCGGCCTTGGTGCCGGTGAGGACGGTCTCGGCGTCCTCGCGGCCCGGCTCGCGCAGGTGGGTGTGCAGGTCGACCAGACCGGGGAGGGCGATCAGGCCCTCGGCCGCGATCTCCTGCTCGCCGTCGCGCGCTTCGAGGTTCGCGCCGATCTCGGCGATGAGGCCGTCGGTGATGCGGATGTCCTGCGGGTCGCCGCCGAGGATGCGCGCTCCGCGGATCAGGTGGTTCGTGGTGCTCACTTGCCGTTCTCCTCGGACGTGTTCGCAGAAGAAGTGGTGATCGCCGGCTCGGACCCGCCGAGCAGCAGGTAGAGGACGGCCATGCGGACGCTCACGCCGTTGGCGACCTGCTCCACGATGACCGCGCGGTCGGAGTCGGCGATCGACGACTCGATCTCCATACCGCGCACCATCGGGCCGGGGTGCATGACGAGCGCGTGCTGCGGCAGCAGCGCCAGACGGCGGGCGTCCAGGCCGTAGCGGCGGGTGTACTCGCGCTGGGTGGGGAAGTAGGCGGCGTTCATCCGCTCGCGCTGGACGCGCAGCATCATCACCGCGTCGGCCTTGGTGAGCGCCGCGTCCAGGTCGTAACTGGTCTGACAGGGCCAGGTCTCGACGCCGAAGGGCATCAGCGTCGGCGGCGCGACGAGGGTGACCTCGGCGCCGAGGGTGTGCAGCAGGTGCACGTTGGAGCGGGCGACCCGGCTGTGCAGCACGTCGCCGACGATGGTGACGCGGCGGCCGACCAGGTCGTGTCCGACGCCCGGGTTCAGGTGGCTGCGCATGGTGAAGGCGTCGAGCAGGGCCTGGGTGGGGTGCTCGTGGGTGCCGTCACCGGCGTTGACGACGCTGCCGTGCAGCCAGTCGGAGTCGGCCAGCAGCTTCGGCGCGCCCGACGCGCTGTGGCGGATGACCACCGCGTCGGCGCCCATGGCCTGCAGGGTGAGCGCGGTGTCCTTGAGGCTCTCGCCCTTGGAGACCGAGGAGCCCTTGGCGGAGAAGTTGATGACGTCGGCGGACAGGCGCTTCTCGGCGACCTCGAAGGACGTGCGGGTGCGGGTGGAGTCCTCGAAGAAGAGGTTGACCACGGTCCTGCCGCGCAGGGTGGGGAGCTTCTTGACGGAGCGGGTGGAGACCTGGGCCATCTGTTCGGCGGTGTCCAGGATCAGCAGCGCGTCCTCGCGGGTCAGGTCCGCAGTGGAGATGAGGTGGCGCTTCAATTGCTCGGGCCTTTCAACGTGCTCTGGCCTTCCGACGACGCGTTGGATTCTCCGGACCCCCCGAGCAGGACCGCGTCGACGCCGTCCTTCTCGTCCAGCTTGACCTTCACGGACTCGCGCAGCGAGGTGGGCAGGTTCTTGCCCACGTAGTCGGCGCGGATGGGCAGCTCGCGGTGGCCGCGGTCGACCAGGACGGCGAGCTGGACGGCGCGCGGGCGGCCGTGATCGGCCAGCGCGTCGAGGGCGGCGCGGATGGTCCGGCCGGAGAAGAGGACGTCGTCGACGAGGACGACGAGCTTGCCGTCGATGCCGTCGGCGGGGATCTCGGTGTGCTCCAGGGCCCGCGCGGGCTTCAGCCGCAGGTCGTCCCGGTACATGGTGATGTCGAGGGTGCCCACCGGGAGCTCGTGGCCGGTGATCTCGGCGAGCTTGCGGTGCAGGCGGCGGGCCAGATGGGCGCCGCGGGTGGGAATGCCGAGCAGGACGACGTCGTCGGCACCCTTGGTGCGTTCGACGATCTCGTGGGCGATCCGGGTCAGGGAACGGGCGATGTCGCCCTGGTCCAGTACCTGTCGCTGGGCAGCAGTGGTCATGCCGAAGCCGACCTCCTTCCCCGCCTCACGGGACGGGCCTTAAAGGATGTCTACGGATGGGGCAGCCGTCGCACGTCCGAAACCGCACGCACGTCGGGGAGCCGCCGTCAACCCTACCAGGGCGATCACACAGCGCCCCGGCGCACCCCCGCCGACCTGCGGCGAGTCCTCTGGTTACCGGAGAGTCACACGGCTGCCCCGTTCGGCTTGACGAACGCATATCACTCTGCGTAACCTCACACTGAGTTACGGCCAAGCGACGAAGCGCCCTGTGTCGTAGTGGGGTTAGCGCCGTCCCGGCCGTCACAGGCCAGGCAGAGCAGTGATCATCAGCACTTGTTTTGCACTTAACGTCCGGGGAGACACATTGTCCAGCGACTACGCGAAACAGCTTGGCGGCAAGCTGCGCGCGATCCGCACCCAGCAGGGGCTTTCTCTGCACGGCGTCGAGGAGAAGTCCCAGGGCCGCTGGAAGGCCGTCGTCGTCGGCTCCTACGAGCGCGGCGACCGCGCGGTGACGGTCCAGCGCCTCGCCGAGCTGGCCGAGTTCTACGGCGTGCCGGTGCAGGAGCTGCTGCCGGGCAGCACCCCGGGCGGTGCGGCCGAGCCGCCGCCGCGCCTGGTGCTGGACCTGGAGCGGCTGGCCCAGGTCCCCTCCGAGAAGGCCGGTCCGCTGCAGCGCTACGCGGCCACCATCCAGAGCCAGCGCGGTGACTACAACGGCAAGGTGCTGTCGATCCGCCAGGACGACCTGCGCACCCTCGCCGTCATCTACGACCAGCCGGCCTCGCTCCTCGTCGACCAGCTGATCAGCTGGGGCGTCCTCGACCCGGACGCGCGCCGCGCGGTCCGCGAGGACGACGCGGTCTGATCCGGACGGCTCCGCGCCGCCCTGCAGAAACGTTGCGGCGGGTTCCCTCCTCGGG
>NZ_BBPP01000013.1:97021-103387 GCF_000787835.1 Streptacidiphilus melanogenes
CCCGCGCCGCCCTGCAGAAACGTTGGGGCGGGTCCCCTCCTGGGGGGAACCCGCCGTTTCCGCATGCTGGGGCAGCTCACCCGGCCGGTCGCCTCGCGACCAGATCGCCGTATCCGCCCGCGCTCCAGACGATCCGGCGGAACTCGCCCAGGTACACCGGCCCGGACGGCACGTCGCCCGCCGGGCGGAAGTGGACGCTCCCGCAACGGGCGCAGTACCAGCCGCGGCACCAGATCGTCTCGGCCCCCTCACGCCCCGCGGCCAGCCGGCGCCGGAACAGCCAGGACCTGAGCATCGCCGTGCCCAGGAGCCCCACGTCGTAGATCTCGCTCATCGTTCCCCCGGTCGACGACACAACCCAGCGGCCGATACGACGCCCGACCGGGGGCCGCGGTTCATCTCCGAGGGGTCACTTCTCCGTGGGCCTGCGGCCGAAGCCGCTCGACATGCCGGCGAGGAGGGCCAGCGGCGCCTTGCGGGAGAGGGCGACCAGGGCCTGGTAGCGGCGGGAGGGGATGCAGACGGACTTGCCGCGCGCGAGGTCGCGCAGCGACTGGTCGACGACGAAGTCCGCGTCGAGCCACATCCACTCCCCGACGCTGGACATGTCCATCTCCGCGCGCTGGTGGAACTCGGTGTGGGTGAAGCCCGGGCACAGTGCCTGGAGCGTGACGCCGCTGCCCGTCAGGTCGCGGTTGACCCCTGCGGTGAACTGCACCACCCAGGACTTGCTCGCCCCGTACGAGCCGCGCGGCACGAACGCGGCCACGGACGCGACGTTGACGACATAGCCCTTGCCACGCGCGCGCATGCCCGGGACCGCGGCGCGGGTGAGCCGGAGCACGGCCTCGATGTGGACCTTGACCATCGTCAGCTCGTCCTCGATCGGCACGTCGAGGAAGCCCTTCCGGAAGCCGAAGCCGGCGTTGTTGACCAGCAGGTCGACCGGGCGCTCGGCGTCCGTGAGCCGTGCCTCGACGGCCCCGATGCCCGCGTCGGTGGCCAGGTCGGCCGGGAGCACCTCGACCGGGACGCCGTGCTCCTTGGTGAGTTCTTCGGCGAAGGCCGCGAGCCGGTTCTCGTCGCGGGCGACGAGGACGAGGGCGTGGCCGTCCTTGGCGAGTCGGCGCGCGAACGCCGCGCCGATGCCGGCGCTGGCGCCGGTGATGAGTGCAGTCCGCATGGCGCTCACGCTATCGGCCACACCAGCCGTCCCACCGTCAGGGCGCCGCGTCGGCTTCGGCGATCAGTTCGTCGAGGACGGTGCCGCAGTGCGACGAGCTCCGCGGGGGTGGGATCGGCGGGCTCGTGCGCCACACGTCGTCGAGTCACGTGTCGGTCTCGTTCAGGGCCCGGAAGCAGCGCGTGGCCGGGGTCGGCCCCGTCGGCAGGTCGGCCGCCATCCGGTTGGCGCCCCAGCGCGCGCCGTACCGCTGCCAGGCGCCGTTCTCGACCACCACGTACTGCGCTCGTGCTCCCATGGCCGCCGAGGCGTTCGGCGGCCATGGGCTGCGGCGAGCGCTCTTCAGCCGACCAGCCCGGCCAGCTTCTCCAGCGACTCGACCAGCGCCTTCGTCGTGGCCTCCTTGACGCGGGCAGCGAGCATGTTGACCGCCGCACCCTTGAACTCGCTGTCCACGGTGATCTTGGTGCCGTCGCCGTCCCCGGCGAGCGTGTACTGCTGGCGCAGGGTGATGCCCATCGGGCCCTTGCCGTCCATGGCCAGGGTGGCCGGGGCGGCGACCTCGCTGACGGTCCAGCTGACGTCGGCGGGCATGCCCATCAGGGTCATCTTCTCGCCGTAGACGGCGCCGACGGCGAGCTCGGCGGGGCCGCCGTTGGGGAAGGCGGTGTGGATGGTGTTCCACTCCCCGAAGCGTTCGAAGTCGGTGATGACCGCCCAGATCTTGTCCGCCGGGGCGGAGATGGTGGCGCTGACGGATACCTCGGGCATGGCCGTTCCTCCTCGGGCTGTCGAGCCGAGCACGCCGGGTGGGGCTCTCCCAGCGGAGGCTAGCCGTTATCTGACACACCATCAATATTCGCATCAGGGTTATCTGACAGAGTGTCAGCTACAGCCCGGCCGCAGGTCCGTCAGCCCGGAGAGGTCCAGGTCCGCACTGTCCGGGTAGGCCCGCAGCGTGCGGACCACCACGGCCGCGATCGGACCGCGAGGGCGCGTGCCGCAAGGCCGACGGAGAGGCCGAGGACGTCGGCGAGGGTCAGCGCCTCGTGCACGACGGCGACGCCGGAGACGATCGCGCCGGTCAGGACGAGCCTGGGTGCGGCGCCGTCGCCGACCGGGCCGACCTCAGTGGGCGAGCTTCAGCCCGACGACACCGCCGACGATCATCGCCAGGAACAGCGCACGGGCGACCGTCACCGGCTCCCCCAGCGCGCACATCCCGTACAGGGCGGTGCCGAGGGTGCCGACCGCGACCCAGACGGCGTACCCGGTGCCGAGGGGGACGCTGCGCAGCGCGTAGGAGAGACCGGCCATGCTGAGCACGACGGTGACGAAGAAGACGACCGTGGGCAGCGGGCGGGACAGGCCCTTGGAGGACTGCAGGGCGACCGCCCAGAGGGTCTCCAGCATGCCGGAGAGAAGGAGCACGACCCAGGCCATGACGGCGGACCTCTCGCAGTAGGGGACGGGGCCACCGGGGCCACCGCTCTTGCTGCGCCGTCTTGTCCAACCGGGTACGACGCGCTCGTCCGGGAGGCTGGGTGCTCCACCCGACCTCGTCTTCGACGTTAGCACGCAGGGGGCGGGCCGGGCGGCTAGGGTGCTGGTCATGGCGCTCCCGAGCATCGACACCGCCGAACGCCGGGCGCGGGTCACCGCGCGGCTGCTGGTGCGGCGGGACGGGCCGCTGGCCGTCGCGGACGACCTGGTCGCCCTGCACGCCACCGACGCGGCGACCGTCTACCTCTCGCTGGCCGCACGGCTGGCCGCACCCGGCGTGGACGCGGTGGAGCGCGCCCTCTACGACGACGTGTCCCTGGTGCGGCTGCTGGCGATGCGGCGGACCCTCTTCGTCGTCCCGGTCGATCTCGCTCCCGTCGTCGACACGGCCGCCGCGCGGGCGATCGCCGCGAAGGAGCGCGAGAAGCTGCTCGTCTTCCTCGACGAGGGCGGCGGCTGGGACGCCGCCTGGCTCGCGGCGGCCGAGCAGGAGACGCTGACCGCGCTCAAGCGGCTCGGCCCGTCCAGCGGGCAGGAGTTGGGGGCGGCCGTGCCGGCCCTCCAGGAGCGCGTCACGGTTGCGGCCGGCAAGCCCTACGAGGCCGTGCAGACCGTCGCCTCGCGGGTGCTGCGGGTGCTGGCGGCGGAGAACCGGATCCGCCGGGACCGCCCGCGCGGCAGCTGGACCTCCAGCGCCTACCGGTGGGTCGAGAGCGCGCCCTGGCCGGAGCTGCCCGTCGAGAAGGCGCGCGCCGAGCTGGTCCGCCGCTGGCTCGCGAGCTACGGCCCCGGCACCGAGGACGACCTGAAGTGGTGGACGGGCTGGCCGCTCGGCGCGGTCCGCAAGGCGCTTGCCGCGGTCGGCGCGGAGCCCGTCGCCCTGCCGCAGGGGGAGCCGGCCGGGCGCGAGGGGTACGTCCTGCCGGGCGACGCCGGGGCGACGCCGCCCGCCGAGCCCCGCGCGGCGCTGCTGCCCGCCCTCGACCCGACCGCGATGGGCTGGCGCGAAAGGTCCTGGTACACCGACGCCGCCCACGCGGACCGGCTCTTCGATCGCACCGGCAACATCGGCCCCACCGTGTGGTGGGACGGCCGCGTGATCGGCGGCTGGGCCCAGGCGCCGGACGGTTCCGTGGTCTGGCGGCTGCTGGAGGACGCGGGCGCGGACGCCCTCTCCGCGGTCCGCGCGGAGGCGGACAGGCTCACGGCCTTCCTCGGCGACGCCCGCGTCACGCCCCGCTTCCGCACCCCCCTGGAGCGCGAGCTGAGCGGGAGCGCGAGCTGAGCGCGAGGGCGAGCTGAGCGGGAGGACGGGCTGGGCGCCTGACCGGCCGAAACCCGGTTGCCGACCCGGTTGCCCGAGGTGCAGCATGAGCGCCCGTGATCACTTACGACACCGACACCGCCGCGCTCGACACGTCCGACCTCCAGGGCTTCTTCGTCGGCTGGCCCAGTCCGCCGAGCCCGGCGCGGCACCTCGCCGTGCTGCGCGGCAGCCACCTGGCCGTGCTCGCTCGCGACTCCGGGACCGGCCGGGTGGTCGGCTTCGTCAACCTGATCAGCGACGGTGTGCTGACCGCCTTCGTCCCCTGGCTGGAGGTGCTGCCCGAGTACCACGGCCAGGGCATCGGCTCCGAGCTGGTGCGGCGGGTGCTGGCGGCGGCCGAGGCCGAGGGGCTGTACTCGGTCGACCTCGCGTGTGACCCCGGACTGCGGCCCTACTACGAGCGGTTGGGCATGCGACCGCTGCAGGCCATGGGCGTGCGCAACTACGACGCGCTGCGCACGGAGGACTGACCGGGCGGGCGTCGCCCGCGCGGGCGACCGGCGTCAGCCGCGGGCGGCGTAGGCGTCGTGCAGGGGCTGCCAGTCGCGGACCAGGTCCCAGGCCGGCCAGTCGACCCCGGCGCCGTCCAACGCCTGTGCCAGGTAGTCCAGATGGAGGTGCCACCCGGCCAGCAGCAGGGCCGGGCGCTCGATCGGCGCGGGCAGCGCGGCGCTGAAGGCGACGGAGCAGCCAGCGCCGTCGTCGGCCAGCTCGAAGCGCACGCGCCCGTGCGGGTCGAGGTCCAACTGCAGCACCGTCGGCGGGTCGTAGGCGGTGACCGTGCCTGTGGCGACGACCGTCCGGCCCTCGGGGTCGGTGTTCAGCCAGCGCAGCACCACTCCCCCGCCCTCGGCCGGGTCGAGCCGGTCCGCAGCCGCCAGCCATCGGCGCAAAAGCGCGGGCCGGGACAGGTAGGGCCACACCCGCGCGACGGGGTGCGGAAGTCTCCGGTAGAACACGACCGCCTGATGGGCGGCGTCCACGGAGACGACACTCCCGTCCAGGACCGGCCGTGCCGGTTCGTCCGCCCTCTGCTCGTCCACCCTCCGATCATCACCCGGCGCCCGCCACGCCGCCTCCCACCGACGCACGGGACACGGGCACGGGACAGAGGCGCACGGGACACGGGCGCCAACCGGATCAGACGAGGGCGGCCAGCTCCCCACGGGAGGCCACGCCCAGCTTCGGGTACGCCTTGTACAGGTGGTAGCCGACCGTGCGCGCGCTGAGGAACAGCTGGGCGGCGATGTCACGGTTGGAGAGACCCTGTGCGGCCAGCCGCACGATCTGGTTCTCCTGCGGGGTGAGGCCCGCCAGGGGACCCGCCGTCCGCGGCTCGGACGGGACCGCCCCGGAGGCGTCGAGCTCGGCGCGGGCGCGGGCCGCCCAGGGCGCGGCGTCGAGCAGGTCGAATGCGCGGGCGGCCGAGCGCAGCGGAGCGCGCGCCTCGGACTTGCGGCGGGCCCGGCGCAGCCACTCGCCGTACAGGAGCGCCGTACGGGCCTCCTCCCACGGCCGCCCGGCACGGGCGTGCAGGGCGAGCGCCTCGCGGTAGAGCTGCTCGGCTAGCTCCTCCGGAGCGAGCAGCGCGTGGCAGCGCAGCACCAGCGCACGAGCCCAGTCCCGCTCGGAGCGCCGGGCCCAGCGCTCGAACCGGGCCAGCGGCCCCGCCAGCTCCTCGCCGCGGCGGATGCGCACGGCCGCCTCCAGGGCGTCCGGCACCGCCCGCAACGCGGAGACCTGGCCCAGGTCGGGCGCGTGCAGCAACGCGTCGAGCGCGGCGAAGGCCTCCTCCGCGCGGCCGTGGCCGAGATCCAGCAGGCCTGCGGCCCACGACCGCCACGGCGCGCCCGAGAGCGCGGGCGCGCCACCCCGGGACTCCGTCTCGGCGGTGCGCAGGGCCGCCTGGCACCCGTCCTCGTCACCCCGCTGGGCGGCGAGGTAGGCGAGCAGGCTGTGCACGGGCGCGGACCACTGCACCTGCTGCACGTCCTCCGCCAGGGCGAGCGCCTCCTCCGCATGCGCCCGCGCTTGCCCGGCCCGCCCGTGGAACAGCTCGGCCTGGGCCAGTGTCACGAGCAGCGGCGGCAGCGCGGCCAGCACCCCGGCGGCACGCGCCTCGCCGACCACCTCGGCGGTGACGGCCAACGCCTCCTCGTCCCGCCCGCTCCACAACGCGGCGGCGCACGCCGGCCCCAGATCGACGGGCACCACCGCCCCACCCGCCCGCGCGGCGGCCAGCACCTGCGCCAACGGGCCGATGACGGCCCCGGCACCCGAGTCGACCCGGCCCTCCTGCGGGGCGCGCTCGGGATGCTCGACCTGTCCCGCGGCTTCGGGCCGGGCCCCAGGC
>NZ_BBPP01000013.1:104058-153439 GCF_000787835.1 Streptacidiphilus melanogenes
AGGCCCTGCTCGGCCTGGGCGGCCGCCCCGGCCCCGCCGATCCGCTCCGCCGGCTCGGCCTGCCCCCCACGGCCGGAACGCGCGGACGACTCCGTCTGCCCGGCGGGCCGGGTCCGCCCGTCGGGGGCCGCGAGCTCCGGCTGAGCGGCGTGCCCCGTCCGACCCGTCGAAGCTGCGAGCAGGTAGGAGACCACCGGGGCCAGGCCGTCCTCCGGGGGGAGCTTGAGGTCGGCGAGGCGGTGCAGGGTTTCGGCGACGGCGGGCTCGTCGAGGGTGCGGGCGACGTCGAGGGCGTGGAGGAGGACACGGGCCGTCGGGACCGGGTGCGCGCCGGCGACCAGGTCCGCGGTCTCCAGCATCAGGCGGTGCGCGCCGTCCGGCGCGCCGCGCCAGAACTGGGCGACCCCGCGGATGAACATCACGTGGGCCAGCATCACCGGATCGGAGGGCTTGCGGGCGTGGGCCCGCCCGGCCAGGGACTCGGCGCGGACGACCTCGCCCGCCTCGGCCGCGGCCTCGGCGGCCAGGACCAGACGGCGGGTCACGTCCTCCGGCGCGGGGCTCAGCAGCGCGGCGCGCTCGTACGCGGCCGCCGCACCGGACGGCCCGCCGCGGGCCGCCGCGGTCTCGGCGACGCCCTCCAGCGTGGCGGCGACGGACTCGTCGGGGCCGGGGGCCGCCTGCACCAGGTGCCAGGCACGGCGTACGGCCGCGTCACCGCCGGGGACCTCGCGTCCGTCCAGCACCGCGGCCAGCGCGGCGTGGGCGGCGAGCCGCTGCGCGAGCGGGGCGCGGCCGAGCACGGCGGAGCGCAGCAGCGGATGCCGGAAGGCCAGCCGCCCGCCCGCTCCGGTGACGCCGACCAGCGCCGCAGACTCGGCGGGCTGCAGGTCCTGTGCGGACGCGCCGAGCCGTTCGGCGGCCTCGAGGACGACAGAGAGCTCGCCCGACTCCTCCGCGGCGGCGACCAGCAGCAGCGTCTGCGTCGCGGCCGGCAGGCGGCTGAGCTGACCGTGGTAGGCGAGTTGGAGCCGCCCCGCGAGCGGCAGCGGCCCGCCGGCGTCGCCCTCGGCGCCCGGCAGCTCGCGCAGGGCGAGCGGGTTTCCGTGGGCCAGTTCCAGCAGTTGGCGCCTGGTCACCTCGTCGGCGTCGGGGACGTGCCGGGCGAGCACCTGCGCGGCTGCCGCGTCGTCCAGCCCGACCAGGCCCCGCTCGGGCAGACCGGCGGCGGGGGCCGTTCCCTCGCCCTCCCGGGCGGCGAACAGCACCACGACGCCCTCCGCGCGCAGCCTGCGCGCAGCCAGCACCAGCGCCTCCGTGGAGGCGGCGTCGCACCACTGGAGGTCGTCCACGAGGCAGAGCACGGGCCCGGACTCGGCCAGCTCCGCAAGCAGCCCGAGCACCCCGAGCCCCACCAGCAGCCGGTTGCCGTGGGCAGCGGCGGCATCCGGATCGGCGAGGCCGAAGGCCCGCTCCAGCGCCCGCCGTTGCGGCTCCGGCAGCGCGGCCAGCCCGTCCAGCGCGGGGGCGAGCAGCAACTGCAGTGCGGCGAACGGCAGATCCGACTCGGCCTCGACACCGGCCGCCCGCAGCACCGTCCAACCGCCGGACGCCTGCGCGCAGGTGTCGGCGTGGTCCAGCAGCGCGGTCTTGCCGATTCCCGGCTCGCCGCGCAGCACCAGCACCCCGCTGCGCCGCTCCGACACGGCCGCGCGCAGCAGTTCGTCGATAGCGGCCTGTTCGGGCCCCCGTCCGTACAGCATGCCCAGCACCCTACCCAGCGCCCCCGACATCCGGGGGCCGACATCACGGGCCCACGTCCCGTGACGGACACCGTCGCCGGTCGCCGTAGGCGAAGTACCTAAGCGCGACTGATTCGGGCCCGCACCGCCGTCCGTACCTTTTTGACCTGCAAGGAAACGGAACGAACGAACAGACGAGGAGCCCGGGATGGACACCACCGCCACCACCCTGCAGGACCTGGCCGACCGCTACATCGCCGCCTGGAACGAGACCGACCCGGCCGCGCGGCGCCGCCTCGTCGACGCGAGCTGGGCCGAGGACGCCCGCTACACCGACCCGCTGGTGGCGGCCGAGGGCCGCGACGCCGTCGACGCCACGCTGGGCGCGGTGCAGGCGCAGTTCCCCGGGCTGGTCTTCCGGCTCGGCGGCCCGGTCGACGCGCACCACGACATCGCCCGGTTCACCTGGGAGCTCGGCCCGGCGGGCGGCGAGGCGCTGGTGGTCGGCTTCGACGTCCTGGTCGCCGACGCCGAGGGCCGGATCGCTCAGGTCCACGGCTTCCTCGACAAGGTTCCCGCGGTCTGAGACCGCGGATCCCCGAGCCCCGCGCGGGGCTGCTCCCACAGCCCCGCGCGGCCCGACACCCCGCACGCCGGCAGCCCTCAGAGAAGCGGAATCAGACCATGTCCAGCACCCGTGTCCCGGCCTCCCCGGCCGTCCCGGACCAGCGGCTCGCCCACGACGCCGGCGCGACCGGCGTCCCGCGTGGGCTGCTCCCGGTGGTCCTGACCGCCACGTTCATGTACGCGCTCGACTTCTTCATCGTCAACGTCGCCATCCCGTCGATGCAGCGCGGGCTGGGCGCCTCGTCCGGGGCGATCCAGTGGATCATGGTGGGCTACTCGCTGGCCCTGGCCGCCGGTCTGATCAGCGCGAGCCGGCTGGGCGACATCCACGGTCGCCGCCGGATGTTCGCACTGGGGCTGGGCCTGTTCACCGGCGCGTCCGCCGCCTGCGGGCTGGCCCCGGACATCGACCTGCTGGTCGCCGCGCGGATCGCGCAGGGACTGGCCGCGGCGCTGATGGCACCTCAGGTGCTCGCCATCATCCGCACCGCGTACCAGGGCGCGGCCCAGGCCCGCGCGATCGCCCTCTACGCCGTCACCATGGGGCTCGGCGGAGTCTGCGGCCAGCTCGTCGGCGGCCTGCTGATCAAGGCGAACCTGTTCGGAAGCGACTGGCGCTCCTGCTTCCTGATCAACCTTCCGGTCGGTCTGGCCGCGCTGGCGATGGTGCGCCGCAGCCTGCCGGAGTCGCGTGCGCCCCGGCGTCCGCGCCTGGACAACACCGGCATGGCGCTGATCTCCACCGCGCTGGTCGCGCTGCTGCTGCCGCTGATCCAGGGCCGTCAGTCCGGCTGGCCGCTGTGGACCTGGCTGACCATGGCCGCCTCGGTGGTCCTGCTGGTCGTCTTCGCCGCGCACCAGCGCCGCCTGGCGGCGCGCGACGGGTCCCCGCTGGTTCCGCCGGAGCTCTTCCGCGGCCGGGCCTTCGCCCTCGGCTCGGTCACCCAGGTGCTCTTCGCCGCCGGGCAGGGCTCGTTCTTCCTGATCCTCGCCCTCTACCTGCAGCTCGGCCGCCATCTGGACCCGCTGGCCTCGGGCATCGTCTTCACCGTGCTGGCCGTCGGCTACTTCGCGAGCTCACTGCGCTCGGACCTGGTCGCCGCCCGCCTCGGCCGCCAGGCGGTCACCCTCGGCGCGGTCGGCATGGCGGTCGGCCTGGGCCTGCTCTGGGAGGGCGCCCGGATCGCCGGTGACGCCCCGGGCACGGCGCGGGTGCTGTGGCTGATCCCGGGCCTGGTCGTCGACGGCGTCGGCATGGGGCTGATCCTCGGCCCGCTGACCGGCGCGTCCCTCAGCCGGGTCGCGAGCCACCTGGTCGGCGCGGCATCCGGCGTCATCACCACCCTTCAGCAGTTGGGCGGCGCGATCGGCGTGGCGGTGGTGGGCCTGGTCTTCTACGGCTCGCTCGGCGGCGGCTACGCCCACGCCTTCGAGGCGGGCGTGCTGGTCCTGGCGGTGATGGAGCTGGCGCTGGCGGGGCTGATGCAGCTGCTGCCGCGCGAGTAGCAGGGCACACGGACGAGGGGTCTCCCGCCGACGGGTGGGAGGCCCCTTCCGTGTGCCCGCGCGACGCGCTCTCAGGCAGGTGGCGGGTTCCGCAGGCTGCGGGCGGCGGCGGAGGCGACAGCCTCGGCGACGGTCGCCAGGGCGGGCGAGTCGAGGCGCCACTGCTGCCAGAAGAGCGGGACGTCGAACGTCCGGCCCGGCAGGAACTCGACGAGCGCGCCCGAGCGCAGCCCCGCCGTCGCCTCCTCCTCCGGCACCAGCCCCCAGCCCAGACCGGCGGTGACGGCCTGGGCGAAGCCCTCGCTCGACGGCACGTAGTGGCGCAGGCGGCCCGCTGGCCGACCGCCGGTCAGCTCGCGGGCGAACGCGTCCTGCAGGTCGTCGCGGCGGTCGAAGCAGACCACGGGCGCGCGCGGGGCCCACTGCGCGGGCTCGCCCGTCAGCCACCGTGTGGCGAACCGCGGTGTGGCGACCGGGAGGTAGCGCATCGAGCCGAGGCGGCGGACCGAGCAGCCGGAGACCGGGTCGGGCGAGGAGGTGACGGCCGCGAGCACCTCGCCCTCCCGCAGCAGCTGTGTCGTGTGGGACTCGTCCTCGCGCCGCAGGTCGAGGTGGATCCGCGCGTCCTGCGCGAGCGCGGCCAGCGCCGGTACGAACCAGGTGGCGAGCGAGTCGGCGTTGACGGCGACGGCCAGCCAGGTCGGCGCCGTGGCCGCTTCGGCGTCCGACTCGCCGTCCATGCCGAGCGCGGTCCGGGCGTCCCCTTCGAGCCGCGCGAGCTGGCGCGCGTAGCGGACGACGACCTGCCCGGGCTCGGTGGCCCGCACCGGCCGGGTCCGGGTGAGCAGCACGCGCCCGGTGCGCTGCTCCAGCGCCTTGACGCGCTGGCTGACCGCGGAGGGCGTGACGTGGAGGACCGCCGCGGCGGCGTCGAAGGTGCCCTCGTCGACGACGGCCAGGAGTGTCCGGACCAGGTCGTGCGGCAGCTCGTTCTTCATGAGCGCTAATGGTACGTAAAAATCTTTAGCTGGTCTTAGCAGCGGTGCCTTCCTACGGTGGGGCCATGGGGAACGCACTCACCGCCGCCGCGGCCGGCTTCGGAACCGGCCTCTCGCTCATCGTCGCCATCGGCGCGCAGAACGCCTTCGTGCTGCGCCAAGGGATCCGCCGCGAGGCGGTGCTACCGGTGGTCGCGATCTGCGCGGCCTCGGACGCGGTGCTGATCGCCTGCGGCGTGGGCGGCCTCGGCGTCCTGGTGACGGCCTGGCCCGCCGCACTCACCGCGATCCGCGCCGTGGGCGCGGCGTTCCTCCTCTGCTACGCGCTGCTGGCCGCGCGCCGCGCCTTCCGCCCCTCCTCGCTGGAGGCGGGCGGCCCCGCCGTCCACTCCGGCCGCCGCGCGGTCCTCACCTGCCTCGCCATGACGTGGCTCAACCCCCACGTCTACCTGGACACCGTCCTCCTGCTCGGCGCGGTCGCCGCCGGCCACGGCACGCTCCGCTGGCAGTTCGCCCTGGGCGCGGCCACGGCCAGCCTCTGCTGGTTCACCGCACTCGGCTTCGGCGCCCGCCTCCTCGCCCCGTTCTTCCGCCGCGCCTCCTCCTGGCGCGCCCTCGACGCCCTCGTCGCCACCACCATGCTCGCCACCGGCCTCACCCTCGCCGCCGGCGCCTGACGCCTCCGGCGACACCGCGACGCCCGGCAACCACGCACCAGGGACGGCCCGTCGCCCGAAGGCCGCGGCGAGCAGGCTCGCGAGAGCCGATGCCCTGGGCTGGACCCGCGCTACGCTGCGCTGTGCCCAGACGCAGTCGCCGAGCCCGTCGGCTCCTGGTCGGCGACGCCACCTATCTGTGGACCGTCGGCCACGACCACCGGTACGTAGAGGACCCCGCGACGGGCGGACACCGGTTCCTCGACTGCCGCGAGATCCTGACGCTCCGGCGGTTCCGCGCCGCCGGGCGGCTGAGCCTCGTGTTCGGCCAGGCGCCCGGGCGGCTCGTGCCGGACGGCTACCTGCACTCCGGCGCGGTGGGCACCGCGGCCGGAAGGTGGCTGAACCTGCACGAGCCGGGAGCGGTCCGTGCGCTGCTCGACGAGGCGCTCGCACGTGGCTGGGCGCCGGACATCACCGCAGAGGTGGACGGCTGGCCGTTGTTCGACGTCGTCGGTGCGCGAAGCACGGGCTGACTCAGTCCCCCTGGGCCCAGAGTCTGCGGACGTGGCCGAGGTGTTCGGCGATCAGGTGCTCGACGGCGTCGAGGTCGCGGGTGAGCATGGCGTCGAGGAGGCGTTCGTGTTCCTCCGCGGACTCGACCAGGCGGCCCGCGGAGACCAGGGTCTGGAGGCCGTAGAGGCGGGAGCGGCTGCGCAGTTCGCGGACGGTGTCGACGAGGTGGCGGTTGCCGTGCAGGGCGAGCAGGCCGAGGTGGAAGAGGCGGTCCGACTCGATGTAGCCGACCAGGTCGCCCGCGCGTGCCGCGTCGACGATGGCGCGGGCGTGGGCGCGCAGCGGCTCCAGTTGCTCGGGCGTGGCGGTCTCCGCGACGCGCACGGTGGCCGGGATCTCGATCAGCTCGCGGATCTCGGTGAAGTCGTCCAGATCCTGCTCGGTGAGGCCGATGACGCGGAAGCCCTTGTTGCGGACGACCTCGACCAGGCCCTCCTTGGCCAGATCGAGCATCGCCTCGCGCACAGGCGTGGCCGAGACGCCGAACTCGCCCGCCAGGACCGGCGCGGAGTAGACGATGCCGGGGCGCAGCTCGCCCGCGACGAGTGCGGCGCGCAGCGCGTGGGTGACCTGCTCGCGAAGACTGCGGCGGGCCTGGACCGAGGGCAGGTTGAGCCCGCCGCCGTCGCTGTCGATGGACTCCGGGTTCACCTCGGACCTCTCGGCTCATGGTTATGTGAAACATCATCCTGCACCATCACGGTGTACCGCCGAAGCCCTGCGCAGAACGGAACCCGCCGCACCCATGACCGCTCCCCTGCCCGAACCCCGCAGCAGGAGCCTCCGGCTCCCCGGCCTCGCGGTCACCGACCGCACCTTCACGGTCCCGCTCGACCACCACGACCCGGCCCGCGGCACCATCGAGGTCTTCGCCCGCGAGGTCGCCGATCCGGCGAAGACCGGGCAAGACCTGCCGTGGCTGCTCTACCTGCAGGGCGGCCCGGGCGGCAAGTCGCCGCGGCCGACCGCGGGGAACCCCTCCTGGCTGCGCCGCGCGCTGCGCACCCACCGCGTGCTGCTGCTGGACCAGCGCGGCACCGGGCGCAGCACCCCGATCACGGGGCGCACCGCCGCGCGGTTCCCCTCCGCCGCCGCGCTCGCCGAGCACCTCGGCTGCTTCCGCGCGGACTCGATCGTCGCCGACGCCGAGCTGATCCGGCAGCAGCTGACCGGCGGCCGCCCGTGGGAGACCCTCGGTCAGAGCTACGGCGGGTTCCTGACCCTGACGTACCTGTCCCAGGCGCCCGAGGGTCTCGACGCCTGCTACGTGACCGGTGGCCTGGCCGGCCTGGAGGCCACCGCCGAGCAGGTCTACCGCGCGACGGCACCGCGCGTGCAGGCCAAGAACGCGGCCTTCGCCGCCCGCTACCCGGACGACCAGGAGACCCTGCGCCGTCTCGCCCGACAGCTGGCAAAGGAGCCCGCCCGGCTACCGGACGGCGACCTGCTGACGGTCCGGCGGCTGCGCTTCCTCGGGCTGGAGCTGGGCATGGGCGCGGGCTTCGAGCGGCTGCACTGGCTGCTGGACGAGGCGCTCGACGCCGACGGCGCGCCCACGGACGTGTTCCTGAACGAGGTGGCCCAGCTGACGGGCCTGGTCGCCAACCCGCTGTTCGGCGTCCTGCACGAGTCCATCTACGGCCAGCCCGGCTCCGGCCCGACCGCCTGGGCCGCGCAGCGCGTGCTGGACTCGCTGCCGCAGTTCGCCGAGGACGCCGACCCGCTGCTGCTGACCGGCGAGATGATCCTCCCCTGGATGTTCCAGGACGTCGCCGCGCTGCGTCCGTTCGCCGACGCGGCCGAACTCCTCGCCGAGCGCGCCGACTGGCCCGCGCTGTACGACCGGGCGCGCCTCGCGGCCAACCAGGTTCCGGTCGCGGCGGCGGTCTACTTCGACGACATGTACGTCGACGCGCAGCTGTCGCTGCGCACCGCCGCCGAGGTCGGCTCGGTCCGCGCCTGGGTGACCAACGAGTGGGAGCACGACGGCGTCCGCGTGGACGGCGAGCGCGTGCTGGGGCGGCTGATGGACATGGTGGCCGGTCAGCTGTGAGGCGGTGGCTCCGGTTTGGAGCGTGAACGAAGATGTCCGTAGGGTAACGGCTGGGCGTTCACTTCTTGACGTGGCCCACGGACGCCGGTTGACTCCCTGCCACTTCGGTCGCCGTACCCGGTGACCTCGGCAGGGAGGCACCGCACCGTATGAAGCGCAGCATGAAGCGCACACCCGCCGTCACCGCGCTGGCCGTGGCCCTTGGCTTCGGGCTCGGCGCGTGCGGCTCCGGTGCGGGCGGCTCCGCGTCCGTCGCCGCCGGGTCGGACGGCAGCGCGAGCGCCGGGCCGCGGCTGATCGGTCTGCTCCTGCCGGAGGACACCGCGACCCGGTACGAGCAGTTCGACAAGCCGCTGTTCGAGGCCAAGGTCAAGTCCCTGGCCCCCGACGTCCAGGTGCGGTACGCCAACGCGGGCGGCAGCGCGCAGACCCAGGCGCAGCAGGTGCGGATGATGATCGACGCCGGTGTCGGCGTGCTGGTGGTCGACGCGCAGGACTCCGCGCAGATCAAGTCCTCCATCGAGGCGGCGAAGGCGAAGGGCATCAAGGTCGTCGCCTACGACCGCCTGGCCCAGGGGCCCGTGGACGCCTACGTCTCGTTCGACAACGAGAAGGTCGGCGAGCTCCAGGGCCAGGGTCTGCTCGACGCCATGGGATCCGCCGCCACCCCCTCGGCCAAGGTCGTGGAGATCGACGGCGACGCCGCCGACCCCAACTCGATCGACTTCGAGCGCGGCTTCCTGGCGGCCGTGCAGGGCAAGGTGGACATCGCCTACGACGCCTCCGGCATGTGGAAGCCGGACGTCGCGGCGGAGAAGGCGACCGCCGCGATCAACCAGCTCGGCGCGAAGAACATCGCGGGCTTCTACTCCGCGAACGACGGCATGGCCGCCGGCATCGTCAGCGCGATGAAGACCGCAGGCCTCACCGGCGTCCCGATCGGCGGCCAGGACGCCCAACTGGACGCCATCCAGCGGATCGTGGCCGGCACCCAGTCCTACACCGTCTACAAGGCGTACCGGCCGGAGGCCGAGGCCGCCGCGGCGCTCGCCGTGGACCTGCTGCAGGGCCGCGACATCGGCGCGCTCGCCGCCGCCATGAAGATCAGCGCCTCCGGCGACGACGTGCACGCCGACCTGCTCACCCCGGTGCTGCTCACCAAGGCGAACATCAAGCAGACCGTGGTCGCCGACGGCCTCTACACCGTGGGCCAGATCTGCACGCCGACGTACGCGGCGGCGTGCCGCGCCGACGGGCTGCAGTAGCGGGGCGGGCCGCGTAGGGACTCAGAGCAGGAACCCCCTGGGGAACGGGTCGGTCGGGTCGAGGAAGTACTGCGCTGTCCCGGTGATCCAGGCCCGCCCGGTGACCGTGGGCACGACCGCCGGGCGTCCGGCGACACTGGTCTCCTCGACCAGCCGTCCGACGAACCGCGTGCCGATGTACGACTCGTTGACGAACTCCGCGCCCAGCGTGAGCTCCCCGCGCGCGTGGAGCTGCGCCATCCGCGCGGAGGTGCCCGTCCCGCAGGGCGAGCGGTCGAACCAGCCCGGGTGGATCGCCATGGCGTGCCGCGAATGCGCGGCGGTCGAACCGGGCGCCGCGAAGTACACGTGGTGCACGCCGTGAATCCCAGGGTCCTCCGGGTGGACGGGCTCGTCCGCCGCGTTGATGGCCGCCATGGTCGCCAGCCCCGCGTTCAGCAGCTGCTCCTTGGTGGCCCGCTCGCGGTCGAACGGCAGCCGGTAGTCGTCGAGTTCGACGATCGCGTAGAAGTTGCCGCCGAAGGCGAGGTCGTACCGGATCTCCCCGTAGCCCGGCACATGGGTCTTCGCGTCGAGCCGCGCGCAGAACGAGGGCACGTTGGTCAGTGTGACGGCCGTCGCCGAGCCGTCCTCGACGGCGACGTCCACGGTGACGAGCCCCGCCGGGGTGTCCAGCCGCACGGTCGTGACCGGCTCGGTGACCGGCACCATCCCGGTCTCCACGAGCACGGTCGCCACCCCGATCGTCCCGTGCCCGCACATCGGGAGGACCCCGGACACCTCGATGAACAGCACCCCGTAGTCGGCGTCCGGCCTGGTCGGCGGCTGCAGGATCGCCCCGCTCATCGCGGCGTGGCCGCGGGGTTCGTACATCAGCAACGTGCGCAGGTCGTCCAGGTGGGCCTGGAAGTGGAGTCGCCGTTCGGCCATGCTCGCACCGGGGATGACGCCGACCCCACCGGTGATCACTCGGGTCGGCATGCCCTCGGTGTGGGAGTCGACGGCGTGGTAGATGTGACGCGTTTTCATCAGCTGTGTCCTCTTCAGTCCGTTGCAACTCCCCAGGGACGCAAGGAACTTCGCGAGCAATCCACCCCAGGAGGACGGCCCTGTCCACGCGGGATCTCACTGCCCCGGGTGGCTTGTCGCGCAGTTCCCCGCGCCCCTCACGGTCTCACCGCAGTCCGTCGGCCAAGGCGTTCTCGGTGGCCAGCGTCACGGCCTTCAGGGCTTCGCCCGTCAGCGGGCCGCGAGGGGCCCTGCAGGGGCCGCCCTTGCGGTCGGCGAGGTCCATGGAGAGCTTGATGGCCTGGACGAACTCCGTGCGGGAGTCCCAGCGCAGCAGCGGGTGCAACTGGCGGTAGCGCGGCAGCGCCACCGCCAGGTCGCCGGCCACCGCCGCGCGGTACAGCTCGGCGCACGCGGCGGGGAGGGCGTTGGGGTAGCCGGCGACCCAGCCGACCGCGCCGGCCAGGGCGAGTTCCAGCAACACGTCGTCCGCGCCGATCAGCAGGTCCAGGCCGGGGGCGAGCTCGGCGATCTCGTAGGCCCGGCGGACGTCGCCGCTGAACTCCTTGACGGCGACGACGTGTCCCGCCGTGTGCAGCTCGGCCAGCAGGGACGGGAGGAGGTCGACGCGGGTGTCGTGCGGGTTGTTGTAGGCGACGACGGGCAGGCCCGCCTCCGCGACCTCCGCGTAGTGCGCGAGCACGGCCTCCCGCTCGGCGCGGTACGCGTTCGGCGGAAGCTGGAGGACGGAGCCGCAGCCGGCCTCGGCCGCCTGCTCGGCCCATCTGCGGGACTCGGCGGAGCCGTACGCGGCCGTTCCGGCCATGACGCGGCTGCCGTCGCCCGCCGCCTCGACGGCGACCCGCACGACCTCGGCGCGTTCGGCGTCCGTCAGGGTCTGGTACTCGCCGAGCGAGCCGTTGGGGACGACGCCGTCGCAGCCGTTCGCGAGGAGCCAGGCGACGTGCTCGGCGTAGGCGTCGTAGTCGACGGAGCCGTCGTCGTGGAACGGCAGCGCGGTGGCGACCATGATGCCGCGCCAGGGGGCACGGCGCTCGGGGGTGGTCATCGGGGGGCTCCTTCGGAGGAGGGTGCGTTGGTGTCGCACTCGGCCAGCAGGCCCAGTGGCACGGGGGTGGACAGGGGTCGGGTGGGCGCGCCGTCGTCGTGCCTGTCGGCGTTCGGCGCGCCGCAGAGCCGGGCGACGGCCGGGCCGCACATGCGGGCCTGGCACCAGCCCATGCCCGCGCGGGTGAGGAGTTTGACGGTCCGCTGGTCGGCCGCGCCGAGCTCGGCCACGGCGTCGCGGACCTGTCGGGCCGTCACCTCCTCGCAGCGGCAGACCTCGGTGGCGTCGTCGAGCCACTGTGTCCAGCCGCTGCCGGGCGCGTGCCGCGCGGCCATCAGGTCGGCGAAGGCGCGCTGCCTGGAGCGTCGTCGCAGCAGCGAACGCGGCGCCGTGTTCTGCCCGGCGACGGCCAGGCCCGCCAACTCGCCTTCGGTGATGGCGAGCTGGACGCCGCCGACGCCGGTGCTCTCGCCGGCGGCCCAGACGCCCGGCACGGTGGTGCGCTGGGCGGCGTCGACCACCAGTGCGGCGCTGCCGTCCGGCAGGCGCCTGGTGTGGCAGCCGAATTCGAGCGGCAGCTCCAGCTGCGGCACCAGCCCGTGCCCGACGGCGACGGCGTCGCACGGGACGCGCCACTGCGTGCCGGACAGGGGCCGCCACGCGGCGTCGAGCCGGGCCAGGGTCACCGCCTCGACCCGGTCCGTGCCGTGCGCGGCCACGACGGCGGTGCGCGGACGGAGGCGGACGCCGTGCCGCAGCAGGGTCGCGCCGTGCTGCGCGCCCTCGACCAGCTTGCCGGCGTTGGCCGCGAGGACACGCGCGCCGCGGGCGTAGCCGAGGTAGCCGGCGGCCTCCGCCACCAGCGGGACCGTCGCCCCGGCCGCCGTCAGCGACGCCGCGACCGCCAGCAGCAGCGGTCCGCTGCCCGCGACCAGGACGCGCCGGCCGGGCAGCACGAGCCCCGCCTTGAGCATCGCCTGCGCGCCGCCCGCCCCGACGACGCCGGGCAGGGTCCATCCGGGGAACGGCAGCTGCCGTTCGTGCGCGCCGGTGGCGAACAGCACCTGACGTGCGGTCAGCGACCGGGCCTGTCGCTGGTCCGGCCCGGTCAGCGCGTGGACCGCGAAGGCTCCGGAGCCGCCCGTCACGGACCAGACATGATGGTCGCTCAGCAGCGTGACGCGCTCCCGCACGGCGTCGAGGCGGGCGAGCAGGTGCTGGAACGCCGACCAGTGGTGGTGCAGCGCCTGCGGCCGCTCGGCGCGCAGTTCGGCGGCGGGCTGCCGGTAGAACTGGCCGCCGGGCTGCGGCGCGCCGTCCAGCAGCGCGACGCGGACGCCGTGCTCGGCGGCGGACGCGGCGGCCGCGAGCCCGGCGGGCCCGGCGCCGACCACGGCGAGGTCGTAGCTCTCGTGGTCGCCCGCGGCGTCAGCGGAGTTCGTCATGGCCGTCCCCTCGCTGCGTGCGGACCCGCGTGCCGGGCCGCACGGGGGCCAGGCAGGCGCGGACGTTGGGGACGCCGTCGAGTTCGACCAGGCAGTCGTAGCAGGCGCCCATCCCGCAGAACGCACCGCGGGGCCGGTCGCCGACGCGGGTGCGCCGCCAGGCGAGGCGTCCCGACTGCCACAGCGCGGCGGCCACGGTCTGGCCGGGCAGCGCGGTGAGCTGCTCGCCGTCGAAACTGAACTCGAAGGGGGGCTCCGGCCTGGCCCGGACCAGGTCCAACGGACCGCGTGTCACGACTGCTCCTTTCCGAAGCGCCCGGGACCGAATGGCGCCGGGTCCATGAACGGCTTCTCGCCGTCGAGGAGTTGGGCGACGAGCCGGGCCGTCGCCGGGGCCAGGCCGATGCCCGCGCCCTCGTGGCCGCAGGCCTGGACCAGCCAGGGCCGTTCGGGATCGGGCCCGATCGCGGGCAGGTGGTCGGGCAGGTACGGCCGGAACCCGCGGTAGGCGCGCATCGCCCGTACGTCGCTCAGGACCGGGAACAGCTCCGCCGCCTGCGCGGCGAGACGGGCCAGCACCGGCACGGAGAGGCTGCGGTCGAAGCCGACGCGTTCCCGGCTGGCCCCGATCAGCACCGGCCCGGCGGCGGTCCCCTCGACCACGGCCGAGCTCTGCAGGTCGGCCGAGCCGCTGGCGACGTCGGCGACGTAGTCGGCCGCGTAGACCTTGTGCCGCACCAGCGGCGGCAGCGGCTCGGTCACCAGGATGAAGCCGCGCCGTGGCAGGACCGGCAGGGTCGCTCCGGCGAGCGCGGCGACCTCGCCGCCCCACGTTCCGGCCGCGTTGACCACCGCCGCGCAGTGGAGCGGCCCGTGCGTGTCTGTCTCCACGCGCCCCTCGGCCAGTCCGGTGACGGTCGTCCCGGCCAGCAGGCGGACCCGGCCGGTGCCGCGCGCCCGGCGCAGCAGCGCCGCGACCGCGAGGGCGGGCTGGACCTGGGCGTCCTGCGGGTAGTGGACGCCCCCGGCGAGCTCGCGGGCCAGGTGCGGCTCCAGCTCTCCCAGTGCGTCGGCGGGCACCTCCGCGGCGGTGACCCCGGCCGTGCGCTGGAGCCGGGCCGAGGCCTGGAGCTCGGCGAAGGCCCGCGGATCGCGGGCCACCACCAGCCCGCCCTTGGGCTCGTACTCCAGCGCGTGCGCGCCGAGGTCGTCGGCGAGCTCGCGCCAGAGCCGCAGGCTCTCGACCGCCAGCTCCAACTCGGGCCCCGGGCCCTTGTCGGAGACGAGGAGGTTCCCCTCACCGGCGCCGGTCGTCCCTCCGGCGACCGGTCCTCGGTCCAGGACCGCGACCTGCAAGCCGCGCAGGGCCAGCGCGTCCGCGCAGGCCGCGCCGATCATCCCGGCGCCGATGACGACCACGTCGTAGAGAGGAACCCGTGCCACAGGTCAGTAATATGTCACACAGCATTCGGTCGGACAATCCCCCGCGCCGGCCATTCCACCGGGATGCAGGGGTGCATGCGCAGCGACGCGTGCCGAGCCGGTGGGGTACCGGTCGGACCGAATGGGCTGCCACCCAGGGCCTCGCGTCCGTGCGGGGTGAGCAGCAGCGCCGGGTCCGGCCCGCGGGCCACGATCCGGCCGGGGTTGATCATGTGGTGGACGTAGTAGTAGTGGCGGCGGATGTGGTCGAGGTCGACCGTGTCGCCGAAGCCGGGCGTCTGGAAGAGGTC
Organism: Streptacidiphilus melanogenes; assembly: GCF_000787835.1. Taxonomy (GTDB): domain Bacteria; phylum Actinomycetota; class Actinomycetes; order Streptomycetales; family Streptomycetaceae; genus Streptacidiphilus; species Streptacidiphilus melanogenes. The sequence continues at coordinate 118,737 of NZ_BBPP01000013.1, forward strand.
GCGGGTGTAACCCCACAGCGCGGGGTACTCCGAGATCTTGCGGATGTTGCACTTGAAGTGGCCGTGGTACACGGCGTCGAAGCGGACGAGCGTGGGCCAGAGCCGGACGTCGGCCTCGGTCAGCTGGTCGCCGACCAGGTAGCGGCGCGTGCTCAGCCGCTCCTCCAGCACGTCCAGCCGGTCGAACAGTGAGGTCACCGCCTGGTCGTAGAACTCCTGGGCCCGCGCGAACCCCGCCCGGTACACCGCGTTGTTGACGTCGCGGTAGATCTCCTCCACCAGCGCGTCGATCTCCTCGCGCAGGGGCTCGGGGTAGAGGTCCGGCGCTCCGGGCCGGTGCAGCGCCCGCCACTGCGAGCCGAGGTCGAGGGTGAGGTGGGCGAAGTCGTTGCTGACCACCTTGCCGGTCGTGGTGTCCACCAGCGCCGGGACGCTGATGCCGCCGGTGTACTCCGGCTCTGCCGCCAGGTACGCCTCCCGCAGCGCGTGGATGCCGAGGACCGGGTCCAGCCCGCCCGGAGCTCCGGCCTCCTCGGTGAACACCCACTGGTACTTCCCGTCGACCAGCTCCTGCACCGGATCGGTCACCGCCAGCGAGATGGCCTCCTCCAGGCCCAGCAGGCGGCGGGTGATGACCACCCGGTGCGCCCAGGGACAGGCCAGGCTGACCACCAGCCGGTACCGGCCCGCCTCGACCGGCAGGCCGTCACGGCCGTCGGCGGTGATCCGGGTTCGGAAGTGCTGCGGGGCACGGACGAGGTCGCGGGGTTGGCTCCGGTCGACGTTCATGCGTCTCGCTCTCCTCTGCCAGGCAGGCCGCGCCCGACCACCGCGAGCGCAGTACGGACCTGACACGGTGCCGCTCCTCGCTCGAGACCGGGTGGACGAGGCGGGAACAGGTGACGGCGCCTCAGACCCGGCGGAAGGACTCGCCGTCGAAGGTCCACTCCCAGCCCACCTCGCCACGCTCCGGGCAGGTGCCGGACAGCGTCAGCACGCCCGGCAGCTGCAGCGCGTGCCCGACGCACAGGACCTCGCACAGCAGGTCCAGGTCCTCGTCGTCGATCCGCAGCACGCCGCCCTCCTCCAGCAGCAGGTCGGCCCAGGCGAAGACGGGCATGTCGGGCTCGAAGATGCTGCACACCGCCGTGTACGCGCCGACGCCGGCGCGGAGCAGGAAGCCCCGCAGCGCCTCGGCGCCGCGGGCGTAGGCGATCCGCAGCAACTGCTCCGGGAACTGCCCGGTGAGCGCGGCCTCGGCCGTCTCGGCGAGCATGCCGTCGAGACGGCGGCGCACCAGGCCGCGCTCGTGGGCGCGGTCGAGACGCAGCAGGAACTCCGCCAGCGGCTCACCCTCCCAGCGGACCCACTCGTCCTCGGCCACCGGGTCGGCGGTGTAGACGAGATGGCTGTCGCCGTCCTTCGGGGAGAGGCCCTGCTGGACGCAGTAGTCGTCGAAGTCCGCCGGGGAGAAGGCGCGCCCGCGGACCTCGACGCCCTCCTGGCCGAGGCCGGTCAGCAGCGAGTCGACGTCGCTCAGGTAGTCGGCGTAGGCCGTGTAGGTGGTGCAGCCGTCGGCGATCAGCCGCTCGAAGTCCGCGCGGTTGGTCACGACGCCGACCATGGTGGGCTTGCGATGACCGGTCGCCGGGGACGACGCGGTGCAGCGCCGGCGGTCGCGCGGGGTGATGACGCGAGCGGCCGCGTGGCAGACGGCAGGACGGGGGCTGCGCGGACGAACGTGCTTGGTCATGGAAGCCTCCCAGGTTGGACGGTCGGGGTGCGCGCCCGGTGGGGCGTCACGCTCCTCGTCCTCCCCCGGCATATGCGCCTCATGCGCACCCTGTGTCACAGGATCGTCACCATCGGTGACCCCGAATGGAGCAACGCCACGCCCCGCACAGACGAAGGCGCCCCGCGCTCCCTTGCGGGAGCGGCAGGGCGCCTTTCGACGTTCGACAGGCGGCGCTCAGTCGCGCGAGACGCGCAGCGAGGGCTTGAGCTCCATCAGCCGGGCCAGCAGCCCGTTGACGAAGGACGGCGACTCGTCGGTGGAGAAGTCCTTGGCCATCTCCACGAACTCGTCCAGGACCACCGGGTCCGGGACGGAGTCCTCCCAGATCAGCTCGTACGCGCCGAGCCGCAGCACGTTGCGGTCCACGATCGGCATCCGGTCGAGCGTCCAGCCCACCGCGTAGGTGGAGATCAGGTCGTCGATCCTGGCGGCGTGGCGGCCGTAGCCCTCGACCAGGTCCTGGGTGTACTCCGGGACCTGCGGCACGCCCTCCTCCCCGCTGCGGGCGCGCGCCACCCACTCGGCGAGGACCAGCGTGGGCTTCACACCCCGGTGGTCGGCCTCGAAGATGATCTGGAAGGCCTTGGTCCTGGCCTTGTTACGCGCGGTCGCCACGGTTAGGAGTTCACCCGGCCGAGGTAGTCACCGGTACGGGTGTCGACCTTGATCTTCTCGCCCTGGTTGATGAAGAGCGGGACGCCGACCTCGGCGCCGGTCTCCAGGCGAGCCGGCTTGGTGCCGCCGGTGGAACGGTCGCCCTGCAGGCCCGGCTCGGTGAACTCGACGACCAGCTCGACGGCGGCCGGGAGCTCGATGTAGAGCGGGGCGCCCTCGTAGACGGCCACGAGCGCGTCGAAGCCCTCGAGCAGGAACTTGGCGGCGTCGCCGACGACCGCGGGGTCGACGTGCGTCTGCTCGTAGGTGTCCATGTCCATGAACACGAACTGCTCGCCGTCCTTGTAGGAGAACTGCATCGTGCGCTTGTCGACGTTGGCCGTCTCGACCTTCACGCCAGCGTTGAAGGTCTTGTCGACGACCTTGCCGGACAGCACGTGCTTGAGCTTGGTGCGCACGAAGGCCGGGCCTTTGCCGGGCTTCACGTGCTGGAACTCGACGACGGACCACAGCTGGTCGTTGTCGAGCTTGAGCACCATGCCGTTCTTGAGGTCGTTGGTGGAAGCCACAGTCGCCCTAACTTCTGGATTTGCTTGTCAGCTTGTCAAGGAACCAAGTAGTCGCGTGTCCTGCGACGCCGGGCGGACCCGAAATCACAGGGCGAGGAGCTCCTTGGTCGTGATGGTGAGCAGCTCGGGCCCTCCGTCCTCGGAAGGACGGACGACGAGCGTGTCCTCGATCCGGACGCCGCCGCGACCCGGGAGCGCTACTCCCAGCCCGACAGTGACCGGCACACGGTTCTCAAGCTTACCGAATTCGCCAGGCCACGGTTCCAAGGCCCCCGGGCGCGGTTCCTCGTCGACATCGAGGCCCACGCCGTGCCCGACCCCCTCGTCCAGTTCGGGCGGATACCCACGCGCCTCCAGCACCCGGCCGGCCGCCCGCGCGCAGTCGTCCAGCGAGGCTCCGACGGCCAGCGTCTCACGCGCCGCGCGCTGGGCCGCGAAGACGACCCCGTGCAGTTCCACCTGCCACTCCTGCGGCGCCAGCCCGACCACGAAGGTGCGGGTCGCGCAGGACCGGTACCCCCGGTAGCAGGCGCCGAGCGAGACGGTGAGGAAGTCCCCCTCCTCCACCCGCCGGTCCCCCGGCAGGTGCCGGGCCCGCCCGGAGTGGTCCCCCGCGCCGACCCGGACCGGGAAAGCCGGCCCGTCCGCGCCGTGGTCCACCATCCGGCGCTCCAGCTCCATCGCGAGGTGCCGCTCGCTGCGGCCGACCAGGATCGACTCCAGCAGCTCCCCCAGCGCCTGGTCCGCGATCTCCGCGGCGATCCGCAGGCAGCCGAGCTCCTGCTCGTCCTTGACGACCCTGAGCTGCTCCACCGAATGGTGCAGGTCCCGCAGGCGGCAGCGCGCGGCCCCCGAGACGGCCCGGTGCCGGGCGACGGTCAGGTCGTGCTCCTCGACCCCGAGCAGCTCCGCGGTCGCGACGTGCGCCGCGGCGACGGCCGGGTCCTGCCCGGGGGCGAGGACCAGCTCCTCCAGCCCCTCCTCCCGCTCCCGCGCGGCATGCGACACGCAGATCAGCGCGCGGTCGCGCTCCAGCAGCAGCGCTTCCGCGCCGGCCACACCGGTCAGCCACCGCACGTTCGCGGGCGCACTCACCAGCGCGGCGTCGACCCCAGCCCCACTGCAACGCTCACGCAGCCGCTCACGCCGCTCGGAGAACACCTCGCCCATGCTCCGAGGCTAGGCTCGCCCGCCCGTTACCGCCTGTCGGGCACCAGGCACCTCACCGGCCGCTTGCACTCCGCCAGGGGGCGTGCAACGGGCCGTGTGCGCGAAGGCTCAGCGCCGCAACGCCTGGGCCAGGACGGAGTCCAGGGCGGCCGCTGTGGAGGGGACGTCCAGGCGGGAGTTGTCGATGATGGGGAGGCCGGAGCCGTACCAGCCGGACATGCGGCCGTGGATCGCGGCGACCTGTTCGTCCGGCAGCCTGCGGTTGCCGCTGCGCTGGGCGTTGCGGGCCAGGACCACGTCGAGGCCGGGCAGGAGGACGACGGGGGTCAACTGCGGGCCCACGTGGCGCTTCCAGCCGCCGAGCCCCACGGCGGGGAAGTCCGGGAAGACCGCGTCGTCGATGATGCAGGAGATCCCGTTGACGAGGTAGTTGCGCGCCGCGAACCCGCAGGTCCTGCGGGCGAGGCGGTACTGACCCTCGGACTGGTCGTTCCAGCCGGCCTGGGGGCTGGCGAAGCCCGCGCGGACCCATTCGCGGACGTCGTCGAGGCTGATGTGCGCGGTAGGGGTGGGCCGCCGATCGGCCCAGTACCGGGCGACGGAGGTCTTGCCCGCGCCCGCCGGGCCGATCAGGAGGACCGCCAGCGGGCCGGGACCACCCGGGGGCGCCGCGGGCGTGGGCAGGACGAAGTGGCCCGTCGCCGCCGACTCCGGCAGGGCCCGCAGCGACAGCGTGGCCCTCGGCGGCCCCGCCGCCGGAGGCGGCAGGCTGCCCCCGTAGTAGCCGTTCTGGCTCTCTGACATCCGGTCACCTCCCGGAGGACGACGATACCGTCCCCCAGCAGGAACGATCACTGCTCGGCGAGCGCCCGCAGAGCCAACTCGTACGACCCGATGCCGAACCCGGCGATGGTGCCGCTCGCCACCGCCGAGATCACCGAGGTGTGCCGGAACTCCTCCCGCGCGTGCGGGTTGGAGATGTGCACCTCGATCAGCGGCGCGGTCCGCTGCGACGCGGCGTCCCGCATCCCGTAGGAGTAGTGGGTGAACGCGCCGGGGTTGATGACGACGGGGAGCCTGCCGTCGGCCGCCTCGTGCAGCCAGCGGATCATCTCGCCCTCGTCGTTGGTCTCCCGGACCTCGACCTCGAAGCCCAGCTCCGCACCGAGCTTGGTGCAGCGCTCGACCAGGCCGGCGTACGAGGTCGAGCCGTAGACGTCCGGCTCCCGCGAGCCCAGGCGGCCCAGGTTCGGGCCGTTCAGCACCAGGACCTTCTGCGGCATCAGCCCGCCACCTCGGCGTACGCGGCGACCAGCAGGGACGGGTCCGGGGCCTCCAGGATCGCGGGCTTCGCCAGGCCGTCCAGCACGATGAAGCGCAGCCGGTCCGCGCGGGACTTCTTGTCCAGCTTCATCGCCTCCAGCAGCTTCGGCCAGGCGTCCGCCTTGTAGGTGAGCGGCAGGCCCACCGACGCCAGCACGGCCTTGTGCCGCTCGGCGGTCGCGTCGTCCAACCGGCCCGCCAGGCGGCCCAGTTCGGCGGCGAACACCATGCCGACGCTGACGGCCGCGCCGTGGCGCCACTTGTAGCGCTCGTTGCGCTCGATCGCGTGCGCCAGCGTGTGGCCGTAGTTGAGGATCTCGCGCAGGCCGGACTCGCGCAGGTCGTTGGAGACGACCTCCGCCTTGACCTTGATGGACCGCTCGATCAGCTCGGCGGTGTGCGGGCCGTCGGGGGTGCGGGCGCCCTCCGGGTCGGCCTCGACGAGGTCGAGGATCACCGGGTCGGCGATGAAGCCGGTCTTGATGACCTCGGCCAGGCCGCTGACGTAGTCGTGGCGCGGCACGGTCTGCAGCGTGCCCAGGTCGGCAAGCACCCCCACCGGCGGGTGGAACGCGCCGACGAGGTTCTTGCCCTCGGCGATGTTGATGCCGGTCTTTCCGCCGACGGCCGCGTCGACCATGCCCAGCAGCGTCGTCGGGACCGAGATCCAGCGCACGCCGCGCAGCCAGGTCGCGGCCACGAAGCCGGCCAGGTCGGTGGTCGCGCCGCCGCCGACGCCGACGATGACGTCGGTGCGGGTGAAGCCCGTCTGGCCCAGCACGGACCAGCAGTAGGCGGCGACCTCGGCCGACTTGGCCTCCTCCGCGTTCGGCACCTGCAGCGCGATGGCCTGGTAGCCCTGCGCGGCCAGGTCGTCGCGGATCGCCTCGCCGGTCGCGGCCAGCGCCTCGGGGTGGATCACCGCGACGCGCTGCGCGGCGGTGCCGATCAACGCGGGCAGCTCGCCCAGCAGCTGATGCCCGATCAGCACGTCGTAGGGCTCGCCCCCGCCGCCCGCACCGACCCGGATCGTCTTGATGTCGTCACTCACGACTTGTTCAGCTCCAGTGCGTCGAGGACCGCGTCGGCCACCTGATCCGGCGTCAACCCTGCCGTGTCGACCACGGCCTGCGCCACCCGCGTGTACACCGGGCGGCGCTGCTCCATCAGTTCGCGCCAGCGGGCGCGCGGATTGCCCACCAGCAGCGGGCGCGGCGCGTCCAGGCCGACGCGCTTGACCGCGTCGTGCAGGGCCACGTCGAGGAAGACCACCGGCAGCCCGTGCAGCAGCTCCTCGGTCTCCGCGCGCATCACCGCGCCGCCGCCGAGCGCCAGCACGCCCGGGTGCTCGGCGACCGCCGTGCGGACGGCCGCCGCCTCCAGCTCACGGAAGTGCGGCTCGCCCTCGTCGACGAAGATGTCCGCGATCGGCTTGCCCGCGGCTGTGACGATGTCGTCGTCCGTGTCCCGGAAGGCGACGCCGAGGCGCTCGGCGAGCACCCCTCCGACCGAACTCTTGCCGGCCCCGGGCGGGCCGACCAGGATCACCACGGGGTGGGCCACTACTTCACGACCAGGTGCTCGAGGTACCCCTGCACGTTGCGGCGGGTCTCGCTCACGTTGTCGCCGCCGAACTTCTCCGCGACCGCGTCCGCGAGGACCAGCGCGACCATCGCCTCCGCGACGATGCCGGCCGCCGGGACCGCGCAGACGTCGGAGCGCTGGTGGTGTGCCTTGGCCGCCTCGCCCGTGCGGGTGTCGATCGTCGCCAGCGCGCGCGGCACCGTCGCGATCGGCTTCATCGCGGCGCGCACCCGCAGCAGCTCGCCGGTGGACAGACCGCCCTCGGTGCCGCCCGAGCGGCCGGAGAGGCGACGCACGCCCTCGGGGGTGTTCACGATCTCGTCGTGCGCCTTCGAGCCCGGGATCCTGGCCAGCTCGAAGCCGTCACCGACCTCGACCCCCTTGATCGCCTGGATGCCCATCAGCGCCGCCGCGAGGCGCGCGTCCAGCCGTCGGTCCCAGTGGACGTGCGAGCCGAGGCCGACCGGCACGCTGTAGGCCAGCACCTCGACGACGCCGCCGAGCGTGTCGCCGTCCTTGTGGGCCTGGTCGATCTCGGCGACCATCGCCTTCGACGCGTCCGCGTCCAGGCAGCGCACCGGGTCCTCGTCCAGCCGCGCCTCGTCGGCCGGCACGGGGATCACCCCGGCCGGGGCCTTCGCCGCGCCGAGCTCGACGACGTGCGAGACGATCTCGATGCCCGTCGTCTCCTTCAGGTACGAGCGGGCCACCGTGCCGAGCGCGACGCGCGCGGCGGTCTCCCGAGCGGAGGCGCGCTCCAGGATCGGCCGGGCCTCGTCGAGCGAGTACTTCTGCATGCCGGCCAGATCGGCGTGCCCCGGGCGCGGACGCGTCAGCGCCTCGTTGCGGGCGAGGCCCGCGAGGATCTCAGGGTCGATCGGATCGGCCGACATGACCTGCTCCCACTTGGGCCACTCGGTGTTGCCGACCATGACCGCGACCGGCGAGCCCAGGGTCAGCCCGTGCCGGACACCGCCCAGGAAGGTCACGACGTCCTGCTCGAACTTCATCCGCGCACCACGGCCATACCCCAGCCGCCGCCGCGCCAGGGCCTCGGACACCATCTCGGTGGTCACGGGCACCCCGGCCGGAAGCCCCTCCAGCGTCGCGACGAGTGCCGGGCCGTGCGACTCCCCGGCCGTCAGCCAGCGCAGCGTTCCCAAGGGTGTGCTCCTATCCCGAGAGTGCGGATCCCTTACCGGCGATCCTCCCACGTCGCACGGGCAAGGACAGAATCCGTCCAGCAAGTGAGCCCTTCGGGGGCGCGGGGAATTCTGCAGGCGAGGAGCCATGCGCCATCCAGGGGCGCGGTGACTGCGCGACAAGCCACCCCAAGAGCCGAGTCACCGAACGCGCAGGGCCATCCGGACGCCGGTGCTTGCTCGCGCCCACGCTGGGGGCACCTCCCGGCCGAAGGCTGGGGGAGGAGCCGCATATCGGCAGAGCCTCGCGCCCCTGGATCGTGCAGCTACAGGGCTGCCTGGCCCGCCGCGCGCATCGCGTCCACCACGTCCGCGTCGGCCAGCCCGGTGAAGGCGCGGAACTGCAGCACCGCCTGGTGCACCAGGAGGTCGAGCCCGCCCAGGACGACGCCGTCGCGGCGGGCCCAGGCCGCCGCCAGCGGCGTGGGCCACGGGTGGTAGAGGACGTCGAACAGCGCGCCAGGCTCCTCCGGCACCGCCTCGGCGAGGTGGTCCGTCGCGCCCACGGGCGTGGTCGAGACGACCAGCTCCGCGTCGAAGGCCATCGACGCGCGGTCCCATTCCTCGGGGACGACGTCCACGCCGAGCCGCTCGCCGAGCGCCCGCATCTGCGCGGCGCGCTCGGGGCCGCGCACGAAGGCGAGCACGGGGCCGTCGCAGACCTGCCCGAGAGCCGCCAGCGCCGAGGACGCCGTCGCCCCCGCGCCGAGGACCGCAGCGCTGGCGACCTTCTCCACGCCGCGCTCGCGCAGCGCCGCGACGAGGCCGGGCACATCCGTGTTGTCGCCGGTGCGGCGGCCGTCCGGGTGGAAGACGACGGTGTTGACCGCGTCGACGGCGAGCGCGCCCGCCGAGACCTCGTCCAGCAGCGGGATCACCGCGCGCTTGAGCGGCATGGTGAGCGAGAGGCCCGCCCAGCCCTCACCCTCCACGTCGAGGCCGGAGAGGAAGCCGGGCAGCGCGGCCTCGTCCACCTCGAAGCGGCCGTACTGCCACTCCCCTGTCAGGCCCAGCGCCGCGTACGCGGCGTTGTGCAGCACCGGCGAGAGCGAGTGGGCGATCGGCGATCCGAGGACCGCGGTCCGCCTCACTGGCACTGTCCCGACGTGCGGTTGACGTTCTGGCTGTGCTTGGCGCAGTAGGCCTGGACGTCGTTGAGGAACTGGGCCCAGGTGGCGTCGAAGCGGGTGTCGTTGGCGTCGACGGCCACGAAGTAGGCCCAGTTGCCCGGCGTGGGGTTCAGCACGGCCTGGATCGCGGCCTGGCCCGGGTTGTCGATGGGCGTCGGCGGCAGGCCCTTGATCACGTAGGTGTTGTAGCCGCCTGCGGAGCTCGCCTTCTGGGCGTTGGTGAAGGTCTTGCTGTTCAGGTAGTACTGCAGCGGGGTGTCCAGCTCCAACCGGCCGAACGTGACGTTGGTGTTGAGGCGGTTGTAGAGCACGCGGGCGATCTTGCCGAAGTCGGCGACGTTGTTGCCCTCGGCCTGCAGGATGCTCGCCTCCTTCAGCACCTCGTAGGCGCTGTTGAGGTTGGCGCTCTTGCCCGCCGTGTCCAGGTTGAGCGCCTGGATCTCACTCTTGGTCTGGTCGACCATCTGCTTGAGCAGGTCGATCGGCTTCGTGCCCGAGGAGACCGAGTAGCGCGTCGGCCACAGGAAGCCCTCGGGGTTGCCGTTCGCCTCGGACGGCAGACCGAGCTGGGAGACGTCGTCCTTGGCCGCCTTGGCCGTGGTGCCCGCGGACAGCTTCAGCTTCGTGTCGATCATTGCGTAGATCGACTTGGCGGTCATGCCCTCGGGGATCGTCAGGTGGTCGCCGCCCGCCTGCGTCTCCAGCTCCTTGAGGGCCGTGGCGGCCGACATGTGGAGCTTGAGCTCGTAGTAGCCCGGCTGGATCTTCGAAGCGTTCGTCAGGTCGGCGTTGAAGGCGTTGACGAACGCCTGCGCGGACTCGACCACGCCCGCGGCCTTGAGGGTGTTGCCCATCGTCCAGCCGACCGCACCGTCCGGGATCTGCACCTGGACGTCCGTGGTGCCCGCGCCGGCGTAGTCCGGGGCCGCGTTGCGGTTCTTGTACCAGTTGTAGCCGAAGTACCCGGCACCGCCGAGAAGGCCCACCAGCAGCACCGTGACGCCGAGGCAGGCGACACCGCTGCGCTTGCGCTCCTTGCGGCCCTTGGCCTCGTCCTTGCGCCGGCCGGTACGGCTGTCGTCCTCGTCGGAGAGGAACGGGACGTACTCCTCCTCGCCGTCCTCGCGCTCCTCGACGTAGACGTCCTCGTCGGAGTAGCGCTCGGCACCGTGCGCGTCCTCGGCGGGCGCCTCCCCGCGGGCCTCGGCCTCCAGCTTCGCGGCTTCGGCGACCCAGTCGATCCCGTCCGGACCCGGGCCGGACGGCGGCGGGTTCTGCGGACGCGGGCGCTGCGGCGGCTGCGGCGGGCGGGGCTGCTGCGGCTGACCGTACGGCGCCTGCTGCTGGCCGGGGTAGGGCTGCTGCTGCGGCTGGCCGTAGGGGGCCTGAGGATGCTGGCCCGGATAGGGCTGACCGGGGTAGACGGGCTGCTGCCCGGTGCCGTACGGGTCCTGCGGATAGCCCGGGTACTGCGGCTGCTGCGGCTGGCCGTGCGGAGGCTGGCCCTGCGGGGGCTGACCGTACGGCTGTTGCGGCGCCTGCGGCTGCTGGCCGTAGGGGTACGGCTGCTGCGGCTGCTGTCCGTAGGGGTAGGAAGCCTGCGGCGGGTACCCGCCCTGTCCACCGTACGAGCCGGCCTGGCCCCACGGTTCGGAGCTGTAGCCCCGGCCCTGGTCGGTCATGCGTCCCCTCGGATTCGGCGGAAATCGGCAGGTGGGTCCGCTGCCGCGATTCGAACCGGCGTGCCCATGGGCTCGCGTGGACGGAACGTTACCCGACCGAGGCCGAACCGGCTTCTACGGGCACGTCCGCACCACGCGGGCTTCACAGCGCGTCGCTCACAGTGACGAAGGGGGCCCACCTGATGGTGGACCCCCTTGAATCGGCGTCAGCCTACAGCCCTTCCTCCGCCGGTTGGACGGTTTCGCCGGGAGGACGTCCGCTCGTCTTCTCGGTCTCCAGCGCGCTCTGCAGGATCACCACCGCTGCGGCCTGGTCGATCCGGGAGCGGCCCTGCTTGGACTTCACCCCGGCGGCGCGCATCCCGGCCGTCGCGGTGACCGTCGTCATCCGCTCGTCGACCAGCCGGACCGGCACCGGGTAGACCCGGCCGGCCAGCTGGGCCGCGTAGTCGCGGACCTTGGCCGCCGCCGGGCCCTCACGCCCGCTGAGCGAGCGCGGGAGCCCGACGACGACCTCGATCGCCTCGTACTCCTCGACGATGGCCGTGAGCCGTCCGAGGGACTTCTTACCGGCCGGGACCGTCTCCACCGGGGTGGCCAGCAGCCCGTCGGGGTCGCAGCTCGCGACCCCGATCCGGGCGTCGCCGACGTCCACGGCGATCCGGCGTCCTCGACGCATGGAACTCAACGCCTCGCGCCTCAGGCCTTCTCGGCGACCAGCGCGCGAACGGCCTCGACGGCCTGCGGCACGGCGGTCGCGTCCTGGCCGCCGCCCTGGGCGACGTCGTCCTTGCCGCCACCGCCGCCACCGAGGGTCTTGGCGGCCGCGCGGACCAGCTCGCCGGCCTTGATGCCTCGCTCGCGCGCGGCCTCGTTGGTGGCGATGACGGTCAGCGGACGGCCGTTCGCCACGGTGAAGAGCGCGACGACGGCCGCACGGCCGCCCTGGCCGACGCGGTTGCGCACGTCCAGGACCAGCTTGCGCAGGTCGTCGGCGCCGGTGCCGTCCGGCACGTGGCCGGTGACCAGGGCCGCGCCGCGCACGTCCTCGGCGCCCTCGGCCAGCCCGGCGGCGGCCTGCAGCACCTTCTCGGCGCGGAAGCGCTCGATCTCCTTCTCGGCGTCCTTGAGCTTGGCGAGCATGCCGGAGATCTTCTCCGGCAGCTCCTCCGGACGGCCCTTGACCAGCTCGGTCAGCTGGGCCACGACCGTGTGCTCGCGGGCGAGGAAGCTGTAGGCGTCGACACCGACCAGCGCCTCGACGCGGCGCACGCCAGAGCCGATGGAGGACTCGCCGAGCAGCTTCACCAGACCCAGCTGGGCGGTGTTCGCGACGTGCGTGCCGCCGCAGAGCTCCTTGGAGAAGTCGCCGATGGTGACGACGCGGACCTTCTCGCCGTACTTCTCGCCGAACTCGGCGATGGCGCCCTGCTTCCTGGCCTCGTCGATGCCCATGATCTCGGCGGTGACGTCCAGCTCGCGGGCCAGCACCTCGTTGATCTTCTGCTCGACGTCGGTGAGCACCGTGCCGGGGACGGCGGTCGGCGAGCCGAAGTCGAAGCGGAAGCGGCCCGGGGAGTTCTCCGAACCGGCCTGGGCGGCCGTCGGGCCGAGCGCGTCGCGCAGCGCCTGGTGGGTCAGGTGGGTGGCGCTGTGGGCGCGTGCGATGGCCCGGCGGCGGCGCACGTCGATCTCGGCGTGGACGTTCGCGCCCACGGTGACCTCGCCGACCTGCACGACACCCTTGTGCACGACGACACCGGGAACCGGCTTCTGCACGTCGTGGATGTTGATGACCGCGCCGGTGTCGGTCTTGATCCGGCCGTGGTCGGCGAGCTGGCCGCCGCCCTCGGCGTAGAAGGGGGTGCGGTCGAGGACGACCTCGACGTCGTCGCCCTCGGAGGCGGCGGGCGCCGGCACGCCGTCGACGAGCAGGCCGACGACCGAGGCCTCGTTCGCGTTGTGGGTGTAGCCGGTGAACTCGGACTCGCCGGAGGTGTCGGCGATGGAGCGGTAGGCCTGGACGTCGGCGTGGCCGGTCTTCTTGGCCCTCGCGTCGGCCTTGGCGCGGTCGCGCTGCTCCTTCATGAGACGGCGGAAGCCGTCCTCGTCGACGGAGACGCCCTGTTCGGCCGCGATCTCCAGGGTGAGGTCGATCGGGAAGCCGTAGGTGTCGTGCAGCTGGAAGGCGTTCTCGCCGGACAGCACCGTGCCGCCGCCGGAGCGGGTCTCGGTGATGGCGGTGTCGAGGATGTTGGTGCCCGCGCGCAGCGTCTTGAGGAAGGTGGCCTCCTCGGCGAGCGCGACGGTCTCGATGCGCTTGCGGTCGGTGATCAGCTCCGGGTACTGCTGGCCCATCGTGGTGATCACGACGTCGAGCAGCTGCTCGACGACCGGGCCGGTGGCGCCGAGGATGCGCATGTTGCGGATGGCGCGGCGCATGATGCGGCGCAGCACGTAGCCGCGGCCCTCGTTGCCGGGGGTGACGCCGTCGCCGATGAGCATGGCGGAGGTGCGCATGTGGTCGGCGACCACGCGCAGCGAGACGTCCGAGTTGTGGGCGGCGCCGTAGTGGACGCCGGTCAGCTCGGTGGCCTTGTCGATGACGACGCGCAGGGTGTCCGTCTCGTACATGTTGCGGACGTCCTGGAGGATCATCGCCAGGCGCTCCATGCCGAGGCCCGTGTCGATGTTCTTGGCCGGGAGGTCGCCCAGGATCGGGAAGTCCTCCTTGCCGTCGCCCGCGCCACGCTCGTACTGCATGAAGACCAGGTTCCAGATCTCCACGTAGCGCTCGTCGTTGACGGCCGGGCCGCCCTCGACGCCGAACTCGGGGCCGCGGTCGTAGTTGATCTCCGAGCACGGGCCGCAGGGGCCCGGGACGCCCATGGACCAGAAGTTGTCCTTCTTGCCCAGGCGCTGGATGCGCTCGGCCGGGACGCCGATCACGTCACGCCAGATCTGCTCGGCCTCGTCGTCGTCCAGGTAGACGGTGACCCAGAGGCGCTCCGGGTCCAGGCCGTAGCCGCCGTCGGCGACGGAGGAGGTCAGCAGCTCCCACGCGTACTTGATGGCCCCTTCCTTGAAGTAGTCGCCGAAGGAGAAGTTGCCGCACATCTGGAAGAAGGTGCCGTGCCGGGTGGTCTTGCCGACCTCCTCGATGTCCGGCGTGCGCACGCACTTCTGCACGCTGGTGGCGCGCGGGAAGGGCGGCTTGACCTCACCCAGGAAGTAGGGCTTGAAGGGCACCATGCCGGCCGGGACCAGCAGCAGGGTGGGGTCGTCGGCGATGAGCGACGCCGAGGGGACGACGGTGTGGCCGCGCTCCTCGAAGAAGCGCAGCCAGCGGCGGCGGATCTCAGCCGACTCCATTACAGGTCCTCATTCCGGTCGAGCTTGGTGATGACGTGGTTGAGCGTTTCAGCGTGCTGAAGTTCGAGGGGCGCCCGCTCGGTGGTGGGCGCGTCGGGGCGTACCGCTCCGGGCGGCAGCGCGGAGCGGACGGCGGCGGCGCGCAGCACGCGGGCGTCCTCGGCGTAGCCGGGGGTCGCCAGCACACTGCCGTCCAGGCCGAGTTGGCGGTTCAGCTCGAGCTCGCGCTGGAGCATGCCGGCCCGCACCTCGTCCTTGAAGTTCCGCACGGCCTTGCCGACTTCGAGCGATCCGAGCGCCGCGCCCTCGGCCAGGCTGCCCGGGGTGAGCGAACGTGCCACGCGGTTCGCCTTGTTGATGGTCCAGACGGTGGCGCCGGCGCCCACCGCCATCCAGAAGATCCTGCGCATCGGCTCAGCCCCTCCTTCCGAGGCCGACCAGGCGCAGCAGCCCGTTGCGACGCACGGTCGCCCGCTGCACCTCGGCCTTCACCATCCGCTCGATGATCTCCCGCTCCGACTGGTGCGGGACGTACTTCTCGGGACGCCCGGCCGCGCGCTGCTTGGCCACGGCGCTGCGCACGCCGTAGCTGAACGCGGAGAGCTTGACCAGCGGTCCGCCGAGGGTCGCGGCCATGGTGGAGGAGAGCGCCTGTGCGTTCGCGGCGGCGTCCTGCACGTCCGCGGTGATCGCGTCGACGCGCACGAGCTGGTCGTTCGCGGCGCGCAGCGTCTCCGCCGCCTCGTCGAGCAGCGGCACGGCGCGCTCGGTCACTGCCTCGACCAGAACCGTCGCCTCCCGCAGGGCCCGCGCGAGGCGCACCAGCACGACGGCCAGGAGAGTGACCAGCACCGCCCAGAAGACGGCGACGACGAGGCCCGCAACCTCTCCACCCGACACCTTGGCGCTCCCTCGCAGCAAAAGCTGGTCTATCTGCGAAACCCTATCGCGCCAGGAGGACTAATCCCGACCGCACGACCGGCACGCCGAGCCGCAGATGAGGCGCCTCGCGCATCTATACCACCGAACCCGTGGCGCCGCCCGGGCAACGCCGGATTCCGCGGCTCCCGCGACCGCCGGACGTAACCTGCCGATCAGTCAGCTCGTTGGGCCGTCCAGGGGAGCGTTCACCTCCGAAGGGGGTCCCGTGCCAGGCACCGGAAATCTGCCCGCCGAACTGACGGGGTTCGTGGGTCGCCGGGTCGAGCTGGCCATAGCGCAGCGGATGCTGCGCCGCGACCGGCTGGTGACGATCACGGGCCCCGGCGGCGTCGGCAAGAGCCGGCTCGCGCTGCGCGCCGCCGCGGCGGCCGCGCCGGACTTCGCCGACAGCGCGTGGCTGATCCCCTGCGCCGAGCTCACCGACCCGGCGCTGCTCGGCCACGCCGTCGCGGAGGCGTTGCGGCTCACCGACGGCACCGCGCGCCCGGCGGCCGAGGTGCTGCGGGACTTCCTCGCGCCGCGCCGCCTGTTGCTCGTGCTGGACGGCTGCGAGCACCTCGTCGAGGAGGCTGCGCCGCTGGTGGCGAGCCTGCTCACGGCGGCGCCGGGGCTGAAGGTGCTGGTGAGCAGCCGCGAGCCGCTGCGGGTCGAGGGCGAACAGCGGCTCCCGCTCGCGCCGCTGCCCACCGAGGGGCCGCACGCCGACGCGGTGACGCTGTTCGCGCAGCGGGCCGCGGCCGTGCTCCCCGGCTTCGCCGTCACACCCCGCAACGCCGAGCAGGTCGCCGCGCTCTGCCGCCGTCTCGACGGGATCCCGCTGGCGCTGGAGCTGGCGGCGGGGCGGCTGCCGGTGCTGTCCGTCCAGCAGATCAGCGAGCGGCTCGACGACCGGTTCGCACTGCTCACCGGAGGCGCCCGCGGGGCGCTCCCCCGCCATCAGACGCTGCGCACCGCCATCGGCTGGAGCCACGAGCTGTGCTCGCCGCAGGAGCGTCTGCTGTGGGCGCGGCTCTCGGTCTTCGTGGGCCCCTTCGACCTGGACGCCGCGCAGTACGTCTGCGCCGGCGAGGGCGTGACCGCGGACGAGGTGCTGGAGCTGCTCGGTGCGCTGGTCGCCAAGTCGGTGGCGCTGCGCCTGCCGGGGCTCGCGGACGGCCAGGCGCGCTACCGCCTGCTCGACACGGTCCGCGAGTACGGCCTCGGGTGGCTGCGGGCCGCCGGCGCGGACGGCCTGCTGCGCCGACGCCACCGGGACTGGTACCTGGGCCTGGCCACCTGGGGCGAGGTCGAGTGGTTCAGCCCGCGCCAGCTGGAGACCTCGGCCCACCCAGGCCGCGCACAGCAACCTGCGCGCCGCGCTCGAGTACTGCCTCACCGACCCGGGCGAGGAGCAGTTGGCGCTCTTCCTGGCCGGAACCCTGTGGTACTTCTGGGTCGGCTGCGGCCATCTGGGCGAGGGCCGGGTCTGGCTGGACCGGGCGCTGGAGCTCGCCCCGGAGCCGACGGAGGCGCGGGCCAAGGCGCTGTGGGTCACCGGCTACCTGTCGATCCTCCAGGGCGACCGGCTGCACGCGCTCCGGCTGCTGGAGGAGTGCCGACGGCAGGCCCTCGACACCGGCGACGACCGGGCGCTCGCCTACGCCGTGCACCGCCAGGGCTGCGCCGCGCTGATCGCGGACGACCTCGACCGTGCGGTGGCGCTGTTCGACGAGGCCCTGTGGCACTACGACCAGCTCGGCGAGCTGAACAGCAATGTGCTGATGGGCATGTTCGAGCTGGGCTTGGCCCACACCTTCCGCGGTGACGCGGCCACGGGCGCGGCGTGGATCGGCAAGGTGCTCGACGAGTGCGAGCGCTTCGGCGAACGCTGGGCCTACGCGTACGGCCTCTTCGCCTCCGCCTACGCGGCCTGGGCCGTCAACGACCTCGGGCAGGCGCGCGTCCGAGCCCGCGAGTGCGTCCGGCTCAACCACGCGTTCCGCGACCTGGTCGGTCTGGTCCTGGGCGTGGAGCTGCTGGCGCTGCTCGCCACCGAGCCGGAGCAGGACGGCACGCCCGGCGACCTGCGGGAGGCGGCGACGCTGCAGGGTGCCGCGCACACCCTGTGGCGCTCGGTCGGCGAGCCGCTGTTCGGGTCCGACAGCTTCAACGCCGCCCACGAGGCGTGCGCACGGCGCGTCCGCGCGGGGCTGTCGAAGGCGGAGGCCGCGGAGGCGTTCCGCCGTGGCACCACGCTGGATCTGGACGAGCTCGTCGCCCGCGCCCTCGACCGGCGGTCCGGCGGGCAGGCCGGGGAAGCGCAGCGCCCCCACGGCCGGACGGCCGTGGGGGCGCTGCGAGAACCGCTCGCGGGTCAGCGCGAGTAGTACTCGACGACGAGCTGCTCGTCGCAGATGACCGGAACCTCACGCCGCTGGGGCAGGCGGTCCAGGCGGAAGGCCAGGGCCTTCAGGTTGACCTCGAGGTACTTCGGGGTCTGACCCTCACCCGCGTTGCCACCCTCACGGGCGACGACGAACGGGGTCTTCTCCTTGGAACGGTCGCGAACGGTCACCACGAAGCCCGGCTTGAGCTGGAACGACGGACGGTTGACCTTCTGGCCGTTGACCTCGATGTGGCCGTGGACGACCATCTGACGGGCCTGGTAGATGGTGCGGGCGATGCCCGAACGCAGGACCAGGGCGTCGAGACGGGTCTCCAGCAGGGCGACGAGCGCCTCACCGGTCTTGCCCTCGACCTTGCGGGCCTTGTCGAAGGCGCGCGAGAGCTGGGTCTCGGACAGGTCGTACTGGGCGCGCAGACGCTGCTTCTCGACCAGACGGACCTTGTAGTCCGAGTTCTGCTTGCGGCCACGGCCGTGCTGCCCCGGCGGGTACGGGCGGGCCTCGAAGTACTTGACGGACTTCGGGGTCAGCGGAATGCCCAGCGCACGGGCAATCTTGACCTTGGGGCGCTTCTGGTTCGCCATGAACCATTACCTCTTTCGGTTGTTTACTGGCTCACCGCTGTTGAAGGAGGTCGCCTCTCGCGGTCCGGGAAACCGTCCCGCCGTGAAGGCGGGCCGGCAGCCGCTCCCGGGACCGGGCACAACGTGCTGCACGCGAGTGGCCCACCGCCCCGTGAGGGTGGTGGGCTGCACGCGACACCCAGAGGGTGCGCGACGCTCCTGCCGTCCTCGGTCGCCCGAGGTCGGCCTGTATGACGCCCCGCCGGTGATGTCGCATCTGACGATGCGGACACGGGACGTCTCGCTCGGGAAAGTCTACGGGATCCGCGGAGGCCGGGCCGACACCGGCCCGCCCTCTCGTCGTCACTGTCATTGTCAATGCTATTGACACCGCTGTTGGCGCGCGGCGAAGGTGTCCGCCATGGACGCAACCGAACTCGCCTACCTCCCCGCAACCGACGCCCTGCGGGCGTTCCGTGCGCGGCGGCTCTCCCCCGTCGAGCTCATGGAAGCCGTGATCGCGCGGGCCGAGCGCACCGAGCCCGACGTCAACTGCCTCAGCGAGCGCCTCTTCGAGGAGGGTCTGGCCGCCGCCCGGGAGGCGGAGCAGCGGTACCTCGGGCACGGCCCCGCTCCGCGCCCGCTGGAGGGGCTTCCGGTCGCGGCGAAGGACGAGCACCCCATCGCCGGCCGCCTCTGCAGCGAGGGCTCGCTGCTGCTCGCGGACGAGGTGGCCACGGAGACCCACCCGGTGATCCAGCGGGTCCAGGGCGCCGGCGGGATCGTCCACGCCCGGACCACCACGCCCGAGTTCTGCTGCGCCGCCTTCACCCAGTCCAAGCTGTGGGGCGTCACCCGCAACCCGTGGTCGCGCCACCACTCCTGCGGAGGTTCCTCCGGCGGCTCGGGCGCCGCCCTCGCGGCCGGGAACGCGCCGCTCGCGACCGGCTCGGACATCGGAGGGTCGATCCGGATCCCGGCCTCGTTCAACGGCGTCGTCGGCTTCAAGCCGCCCTACGGCCGCGTTCCGGCTATGCCGCCGTTCAACCTGGACACCTACTGCCACGACGGCCCGATGGCCCGCACCGTCGCCGACACCGCGCTGCTGCAGAACACCATCGCCGGGCCCTGGCCGGGCGACGTCGTCTCGCTGCGGCCCAAGGTCGAGGTGCCGTGGGAGTACGAGGGCGCGGCCGGGGTCGCCGGGATGCGCATCGCGCTCTGCCTCAACCTCGGCGACTACGTGCTCGACCCGGATGTCGAGGCGAACACCCGCGCCGTCGCGGACGCGCTGCGCGGCGCGGGCGCGGTGGTCGAGGAGGTCACCTTCGGCTGGACCCGCGAGCTGCTCGACCGTGCCGCGTGGGCGCACTTCGGCGCGATCTTCGGTCCGTCCATCGGCGAGGCCGCCGCCGAGGCGCCGGACCGGCTCAACGGCTACACCCGCGCCTTCGCGGAGCGGGCGGCGCGAGGCGCGCGGGAGACCGGATTCCTGGAGGGACTGGAGCTGGAGGGGCGTCTCTACGCCGAGCTGGGTGCGGTGCTCGAGCGCTACGACGCACTGCTCTGCCCCACCACGGCGGTCCCGGCGCTGGCCGCGGACGAGGAGTACACCGAGACCCGGCTGTCCATCGCCGGCGTCGAGCAGGACCACTACATGGCGATGGCGATGACCATCGGGTTCAACATCTGCTCGCGCTGCCCGGTTCTCTCCGTCCCCTCCGGCTTCGCGGCGAACGGCGTCCCGACGGGCGTGCAGATCGTCGGCCGCACCTACGACGACGCGACGGTGTTCCGCGTCGGCGCGGCGGTCGAGGAGGCGCGGCCGTGGGCCTACGTCTCAGGACGTCGACCGCTCGTCTGAGCCGCTCTCGCCGCGCAGGCGGGCGCGGGTCCAGGTGACCGCGTCGGCGTAGCGGGCCTCCGCGCCGTGTCGGGTCGGGCGGTAGTACTGCTTGTCGCGCACCGTGTCCGGCGCGTACTGCTGGGCGGCGATGCCCTCCGGGAGGTCGTGCGGGTACACGTAGCCCTGCGCGTGGCCGAGCTTCTTCGCGCCCGCGTAGTGCCCGTCCCGCAGGTGCGCCGGCACCGCACCGGCCAGCCCGGCACGGACGTCGGCGAGCGCCTCGCCGATGGCGGTCGTGGCGGAGTTCGACTTCGGCGCGAGGGCGAGCGCGATCACCGCGTGCGACAGCGTCAGCGACGCCTCGGGGAAGCCGATCATCGCCACGGCCTGCGCGGCGGCGACGGCCGTCGGCAACGCGGTGGGGTCGGCGACGCCGATGTCCTCGCTGGCGGAGATCATCAACCGTCGGGCGATGAAGCGCGGGTCCTCGCCCGCCTCGATCATCCGGGCGAGGTAGTGCAGGGCGGCGTCGACGTCGCTGCCCCGGATGGACTTGATCAGCGCGCTGGCCACGTCGTAGTGCTGGTCGCCGTCCTTGTCGTAGCGGACGGCGGCCCGGTTGACGGCGGTCTCGGTCAGTTCGAGCGTGACCGTCTCCCGCTGCTCCTCGATCGCCGCACCGGCGGCGGCCTCCAGCGAGGTCAACGCCTTGCGGGCGTCGCCGCCCGCGATCCGCACGAGGTGCTCCTGCGCCTCCTCGGCGAGCTCGACGGCGCCGTTCAGCCCCCGCTCGTCCGCGACCGCGCGGCGCAGCAGGACGCGGATGTCGTCGTCGGTCAGCGACTCCAGTGTCAGCAGCAGCGAGCGGGAGAGCAGCGGCGAGATGACGGAGAAGTACGGGTTCTCCGTGGTCGCGGCGATCAGCGTCACCCAGCGGTTCTCGACGGCGGGCAACAGGCTGTCCTGCTGCGCCTTGGAGAAGCGGTGGATCTCGTCGAGGAAGAGGACCGTCTCCTTGCCGCTCGTCCCGACGGCCCGGCGCGCGCCGTCGATGACCGCGCGGACCTCCTTGACCCCGGCGGTGATCGCGGAGAGCTCGACGAAGCGCCGGTCGGTCGCCTGGCTGATCACGTACGCAAGGGTCGTCTTCCCCGTCCCCGGCGGCCCCCAGAGGATCACCGAGGACGTGGCGGCGGGCCCGTTCGTCGCGGCGACGAGCCGCCGCAACGGCGAGCCCGGCTTCAGCAGATGCTGCTGCCCCGCGACCTCGTCCAGCGAACGCGGCCGCATCCGCAC
The DNA here is from genome assembly GCF_000787835.1 of Streptacidiphilus melanogenes. GTDB lineage: Bacteria > Actinomycetota > Actinomycetes > Streptomycetales > Streptomycetaceae > Streptacidiphilus > Streptacidiphilus melanogenes. The sequence continues at coordinate 140,210 of NZ_BBPP01000013.1, forward strand.
CGCGAGCGGCGCCCGCCCCGGCTCCTTGGCCTGGAACTCCTCGGCGGCGGCGGTGAACAGGTCTGGTTCCACGGCTAGACCCTACCTCCGGCCACCGACACCCCCGCCTTCGTCGCCCGCGGCCCGGGCCAAGCGCACGGGCGAAGGCCGGGGCCAGCACACGGCCGAAGGCCGGGGCCCCAGGGGTGCTAGCGCCAGCGGTAGGCGAGTTCGGGGCGGCCCACCTGGCCGTACTGGGGTTCGCGGCGGGCGCGGCCGGTTTCGACCAGGTGTTCCAGGTAGCGGCGGGCGGTGATGCGGGAGACGCCTGCTGCCGTGCCCACCGCCGCGGCCGAGAGGCCCACCTCGGCCTCGCGGAGCACGGTGGCCACCGCGTCGAGGGTGGGGGTGGTGAGGCCCTTGGGCAGTGTGGTCCCGCGCGGGGAGCGCAGCTCGGCGAAGGCCTGGTCGACCTCGTCCTGGCCGAGGGCCTCGCCCTCGCGGTCCAGGCTGGCGCGGTAGCGCGCATAGCGGGCCAGGCGGTCCTGGAGGGTGGCTGCGGCGAAGGGCTTGAGCAGGTACTGCACCACGCCGATGGAGACCGCCCGGCGCACCGTCGCCAGGTCCCGGGCCGAGGTGACGGCGATGACGTCCGCTCCGTGCCCGGCCGCGCGGATCGCGCGCAGCAGGTCCAGGCCGTGACCGTCCGGGAGGTAGAGGTCGAGGAGGAGCAGCGCGACGGGCGCGCCCTCGCGGCGCGCGCGGTCGAGGAAGCGCAGGGCCTCGGCCGCGCTGTGGGCGACGCCCGCGCTGCGGAAGCCCACGGCGCGGTCGACGTAGCTGCCGTGGGCCTCGGCCGCGACGGGGTCGTCCTCGACCACCAGCACGTCGATCACCGGACGTCCACCGCGTCGCGCGCCCCCGGGCTGCGCTGGAAGGGGATGTGCACGGTGAGCACCGCGCCCCGGCCGCGGCCGACCTCCACACGGCCGCCGTTGCGGCGCGCGGCCTGGGCGACGAGCGCGAGACCGATCCCGCGCGCACCGGCCGGTCCGGGCTGCTTCGTGGACCAGCCACGCTCGAAGATCCGCTCGACCGCGTCCGGCTCGATCCCGCGCCCGGTGTCGGCGACGCGGAGCAGCAGTTCGCGCGCGTCGGTCCGCGCGGCCACCGTGACGGTGGGCGGGCCGTCGTGCTCGGCCGCGCCGTCGATCGCCGCGTCGATGGCGTTGTCGATCAGGTTGCCGAGCAGCGTCACCACATCCCGTGCGTTCAGCTGCTCCGGCAGCGCGTCGTCGATCCGGCTCTCCTCGGTCAGCACCAGGTCGACGCCCCGCTCGGCGGCCTGCGCGGCCTTGCCGAGCAGCAGCGCGGCCAGGACCGGCTCGTTGACGGCGCCGACGACGCGGTCGGTGAGCTGCTGGGCCAGCTCCAGCTCTGCGGTGGCGAAGTCGACCGCCTGCCGGTGCCGTCCGGTCTCGATGAGCGACACGACGGCGTGCAGCCGGTTCGCGGCCTCGTGCGCCTGCGCGCTCAGCGCCTCGGCGAAGCCGCGGACCGAGTCCAACTCGCCGCTCAGAGCCTGGAGTTCGGTGTGGTCACGGAGGGTGACCACGGTGCCGAGGTCGGGGCCGTCGCCGATGGGCGAGGTGTTGACCACGACGACCCGGTCGGCCGTCAGGTGCAGCTGGTCGCGGACGGGCTCGGCTCCGGCGACGGCGGCGCGCAGCGGTTCGGGCAGGTCCAGGTCCGCGAACGGCCGTCCCTCGGCCGGGTCTTCGAGGGCCAGCAGGTCGCGCGCCGCGTCGTTGCACAGCACGACGGTCCCGTCGCGGTCCAGCAGCACCAGGCCCTCGCGCACGGAGTGGAGCGTCGCCTGGTGGTACTCGTACAGGTGGCTGAGCTCAGCGGCGCCCATTCCGTGGGTGTGCCGTCGCAGGCGGCGGTTGGCCAGCCAGGTGCCGAGGCCGCCGAGCGCCAGGGCAGCCGCGGCGACCGCCACGAGCGCGGTGATCGCCCCGCGCAGCTGCCCGCTGAGCTGTTGCACCGTGATCCCGACACTGACCAGCGCGACGACCCTGCCGTGCGCGTCGCGGACCGGCGTGACCGCGCGCACGGACGGGCCGAGGGTGCCGGTGTAGGTCTCGGTGAAGGTGCGCCCGGCCAGGGCCGGGCCGATGTGCCCGAGGAAGTGCTTGCCGATCTCCGCCGGGTCGGGGTGGGTCCAGCGCACGCCGTGGGTGTCCATGATCGTGACGAAGTCGACGTCGGCGTCCCGGGTGACCTGTTGCGCGTACGGCTGCAGCACCGCGGTCGGGTCCGGCCGCTGGGCGGCCTGCACGACGGTCGGCGCGTCGGCGACGGTGGTGGCCGTGGCGACCACCTGCCGCTCGGCCGCCTGCTGGGCGCGGTCGCTGGTCAGCACGTAAGCGAGCACCGCGCAGCCGGCCACCACCAGCGTCACGATCAGCACCTGCACCGCGAACAGCTGCCCGGCCAGGCTCCGCGCGACGCGGTGGCGCCGGCGCGGGCGGGGGGTGGTGGTGCGGGCGGGCATGTCGGCCAGTCTGCCAAGCCGCCCGACGCGATGAGTAGACCGCGGGCCGTGAACGATATGAACGCAAACGTGACGGCCGCCACGCCCGCCCGGATATTCGTCGGAACCGGCCCGCCACCCCGGGCCCGTGGGAACGACCGGCAAGGGAGCCGCAGCATGAGCACCGTCAGAGCCGCACGCGAACGCACGCACTATCTGTACCTGGCCGTGATCGCCGCCGTCCTGCTCGGCATCGTCGTCGGCCTGGCGGCACCGCACTTCGCCGTGAGTCTGAAGCCCGTCGGCACGGGCTTCGTGAACCTGATCAAGATGATGATCAGCCCCGTCATCTTCACCACGATCGTGCTGGGCATCGGCTCGGTGTCCAAGGCCGCGAAGGTCGGCAAGGTCGGCGGCCTCGCGCTCGGCTACTTCCTGGTGATGTCGACGGTGGCGCTGGCCGTCGGCCTGGTGGTGGGCAATCTCGTCAACCCCGGCCACGGCCTGCACCTCACCGCGGAGCTGGCCAAGGCGGGCCACGCGCAGGCCGCGACCGGCGGCGCGGAGGGCACCTCGGACTTCGTGCTCGGCATGATCCCGACCACCCTGGTCTCCGCCCTCACCGGCGGCCAGGTGCTGCAGACGCTGCTGGTCGCCCTGCTGGTCGGCTTCGCGCTCCAGTCGCTGGGCGCGGCGGGCGCACCGGTCCTCCGAGGTGTCGAGCACCTGCAGAAGCTGGTCTTCCGGGTGCTTTCGATGATCATGTGGGCGGCCCCGGTGGGGGCGTTCGGCGCGATCGCCGCCGTGGTCGGCGCGTCGGGCTGGGCGGCGCTGAAGTCGCTGGCGATGATCATGCTGGGCTTCTACGCGAGCTGCGTGATCTTCGTGGTGCTGGTGCTCGGGCTGATGCTGCGTCTGTTCGCAGGCGTCAACGTGTTCGCGCTGCTGCGCTACCTGGGCCGCGAGTTCCTGCTGATCCTGTCCACCTCCTCCAGCGAGAGCGCGCTGCCGCGCCTGATCGCCAAGATGGAGCACCTCGGCGTCAGCCGTCCGGTCGCGGGCGTCACCGTCCCGACGGGCTACAGCTTCAACCTGGACGGCACGGCCATCTACCTGACCATGGCCTCGCTGTTCATCGCCCAGGCGATGGACCGGCCCATGGCGATCGGCCAGCAGATCTCGCTGCTGCTCTTCATGGTGATCGCCAGCAAGGGCGCCGCCGGCGTCACCGGCGCGGGCCTTGCCACCCTCGCGGGTGGCCTCCAGTCCCACCAGCCGGCCCTGGTCGACGGCGTCGGCCTCATCGTCGGCATCGACCGCTTCATGAGCGAGGCACGCGCCCTGACCAACTTCGCGGGCAACGCCGTCGCCACCGTCCTCGTCGGCCACTGGACCGGCGAACTCGACCACGACCGCCTGCGCCTCGTCCTCGCCAGACGCCTCCCCTTCGACGAGTCCGCGGCGGCCGCCGACTCCCCCGTCGAGGTCCCGGTTCAGGCGCCGGCGACAGCGTAGGCCCTCATACGTCGCCCTCGTCGTCCTCGACGCCGTGGCCCTCCTCGACGCTGTGGGAGTCCGTGAGGCTCAGCGCGCCACCCGCCGCGATCACGCCGACGACGACGGCCAGCAGGGCGTAGGTGATCCGCTCGCCACGGAAGAACGACTCGACGAGGCCGCTGCTCCAGACACCCTTCGGGAGCCGGGTGGTGACCAGCGCGGCGATCATGGTGCCGACCACGGCGGTGCCGACGCTCGAGCCGACCTCCTGGGCGGTGTCGTTGAGGGCGGCGCCGACGGAGGTGCGGTTGCCGGGCATCGCGTCGACGAGGGCGACCGCGCAGATCGTCATCACCGTGCGGAGACCGATCGTCATGACCACCATGCACACGGCGATGAAGGCGTAGCCGTGCTCGACGCCGAAGGACAGGACGGCCAGCGCGCCCGCCAGGCAGGCCGCGCCGATCAGGCAGGCGACGCGGTGGCCGAAGCGGCGCGCGAGCCACTCGGACAACGGGGTCGCGAGGAGCATCGTCACGATGATGGGCAGGTTGGCCAGGCCCGCCCGGACCGGGCTCCAGCCGTAGGCGTACTGGAAGTGCAGGATCAGCCCGAACATCACACTGGCCATGGCGATCGAGGTGCCGATCTGCGCGATGGCGGCGCCGCGGACGGTGCCGTCGGAGAACAACCGCAGGTCCAGCATGGGCGCCGCGCTGCGGCGCTCGTGCCGGACGAACGCGGTCGCGGCCACGACCGCGCCCGCGATCGAGGCGAGGGTGGGCGCGGAGAGCCAGCCGTTCTCCACGCCGCTGGTCAGCGCGTAGCAGGCGAGTCCGATGGCGGTGATGCTCAGGGCCGCGCCCGCCAGGTCGAGCGCGTCGTTCGTCAGGTCCTCCGGCCGGTCTGCGGGCACGCCCAGGCGGACGCCGAGGCACGCGAGCACCGCGATCGGGGCGTTGACGACCAGCAGCCACTGCCAGCTCACGTGGGCCAGCGCGGTGCCGCCGAGCAGCGGGCCGAGGACGAAGCCGGACATGCCGACGACGATCATCACCGTCATGGCGCGCATCTGCAGGGCCTTGTCGTCGAACAGCCGGAAGACCAGCGAGTTCGTGATCGGCGCCATCGCCGCGGCGGCGACGCCCAGTGCGGCCCGAAGTGCGATGAGCTCGCCCGCAGTGCTGACGAACACGACGCACAGGCTGAGCGAGCCGAACACGGCCAGGCCGATCAGCAGCACGCGGCGGCGGCCGAACCGGTCGGCCGTCGAACCGGCCGTCAGCAGCAGCCCGCCGAAGGTGAGCGAGTACGCGCCGGTGACCCACTGCAGGGCGGTCGTGCCGCTGCCGAGGTCGCGGCCGATGGTGGGGAGCGCGATCGACAGCAGCGTGTTGTCGACCATCTCGACGAAGAAGGCGAGACAGAGGGCGGCCAGGGGTATCCAGGCCGCGCGGAGGGACGGATAGGTGCGTGACGTGGGGCGCTGAAGCGTGGCGGTGGTCATGGCAGTCCTCCAATCGAATCCCGTTCGGTTATCGAACGCCGTACGATGAGCTACGATAGAACAACGTTCGATACGGTGCAAGGTCGAGGGGAAGCGAGCCATGGCAAGCCCGAAGAACCGTCCGGGTCAGGGGCGCCGAAGGGCCTCACACTCGATGGAGTCCGTGCTCACCGAAACGGTGGCCCTGCTCGACGAGGCCGGCGCGCCCGCGCTCACCTTCCGTGCCCTGGCCCAGCGCCTCGGCGGCGGCGTCGCCAGCATCTACTGGTACGTCGCCAACAAGGACGAACTGCTCGACCTCGCCACCGACCACGTGATCGGCTCGATCCTGGCCGACATCGAGAGGCTGCCGGGCAGCGACGACCCCATCGACGACCTGCGCGCGATGGCCCTGGCCCTGTTCGACGCGATCGTGGACCGGCCCTGGCTGGGCGCCTACTTCATGCGCAACACCGACGCCCAGAGCAACTCCCTGCGCCTGTACGAGAAGCTCGGCCGGGAGACCCTACGGCTGAACCTCACACCCCGGCAGCGGTTCCACGCCGTCTCCGCCGTCATCGGCGTCGTCGTCGGCTCCGCCGTCGACCTGGGCCAGGAACCACCCCAGGAGGTCCTCGACGGCCACGTCGACCGCGACCAGTTCCTCGGCCGCGCCGCCCAGGCCTGGCGCGAGCTCGACCCGCAGGACTTCCCCTTCGTCCACGAGATCGTCGACGAGTTCGACGGCCACGACGACGCCGACCAGTTCCGCTCCGCACTGGAACTCACCCTCGCGGGCCTGCGGCTCCAGGCCGGTGCGTGAGCGGCCCGCGCCTGCTCCCGCCTGCGTGAACCGCCGGCGTCGCGCTCCACTCCCGCGCGCTTCGCGCTCTCCGTCGGTAGGCCCCGGTGGCCATGGCCGTGGTGTCCGGCGTCGGGCATCGGTTCACGCGAAGAGCGGGGCCCTGCCGTCGGCAGGGCCCCGCTCTTCGCGACGTGCTGTGGCTTACTTCTGCTCGGCCTTCTCCGCCTGCTGCTCGGACTTCGGCTTCGCGTCGACGCCGGCCTCCTTGCGCTGCGCAGCCGTGATCGGCGTCGGGGCGCCGGTCAGCGGGTCGCCGCCGGTGGACGTCTTCGGGAAGGCGATGACGTCGCGGATCGTGTCGTAGCCGCCCAGCAGGGTGACCAGACGGTCCAGGCCCAGCGCGATGCCGCCGTGCGGCGGCGGGCCGAAGTCGAAGGCGTTCAGCAGGAAGCCGAACTGCGACTGCGCCTCCTCCTGGGACAGGCCGATCGCGTCGAAGGCCCGCTTCTGGACGTCCTTCTGGTGGATACGGATCGAGCCGCCGCCGATCTCCGAACCGTTGAGCACCAGGTCGTACGCGTTGGACAGCGCGTTGCCCGGGTCGGTGTCGAAGGTGGCCATGGACTCGGCCGTCGGCGCGGTGAAGGGGTGGTGCACCGCGTGCCAGCCCTGGAACTCGCCCTTGTCGTCCTCGATGGGCTCGAACATCGGGAAGTCGACGACCCAGAGAAAGGCCCACTTGGACTCGTCGATCAGCTCGCAGCGCTTGCCGATCTCCAGACGCGCCGCGCCCAGCAGCTCCTGCGAGGCGGTCTTCTTGCCCGCGGCGAAGAAGATGCAGTCGCCCGGCTTGGCACCGACCGCGTCGGCCAGGCCCGCGAGGTGCTCCTCGCTCAGGTTCTTCGCGACCGGGCCGCGCAGCTCGCCCGTCTCCTCGTCGATCAGCACGTAGGCGAGGCCGCGCGCACCGCGCGCCTTCGCCCAGTCCTGCCAGGCGTCCAGCTGCTTGCGCGGCTGCGAGGCGCCACCCGGCATCACCACGGCGCCGACGTACGGGGCCTGGAAGACGCGGAAGGAGGTGCCGGTGAAGTACCCGGTCAGCTCGGTCAGCTCGTTGTCGAAGCGGACGTCGGGCTTGTCCGAGCCGTAACGGGACATGGCGTCCGCGTAGGACATGCGCGGCAGTGGCAGCGGCACCTCGTAGCCGAGGACCTCGCCCCACACGCGGGAGACGACCTCCTCGCCCAGCTTGAGGATGTCCTCCTGGTCGACGAAGGAGGCCTCGACGTCGAGCTGGGTGAACTCCGGCTGACGGTCGGCGCGGAAGTCCTCGTCACGGAAGCAGCGCGCGATCTGGTAGTAGCGCTCCATGCCCGCGACCATCAGCAGCTGCTTGAACAGCTGCGGGGACTGCGGCAGCGCGTACCAGTGGCCCGGCTGCAGGCGGACCGGGACGAGGAAGTCGCGGGCGCCCTCGGGGGTGGAGCGGGTGAGGTACGGCGTCTCGATGTCGAGGAAACCGTTCTCCTCCATCACCGTGCGGATGATGTGGGTCGCGCGCGAGCGAAGGCGCAGCGCGCGGGCCGGGCCCTCACGACGCAGGTCCAGGTAGCGGTACTTGAGGCGGACCTCCTCGTTGACCGAACCCGGCTCGTACTCGGCGACCTGGAACGGCAGCGCGGCAGCCTCGGAGAGCACCGTCAGCTCGGAGACGACGACCTCGACCTGGCCGGTCGGGATGTCGGGGTTCTCGTTGCCCTCGGGGCGGACCCGGACGTCACCGGTGATCTTGACGCACCACTCGGAGCGCAGCTCGCCGACCTCCTCCAGGTCGCGGAAGACGACCTGGACGGTGCCGGAGGCGTCCCGCACATCGACGAAGGCCACGCCGCCGTGGTCGCGGCGGCGGGCGACCCAGCCGGCGAGGGTGACGGTGGTGCCGGCGTGCTCCGGGCGGAGCGTGCCGGCCTCGTGGGTGCGGATCACTGGAGCTTCTCCTTCAGGGTGGTGACGAGAGCGTCGAGGGCGACCGGGGTCTGGTCACCGGAACCGAGGTCCTTCAACTGAACCACGCCGTCGGCGAGATCACGCTCGCCGGCGACGATCGCGTAGCGGGCGCCGGAGCGGTCGGCGGCCTTGAAGCCGGCCTTGACGCTCTTGCCGCCGAAGAGCAGGTCGGCGGAGACGCCGTCGCGGCGCAGCTGGGTGACCAGGCCGAACAGGACGCGCTTGGCCTGCTCGCCGAGCGGGACGGCGAAGACGTCGGTGGCGGCCGGGACGTCGAGGACGACGCCCTCGGCCTCCAGCGCGAGCACGGTGCGGTCGACGCCGAGCGCCCAGCCGACGGACGGCAGCTCCGGGCCGCCGATCATCTCGGACAGGCCGTCGTAGCGACCGCCGCCGCCCACCGCGGACTGCGAACCGAGGCCGTCGTGGACGAACTCGAAGGTGGTGCGGGTGTAGTAGTCGAGGCCGCGGACCAGCTTCGGGTCGTCCTCGAAGGTGACGCCGGCGGCCAGCAGCAGCTCGCGGACCTGCTCGTGGTAGGCCTTGCAGTCCTCGCAGAGGTAGTCGACGAGCATCGGCGCGCCGCCCAGCTGGTCCTGGACCGACTGGCGCTTGTCGTCGAGCACGCGCAGCGGGTTGATCTCCGCGCGGCGCATCGTCTCCTCGTCCAGGTCGAGACCGCGCAGGTAGTTCTGCAGGGCCTCGCGATAGACCGGGCGGCACTGCTTGTCGCCCAGGCTGTTCAGCAGAATGCGGAAGTTGCGCAGGCCCAGCGAGCGGTAGGCGTCGTCGGCCAGGATGATCAGCTCGGCGTCCAGCGCCGGGTCCTCGGCGCCGATCGCCTCGGCGCCGACCTGCCAGAACTGGCGGTAGCGGCCCTTCTGCGGCTGCTCGTAGCGGTACTGAGAGCCGCTGTACCAGAGCTTGACCGGGAGGTTGCCGATCCGGTGCAGGTTGGCCTGGAGCGTCGCGCGCAGCACGGAGGCCGTCGCCTCGGGGCGCAGCGCGAGGTCCTGGCCCTCCTCCTTGCGCGAGGTGAGGGTGAACATCTCCTTGGTCACGATGTCGGTGGACTCACCGACACCGCGCGAGAAGAGGTTGACGTCCTCGAAGACCGGCGTCTCGACGTAGCCGTAGCCGGCCCGGCGCAGCGGCGCGGCCAGCGCCTCGCGCACCGCCAGCACGGTGCCGGCGGTGGCGGGAAGGATGTCGTAGGTGCCCTTGGCGGCCTGGAAGGCCTGGGAAGAACTGCTCACGTCTCGTACTTCTCGTCTCTGTCTACAGTCCGCGGCGCTGGGCTGCGGTCGGCGCGGCGCTGCCGGCGACCTGGAGCAGGTACGGATTGGCGGCGCGCTCGCGACCGATGGTGGTCTGGGGGCCGTGTCCGGAGAGGACCACGGTCTCGTCCGGCAGCGGCAGGCACACACGGGCCAGCGACTGCAGGAGGGCGTCGTGGTCGCCTCCGGGAAGATCGGTGCGTCCGACGGAGCCGGCGAAGAGCAGGTCGCCCGAGAAGAGCACCGGAGGCAGCTCCGGCGCGGCGGGCGTCCGAAAAGTCACCGACCCCCCGGTATGGCCGGGCGCGTGGTCGACCGTGATGTTCAGCCCCGCGAGCTCCAGCACGCTGCCGTCGGTGAGCACCCGCACGTCGTCGGGCTCGCCGACGGTGATCTCGCCCATCAGCTGGGCCCCGAACGAACGGCCGAGGGCCTTCTCCGGATCGGAGAGCATGTAGCGGTCCTCGGGGTGGATCCACGCCGGGATGCCGCGCGCGCCGCAGACGGGGACGACCGAGGCCACGTGGTCGATGTGCCCGTGGGTGAGCACCACAGCGACCGGCTTCAGCCCGTGCTCGCGCACCGCCTCCTCGACACCGGCGGCGGCCTCGTGGCCCGGGTCCACGATGACGCACTCCTCTCCGGCGGCCGGGGCCACGAGGTAGCAGTTGGTGCCCCAGGCTCCAGCGGGAAAGCCGGCGATGAACACGTGGGTCCCTACTCGCGTCGAGAAATGGCGGTGAATGCGGTGAATGCTGTCAGCAGGGTACCGGCGGCGGGGGACGGATCGCGAACCGTATCCGGGGTCCGCCTGTCGCCTCATCGGCTGCTTTCACCGCGCGTTTACAGAATTGCTCCCTACACTGGGCCGCCGTCGGGTGGGAAGATCCCTCCGCGACAGGATCGAACGACGACGTACGGACGACGTACGAACGACTTCACGGTAGGAGTGTGGGCGGTGGCCCCCAACGACACGCAGGCGCCGAAGGCTGGGCCTCTCCCCAAGGACCCTGAGAAGCGCCGCCGCGAACTGCAGCGCAGGAAGCTGGAGCGCCAGGCGAAGCTGCGGGCCCAGCGGGTCGCCGAGGCGCGCAAGCGGACGGCGATCATCGGCGCGTGCGTCGTCGCCGTCGCGGCGATCGCGGTCGGGACGGTCGCCCTGTGGCCGTCCGCCAAGCACAAGACGACGGCCTCCGCGGACACCGCGAGCAGTTCGCCGTCGGCCGCGAGCTCCCCGTCTGCGGCGAAGGCGAACTACACCATCACGCCCAAGAAGAACGAGGGCAGCTGGAAGACCGAGCCGGCGATGACGATCGACACCTCGGCGAACTACACGGCGAAGATCAACCTCGGTCAGGGCGCCGTCACCCTCAAGCTGGACGCCAAGGACGCGCCGCACACGGTGAACTCCTTCGTGTTCCTCGCGAACCAGCACTTCTTCGACGGGGTCTACTGCCACCGGATCACCACCTCCGGCATCTACGTGCTGCAGTGCGGCGACCCGACCGGCACCGGCTCCGGCGGCCCCGGCTACTCCTTCAAGGACGAGAACCTGACCTCCGCGTCGATCAAGGGCGGGACCTACCCGGCCGGCACCGTCGCGATGGCGAACTCGGGCGCGAACACCAACGGCTCGCAGTTCTTCCTCGTCTACAAGGACAGCCCGCTGCCGGCCAACTACACGCCGTTCGGCACCATCACCGGCGGCATGGACGTGCTGAACGCGATCGCCGCCAAGGGCAGCGACAGCGCCAACGGCCCGGGCGACGGAAAGCCGGTCGCTCCGGTCATCATGAACACGGTCACCGCGACGAAGAACTGAACGCTTTAGGTGACGGGCGGGCGGCGCAGCCAAATCAACCTCGCGGGGATACGGACAGCGCCCCTGCCCGTCGCCTATGTTGGCGTCTTGTAGGGTGCGCTTCTGCGCTTCCCGGCGGCGCGGAGACCAAACCGGCCGGGCAATCGAACGTGGACGGCGGCCGCCCCGCCAGGTGCAGGACCCGCGGCCGCCATATGGAGGAGGCGCTGTGACCAGCGACCCGTGGGGCCGTGTCGACGACGAGGGGACCGTCTACGTGCGGACGGCCGACGGCGAACGCGTCGTCGGTTCGTGGCAGGCGGGCTCCCCCGAGGAGGCACTTGCCTACTTCACCCGCAAGTACGAGGGCATCGCCGTGGAGATCGGCCTGCTGGAGCGCCGCGTGCGCACCACGGACCTCGCCGCGAAGGACGCCCAGACGGCCATCGAACACCTGCAGGCGCAGGTGGAGGAGGGCCATGCGGTCGGCGATCTGGACGCCCTCGCCAAGCGTCTGAAGACGCTGTCCGAGGAGGTCGAGTCGCGCCGCGAGGAGAAGAAGGCGGCGCGCGCCAAGGCCCAGGAGGAGGCCCGCGCCTCCAAGGAGGCCCTGGTCGCCGAGGCCGAGCAGCTCGTGGAGTCCACCCAGTGGCGTGAGGCGGGCGACCGCCTGCGCGCCCTGGTCGACACCTGGAAGGGCCTGCCGCGGCTGGACCGCAAGTCCGACGACGAGCTGTGGCACCGCTTCTCGCACGCCCGCTCCGCGTTCTCCAAGCGCCGCAAGGCGCACTTCGCGCAGCTGGACCAGCAGCGCGAGGAGGCCCGCCTCAAGAAGGAGAAGCTGGTCGTCGAGGCCGAGTCGCTGGCCGACTCGACCGACTGGGGCGCCACGGCGGCCCGCTACCGCGAGCTGATGGCGGAGTGGAAGGCCGCGGGTCGCGCGCAGCGCGAGGCCGAGGACGAGCTGTGGACCCGCTTCCGCGGCGCGCAGGACGTCTTCTTCCAGGCCCGCTCGGCCGTCTTCGACGAGCGCGACGCGGACGAGCGCGAGAACCAGCACGCCAAGGAGGCCCTCCTGGTCGAGGCGGAGGCGCTGCTCCCGATCGGCGACCTGAAGGTCGCCAAGTCCCACTACCGCGACATCGCGGAGCGCTGGGAGGCCATCGGCCACGTCCCACGCGACGCCCGCCCCCGCCTGGAGTCCCGCCTGCGCCACGTCGAGCAGGCCATCCGCGAGGCGGAGGAGGCCGAGTGGCAGCGCAGCAACCCCGAGGCGCGGGCGCGTGCCGCGGGCATGACGGGCCTGCTGCAGGCGGCGGTGGACAAGCTGGAGAAGCAGATCGCCGCGGCTGAGGCGAAGGGCGACGCCCGCCAGGTCGCCAAGCTCCAGTCCGAGCTCGTCGGCCGCAAGGAGCTCCTGGCCCAGGCCCAAAAGGGCCTCGAGGAGTTCAGCGGCTGAGCCTTTCGCCCCCGCAGGCGTTGCACTTCGCCAGGGACGCGAGGCTGTGCCGCCATGCGGCACCGCCGCGCGGGCGCGACCAGCCTGAGGCTGACGCCCCCGCAGGCGTTGCACTACCCAGGGACGCGGGGCGTGCCGACATGCGGCACCGCCGCGTGGGCGCGACCAGCCTGAGGCTGACGCTCCCGCAGGCGTTGCACTACCCAGGGACGCGGGGCTGTGCCGCCATGCGGCGCCGCCGCGCGGGCGCGACCAGCCTGAGGCTGACGCTCCCGCAGGCGTTGCACTACCCAGGGGCGCGGGGAACTGCGCGACAAGCCACCCGGTGTGGTGAGTCGGTCAGCGAGCAGGGCCATCCGCACAGGGTGGTTGCTCGCGCAGTT
>NZ_BBPP01000013.1:153459-167453 GCF_000787835.1 Streptacidiphilus melanogenes
CGGTGTGGTGAGTCGGTCAGCGAGCAGGGCCATCCGCACAGGGTGGTTGCTCGCGCAGTTCCCCGCGCCCCTGAGGTGTTGCCGGGTTGCTCACGCGCAGTTCCCCGCGCCCCTGAGGTGTTTGCCGGGGTGCTCACGCGCAGTTCCCCGCGCCCCTGAGGTGTTGCCGTCGCCCGCGCCCCCGGCGGGTCAGCGCACGGTGATGGGAAGGGCCGCCGGGCCGCGGAGGTTGATGCGGCCGTTCCAGGGGACGTCGCCCCCGAGCGAGAGCGAGGGGAAGCGCTGGACGAGGGTCCCGATCGCCAGCCGGCCTTCGAGGCGGGCGAGCGCCGCGCCCAGGCAGTGGTGGGGACCGGCGCCGAAGGAGACGTGGTGGCGGGCGTTGGGACGGTCGATGTGGAGTTCGTCCGCGTCGGGGCCCCAGTAGTCGGGATCCCGGTTCGCGGAGGCCAGGCACGCGAAGACGAACGCGCCCGCGGGAATCGTGCGGTCGCGCACGGTGTGCGGGGTGAGCGTGATCCGCTTGGACTGCTGGACGGGGCTGTCGTAGCGGAGGAACTCCTCGACCGCGTTGCCCGCCAGGGCGGGCCTCGCCCGCAGCAGCGCGAGCTGCTCGGGATTGCGCAGCAGCGCGAGCGTGCCGTTGGCGATGAGGTTCACCGTGGTCTCGTGGCCCGCGATGTACAGCATGACGACCTGGGCGACGAGTTCGTCGTCGCTGAGCCGGCCGCCCTCGTGCTCCGCCGCGATGAGCGCGGTGAGCAGGTCGTCGGCCGGGTTGGCGCGCTTCCAGGCGATCAGCTCGCGAGCAAGCGTGGTCATCTCGCGGGCTGCGTCGCTGATGCGCCGCATCTCCTCGGGGTCGGTGACGACCTGGAGGGTGAGCGCCAGGATGCCGGTCAGCTCGCGGATGCGGGCGTGGTCGGCGGGCGGCATGCCGAGCATCTGGGAGATCACGGCGAACGGCAGCGGGAAGGCCAGCGCCTCGACGAGGTCGGCCTGGCCCTCCTCGGCGACGCGGTCCAGCGCGGCGTCGACCAGGCGGGTGATCTCGCCCTCGAGCGCGGCGACGGAGCGGGAGGTGAAGACCTTGCCGACCAGGGACCGCAGTCGGGTGTGGTCGGGCGGGTCGCGGTGGACCATCGACATGTTGAGGACACCGAGGTTCAGACGGTCCATCTGCTCGCGGATCTGCCCGTCGACGACCTGCCGGTCGTCGACGGAGAGCCCGGCGCGCAGCAGCGCGGCGATGTCGTCGTAGGCGGTCAGCACCCAGAAACCGAAGGGGTGCCGGTGCACCGGGTCCACCTCGCGCATCCGGGCGTAGGTGGGGTACGGGTCGTCGGTGAAGCCCGGGGCGAACGGGTTGAACAGCAGGTCGGCGGTGGTCATCGAGGCCTCCGGTGAGCACGTGAGGGTGACGGGCGGGGCGCGCTCAGGGGCGCCGGCCCCACATGGTGACCATGGCGATGCCGAGGTCCTGGGTGGCCGGGTCGGCGAGATAGGCCAGCGCCTCGTCGACGGTCGCGTCACCGAGCCGCTCCACCAGGGCGGGGCGGGAGAAGTTCGCGGTGCCCGACCAGAAGCGGGCCAGCGGGCCGCCGCCGTGCAGCACGGGCACGTCGACGGCGAAGCCGACCTCGGTGAAGCCGAGCCCGGCCAGCGGCCGCGGGTAGCTGCGGCCGAGGCCGAGGTCGCTGCCGGTGGTCCGTGCGGCGAGCTCGCTGGCGACGGCGGCCGTCTCCCGGTAGGCGGTGTTGGGTGAACTGGACGCGCCGAGGTCCCAGGCGTCGGAGACGACGAGCCAGCCGCCGGGGCGGACCCAGTCCGCCATGCGCGCCAGCACGTTCTCGCGGTCGCGGAGGTGCATCAGCAGGAACCGCGCGTGCACCAGGTCGAACACGCCGGGCGTGAAACCCGGTTCGGTGATGTCCGCCTGGATCTCGTGGAAGCCCCGGCCGCCCAGGTGGCGGACGTCGAGGTCGACGACGGTGGCCCGCTCGCCGGAGGCGTCCATGAGCCATCCGGCGACGGTGCCGAGGCCCGCGCCCACGTCGCAGGTGCGCAGGCCGGGCGTGACGAGCGGACGCAGGCGTTCGATCGAGCAGGGGTCGAAGACCTGTGCCAGTGCCCCGAGGCGGTCCGCCTCGCCAGGGTTTCGGTGCGAGTAGAGGCGGTCCCCGTACCGCTCTTCTCTTGGTGTCATGGCGCGATGCTTCGCCCGCGCACTTGAGCTCCCCTGGACGAACCCTCGGTTCCGTCTCCAGGGGAGCTCAGGGGCTGCTGGCGCGCTACCGCGCCTTGGCGGAGGTCACCCGGTACACGTCGTAGACGCCCTCGACGCTGCGGACGGCCTTGAGCACATGGCCGAGGTGCTTCGGATCACCCATCTCGAAGGTGAAACGGCTCATCGCGACCCGGTCGCGCGAGGTCTGCACCGCCGCCGACAGGATGTTGACGTGCTGGTCCGAGAGCACCCGCGTGACGTCCGAGAGCAGACGCGAGCGGTCCAGCGCCTCGACCTGGATGGCGACCAGGAAGACCGAGGACTGAGTGGGGGCCCACTCGACCTCGACCATGCGTTCCTGCTGCTGCGAGAGCGAGTCGACGTTGACGCAGTCGGTGCGGTGGACCGAAATGCCGTTGCCGCGGGTGATGAAGCCGACGATCGGGTCGCCGGGGACGGGGGTGCAGCAGCGCGAGAGCTTGACCCACACGTCCGCGACGCCCTTGACGACCACGCCCGGGTCCTGCGTCGCGCGCCGCTGACGGCGGTTGCGCGTCGGCGAGGGCGCCGTCAGCTCCTCGATGTCCTCGCTCGCGCCCTCCTCGCCGCCGAGGGACTGCACCAGCTTCTGCACGATCGTCTGCGCCGCGACGTGGCCCTCGCCGATCGCCGCGTACAGGGACGAGATGTCCGGGTAGCGCATCTCGTGCGCGAGGGTGACCAGGGAGTCGCCGGTGAGGATGCGCTGCAGCGGCAGGCCCTGCTTCCGCATCGCCCGCGTGATCGCGTCCTTGCCCTGCTCGATGGCCTCCTCGCGGCGCTCCTTGGAGAACCATGCGCGGATCTTGTTGCGGGCCCGAGGCGACTTGACGAAGGAGAGCCAGTCGCGGGAAGGCCCGGCGTTCTCGGCCTTGGAGGTGAAGACCTCGACGGTGTCGCCGTTCTCGAGGTTCGACTCCAGCGGCACCAGCCGGCCGTTGACGCGCGCCCCTATGGTCCGGTGGCCGACCTCGGTGTGGACCGCGTACGCGAAGTCCACCGGGGTGGCCCCGGCCGGGAGCGCTATGACGTCGCCCTTGGGGGTGAAGACGAAGACCTCGTTGTTGGAGAGGTCGAACCGCAGCGACTCCAGGAACTCGCTCGGGTCCTCGGTCTCCTTCTGCCAGTCCAGCAGCTGCCGCAGCCAGGCCATCTCGTTGACGGTCTCGCCCTGCCCGGCAGGGGTGTCCGTGCGGACCTTGGACGCGCCGGCGACGGCCTGCTGCTTGTACTTCCAGTGCGCGGCGATGCCGTACTCGGCGCGGCGGTGCATGTCGAAGGTGCGGATCTGCAGCTCGACCGGCTTGCCCTCGGGCCCGATGACCGTCGTGTGCAGCGACTGGTACATGTTGAACTTGGGCATGGCGATGTAGTCCTTGAACCGCCCCGGCACCGGGTTCCACCGCGCGTGGATGGTACCCAGCGCCGCGTAGCAGTCGCGGACCGAATCGACCAGGACCCGCACGCCGACCAGGTCGTAGATGTCGGCGAAGTCCCGGCCGCGCACGATCATCTTCTGGTAGACGCTGTAGTAGTGCTTCGGGCGGCCCTTGACCTCGGCCTTGATGCGAGCGGTCTTGAGGTCGTCGGTGACCTGCTCCAGCACCGTGCCCAGGTACTCGTCGCGCTTGGGCGCGCGCTCGGCGACCAGGCGGACGATCTCGTCGTACATCTTGGGGTAGAGGATCGCGAAGGCGAGGTCCTCCAGCTCCCACTTGATGGTGTTCATGCCCAGCCGGTGCGCCAGCGGGGCGTAGATCTCCAGCGTCTCGCGGGCCTTCTTCTCCTGCTTCTCCCGCTTGAGGTACCGCATGGTACGCATGTTGTGCAGGCGGTCGGCCAGCTTGATGACCAGGACGCGCGGGTCCTTGGCCATGGCGACGACCATCTTGCGCACAGTCTCGGCCTGTGCGGCCTCGCCGAACTTGACCTTGTCCAGCTTGGTGACGCCGTCGACCAGCATGGCGACGGTGTCGCCGAAGTCGCGGCGGAGCTGGTCGAGGCCGTAGTCGGTGTCCTCGACGGTGTCGTGGAGCAGGCCCGCCATCAGCGTCGGCGCGTCCATGCCGAGCTCGGCGAGGATCGTCGCGACCGCGAGCGGGTGGGTGATGTACGGGTCACCGCTCTTGCGCTTCTGGCCGCGGTGCCACTTCTCCGCGATCTGGTAGGCGCGCTCGAGCTGGTGCAGGTCGGCCTTCGGGTAGTTGCTGCGCACTATCCGGAACAGCGGCTCCAGCACCGGGTTGAAGGTGCTGCTGCGCTGGCCGCCCAGGCGGGCGAGGCGGGCGCGGACCCGGGAGGGCGAGGGCGCGACTGGGCGCGGCGCGACGGCGGGCGCACCGCCGTCGCGCTGGAACGTGGCCGGAACGGCCGGCGGCGCGGGCTTCGGCGCGGCGGGGGCCGGCTTCGGGCGCTCCTCCTGCGTTCCAGCGGCTTTGGGCACGACCTCTTCGGGCAACTGCACTCCTCGGGAGCGAGACCGGGATCTCAATGGTACCGAGCGTCACAGTCACCTGCGCTCACGGCCCCACGGCCCGGCCTGGTCCACAGAACGGCCCTCGCCGTCCGGGCCCCCCGAGAGGCTGTTCCCGTACCCCCCGAAAGGCAGCCCGTTGCCCCCAGGAGGCAGCCCAGGCACCCCCGAAAGGATCTTGTACGCCATCAGTTCGAATGCCTAAGTTCATGCCACGGGGGTTGCACACGAACGCATCCTCTTGGCGGACGCCCGAAGGCTCTCCGCCACCTCGGATACTTCCGGAGCAAAAATTGCGTCGTATCGCTCAATTCGCCACTGTCGCCACCGTTGCGCTCGGCTCCGCCCTGGGCGTGGCCGGTGTCGCCGACGCGGCGACCCCGAGCCCCACTCTGGTCAGGCCGATGTCCTACCACAGTGGCTCGTCCGGCTGCTTCAACTGGTCCTGGGCCGATGGCATCACGTCCACTACGGTCTACTACCACAACACGTGCAACTACACGGCGACGCTCGACATCTGGTGGAAGACGGGCAGCGTCCAGAGCCTTCACGCCGTGACGGCGAAGGCCGGCGCCAAGGGCTCCATCAAGGAGAACGGTTCCATCTCCTCCATCAGCTGAACCTGCACGAATCAAAAAACCGAGGGTCCGGCCGGTCGATTTCGACCGGCCGGACCCTCGGTTCACTTCGCCCCTCACACGGAGATGACCGCCTCGAGAGGGGCGTCGCCCAGATGCTCCGCCAGACGGGCGCGTCCGTCGAGGAAGAGCAGCTCCATCAGGACGACCACGCCGACGAGCTCGGCCCCTGCCCGCCGGACCAGATCCAGGGACGCCTCCACGGTGCCACCGGTGGCCAGCACGTCGTCCACGACCAGGACCCGCTCCCCCGGCTGGAACGCGTCGCCCTGCACCTCTATCACCGCCGAGCCGTACTCCAGGTCGTAGGCCTGGCTCAGGCAGCCCCCCGGCAGCTTGCCCGCCTTGCGCACCGGGACGAAGCCCGCTCCGGCGGCGTAGGCGGCCGGGGCCGCCAGGATGAAGCCGCGCGCCTCCAGGCCGACGACCTTGGTCGCGCCCAGCGCCTTGGCCCGTCCCGCGAGGTGGTCCACGAGCGCGGCGAGCGCCTCGGCGTCACCGAGCAGCGGGGCGATGTCCTTGAAGACCACGCCCGCCTTGGGATAGTCCGGGACGTCGCGGATCTTGGCGGCGAGAAGGCCGGCCAGGTCGCTGCTGCTGCTCATCCGGTGGGTTCTCCTGCTTCCTGTGGTTCCTTCACGACTGTGCGCGGCAGTGCGATGCACTGCCGCGCACAGTGTGCTGCGATGTCGTGACCGATGCTCAGCGGCGCCCGGTGGAGCGACGCTCGCTGCGACTGCGGTTGACGGGCTGGTTGCGCGGACCGCCGGTCGGCGCCGGGACGCTGACCTCGGACTGCGGGGTCTCCTCGTCGAGCGTGCGGCCCTCGGCCGCGGCCTTGGCCTCGGCCGCGCGGCGCTGCTTCACCTTGCGGGCCAGCTCGATGTACTCCGGGCGCTTCTCCTGGAGCCAGGCGACCATCGGGGTGGCCACGCAGATCGAGGAGTAGGCGCCGGCGGTCAGACCGACGAACAGCGCCAGCGAGATGTCGTTGAGGACACCCGCGCCGAGCAGGCCGCCGCCGATGAAGAGCAGCGCGGCGACCGGCAGCAGCGCCAGCACGGAGGTGTTGATCGAGCGGACCAGGGTGCTGTTCAGCGAGGCGTTGGCGGCGTCGCTGTAGGTCAGCTTGTTCTGCTTGGTGAGCTTGTTCGTCGCGGACTTGAGACCGTCGAAGACGACGACGGTGTCGTACAGCGAGTAACCGAGGATCGTCAGGAAGCCGATGACCGTACCCGAGGTGACCTCGAAGCCGACCAGGGCGTAGACGCCGACGGTGATCACCAGGTCGTGCAGCAGCGCGACGAGCGCACCCACCGCGAGCCGCCACTCGAAGGCGAAGGCCAGGTACAGCGTCACCAGCACCATGAAGACGACCAGACCCTCGAGGGCCTTCTGGCTGATGTCGTGGCCCCAGCTGGCGCTGAGCGACTGGGTGTTGATCTGCTGGGTGCTCAGGCCCAGCGACTTCGACAGCCCGTCCTGACCCTTCGTCGGGTCGATCTTCTCGGTCGAGCTGATCTGGACCAGGATCTCCTGGCCGTTGCTGGTGTTGGCCTTCTGCACGATCGCCGCGCTGTCGCCCGTCAGCTCGTTGGCGGCCTTCTGGGCCTGGGCGATGGTGACGCCGGGCTTGGTGATCGTGTAGATCTCGCCGCCCTTGAACTCGATGCCGAGGTTCAGGCCCCGGACGGTGAGGCCCAGGATGGCGGCGACCAGGATGACACCGGAGATGATCGTCCACAGCCTGCGTCGGCCGACGAAGTCGAAGCTGACCTCACCGGTGTAGAGGCGGTGGCCGATATTGCCGAAGCGAGACATCGGGTCAGGCCTCCTTGCCGGCGGTGGGGACCGGACGACGCGAGTTGCGGCTGTCACGGAGCGGGTTGCGCACGCCGAGGCGCTCGGGCGAGAGCCCCGACCACGGGTGACCGGAGTTGAAGAACTTCCGGCGGGCGAGCAGGGTCATCAGCGGCTTCGTGAACAGGAAGACCACGACCAGGTCCAGCAGGGTGGTCAGACCCAGCGTGAAGGCGAAGCCCTGCACCTTGCCGACGGTGAAGAAGTACAGCACCGCGGCGGCCAGGAAGGACACGAAGTCCGACACCAGGATGGTGCGGCGGGCGCGCGGCCAGGCGTTGCGGACGGCCGGGCGCAGCGTGGCGCCCTCGCGCAGCTCGTCGCGGACGCGTTCGAAGTAGACGACGAACGAGTCGGCGGTGATACCGATCGCGACGATGGCGCCACAGACGGCCGGCAGGTTCAGCGCGAAGCCGATCGCGCCGCCCAGCAGCGACATCAGCGACCAGGTGAGGATCGCCGAGACGAGCAGCGAGGCGACCGCCACCAGGCCGAGGCCACGGTAGTAGACCAGCGAGTAGACCACGACCAGGATCAGACCGATCAGGCCGGCGATCAGACCCGCGTCGAGCTGGCTGCCGCCGAGCTCGGGCGAGACGGTGACGACTTCCTGGGTCTGGAAGTCCAGCGGGAGCGAACCGTAGCTGAGCACGTTGGCCAGCTGGCTTGCGCTCGCCTGGTCGAAGCTGCCGGAGATCGTCGCCTGACCACCGGTGATGGCCTCGTTGACGGACGGCGAGGACTGGACCAGGCCGTCGAGCTGGATGGCGAACTCGTTGGCCGGCGGCTGGTTCTTGGTGAGCTGACCGGTGATGTTGGCGAACTGGCCGGCGCCGTGGGAGTTGAAGGAGAGGTCGACCTCCCACTGCCCGGTCTGGGTGCTCAGGTTGGACTGGGCCTTGCTGATCGAGGTGCCGTCGACGGCGACCTTGTCCAGCGCGTACTTGGTCCAGGTGTTGCTGGTGGCGTCGCTGGAGCAGGAGACGACCTGGTCGGTCTCCTTGGCCCGGTTCGCCGTGACCTGCGCGACGTCGCGGCCGTGCTTGGTGGTGCAGTCGATCGCGTTGAACTCCGACTGGAGCGCGGCCGGGACGGTGCCCGCGGTCTGGCCGGAGACGGTGCCGCTGGTCGGCGCGGCGCTCGGGGTGGCGGCGGCCTTGGCGGTGCCGGTGGCGGCCGCGGAGGCCTTGGCGCTCGTCGAGGCCGAGGGGTGCGCCGAGGCCGAGGAGCCGGCCTTCAGGTCCTGCGAGAGGGCGTCACCCTGCGTCTTGCTCGCGCTCGGCGAGGCCGACGCGCCGGGAGCCGACGCCTTCGGCTTCTCGGAGCTGCTCGCGGACGGGCTCGCCGCGCCGGACGGCTTGGCGCCGCCGTTGGACGAGGCGGACGGGGAGCTCTTGGGCAGGGCGCTCGCGTCGATCTGCTGCTGCTCGGCCAGCACCGGACGGAAGTACAGCTTGGCCGTCTGAGCCAGCTCGGTGGCGAGCTCGGTCGAGCTGGTGCCCTTCGGAACGTTGACGACGATCTCGTCGCTGCCCTGGACCTGCGTCGTCGACTCGGTGACGCCGGTGCCGTTGACGCGCTGGCTCATGATCTCGGAGGCGATCGCCATGTTCGCGGGGTTGATCGCGTTCTTGTCGCTCGAGGTCGCCTTGAGCGTCACGCTCGTACCACCGGCGAGGTCGATGCCCAGCCGCGGGGTGGTGTGCCCGGTGCCGATCATGATGCCGACGAGCGCCACCATGATCGCCAGGGTCAGGCTCAATGCACGCCCCGGGTATCCGTCACGCGGACGGGACTTGGGTGATGCCACCTTCTCGATTCTCTCTGTCCATGCCGTGGGCAGGTCAAGTCGCCCACACCGGGGTACCGGCGGACAGGGGGCGGCTCGGCCACGACGCAGCGGTCCTTGGGCCCGGTCGGACGATTACGACCGACCGGGTTCCGTAGCGGGCAAGGCTACTTGGCGGAAGCGTCCTTGTCGCCACCCACCTTGGCGTCGACCTTCTCGGCCTCGGCCGTGGCCGCAGCGGAGGTCTCGGCGCCGGACTCGGCCTGGCCGGCCTCGTCCTTCGCCGCCTCGGCCGGGGTGGCGTCCTCGACGACGGCCTCGGCCTCAGCCTCGGTACCGTCGGCCGCCTCGTCCGTCTCCGGCTCCTCGCCGTGGACGATGCGGTTGTACTCGATCGGGTCCAGCACCTGCGCGATGGCCTGCTTCGCGTACAGGGCGTGGACGCCCGGCGCGACCTCGAGCTCGACAGCCTCGTCGGTCACGTCCTTGACCAGCGCGTACATACCCCCGATGGTGCGCACGCCCGCGCCCGGCTCCAGGCGGGTGCGCAAGTCCTGCGCCTGCTGCTGGCGCTTCTTGTTGCTCCGCATCGTCACGAACATGAGTCCGGCCAAGACGATGACCATGAAGATAAGCGGGTTACCCACGGCAGACAGTCCTTTGCGCGGCCGCAGGGGGCGGCGGCCAGTCGATTTCGGGGCCCACCCCGTAAGGGCGGGAGCGGGCGGAGTCTAGGGGACCGCACGCAGTACAACAACGTCCAGCATGTCATCCGAGAGAGCCGAATGGCGAGTGACGTGACGGACTCGACGTGTACAGAGACCGTCAGGGACTGCTACGAGGCCGTTGCGGGCCCGGTGGCCACCCTTGCCCGGGGTGGCCCAGGTGGGCCCGGGGAGCCCCGCTCTCAGGCCTCCGCGGGCCGCTCCGACGCCCCGGCGGACGACGATCCCGCCGCCGATCCCGCCGACGGGCCGAAGAGCTCAGCCTGCAAGGGAACGCCGGGCCCGGCGGCCTGGGGCGGCGGGGTCAGGCCCAGGTGCTGCCAGGCGGCGGCGGTGGCAATCCGGCCGCGCGGCGTGCGGGCCAGGAGGCCCTCGCGGACCAGGAAGGGCTCGGCGACCTCCTCGACCGTCTCGGCCTCCTCCCCCACCGCCACGGCCAGCGTGGACAGCCCCACCGGGCCGCCGCCGAACAGCTTCAGCAGCGCGTGCAGCACGGCGCGGTCCAGCCGGTCCAGGCCGCGCGGGTCCACCTCGTAGACGGCGAGCGCGGCGTCGGCGATCTCGGGCGTGATCAGTCCGTCATGGCGGACCTGCGCGTAGTCGCGGACCCGGCGCAGCAGCCGGTTGGCGATACGCGGCGTGCCGCGCGAGCGGCGGGCGATCTCGGCGGCGCCCTTCGGGTCGATCTCGACGGCCAGCAGCCGGGCGGAGCGGTGTATGACCCGCTCCAGTTCCTCGGGCGCGTAGAACTCCATGTGGCCGGTGAAGCCGAAGCGGTCGCGCAGCGGCGGCGGCAGCAGGCCGGCCCGGGTGGTGGCCCCGACCAGCGTGAACGGCGGCAGCTCCAGCGGGATGGCGGTGGCGCCCGGCCCCTTGCCGACGATGACGTCGACGCGGAAGTCCTCCATCGCCATGTAGAGCATCTCCTCGGCGGGCCGGGAGAGCCGGTGGATCTCGTCGAGGAAGAGGATCTCGCCCTCGGTCAGCGAGGAGAGGATCGCGGCGAGGTCTCCCGCGTGCTGGATGGCCGGACCGGAGGTGATCCGGATGGGGGCGCCCATCTCCGCCGCGATGATCATCGACAGCGTCGTCTTGCCGAGCCCGGGCGGACCGGAGAGCAGCACGTGGTCGGGCGAGGCGCCGCGGTGCCGCGCCGCCTGGAGGACGAGCGAGAGCTGCTCGCGGACGCGCTCCTGGCCGATGAACTCGCCCAGGTCGCGCGGGCGCAGCGCCGCCTCGACGGCCCGGTCCTCGCCGTCCGCGGCGGCGGTGACCAGGCGGTCGGCTGCGGCGTCGTCGTACATGCTCTCTCGGCTCCTCTTCGGTGACGGGGGCTGGCTCAGCGGGTGCGGTTGCGGCTCTGCAGGGCGGTGCGCAGCAGGGCGGAGACGTTGGGCTTCTCCATGGCCTCCGCCTCCGGCGTCACCGCGGCGACGGCCTCCTCGGCCTCGCGCGGAGCGAAGCCGAGGCCGACGAGCGCGGCGTGCAGCTGCTCGTGCCACGGCGCGGGCGCGGCCACGACGGCCGCTGCGCCCGCTGCGGCGTGCTGGGACGGCACGGCGCCCGTCGGCGCACCGAGGCGGTCCTTGAGCTCCAGGAGCAGCTTCTGCGCCCCCTTGGGCCCGATCCCGGGCACGGCGGTCAGAGCCTTCGCGTCCCCGCGCGCGACGGCCACCCGCAGCCCCTCCGGGCTGTGCACGGCGAGCATCGCCTGCGCGACCTTGGGCCCGACGCCGCTGGCGGTCTGCAGCAGCTCGAACGTCTGCCGCTCGTCGTCGTCGGCGAAGCCGTAGAGCGTCAGGGAGTCCTCGCGGACGACGAGGGAGGTGGCCAGCCGTGCCTCCTCCCCCAGGTGCAGGCGGGCGAGCGTGCCCGGAGAGCAGTGCACGAGCATGCCCACGCCGCCGACCTGGATGACGGCGCTGGAGGGCGTGAGCGCGGCCACCGGGCCGCTGACGAAGGCGATCACGGTCGGGGCTCCCTGACGCGGCTGAGGGCGGCGGCGATCCTGTTGGTGGCGGTGCCGCGCCAGATGTGGCAGATGGCGAGCGCGAGCGCGTCGGCCGCGTCCGCGGGCCTGGGCGGCGCGTCCAGCCGCAGGATGCGCGTGACCATCGCGCCCACCTGGGCCTTCTCCGCGCGCCCCGAGCCGGAGACGGCGGCCTTCACCTCACTGGGGGTGTGCAGGGCGACCGGTATCCCGCGCCGGGTGGCGCACAGCATGGCGACTGCGCTGGCCTGGGCCGTGCCCATGACGGTGCGGACGTTGTGCTGGGCGAAGACCCGCTCGACGGCGACCTTGTCCGGCCGGTGCAGGTCCAGCCACTCCTCGATGCCGCGCTCGATCTCCAGCAGGCGCAACGGCACGTCATGCTCCGCGGGCGTACGGACGACCCCGCAGGCGACCATCGTGAGCGGCCGCCCGGGCGCACCGTCGACAACCCCGACCCCACACCTGGTCAGCCCTGGATCCACCCCGAGAACACGCATGCCCGCAGGCTATCCGTTCGCACCGACAGAACCACCAAGGGGCGCGGGGAACGGCGCGACAAGCCACCCACGCAGGGAGAGCCCCGATCGTGCAGGGCCATCCGCATGCCAGCGGTTGCTCGCGCCGTTCCTCGCGCCCCTGGATGGTGCGACGACCTGCGGGAGCAATGACCCGACACGGTCGCGCCCACGCGGCGGAGCCGCCTCAGTCCTCGGCGTCGAGCTCGGCCTCGACCTCGGGGGTGAGGTCGAAGTTGGCGAAGACGTTCTGGACGTCGTCGCTGTCCTCGAGCGCGTCGATCAGCTTGAAGATCTTGCGCGCGCCGTCCGCGTCCAGCTGGACCTGGACCGAGGGGACGAAGTTCGCCTCGGCCGAGTCGTAGTCGATGCCGGCGTCCTGCAGGGCCGTGCGGACGGCGACCATGTCGGAGGCCTCGGTCTGGATCTCGAAGCTGTCGCCGAGGTCGTTGACCTCCTCCGCGCCCACCTCGAGGGTGACCTCCATGATCGTGTCCTCGTCGACCTTCTCGGCCTTCGGCACGATGATGACGCCCTTGCGGGAGAACATGTACGACACCGAGCCGGGGTCGGCCATCGAGCCGCCGTTGCGCGTCATCGCGACGCGCACGTCGGACGCGGCGCGGTTGCGGTTGTCGGTGAGGCATTCGATCAGGACCGCCACGCCGTTCGGGCCGTAGCCCTCGTACATGATGGTCGAGTAGTCGGCGCCGCCGGCCTCCGCACCGGAGCCGCGCTTGACGGCGCGGTCGATGTTGTCGTTGGGGACCGAGCTCTTCTTCGCCTTCTGGATGGCGTCGTAGAGGGTCGGGTTACCGGTGGGGTCTCCACCGCCGGTGCGGGCCGCCACCTCGATGTTCTTGATCATCTTGGCGAAGAGCTTGCCGCGCTTCGCGTCGATGACGGCCTTCTTGTGCTTGGTGGTAGCCCACTTGGAGTGGCCGGACATCGAGTTGCTCCTTAAAACAGCACCAGGTGGAAGTGAACGAACGGATGAGATCCTACCGTCACCGGCCAGGTCACTTGCTGTGCGAGCCGGCGGCGCGGACCATCTCCACGAAGTAGGCGTGCACACGGTGGTCGCCGGTGAGCTCCGGGTGGAACGACGTGGCGAGCAGGTTGCCCTGACGGACCGCCACGATGTGCTCGTCCGCCGTGTCGGCGCGCAGCGACGCCAGCACCTCGACGTCGGCGCCGACCGACTCGACCCAGGGGGCGCGGATGAACACGCCGTGGACGTCGCCGTCCTCCTCCAGGCCCTTGAACGCGACGCCCTGCTCGAAGGACTCGTTCTGGCGGCCGAAGGCGTTGCGGCGGACCACCATGTCGATGCCGCCGACCGTCTCCTGGTCGTCGCGGCCGTCGAGGATCTTGTCCGCCAGCATGATCATGCCGGCGCAGGTGCCGTAGACCGGCATGCCGGCCGCCACGCGGGCCCGCAGCGGCTCCATCACGCCGAAGAGCAGCGCGAGCTTGGACATGGTCGTGGACTCACCGCCGGGGATGACCAGGGCGTCGATCTCCGCCAGCTCCTCGGGCCGACGGACCGGGCGGGCGACCGCGTCGGCCTCGGCCAGGGCGATCAGGTGCTCACGCACGTCGCCCTGGAGGGCGAGGACGCCGACGACGGGAGTGGAGCTGGACGACACGGAAGGACCTCTTTTAGACGAACGGACGAACGGGAGGAGCCCCGGCCCTGGGAAGGGCCGGGGCTACCACACGCGAAGAACCGGGA
>NZ_BBPP01000012.1:0-10802 GCF_000787835.1 Streptacidiphilus melanogenes
GGGCGGCGCCCTCTTCAAGGGCCTCGTCGCCCTCGACGGCGCGGGCGGCGGCGGTGGAGCCGGTGGTGGGGCAGGCAGCAGCTACAGCCTCACCCCTGCCACGTTCGAGAACAGCCAGCGGCTCGGGGACGGCCTGGTGACCATCCGGTACACCGTGAAGGCGGCCAGCAGCACGACGCTGACCTCCAGCTCCGATCCGTCGCAGCCCGGGCAGACGGTCACCTACGTCGCCAGGGTGTCGGGCGCGGGTCCCGCCAGGCCCACCGGTGTGGTGACCTTCGCCGACGGTGGCACGCCGATCGGCACGGTGGCGCTTTTCCCCGACGGTGTGGCCCTCCTGACGCAGACCTACAGCAGCGCGGGCAAGCACACCATCACCGCCACCTATGGCGGCGACCGCGACTACGAGGGCAGCGCCAGTGCCGCGCTGACCCAGACGGTCCAGTGACCGGTACCGGCAGACCGTCGGCGACTCACCCCTCGTCGGCGACCCACCCCTGAGGACGCGTTCAGGCGCCGCTCGGAGCCGGTTCCGGCTCCGGGGCGGTGAGCGGCGCCGCCGTGCGACGGGGCAGCAGGAGCGGGCTCGCCAGCAGCAGCACCCCGGCCAGGGCGAGGGCCGGGCGCAGCCCGAGCGTCGAACCGAGCACGCCCCACACCGCCGTCAGCGCGGCGGTCGACGCCTTCGTCGTCACCGTCCAGGCGCTCAGCGTGCGGGTGACGCGGTCGGTGGCGGTCCGCTGCAACCGGTAGGTGGCGTAGACGGGGTTGAAGACGCCGCAGCAGAAGATCAGCCCGAGCTCGACGCCGACGACCAGCAGCAGACCGCCCGTCCCGGGACCGATGAACGCCAGACCGACCGGCCACAGCGCACGCAGCGCCCCGGACGCGATCAGCACCTGGCGCTGCCCGAAGCGGGCGACCAGCGGACGGGCCAGCCGGGCGCCCACCAGCCCGCCGATCGACGGTGCGGCGAAGGCCAGGCCGTACTGCCACGGGGCGAAGCCGAGCCGGCCGAGCATCAGCACGGCCAGCAGCGGCTCGGCGGCCATCACCAGGCCGTTGAAGACGGCGGTGTTGAAGAACAGCGGACGCAGGGCCGGGTCGGCCAGGATGTACCGCCAGCCGTCGAGGAGGTCACCGGCGCGCATACGCGCCGCCGCGCGACGCTCGGGCACCGGCTCCGGCTCCGGCCCGCCCGTGGCACGGATGCCGAGCGCCGACAGCAGGTAGCTGAGCGCGTCCGCGACGACGGTGGCCACCGGCCCGAGGAGCCCGATCATCGCGCCGCCGAGCGGTGGCCCGACGATCGTGGTCGTCCAGGCCGTCGACTCGAATCGGGCGTTGGCGACCAGCAGGTCCTCGGCCGGCAGCAGCGTCTTGAGAAACGCGCCGGAGGTGGACCGGAAGGTGATGTCGGCCGCGGCCACGACGACCGAGACCGCGAGCAGTTGGACGAAGGAGAGCGCGCCGAGCGCGAACGCCACGGGGATCGTCAGCAGCGCCGTGAACCGCGCCAGATCCATGGCGATCAGTACCGGCCGCTTGCGGCGGAACTCCACCCACGGCCCGAGCGGCACCGCCACGGCAGCACCCACCGCCGCCCCGGCGGACGACAGCGCCGCGACCTCCGTCGACCCCGCGTGCAGCACCCGGATCGCGATCAGCGGGAACGCGCCGAAGGCGAGCCAGGTGCCGAGGGCGCTGGTCCCGTAGGCTCCCCAGAGCCACCCGAACCGCCGCCCGAGCCGGTGACCGCTCCGGTCCCCGTTCTGGTCCAGGTTCCGGTCCCCGCTCCGTTGGCCGTCCTTCACGCCCGCCGCCCCTTTTCCTTCTCGCCCGCACAACCGATCCGCGATCGAGAGCATCAAAGCGAGCACCCGAGCTGCGGAGCAAACAACCACGAGACCGGCGTGCCACAACCATCGGTTGTGCCCGTAGGCTGGCGGGCATGGATCTCGACGCCGTCCGGACCTTCGTCGTCGCCGCCGACGCGGGCCGGTTCCAGGAGGCGGCCGCCGAGCTGGCGGTCAGCCAGCAGGCCGTCTCCAAGCGCATCGCCGCGCTCGAACGCAGCCTCGACGTGCGGCTGTTCACCCGCACCGCGCGCGGCGCCCAGCTGACCATCGACGGGCAGGCGTTCCTGCCGCACGCCCGCGAGCTGCTGCGGGTCGCCGAGCGGGCCGTCGCGTCCGTCCACGCCGCCCGCCGACCGCTACGCGTCGACGTGATCGCCTCGCGCAGCGCGCAGTCGGCCCTCATGCGCGGATTCCACCGCGCGCACCCCGAGATCGACCTCGACGTCGTCATGCTCTTCGACGTCGAGACCGCCGTCGGCGCCCTCCGGTCCGGCGTGATCGACGCGTCCTTCCGCGCCGTCGCCATGCCGGGCGCGCCGCTGCCCGACGACATCGAGTCGGTCCGGGTGCTCGACGAGCCGCTGCAGCTGTTCACCGGCCCCGGGCACGCGCTCGCCTCCGCCCGGTCGGTGCCCCTCGCCCAGCTCGTGGGCCACCGGATCTGGATGCCCGGCATCGTCCCCGGCACCGAGTGGGCCGCCTACTACGACGACCTCGTCGCCGAGTTCGGCCTCACCATCGAGGCGACCGGCCCCAACTTCGGCTCCGACGCCCTGCTGGACACCATCGCCGACACCCCGGCGCTGGCCACCTTCATGGGCGAGCACTCCCGCCTCGTCTGGCCCACCGGCCACGGCCTGCGCCGCATCCCGGTGACCGATCCGACGCCCGTCTACCCGCACTCGCTGCTGTGGCACCGCGACAACCCCCACCCTGCGCTGGCCACCCTCCGCGCCCACCTCGCCGCCACGTCGCCCGCCGCCGACGCACCCGGCACCTGGACCCCCGACTGGGTGCGCCGCCACTAGACGTGCCTGGGCTGCGATCATTGGGCCTTGACGGAGTGGGGTTCGGGGATGGCCATCGGCGACTGGCAGTGGGACGAGACGCTGTTCGCAGGCGCGGCACCGTACTACCGGCGTGGGCGCCTCCCGTACGCGCCGGGTCTGACGCGGGCACTCGGCGACGTGCTGGCCCTCGACGGCCGCGGCCGTCTCCTCGACGTCGGCTGCGGCCCCGGCACCCTCGCCCTGGACCTCGCCCACCTGTTCGCCGACGTCGTCGGCGTGGACCCGGATCCGGGCATGCTCTCCGAGGCCGAGCGGCTCGCGCGCGAGGCGGGCGTGAGCGCCCGCACGAGGTGGATCCGGGCCCGCGCCGAGGAGCTCCCCGCCGGCCTCGGGATCTTCGACGTCGTGACGTTCGGTCAGTCGTTCCACTGGATGGACCAGGAGCGCGTCGCCGCACACGTGCTCGACCTGCTGCGGCCCGGCGGGGCCTTCGTCCACGTCGCGGACCTGAAGAGGGAGAACCGGAGCGGCGGCGGGCTCCCGTACCCGCCCGTGCCCCACGCGGCCGTCGACGCCCTGGTCCGCCGCTACCTCGGGCCGGTCCGGCGCGCCGGCCGGGGCACCCTCCCGCACGGGACGCCCGGTGGCGAGGCGGAGGTCATCGGCCGGGTCGGCTTCGCCGGTCCGCAGCGCCTCGTCGTCGCGGGCGGTCAGGTACTGGAGCGCAGCAGCGACGACGTGGTCGCCCAGGTGTTCTCGCTGTCCTCCTCGGCCCCGCACCTCTTCGGCCCACGCCGCGCCGCCTTCGAGGCGGACCTGCGCGTCCTCCTGGCCCAGGCCTCCCCGAACGGCCGTTTCTCCGCGCGCCAGCCGGGCACCGAGGTCCGTGTCTGGCGCAAGGAGCCCGCCTCGCCGCCGTCCTGACCGCGCGTCCGCCCCCGTCACCGCCGCCCGGGCAGCCGGGCTGCCAGGGGAGCATGCGGCGCACCGACGGTGCGCGCCCGGATCATCCGGAGATGTCCTCCAGGACCTCCAAGGGGGAACCCACGGGGTGAGCCTGCTTCAGCGGCTCGGTCAGGTGGACGACATAAGGCCCGTTGCCCCGGCAGCTGTCGATGCTGACCACCTCGTCGTCGATCCGGGCCCGGCAGGGGACGGGCACGGGCTCGGTGATGGGGAGGTTGTGGTTGCGCCAGTGGATCGGGTCGGTCGGGTGCGCCGTGGTGACGGGTGCGACGGCTGAGGCGAGCACGGGGTTCATGGCCGAGCAGCGTACGCGTCCGAGGTGTCGCTGGGGAGTCCTCAGAGATGGACTTTTGCCTGGTGAGACGCCTGTGACGGGTGCATGGCGGAAGTCGTGCGCGGAACTCCTCCCTGGCGTCGGGAAGTTGGGTTTCCGGCCCGGAGGGGCTCGGCGATCGGGTGATCCAATCGTGACTCGCCGTCCACCGCCGCGTCGTTTCGCGTGACGGATGGCAGCATCGCGAGAGCTGGTCCGGAGCGCCGGCCCGGGGGGTCCTGACGACGAGGAGAGACCGTGTCCCACCACCTCAGCGGCCCCGACCTGCGTTCGCCCAAGGGCGACGCGCGACTCGACATGACCGACCTGTTCGTCTTCCCCTCGGTCGACCCCGGGCGCACCGTCCTGATCATGAACGTCAACCCGTTCGCGCCCACCCAGGGCGAGGCCTTCCACCCCGACGCCGTCTACCGGATCAACGTCGACACCGACGGCGACAACCAGGCGGACCTCGCCTACAGCTTCGTCTTCTCGCCGCCGCGCAACGGCCACCAGACCGTCACCGTCCAGCGTGCGCACGGCGAGGACGCGCGGCGGCACGAGGCGAACGGGCAGGCCGTCATGTCGGACGTGGCCGTCGCGCTCGGCCGCGTGCCGAGCGTGGTGCAGAGCGGCGGCTACCGCTTCTTCGCGGGGCTGCGCAGCGACCCGTTCTTCGCCGATCTCGACGGCATCGTGAACGGCTTCCAGTGGACCGGCCGGGACTTCGGCATCGACAAGAACGTCTTCGGCATCGTTCTGGAGGTCGACGACGACGAGCTGGGCTCCGGGCCGATCGGCGTGTGGGGCCGCGTCAGCGTGCGCGAGGGCGACCGGCTCGTCTCGGTGGACCGGGGCGCCCACCCCTCCCTGACCGCGTACTTCAACGCCGAGGACGTCAAGGAGGCCTACAACGCGGGCGAGCCCGCGGACGACTGGGACGCCTACCGCGAGGCCTGGACCGCCGTCCTGGCGCACACCGGCGGCTACGAGGCGGCCGAGGGCGAGCAAGCGCTGCGCACCGTGCTGCCCGACGTGCTGCACTACGACCGCACCCGCCCCGCCGCCTACCCGAACGGCAGGACCCTGATCGACGACGTCACCTCGGCCCGGCTGACAATGATCTCCAAGGGCAAGATCACCGACGATCACATCCCGCCGCACACCGACCTGCTCACCGTCTTCCCCTACCTCGGGCAGCCGCATCAGGTGGCTCCCAGGCCCTGAATTCCTTCGATCGGGTGGTGACGTCCGGCGTCGGTGGTGTTGCCCGCCGGGCGGGTACTACGGTCACGGCGTGATCGCGGACCTGACGCCGGCCGACCTGGTGGCGGACCCGACCGACTGCCTGCCCATCTTCGAGGAGCGCGTGCGCGCGGAGCAGCGTCGGCTGGCTCTGCTGCAGGAGGTCGTCCGGGAGCTGAGAGGGATCGAGGAGGCCCGCAGTCGACTGCAGGCACTCCTCGACGGTGACGCTTCGGGCGTCGAGGGGCCCGACGACACGCCGGTGTCAGCCCTGGGGATGCCACGGGCGCGCGTCTCGCTGGTGCACCAGCCCGGCCCCCGGCCCGGGGGAGCGGCACGGTCGTCGGGCGTGTCGGGCGTGTCGGGCCCGTCCAGGTCGGAGGCGGGGCGGCGCGGGCGCCCTGGGCGTCATCTGGACCGGGCGCTCGAGGTGTTGGCGGCCGAGCCGGACCGGCGCTTCAGCGCGCCCCAGATCGCGGCGCAGATCGGCGCCGACGCCGACTGGCTGCGGTTCGTCCTGCACAGCGCCGCCAACCGGGGCCTGGTGATGCGTCACTCGCAGGCCCGTCCGATGGGCGGGCGCGGCCGCCCGGTGGTGATCCAGTTCAGCGCGGCCCGCCCGGAGCTCCCGAGCCGAGCCTGATAGCCTTTGCCTATTTGCTAAAGCTTATAGGCAGATGCATACTGGCCATAGCTTAATGAGGAAAGGCTGAAGCTATGGCTCGCGTGGGACTGAGTGCGGAGCGTCTCGCTCTCGCGGGTGCGGAACTGGCCGACGAGGTCGGCTTCGAGCAGGTGACCCTCTCGGCGCTGGCCCGGCGCTTCGACGTGAAGGTCGCCAGCCTCTACTCGCACCTGAAGAGTTCGCACGAACTCAAGACGCGCATCGCGCTGCTCGCACTGGAGGAGCTCGCGGACCGCGTCAGCGACGCCGTCGCCGGGCGCGCCGGACGCGACGCCCTCGCAGCCTTCGCCGACGCCTACCGCGACTACGCCCGCCGCCACCCCGGTCGCTACGACGCCGCCCGCTTCCGGCTCGACCCGCAGACCGCGGCGGCCAGCGCCGGCGTGCGGCACGCGCAGATGACGCGGGCGCTCCTGCGCGCCTACGACCTCGACGAACCCGGCGAGACGCACGCCGTGCGGATGCTGGGCAGTGTCTTCCACGGCTTCGTCAGCCTCGAGGCCGCGGGCGGCTTCAGCCACACCCCCGTCGACGCGCAGGCCTCCTGGGAGTGGACCATCGACTCCCTCGACACCATGCTGCGCGCCCGCGCCGGCGGTTCCGAGACGACGGCCTGACGCCGTCGTCCGGCAATGCCAAGCCGCGCCAGGCAATGCCAAGCCGCGCCAGGCAAAGCCATGCCCTGCCACGCCGTGAAATGCCACGCAGCGCAGCGCCATGCCGCCGCGACCACACCACCCCCGACGAGAGCCCGAGCCATGCCCGACGACGCCCCCAGCCTGATCACCACCCCCGTCACCGAAGACCTGCTCCGCGGGCACCTCGACGTGGAGCACACCGCCCACGGCCTGCTGCCGCACCGCCTGCCCGCCTGGGCCCGGCGACAGCTTCCCGACGAGCAGTTCGCGATGGTCGAGGCACAGCCGTCCGGCGTGCGCCTGGCCTTCCGTACTCGCGCCACCGTCGTCGAGCTCGACGCGCTGCCCACCAAGCGGGCCTACCTCGGCCTGCCGGCCCCCGCCGACGGCGTGTACGACCTGCTGGTCGACGGCCGGCTGACCGCGCAGACCGGTGTCCCCGGCGGCAACGTCCGCGTCATCGACATGTCGACCGGCGCGGCCGAACTGCGGGAAGGCCCGTCCGGGACGGCCCGGTTCGCCGACCTGCCGCCGCAGCAGAAGCACGTCGAGATCTGGCTGCCCCACAACGAGACCACCGAGCTGATCGCGCTGCGCACCGACGCTCCCCTTCTTCCGGCGTCGACCCATCCCGCGCCGGACGGTGGCCGCAGGCGGTGGCTGCACCATGGCAGCTCCATCAGTCACGGTTCCAACGCCGCGAGCCCGACCACGACCTGGCCCGCGCTCGCCGCCGCCGAAAGCAGCGTCGACCTGGTCAACCTCGGCTTCGGCGGCAGCGCCCTGCTCGACCCCTTCCTGGCGCGCACCATCCGCGACACCCCGGCCGACCTGATCAGCGTCAAGATCGGCATCAACATCGTCAACGCCGACGCCATGCGCCTGCGCACCTTCGGGCCGGCCGTCCACGGCTTCCTCGACACCATCCGCGAGGGCCATCCGACGACGCCGCTGCTGGTCGTCTCCCCGCTGCTGTGCCCGGTCCAGGAGGACACCCCCGGCCCGCTCGCGCCCGACTTCAGTTCAGGAACGCTGCGTTTCAAGGCCACCGGGGATCCGGCGGAACGCGCGGCCGGGCGCCTCACCCTGACCGTCATCCGCGACGCGCTCGCCCGGATCGTCGCCGACCGCGCGGGCGACGACCCGAACCTGCACCACCTCGACGGCCGCCTGGTCTACGGCCCCGCTGACCACGAGGAGCTCCCGCTCCCCGACGCGATCCACCCCGACCCGGCCGGCCACCGCCGCATCGCGGCGAACTTCGTCCGACACGCCTTCGGCCCCGGCGGCCCGTTCGCGAGCTGAGCAGGCCCCGACGCTGAGCGGGCGCTACCGGGGGATGGGCCCCCGCAGTTCGGAGGCGACCGTCGTGACAACGGGGTCGGCGGACTCCTGCGTCAGATAGAAGTGGCCGCCGGGGAAGGTGTACTGGGTCGTCGGGCCCGCTGTCACCTCGGCCCAGCGCGCCACCGCGGGCGCGGTGGCGTGGTCGTCCGCACCGCTCATGAGCGTGAGCGGGCAGTTGAGCAGGGGTCCGCCGGGCGGGGTCGTGCGGAAGGAGTCGCAGAGGCGGTAGTCGGCGCGCAGGACGGGGAGGATGTGGAAGAGCAGCTCCGGCTCGGCCAGGACCTCCTCCGGGGTGCCGCCCATCTCGCGCAGGTCGGCGACCAACTCCGCGTCGCTCCACTCCGAGCGCCCCGCCTTGGGCGGCTCGGTGCCGGGCCCGCCCGCGCCGCTCAGCAGCAACCGCTCGGGCGCCGGGTCCCCGAGCCGCGCGGCCGTCAGGGCGACGCCGTAGGCCAGCATCGCGCCCATGCTGTGACCGAGCAGCGCGTAGGGGCGGCGGTCCGCGCCGAACCACGGCCGCAGCGCCGCGTACAGGGAGGAGACCGCCACGTCGTAATTCGCCAGCAGTGGTTCGCGGAAGCGGGACTCACGGCCGGGCAGGCTGACGGCCGAGACCTCGATGTCGGCGGGGAGTTGGGTCGCCCAGGGGCGGTAGAAGTTCGGCCCCGAGCCCGCCGGGGGGAAGCAGAGCAGGCGCAACCGGGCGGCCGGGCGCGGGGACACGGTCTGCAGCCAGGGAGCGGACGCGGTGCTGAACGGAGTGAACATCGAGTGGGGCGTCCTTGGGCGGTCGTCGGATCGCGGGCGTCGGCCGGGCCCGAAGGTCTCCCGGGCCCGTAGTGATCATGCCTCACGGGCGGGTCCTGCTGTCCCAGGGTTCGGCCAACACCATTGTCGGCGGCCGCGGGTGGCGTGCAGGCAACGACCGGTCGACGGGGAGGGGCCGGACGCCGGCGCGCCGGGGGGTCCGTACCGGTCCCGGGCGCGCGACGCCTGCCTCGGAAGATTACGATCTGCTACTTGCGCGGTCACAGCAGTGCAGGTTAATGATGTTTTGTGCAGAGACGTCACCGCGGGGCTTCCACGCACCGTGACCGCGGTGCGCTGTCCGAGCGGCAGACGCGCGGCGTGCGCAGGATGTTCTCGGTCCGGACCCTCGCCGGACGGATGTTCCTGACCGAACTGCTCATCGTGCTGCTGCTCGTCGTCGCCGGAGTGACCGCCATGGTGCTGCAGGCGCGCTCCAGCACCGCCAGCGACGCCCGCCGGGTCACCAGGGGGGTCGCCGAGTCCTTCGCCAGCGCACCGGGCCTGGCCCAGGAGCTGCAGAGCCCGCATGCGTCCGCGCTGCTGGAACCGCGCGCAGAGGCGGTCCGGCAAGCCACCGGGGTCGACTCCGTCGTGGTGTTCAACACCTCCTACGTGCAGCTGACGTCCCCCTACCCGGACTACGTCGGCCGTCCCTACCAGCCCCCCTCCTACGTCACGCAGAACGTGCTGCCCAAGCTGTTCGCCGGGCAGACCGTGACCTTCCAGCTCAACGAGCCGGGCTTCAACTCGATCGCCACCGCCGTCCCCGTCTTCGACGCCGCGCACAAGCCGCTCGGCGCGGTCGTCGTCAACATCACCGTCGGCCGGGTGAACGCGCTGGTGGACACGCACCTGCCGGTGCTGCTGGGCGGCGCGGCGGTCGCGGTGCTGCTGGCCGCGGCGGGCACGGCGTGGGCGTCCCGTCGGCTGCAGCGGCAGACGCGCGGGCTCGGGCCGACGGAGCTGGCGCGGATGTACGAGCACCACGACGCGGTCCTCCACGCCGTGCGCGAGGGCGTGCTGATCATCGGCGACGACGACCGGCTCATCATGGTGAACGACGAGGCCCGCCGCCTGCTCGACCTGCCGGCCGACGCCGAGCAGCGGCCCGTGGCCGCGCTCGGGCTCGACCCCGCCACGACGGCGCTGCTGACCTCGCCCGAGAGCGAGGAGATCACCGACGGCATCCACCCGGCCGGCGGTCGGCTCCTCGCGGTGAACAAGCGCCCTACGGCGCCCTACGGAGGCCTTCCGGGCTGCGTCGTCACCCTGCGCGACACCACCGAACTGCACGACCTCACCAGCAGGATCGAGGCCGCCGGGCACCGGCGGCAGCTGCTGTACGAGGCGGGCATGCGCATCGGCCGCACCCTGGACATGACCCGCACCTGCGACGAACTCGCCGAGGTGGCGATCGGCGGTGGGTTCGCCGACTCCGTCACGGTCGACCTCGTCGACGCGGTCACCCGCGGCGACGAACCCCCACAGGATCTCGGCGCCGCCGCCCGGCTCCTGCGCCGCACGACGCTCCTCGACACCACCCCCGCACCGGGCGAGCCGGTGCCGGAGGGAGCGGCAGCCGGCGACGGCGCGCCGCAGGGCGGACACGTCAGCGGGCCTGCGCTCGGCGGCTCCGCAGCGGAGCGGGCCGTGCCAAGGGGCGACACAGCCGGCGGTGGTGGGCCTGGCGGCGCGCGGACCGGTGGATCCGGGCTCGCGGGTGCGGATCTCGGCGGCAGTGCGCCAGAAGCTGGGGATTCCGGCGGTGCCGTTCTCGGGGGCTCTGTGCCCACGGGCGGCGCAGCGGGTGACGGGCCGTTCCCGGGCGGCGGTCCCGTCGGCTCCGCGCCGGAGCGGCCCGCGCCGGCGCGGGCCGTGCGCGGGCGGGCTGCGCCGGTCGGGGCGGCGGTGACCGTGGCGGCGGGGGGG
>NZ_BBPP01000012.1:10909-13275 GCF_000787835.1 Streptacidiphilus melanogenes
GGCGGCGACCAGTGACGCTGCCGTGCCGGACGCCCACCACGGGACGGTGACCGCGCCGCTGCGGATGCGGGGCGGGCTGCTGGGGCTGGTCGAGTTCCGGCGGGCGGCCGGGAGTCCGGCGTTCGAGGCCGACGACCTGCTGCTGGCGCAGGACCTCGCCGCCCGCGCCGCCGTCTCCATCGACAACGCGCGCCGCTACACGCGCGAGCATGGCACCGCTGTGGCCCTGCAGCGCAGCCTGCTGCCACAGAGCCTGCCGGTGCGGACCGGGCTGGACGTGGCCCACCGGTACCTGCCGGCCAGTGCCGGCGTGGGCGGCGACTGGTTCGACGTCATCCCGCTGCCGGGATTCCGCAGCGCGCTGGTGGTCGGGGACGTGGTCGGCCACGGCATCAACGCGGCGGTCGCCATGGGGCGCCTGCGCACCGCGATCCGCACCTTCTCCGCGCTGGACCTGCCGCCGGACGAGGTGCTGGGCCGCCTGGACGAGCTGGTGTCGCAGCTCGACGAGGAGTCCGCCGACGTCAGCATCACCGGCTCGACCTGCGTCTACGCGGTCTACGACCCGGTCGAGGGGGTCTGCACGCTCTCCCGGGCCGGGCATCTGGGCCCGGCCGTGCTGCGCCCGGACGGGACCGTGGACTATCCCGAGGTCGCGGTCTCCCCACCGCTGGGCGTTGGCGGCCACCCCTTCGAGACCACCGAGATACCCCTGGAACCGGGCTCCCAGCTCCTGCTGTTCAGCGACGGGCTGGTCGAGAGCCGTGGCCAGGACATCGACCAGGGCCTGCAGGGCCTGCGGCGGACCCTCGAGAGCCGACGGCCGCGCAGCCCGGAGGAGACCTGTGCCGCCCTCCTCGGGACGGAGCCCCGGCCCGGCCCGGCACCACAGGCGCGGGACGACGTGGTGCTGCTCGTGGCCCGCACCGACCTGCTGCCGCCGGAGCAGGTGGCCGAGTGGGACGTGCCCGTCGACCCCGCCGCGGTCGGCCCGGTGCGCAACGCCTGCGTGAAGCAGTTGGCCGAGTGGGGGTTGGACGAGATCTCCTTCAGCACCGAGCTCATCCTCAGCGAGCTGATCACCAACGCCATCCGCTACGGCGGGGCGCCGGTCAGGGTCCGGCTGCTGCGCGACACCAGTCTGGTCTGCGAGGTCTCCGACGCCAGCAGCACCGCACCGCACCTGCGCTGGGCCGCGACCACGGACGAGGGCGGCCGCGGCATCTTCCTGGTCGCCCGGCTCGCCCACCGGTGGGGCACCCGGTACACGCCGGAGGGCAAGGTCATCTGGTCCGAGCAGCCGCTCACCGAGGGCCCGTCCCTGGACGGCCTGCTCTCCGGCTTCGGCGAGCTGTGAAACGGCCCGTCAACTTCTCTCCGCCCCCGGCGGAGCGGGTGGGAGGGCGATCGCCCGCGCCGCGGGCGGCACCGGGACCCGGCCGAAGACGGCACTCTGCAGGGCGCGGAGACCCGCTGCGGTGTCGTCGGTGAGGCCGGGCTGCCGCAGCCGCTCGTAGGCGGTGTGGGTCACCACGGTGGCGCGGTAGCTGTCCGGGGTGTGGAACTGCAGCTCGAACATCCGACGCCGCGGCGGTCCCTGCCAGACGGTGTTGACGCCCCGGTACTCGCCGCCGCTCTCCCGCCAGAAGTTCCGGAACCGGGCGCTGGCCAGGCCCAGCTCGAGCAGTCGCTCTAACGCGCGCTCCACGCACGACGCGTAGTGCTCGGGCTCCGCGCACAGGGTGTAGCGCAGTGCGTCGTAGCCGTGGTCGAGGACCTCCTCGGCGGTCCGGACGGGGTGTCTCAGCAGGCTGAGGGCGATGCGCCGCTTGAGCGAGTGCTCGGACTTGACGCGGTACTGGAGGCCGACGAGTCGGCCGCTCCCGGCCGAGTCGGCCAGCGTGCGCACCATCGCCGTGACAGCGGGCTCGAACGCCGTGACGCGCGCCATGTGTGTGCTGACCAGGCGGTTCTGCTCGGGCGTCAGCACCAGCCCACCCGGCCCCTGCCAGGACCCGTCCCGAAGGTTGCGCCCGTCCGCCTTCCCGTCGGCCCCGTCGGGGTCCCCGTCCTCGGCGTCCTCGTCGTCGCCGTCCGGGACATCTTCGACGGCAGCGGCACTGGCCAAGGTGCGCCCCCTTCACGTAGGCCCGGGCCGGTGGCTTCCTCCCGCGATGGTAGGCCGCCACGCCCGCACCCGACAGGCCGCGCCGCAACCGGGCCGAATGCCGCCGCGCACAACGTGTTCGCCCGTGGTCAGGCGGCGGACCGGGAGGCCGACTGTTGGGAGGCCGGCTGGGAGTCCGGCATGGGCGGGGCGGGACCCGGGGCGGAGGGTGGGGAGGGGGGGGACGGGACGGTCCGGG
>NZ_BBPP01000012.1:13823-42261 GCF_000787835.1 Streptacidiphilus melanogenes
GGAGGGTGGGGAGGGGAGGGACGGACGGTCCGGGTGGTCGGGCCAGAGGGCAGCCAGGTCCAGGAGGGTCTGCCACAGGGCTCGGGCGCGCTGCTCCTCGATCGGCAGTCCGGGTGGGGCCGGGTGGTGGGCGGCGAGCAGGAGGTAGGCCTCGATGCCGACGACGGCCTGCTCGACCGCGCGCAGGCGCCTTGCCGTGGTCGCGGCCGTGGCGGCCGCCCGGGGGCCCCTGGGGACGGGCGCGCGCAGGCGGGCACGCAGGAAGGACGCGAGGATGTCGAGTTCGGTGCGGGTCATCGCCTTCACCTTCTGACGGACGGCGACCACGCGCCGAGGGAGCAGGGGGAGAGAGGGCTGCGCGGCTGGCGTGCTGCATAGCCTGGGCCCGTGTGAGCATCCTGTCAACCTTTGCGCGAAATCTGTGTCCGTCTTCGCGATACGTGAAAAAGTTGTCCTATGATGGCGGTATGGAACAGATGCCGGGCCCCCGAACGAGCTGGACCTTCCTGACCAACCACGCCCGGGTCCTGGTGCAGATCGCCCGGGATCCCGGCGTGCGGGTGCGCGACATCGCCGCCCACTGCCTGCTGACCGAGCGCGCGGTCCAGCGCATCATCACCGACCTGGAGCAGGGCGGCTACCTCACCCACACCCGGGTCGGGCGCGCGAACCGCTACCAGGTCACCGCCGCCACCCCGCTGCGGCACCCGGCCGACGCCGGGCCGACCGTCGCCGACCTGCTGGCCCT
Source organism: Streptacidiphilus melanogenes (assembly GCF_000787835.1). Lineage (GTDB taxonomy): Bacteria > Actinomycetota > Actinomycetes > Streptomycetales > Streptomycetaceae > Streptacidiphilus > Streptacidiphilus melanogenes. The sequence goes on from NZ_BBPP01000012.1 coordinate 14,572, forward strand.
GCTCGCCGACCACCAGCCCCACGGCGACGAGCTCTCCGACGCCGATGCGGCGCCCCAGCAGGCGACGCCCAGTTCTGTGTGACCCACCCAGCCGCTTAACCGCTGAAGTCGCCCGCGCGGGCGCCCGACCGTGCCGTCCGCCGTCCGCCCGAACCAGTCGCTTCGAGGAGGGAAGACACCGTGATCGCGGGAGTTCCTGAGCCGACCGAGCAGTGCCTCGACCTAAACGGAGACCGGAACCGGAACGAGGGCCGGAACCGGCCTGCCGAGATGCCTCCCCGCGTCCGTGAGGGTGATCTGCCCACGATCGCGTGCGACCCGGTGACCTTGGACGTGCTCGAGGTGCGTGCGCTCACGGACGTGCTGTTCGTCCGGTTGCGGGAGCTGGACGAGGGCACCGCCGAGTACTCCTACGTGCGTAACACCCTGGTCGAACTCAACATGAGCCTGGTGCGCACCGCCGCCCGGCGGTTCGCGCACCACAAGGAACCCCTCGAAGATCTGATCCAGGTCGGCGTCGTGGGCCTGATCAAGGCCATCAACGGGTTCGACACCGGCCGCGGGGTCGAGTTCGTCACCTACGCGCTGCCCACCATCACCGGCGAGATCAAGCGCTTCTTCCGCGACACCAGCTGGTCCGTCCACGTGCCGCGCCGGCTGCAGGAGCTGCGCCTCCAGCTCGCCCGGGCCGACGACGCGCTGGAACAGGAGCTGGGCCGCGCGCCCAGGGCCGCGGAGCTCGCCGCCCGCCTCGGCGTCACCGAGGAGGAGGTCGCCGAGGGCCGGATCGCCGCCGACGCCTACACCGCCGGAACCCTGTCCGCCCCCGTCGGCGACCAGGACGAGGACGGCGGTCCGCTCCAGCGCCGCCTGGGCGGGCTCGACCGCGATCTGGAGAACATCGTCGACCTGACCGCGCTGCGCCAGATCCTGCCCCGGCTGCCCGAGGCCGACCGCCGCCTGCTGAAGCTGCGCTTCGTCGACGACCTCACCCAGGCCCAGATCGGGGAGCGGATCGGCTGCTCCCAGATGCACGTCTCCCGGCTGCTCAGCCGGATACTGACCGGCCTGCGGGAGCAGCTCGAAGGCCAGTGACGCGTCTCTCCCGGGGGCGCTGCCGGGCGCGCCGCGACCCGCGCGATCCGGGAGCCAGCTGAACACCCGTCAGAAAGGCGGCATCCGATGGAGAGCGCTGACATCCGGGAGTGGCGCCAGCACGACGTCGTCGACGAGGGCGGGAAGAAGATCGGCATGCTGGAGTCGGTCTACGTCGACACCGGCACCGACGAGCCGTTCTTCGCGACCGTCGTGGTCGGCCTGCCCACCAAGCGGCGCCTGGTGTTCGTGCCGCTGACCGGCGCGGTCGTCGGCCCCGGGTACGTCAGGGTGGCGTTCCCGAAGTCGCAGGTGAAGGGCGCACCCGCGATCGACACCGACGGGGTCCTGCCCGCCGAGGAGGAGCCCGCGATCTTCGCCCACTACGAACTCGAGTACGCCACCGGGGCGGGCGGCGAACGCCGCCTGGCCCGCCGCTGAACCACGGGAGAGGAAGCGTCATGGTCTGGGTCCTGCTGCTCGTCCTCGCCGCGGTCGTGCTCGGCATCATCGGCGCGGTCGCCAAGGGGCTGCTCTACCTGCTCGTCATCGGGTTCGTCGTCTTCGCGCTGGCCCTGCTCCTCAGCGCGGTTCGCCTCCGCCGCGCCGGTCGGCGCCCGAGCCGCTGACGGTCGAGCCGCTGACGTCGCTGACGTCCGGGGCGGTGAAGCGGCTGTCGACGCGCTGCTCCGGGCGTCGTTCCTCCTGCTCGGCGATGTCGTCCAGGACCTGGCGGTCGGCGCGCGTGAGCGGCGGCGGCACCAGGGTGCGCGGCCACAGGCGGCGGTGGGCGACGACATTGATCTCGGCGGCGTAGACGGTCACCTGCGCGCCGAGGTAGATCCACCACAGCAGGCCCAGCACGGTGCCGAACATCCCGTAGACGGCGGTGGCATGCCGCAGTTGGTGGGCGACCAGGACACCGCCGAAGCCCTGGAGCACCGTCCACACGGGGCCTGCGACGAGGCAGCCCGGGACCAGGAGACGCCAGCGGACCTGTCGCGGGGTCAGGATGCGGAAGCAGACCAGGTAGAGGCCGGTGTTGACCACGACCGACACGGCCAGGCCGGCGATCGTCACCGTCGGCCCCGCGCCCCCGGAGGCCACCACGCCGGTGGCGGCGGAGGACGCCGGCAACCCGGCGCCGAGGACCGCGACGAGCGCGACCGAGCGCCCCGTGCGGGGCCAGAAGCCCGGGCGTTCGACGTCCGGGATGTTCCACACCTGCGCCATCGCGAACTGCAGGGTCTGGGCGACGCCGAGCGAGCCGTACAGCAGGCCGAGCGCCCCGATCACGACGGCGAGCGCGCTGCCGTGCAGCGAGTGGATGTTCGTCCGGAGCTGGTCCCCGATCACGGGGAAGTGAGCCAGCGCCGAGTTCAGCACCCGCTGCTGCAACGCCGGGTCGCCGCGCAGCGCGTACCCGAGGACGGTGGTCAGCAGCAGGAGCAGCGGGAAGAGCGCGGCGAACCCGTAGTAGGTGATCAACGCCGCAAGCTGCCCGCCGCGGTCGTCGCCGAACTTCTTGACCACGCCGAAGCAGAAGCCAGGCGCCCTGTGGCGCTGCTGCCAGCGGTCCACCGCGCCCAGCGCGCGCTCGACCCGGTTCGCTGCCATCGCGCCTCCCAGGTGTCTCACGGTGATCGGACCTTCGGCGCGTGCCCCGCAGCGCGACCCCTCATGCGCCCGAGCCGGAGGCACGGCGGTGGCGCATGTGATCCGCGTTCGGGGGCACACGCTGCCCCAAGGAGGTGGGATACATCATGGGTCCCTTGTTGTTGGTGCTGCTTCTCGCCCTGATCCTGGGCGGCGTCGGTTTTGCCGTGCACGTCCTCTGGTGGGTCGCACTGGTGGTGCTGGTGCTGTGGATCGCAGGGTTCCTCTTCCGTGGCGCGGGTGAACCGCGCAGCCGTTGGTACCGCTGGTAGCACGACGGGGGGAAAGACCGTGCGGGGTGGGTGCCCGGAACGACGGGCACCCACCCCGTCCTCGGGTCTTCGCGTCCTTGGTCTTCGCCGTGGCCACGGCCGCCGTCGACCGCGCCGGAGCCACGGCCGTGCAACAGCTGACCGGAACCCGGCCCGCCTGACGGGAACCGGGTCCACCGGAACAGACCCGGCCCGTCGGCGGTGACCGGCACCCCACCGCCCCACCGTCCAGCGGTGGGCGGCGGCCTGGCCCGCGCCGGGTGGTTCGCCGCATCGGCACGCGTGCCCGGGCGGGCGGCTCGGGAATGACGGCCCCGTGGGCACCTGCCCCCTGCGCGGACGCGCATGCGCGCCGGGCCGGGCGGAGCGCACACGGAAAGCGCACAGACGCAGAGGGCACGCACGGAAAGGCCCCGCCAACGGGGCGGTTTCTAGGGTCGTCGCAACACGTGGTTGGTTTTGTCTAGGCCGCGAGCAGTTTATGCAGGCGCTCGGCTGCCGCTCGCTGATCATGACCATCGGGCTGGCGAATCTGGACTGCCGGGAGTCGGTCCGGCGATGCGGTTTGCGAAGTGCGCGTCCCGTGCGCAGAGCGGCGGCCACCTCGCGGCGCAGTCCGCCCCGTGCTTGGACGTAGAGGGCCTGGTAGACCGTTTCGTGGACCACGTGCATCTCCGGCCGGCCGGGAAAGGTGTCCCGAAGAGCCTGGCAGATCTGCTCCGGGCTCCACCGCCTGTCCAGGTGGTCCTGAATGAAGGATCGCAGTTCCGGATCCTGCTCGATCTTGCCCGGCTTGGGCCGAGGTCGGCGGTCATCCGCGCGGGCCTGGGCCGCGTGGGGCCTGTAGGCACCGCTGTCCGGATGGCTGTTGCGCTCGATCTCGCGGCTGATGGTGGAGGGGCTGCGGCCGAGCTCCGCGGCGATGGTGCAGATGGAAGCCTTCTCGCGGAGGCGGTCGGCGATGTGGATCCGATCGGCCACGCGCAGGTACCGCGACGGGCCGGGTTCCGCAAGCGGTTCGAGCACCGCAGGACTGGCCTTGGCCTTGCCGGACGCGTTGCGGCCGTTGGGCCACCGCTTGCCCGTCCGGTAGTTGATCCCGACGCGTCTGCACGCTTCCTGACTGCTCAGGCCCTGGTCCACGAGCCGGAAGTATTCCTCCCGCTCACGGACCAGGGCCCTCGGCCCCTGAGCCACCGTCCGGCTTTTCCGGATCTCGAACATCGCACCCCTTGAACTGGGGTGTTGCAACGATCCCTAGAACCTACGCCCACTCGGGCGCCGGGGCCTCGCGCTTGCCTCAGTTCGCTTCAGTCGACTCGCTCGACGTCGCGCCTTCGCCGCCGATCTCGATCACCGTGTCAGGGCTCGCCAACTCGGTGGCCTCGGTGGTCTCCTCGGTGGTGTTCGTGCTGGCGTCGCCGTTCTTGGCGCCGCCACTTGTCTCGCTGGGCATGAGCTTCCCCCTTCGTGTGGTTCCCGGGCCCCGTTCCGAACCTGCCCCAGGCCCCCTGGGGCACAGGACCTGGCTGCCTATCGCGGGCGCTGGCCTTCGTCCACCTACGGCAGGCCGGCCCCTTCAAGCAGGCACTCGGCCTGCCACGGCCGGTACCCCCGGCGTCGTCGTCGGCCTGCGAGCTCGGCTCCTCGACGGCCGCGGCTCGGCCTACTGGTAGCCGACCCAGTAGTTCTGGGTGCCGGGGCAGGCGTGGTAGGTGTTCGATGCCCACATGGCCTTGCCGCCGCTCCAGATGACGAAGTTCCCGTCGGCTTGGAGCACGGCGATCGACTGGGAGCCGCCCCAGACCTTGGCGTCCCATGCGTACATGTAGTTGCTCGGGTCGGTGAAGGGTGCTTCGTACATGGCCAAGTTGCCGTCATTCCAGAACACAAGACGGCCGTGGTCGATGTTGAGCCCGCTGGTGTTGGATGCCCAGACGGCCCGGTTCGAGCCGTGCCCCTGGCAGTACAGAACCAGGTTGCCGTCGTTCTGCACCTTCAGGACCATGGCGTCGGTCCAGAACTCGGCGGGGGAGTTCCAGGCGCTGTTGTTGGCGTAGAGGGTCGTCTGGTGACTGCACGGGGCGCTGCTGGCGCCGTTGTACGTGTAGCAGACCAGCGAGGTGGCGCTGGCGCTCCCCGCAGTCGTGACGGTGGCGCCGCCGGCGAGCGCGAGCGCGGCGGCGCCCATCGCGATGGCGCGCTTGGTCCTTCCGAGCTTGAGCATGGTGTTCTCCCCCAGTGTGTGGCGGCTCCTGTTGGGGCCGTTCGACGTTCCACGTCTTCGTCTGCGCACCAGCCTGCCGGTTCGCGGCTAGGTGATGGAATGGCGTTGACTGGACGTTCCCTTGGCGTTTCGCCGCTTGGGCCAGCCGTGCGCGAAGCAGCACGACCAGGCTGCTGGAGGTGACCGTACGGAGTCCCGTTTCCCGTACAAGTCCGTACGCCTGGCCGGCTTGGTCGAGATGCCCGCAAAGGTGAACAACCCGGCGGCCGCAGGATCGTTCACCGGTCATGAGCACCTGCGACTGCCCGCCGCCCGACCGCGACCTGTGCCCTGACTGCCGCGGCTGGGGCTACCAGCCGGGCACCAGCGGCAAGGACCACCCGCTCTGCGCTCGCTGCCCTGGCCACGGCGGGCAGACCCCGCACGACCTCGGCTGCAGGGTGTGGGGGCCGGTCGTGCTGGCGCCGGGGCCGGTGGCGGATCCGCAGCAATGAGCCCCGCACGGATCCCGTGCGGGGCCACTGCGTACCGGGTGCGGGATTCGAACCCGCACGTCCTCACGGACAAGCGCTTTTGAGGCGCCAGCGTCTGCCATTCCGCCAACCCGGCCAGACCAGCATGATCGCAGATGGCCCGGTCACAGCACAGCAACTTCACTCACGGCACCGCACCGACTACGGCACGCTGCCGCCATGAACCGCACCCTCACGCTGACGGCTGGTCTCGCAACGCTGCTCACGCTCTCGGCCTGCTCCTCGTCAAACAGTCCCAGCAGCGACACCGCCAGTGCTCATCCCTCGATCGCGATCAGCACGACCAGCGTCGCCACCAGCGGCACCGGCCAGAGCAGTCCCTCTGCTGAAGCATCGGCGACGCTCCCCGCCAGCGCGATCATGACCAAGCTGACCGCCGCGATCCCGCAGGCGAAGCTGACGGCGGTCTACACCGAGGACAACGACCCGAACCACCTCCTCGGCCGGCCCAACCAGTACGTCAGCAAGGTCGAGTTCAAGGACGCCCGCATCCACACCGCCGACGTGACCGGCGTCCCGCCGGGCAGCATCCAGTACGGCGGCAGCATCGAGGTGTTCACCAGCTCCGCGGATGCGGCGCAGCGCGCGGCGACGATCCAGCAGGGCAGCAGCAACCAGCCGGCGGTGATGGAGTACGACTACGTCCACGGGGACGTGCTGATCCGGGTGAGCCACTACGTGACCCCGACGCAGGCGAAGGCGTACGAGGCCTTCGCGAACACCCTGCCCTAGCCGAGATGCACGAGGCCCCGGCCGCCCCACCGCGGGCGCCGGGGCCTCTTCGTCCCAAAGTCGTCTCAGACGCGGCGTGCGGCCACGGCGTCGGTGTACTGCTCCGTCGTCAGATCCGTGCTGCTGATGCCGAAGGACTCCAGAACCGACCGCACGTCGCCGAGGGCCGGGGCTAGGCATGGCGAGGCCGTCGGCGATGCGCTCGTACACGTCGAGGCGGGACACTTCCCGGCGCCCGTTGACGATCTCGTTGATGCGGCCTTGTGCCATGCCGGTCGCGGTGGCGATGCGGGCCTGGCTGATCCCGAACTGCTGCACTCGACGGAAGACGTCGGCGATGCGTCGCTGCTGCAGGGCCTGGCGCATGTCCGGGCTTTGCCACGCCCAGTCAGGTAACTCGATCGGTGCTGGCGCCGATGGCGAGGATGGAGCAGGGGATCTCCGCTCCGATGGTGCGCAGGCCTGAGGGCATGCGTCTCTCCTGACAGGGGGCGCGGCAGCATTGGCCGCGATCACGGGATGCTGGTCTGAGCATGCCATCGACGCAACCCAGAGCGTTGGACTGATCACGGCGAGTTGCCACATGTGCGAGCGGGGATGCGATCAGCATCTGGGCCACGCAGGCTGGGCGCATGACAGAGCCGTCCCACGCTGAACACCATCACGCCCACGTCGTCGTCCACCCCATCCAATCGGATACGACGCCCCCGTACCGGCGGGTGGACATCCTCGGCGAGTACGTCGGGAAGGCGTACGGCATCGGGGACGTGTCCGAGTTCTGCCGCCGCGCCGGCCTGGACGAGCTCGACCTCGACGCCGAGCGGATGGTCGACTGGATCGGCGGCGGCTCGGACATGTGGGAGTAGCGCCCAGGGTGGACGCCGCGGGGTACGAGCTGAAGGCCGAGTACGAGTGGCGCACGGTCCTGCTCTGGCACATCGTGCCCACCGCGGCGAGCGTCGCCCTGTGCGGGCGATGGCTGGCCCCTGCAGCGGAGGTCCGGCCGATCGACGACGTCGAAGCCATAGCCGCCGATGACGTGTGCGTGCGCTGCTTCGTCGCCTGGTGCGGCGGTGAGCCCGACGGGCTGATCACGCAGCGATGGCCCCGCCAGACGGGCGGTTTCTAGGGGCCTTCCCCAACTAGCGTACGCCCCAGCCCGCTTCGACCGGCGGTGCGACGCCGCCGCGCCGACCCAAGCAAGTGCCCGCCCGTACGGTTCGTCCACGCCTGCTTGTCCGCTGCGGAGTGGGACGCCCGCGACCCGGCCCGCCTAGGGTCGCCGAAATCGCCCGAACCGGGAGCGCAGGGAGAGGGGAATCGGTGAACTGGCTGATCCATGACTACCGTGAGGACGACCTGGCCGCTGTCGTCCATCTGATCGACAGCACCGCCGAACTCGGGCAGGAGTCGGTGTTCTCGCTGGCCGAGTGCATCGCCGCACTGACGGCCCGCCAGCCCGCCGTCGTCGCCGTGCACGGGGGCATGCCGGTCGGCGCGGCCCTCGCCCAGGTGGCGGGGGAGCGGGCGTGGGTGATGCGGATCGCCATCCACCCGGCGTGGCGGGGCCGGGGGCTGGCCAGCGCGCTGCTCCGGGAGCTGGAGCGGCGGCTGGTCGAGGCCCGTGTGCGCCGCATCGCCTACGTCCTGCCGCAGGAGGAGCTGCTCGGCGACGGGCTGCACAACGCCGGGTACGTGCGCAGGCCCGCGGCCGCGTACTTCGAGAAGGCGGAGCCGGCTGCGGGCCGGACGGCCGACGTGCTGGCGGAGCTCGGCGGGCGGCTGCTGCCCGGGGACCTGTGGGACAAGGTCGCCGGGATGGAGGCGGAGAAGACGCTGATCGAGCGACGGGTCGTGCTTCCGCTGGCCGAGCCCGAGCGCGCGGCCCGCCACGGAGTCCGGCCGCCGCGCGCGATCGCCCTCTTCGGCCCGCCCGGCACCGGCAAGACCACGTTCGCCCGGGCCGTTGCCTCACGTCTCGGCTGGCCCTTCGTGGAGCTGCTGCCGTCCAGGCTCGCGGACGAGGGCAGTCTCGCGGCCGGACTGCGGGAGGCGTTCGCCCGCATCGGCGAGCTGGAGCGGGTGCTGGTCTTCATCGACGAGGTCGAGGAGATCGCGCCGGTGCGCACGGTCGCGTCCGGGATGCACGGCGTCACCAACGAACTGCTGAAGCTGATCCCGGGGTTCCGCGAGCACGACGAGCGGCTGCTGGTGTGCGCGACCAACTCGGTGCGCTCGCTGGACCCCGCGTTCCTGCGCCACGGGCGCTTCGACTACGTGATCCCGATCGGCACGCCGGACGAGGTCGCCCGCAAGGCCATCTGGTCCCGCTTCACCGAGCAGGGCGCGGACGAGGACGTGGACGTGGACGTGCTGGTCGCCGCGAGCGAGCTGTTCACGCCCGCCGACATCGAGCACGCCGCCCGCACCGCGGCGCAGGCGGCCTTCGAGCGCGACCTCGCGACCACGCACGGCTCCGACCCCGCCCCGGCGGGCGCGGGCACGGCGGACTACCTCACCGCGATCGAGCAGTGCCGGCGTACCGTCACCGGCGCGATGGTGGAGGAGTTCACGGCCGACATCTCCTCCCACGCCCGCGTCTGACGCCGCGCGGCCGTTCGGGTGTCGGGCCGGTCCGGTGGCTCAGGCCGCGCACTGCACATCAGGGGAGGCTCCCCCGGCCGTGGGCCGGGAGGTGCTCCTACCCCGAGCCTTCGGCCGGGAGGTGCTCCTACCCCCAGTCGTCGGCCGGGGGAGCCCCGCCTCCGCTTTGCGCTCCACGCTCCGGCGCGCGGGGAGTGAGTGCGCTCCGTGCCGTGCTTCGGGCACTGCGCCGAAGGTTTGCCAACTACCTGGCAGCGAAGCTGGGTTCGTGCTTGGGTGGGCCTCTGCGGCGGCAGGGTGCCGCGCGCGGGCAAGGCGGGGGGCGACGGTGCTGAGGGAACTCGACGGACGGACGGCGCTGGTCACCGGGGGGACGCGCGGGATCGGGCGCGCGGTGGCACGGCGGCTGGCCGGGGCCGGGGCGGCGGTGGTGCTGACCGGCCGGGACACGCAGGAGGCCAAGGCCGCTGCAGCGGACGTCGCCGCCGAGTCGGGCGGCACGGTGACGGGCCTCGCGCTCGACCAGGGCGACCCGGCGCAGGTCGCGGCCTTCATGGCCGCGCTGGCCGAGGACGGTCGGGGCCTGGACATCGTGGTCGCCAACGCCGGGACGATGGGCCTCGGCGGGGTGCTGCAGGAGATCACCGCCGCGGACGCGCGCGCCGTGGTGGAGGTCAACCTGCTCGGCACCTTCGCGGTGCTCCAGGGCGCTGCGCGGATCATGAGCCGGCGCGGCACCGGATCGATCGTGCTGCTGACCTCGCTCGCGGCCTCGGTGGGCGTGCCGTTCATGGCGGCCTACGCCGCCACCAAGGGAGCGATCGCGGCGCTCACCCTCAGCGCCGCCCAGGAGCTCGGGGCGCAGGGCATCCGCGTCAACGCGATCGCCCCCGGCGTGATCGAGACGGACATGATCGCCCCGTTCCCGCGCGAGGGCCTCGACGAGGTCGCCCAACGCACCCCGCTGGGCCGCCTCGGCACCCCCGAGGACGTCGCCGCCGCCGCGCTCTTCCTGGTCGGTGACGAAGCGTCCTTCATCACCGGCCACGTACTCGCCGTCGACGGCGGCCTGCAACCCTGAGCCCGAGGCGTCGCCGTACCGATGCCGGGCGGCGTCAGCCGGTCCTGCGCAGGCGGGCGAAGATCTCAGGCCCCGACGACGTCAGGGTGCGCTCCGCGAGACGCCCGAGTCCCCACCAGAGCACCGATCCCCAGACGACACCCACCGGGACGCCCGCCCAGCGCAGCGCCGCACTGTGGCCGACCGTGCCGAGGACCGGCGGCAGCGCGGCGGGCGCCAGCGTCAGCAGCGGTATCAGGATCAGCGACAGATTGACCTTCAGCTGGCGCTGCGGGGTCGGTCCGCCGTCGGCCGCCGGAGGGAAGACGCTGAGCGCCGAGATCCAGACCGTCAGCCCGGCCGCGCCGCCGACCAGGGCGGGCTCACCCGCGAGCACCCACGGCCAGGCCCAGCGCTCGCCGCTGACGGCGGTGAGCACCACGGTGAGCACCAGGCTGAGCGGTCCGACCAGCAGCGCCCACGCCGCCTGGCGGCCGCGGACGTCCGCAGCGGCAGTGGGCGGGTTGGTCAGCATCAGCCACAGCGCCGTCCCGTCGTCGCCGTAGAGGTTGGTGAAGCAGGCCGCCGCGATGGCCGCGAAGCCGAGGCCGGCGAACGGCATCATCAGCTTCGCGCCGCTCAGGCCCGGGATGACGCACACGAACACGCCGACCAGGAAGGCGATCATCAGCGAGACGCTGCGCATCATCGAGCGCGAGTACAGCCGCAGCTCCTTGCCGACCACGGCGCCGAACGGCGTCGTGGGCAGAATCGGCCTCGACTGCGAGGCCTGCCGGACCCGGGTGCGGGACCCGGCGCGGGTGGACATCGTCAGCCGGCGCCGCAGCAGGGCGGGCAGCGTCGCCGTGATGCCGACCACCAGCGCCGCCAGGGCGAGGAGCACGAGGACGGCCTCGGCCCAGTCCGAGCGCGCCGCGGCCGCGACGGCCACCGCGCCCCACCCGGACGGCAGTACGCGCACCGTCGCGGAGAGCGCGGGGGACCGGCCCTCGGTGAGGATCTTGGCGGCCAGGGGCACAAGCGACGAGGCGAGCGAGAAGGCCGTGATCGCCAGGGCGATGACCACGGTGCCGAAGTCCCGCCCGCGCCGCGAGCTGACCCGGGGGCCGAGCAGGCACACCGCTGCCCGCGACGAGACGACCGCCAGCGCGAGGGTGAGCAGCGTCGCGACCGCGCCCACGCAGCCCGCCGCCGCGCCGGACCGCAGGCCGTAGGCGGTGACGGAGGCGAATGCGACGAGGCTGAAGACCAGCGAGACGTCCGCGAAGGCCGCGCCCAGCATGGCCCATGACAGCCTGTCGGCCGGGACGGGGAGCAGCTTGAAGTAGTCCATGCGCAGCGTGCTGTCGTCGCCGGCGAACAGCGGGCCGATGATCCAGCCGAGCAGCCAGCCCAGCGTGAGGACGGCGACGACGTCGGCCCCGGCGCCCTGGTGCGCGTAGTGCGCGACGCCGGCGAGCAGCGTCGACACGGCCATCAGCAGCACCACGACCAGCAGCGCCAGCAGACCGGCCAGCCCCTTCGGGGTCGCCGACCTGCGCTTCATGATGGCGCCGCGCATCTCGAGCAGCACACGGAAGAGGCTCACCTCGGGCGTCGCAGTCGGCGCCGGAGGTTCGGTCAGGACGCCAGCCATGACAGACCTTCCGCTCCGCCGGTCCGGGCGCCGACGATGTGCACGAACGCCTCGTCCAGCGACTGCGACCCGCGTACGTCGTCGAGGGTGCCCGCCGCCTCGACCCGACCGCCGGAGACGACCGCGACGCGGTCGCAGAGCTGTTCCACCAGCGCCATGACGTGGCTGGAGAAGATCACCGAACCGCCGCCGGAGACGAAGCGCTGCAGGATCGTGCGGATCGTGGCCGCCGACACCGGATCGACGGCCTCGAAGGGTTCGTCGAGCAGCAGCAGCCGGGGGCCGTGCAGCAGGGCGGTGGCCAGGGTGATCTTCTTGCGCATGCCTGTGGAGTAGTCGACCACGGCGGTGCCCTCGGCGCCGTCGAGCTCCAGCACCTCGAGCAGCTCGCCCGCGCGGCGCGCGACGGTCTCCCTGTCCATGCCGCGCAGCAGGCCGAGGTAGGTGAGGACCTCGCGGCCCGTCAGCCGGTCCGGCAGGGCCAGCCCGTCGGGCAGCACCCCGATCAGGGACTTGGCGCCGATCGGGTCGGACCAGACGTCGTGGCCGAAGACCTCGGCGTGGCCCTCGTCGGGCCGCAGCAGGCCCACGGCCATCGACAGCGCGGTCGTCTTGCCCGCTCCGTTGGGCCCCACCATCCCGAAGAACGAGCCTTGCGGCACCGTCAGGTCCATCGAGTTCACGGCGACCACCTCGCCGAACCGCTTGGTCAACCCGCGCAGACGCAGCGCGGGGACCGAATCCCCCGTGTCAGTCATGGCGTGGAGCATAGATGATCTAGGAGACCTCCCGGTTCCGGCAAGACACTTCCTGTGCGGAGCTTGTGTTTTCGTCGGCTTTGATGACCATTTCGGGAAGATTGAGGGTTTCTCGCGGTTTGGTCATGGTGTCGGGTTTTGGGGGATCTGTGAGACGGAGGTGGGGGATTGTTGTGCGTGCCCGGCCCATTCAGTGGAGAGCCGGGGGACAACGCAGTTGAGAGGAGTTCAGCCATGTTCGGTGGACGAGTGAAGAAGGTCGTGGCGCTCGGGTCGGCGGCGGTGGCGCTGGCCGGTGGCGCGGTGCTCGGTGTGGTGGGTACGGCGTCCGCGGCGCCGCACCCGGGTCCGGGGGATCACCACAAGCGCTGCCATGAGGTGCGGGGGCAGTGGGTGCGCACGTGGCACCCGGCCTACCGCGACCGCCACGGCAAGCGTCACCCGGGTTACTGGACCCGCACCTGGGTTCCCGCCCACGTGGTCTGCAACCGCTAGCCCCTTCCCGCACACGAACGGTCTCCCCGTCGGCCTCGGGCCGGCGGGGAGACCGCTGTTTCGGATGCGTCGACGTCAGCTCGTGGCGCTCGCACAGAAACGAAGATGGCGCATGGACGGTCTCCTCGACTGATTCGTGGGATGACCAAGACGCCGTCTGCTGGTCCTGGTGCCCGTCGACAGGGCAATCCGCACTAAGTCATCGGTGCGACGTCCGCCTGGACTTCCAGTCGACGGGCGTGCGCGTTCCGCACCCGCTCGACCCGTCCGCGCTCACCCGCAGCGCGCCGGAGGCCGTCGGGCTCCATGTCCGTCACCGTCACCGGGAGACGTGCACCAGCTGCGGGTTCTGGCTGGTGCTGAACAACGGCACCAGCACCTGCCGGCCGTGGACGGTGACGACCTTGTCCACCTCGGTCGCGAGCAGCCAGTTGCCGGTGTGGCCCAGCGTGGCGTGACCGTTGGTCAGCTTGACCTCCTTGTGGCCCGCCTTGGTGCACACCAGCCGCTTGAACGGCTTGTTCAGGTTGTCGGTGGCCGACATGCAGGCGACGATCAGGCCCTTGTAGCCCTCGACGCTGCCGTCCAGCGAGACGCCGAACGCCTTCCCGGCGTGGATCGGCCCGTTGTAGCTCCAGCCGACCCCGCCGCCGTAGTGCGGCTGCGTCGCCGCCGATGCGGGCATGGCCGCCACGCCGAGAAGTCCGCCGGCGAGTGCGACCGTGGTGAGCGCGCGCGTGAAGCGCATTCTGTTTCCCCCTTGAACGGGTGGTACTCGAACGGTGAGCCGCCAGTACAGACCAACCCCACCGCGCACGAAGCACCAACCATCACCGTCCCCCCATCCGGCGTCCCCACACCCGCCACTCGGCGGGGGTCATTCCCGGGCAACCCGTGATGCTGGGCTGCGTGTGCTCGACGCCGCCGGCTGTACAGACCCGGCTCTACGTGCTCGACGGCGGGGGTTGGTCGGTCTGGAGGAGCTGCCCGCGACCTGCCGGCTTGGGGTGGATCAACCAGACCAGTTGCTGAACGAGTCGGAGGAGCCCTATTGGCTGGCCGGCTGTCTCGCTGAGGCCCACAAGCTGCTGACGCTCGCCACAGCCTCTCCGTCCTGATCCGTTTCACCGCGACCGCCGTCGCCCTGGCGGTCGCGGCTTTCGGGCCGGGTTCTGTCCCTCGTCACTCCTTGCCGGGAAGATGACTCCAACCCTGTCAGACTGCATGAAACTCGCCTCGACAACCTCAAGAATCTATGAAGCGCATCAAAAGGGGCAATTCTCATGAAAGCCATCGTGGTGACCGACCAGTCCGCAGGGTTGGCCGGGATGACGCTGACCGAGCGGCCCAAGCCGTCGGCGGCCATCAACGACGTCATCGTTGAGGTCCATGCATCCGGCTTCGTGCCGACCGAGTTGGAGTGGCCGTCGACGTGGACCGATCGCGCCGGGCGTGACAAGACGCCGTCGATCCCCGGCCACGAACTGGCCGGCGTGGTCGCCTCCCTCGGCTACGGCACCACGGGGTTGTCGGTCGGCCAGCGGGTGTTCGGCCTCACCGACTGGCACCGCGACGGCACGCTCGCAGAGTACGTGGCGGTCGAAGCGCGAAATCTCGCCCCGTTGCCCGGTGATGTCGACTTCACGGTGGGCGCGTCACTGCCGATTTCGGGTCTGACTGCGTGGCAGGGGCTCTTCCAGCACGGCCGGCTCCAGTCCGGCCAGACGGTCCTTGCTCATGGCGCAGCCGGGGCGGTCGGAACGATGGTGACCCAGCTCGCCCGTGAAGCCGGCGCCTACGTCATCGGCACGGGACGCGCGGCGGACCGTGAGAAGGCCCTCGGCCTCGGCGCGAACGAGTTCGTCGACCTGGAGAGCGACGAGCTCAAGGACGTCGGGGCTGTCGATCTGGTCTTCGACGTCATCGGAGGTGACGTTCAGGAGCGGTCGGCGGCCTTGATCAAGGCCGGGGGAACACTGGTGTCCGTCGTCGGCCCGGTCGAGGCGCGGCCCGCACAGGGTCTGGCGGTGGACTTCGTCGTGGAGGCCGATCGTGCCGGATTGACGGAGATCGTTCAGCGAGTGCGTGACGGACGGCTGCGGACCACCATCGGAGAGGTCGTGAGCCTCGACGAAGCGTTGGGCGCTCTGAACCCGACCGGGCGGCGTCACGGGAAGACCGTCATTCGTGTACGCCCTTAGGCGGGTTTTCCTTGGCTCACTGACATGGGGGCGAAGCCTTCCATGAGGGCGATCATGACGGCCTGGCTCGTTCAGTGGAACGTACACGGTCACTCTGGTGAAACGCCGTGCGTTGGGGGACAGTTGGTCTGCGTGAGATGACCGTCGGCCGTGCGGCGTCCCGTGGCCGCCGAGAGGGGCCGCGGGCGCCGCCCCCTCCGGCCCCGGGACGATCCTCCGTACTGGAACAGCACGGTCCCCCATCCCTGCTCGCTCCACCCCACCCCGGAGCCATCATGACCAGTCCACGTTCGCTCACCGGCCGCCGCGGGGCCGTCCGGCGGCTGCGCCGGGCCGTCCGGTCGGCCGTCGCCGCGCTCGCGCTCGTCGTCACGGCACTCGTCGGCCTGCCCGCCGTCGGGCACGCGGCGGGATCGCTGCCCTGCGACCTGTACGCCGCGGGCGGCACCCCCTGCGTCGCCGCCCACAGCACCGTCCGCGCGCTGTTCTCGTCCTACGACGGCCCGCTGTACCAGGTGACCCGGGTCTCCGATGGCGCCACCGCCGACATCGGCCTGCTCGCCGCCGGCGGATACGCCGACGCCGGCCGGCAGGACGCGTTCTGCGCCGGCACCAGCTGCCGGATCACCCGGATCTATGACCAGACGTCCCGTCACAACGACCTGACCCCCGGCCCGTCCGGCACCTCCGGCATGGGCGCGGACCGCGGCGCCGACGCGAGCGAGGTCGCGGTCACCGCGGGCGGTCACAAGGTCTACGGTGTGTGGATCTCACCGGGCGTCGGCTACCGCTACACCGGCGCCGCGTCCGGCGTCGCCGTGGGCGGCCAGGCCGAGGGCGCCTACATGGTGGCCAGCGGCACCCACGTCGGCTCCGCCTGCTGCTTCGACTACGGCAACGCGGAGAGCACCCCCGCCGACACCGGCAACGGCCACATGGACGCCGTCAGCCTCGCCACCACCTGCTACTTCCCGCCGTGCACCGGCTCCGGCCCTTGGGTCGAGGCCGACATGGAGAACGGCATGTTCCAAGGGAACAACGGCTCCAACACCGCCAACGCGGGCAACGGCAGCACCTACGTCACCGCGATGCTCAAGGACAACGGGCAGACCACCTACGCGCTCAAGGGCGGCAACTCCCAGTCCGGCGGCCTGTCGACGTGGTGGAACGGCTCACTGCCCACGCGCGGCGGCTACCTGCCGATGCACCAGGAGGGCGGCATCATCCTCGGCACCGGCGGCGACAACAGCAACTGGAACATGGGCACCTTCTTCGAGGGCGTCATGGTCGCCGGCTACCCGGGCGACGCGACCGAGAACGTCGTCCAGGCGAACATCGTCTCCGTCGGTTACGCCGGGGAGACCAACGTCCCCAACGGCCCGCAGGGCACCATCGCCGGCCCCGGCGGTCAGTGCGTCGACGTCGCCGCCGACGACACCGGCGTCGACGGCGCGGCGGTCCAGCTGTGGAACTGCCAGTCCTACGCCGAGGACCAGCACTGGACCCACAACGCCGACGGCTCGCTGGGCACGCTGGGCCGCTGTCTGGACATCAACGGTGACGGGACGGCGGCCGGGACTCCGGTGGAGTTGTGGGACTGCAACGGCGTGGGCGGGCAGAAGTGGGTGCAGCAGTCGGACGGTTCGTTGCTGAACCCGCAGTCGGGGCTGTGCCTGGACGACCCGAGCGGCAACACCGCCAATGGCACCCGCCTGCAGATCTGGACCTGCAACGGCTCCGCCGCCCAGAAGTTCACCGTCAACGGCGGCGCCCCGATCGTCGGCCCCGGCGGCCAGTGCGTCGACGTCATCGGCGACGACAACGGCGGGGACGGCACGGCGGTCGACCTCTGGGGCTGCCAGTCCTACGCAGTCGACCAGCACTGGTTCCACAACACGGACGACTCCCTGGAGACGCTGGGCCGTTGCCTGGACATCAACGGTGACGGGACGGCGGCCGGGACTCCGGTGGAGTTGTGGGACTGCAACGGCGTGGGTGGCCAGAAGTGGGTGCAGCAGTCGGATGGTTCGTTGCTGAACCCGCAGTCGGGGCTGTGCCTGGACGACCCGAGCGGCAACACCGCCGACGGCACCCGCCTGCAGATCTGGACCTGCAACGGCTCCGCCGCCCAGAAGTTCGCCCTGCACTGAGTCGCTGGGCGCCACCGGGTCGGGGTGCGGACGGCCGTTCGGTGGGCCAGCCCCCGCCGAAAGGCCGGATTCGCCGGATTCCGGCAACCGACGGTCCCTGGTGGCGCGTGCGGTCAGGTGTCAGCAAGGAGATCACCTGAGGGGGTTTCGCAATGATCCAGAGCCTTGCCCGACTGCTCACCGTCGGCGCCGTGGCCGGGACCGTCGCGGTGGCCGGGATCGGCACCGCGTCGGCGAAGAGCAGCATCGACTTCCAGGCGGGCCCGCGCAGCCAGCACGCGGGACAGTGGTTCGGCGTGCGGGGCAGCGGCGGCAGCGACGCCAGCGGCTGGCAGCGGTTCTGCGTGCAGGAGCGCTACGGCACCAGCGGTGCCTGGCAGACCGTGTGGTGCGGGCGGACCGTCGACTCGACGCGGCAGGAGGCGTCCGGGTACGGGCAGGTCCGCGCGGGCCACGTCGGCGTGCTGCAGCTGCGCGGCGTGATCGAGGGAGTCCAGAGCCCCTCGGGCGGCAGGACCTGGCTGGACGCGGAGTCCAGCGTGGTCACCGTGCACGTCGTGCGCTGACGCGCGGAGCCGCAGCTCGCAGCAGCTGGCGCGGGCCCGGAGTGGCGCAGTCAGTCCTCCGGGCCCGCGATCCGGCGCAGCCGGATCGCGGTGACGGCGCCCGTCCCGGCTCGCGCTGCGCCGCACCGGGTCGAGCAACCTGGTGTTGATCAAGGGAGGCCCCCACGCACGAGTCCGGTGCACGGGGGCCTTCGTCATGCTCGCCGCGGTCCTGCGAACGATCCGACAGGACTGGAAGGCCCACAGAAGTGCCGATTGGCGGAGCCACAGGCCCGCCGGTATGAACCACACGGTGTGTCAGATCGACGCGATGCCGTGGGCCCGGCCGGTTGATCGACAGTGGCGGAAGGCGATCCCTCGCCGAGACCCTGCTTCCGTCGTCTGGAGTTGATCGTGTCGTTCTCACCGTCGGGGGTTGCCAACCGGCAGGCTCCCGGTGCCTGGTGTCGTTCCGGTTCGGCCGCCCGCCGGAGCCGCGCACTGGCTGTCGCCACCGGCGTCCTGTGCGCCGCCGTGGCCCCCGTGGCGCTGTCCGGGGCCGCGCACGCGGCGGGCTCGTGCACCACCGTCGGGCAGACCGTCACCTGCACGTTCGCCTCCGCCGGGGCGGACCAGTCCTTCACGGTCCCCGCAGGCGTCACCCGGCTTTCCGTGGCAGCCACTGGCGCCGCAGGCCAGAACGGGTCCAGTGGCGGCACGGGCGGGAGCGGCGCAACCGTCAGCGGCACCGTGAACGTGACTCCGAACAGCACCCTCTACGTCAACGTCGACACGGGCGGAGGCGGCAGCCAAGCCCACTTCCAAGGCGGCACAGGTGGTGGGTCCAGCGATGTCCGCACCTGCGCCTCGACCAGCGCCGGCTGCACTCTGACCGGTGACCCCGCCACCGACCCCAGGCTCATCGTTGCCGGGGGTGGCGGAGGTGGAGGGCGTGGGGTCGTGATCGCGGTCCCCGAGGCGACCGGTGGGAACGCTGGAGACACGGGGCAAGCCGGCGGCCAGCGACCGCAAGGCGGCCAGGGTGGTGGCGGCGGAACCCAGATGACCGGCGGCATTGGCGGGGCCGCCTGCAGCCTGAACCCTGGCACGCCCGGCACCGCAGGCCAGTCCGGTACCGCTGGTCAGGGTGGTGGCGACTTCGGCGGCGGGGGTGGCGGAGGCGGCTGGTTCGGCGGCGGGGGCGGCGGAGGCTGCAACGCAATCGACGCGAGCGGTATCGGAGGACCCGGCGGTGGCGGTGGCGGCTCGAACCTCGTCCCCTCCGGCGGCACCTCCGGGCCCGCATCGGGGCCCGCGCAGGTGATCATCACCTACACCCTCGGCAAGCCGGTGAAGACGTTCCTCACCGCGCTGCCGCCGCGCACCCGGGTCGGCCTGCCGGTCGTCCTCAGCGACCTGGTCTGCCCCGCTGCGAGCTCCACGACCAGGCCGACCGGCACCGTCACGTTCACCGACGCCACCACCGGCAAGACGCTCGGCACGGGACGCCTGGTCCTCGGCCTCGGCAACTGTGCCGACGCGGGCCTGGTCACCGCCTTCCACATCACCGGCGCCCACACCATCAACGCCGTCTACAGCGGCGACACCGTCTACCAGGGCAACAGCGCCAACCCCGAAACCACCACCGTGACCGTGAACTGAACCCCTGAGGAAACGCAGCGTGGAGCCACGAGGCCCCCGACGCTGATGTCTGCAGCGTCGGGGGCCGTCCGGCGTCCACGCTCCTCGGCCCGGGTCAGGTGCCGGCAGGGGAGAGGAGGGAGTCGTCCTGGGGGAGGGCTCCGGGCAGGCGGTGGCGGGCGGCGGCCAGGGCGCTGTCGACGTCGCGGGTGCCGGTGACCACGCACAGGGTGTAGCTGACGTCGTCGAGGCGGCGGCGGGCCCGCTCGTCGCCGTGGTCCGCGCCGAGCGTGGCCAGGGCCGCGTACTCCTCCAGCAGACCGTTCAGCACCGTCGGATGCGCCATCAGCACCGTCGACCACCCTCTTCGCATGTCAAGGCGGCGACGCCGTGTCGCCCAACGGCCGTCTGCCCCGCCTGGCGACACCCATGCGCGCGAGTTTCCCGGCCGGTCTCCGGGCGACGGTCAGCGCACCACCCGCACGGTGACCACGGCCGAGGTGCGGTCGACGCACGTGCGGCCAGGAGCGGTCACCGCGAGCAGCTGAGCGCGGAACGACACTCTGCCTGCCCGGGCCGCACGCTCCGACAGGTCCAGCGTGGCGCCGGAGGTGCAGCGCAGCGTGCGCCACGACGCCTGCGACCCGGTGCGCTCGTCGACGCAGACCAGCATCGTGTCGCCGCCGAAGTCGTCCGAGACGCCCGAGGCCGTCACGGTGAAGGCGGCGCCGACGGTGACCGAGGACCGGTCGGCGTGCAGGTCCAGGTCGGACTTAGCCACGGCCGGGGCGGCGGACACCAGGCCCGCCCCGGCTCCGAGAGCCAGGACCGTGGCCGCGGCCCGCAGACGCAGCACGGACCGACGGGATATCGAGAACATGACAGACCTCTTCCTGGAGCCCGCAGCCGCAGGCGGAGAACGGGAGTTGTGGCCGCCGATCGGGTACGTACGGCGCGGCAGGCGTTTTCTATCACCACGAGCCAAGGCGGGCGGTAAGAATGCGCCGCGCGGGCGGTAGGAACGCGACCGACCGACCAGGCCATGCCGCCCCGGCCTCCCTCGTCAGGCCGGAGCCGAGGCCGCCGCACGCCGTTCCAGTCGGCGCGTCTCCCGGATCAGCAGCGCGAGGACCACGACAAGGAGGCCGGCCGCCACCGCGATCGCGGGCCGGCCGAGCCAGCGGGTGCAGATCACGCCGACCATCGCGCCCAGGGTGAACGACCCGACGATGATGCCGTACTGCTGCGAGCGCTGCCGCGCGGTGGCGTCCCGGTCGACGAGCCACCGCCGGGTGGCGACGATCCACTGCCGGAGGTTCCCGCTGGTCATCACGGTGGCGTAGGGGGCGTCGTGCAGGGTCGTGAAGGTCGAGAACTGCAGCGCGGCGACGAACGCCACCGTGATCGTCGTGACGCCGACCGGTGTGTCGTCGGGCAGCGCGGCCATGGCGGCGAGCAGCACGATCTCGGCGGTCACCACAAGACGCAGCGGGCGGCGGACCACGCGCATGAGCCGGGGCGTTCCCAGCAGGTCGACCACCAGGACGCCGAGCACGAACGCCGCGATGGGAACGAGCCGCAGCGCGGCGGCCCGCCAGTGCCACGAGCTGACCTGCAGCCAGAAGAGCACCACGTTGCCCGACTGCAGGTTGGCGAACACCTGGTAGAGCACCAGCGTGAAGGCGTCCAGGAAGCCGCCCACCGAGGCCAGCAGCGCTCCGACGGGCAGGTTGTCGGTGCGGCGGTGGATCGTCACCACGATCGGCGAACCTCTCCTCGGTCGGCCGCCGACGCCACGCACCGGGGCGTGCCGGCCCCGGCCAGGTCGTCCGTCGTCATGCGGCCCACTGTGCCAGGGGCGGCGGACGTCCCGTCGACGCCGCTCCGCACCGTCGCCCGTCGAGCGGGCGGATCAGGTGCGTTCGCGCGGCAGCGCGGGGTACGGGCGCGTGGGCGCGGCCGGTTGCGGGAAGACGCGGCCGGTGGGCACTCGGTCCGTGAGGCATCCACGTCCTCGGCCGAGAATGGAGCCAGGAGGAACTGGAAGCCAGGAGGAACTGCTCGTGGAGACCGGGACTCGCACACGGCCGGGCGAGGGGCCGCTAGGCGCGGGCCGACGTGACGCGCGGCGGCGTGCGGAGGCGGCGTCGTGAGCGGCGGCGCGGGGCTGCCCGGGGCGCTGGCCCACCTGGAGCCGTTGCTGGACCGCGGCGGCTACTGGGCGCTCGCGCTCCTGGTGGCCCTGGACAACATCCTGGTGCCCGTGCCGGGGCAGACCATGTTGATCGTCGCGGCGGTCTACGCCGGGACCGGGCGGATGAACGTCGTGGCGGTCGCCTGCGTCGCCTGGGTCGCGGCGGTGATCGCCGCGGAGGCCGCGTACGAGCTGGGCCGTTGGCAGGGCTCGGCCCTGGTGCACCGCTTCGGCCGCTACGTCCGCCTGACCGAGGCCCGCTACGCCCGCGCCGAGGACTACTACCGCCGCCGCGGCGTGTGGATCGTGCTGGTGGCCCGCTTCATCGACGTGCTCCGGCAGACCAACGGCGTGCTGGCGGGCGTGAACCACCTGCCCCGCCGCCAGTTCACCCCGGCGAACGCCGCCGGCGCCGCGCTCTGGACCGGCGCGTGGACCGCGCTCGGCTACACCGCGGGCACGGACATCGGCCCGCTCTACCGCCAGGCGCTGCGCTACCAGCTGTGGCTGCTCGGCGCGGCGGCCCTGATCGTCGCCGCCCTGGTCGTCCGCTCGCTGGTGCGACGGCGCCGAGCGCGGCGCCGCCGCGACTCGGCGGAGCAACCGGGCGAGGACGGGTGAGGGACGGCGCGAGTCGGGGCGGTCAGGGCGATCTGGCGACGCTCAGGTCGCACGGTCATGAGGTGGGGCTGGTCAACTGCTGCGCGAGGTGGTCCCAGTCGATGAACTCGGCCTCGGTGCCGCTCGGGACCAGCAGCTCCGTGTCCTCCAGGAAGCGCCGCAGTTGCGTGGCGCGCAGCGACAGCGTGGCGTGGCCGGTCGAGCCGCGCAGGCTGATGCCGATCCGGCCGCTGTCGGACGGTTCGAGGCGGACGTCCCCGAGGCCGGTGGGCTCGTTCAGGCCGACGTTGAGGAGCTCGCGGGAGAACGACCAGACGACAGGCTTGGTGAAGGAGTCCACCGGGGGAAAGCGCATGTGCACGGCGTAGGGGTCGTCGGTGGTGTAGAGGAGGGTGCACTCCACGGTCGAGGTGGTGAGCATCGTGCTCGCAAGCGAGACCGCCACGCGGGATTGCAGGTCCATGCACATTCCTGACGTCTTCGAGTGAGGGATCGGGGTGCGCGCCTGCGCGGGCGGCGCGCTGGAGGAAAGGGGAGCAGGGGTCATGTCACGACGGGCACGAGGCGGTTCCTCCATGAGGGTTGGCACAGAACGAGGCCGCGTCTACCCCCGCATCGGCACTTCAATCACTCTATGAGCAGAAATGCCGGAGCCGACTCGGTTCCCAGGGGCAGTGTGCCGTGTGCGGCGGCTCCGGTCATGAGTCGGGGTACTCAGTTGCGGCTCACCCCTGCGCCCAGGCACGCAACTTCAGCGGATTGCGCACCGCCCAGATCCTCGTGATCCGATCCTCCGCGACGTCGAACGCGTAGACCGCCGCCGTCTCCCCGCCGATCCGCACCAGCAGTCCCGGACGGCCGTTCACCAGCCGTTCGACCAGGGTCGCCGTACGGCGCTGGTGCTGCGACACCTCGACGACGAAGCGGGCGATCTCGGCGGCGCCGTGGATGGGGTGGAGCGCGGCGGGCGCCAGACCGCCGCCGTCGGCGGTGAAGACGGCGGCCGGGTCGAGGAGGGCGACCAGGGCTTTCACATCGTGGGCCTGCCAGGCCTGCTTGAAGTCCCGGACCAGGGCGGCCTGGGCGGCGGGGTAGAAGCCCGCCTCGGCCGAGGCCGGTCGGGCCTGCCGCAGTCGGCGGCGGGCGGCGGAGGCGAGTTCGCGGCAGGCGGCCGGAGTACGGCCGGTGACGGCGGCGACCTCGGTGAAGGAGTACGCGAAGACATCGTGCAGGATCAGCGCGACCCGCTGAGCCGGCGTCATCTCCTCCAGGACCACCAGGAACGCCATGCTCACCGACTCGTCCAAGGTCACCCGCTCGGCCGGATCGGCCGCGTCGCCTCCGGCGCCGGGGCCTGCCGCCCTCGGCGCGGCCACACCCGCCAGCCACTCCGTCCCGCCCGGCACCGGCTCAGGGATCCACTCCCCGACGTAGCGCTCCCGCCGGGCCCGCGCCGAACCGAGCACGTCCAGACAGACGCGGCTCGCCACCCGCGTCAGCCACGCGCCCGGCGACTCGATCGCCTCCTGCTGCTCCCGCGACATCGCGTACCAGCGGGCGTACGTCTCCTGTACCGCGTCCTCCGCCTCGGCGAGCGAGCCGAGCAGGCGGTAGGCGAGGTTCAGCAGGTGGCGGCGCTCGCGGACGACCGCGTCGAGAACGGGGTCGGTCGCGTCGGCGGGGCCGGTCGGGTCAGTCGGGTCGGTCATACCTGTTCGACGATACAAGGGCCGCGGATGTCAGGCGGACGCCCCGCCTGACATTGCGGCGGGGTGCGTCGTCGTACCAGGCGGAGGGGTCAGATCACCCTCCGGGCCCAGCACGACAGAGACAGCGCGACAGAAGAGGTGGACGATGCCCAGGGTCGGAATCATTCTCGCCAGCGTCCGTGACGGCCGCCGGGGCGAGCAGGTCGCCCGGTGGGTGGCGGAAGCGGCCGCGCACCGCACCGACGCCGAGTTCGAGCTGATCGACCTGCGCGACCACCCGCTCCCGCACCTGGAGACGGAGAAGCCGGCCCTGCTGACCCGTGGCGCCTACGAGGACGAGCGGACGTCGGCGTGGGCGGCCGCCATCGCCCCGTGCGACGGCTACGTGATCGTGACCCCGGAGTACAACCACGCGATGCCCGGCTCGCTGAAGAACGCCGTCGACCACCTGTACGTGGAATGGAACGACAAGGCCGCCGGGTTCGTGTCCTACGGCGTCGACGGCGGGGTGCGCTCGGTCGAACAGCTGCGGCAGCTGTGCGGGGTGCTGCAACTGGCCGACGTGGCGGTGCAGGCCTCGCTGACGCTGGCCGACGACTTCGAGGACCGCACGGTCTTCAGGCCCCGGGAGTCGCACGCCAGGACGCTCGACATGATGCTGGACGGCGTCGTGCGGTGGAGCGAGGCGCTGGCCCCCTTGCGCTCGACGGCGACCCGGCCCGCCGCGTCCGGCGCGACGGCAACCGACGCCGCGACCGCCGAGACCGAGATTCGGACCCGGATCGCCGGGATCATCCAGGGCATTCGGGCCAAGGACCTCGACGCCCTGCGCCGGATCTACGCACCCGACGTCGTCTCCTTCGACGTGGAGCCGCCGCTCCAGCACGTCGGCGTGGACGCCAAACTGAAGAACTGGGCCAGGGCCTTCACGGTCTTCGATGACGTCAGCTACGAACTGCGGGACCTGGCCGTCGAAGTGGGCGGCGACATCGCCTTCGCCCACGCCTTCGGCCGGCTCAGCGGCACCCTGGCCACCGGTGACCGGACCGAGGGCATGTGGGTGCGCGGAACGTTCTGCTTCCGTCGCATCGACGGTGCGTGGCTGGTCGTGCACGACCAGGCCTCGCTGCCGGTCGACATGCAGGCCGGACGTCCGGTGGCCGACCTCGAGCCCTGACGGGTCGACGCCCCGGAAACCGCTTCGCGCCGGTCGCCGCCCTGGGCCAGGATGCTGACACAGGCTCGACCATCGGTCGAGCCCCTCGCACCCGCGGCCGCAGCCCCGTCCCAAGGAGCACCAGCAGTGGAAAACGCCCCCGGCACACCGACGCAGCACGTCATCAGGGTGGCGACCGCCGCCGACGCCGCCGGAATCGCGGGGGCGCACGTCGCCTCGTGGCAGGCCGCCTACCGCGGCCTGCTGCCGCAGGCGTTGCTGGACAGCCTGTCCGTCGAACGACGCACCGCAGGGTGGCGCCGGGAGCTGGAAGGCGGGACCTCGGTCCACGTGGCCGTGGACCCTTCGGGGCAGATCGGCGGGTTCGTCGCCACCGGCCCCAGCAGGGACGACGACGCAGGCCCCGCCGTCGGGGAGCTCATCGCCGTCTACCTGCGGCCGCAGCTGTGGAGCCAGGGTGTCGGCGGCCGCCTGCACGCCGCGGGCGTGGCCGGGATGAAGACCCGCTTCACCGAGGCCACGCTGTGGGTACTGGACGGCAACGCCCGCTCCCGCGCGTTCTACGAGCGGCAGGACTGGCAGCCCGACGGAGCGGTCAAGCGCGAGGCCTTCGGCGACGCCGAGGTCGTCGAGGTCCGCTACCGTCGGCCGCTCGGTTGACGAGCCGTCATGCCTGGTCGAAGCAGAGGCAGAAGGGATGCCCGGCCGGGTCGAACATCACCCTGACGTTCTCCTGCGGCTGGTGCTGGGCCACGGTGGCTCCGAGGGCGACGGCTTCCGCGACGGCCGAGTCCAGGTCGCCGACCTGGAAGTCGAAGTGCATCATCGGGCGCTGATCCCCGTCGACCGGCGGCCAGACCGGCGCACGATAGCCCTCCGCCTGCTGGAACACGAAGAACGGGCCCTGCGGGGAGGCGGCGACGACGGCCGTCCCCGGCTCCTCGTGTCCGATGTGCCACCCGAGGAGCTCGGCGTAGAACCTCGCCAGCCCACCGGGGTCCGGCGCCTCCACGGTCGTTCCCCACCACATGCCACCCGTGCGAGATCTCATGGCAGTAGCCTGCCTCATGACCGAGGTCCTGTCGTGCGCGCCACCCCGCGGCGGCCGACAGTCGTGCGTGCTCCCGCTGCGCGGGGACCAGGACGACCGGAGGTGCAACTCGAAGTGGCCGGACAGCAGTTGTACGACACCATCGGCTCGGCGTACCCGGCGACGCGGCGCACCGAGCCGCGGATCGCCGCGAGAATCTGGGAGGCGCTCGGAGACGCGCGGACGGTGCTGAACGTCGGAGCCGGCACCGGCTCCTACGAGCCACCGGACCGCGAGGTCACGGCGGTGGAGCCGTCGGAGGTGATGCGGGCGCAGCGTCCCGCGGGCGCGGCGCGGTGCGTGGCGGCCACGGCGGAACGCCTGCCGTTCGCGGACCGGTCCTTCGACGCCGCGATGGCGGTCAGCACCCTGCACCACTGGCCGGACCCGGCCGCCGGGCTGCGGGAGATGCAGCGCGTAGCCCGCCGGGTGGTGGTCTTCGCATACGACGCGAGCACCCCCGGGTGGCTCGACCGGTTCTGGCTGACGCGCGACTACCTGCCGGAGTTCGCGGACCTGCTCACCGGCCGGCCCTCCCTGGCCGACCTGGCCCAGGCGATCGGGGGCCGCGTGGAGCCGGTGCCCGTCCCGTGGGACTGCGCGGACGGGTTCTTCGAGGCCTACTGGCGTCGTCCCGAGGCGTACCTGGAGGAACACGTCCGGCGCGCGGTGTCGGTGTGGACCACGGTCGGGCCGCAGGCGGAGCGGCGGGCCGTCGGCATGCTCCGTGACGACCTCGCCTCGGGCCGCTGGGCCGAGCGCAACCGCGACCTCGCCCACCTGGACGCGGCCGAGCTCGGCCTGCGCCTGCTCGTCGCCTGACGGGGCGCAGGCGCGGAGCGGCCGCGGCCCCAGGCCCGTCTTGTCGTTCAGGCCGGGCCCGCGGCTTCAGGGCGCCACCCCGAGCCGCGGGCCGGGAGGTGCACCCACCCCGAGCCGTCGGCCGGGGTACCCAAGCTCCGCCTTGCGATCCACGGACCCTGGTGCCCCGGGCGGCGGAGCCGCAGGCGTCGCAGTCGGCCCGGTCCACAGGACTGGTCCTAGCCGAGCTGCGGTCCCGGGGGGCCGGCGGTGCGGGGGCGGGGGCGCTGAAGGGTGTAGGGGTTCGGCGCGTGGACCGAGGTGTGGGGCCAGACCCGCTGGGCCGCGGCGTGGAGCCGCGCCGATCCGTTGCCCGCCACGATGGAGACGTGCTGGAGCCCGCGGTTGCGCAGGTCGCGGAAGACGGTGTCCCAGGAGTCGGCGGGGTCGCCGTGGCGGGGGGCGCCGGCCC
>NZ_BBPP01000012.1:42547-166210 GCF_000787835.1 Streptacidiphilus melanogenes
CGCCGGCCCACCACAGGGCCAGCAGCTCGCGCTTGCCGTCGGCTGCCACGGCGAGGGCAAGGTCGACGAGCCCGCGGCTGTCCGGCACCGCGGCGGTGTCGGCGAAGAGCACGAGGTAGCGGGGTGCGAGCAGGCGGCGCTGCCACAGGCCCAGGCGTCTGGCGATGCGGTCGGCCACGCGTGCGAGCGGCGCCGTCGGCGGGCTGTCGCCGTACAACTCCGCGAGCCTGGCCTCGAATTCGGCGCGAGGCAGCCCGCGGGCGGCGAGTGAGAGCAGCAGCGGCTCCCGGCCGGTGAGGTCCCGGCGGTACTTGGGGAGGATGGCGGGGGAGAAGCTGCCGTTGCGGTCCCTCGGCATGAGCACCTCGACCGGCCCGAACGTCGTCAGGACGGTCTTGGGCCGGTGGCCGTTGTGGGAGTTGACGTCGTCCCGGTTCCGCGAGCGCTCGGCGCCGAGGTGGTGGTCGAGTTCGACCTCGAGGGCGGCTTCGAGGATCAGCCGGGTGAGCTCGCGCAGCGGGGCGCAGCTGCCCAGCACGTCGGTGGCGTCGGCAGGTCCGGCGGCAGGCCCGGCGGGGCGGCCTGCGACGGGGTCGGCGGCGGGGACCGGGCGCCAGGGCTGGGGGGTGGCCGGAACGCGGGCCAGGGGATGGTCGCTCAACGAGCCTCCTCGTGCCGGGCGGACAACGGGTCGGGGGACACAGGGTGGGAAGGGGCGGGCGGGGGCGGTGGGGCGTCACTCCAGGGTGACGTCGACGGACATGCCCGGGAGCACGCCGGACGGGGGGTTGTCGACGGCGATGGTGACGTCGTAGTAGGTGGCGCCGGGTACCCGGGCCGGGTCGAGCCGGATCTGGCTGATGCGGCCGGCGAGGGTCCTTCCCGATGCGGAGAGCGAGAGGCTCGCCCGCTGGCCCACATGGGCGCTGGCCATCTGGGACTCGGGCAGCTGGGCTGTCACCTCCAGCGCGCCGGAGTAGACGGTGACCAGAGGGGAGTAGCCCGGGTTCTCCGCCGCGGAGGCGGAGCCGCCGCCGGTCGCGGGGGTGGGGACGAACAGCTGCACGCCCGGCTGCTGGTCGACCAGGGTGCCGGACTGGGCGGCCGGCCCGGCGTAGGCGTGCACGCCCTGGGGGCCGACGACGTCACCCACCGCCCCGGCGATGTCGGCGACGACGCCGTCGGCGGGGGCGAGGATCGTGGTCTGCTGGAGTGCGAGCTCGTCCGCGGCCAGCTGGGCCTGGGCGGTGGCGAGTTGGGAGCGCGCCTGGGCGATGGTCGCCGCGGTGAGGGGGCTTCCCTGGGCGGCGAGCTGGGCCTGGGCCGCCTGGAGCACGGACTGCCCCTGGGCCAGGGCGCTCTGGTCGTTCTGCTCCTGGGTCTGAGTGCTGGACCGGACGGAACTCAGCTGGGCCTCGGCCTGGGCCAGGGCGGCCGCGTCCCGGTCCACCTGGGCGGCGAGGTTCTGGCACAGGACCGGGTCGTCGGCCCCGCTCGCTCCGGTTGCCGCGTCGGCCCGTGTCGAGGCGCGGCTGGAGGAAGCCGACGGGGAGGCACCCGCGGTTGGCCCGCCCGTCGGTGAAGCGCCGGGGCTCGGGGAGGTGGTGGGGCTGCCGCAGTCCTGTGCGTAGCGGGCCCTGTCGTCGGCGAGGGTGGTCCGGTCGGAGGAGACGGCGGTGGTCTGGGCCGCGATCTGGTCGGCGGCGTCGGTCTGCGCGAGGGTGAGCGCGCCCTGTGCGCTGCTGGCCTCCGACTGGGCCTTGGCGACGGCGAGTTGGTTCTGCGCCGCCTCGTCGGGGGTGGTGTCGGGATGCTGGTCGGCGGCGATCAGGGCGGTGTCGGCGGCGACGGCCGCCCGCGCGGCCTGGAGGTTGGCAGCCGCGACGTCGCTGCGCTGCGTGGCCAGCACCTGTCCGGCCCGCACGTGGTCGCCGGGGTGGACCCGGAGGGTCTGCACGGTCCCGGTCGCGCCGAAGTCGAGGTAGTAGGTGTGGGCGGGGGTGACCTCGCCGCTGAAGCTGACCGGGCGGGAGGCGATGGCGTGGTAGGTGGCGGTGGTGGCGGCGGCCACCGCGAGGGTGACGCCGACCGCCGCCCCCAGCTGCCACAGCGACCGGGGCCTGCGGGCGGGGAGGATCTCTCCCACGCCCGCCTCCCCGTCGGCGAGGGCCGCGTTCATGCCCCGGACGGGACGGGACTTCTTGCCGGGCATCGCCCCGGTCACCTCCTCTCGGACGCCGGTCCCGCGGATGACGGGGCCCGCTCGGGCAGCTCGGTCAGCAGGTCCTCGGCCGTCTCCATGCCCGCCCGCCACACCGACCGCGCGATGATCTTGGTGGGGTCGACCCGGTGGCGGTAGCGGCCGGCGATCTCGCGGCACTCCTCCAGCAGGCCCTCGTTCAGCGTGGTCGGCTCCAGGCCCAGGGCGAGGAACTGGTCGTTGCGGACGTTGAGTTCGTTCTCGTCGGCCTCCTGGCGCGGGTTGGGGAGGTGGGCGACGGGCGCGCCGGTCAGCGAGCCGACGAGCTTGGCCAGGTCGCGCACCCGGTGGCTCTCGGTCACCTGGTTGAAGACCTTGGGCCTGTCGCCGGCCGCGGGCGGGTTCTCCAGGGCGATCTCGATGCAGCGGACCATGTCGCGGACGTGGATGAAGGCGCGGGTCTGGCCGCCGCTGCCGTGGACGGTGAGCGGGTGGCCGATCGCCGCCTGCATCAGGAAGCGGTTCAGCACGGTGCCGTAGTCGCCGTCGTAGTCGAAGCGGTTGACCAGCCGCTCGTCGCGCGCGGTCTGCGGGGTCTGGGTGCCCCAGACGATGCCCTGGTGCAGGTCGGTGATCCGCACCCGGTCGTTGGCGGCGTAGAAGGCGAACATCAGCTGGTCGAGCGTCTTGGTGAGGTGGTAGACGGAGCCGGGGCTGGCGGGGTGCAGGATCTCGCGCTCCACGTCGCCGTCGGGGGTGGGCACCTTGACGGTCAGATAGCCCTCGGGGATGGGCGCCGAGCCCGACCACCCGTAGCCGTAGACGCCCATGGTGCCCAGGTGGACCAGGGCCGCGTCGGTGCCGGACTGCACCAGGGCGGAGAGCAGGTTGTGGGTCGCCCGGACGTTGTTGTCGATCGTGTAGCGCTTGCTGGTGGTCGACCGCATCGAGTACGGGGCCGCGCGCTGCTCGGCGAAGTGGACGATCGCGTCGGGGCGCAGCGCCGGCAGCAGCGCGGTCAGCCGCTCGGGCTCGGCGGCCAGGTCGAGCCGGACGAAGCCGATCTCGCGGCCGGAGACCTGCTGCCACACGCGCAGCCGCTCGCCGATCGGCCGGATCGGGGTGAGCGACTCGACCTCGAGCTCCAGGTCGATGGCCCGGCGGCTGAGGTTGTCGACGACGGTGACCTCGTGCCCGCGGTCCGACAGGTGCAAGGCCGTCGGCCAGCCGCAGAATCCGTCTCCTCCGAGAATGAGGACATGCATGAGCTGGTACCTCCACGGAATTCGGATCGAAAGCGAACTCAAATCATGGAAGAAAAACCGGGGCGGGGGTCCGGGTCGAGCGGCCGTAAAGGAAGGCGGCCGAGCGAAATGCCGTCGCGAGGCGACTCCCTGCGGGGGCGCTGCTGTGTGGCGCCCGGGGCGACAGGGTGGCGAGCGACCCTTCGTACCGGTCAGTACGGACTGTGGCACAAGATCCGTGTCATGTCCAGCACACAGCATTTTCGAAGCCGCTGGTCATCCTGTCACCACTCAATAAGGAGTCATGCCAGCTCGGATGGCCTTTCGCCGACCGGTGACGCAGTGTCACTCCTCGTCGGCTGCCGTGCCAGCCTCCGGCCCGGCCTGCGAGTTTCCGCGCCGACATTCCACACACGGAAATCCGGTGTAGCGCGAGAGGGCGCGATTCCGCCCGGCTCGAAAGAAAGGATTGAGTAAGAACGGTGCCTGTGACATTGCCGTTCCGTCGCGCCCGGGCGGTATCAATTGGGGAGGGAAAGGAGGGTCACCGTGGCTCGAAGTGCCGCCTCGGAAGAGAATTCCGACCCGCTCTCGCTCACCGTCCCGCTGTCCGACGGCGCCAACCTGCGCGCCTTCGCCAACGCCGCCGCGGCACGACTGGAACACGCCGACGCGGCCGACGTCATCTCCTGGGCCCACCGCGCCTTCGGGCCCGGACTGGCCGTCGCCTCCTCGATGGCCGACACCCACTTGGTCCACCTGGCCCAGAGCATCGTGGCCGGCATCGACGTGCTCTTCCTGGACACCGGGTACCACTTCGCCGAGACCATCGGCACCCGCGACGCCGTCGCCGCCACCTACGACGTCAACCTCATCACGCTGACGCCGCACCAGACCGTCGCCGAGCAGGCCCTGGCCTACGGGCCGCACCTGTTCGAGCGCGACCCGGACCGCTGCTGCGCCCTGCGCAAGATCGAGCCGCTGGAACGCGGCCTGCGCCCCTACCGCGCCTGGATCGTCGGCATGCGTCGCGAGGACGCCGCCACCCGGTCCGACCTGCGCGTGGTCGAGTACGACCGGGCCCGCGACATCGTCACCATCGCGCCGCTCGCACGCTGGACCCAAAGGGACGTCGACGCGTACGTGACCCGCCATCAGGTGCTGGTCAACCCGCTGCTCCTCGACGGCTACACCTCCGTCGGCTGCGCCCCCTGCACCAGGCGTCCCCAGCCCGGGGCGGACCCGCGCTCGGGCCGCTGGGCGGGCATCTCCAAGACCGAATGCGGGCTGCGCCGGCAGCCGGGAAGGACCACCTGATGAGCGATCTCACCCGGACCGCGCCCCCGCCGGGCAGCGCGCAGGCGCAAGGCCCCGGATCCCCTCCCGTGGGAGCCGCCGCCACGGACGCGCCGCACCCTCGCTTACGCCTGTCCCACCTCGAAGCCCTGGAGTCCGAGGCCGTCCACATCATCCGCGAGAGCGTCGCGCAGTTCGAACGCCCGGCGCTGCTCTTCTCCGGCGGCAAGGACTCGATGGTCATGCTGCACGTCGCCGTCAAGGCGTTCCACCCCGCACCGCTCCCGTTCGGGCTGCTGCACGTGGACACCGGCCACAACTTCCCCGAGGTGCTCGCCTTCCGCGACCGCGTCGTCGCCGAACACGGCCTGCGGCTGACCGTCGCCCACGTCGAGGCGTACCTCGCCGACGGACGGCTGACCGAACGCGCCGACGGCACCCGCAACCCGCTGCAGACCGTGCCGCTGCTCGACGCCGTCGCCAAGGGCGGCCTCGACGCCCTGTTCGGCGGCGGCCGTCGCGACGAGGAGAAGGCCCGCGCCAAGGAGCGGGTCTTCTCGCTGCGCGACGACTTCGGCGCCTGGGACCCGCGCCGCCAGCGCCCCGAGCTGTGGGGCCTGTACAACGGCCGCCACCGCCCCGGCGAGCACCTCCGGGTCTTCCCGCTGTCCAACTGGACCGAGCTGGACGTGTGGCAGTACATCGCGGCCGAGCAGGTCGAACTGCCGTCCATCTACTACGCCCACGAGCGGGAGGTGTTCCGGCGCGGCGGCATGTGGCTGACCGCCGGGGCCTGGGGCGGGCCCAAGGACGGGGAGAAGGCGGAGCGGCGCACCGTGCGCTACCGCACCGTCGGCGACATGTCCTGCACCGGCGCCGTCGAGTCCGCCGCCGCGACCCCCGAGGAGGTCATCGCGGAGATCGCCGGCTCCCGGATGACCGAGCGCGGCGCCAGCCGCGCCGACGACCGGCTCTCCGAGGCCGCCATGGAGGACCGCAAGCGGGAGGGGTACTTCTGATGGCCCGTCCGCCCCTCCCCGGCCCGTCGGCGGCCACCGGCTCCGGCGGCCGTACCGTCCCTGCCACACTGCTGCGGCTGGCCACCGCAGGATCCGTCGACGACGGCAAGTCCACCCTGGTCGGCCGGCTGCTCCACGACTGCCAGGCGGTGCTGGCCGACCAACTCGCCGCCGTCGCCCGCGCCTCGCGCGAACGCGGCCTCGGCGCGGCCGACCTGGCGCTGCTCACCGACGGCCTGCGCGCCGAACGCGAGCAGGGCATCACCATCGACGTGGCCTACCGCTACTTCGCCACCCCCAGACGCCGGTTCATCCTGGCCGACACGCCCGGCCACGTGCAGTACACCCGCAACATGGTCACCGGCGCGTCGACCGCCGACCTCGCCGTGGTGCTCGTCGACGCCCGCGGCCGGGTGCGCGAGCAGACACGGCGTCACCTCGCCGTCGCCGCGCTGCTGCGGGTCCCGCGCCTGGTCCTCGCCGTCAACAAAATGGACCTCGTCGGCTACGCCGAGCCGGTCTTCGCCGCCGTCGCCCTCGAATGCGCCGCCTACGCCGCCGACCTGGGCGTCACCGACGTCCTGGCCGTTCCGGTCAGCGCCCTGCACGGCGACAACGTCGTGCACCCGTCGGCGTCCATGGACTGGTACAGCGGACCCACGCTGCTCGAACACCTGGAGTCCGTCGAGGTCGACGAGGACCCGCAGGCGCTGCCCGCGCGCTTCCCTGTCCAGTACGTGCTGCGGGCGCCGGAGTCGGGGCCGGACGCCGGATACCGGGGCTACGCCGGACGCCTGGCCGGCGGCGTGCTGCGACGCGGCGACCGCGTCGCCGTCCTGCCCTCCGGGCGGACCACGACCGTCGCCGGCATCGACCGGCTCGACCGGCGCGACGCCGACCTGGCCGTCACCGACCAGTCGGTGACGCTGCGCCTGGCCGACGACCTCGACGTGGGCCGCGGCGACCTGATCGCACCGGTCACCGCCACGCCGCAGGTCGGCCGGGAGTTCACCGCCACCGTCTGCCACCTGGACGCGCGGCCGCTGCGCCCTGGCCAGCACGTCCTGCTGCGGCAGCAGACCGCCGTCGTCCGCGCCGTCGTTCGCTCGCTCGACGCGCGCCTCGACCTCGCCACCCTCGCCGCCGCCCCCGCACCGGACGCGCTGGAGGCCAACGACCTGGGACAGGTCACGGTGGCCACCGCCGAGCCGGTGGCCTTCGACGAGTACCGGGACAACCGCCGCACCGGCGCGTTCCTGCTGGTCGACCCCGCCGACGGCGCGACGCTCACAGCCGGGATGGTCGGCGCCCTCCGCGCGGGAGGCCGGCCGTGACCGGTGCCCGGCGGGACCAGCCCGCCCGCCCCCGACGTCGGTCCGGACGACTACGGCGGCTCCTGCCGGCGCTCCTCCTGCTCCCGCTCCTCGCCGCCCCGTCCGGCTGCGCGACGGGAGCGGCGGCCGCCCCCGGACCGGCGGGCACACTGCGGCTCGGCTACCTCGCCGACATCACCCACGCCACCGCGCTGATCGGCGTCCACGACGGCGTCTACGCCCGCGACCTGGCGCGCACGCGGCTGACCAGCCAGGTGTTCCAGGCCGGACCGGACGAGATGACCGCCCTGCTCGGCGGCCACCTCGACGCCGCCTACGTCGGCCCGTCCTCCGCCCTCAACGCCTACGTCCGCAGCCACGGCCAGGCCCTGCGCATCGTGGCCGGGGCCACCCTCGGCGGAGCGGAGCTCGTCGTCCGCCCCGGCCTCACCAGCCCCTCCCAACTGCGCGGGAAGACCCTCGCCACCCCGCAGCTGGGCAACACCCAGGACGTGGCCCTGCGCTACTGGCTCTCCCAACAGGGCTACCACACCGACCCCAGCGGCTCCGGGGACGTCGCCGTCGTCCCCGAGAGCAACGCCACCACACTCGAGCAGTTCCGCGCCGGACGCATCGACGGGGCCTGGGTGCCCGAGCCCTGGGCCTCGCGCCTGGTCGTCGAAGGCGGCGGACACGTGCTCGTCGACGAACGGTCGCTGTGGCCGGGCGGCCGTTTCGCCACCACCGTCCTGGTCGTGGCCACCTCGTTCCTGACCGCCCACCCGCAGACCGTCACCGCGCTGCTCGCCGCCCAGCTCGACACCGAGGCGTGGATCGCCGCCCACCCGGCGACCGCCCGCACCGATGCGGGGCAGGCCCTCACCGAGCTGACCGGCTCCACCTTGCAATCGGCCGAACTGACCCGCGCCTGGGCCCAGCTGACCCTGGGCCACGACCCCGTCATGGGCGAGCTGCCGACACTGGCTGCCCACGCCGCCGCCGTCGGCTTCGGCGCGGACGGCTCGGTGACCGGCATCTACGCACTGCAGCCCCTCGACGAGCTCCTCGCCGCACGGCCGACCAACGTCGCGAGCGGCCCGAGCGCGACTCCGTCCCCCTGACCGCCCCGGAAGGACCGCCCATGAGCCCACCGCCCCCGACCGCAGCCGGCCTCCCGGCCACCCCACCGGCCCCCGCGCCCCACCTGCTGTCCGACCCGCCGTCCGACCCCGGACGCGACCCGGGAAGCGAGCCGCACGCCGTGCGCCTGACCGGGCTCGGCAAGAGCTTCGCCCGGCCCGGGTCGGCCGAGACGCCCGTGCTGGAAGGGATCGACCTGACCGTGCCCGCGGGCGGCTTCACCTGCCTCATCGGCGCGTCCGGCTGCGGCAAGTCGACCCTGCTGCACCTGATCGCGGGCCTGGCCGAGCCCAGCACCGGGACGGTGGAGGTCGCGGGCGGCCACGCGGCGCTGATGTTCCAGGAGGCCGCCCTCTTCCCCTGGCTCAGCGCCGGGCGCAACATCGAACTCGCGCTGCGCCTGCGCGGCCTGCGCGGCCGCGCCGAACGCCGCGCCGAGGCCGAGCGCCTGCTCACGCTCGTGCGCCTGGACGGGGCCCACAGCAGGCCCGTGCACGAGCTGTCCGGCGGGATGCGCCAACGCGTCGCCCTGGCCCGGGCCCTGGCCCAGCAGAGCAGCGTGCTGCTGATGGACGAGCCCTTCGCCGCACTCGACGCGATCACCCGCGACGTGCTCCACGAGGAGCTCGTCCGGCTGTGGGAGCAGACCGGGTGCGCGGTCGTCTTCGTCACCCACAACGTCCGCGAGGCCGTCCGGCTGGGCCGCGAGGTCGTGCTGCTCTCCTCCCGGCCCGGCCGGATCGCGGGCCGCTGGACCGTGCCCGTCCCGCAGCCGCGCCGGATCGAGGACGCCGAAGTCGCAGGGCTCGCAGCCAAGATCACCGAACGTCTGCGCGAGGAGATCAGCCGCCATGGCCGCGCCTGACACCGTCCTCGTCGAGGCCGGCCTCGACGCCCTGGAGGCCCGGCCCCGCGCCCAGCGCGGGCTCCCGGTCCGGCTGCGCGAGCACGGGTTGCCGCCCCTGCTCGGGCTGGCCCTGGTCCTGGCCGTCTGGCAGGCGGTGTGGGCGGCCGGGATCGAGCCGGACTGGGTGCTGCCCAGCCCGGTCGAGGTCGGCGAGAGTCTGGTCGGCGCGGCCAACCACGGGCAGGTGTGGCCGAGCGTGGGACAGAGCGTGCTGCGCGGCGTCCTCGGCTTCGCCGTGTCCGTCGCCGCCGGGACGGTCCTCGGACTGCTGGTCGGCCGGTTGCGGCCGCTGCGCCTGGCCGTCGGCCCGGTCCTGGCAGGGCTGCAGAACCT
Source organism: Streptacidiphilus melanogenes (assembly GCF_000787835.1). Classification (GTDB taxonomy): domain Bacteria; phylum Actinomycetota; class Actinomycetes; order Streptomycetales; family Streptomycetaceae; genus Streptacidiphilus; species Streptacidiphilus melanogenes. Next base: position 52,000 of record NZ_BBPP01000012.1, read on the forward strand.
CCCCTCGGTGGCCTGGGTGCCCCCGGCGGTCATGTTCTTCGGCGTCACCCCGGCCGCCCTCTACAGCGTGGTCCTGCTGGGAGCGATCCCCTCGATCGCGCTCGGGCTGGTCTCCGGCCTCGACCAGGTGCCGCCGCTGTTCCTGCTGGTCGGCCGCAACCTCGGCGCCCGGCGCCTCGCCTCCGTCCGCCACGTGCTGCTGCCCGCGGCCCTGGCCGGCTACGTGGCGGGCCTCAAGCAGGGCTGGGCCTTCGCCTGGCGCTCGCTGATGGCCGCCGAGATCATCGCCGTCTCACCCGCCCTCGGCCCGGGACTCGGCCGCCTGCTGAAGCAGGCCCAGGACGCGGGCGACATGCGCCTCGCCTTCTGCGCGATCGCCCTGATCCTCGTCGTCGGCATCGTGGTCAACATGCTCGTCTTCACCCCGCTCGAACGCCGCGTGCTGCGCGCCCGCGGCCTGGCCACGCCCACCCGCTGAGGCCCCGCCGTCCGGGCCCCGGCCCCGGACCCGCACCGAAAGGAGCCCCCGGCCGATGCCCAGCACCGCCGGTCGCGACACCCTGGCCGCGCTCGTCCTGGAGGCGCTGCTCCTCCTGCTGGTGACCCGCTGGCCGCTGGCGCGCCGTTTCGACGACAGCGACCGCGGCAGCGGGCGGATCGTCGAACTGCCCTCCGTCAGGCGGCCCTCGGTGCCGCGCGCACTCGCCTTCCTGCTCGTCGCGGCGGCCGTCAGCACGGCCATCGTCGCCCTGAGGCACCCTCAGCTGATGCAGGCCTACCAGTCTCTGGTCGCCGACACCCTCACCGCCACCGCCCGCGACCCCCACCAGGCCCTCGTCTACGCCCGCACCCTGCCGCCGCTGCTGCCCGCCGCCGTCGTCGGCTACCTGGTCACGATGGCCGTCGCGCTGCCCGCCAGCGCGGGGCGACGGCTGATGATCCTCGCGCACGCGCCGCTGTTCGTCGCGCTGTCCGTGCTCGCGGAGTGCTTCACCGCGCTGCTGGGCGCGACCACCGGGATGCCGCTCGCGCCCGCGCCGCTGATCGCGCTGGCGCTCCAGTCCACCCTCGGCTACCTGCTGATCTTCCGCCTCACCTTCACCACCTACAGCCTGCCCGCCGTCACCCCGCTGCCCTCACGGCGACGCGGCCGCGACTGGCACGACAACCTCGTGCTCTCCCTGTGCCTGCTCGCTTCGCTGGGCCTGGTCACCGCGATCGCACTCGCCCTCATCGACCAGGTCGGCGGCCACCCGCTGACGGTGTTCCTGATCCTGGCGAGCCTGCGCTCGGCCGTCACCGACCTCACCTTCGTGCTGCTCACCCTCGTCCGCGCCGTCGGCGGCCGCACCCCGAGGCCCGGCCCGCTGCGGCCCGCTCTCGACGTCATCATCCCCGCCTACAACGAGGCCGCCGGCATCGAGCGGCTGCTGCGCTCCATCGACCGCGCGGCCGAAGGCTACGGCGGGCCGGTGCACGTGGTCCTGTGCGACGACGGCTCCACCGACGACACCCGCGCCCTCGCCGAGGCCGTGGTCGGCGCCTACGAGCACGCCACCGGCGAGGTGATCCAGGGCCGGCACGGCGGCAAGGCCAAGGCGCTGAACCTCGCCCTGGCCCGCTGCACCGCCGACTTCGTGTTCCGCGTCGACGCGGACTGCGCGCTCGACCGCGACACCTTCGCCGGGGCCATCCCGCACTTCCTCGCCGATCCGCGGGTGGGCACCCTCGGCGTCCTGCCGCTGCCCAAGGAGCCGTACTCGACCTGGATCGACCGGATGCGGGCCATGGAGCAGCTGTTCACCTACGGCTTCTGCCTCTCCGCACTGAGCACGGTCGACGGCGTTCCGTGCATCCCCGGCACCTTCTGCGCCTTCCGGCGGCAGGCCGCCGTGGAGCTCGGCGGCTTCGTGCACGGCATGTTCGGCGAGGACGCCGAGTTCACCTGCGCCCTCGGGCGGCTGGGCTGGCGTGCGGTGGTGGCCCCGCAGACGATCTCCTACGAGGACGTGCCGGCGAGCATCGGCCAGCTCCGGGTGCAGCGGTTCCGCTGGGGCCTGGGCGGCATGATGAACTTCAGCCGGTTCACCCCCTTCGGGCAGGGCGCGCCCGGCACCCGCTTCTGGTTCGAGCTGCCGCGCAGCGCCGGCACCCGGCTGACCTCGCCGGTGCACTTCTTCGTGCTGATCCTGGCCTTCGTCTACGGCGTGCTGCAGCCCCAGCCGCAGCACAACATCGCCCGATTCGCCGCGGTGTTCGTCCTCGCGCAGCTCCCCGCCCTGCTGCCCAGGGTGGCGGCGATCTTCTACTACCGGCGCGCCCACCTGCTGGCCTGGCTGCCGCTGTGGCTGCCCTTCTCCTTCCTCAAACGCTTCTTCCAGCTGGAGTCGACGCTCGCCTGCGGGACGCGGCGGGTCCGACCGCCCGGGCCGCTACGGGAGCTCTTCGGTGCCGGACGTCCCGTCGCCGCCGCCGCACCGGCGGCCCGCACCTCGGCCCGAGGATGAGGCGGAACCGGATGCCCGCTCTCTGGACGAACCCCCGTGGACCGGTGCGCGTCGTCCTGGCCGCCGTCCTGCTGCTCGCGCTGACGACCGGCTGCTCGGCCGGCCACGCCCGAGGCCACGCGACCGTGCCGCGCCCGCCGACGGCCTCCGCGCCCGGAGCAGGCGTCGCGACCGGCGGCAGTGGACCGTTCTGGATCGTCAGCGGGCAGACACTGGCGCGTCTGCTCGCCACCGACCGCGCCGCCGCGACCCGTGCCTTCGACTCCCCGCGCACGTATGTGCTGACCGGCACCGGGAGCTGGCAGATCCCCTCCGGCTGGAGCAGCACGCCCACGGCCGACTTCACCAGCTACCGCGACCTGCGTGCCGCGTTCGCAGAAAACCGCGTCGACCCGCGCATCCGCGCTGTGCTCTACGACAACGAGCACTGGGGGATGACACCCGCCGCCGAGCAGGCCGACCCGGCCCGCTACGACCGGCTGGCCGCCCAGCTGACGCACCGCCACCATCTGGTCTTCCTCGCCGCCCCCTCCACCGACCTCGCCTCCGTCCTGCGGCCGGGCTCCAGCGGCGGCAGGGGGACCTTCGGCGCCCTGCTCGACGCCGGCCTGTTCGGACAGCTCGCCCCCTCCGCCGACGTGCTCGACATTCAGAGCCAGGGAGCCGAGGCGGACCCCGCGAAGTTCGCCGCCTTCGTCCGCGCCGCCGCCGCGCAGGCCCGCAGCGCCAACCCGGACATCCGCGTGCTGGCCGGGATCAGCACCAACCCTTCCGGCCAGGCGGTTAGCGCTGCCGCGATCACGCGCGCCGCCCAGGCCGTCCGCGGCGACGTCGACGGCTTCTGGCTCAACGACCCGGCGGCCGGGGCCGCCTGCCCCCGATGCACCGGCCCGCTCCCGCAGACCGCCCTTACCGTCGCACGCGCCGTCGACGGCTGACCGCACGAAAGGCCCGTCCGGCTCTTGGCCCCCACGAAAGGACCCCGCGATGCCCTGGACGCCGCTCGACACGGGTGAAGAAGACGCGCCCGCCGCCCGTGCCCCCGCGCTGACGCGCCGCCGCAGCCTCGCCCTCGGCGCGGTCGGCGCCGGACTGGGTCTCGGTCTCACCGCCACCCGCGCCACACCGGCCAGAGCCGCGGCGGCAGCCACAGCCGCTGCTCCGCTCGCGACGCCGCAGGCCGGGTCGGGGGTCGCGGACCCCACCGTGTTCGACGTGACGGCCTATGGCGCGCGGGGCGACGGACACACCGACGACACCCGCGCCATCCAGAAGGCGCTCACCGCCGCCGGAGCGGTCCCGGGCTCCGAGGTCTGGTTCCCGCCCGCGCCGGGCGGCTGCTACCGCACCACCGGCGTCGTCGTCCCCGGCGGCGTGGCCGCGCTGACCGGCCGCAGCACGCTCAAGGACTCCGACGCCCCCGCCGTCGCCACCCTGACCGGCTCGGTCCTCGCGCCCCTCGACACCGCAACCACCGGCCTGCTGAGCGTCGGCGTCAGCGGCGACGGCGCCTTCGTCGCCGCCAATCCGCACGGTCTGACCGTCGACGGCCTCGGCTTCCTCGGCACCGCACCGGGCGGGGGAGCGGTGGTGGGCATGTGGGGCGCGACCGTCATCGACACCTCCGACGTCACTTTCGTCAACTGCCGGGACCTGTACTGCGGCTCACCGGGCTTCAGCGGCTACCCCGGCGGCGGCGACCCGGACGGCACGGGAGGCTTCCTGCGCTTCCTGTCGTCCGGGACCGACAACTGGTTCGCCGTCAACGGACGCGTGCTGTTCTGCTCCTCCTACGGCGCGGGCACCTTCGTCCTGGCCGACGGCCTCTCCACGGCCCACCCCGGCGGGGGCAGCACCGACGGCAGGGTCAGCGGCTGCCAGGTCAACGGCCACAACCACGCCGTCCAGCTCGGCCCCACCCTGGCGGGCGCGGGCGGTTGGTCCGTCACCGACTGCCACTTCTCCTCCGCCGAGGGGGCGAGCCACATCACCTACGGCCTCGCCGGCACACCGTGGACCCTGCGTGTCGAGGGCTGCTACTTCGACCTGTGCGCGGACGCCCACATCGACTGCCACGGGCGCGGCCTCCAGGCAGTCGGGAACTACTTCCGCGCGCTCGGCGGGAAGGCCGCCATCTCGTTCGGCGAGTCCCTCGCCACCGCCGGGCGCGACCCGGCCGCGCTGCTCACCGGCAACGTCCTCGACCTCGACGGCTCGACCACGACAGCCTGCTTCGCGCACTTCTGCGGCTTCACCGCCGACGTGCTCGCCGCGCACGGCGGTGGTCAGTACGCAGGGAACCTGGTCCACAACCACGGCGCGCCGATGCCCAAGAGCTGGGTCGGGCAGTTCATGGACAGCGCCAGGAACCCGGTGACCGGCGCCGCGACGGCCCAACTCGACCTCGCCGAAGGCCCGGTCCTCTCGGCCTGACCCGTACGCGCCCACCGGACGCCGCCCTTCGGACCGCGCCCGGTCTCCACCCGACAGATCTCCACACGACAGCCCGGTGGAACCACACCCCTGCGCGTTGTCACCCCCGAACCGCCTTGCTACGTTTCCGAAGCCACCCCGACAGGGGGTGGCAACCGGCTCGTCGTCAAACCGTGGACCTGCACGTCCTGCACGCCCCCGATTCCACTCGACTCTGGAGGCCGTACGTTGCGTTCCCACCCGATAGCCGCCCCCCTTCGCCGCAGCGCCGTCCCGTTGCTCGGGTCGGCCGCGCTGGCCCTGTCCGGCATGCTCGCCGCGACGCCCGCTCTCGCCGCCGGCCCTACGACGGCGCACCCCGCCGTCGCCTGGGCCCGCTCCTGCTCCGTCGACCTGACGCCCGGTCACGCCTACTGCGACGCCCTGCGGGTCACCAACGCGGCCGAGAGCATGCGGGCCGAGGGCGCCACCCCGCACGCGGCCCCCTCGGGCTACGGCCCCTCGGACCTGCGCTCCGCGTACAACATCGCGGCCAACGGCGGCGCGGGGCAGACCGTGGCCATCGTCGACGCCTACAACGACCCCAAGGCGGGCGCCGACATGGCGGCCTACCGTGCCAAGTACGGGCTGCCGGGCTGCACCAAGGCCACCGGCTGCTTCAAGCAGGTCAGCCAGACCGGCAGCACCACCGGCCTGCCCGGGAACAACTCGGGCTGGGCGGGCGAGATCTCGCTCGACCTGGACATGGTCTCCGCCATCGCCCCCAAGGCCCACATCATCCTGGTCGAGGCCAAGACCGCGTCCATGGCCAACCTGGGCGCCTCGGTCAACGAGGCGGCCAAGCTCGGCGCGACGGAGATCTCCAACAGCTACGGCGGCTCCGAGTCCGCCACCGACACCTCCTACGACTCGACGTACTTCAACCACCCCGGCGTCGCCATCACCGCCTCCTCGGGGGACAGCGGCTACGGCGTGGAGTACCCCGCCGCTTCGAAGTACGTCACCGCCGTGGGCGGGACCGCGCTGAACAAGGCGTCCAACTCCCGTGGTTGGAGCGAGAGCGTCTGGTCGACCAGCAGCACCGAGGGCGCGGGCTCCGGCTGCTCCGCCTACGACGCCAAGCCGACCTGGCAGAAGGACACCGGCTGCGCCAAGCGCACCGTCGCCGACGTCTCCGCCGTCGCCGACCCGGCCACCGGCGTCGCCGTCTACCAGACCTTCGGCGCGAGCGGCTGGAACGTCTACGGCGGCACCAGCGTGGCGTCCCCGCTGATCGCGGCCGTCTACGCGGACGCCGGCGCGCACACCGCGGCCGTCCCGGCGGCGGACCTGTACGCCCACGCCTCGGCACTGAACGACGTGACCAGCGGGTCCACCAGCAGCTGCTCGCCCGCCTACCTGTGCCACGCGGAACCCGGCTACGACGGCCCGACGGGCCTCGGCACCCCGAACGGCCTGACGGCCTTCACCGGCTGACGCCGATTCCACCTCTCGCGCAGCGCCCGGCCGCCCTCGGCGGCGGCCGGGCGCTGCGGCATGCGGTGAGGTCGCCGATGCCCGTGGTGCGGACGGTTTCTGGCGCGGATCGGGGGTAGGCGCGGGAGACCGGTGGTCCGAGGAGGGAGGGCGCGGCCGTGCTCGTGGTGATTGCTCTGACGGGTTACGCGGCGGTCGCACTCTGGACCGCCCACTGCGTCTTCGCCCGTCAGCGCGCGGCCTTCCTGGCCAGGCGCGCCCAAGGCAGCTCGGACGCCGCCGGGGAACGCCAGTTCCAGCGTCAGGAGCGCGAGCAGGCGAAGGCCATCGCGTTGCTCGTCGGCTGCTCCTGGCCGGTGAGCGCTCCGCTGCTGCTCGCGCGCCGTCTGGTCGCGGTCGCCGTGCTGCACCAGGCGCCCGCTGCGCCTCAGGCGCCCGCTGCGCAGCGGGCGCCTGAGGCGCAGCGGGAGCGCCGGATCCAGGAGCTGGAACGGGAGTTGGGCCTTGACCTCGCCCCCGGTGTCGCCGAGCCGGATGCGCAGGGCGCCTGAGGTCCTCGCCCGTACATACCCACGGCCCGGGCGGGCAGACGCACCGGCAAGGATGAGTCGTGATCGGGACGGTGGTCGACGTGCGGGCGGTGGGCTGGGCGCAGCGGTTGCCGGTGAGCTCCGGCGTCAGGGCGGGCCGGGAGTGGGCGCGGGAGCACCTGCACCTCCTCGGATGGGACCGCGAAGCCCCGGAGACAGCGGACGCCGTGGTGCTGGCGGTGTCGGAGCTGGTGACGAACGCGCACGTGCATGCGTGCAGCGACGCCGAACTCGTGCTGCTGTGGGACGGCCGCTGTCTGTGCCTGAGCGTGCACGATCGCAGCCGCCACCTGCCGGTTCCGCGCGAGGCGGGTGTGGACGCGACGGGCGGCAGGGGGCTGGTCCTGGTCGACGCGGTGGCCGATCACTGGCACGCCCGCCGCCGCGGTGACGGGAAGACCGTCACCGCCTGCTTCCACCCGCCGGTGTCGGTCCACGGGCTGCTGGACGCGTAGGGCGCCGCCGCTTCGGCGTCAGGGACGGACGGCGATGGTGACCGTCGGCGGTCACCGCACCGTCTGGGTCAACGGGGCGCTGGTGCTGCCCTGGTGGGTGCTGTCCCCGCTGTAGACGGCGGTGACGGTGTGCGTGCCGCCCTGGGTGTAGGTGTGGGCCAGGAGGGCTTCGCCGCTGGGCAGCAGGCGCATCGGGACGCCGATCGGCCTGCCGCTTTCCTCGAAGGTCACGGTGCCGGTGGGGGTCGTGCTCCCGCCCGAGACGGTCGCCGCGAAGAACACCGTCTGTCCCGCGTCCGAGGGGTTGGGGCTGGAGGTGAGCCTGGTGGTGGTCGCGTCCTTCACGGTGTAGGAGACGGTCACCTGGCCGTCGTCCGGCAGCCGGCTGGGGGAGAACGTGGCAGCGGAGCGGCTGAAGCTGCTGCCTCCTCCTCCGCCGCCGCCCCCACCGCCGGTCGCGGCCGTGCTTCCGCCCTCTCCGCCGCCACCGCCGCCACCGGCGCCTCCGCCGTAGTAACCCCCGCCTCCTCCGCCGCCGCTTCCGCCGCTGCCGCCGTCGGGGTAGACGGGGCCGCCGTGCTGCCCGGCGCCTCCTCGGCCGCCGTCGCCGCCGACGCCGAGTCTGCCGGATCCGCCCTCGACGCCGGGGTGCGCATGCGAGAGGGGCGCACCGCCGGCGATACCGCCGCCGCCGCCGACACCGGCGGCGGTGTCACCGGCACCGGTGCCGGCGAGACCCCCGCCGCCCTGTCCGCCGTTGTGCGTGTTGCTGTCGTTGCCGGCGAGGCCGTTGGTGCCGGACATGCCGCGCAGGAAGTCGGCACCACCGGCGCCGCCGACACCGCCGTGGCCGCCGTTCTTGTAATACGCTCCGCCGCCGTTGCCGCCGCCACCCCCGCCGCCCGCGGCGACGATGATCCGGTCGTTGACCGTGTAGGGGGCGGTGCGGACGTCCGACGCTCCGCCTCCGCCACCGCTGCCACCCGTGCCGCCCGCGGCGCCGGAGGAGTCGTCGATGCCGTCGGCGCCGACGCCGCCGCCGTTGAATCCGCCGGTGATCAGACCGCCGACCCCGCCCACGTTGATCTGGAGGACCTGTCCCGGCGTCACACCGATCGACGTCACCACCCGGCCGCCGACCGCTCCGAAGTTGCCGCTGCCGCCGCCGACGCCGGCCCCGTGCCCGCCGTGCGCGCCGTCGAGGGCGAAGGTGACCTCGGAGACGCCCGCGGGTACGGTGAACAGGGCGGTGCCGGGCTGCTCGTAGACGCAGGCCCGGTACGTCCCAACAGCCACCGGGACGCCGAGGCCGCAGGGGGAGGCGGCCGCGGCAGGGGCGCCCGCCGCGATCAGCCCGGCCGGGACCAGGGCCACCGCCGTGACCACGGCGAACGCCTGCCGGCCGCGTCGGCGCAGGGGGGCCGATGACGACGCGGCGGCGCTGGGCGCACCGGTGCTGCGAGGATGCTCGGCCCTCGGGCTCCGGTGGATCGTGCGGCCGTCGTCCATGAACGGGCCTCCGCTCGTGTAGGGGGTTGCCTGCCGGCTTCCCTCGCCACTGTGGGTCACGCGAGGCCGGGTCATGGCTCTGTTGGGCCCTGACACACCGTCGGTTCACACCTCTGGTCCCCGGGCGCGGCCGATGGGGCCACCGTCGCGGGTCCACCGACGGACCGCCGGGGCGGTCAGGCCGGGCGGATTGGTCTGGACGATATTGGTCTAGACCCCTTGACGGTGTCTTTCGGGTTCGGGTTCACTGGGCCGCGGAGCCTGCGGGTACATGCCAGGACGTGCCGCGGGTCTCTTCCCCCACGCCCCGCCACGAAGGAGCACCCCCATGCCTCACCATCTCCCTCGACGCGCACGGTTATGGTTCGCGACGGCGACGGCGGCGGCGGCCATGGCCGTCGTGACTCTGTGGGTGCTGTCCTTCGGCGCGCCCGCCTCCGCCAACGCCTCCGCCAACGCCTCCGCCGGTGCCGCCGCCGCACGGCAGGCGGCGGCGGTGAGCTCACTCCCCGCCTGCCCCTTCTGGGCTTCGGGGATCACGCCGCCGGCCCGCAGCACCACCCCGTGGGTGCCGCCGCTGCAGACCGCCCCGGCCGTCGACTTCACCTCCCGGCCCGCTGCGCCCACGATCAGCGGCTCGCTGCAGAACGGGCAGGTGACCATCACCGTCGCCCCGGTGCCGAACGCCGTGGCCTACAAGGTGTGGCGCGACGGCGTGGACGTCGGGTACATCAGCTACTGGGGCCAGACCGGCCCGCTGACCGTCACCGACACCGCGCCCTGCCAGGGTGCGTACTACGACGTCGTGGCGATGTACGACACCAGCAACTCGGACGCCTCGTTCGGCCGGCTCTCCGCTCCCTACTGGCTCGGCGCGGACGGGACGATCGCGCCGGGCGCGGGTGACGCGGCGCCGGGGACGCAGATCTCCATGATGGTGACCTCGTACGACAACACCGGCGCGACGGCCTCCGGCTACAACGCCCAGCTCGGGGTCTGCGCAACGGATCCGCGGGTGATCCCGTGGGGCACGTACTTCACCGTACCGGGCTACGGCACCTGCTACGCCGCCGATCTCGGCACCTGGATCCAGAACGACACCGTCGACATCTGGCTCCCCGGCGACCAGGCGAACAACTGGGGCGTGCAGACCAGGACGGTGACCATCATCGCCGACCCCCACGGCGGCGGACCCACGCCGACCGCCTCGCCCTCGCACTCGACGTCGCCCTCCCCGAGCCCGACCGCGAGCGCGACCCCGTCGCCCACGGCCAGCGCCAGCCCCTCGCCGACGAGCAGCGGGACCTGCGCGGCGGCGTGGAACGCGTCCACCACGTACACGACCGGCGCGGTCGTCTCCTACAGCGGCAGGAACTACACCGCGACCTACGGATCGACCGGTGCCGTGCCCGGCGCCCCGACCTCGTGGGCGGTGTGGACCGCCGACGGCGCCTGCGCATAGCGAACCTGACACGACGACGGACTGTGGCGCTGCCGGCGGGGGACCGCCGCGCAGCGCCGCAAGCCCGATCGCTGGCCGGCCCGGCGCGAGGTGCGCTCTGCGGTCGTGGCTCGGACCTCCCTTCGCCGACCGGAAGGGCTGGCACTGGTTGACCGACGAGGTCACCGAGGGGATCGGGGCCACCCCCGCCGACCTGCCCGAGCTCGGAGACGAGCCCACTCGATCGGGCGCGCCGCTGACAGGTCACGAAGCCAGGGCGCGGACGGCGGTGCGGACGCGGTCGAAGCCGGAACGCGGCGCGGGAAGCCTCCTGTGTCACGCCGTCCTCAGCTCCGCTTCGTCGCCGTTGCCTGAGGCGTCGTCAGGAGTTGGCGGGTCCAGGAGGTCCGCGGCGCGGCCTTCGAGGGCTCGGGCGATGTCGGTCGAGCGGGGGAGCATGGTGTTCTCGTAGTCGCGGACGGCGTCGCCGACGGTCGCGGCGTCGGCGAGGGCCCGGGCGAGATCGGCGGCGTCGAGCATGGCGAGGTTGACGCCGACGCCGAGGGGCGGCATGAGGTGGGCCGCGTCGCCGAGCAGGGTCGCCGTCGGCTGGTGCTCCCAGGCGTGGGGGGCGGGCAGGGCGTGGATCGGACGGTCGACGTAGCGGCCGTCGTTGTCGGTGATCAGCTGCCGCATCCGGGGTGACCAGTGCGCGTAGCGGTCCAGCAGCAGGGCGCGGATCGCGCCGGTGTCGTCGGGCGCAAGGCCGCGTGCGGCGATCCAGTCGGCGGGCGCCCGCTGGATCAGGTAGACGCGGATGTGGTCGTCGCCGTTGCGCTGGGCGAACATCGCTCGCTCGCCGTCGGCGGCGTGCGCGCCGCCCTGGCCGACGAGTGCGGCGATCTCGGGGTGGCGGGTCTCCACGTCCGAGAACCACGCCTCGAGGAAGCTGATGCCGCTGTACTGCGGCGCAGCCGGCGAGAGGGCCGGGCGCACCCGGGAGGAGGCGCCGTCGGCCCCGACGACCAAGTCGGCCTCGACGGTGGTGCCGTCGGTGAAGTGCAGCAGCCGCGGCCCCCGCGCGGGCCCGGTGATGCTTTCCAGGCGCCGGCCCCACCGCACCGTGCCGGGTTGGAGGGAGCCGAGCAGCAGGTCGCGCAGCCGGCCCCGGTCGATCTCCGGCTTGAACAGGTCGTCGGGCCCGGGGATCTGATGGGCGGTGATCGCGCCCGCCGGATCCAGGTGCCGCATCTCCTGGCCCTCGGGTCGCGCCAGCTCGAAGAACTCGTCGAGCAGGCCGGCCTCGCGCAGCGCGAGCTGGCCGTTGTCGGCGTGCAGGTCCAGCGTGCCGCCCTGGTCGCGGGCGTCGGGGCCGCTCTCGCGCTCGTGGACGGTGACGGCGATGCCGTGGCGCTGAAGGATGCGGGCGCAGGTCAGCCCGCCGGGGCCGGCGCCGACGATGCTGATCCTGGCGCGGCCGGGGTGGGGGGAGGAGGTCATAGGTCGTTCCTTTCGCTGCGAGCCATGCGTCCTTAGTAGAGTAAGTAGAAAAGTAGAACGTGACAACTTATCTTCGGGTGACACTTTCGGATAGGCTCGCCGGTATGACCGAACCAGCTGTCAGCCGCCGCGAGCGCAAGAAGGCCGCCACCCGGCAGTCGATCGCCGACGCGGCCCTGCGCCTCTTCCTCGAACGCGGCTACGACCACGTGAGCATCAAAGAGATCGCCGAGGCGGCGGACGTGTCGACGGCCACGGTGTTCAAGCACTACCCGGGCAAGGAAGCCCTCGTGTTCGACCAGGAGGAGAGCACCGACGCGGGTCTGGTCGCGGTCGTGCGGGAACGGCCCGAAGGTGTGGGCGTCATCGACGCGCTGCGCGCACACGTCCTCGCGACCTGGCTGCCGATCGCGGCGCACCCGCAGGCGGAGGAGTTCACCCGCCTCGTGGACGGCACGCCCGCGCTGCGCGCCTACGCGGAACGCATGTGGACCCGGCACGCCGACACCCTCGGCGCAGCCATCGCCGACGAGTTCGGCGTCGGCCACGACGACCTCGCCTGCACGGCGCTGGCCCGTTTCGTGCTGGACGTTCCCGGCCTGGCCCGCCGTCAGGAGGACCGCCGGGCCGCCGTCGAGGAGGTCTTCGCCATCCTCGCCCACGGCTGGCAGCCCCCGACCCGCTGACGCGCGACGACGCCCCCGCCGGTCTGCGGGGGCGTCCGGAAGAGGCGTGCGCGAGGGGTGTCCGGGAGGCTTCAGTCCACGACGTCGAAGACCGACCAGCAGATCTCGTTGCGCAGCCGCTGGTCGTCCAGGACCAGCTCGCGGATCGCCTCCGGGAGCCGGTCGCGCTGCCGGCGGCACTCCCGACGTCCGGCACCCTCGGCCTCGCCGACCGGTACGGCCGCGCGCACGGCCTTGATCGCGTAGGCCGCGGCGCCCAGCTCGTGCGCGGCGACATGCGCCACCACCGCGGCCTGGCCGGCCGCGAACGCCGCATGCCGGGCCGCGCCCGTCAACACCCGTGCTGCGGCCATGGCATGGCCGCCCGCGGCGCGGGAGTCCGACATCCGGATCTCCTCGCGGGTCCACGCCCGGACCTGTTCGATCGCCTGGCGCGGCCGCGGATCCGCCGACTGCACCGACTCGAACAGGGGCAGCACGTGCTCCGCGCAGTCGGCCGCCCACAGGGCGAGGAGCCGGTGGTCGGCGTCGGTGAGCGTCCCGCCGCGGCGGATGGTGATGAACCGGGGGTCGCGGACCTTGGGGAGGATCACCGTGCAACGGTACTGCGCCGCCGCCGACGAGCGGAGTCAGTCCTGCCGTTCGGCCAGCACCTGGTCCAGGAAGGTGAGGGTGCCCCGGTCCGCGTCGAGGCGGGCGCGGACACCGATCGGGTAGGTCTGCATCGCGGTGTTGTGGCCGATGTCCACTCCGGCGAGCACCGGCACGCCCAAGTCGCCGAAGCGCTCCGCGAGGAGCCGGTCGACGTGTGCGGGGTCCCCGCACTCGGTGAAGGTGCCCAGAACGATCCCGGCGACGCCGTCGAGGTAGTCCTTGGCGCGGCGGATCTGCGTGAAGACGCGGTCGAGCCGGAAGGGGAGTTCGTCGACGTCCTCCAGGAACAGGATCGCGTCGCGGGCCGGGTAGGAGGTGTCGGTGCCGAGGCTCGCCGTGAGCAAAGTGGCGGTGCCGCCCAGGGTGACGCCCTCGGCCGTGCCCGGCACCAGGGTGCGCGCACCCGGGAAGCTCAGCTGCCTGACGTCCCCGGGCGTGCAGAGCAGCTTCATCAGCTGGCGGAAGTCGTACTCGTCCGGCCCCTCCCAGAAGCCGCCGCAGGCAACCATCGGCCCGAACAGCGAGACCCAGCCGAGCTTCGCCGCGAGGGCCTCCAGCAGCGCGGTGACGTCGGAGTACCCGACGACGACCTTGGGGGCGGCCGCGTCGATCCGGCTCCAGTCCACCAGTTCCAGCGTGCGCTGCATGCCGTAGCCGCCGCAGGCGAGCAGGACGCCCGCGTAGCGGGGGTCGGTGAGGGCCCGGGTGAGGTCCTCGGCGCGCTCGGCGTCAGTCCCGGCCAGGTAGGGGTACATGCTGCCGGTGTCGCGGGCGGTCGCGAACACCTCCGATTTGAGGCCCACGGAGTTCAGGGCGCGCAGGCCGGACTCCAGGTGGTCCTGGTCGTCGACGGGGGAGCTGCCGCACAGGACGGCGACGGTGTCGCCGGGGCGCAGCGCGGGCGGGCGGAGCAGAGTGGTGCCAGTCATACCGTCTCCGGGAGAAGGGTGTTCGGTTCCAGCAGGTGGCAGGCGGCGCGGGCGCCGTCCGGAGTCAGCACGGGCAGTTCGCGTCGGTCGCACGCGGCCGCGGCCCGGTCGGCCTCACTCGCCGCGGCCCAGCGGCCGCAGCGCGGGTGGAAGCGGCAGCCCGCCGGGATCGCGGTCGGGTCCGGCGGCTCGCCGGTCAGCAGGGTGGGACGCCAGTCCTCCGCGCCGTTCGGGATCACCGACAGCAGGGCCTGGGTGTAGGGGTGCTTCGGGTGCAGCAGCACCTCCTCCACGGTGCCCTGCTCGACGACGCGGCCCAGGTACATCACGGCGACCCGGTCGGCGATGTTCCAGGCCAGCCCGAGGTCGTGACTGACGACCAGGGCGGAGAGCCCGAGCTCGTCGCGCAGGTGCAGGATCAGCTTGAGGATCTCGCCGCGTACCGACGCGTCGAGCGAGGCGACCGGCTCGTCGGCGACCATGACCATGGGGTCGAGCGCGAGCACGCCGGCGATGACGGCACGCTGCTGCTGGCCGCCGGAGAGCTCGTGCGGGTAGCGGCCGACGAACGCCTCGGGCGGGCGCAGCCCCGCCCGGGCCAACGCCCCGTGGACCCGCTCGGGCAGCCCTTCGGTGAGCCGGTGCAGGCGCGGCCCGAGCGCCACGGCGTCGTAGACGTTCTGCTTCGGGTTGAGGGCGCCGCCCGGGTCCTGCAGCACGAGCTGGGTGTGGCGGCGGTACTGCTTGAGCGCCTTGGCCGAGTAGTCCAGCGGGCGGCCCTGGGACAGGACCTGACCGCCGGTCGGCCTGACCAGGCCCACCAGGGCCCGCGCGAGCGTCGACTTGCCGCAGCCGGACTCGCCGATCAGGGCGACGATCTCACCCTTGCCGATGCGCAGGTTGACGCCGTCCACGGCGCGCGCCGGGCCGCGGCCGCGGGAGCCGGGGTAGACGACGGACAGGTCGCGGGCCTCCAGCGCGGGCGTCTGCTCCGGCGCGGGGACCTGGGCCGGGACGTCGGCGCGGGCCTCGGCGCCGGACCGGTCGGGGATGGGAGTCACGAGGTACCTCCGTGCTGGGGCGGGACGTGCCGGCAGGCCGCCGAACGGCCGGGGCCGGTGGGCCACAGCAGCAGCTCCCCGCTGCGGCAGGACTCCTCGGCCTCCGGGCAGCGCGGCGCGAAGGCGCAGCCCTGGTCGTTCTCGCCAGGCCGGGGCGGGTCCCCGGGCAGACCGGCGGGGGCCCGCCGGGAGGCGGGGTCGCCGATGGTCGGGAACGCCTGGGACAGGGACCGGGTGTAGGGGTGCTGCGGGTCCTTCAGGACCTGCCGGGACGGGCCGAGCTCGACGATCCGCCCCGCGTACATCACGGCCAGCCGGTCGCAGGTGTGGGCGAGCAGGGAGAGATCGTGGGTGATCATGATGACCGCGATCCTCGACTCGCGCACCAGCTCGCCCAGCAGTTCCAGGATCTGGGCCTGCACCATCACGTCGAGCGCCGTGGTGGGCTCGTCGGCGATGATCAGGTCCGGGCGGCAGGCCAGCGCCATGGCGATCATCACGCGCTGCCGCTGCCCGCCGGAGAACTCGTGCGGGTAGCTGCGGATGCGCCGCGCGGGGATGCCGACGCTGTCCAGGAGTTCCGTCGCGCGGCGTTCGGCCTCCTTGGGGCCGACCCTGTCGTGCAGCACCATCGGCTCGACGATCTGGTCGAGCACGGTGCGGACGGGGTTCAGTGCGCTCATCGCGCCCTGGAAGACCACCGAGGCCCCGGCCCAGCGCACCGCCCGCAGCTTGGACCAGCTGGTCGTCAGCAGGTTCTCGCCGTCGAAGAGCACCTCGCCGGTGACCTTCGCCGCGTCGCCGTGCAGCCGCAGCAGGCTGAGCGCCATCGTGGACTTGCCGCAGCCGGACTCCCCGGCGACGCCGAGGGTGTCGCCGGGCGCGAGGGTGAAGTCGACGCCGCGGACGGCGGGGACGGCCTGGCCGCCCTGCCGGTAGGTTACGTGCAGATCGCGCACCTCCAGCAGCGGGCGTGAGGCGGTGGCGGTCGGTGTCGTCATCACTTGTTCTCCATCCGCGGGTCGAGCACGTGCTCCACGGCGCGGCCGGTGAGCGTGAAGCCCAGCACCACCGCCAGGATCGCGAGGCCGGGCGGCAGCAGGTACCACCAGGCGTCCGCGGTGAACGCGCCGCCGAAGAAGGCGTCGTGGATCATCTCGCCCCAGGTGACGTCGGTCGGGCTGCCGAGTCCCAGGAAGGTGAGGGTGGCCTCGGACAGCAGCGAGCCGGCGACGGTCAGGGTGCTGGACACCAGGATCAGCGGCATCACGTTGGGCAGCACCTGACGGAGCATGATCTGCCAGTTCCCGGCGCCGAGCGCACGGGCGCGCTCGACGAACGGGCGGGCCTCCACCGCCAGGGTCTGCGCGCGGACCAGGCGGGCCGTCGCCGTCCAGGAGGTGACGGCGATCGCGATGGTGATCGAGGCCGAGCCCTGGCCGAGCACCGCCGCGAGCGAGATCGCCAGCGGCAGGCTCGGCAGGGCGATGAACCAGTCGGTCACGTGCATCAGGGCGCGTCCGACGAAGCCGCCGAAGTGCCCGGCGACGATGCCGATCGCGCTGCCGAAGACCACGGTCAGCACGGTGGCGAGGACGCCGATCTCCAGCGACTCGCGCGATCCCCAGATCAGCAGCAGCAGGACGCTGCGGCCGGCCTGGTCGGTCCCCAGCGGGTAGGAGCCGCTGGGGGCTGCCAGCAGCGGTCCGTTCACCTTGGTCACGTCCAGCTGGTCCGGTCCGATGAAGGCCGGGGCGAGGAGCGCGAGCAGGGTGAACAGCAGCAGGATCGACAGCCCGGCCACCCCGGCGGGGCGACCCCGGAAGGCGCGGGCGAAGCGGCGCGCCGCGGCGAAGCGGGGCGGGACGGGCGCGGCGGCGGGCGCCTCGGCGTGGACCGGCTCGGTGGCCGTCTGCGCGGCGCTCACTGGGCGCGCACCCGGGGGTCGAGGACCCGGTATGCGAGGTCGGCCAGCAGGTTCATGATGATCACACTCGCGCTGAAGACGATGAAGGTGCCCTGGAGCACCGGCAGGTCGGGAATGGTCAGGGCCTGGTAGGTCAGATCGCCCAGGCCCGGCCAGGAGAAGATGGCCTCGACCGTGACCGCGCCGCTGATCAGGCCGCCGAGGTGCATGAAGATCATGGTGACCGAGGGCAGCATCGCGTTGGGCAGGGCGTGGCGGCGGCGCACGGCGTCGTCGGTCAGGCCCTTGGCGCGGGCGGTGAGCAGGTAGGGGCTGCCCTTCTCCTCGATGATCGAGGACCGCATGATCGTGACGTACTGGGCGTAGACGACCAGGACCATCGTCAGCGCCGGCAGCACCAGATGGCGGGCGACGTCCAGATAGTGCGTCATGCCGGTCTGGGGCAGCGTCGGGTCGCTCATCCCGGCCGTGGGCAGGAAGCCGTGGATCGGGCCGATGCCGACGCTGAAGACGATCAGCAGGATCATGCCGAGCCAGAAGGTCGGCACCGACCACAGCGTCAGCGCCGTGGAGGAGGTGACCCGGTCGAACAGGCTGCCCGCGCGCCAGCCGCTGCGCATCCCGAGCCACAGGCCCAGCACGACGGAGATCGCGAAGGAGGTGCCCATCAGCAGCAGGGTCGGCCCGACCCGGCTGAGGGTGAGGGAGGCCACCGACTGCTGGTACTCCCAGGAGTAGCCGAGGTTGCCGTGCAGGGTGTTGCCGACGTAGTCGAAGAACCGCTCCCAGATCGGCTTGTCCAGCCCGAGCTGGACCCGCAGCGCCGCGAGTTGGGCCTCGCTGACCGGGCGGCCGCGGGTCATGGTGCGCACCGGGTCCGAGGGCATCACGTTGAACAGGACGAAGCCGATGACCAGGGTGACGCCGAAGCTGACGGCGGCGGCGGCGAGCTTGGTGACGAGGTAGCCGGGGCGCGGCACCCGGAACGCCCGGCGGGGGCGTGGGTCGGGTGCCGCGCCGACGGCTTCCGCCACGGCGGAAGGGCTACTCACGGTCGTCCGCCCCACGACGGCGGCGGACGACCACCGCGCCGGCGCCGACCACGACCACGGCGCCGGCCAGACCGACGAAGGTCCCGGTGCTGCTCCCGGAGGACGCGGAGGCGCTCTGCGCCACCGGCGCGGCCTTCAGGTAGCTCCAGAAGCTGGTCTGAGCAGGGTAGAAGCCGTTGTCCGGCTTGCCGGTGACCAGGCCGGTGACCTTGGTGGAGGCCGCCACCTTGTTGGTGGCGTAGTAGAACAGCTGGTCCACGTCGGCCTTGTAGAGGATGTCCTGCATCTGGCCGACGACCTGGGCGCGCTGCGCCGGGTCGAAGATGGTGGCCTGCTGGGCGAAGAGCTTGTCGTAGTTCGGATCGCAGAAGAAGGCGTCGGTGTTGCCGCCGTTGCCGTCGTCGCCCGGCAGCGTCGAGCAGCTCTGGATGCCGAGCAGGTACGTCGGGTCGGGGCCGGTGGTCCAGGAGTCCATCAGCATGTCCCAGTCGCCCTTGCCCAGGTCGCTGTTGAGTGCGGTCATGCTCATCGGCTGGATGGTGACGCCGACACCGATCGCCTTGAGCCAGCCCACCAGGTAGGTGGAGATGGCCGAGTCGTTGGAGCTGTCGGAGTGGATGCCCAGGCGCAGGTTCAGCGGCTTGCCGGTCTTCGGGTCGACGCGGATGCCGTCGGCGCCGGTCTTGTAGCCCGCGGCGTCGAGCATCTTGTTCGCGGCGGCCGGGTCGAAGGACTGCTCCTCGCCCGCCTGCGGTGTCCAGTTCCACTGCGGCCAGGCGGGCGGCAGGTAGCCCGCGGCCACCTGGCCCTGACCGTCGATCACCTTGGCGACCAGCGTCTTCTTGTCGATCGCCTGCGCGATCGCGCGGCGCAGCACCGGGTCGGAAAGGGCCGGGTTGCCGGTGCCGATCGGCTTGCCCGAGCGGGTCCTGGCGCCGGGGTTGAGCTCCAGACCGGTCCAGCCGTCACCGGCGGCCTGCGCGGTGGTGATGCCCCCGGTGTGCTGCAGGGAGGAGAACTGGGTGGCGTTGACGCCGTTGATGTAGTCGAGCTGACCGGCCTTCAGCGCCGCGACGGCCGCGTCGGACTCCTTGTAGAGCTGCTCGATCAGGTGGTCGTACTTGGGCGCGCCGAGCAGGAACGACTTGTTGGCGTCGAGCTTGGCGTACTGGTCCGTCTGGTAGTCGGTGAGCGTCCACGGGCCGTAGCCGACGACGGGGAACGTGTCGTTCTTGTAGTCCTTCAGGTCCGCGACGTGCGACTGCCAGATGTGCTGCGGCACGATCGGGATGCCGGAGACCGGGATGCTCACGTAGGTGACGTTCGCCTGCGGCTGCTTGGTCTTGATGACCAGTGTGGTGGCGTCGGGGGCGGTCACCGAGGCGAAGTTGGAGACCAGGGTGCCGTTCGCCGTGCCGGCGACAGTGTTGGTCATGATCAGGTTGAGCGTCCAGGCGGCGTCGGCGGCCGTCAGGGGCTGGCCGTCGCTCCACTTCAGCCCACTGTGGATCTTGAAGGTCCAGGTGAGGTGGTCGGGCGACAGGGTCCACGAGTCGGCCAGGTAGGGGCCGGGCACGCCGTTCTCGTCGATCGAGGTCAGCGAGGGGTAGATGCTGCCGAACAGGTCGAGCGCGCCGTTGAAGTAGGCGGTGAAGGGGTTGAGGGTGTCGACGCCCGAACTGTCCATGGCGACCCGCAGGGTGGTTCCCGAGGTGGCGCCGGTCGAGGAGTCCGCCCGGGCGGCGGTCGCGGTGGCGAGGGCGGCGGGGCCGGCCACGAGCAGGCCGCTGACGCAGGCCGCGGCCAGCATCGCGCGGATTCTTCTGCTTTCGCGCACAACCATGTCTGTCTCCGTGGGGGTGAGGGTGACGGGGGAAGTCAGGCGAATGCTCGGGGGTGGGTCATCAGATAGGTGGTCAGCACGCTTGCGCCGAAGCCGAGGCTGTCGGTGAGCACGTGCTCGTCGACGCCGTGGACGTACTGCCAGGCGTCGAAGTCGGCGGGGGTGCGGCCGGGCACGAAGCCGAAGCCGGGGATCCCGAGGGTGGCGAACGCCTTGGCGTCGGTGCCGCCGGTCATGCAGTAGGGCAGGACCAGCGCCTCCGGGTCGTGGGCGCGCAACGCCGCGGCCATGGCGGCGAAGTCCGCGGTGGTGTGGTCGGCGCTGACCGGCGCCTGGAAGTCGCCGGTCCGGGTGAGGTCCGGGCCCAGCAGCGCGTCGACGGTTGCGAAGAACTCCGTCGCGGTGCCGGGCAGCAGCCGCCCGTCCAGCGCGGCGCTGGCCTCGCTGGGGATCACGTTGTGCTTGTAACCGGCCCGCAGCATGGTCGGGTTGACCGAGTTGGCCAGCGTGCCGGAGACCAGGTCGGCGGCCGCGCCCAGCGCGCTGAGGTCGGTCGGGTCGATGTCGACGCCCAGGTGGCGGGAGAGGCCGTCCAGCAGCGCCTCGACCACCGGCACCAGCCGCACCGGCCACTCGTGCGCGTCGAATCGCCCGATCGCCGCGGCCAGCTTGACCAGTGCGTTGTCGTCGTTTCCGCGCGAGCCGTGTCCGGCGGTGCCGCGCGCCGTGACGGTCATCCAGGCGCTCCCGCGCTCACCCGCGGCGATCGGGTAGAGCCGCCCGCCGCCCGGCAGGTGGACGCTGTGGCCGCCGGACTCGCTGATCGCGGCGTTGACGCCCTCGAACAGGTCCGGGTGCTGCTCCACCAGGAACCGGGCGCCGTACTCGCCGGTGTCCTCCTCGTCGGCGACGAAGGCGAAGACCAGGTCGCGCGGCGGACGCTGCCCGGTGCGGGCGAGGTGGCGCACGAACGCGAGCATCATCGCGTCCATGTCCTTCATGTCCAGCGCGCCGCGACCCCAGACCGCGCCGTCGCGGACCTCCCCGGAGAAGGGGTAGCTCGCCCAGTCGGACGGTTCGGCCGGCACGACGTCGAGGTGGCCGTGGACCAGCAGCGCCGGCGCGGTCGGGTCCTCGCCCGGGATGCGCACGACGGTGCTCGCCCGGCCGGGAGCGGACTCGAGCACGACCGGTTTGAGGCCGGCGTCGGTCAGCTGCTCGGCGACCCACTCCGCGCAGGCCCGCTCGCCGCGGCTCTCGCCGCCGCCGAAGTTGCTGGTGTCGAAGCGGATCAGCCGGGAGCAGAGCTCGACGGCGTCGGCGGCCAGCGCCGCCGCCTCGTCCGCGGAGGGGACGGGGGCCGGTGCGACGGGATCGGACATGACCTGCACCTCACAGTCACTGGAGAAGGGAGTGGGCGTCCCGCGAAGGGGCCGGAGCCGGTGGTTGACGGAGTCTCAGCTCCCGTGCATGACCTGGGCGTACAGTTCGAGCTCGGCCCGCAGCGCGGCGGCGACGGTGGCCGCGCGCCGGAAGCCGTGCCCCTCGCCGGGGAACTCCAGGTGGCGGAAGCACAGGCCGGGCCCGTGCGCCCGGTCCACCGCCTCGACCAGCCGGCGCGCCTGGTCGGGACGGCAGATGGTGTCGTCCAGGCCCTGCAGCATCACGAACGGGACGGTGATGCGCGCGGCGTTCGCCAGCGGCGACACCGCGCGGTGGCGGTCCTCGTCGTCGGGCAGCACGCCGACGAGCGTCTCGACGTAACGGCTCTCGAAGTCGTGCGTCTGGCCGCCCGACCAGGTCAGCGGGTCGCTGATGGGGTAGACGGACCCGCAGCAGAAGACGTCGGTGTGGGCGAGCGCCGCGAGCGCGGTCCAACCGCCGGCGGAGCCGCCGCGGATCGCGGTCCGGAGCGGATCCGCCAGCCCCGCCTCGGCCAGGGCGCGGGTGACGGCGACGCTGTCGTCGACGTCGACCCGGCCCCAGTGGTGGCGCAGCCGGTCGCGGTAGGCGCGGCCGTAGCCGGTCGACCCGCCGTAGTCGACCGAGGCGACGGCGTAGCCGCGGCTGGTGAACAGCGAGATCTCCAGGCTGCGGGTGCCGCCGGTGCGGTTGGTCGGGCCGCCGTGGACGTCGATCAGCAGCGGCGCGGCTCCGTCACGGCGTCCCGGGTGGTCGGGGTTGGTCGGCGGGTAGTACAGGTAGGGCACCTCCCAGCCGCCGGGGACGGGGACCGTTCGGCGCTCGGGCACCGAGTGCCAGGGGCCGAGGCGGTCGCCTCTCGTGGTCGTGGTCGTGGTCGTGGTCGTGTGGCGGGAGACGGTCACGACGGGCGTGTGGGCGCCCCGCACGGAGGCGAGGTCGAAGCGCACCGGATGCGCGGTCTCGGTTGGGCCCGCCGCGACCACGGCGACCGCGCCGTGTCCTGCGGCGCCCTGTCCGCCCACGCCTTGCCCGCCCGCGCCTTGCTGGACTGTGCTGTGCCCGACGGTGCTGTGCCCGAGCGCGAAGGAGGTCCATTCCGGCGCGAGGTCGGTGACGGTGCCGGTCGCCGGATCCCAGAGCTGGAGGGTCTCCTCGCCGCGGCTCTGACGCAGCACCACGCCCGCCTCGGTCACCGCGAACGAGGTTGCCCCGACGCGCCAGATCGCGTGCGAGCACTCGGCGTCGACGCGCAGCACGCACGACGCCCTGGCGCTCTCACCCGCCAGTTCGACCCGGTGCAGGTTCCACCAGCCGTCGGGGTCGGCCATCGCGTAGAGGCTGCGCGCGTCGGCCCACTCGGCCTGCGGGACCGAGACGCCCTCGCCGCCCAGTACCCGCCTCGGCCGCACGGCCACCCCGTCCCGGATCCGGGCCACCATCAGATCGCTGGTGTCCCACGGCATGTCGGGGTGGTTCCAGCCGATCCAGGCCAGCCGCGAGGCGTCCGGGCTCAGCCGGATCCCGGACAGGAAGTGGTGCGAGCGGGCCACCACGCGGATCGCGCCCGGGTCGTCGGCCGCCGCACCCGAGAGCGGGACGGCCACGATGTCCCGCGAGGTGCGGGGCGCCGGATCCTGAAGGCCCGCGCCCGACGCGGCCCGGGTGACCTCCCGGACGCACCAGACCTCGGTCGGGTCCGCGCCGAGGATCGGATCGGCGTACGCGGTGGTCACGCCGTCCGGGTCGGCGGGCGTGAGCGGAACGGGCACCGGCGTCGGCGCGTCCGCCGGGCCGCGCGACGCGGCGACGTCCACGAGGTACAGACGCTGGTCGGCGGCGTGCGTGAAGACGAGCCGGTGCCGGGCTTCCCCCGGCAGGACCAGGAAAGGCCGGCCCCCGTAGCCGAGGGAGCGGTTGCCCACCGACCACGCGGCGCCCAGAACCTCCTGCGCCGGCGTCCCCGGCCCGGCGCAGCGCAGCAGCCGCACCCGAGACGCGGTCGGATCGGACGAGCACCACCAGGTCTCGGCCCCGACCACCGACGGCCACGTCGGTGTGCCCTCCTGGGCGCCGACCGCTTCGGGGGTGATCGGGGACGCCCAGGCGCCGGAGCGGGTGCCGGACACGGTGCCCGCAGAGGCGGTGAATTCGGTCACGGGTCTGCTCCTCACTCGAATCTCCGCAGGTCACGCGGCGACGTTGCCGCGGTGAGCCGTTATGTTGGCGGCTGGGGGCGGCTCGGCCGGCCCCGAGGAAGGAAGTGGTGACTGAGCACCGAGGTTTTCGATGCTGCCGCCGATGACCGCCTCGTCCGTGCAGGCTGGCCCCGCTGTCCGAACCTCCCCGGAGGAAGCGATGCTCTCCACACCGACCCCGGTCCCCGCGCGCCGAAGCAGGCGGGACCGAGCCGTTCACACCGCCGCCGAACAGGGGCTCCTCGACGCCCAGGACACCCCGGTGGCCTGCTTCGTCGACCTTGCGGGCCTCGCCGAGAGCGCCCGGGCGCTGCGCGCGGCCTGGCCGTCCGGCCTGGACGTGCTGCACGCCTTCGCCGCCAAGGCGAACCCGCTCGTGCCGGTCCTGGCGCAGCTGCGTGCCCACGGACTGGGCTGCGAGGTGAGCAGCCCCGGTGAGCTCGCGCAGGCACGGGCGGCGGGCTTCACCGCGGACCGGATCGTCCTCGACTCACCCGTCAAGACGCTCGCCGAGCTGACCACCGCGCTGGCCGAAGGCATCGCCGTCAACGTCGACAACTTCGAGGAGCTCGAACGCGTCGACAAGCTCATCGGCGCCGCCGCGCCGGACCCGCGCGTCGGCGTGCGGATCAACCCCCAGGTCGGGCTCGGCAGCATCGAGGCCATGTCGACGGCGGGCCGCACCACCAAGTTCGGGATCGCGCTGGAGGATTCCGGCAACCGCGAGCGCCTGCTCGACGCCTACCTGGCCCGGCCGTGGCTGCGCTGGGTCCATGTCCACGTCGGCTCGCAGGGCGTCCCGTTGGAGCTCAACGCCGCCGGTGTGGCCGCGGCCGTCGACTTCGCCCGCGAGGTGAACCGGCAGCGCCCCGGCCAGGTCGTCGGCATCGACATCGGCGGCGGACTGCCGGTCGACTTCACCGCCGACCACGACACGCCGACCCACGCCGACCACGTCGAGGCGCTCAAGTCGGCGGTGCCGGCCCTGTTCGACGGCTCCTTCCGGATCGTCACCGAGTACGGCCGCTCCCTGATGGCGAAGAACGGGTTCTTCGCCACGCGGGTGGAGTACACCAAGCAGTCCGGCGGCCGCCGCATCGCGCTCACCCACGCCGGAGCCCAGTTGGTGGCCCGCACCGCCTTCGCCCCCGAGCTGTGGCCGCTGCGCGTCCTCGCCTACGACCAGGGCGGCCGGCCGAGCGGCGCCGAGCCGGAGGTCCAGGACGTCGGCGGCCCCTGCTGCTTCGCCGGGGACCTGCTGGCGCGTGAGCGCCTGCTGCCGCGCCTGTCCGAGGGCGACCTGGTCGTCGTTCCCGACACCGGGGCCTACGCGTTCTCCTCGCCTTTCCACTACAACAGCCTGCCGATGCCGCCCGTCCACGGCTTCGACGTCGCCGCGGACGGCACGGTCCGCTTCACGCTGCTGCGCCGGGCCGAGACCGTCGACGAGGTGGTGGCCAGGAGCGGCGCCACGACGCTGCCCTCCGGACCGGCCGCGCGATGACGGGACGGGACTTCGAGCTGATCGTCCGCGGCGGCCTGCTCGCGGACGGCACGGGCGCCCCGCTGCGCCGCGCGGATGTGGCCGTCGCCGAGGGCGTGGTGACGATCCTGCCCGCGGGGAGCGCCGCGACGGCCGCGCGGGTTCTCGACGCGACCGGCCACGTGGTGGCGCCCGGCTTCGTCGACGCGCACACGCACTCCGACCTGACCACCCTCGACGGCATCGGCGAGGCGCAGGCGCACGCCGCCGTGCTGCAGGGCGTCACCGTCGAGATCTGCGGCAACTGCGGCGACAGCGCCTTCCCCGGGCGGCTGCGCGACTTCGCCGCCTTCGCCCGCGCCCACGCGGCCCAGGGCCGGGCCAACCACCTGGCCTCCCTCGTCGGCCACGGAACCGTGCGCGCGTCGGTGGTCGGCCACCAGGACCGCGTGGCGACGGACGCCGAACTCGCCGAGATGTGCCGGGTACTGGACGAGGCGCTCGAGGCGGGCGCGGTCGGGCTCTCGTCCGGCCTGATCTACGCGCCGGGCAGCTACGCCGACACCGCCGAGCTGACCGCGCTGGCCTCCGTGGCGGCCCGGCACCGCAAGCCGTATGTGACGCACCTGCGTGACGAGATGTCACAGGTCGAGGCGGCCCTCGACGAAGCCGTCCGGATCGCCCGCGACAGCGGCGCGGCCCTGCACGTCTCCCACCACAAGACGGCGGGCCGGTACGCCTGGGGCGGAACCCTGCGCACCCTGCCGCGGCTGAACCGGCTGCGCGCCGCGGGCATGGACGTGACCTGCGACGTCTACCCCTACACGGCGGGCAGCACGGCCCTGGCCGCGATGCTGCCGCCCTGGGCCCACGACGGTGGCCGGGAGCTGCTGCTGAAGCGGCTGGGCGACCCGCGGCGCGCGAGCGGATGCGCGTCTCCATCGCCGAGGGCGTGCCGGGGTGGGAGAACACCGTCGGCAACGGCGGCTGGGACCGGATCACGGTGGCCGGCGCCGCCCACCATCTGGGCCTCCAGGGCCGGAGCGTCGCCGACATCGCCGCCGAACACGGCGCCGACGCCCTCGACGTCGTCGCCGAGCTGCTGCTCGCCGAGGACGGCGACGTGACGATCATCAGCCACTCCATGCGCGAGGACGACGTCCAGCGGGTGCTGGGCGCGCCGTTCGCGATGATCGGCTCCGACGGGGTGCCCAGGCCCGGCCTGCCGCACCCCCGTTGGTCTGGGACCTTCGCCCGCGTGCTCGGGCGCTACACCCGCGATCTCGGCCTGCTCTCCCTCCCCGACGCGGTCCGCAAGATGACCGGCGCCACGGCGGCGCGGTTCGGCCTGACCGGACGCGGCGTCCTGCGCCAGGGTGCACACGCCGACCTCGTGGTCTTCGACCCGGCCACCGTGGCGGACCGGGCCACCTTCGCCGAGCCGCTGCTGCCCCCGGCCGGGATCCGGCTGGTGGTGGTCGACGGCGCGGTCGTGGTGGAGGACGGGGCCGTGACCGGGGCGCGCCCCGGGAGGGTGCTCGCATGCTGACCGGCGTCCTGCCCGCCGTCGGGGCGGGCACACTGACCGTCGCTGTCTCCGCCCACCGGGAGCTGGATCACCGAAGCGACGAACCCCTGCCGCTCGCCAGCGTCGGAAAGCTGCTGCTGCTGGCCGAGGCCGCGCACGGCCTCACCGCAGGGACCCTGGACGCCGACGCGCCGGTCGCCTTGCGCGAGGACGACTACTGCGGGGGATCGGGCCTGCTGGCCCGGCTCACCCCGCGCAGCTGGACGGTGCCCGACCTGGCCCGGCTCACAGCCGCGGTCAGCGACAACACCGCCACCAACGCGCTGATCCGCGTGCTCGGCCTGGATCGCGTGAACGAACGCGCCGCCCTGCTGGGGCTGGAGCGGACGCGGCTGCTCGACCGGATCCGCGAACCGCGCCTGCCCGAACACCCCCCGACCTTCGCCGTCGGCACCGCCCGGGAACTGCTCGGCCTCGCGGAACGCGTCGCCGGCGAAGAACCCTGGGCACGGACCATGCTCGGCTGGATGGCCGCGTGCACCGACCGCACCATGGTCCCGGCGCTCATCCCGCACGATCCTGAGGACCACACCGTCCGCCCGGTCGGCGGCGACGGCCTGTGGGTGGCGAACAAGACCGGCACCGACGTCGGCACCCGCTGCGACGTGGGCGTGGTCCGAGGTGCGCGGCAGATTTGCTACGCGGTGCTCACCTCGTGCCCGCCCGGAGGGGAGTTCGCCATGCTCCAGGCGATGCGCTCCGTCGGCGCGCGCATCGCCGCACTCGCGAGCTGACGCCTCCGCGCCCGCTCAGACCCCGCACAGCAAACCCTCAGGAGCGCACGTTATGCCTGCCGCTGACGGTTCGCCACCGTGAGCACACTCGACGCGACGCTGCCCAGGTACGCAATGAACGTGTGGAGCAGCGGGTTCGGATTGCCCGGCCGGAAGGCGACGACGACCTTCCGGTAGAGCCGGGGCCCCGACAGCCGGGTGATCTGCACCCCCGGGGCGTCGTTGATGCCAAGAGTCGGTATCAGGGCGATTCCCATCCCCGCCCGCACCAGACCCAGGATCACCTCGTAGTGGTCGCTGCGGCAGCGGATGTTCGGGGTGAACCCCTCCAGCGCGCAGGCGCGCTCCAGTACCGAGAGCACCGGCGCGCCCGTTCCGAACGAGGTGATCCACTGCTCTCCGGCCAGCTCCTGGAGGCGCACCTGCGCCCGCCGGCCGGCCGGGTGCCCGGATGGCACCACCAGGTGCAGCGGCTCGTGCAGCAACTCCTTGACCTCGACCCCCTCCGGCAGCGCCCAGGGGGCGAGCGGGTACTCGAAGGCGATCAGCACGTCGATGGCCCCCTGCTGCACGCTGTCCGCCAGCTCGTGCGGCTGCCCCTCGACCAACTCCAGCTCGACGGCCGGGTAGCGACCGGAGAAGCGCGACAGCGCCTGCGGCAGCAGCCGGTACCCGGCGGAGGCGAAGAAACCGATCCGCAGGTGCCCGGAGTCGGCCCGCGCCTGCGCCAGCAGGTCCTTCTCGGCGGCGTCGAGCAGCGCCAGCACCTCCTGCCCGCGCAGCGACAGGCGCCGCCCCGCCGGCGTCAGCCGCAGACTCTGCGCACCACGCTCCACCAGGCCGACGCCCACGTCCTTCTCCAGCTGGGAGAGCTGATGGGAGACGGCGGAGGGCGACAGGCGCAGCGCCCGCGCCGCCCCCGCGATGCTCCCCGACCGGTCGATCTCGGCGAGGACGTGCAGGCGGTGCGTGTTGAGCATCCCCGCAGACTAAGTCACGGATGATCACGGAACGATCTCGTCCAGATGTGGATGAGTTCACGCGCGTTCACACGAAGACGCGGAGCAGATCCTCCTCCGTCTCGCGCCGCACGATCACCCGGGCCACCCCGCCCCGCACGGCGACCACCGGCGGGCGGGGGATCTGGTTGTAGTTGCTCGCCGCCGCGCGCTGGTACGCCCCCGAGCACGGGATCGCGATCAGATCCCCGGCGCGCACGTCGCCGGGCAGGTCCACGCCGTCGACGAGGATGTCCCCGGTCTCGCAGTGCTTGCCCACGACCGTGAACGGCGCGGGAGCCGCGTCGCTCGCCCGCGAGGCGAGGACGGCGGTGTAGGCGGCGCCGTAGGTCGCCGGCCTCGGGTTGTCACTCATCCCGCCGTCGACACTGAGGTAGCGGCCCTTCACCGTGCCGACCTCGTAGACGGCGACGGTGGTCGCGGCCACGATCGAGCGGCCCGGCTCCAGGGCGATCTGGATGTCCTCGGGAACGACGGCGTGCAGCACGGCGGCGAGGTCGGCGGGGGAGGGGGCGGCCTTCTCGCCCGGAAGGTAGAACACACCGAGCCCGCCGCCCAGGTCCAGCCTGCCGACGGTGACGCCGTGTGTGCGTTCCACGGCGCGCAGGAAGTCCACCATCCGCTCGGCGGCGGTGCCGAACGAACCGAGATCGAAGATCTGCGAGCCGATGTGCGAGTGGAGCCCGACCAGTTCCAGGCTCGGCGCCGCCAGCACCCGGCGCACCGCTTCCGCCGCCTCGCCAGACGCCGCGGACAGGCCGAACTTCGTCCGCTCACCGCCGGTGGCCCAGGCGGCGTGGGTGTCCGCGTCCACGCCCGGCTTGACCCGGACCATCACGCCCTGACGCACCCCCAGCACCCGTGCGACCGCCGCCACGCGCTCCAGCTCCTGGAGCGAGTCGAGCACGATGCAGCCCACGCCCCATTCGACCGCGCGGCGGATCTCGGCGACGGACTTGTTGTTGCCGTGGAAGACGACCCGGCCCGCAGGCATCCCGCCGCGCTGCGCGATGGCCAACTCGCCGCCGCTGCACACGTCCAACGACATGCCCAGCTCGCGCAGCCAGCCGACCACGGCCGGGGCGAGGAACGCCTTCCCGCCGTAGTGGACGTCGCCGCCCGGGAACGCCGACGTCCAGGCGGCGCACCGGGCGCGGAAGTCGTCCTCGTCGAGGACGTAGACCGGAGTCCCGATCTTCCGCGCCAGCTCGCCGACCCCGATTCCGCCGAGCCGGAGCTCGCCGTCGGCCCACCGGGCACTCAGCGGCCACACCTGGTCCATCACCCTGTTGCTGCTCATGGCGACGAAGCTAGGCACGGGAGCGCCCCGGACCGGGGAAGCCTCAAGGAAGTGGATGCTCAGACACGCTTCCACCGCACGCACCCGGCATCCGGGGCCGAGGCAGGACAGACTCGGACGGGACAGCTGCGTACCCACCGAACCGACGCCGACGCGAGGACCCATGCGCATCCTGATCTCAGCCGACATGGAAGGCGCCACCGGCGTCACCTGGCCCGACGACTGCGAACCCGGAAACCCGGCCTGGCAGCGCTGCCGGACGATGTTCACCTCGGACGTGAACGCGGCGATCGCCGGATTCCTCGACGGCGGGGCGACCTCCGTCCTGGTCAACGAGGCCCACGCCACGATGAGGAACCTGCTGCTGGAGGACCTGGACCCGCGGGCGCAGCTGCTGACGGGCCGTCACAAGGACCTCAGCATGGTCGAGGGCGTGCAGCACCCGGACGTCACCGGGGTCGCCTTCGTCGGCTACCACACCGGCGCCGGGACCGAGGGCGTCCTCGCCCACACCTACCTGGCCAACTCGATCACCGGCGTCTGGGTCGACGGCGTCCCGGCGAGCGAGGGTTACCTGAACTCCCTCGTCGCGGCCCAGTTCGGCGTTCCGGTGACGCTCGTCACCGGCGACGACCTGACCTGCGAGGACGCCCGGACCTACGCGCCCTCGGCGGTCACCGTCGCGGTGAAGGACTGCGTGACCCGCTACGCCGCCGTCTGCCGCCCGCCGGCGGTGACGTCCAAGCTGATCCGCGAGGCCGCCGAGCAGGCGGCCGCCCTCGCGCGGCGCACCGAGCCGGTGACCGGGAGGACCTACCGGGTCGAGGTCGAGTTCGACGCCGCCCACCTCGCGGCGGCGGCGGATCTGGTGCCCACCGTGCGCCGGACCGACACGCGCCGCGTGGAGTTCGGCGCGGACACCGCCTACACGATGATCCGGACGTTCAAGACGGTCACCACCGTCGCGGCGGCCGCACGTGAGGCCGACTACGGCTGAGACCCGCCGACCAGCCGACCACCCGACCCGCCGACCCGTCGTTTTCCGTCCGGAGCACCCCCATGACGCACCCCCACCCGGTGACCCTCGACGACGTGCGCGCCGCCGCCGCGCGGATCGACGGCGTCGCGCACCGCACCCCGGTGCTGCGCTCCCGCACCCTGAACGCACGTGTGGGCGCGGAGCTCTTCTTCAAGTGCGAGAACTTCCAGCGCGCCGGCGCGTTCAAGTTCCGCGGCGCCTACAACGCGGTGTCCCGCCTGTCCGCCGGGCAGCTCGCGAAGGGCGTCGTCGCCTACTCCTCGGGCAACCACGCCCAGGCCGTCGCGCTGGCCGCGCGGGAACTGGGCACCACCGCGATGGTCCTGATGCCAGAAGACGTGCCGGCGTCCAAGCGCGCCGCGGCCGCCGGCTACGGCGCCGAGATCGTCACCTACGACCGCTACCGCGCTGACCGGGCCGTCCTCGCCGCGTCCCTGGCCGACGAGCGCGGCCTGGCGCTGATACCCCCGTACGAACACCCGCACGTCATCGCGGGACAGGGCACCGCCGCACTCGAACTCGTCGAGGAGGTCGGCCACCTGGACGCCCTGCTGGTCCCCGTCGGCGGCGGCGGCCTGATCGCCGGCAGCGCCACGGCCGTCACCTGCCTGGGCCGCCCGGTCCGCGTCGTCGGCGTCGAACCGCAGGCCGGCGACGACACCAGGCGCTCACTGGAGTCGGGTGAGCGCGTCGGCATCCCCGTCCCGCGCACCGTCGCCGACGGCCTCGCCACGCAGACACCCGGTGAGCTGACCTTCTCCATCAACCGGCGCCTGGTCGACGAGATCGCGGTGGCGAGCGACGAGGAGATCATCGAGGCCATGCGCCTGGCCTTCGAGTGCCTCAAGATCGTCGTCGAACCCAGCGGCGCGGTCGGCCTCGCCGCCCTCCTCGCCGGCCGCATCACCCCGACCCCGTCCCGCATCGGCGTCCTCCTCTCCGGCGGCAACATCGGTGCCCGCCGCTTCACCGACCTCCTCGCCGACGACTTCTGACGGGGGAGCAGGCACACCACCCGACAGGGGGCGCTCCGCCGTTCCGCGCCGGGATGGCTAGGATCTCGGGCATGGGCCTGATCACCAGCGACGTCGACCGCTTCGAGGCCGCCCGGCCGCGGCTGGAGGCCATCGCCTACCGGCTGCTCGGCTCGTCGGGCGAGGCGGAGGACGCCGTGCAGGAGACGTTCCTGCGCTGGCAGGCGGCCGACGTCGCGCGGATCGAGACCCCTGAGGCCTGGCTGACGAAGGTCCTCACCAACCTCTGCCTCAACCAGTTGACGTCGGCGCGCGCCCGGCGCGAGACGTACGTGGGAGCCTGGCTCCCCGAGCCGCTGCTCGCCGGGGACCCGATGCTCGGTCCGGCCGACACCGTCGAGCAGCGCGAGTCGGTGTCGTACGCAGTCCTCGTCCTGCTGGAGCGCCTGTCGCCCAACGAGCGGGCGGTGTACGTGCTGCGCGAGGCCTTCGACTACACCCACCGGGAGATCTCCGAGCTGCTGGACCTCACCGAAGCCGCCAGCCAGCAGATCTTCCACCGGGCCAAGAAGCACGTCGCGGACGGCAAGGCGCGCACCGAGATCGACGAGGCCGCCGCCCGCAGGATCGTCGAGGAGTTCCTTGCCGCGGCGACCAGCGGCCGCACCGAACCACTGGTACGCCTGCTCACCCAGGACGCCGTCTCGATCGGCGACGGCGGCGGCAAGGTCCCGGCCCGCGCCAAGGCGTTCGAGGGCGCGCTCGCGGTCGCCACCTTCCTGCGCGGCCTGTTCAAGCCGAGCCCGTCCAAGCGGGCCTACGTCGGCGGCGCGCCCGACATCTACGCCACGACCGCCAACGGCGGGCCCGCCGTCGTCGCGGTCGTGGACGGGCGGGTCGTCGGGATCACCTGCCTGGAGGTCACCGCGGAGGGCATCGTCGCGGTCCGCAGCCAGGTCAACCCCGACAAGCTCGTGCGTGCGACGGCGCTGTGGGCCGCCGGGGACCACGGGGACTGCCTCTACACCCTCTGACGCCCGCCGACCTCATGTGACGTGCTTCACATCCTGATCCTGTCAGGAAACGCCGGGCTGCCCGGTTCAAGGGGCGAAACCGCGCACGACCACGGCGGATCCCGCGCAGACAGGAGCAAGTCCATGCAGCACCGCATCGTCGTCCTCGGAGCCGGCTACGCCGGAGCCGTCGCCGCCGGCCGCCTCGCCAAGCGGCTGCACCGCGAGGACGTCACCATCACGCTCGTCAACCCCGAGCCCGACTTCGTCGAACGCGTCCGGCTGCACCAGCTCGCGACCGGCCAGGACCTCACGCCCCGACCCCTGCGCGAGATGTTCGCGGGCACGGGCGTCGAACTGAGGCTCGCCGAGGTCACCGCCGTGGACGTGGACCGCAAGGCGGTGACGCTCACCGCCGTGCACCGCCCCGGGCGCGAGGATCTGGGGCACACAGACCAGGAGCACATAGACCTGGAGCACGCGGACCTGGAGTACGACACCCTCGTCTACGCCCTCGGCAGCGGATGGAACGACGGCGGCGTGCCCGGCGTCGCCGAGCACGCCCACGAACTCGCCGGCCGCCCGGGCGCCCTGCGCCTGCGCGACCGCCTGACCACCCTGGACGCAGGCCGGCCCGTGGTCGTCGTCGGCGGCGGACTGACCGGCGTGGAGGCCGCGACCGAGATCGCCGAGGCCCGCCCCGACCTGGAGGTCGCCCTGGTCGTGCGCGGCGCTCTCGGCGACTGGCTCTCCGACAAGGGCCGCGCCCACCTGCGGAAGGTGGTGGACGGCCTCGGCATCACGGTCCACGAACACACGACGGTCACCGCCGTGGAGGCGGACCGGGTGACGACGGCCGACGGCACCGCGGTCCCGGCTGAGGTCACCGTCTGGACCACGGGCTTCGCCGTCCACCCGATCGCCGGGGCCACCGCCCTGGAGCTGACCACCGGCGGCCGGATCGCGGTCGACGAGACGATGCGCTCGGTCTCCCACCCGGACGTCTACGCCATCGGGGACGCGGCGCTGGCGATGGGCCCCGGCGGCAAGCCGCTGCGCATGTCCTGCGCCTCGGGCGTCCCCATGGCCTGGCAGGCCGCCGACGCCGTCGCCGCCCGCCTCACCGGCGCCAAGCTCCCGCACGTCTCGATCCGCTACTACCAGCAGTGCGTCTCTCTCGGCCGCCGGGAGGGCCTGATCCAGTTCGTCACCGCCGACGACCAGGCGGTGAACCGCGCCCTGACGGGCCGTCTGGCCGCCCGCTACAAGGAGCTGATCTGCAAGGGCGCGGCCTGGGGCGTCGCCAACCCGACCGTGGGCATGCCGACGCGCCGCCGACGCGTCGTCCGGCAGGGGACCGAGAGCCGCGCCCGCGCGCGGGCGGCGGCCTGACCCCGTCCGGGCAGAGCCGGGGCGGCGTCACCCGGTTGCCCGGCGTGGCTGGGTGGAGCTGCCGCAGCGGGCTTTCCTACCGTGCGGACCGGGGGTGTGGCCCCCGTCCGCCGGAGGAAGCCAGGGAAGACAGGTGCATGCGTGATCGCGCTGGCCGTCAGTATGGGCACGCTGCTGGCGTGGGCCCTGGTCGCCGCCAGGCTGACGCGCTGGAGCATCACCGCGCCGGTCGCGCTGACCGCAGCGGGCGTGGCGCTCACGGCGGGGCCGCACGCACCGGTGCGAATCGGGCTGACGACCCTGGACGCGGAGCACGCCGTGGAGATCATCCTCGCCGTGCTGCTCTTCACCGACGCCACCGAGGTGCCCGCCGGGGTCTTCCGCGCGCAGCGCGGACTCCCTCGTCCGCCTGCTGGTCTTCGCCCTGCCGCTGAGCCTGCTGACGGCGACGCTGGTCGGCGGCCTGCTCTTCCCGTTCGACTGGTGGCTCGCCGCCCTCTTCGCGGCGGTGACCGTGCCCGTCGACCTGGCCCCGGCCGCCGAACTGATCCGCGACACCCGCCTGCCGTCCTGGCTGCGCGCCGTCCTGACCGTCGAGAGCGGGCTCAACGACGGCATCGTCGCCCCGATCTTCCTGCTCTGCCTGGCCGGTGTGGAGACCCACGGCACGTCCCCCGGACCGGCCCCGGATTCGGTGGGGCACGCGTTCGACCAGCTGCTGTGGGCGACCGTGGCCGGCGCCCTGGTCGGCCGACCCGGCGGACTCCTGCTGCGGCGCGCCTGGCGGGCCCGCTGGACCACCCCCGCCGCGATCCGGCTCGGGCTGCTCGCCCTGCCCCTGCTCGCCTACGCCGTGGCGGGCGTGCTGCACGGCAACGGCTTCGTCGCCGCCTTCGTCGCGGGCCTGTTCGTCCGCCCGGACGTGCCGTCCCTGCCGCCGAAGGTGCTCAGCCTGGTGGAGGACGCCGGGACGCTGATGTCGCTGGCGCTGTGGTTCGTCTTCGGACAGCTGGTCACCCAGGCGTTCACCGGGGAGTTCGACCCACGGGTCGTCGCCTACGCGGTGCTGACGCTCACCGTCGTACGAGCCGGACCCGTGCTGCTCTGCCTGATCGGCACCGGACTGGACCTGACCGACCGTCTGGTGCTGGCGTGGCTCGGGCCCCGCGGGCTCGCCTCCATCGTCTTCGGCCTCCTCGCGTTCATCGGCCTGGCCCCGACCGACCCGCACGCCGCCGACCTGGTCGGCCAGGTGATGACGATGACCGTCCTCATCAGCCTGGCTCTCCACGGCCTCAGCTACGGCCCACTCGCTGCCCGCTACGCCCTGGCGCGGGCCCGCGCGCAGGCGGTCGAGCCGTGACTGTCGGAGGCGACTTGTAGGGTCGGCGCCATGAGTGATCGCACGACTCTCGAACCCCTGGTGCTCTTCGAGTACGACCACCGGCCGGGCACGTACTGCCTGATGCTGAGCGACAGCGACATGGGTCCGGCCGACGACGTCTTCGAGGAGTGCGGGCAGTACGGCAACGGTTACGGCTGGGAGGGCGTGGCCCGATCGGCCCTGCGGGTTCGTGCCCCCGAACTGACGGACCGGATCTCCTTCGACTCCGAGGCGGGGACGTTCGTCGCCCACGGCGACGACCCCGAGGCCCTGGGGCGGTTGGGCGCGCTGCTGCAGGAGGCCTGGCAGGACGGCTCCGTGCTCAAGCAGTTCATCGAGGCCGGCGACCCGGACTGGTTCGACTAGGCCGTTTCTCTTGGATCACTGTGAGGTCGTGCGCCAGTCGCCGTAGGGTGGCGTGATGTTCGATCGGTTGGAGATCACGGTGCTGCCGTCGGGTGGCCCGGGCCGCAGCAGGCGATGGCGGGCGGCCACCCGCGTGCTCGGTGACGGTCAGCATGCGGGTCACCCGGGTCTCGCGGCGACCTGCCCGGTGTCACGCTGGTAGCGCCGGGCATTGGCGCTCACTGACTACCTGCGTGGCGACGGTCCATCAGATGTGCTGGCAGCCCAATTCGACTCTGGGGATGCGACAGGTAGCTGACGCCGACGGTCCCGCGCTCGCCAGATTGCGTGACCCACAAGGGCCAAGGCAATCAATACCGCGCTTACTCGAACGACATTCCAAGTAGCCACCGCCGTCGAACTCGCTTCTCGCGCCTCGCCTGAAAGCCGCACCGAGGTCTCGCAGAAGGCAACAAACGGGACCGTCAATCGGAAAGCTAGCCCACCCAGGCCAGAGATGCGCGCCAGGTTGCCCAAGATCCCGCAAGGGGCCCCCAGAAAAAATGCCGCTATTCCCCAGGGAAGAATGTGTGCGACTTCGCCGCCATATTGTCCGACCGGCCTTTCGGCCCGAACGGCCCCGGCGGGCAGCACAGGGCTCACATCCTTGAAGGCGTAATACACTACCACTGCCACGGCCAGCCCCAAAGACGCCAGCAATGCTGACTCAATTTTGGAGCGACGGAAGAAGCCTACTAGGAAGGCGTAACCACCCCACGGCCAGCCGCCCGAGAAAATTGTTGCTATTGCAGCACAAAAGGGATTTTCCCATTTGTCGGCAATAGGACCAACAAAGCCAAGAATCACCCCCGCCCCGAGAGACAACGCTACGGGTATAGCGCGAGAACGCAGCAGGCGCATATATTCCCTTCCCCTTCCCCGGGCGCTACCTTGGGACCGTACGGCCGCGAGGGGAGGCCCCTCAGCGCCCCACCAACCTACCTCGCTTGACAGGGGCCCGGCGAAGAGCCAGCACCTGTGCCCTCCGCTCCCTATGGAGCGGAGGGCACACGACAGCTCACTTGGCGTCGTTGGGTTGCTCTTAACCGCTGATCGCCACCCGGCTCCAATGCCTGCTTGTCAGCTTGTGCCGTGGTAGGAGTAGCAGGTGTACGCGAGACCTGCTGCCAAGCTTGAATCGGCCCACTGGCCAGCGGATGCGTAGTACCGGCCGCTGAAGCTGTCGTCGATAATGACGGAAGCGTAATGCGTTTTGGTTCCGTTGTAGTAATTTGAGTAGCAGTTCTTATATTCGGCGGTGCCGACAAATTTAAAATTCCACCCGAAGCACCACTCGCCACCCTCCGCCGGGTAGACGCAACTGCTCTCGGTCATTGGGCGGATACCCGCTGAGGCCGATGGGGCCTTCATCGTAATCTTCGCAACAGCCCACACTGAGCCGTTAGCGACCTCTCTTTCGCGACCAAGCCCCAACTGGCCGCCGAGATGATCGTCCGGGCGCTGGACGCGGGCACACCCGCCCGCTGGGTCGCGGGCGACGAGGTCTACGGCGACAACCCGCACCTTCGCAGCGCGCTCGAAACCCGCCCGATCGGCTACGTGCTCGCTGTCTCCAGCACCCACGAAGTCGTCACACCCGCAGGCAAGTTCCAGGCGAAGGCACTGGTCGCGCGGATCCCGAGGCGGGCCTGGTAGCGGCTGTCCGCCGGGGCGGGAGCGAAGGGCGAGCGGTACTGCGACTGGGCTCAGCTCGACATCGCCGATCCGGCCGGGCGGCCCGGCAACTGGTGGCTGCTGGTCCGCCGCAACCGGCGAAGCGGCGAACTCGCCTTCTACCGCTGCTTCTCACCCCGCCCGGTGCCGCTGTCCGAGCTGGTCAAGGTGACTGGACGGCGCTGGACAGTGGAGGAGACGTTCCAGGCAGGCAAAGGGCCTGGCCGGGCTGGACGAGCACCAAGTCCGCCGCTGGAACTCCTGGCACCGCTGGGTCACTCTCGCCATGCTCGCCCATGCCTTCCTGGGCCGTCACGCCGCCGCCGAGCGCCGCGACCGTCCCGCCCCCGAGGACCTGATCCCCCTGACCGCAACGAGATCCAGCACCTGTTCGCCGCACTGATCAACCCAGTCCACGGTCTGGCGCATCGGCTCCGCTGGTCGCAGTGGCGACGCCGGCACCAAGCCCGTGCCCGTGCCGCCCACTACCGACGCCAAGCAGCCGCCCAGCCATGAAGTTCACGATCTACGGCTGGAGTTCCAGGCCGGCTACCGCAACCGGATCACGCACACAGGGTGTCGGGCTGTGTATCGATCAGTCCGATCGGAGTTCCCAGGCCGGGCGCTGGATCTCGGCGTTGTGGACGATGATGTCGGCGTGGTCGGTCGGGTGTGCGTCGGCGAAGTAGAGCTGTTGGGCGGGGATGTAGCGGTTGTGCCAGGACCGCTCGATTGCGGCGGTGTCGGTGGCGGCCCCGGCCAGGGCGGTGCCGCGGTTCAGGGCGCGATCGACCGTCTGCTCGAACGGGACGGACACGAAGATGCGCAGGTCCCAGCGATCGATCAGCTCGGGGCGCAAGAGGAAGACCCCGTCGAAGAGCAGGACCGCGTCTGCGGGGGCGGCGGCGACCGGAAGGGACAGCGGGGTCTCGGTTTCTCGGTCGTAGACCGCTGGCTGGAACCTTCGGTCTCCGCCCGGGCCCAGCGGATCGAGCAGGACCCTGCACAGCGCGGCACGGTCGTGGGCGTCCCAGTAGCACCCTTCGGCCGAGTACCGGCCGCGTCGGTAGCGTTGTGCAAGAGGGGACAGGAAGTCATCGATGGTCGCGCGGATGACGGCGCGGTTTTGCGCGCGCAGGACGACGGCGAGCTCGTCGGCCAGCGTGGTCTTGCCGGCGGCGGGTGGCCCGTCGATGGCGACCCGCAGCGGGTGCCCGGTCGCTGTGGACCGGATCGCCTCGGCCAACCGGCTGATGAGCTCGTGGCGGGAGCCTTGATCCATGGCTGCCTCTCTCGGTCTTGAGCAGTGCTCCCTTCAGTCTGCGCTGAGACTGCCTGGCTTCGGCCCGTGGTAGGGGACCCACCGGTATCCGGGTCGGAAGGCGACACAGTCGTCGCCAAGGCCTGCTTCCGCGACGGTGAGCACGGGCTCGATCGAGCTCACTGATCATCCGTCAGATCATCCGGACAGGCACGGCGCCCCAGGGCAACCATGGCACCATCCGGGATCCAGCGGGCCCCCGGAACCACAGGTGACCCCACGGCCGAGCGGCGCCGAACCGTCAAAAACGGGACTCGACGTCATCTGAGGCCCTGCTCCGGCGTGGTGGTACTGGGTTCACCATGGATGCGGATACAAGATCCATGGCAGGCCCGTGTTGAAGTGCTCTAACGTCGAGCCATGACGATTCCGCCCCGGTGGGGGCGCCTGGCGCGGCGGGCGCGGCGGGACACCGGCTTCCTGATCACGGGTGTCCCGCTGCACCTGGCGCTGGTGCCCGTGTGGGCCTGGGGCGCGACGACCACTGCCAGGACGGGGAACTGGGCCCTCGCGCTCCCGGTGTCCCTCGCCCTGGTCCTGAGCAGTGTCCCGGTGCTGACGGTGGCTCAGCGGTGTCGGTACCGGGCGCTGCTCGGGGTGGACATCCGTCGCTCGGCGCCCGTGCCGCAGCGGCGGTCGCCGACCACGGCCCTGCGGTGGCTCTCCTCACCGCGCGCCTGGCGCCAGGTCGGATACCACCTGCTGCTGGGCCCGCTGGTGGCCTTGTCGGAGCTCATGGTGCTGGTGGCGGCGGCGGTGGGTCTGGCAGGCGCCACCGGGTACGGCTGGGTGTGGACGCTGCCGCTCGGGGTGCGGCGCGACTGGTTCGGCTGGGCGACGCTGATGCCGTGCTACACCGTGCTCGGCCTCATTCTGCTGTCCCTCCTGCCCTGGCTCGCCGGGGTGGTGGCCCGGGCGGAGTCGCGCTCCGTCGCGGCGCTGCTCGGACCCAGCCGGGCCGATCGGCTCCGGGAACGGGTCGCGTACCTGGCGGGCAGCCGCACCGACCTGATCGAGGCGGTCGATGCCGAACGCCGCCGGATCGAGCGCGACCTGCACGACGGCACCCAGCAGCGGCTGGTCTCCCTGGCGGTCAACCTGGGACTGGCTATGGCCACCCGGCCCGACCTGCCGGGCGAGGCTCATGAGGTGCTGGCAGAAGCGCACCTGGAGGCGAAGGCGGCGATCGCCGAACTCAACGATCTGGTACGCGGGTTGCACCCGGCGGTGCTCGAGGACCGGGGCCTGGACGCGGCGTTGTCCGGACTGGCCGCCCGAGTTCCGCTGCCGGTGCGCCTGCGGGTCGAGCTGCCGGAACGGGCGGCGCCCGCCGTGGAGTCGGTTGCGTACTTCGTGATCTCCGAGGCGCTGGCGAACGTGACCAAGCACGCCGGCGCCTCGCGGGTCGAGGTGACGGTCCGACGGGTCGGGACGGTCCTGCGGGTGAACGTCACCGACGACGGGCTGGGCGGCGCCGACCCCTCCGGTGGCACGGGGTTGAGCGGGTTGGCCAAGCGGGTGGGCTCCGTCGACGGCATATTCCGGCTCAGCAGTCCCGTCGGGGGACCGACGACCGTGACGGTGGAGCTGCCGTGCGCGCGGTGATCGCCGAGGACTCGGTGCTGTTGCGGGTCGGCCTGGTCAAGGTGCTGGAGATGGGCGGCTTCCAGGTCGTCGCGGAAGTCGGCGATGCGGAAGCGCTGTTGGCCGCCGTCGAGGAGCACCAGCCCGAACTCGCCCTGGTGGACGTCCGGATGCCGCCCACCTTCACCGACGAGGGCGTGCGGGCGGCCGCGGTGATCCGCCGCGGCCGCCCGCGCACGGCGGTGGTCCTGCTCTCGCAGTACGTGGAGGAGCGGTACGCGGCTGACCTGTTGGCGACCAACACGAGCGGAGTGGGCTACCTGCTCAAGCAACGCGTGGCCGATGTCCAGGACTTCGCCGCAGCGGTACGGCGGGTGGCCGAAGGGGGAACGGCGCTGGACCCCCAGGTCGTCGCCCAACTTCTGCTCCGCCGCGGCGACCCCCTGGTCGCCCTGACCCCCCGCGAGCGGGAGGTGCTGGCCCTGATGGCGGAGGGCCGGTCCAACGCCGGCATCGCCGAGGCTCTGACGGTCAGTGAGAGCGCGGTGGCCAAGCACATCAACAACATCTTCGCCAAGCTCGACCTGCCGGTGGCCGAAGCGGACCACCGCCGGGTGCTCGCCGTGCTGCGCTTCCTTGGTGCGTCCAGGGGCTGACCCCCCGGGGGGCACGCCTGCACAGCGCGGACTTCGACACCTTCGGCGTCCAGGAACCGGAAGGGAAAGCGTTCGGCTGCACGGGGGAATTTCGTCGGCACGCCCCGCCCTCCGGGCCTTCGTTGTGCCGTCGTGGCTGGTCGCGCGGCTATAAGTGACGGGATGTCACCTGCGACCGGCGGGCCCTCGAGGCCTGCCGGCGCTGTTTCGCGCCTACGGCCCGCACCGGGCCCGCGGGCCACGGGCGGAAGGAAGCCGGATGCGTTTGACACGTCGACTCCTGGGGGGCGTGCTCGCCGCACTCCTGCTGGCCGCCGCCACCCCGGCCGCAGCGGCCCGCGCTGACGCGGCCGCGCCCGCCCGGGGTGCCGAGAGCTGCCCGACCGCCCATCGAACCGCGGCCACGACGACGGCCCCGCCCGCGCTGGAGGACTACTACCAGGGCGACTGGCGGCTCGGCCCCGCCTTCCTGCCCCGGACCGGGGTCGTCGGCAGGATGCTGCGGGGATACCACGCGCAGGACTCGACCTCGCCCTACTGGATCCTCGGCTGCTACTGGCAGACCAGCCAGGCGACCAACCAGTCGGGCTGGTGGTACCCGGACAACAACGGCTTCGTGCTGCGCGACGGCCGCCCCGTCGAGCACGCCCTGCGCCTGCGCGCGGGCCAACTCGTCGACCTGTTCGGCAGCGGCCGCGGCTCCTTCCTCGCGCCCGTGGGCACGCCGTACGCCGAGCGCGCGCTCCCGCCGACCAACCTCGACGAGTACAGTGCGACCGGCCCGGTGGTCAACTACCACCTGTACCGCGTCGCGAAGCAGTTCATCGTCCAGGCCGGCCCGATCCGGCCCTGGTTCGGCCAGCCGGGCCTGGGGACCCAGTACTGGACGGCCTACGCGGACTCCACCCGCACCGTCGCGTTCCTCAAGGCCCAGGGCTTCCTGGACGAGATCCCCCAGCAGCAGTAGCGCCCGAAACGGGCGGCTCAGCCCCGGGCGATCCGCAGCGACCGGATCACCAACGGCGCCTGGAGCGGCACCCGGCACCACGCTGCGGCGCGCAGCGCGGGGGACCGGTCGTTCCAGTCCAGTGCCATCTGCACGTTGGCGGGGAGCACCGCCAGGAAGAGGCCGGCGGCCAGGCGGCCGCCGGCCCTGCGGGTCCGCGGGTGAGCGAGCGCCGCCGCGACGCCGAGCTCGGCGACCCCGCTGAGGTAGGTCCAGGTGCGCGGTCGGCCCGGGAGCCCCCGGGGCACGATCGCGTCGAACGGCCTGGGCGCCACGAAGTGCGCCACTCCGGCGACGGCGAGCAGCCCGGCCAGGGCGGTGGCGGACGGGGCGGGCTTGCTGTCGATCACAGGGCACCTCACGAGTCGGACCGAGGCTTCTACTGACGAGTAGTAAAGCCTATCGTTCAAGCCCGTTGCGTTCGGTGTCCTCGTCGGCGTGCGCCCGGGTGTGGGTGAGCGTCTCGTAGCGACGTGTGGCGGGTTCGGTGGCGGCTTCGCTGACCAGGGCCAGGGCCCGCTCCGGCAGCGCAGGTGGACCGATCCTGCCTGCCGCCGCTCCGGGGACCAGCGTCTCGGCCACGTCAGCGGGGGTCGGCCGCTGTTCCGGATCCGGGTGCAGGCACGCCCGGACCACCTCTGCCAGCGGTGCCGGCAGTCCCGTGAGCCGGGGTCGGCCGGCCCGGATGTTGGCGACCACGGCGGGAGTGTTCCGGCCCCAGGGGCTGTGGCCCAGCGCGAGCTGGGCGAGGACGCTGCCCAGGGAGAACACGTCGCTGGCAGGGGTGAACGTGGGCTCTCCGCGGAGCTGCTCGGGGGAGGCGAAGGCGGGGGTGCCGGTGAAGCCGCGGCGCGGTTCGGTGAGGCGCTCGATCTGGGCGATGCCGAAGTCGATGACGCGCGGACCGTCCTCGGTCAGCAGCACGTTGCCCGGTTTGAGGTCGAGGTGCACGACGCCTTCGGCGTGGATCGCGTCCAGGGCGACGGCGATGCCCGCCCCCAGCGTGCACACCGGGTCGACGTCCAACCGTCGGCACCGCTCAAGGAGTTCCTGCAGCGAGGGGGCGGCCACGTAGGGCACCGCCATCCACGGGACCGGGCCGTCGGTGTCGGCGGCGATCACCGGCACGGTGAAGCGCCCGCCGACGCGCCGGGCCGCCCGCACCTCGTGGGCGAAGCTCTGCTTGATCCGGGGTTCCGCCGCGAGGCGCGCGTGCAGCGTCTTGACCGCGACCATCAGACCGTCCTGATCCTGGCACAGGTAGACGCGTCCGAAACCGCCCTCGCCGACGGACTCGAGCACCTCGTACGCACCGAAGGCCGGCGGCCGGTCCGCCCCGGCGGCGGGTCGTGCCCGCTTCACCTCCCGCCAGGTCCCGATCGCGGCGGCCTGGTCGTGCACCGCGGTCCGTCCTGCCGGGACGCTCGCGGACCACCGCTTGCGCGCGGCCTGCCCACGTGAGGCCGGCTGCTCGTCCTCGGCGACGACGACCCGCACCGGCCCCGGTGCGCCGTCCTCGAACACGTATGCCTGGACGAGCAGGTTCCCGTCGTCCAGCCGGGAGACGTAGGCGCCGGGCAGCCCCAGCCGCTCGCAGAGGGCGGCCTCCTCGGCGGTGGGGCGCAGGTCGCGGCGGGCGAAGCAGAGCGCCGTCGCTTCGTACCCCGAGCCGGACAGCTCCCGCAGTACCGCCGTCCACCACTCGACGTTCCCGCGCCAGGTCGGATCCGCGCTGTTGTCGACGACCGCGAAGCGCGTCGTCTCGGACGCGCCCGTCTCGCGCGTCAGCACCGCGCACGCCGTCCCGGCCGCGGCCTGCATCGCCTCGCCCAGCGCCGTCGCGGTGCGCTCCGCGATCCGCAGCGTCGGGCGTCGTGCGATCCGGGCCAACTCCTCGCACTGGCCAAGGAGAGTGTCGTACTCGGGCGAACCCGGCCCTTGCCCCTGGAGCTCCAGGCAGGTGAGCACCCGGCCGAACCGCTCCACGGCCGTCGCGTGGTTTCCCGCCTTGACCGCCGCCTTCGCCTCCGCGACGCGCGCGAACAGGACGTGGGAGCTGTCCGGCCCGTGGAGCTGCTCGCATCGCGCGGCGATCTGCCCGTACATGCGGCCGGCCCGCTGGAAGTCCCCTGCGGCCTCCACCGCTGCGGCCGTCTCCAGGAGGTCCCGCAGGCCCTCC
Source organism: Streptacidiphilus melanogenes (assembly GCF_000787835.1). Taxonomy (GTDB): domain Bacteria; phylum Actinomycetota; class Actinomycetes; order Streptomycetales; family Streptomycetaceae; genus Streptacidiphilus; species Streptacidiphilus melanogenes. Next base: position 96,434 of record NZ_BBPP01000012.1, read on the forward strand.
GCGCCGCCCTCGTTGCCGAACGGGAGCCCGCCGGCCACCTCGGCGTAGCGCTGCCGGGCGATGTTGACGGACGGGTGGGCGGGGCCGAGCCGCTGCTGGGCCGTCTGCAGCATCTCGGCGAACGTGCGCAGCGCGGCGGCGTTGTCGCCGCCCTGCTGTTGCCAGTACCCCATCTCGCACAGCAGGGTGACCGCCGCCTCGGCGCGGCCCTCCCGCTCGGCGGCCCGGTGCATCTCCTCGTAGCGGCGCACCGCCTCCTCGGGCCGGCCTGCCCGGCCGTGCCAGTGGGCCAGTTGGTGCCGAGCCAGCTCGGTGTCCTGATGGTGCGGCCCCTGTAACCGGTTGCGCTCGGCAAGGAGCAGCGCGAACAGCTCCACCGCGGCCTCCGGCCGGCCGGACTCTCCGGTCCAGTGGGCCAGTTGGTGCCGCAGTGCCAGGGTGTCGGGCTCCTGCGGGCCGAGGACGCGTTCCGCGCGCACCACCAGTTCCGCGTAGCGCTCGGCGGCCTGCCCTGCGCCGCCCAGGTTGCCGATCGACTCGGCCGCCCTGCTGCCCTCCAGCAGCGCCGCGCGGGCGTCCCCGTGCTCGCCCGCGCCGCGGCCTGACGCGGTCTCATCTCGCTTGAACCACTTCACCCAGCTCACCCCCGATTGCCGCTGCCGGATGCGTCCCGGGTGACCAGTATGCCCAACCCAATCGTTTGCGCAACCGGGAGTCTACGGAACTGACCGTCCAACAACCCGGCACAGAACAGTCGGACTTGGCCCGGTCCTGCGGTCGGGCGTCACCCCGGCGGCGCGTGGTGGAAGCGCCGCCGGTACTCGGTCGGGGTGGTCCCGAGCTTGCGCTGGAAGGCGCGGACCAGCGTGTCCGCGGTGTTGAAGCCGCAGGCCGCCGCGATGCGCTCGAGGGTGTCGTCGGTGGACTCCAGGCGGGCCCTGGCGGCCTCGACCCTGGCGGCTTCCACGTACGCGGCCGGCGTCGTGCCGAGTTCGGTCCTGAAGATCCGCGTCAGCTGGCGCTCGCTGACGTTGGCCGCCCGGGCCAGGTCGGGCACGGTCAGCGGAGCGGCGAGGTGCGCCCTGATGTGGTGCCGCAGCTCCTCCATGCGCCGCGTGGTGGAGACCGGCTCCAGGGGGACGCTGAACTGGCTCTGCCCGCTGGTGCGCTTGAGGTACATCACCAACTGCCGTGCGACGCGCAGGGCCACGGCCTCCCCGTGGTCCTCGGCGACGAGCGCCAGGGACAGGTCGAGGCAGGCGGTGATGCCCGCGCCCGTCCACACGTCGCCCTGGCGGATGAAGATGGGGTCCGCGTCCACCCGCACGGCGGGGAAGTCGGCGGAGAGCTGCTGCGCGGTGGACCAGTGGGTGGTGGCGCGCTTGCCGTCCAGCAGCCCGGCCGCGGCGAGCAGATGCGCGCCTACGCACACCGACGCGACGCGGCCCGCCCGCCCCGCCAGGGTGCGCGTCCACGCCACCACCTCGGGCGGCGTGACGGCGTGGACGCGGCCGGCGGCGTCGGACTCGACGGAGCCCGGCACGATCAGGGTGTCGATGCGGTCGGCCGCCAACCGCTCGTAGGTCACGTCGGGCAGGAGCCGCACGCCCGCCGCCGTGGTGACCGGGTCCAGCGTCCGCGCCGCGAGGACCACGCGGTAGGCAGGTGCGTCGGGCACCTCGCGGCGCAGGAGCGAGAACACCTCGGGCGGCCCGGTGACATCGAGCAGATCCACCCCTTCGAACAGCATGACGGCGACCAACCTGCCGCTGGATTGCATCCGGATTCCCCCCGGGTCACGTGCCGTGACACGCCTGTCACGGCGTCACCAGGAGGCCCGCTTCGGCGCGCCGGGCGCCCTGGTGGTCAACATTTTGTTGATCGTAGCGTGGGTGCTCGGTCGTTCCGCCGGACCGGCAGGCGCTGACGCCCCGTCGCATGCAGCCGCGAAGGCAGGGTAGGCGCGCCCCGACAGGATCGCTCTTCGGAGGGAAGGCAAACAGGAGGGAGACGTGCGATGACGACCGTCATCGTGGCCGTGCTCATCGTCGCCGGGTTGTGCTGCCTGGGATTCGTGGTGAGGGACCACCGTCGGACCGGGCGGCTCCAGCGCCGCTTCGGACCTGAGTACCAAGCCGCCGTCGCGCAGCACGACGGCAACGCCAGGAACGCGCGGCGCGCTCTGCTGCAACGCGAGCGCGACCTGGACGGCGTCGAGGTCCGGCCGCTCGACCCGGCCGCGGCCGAACGTCTGCGTGGCCGACTGCACGACCTGCAGGAGGAGTTCGTCGACTCGCCCCGGTCCGCGGTGACCGGCGCCGTCGAGACGATGGACCGGACCCTGGCCGCCACCGGCCACCCCGGGGACCCGGGCGACCTGCAGACGGTGCTGCGCTTCCGGGGCGAGGACGTGCTGCGCGACTACCGCCGGGCCCACGGTGCCGCCGCCGCCCCCGGGGATGGCCGCACCTCGACCGAGGACCTGCGCGCCGCGTTTCTCAGCGCGCGGAACGTCTGCGAGGCGCTCGCCCGCGACACCGCCCGGGACCGTTCCGACGAGCGCGCCGAACCGCTGGGCCCGCGGATGAATCTGAGGAGGGCATCGTGAGCACGGAACAGGAGACCTCGGCAGACCGCGCGCAGGACGAGCGTCCGTCGGACATGGCAGCCGGTCGGCACGCGGTCCGGGACGAGGGCATGGCCGTCACGGACGACACCACCGTCGACAGGGCGTCATCGGCAGCGGCGCCGGCCCCCGACCCCGCCGCAGGGCGTCCCCACGTGTCGGAGGTCGCGGTGGGCGAGGGGCCGATGCTCGATGCGAGCGCGGTCGAGCAGCTGCGCGAAGCATGGCGACAGGTCCAGTACGACTTCGTGGACGATCCGCACGAGGCGATCGGACGCGCCGACGCCCTGGTGGAACGTGCGGCCGTGGCCCTCGCCGATGCCGTGAACGCCCGGAGCGCCGCCGTGCGCAGAAGCTGGCACCAGCAGCAGGCGGCCTCGGCAGCGGCAGATCCCGTGGAGTCCACCGAGCAGCTGCGACGCGTCGTGCAGGAGTACCACGCGGTGCTGGACCGGGTTCTGGGCTGCTGACCCGGAGTACCAGCCTGGCGCGGTCGAGCGGAGTGCCCTCGTCGGCGGGCGCCGATACGTGCGGACCACCGTTCGGCTGCGCCCTCGGCCCGGGGAGACCCGGGCCCGTACCGTCGACGAACGCGATCCGCCGGACGTCTACGACCCATGAACGGGAGCGGGAGGCTGTCGGGCACCCGCCTTCGGCCAGCGGGAAGGCGTCAGCGGGGCGGGTGCCATTCGGTCAGGAGGATCGTCGCGTCGTCGTGCAGCCGTTGGCCCTGGTGCACGGTGATCTGCTGGATCAACCGTCTCAGGGCCTCGGGGGCGGGCAGGCCGTCGGCCATCGCGCGGACCACGGTGTCGGCCAGGCGCTGTTCGCCGAACAGTTCGCCGTCGGCGGCGCGCGCCTCGGTGACTCCGTCGGTGAAGAACAGCAGTCGGTCGCCGGGCTGCAGTTGCGCGGTGTGGACGGGCGGCGGCGAAGCGTCGTACCCCGACAGCCCGAGCGGCAGGTGCGGCGTGCGTTCGAGTGCGCCGGTCACGATGCGGCGGTCGCGGATCAACAGCGGGTGCGGGTGGCCGCAGTTGACCCAGTGCAGGCGCCCACTGGCATGGTCGAGGTCGGCGATGACGCAGGTCAGCAGTCGTTCCGGGATCCAGCGTGTCAGGGTGCGGTCGATCTGTTCGGCGATGTCCTGCAGCCCACCGCCCGCCCGGCGGGTGGAGCGGCAGGCTGCCATCGCGGCGGCGCTGCTGCCGCCGGAGGCGAGGTCGTGGCCCATGGCGTCCAGCAGTGTCAGGTGCAGCAGGGATCCGGCCAGGTTGTGGTCATAGGCGTCGCCGCCCACCTCGTAGGCGGGTTCCAGCATGGCGCTGGAGGTCACCGCGTCGGTGCCGATGGTGCGCGGCGGCAGGAACGCCCACAGCAGTTCCGCCTGGAGGCTCATCGGCCGGCTGCGCGTGGTCCGGGCAAGAACATCGCTGTAGGGCTGCTTGGTGGCCAGCATCATGGCCACCAGGGAGGCGAGGGCCTCGCAGTGCTTGAGCAGGGCGGGGTCGAGCTCCGGTGCGGCGATCCGCAGCACGCCCATGCGGCCGATGCCGTCCACGACCGGGAGCCAGCCGGTCCGTCCGTTGTCGTCCGTGCCCGGCCTGCCGAGTTGCGGCGTCTCGGTGCGGTACGCGTGTCCGGCGAGGGAGTTGTCGATGGGCAGCGTCTCCAGGTCCGGTGCCGCACTCCCGGCGGCCGTGAGCCGCTGCGCCTGTTCGGGCGTGGGCAGCGCCACCAGGTCGTGCTGTTGCAGGTCGGCGATGTACACGCGGGCCTCGGACAGGCCCAGCCGTCGTCCGGCTTGCGCTACCAGCCCGGGGACTTCACGCGGCGCGAGGCGGTGGCACACGGCCAGCATGTCGGCCAGCACCGGACCCAGACTCTCGCGCTCGGCTGGCACCACATCGCCCTCCGCCGTCGGTCCCCGGACACACTCGGATGATCTCCCCATCATGCGTCGAATCCGGTGGCCGCGTCGGGCGCCGCGCGGGAACGGCGCCGTGCGGGGGCACGGGCCTGTCCGGTGAACCGGTCAGGGGGCATGCGCGCTCGACAAGTGCCGCTGCGGGAGTGGCGAGGCTCCGACCTGCGCGGATCGTTCCTCGGCAGGCGCGAGGCGGCTGCCGAGGCGAAGATGGAGACGCCGTGTTCTGCGGCTCCCGCCTGCTGGGCCCGGGCCGTCTGGGCCGGTCTTCCCTCATGCACGACGGAGAAGGGAGGCGGGGGTCACGCCGTCGATCCCGGCGCTGCCGTCGGGCCCCGTGCCCCGCCGGCAGAACCCGCTCAGGCGCCGCAGCGACTGCCTTCGCAACTGGCTGCCGGCCCTGTTCGCCATGACCCTGTCCATCGCCGGGGCCCTGTCCATCCTGCTGGGTCTCCACGTCTACCTCGGTCTTCGTGCCGCCGCGGAGCGGCAGGCGGAGGGGCTGCACCGGGTGGTCGCGGTCGCCGCCTCCCAGCCCTTGCAGGTCGGCGTCGGCGTCGGAATCGCGACCCTCGACTGGACCGACGCCACCGGAAACCACGCCGCACAGGCGTCGGTCCCGGTCACGACGAGGCCGGGCGACCAGGTGCCGATCCTGGTCGACCGGAACGGCGTTCCCCAGCCCGCACCCCCACCGGCCGCCCAGAGTGTGGGCACCGCCACGGCGTACGCGGCGGCGGTCTTCGCCGGATCGGTTGTGCTGCTGACCGGCGGCCACGCCTGGGCCCGGCACACCCTGGACAGACGGGTGGCCCGTGCCTGGGAAGACGAGTGGGCGCTGGTCGAGCCCCAGTGGAGTCGGGGCAACCCTCGGGGCTGAGCAGGGACGAGGCTCCGGGCGCAGGCTCGGTTCGTCCGCGTGGGCCCGGTCGGCGGAACCGTGGCGCGCACCTTGCGGCCGGATTTCCTGCGGACTCCCTCCGGGTTACGCGTCGCCGCCCGCCTGTCATGGCGTCAACAGGATGTCCGTTTCTGCGGGTTGGACGTCCTGGTGGTCAACAATTTGTTGATCGTAGCGTGGGGGCGTCCAACCGAACCGCCGAACGAAAAGGTGCACCACCGTGGCGACGACGACCCTGCGGGAACTCAACAGCTTCGACCAGAGCCCGGCCCGGCTGGCCGACTCCACGCTGATCCTCATCGACTACCAGAACACCTACACCCAGGGCGTCATGGAGCTCGACGGCTGGAAGGAGGCCCTCGACGCCGCCGCCGACCTGCTCGCCCGGGCCCGCGCCGCCGGCGCGACGGTCATCCACGTCGTCAACGACGGCGGCGAGGGCACCCCCTACGACATCCGCGCGGAGATCGGCCGGATCCACCCCAAGGTCGCCCCCGTCGACGGCGAGCCGACCGTGGTCAAGGGCAAGCCGAACGCGTTCCTCGACACCGACCTCGGCGAGCTCGTCGACGCCGCGGGCAGGGACAAGCTGATCATCGCCGGCTTCATGACCCACATGTGCGTCGCCTTCACTGCCCAGGGCGCGTTCCTGCGCGGCAACCACGCCACCGTCGTCGCCGACGCCTCCGCCACCCGCCCGCTGCAGAGCCCGGCCGGCCAGGTCACCGCCGAGGAGCTCCACCAGGGCGCACTGGCCACCATCCACGACCTCTACGGCGTCGTCGTGCCCACGGCCGACCACCTGTCCTGACCCACACCCCGACGCGCGAACCGACGCACGTCCCGACACACCGCACCACGTGCACCCGGGCGCAGCCTCCCGACGAGGCTGCGCCCGTCCATCCGAGGGGGGAACCCGAGATGTCACCGACCCGCAGAACCGTCCTGGGCGGCGCGGCCGCCATCGGCGCAGCCGCCGCACTGACCGGCCTCAACGCCCGCAACGCGTCCGCCGACGGCACCAGCGGCAGCGTCACGCAGGCGCAGGCCCGCAACAACATGATCGCCGTCGACACGGCCATGCAGAGCAACTACGACGCCCTGCGCGCGAACGTCATCAACCAGCTGGCCCCCGTCATCGTCGTCAACAACGACCTCGTGGGCGGCACCTACTACCTGATCAACAAGGGCACGGTGGTGGAGCAGATCCAGCCCGTCGACCCGGTCTTCGCCCTCGCCAAGTCCATCGCGCACACCCCGCTGGGCATCTACTCCATCTGCGCGCCGTCGCTGGACCCGGGCCGCATCCTGCCCGCGCAGAAGCAGTACATCGACCCGCACGACCTGCGGATGGTGGCGTTCAACGGGCCCGGCAACACCAGCTGGACGACCCCGCTGCAGACCTTCGCCACCACCCTGCAGAACGCACGGCAGACCCTGGAGGCCGCCAACCTGCCCCAGGACGCCAACGGCAGCCTGCACGACTCCTGCGCCTACATCCTCGACAAGGCCCAGGACTACATCAGCGAGACGATCCGCAGCCGCGAGTTCGACATGGCGAAGTTCGAGGCCTTCACCGCCGACGTCTACCCGAGCGTCCGCACCAACATGTACTGGTCCTCGCGCGTCCAGATCGACGGCGTCAGCCAGCTGATGACCCGCTGGCGCAACCAGATCGGCTCCGCCTGGTCGGGCCTGTACGTGGTGGTCCTGTCCATCTGGACCACCTACGAGCAGAACCAGAACAGCATCATCCTGCAGAACTTCATGGACCAGAGCCAGGTCTCCACGCACCTGGTCAACCTGATGACGGCGCAGACCCCCACCGACCCGGTCCACGTCGCCCTGGACAACCTGGCGCGCATCGTCCAGGACAACATCGCCGCCGAAATGGTCTTCTCCACCGACCAGCCCACCGCCGACGCCCTCAAGGGTCAGCCGGACCTGCTGTCCACGGAAATCCTCAAACTGCTCGGCGGCACCACCGCCACCGGCAGCGGCGCGAAGGCGGCGAGCGCCCTCACCAAGGGCCAACTCACGCAGATCGCCTGCCCGTTCCACAACCGGTCCGCCGCCCTCAAGGCCTGACCCCACCCGCGCGCACCCGCGCGCGTCAACCCTTCACCACCGACGGCTTCCCCCCGGCCCGCGGCACACCGCCGCACCCCCGGGCGGGAAGCCGTCGCCGTTTGCGCACCACATGTCCCGGGGGGAAACCAATCGTGAACCGCACACGCGGCCTGCGCCACGGCAGACAGGCCTGGACACTCGTCGGCCTGGTCCTGCTCACCGTCAACCTCCGCGCCGCCATCACCGGCGTCCCGCCGCTCCTCGGTCAACTCCAGGCCACCGTGCACCTGTCCGGCCTCGCCGTCAGCGCCCTGGCGACGCTGCCGGTGCTCTGCCTGGGCGTGTTCTCCGCCGTGGCTCCGGCCCTCGGCCGCCGCCACGGCAAGGAAGCCACCATCGCCGCAGCCCTGCTGGCCACCACGGCCGGCATCGTCCTGCGCGTGGCGCCGGGCCCGGTGGCCCTGTTCGCGGGCACGGTCCTGGCGGGCGCGGGCATCGCCGTCGGCGGCGCGCTCCTGCCCGCCGTCATCAAACAGCACTTCCCGGCCCAGGTCGGCCCGTTGACCGGCGTCGCCATGACGCTCATGGCCGCCAGCGGAGCCGTCGCCGCAGCCGCCGCGGTTCCCCTGGCCCAGGCGGCCGGATGGCGCCTCGCACTGGCGGCGTGGGCGCTGCCCTCGCTCGTCGCCGCCCTCACCTGGAGCCCTCTCGCGGCCCTCGCCCGACGTGTGCCCGCACCGCCGCAGGCGCGGCCGGACGCGGGCACGCTGCTGCGCTCGCCGCTGGCCTGGTCCGTCTCGGCGTTCCTGGGAGCGGTGTCGCTGATGTTCTACGTCCTGGTCGCCTGGCTGCCACAGATCATGCAGTCCCGCGGCTACACCCCCGACGAGGCCGGGGCGATGGTGTCCGTCATGCTCGCCACCGGCATCCCCCTCGGGTTCGTCACGCCCTACCTGGCCGCACGCCTGCACGACCAGCTCCCGCTCGTCCTGGCCGTCGCCGCCGTCAAGGTCGTCGGCCTCGGCGGCATCCTGCTGCTGCCCGGGGATGCCTGGGTCTGGGCCGCCGTCCTCGGCGTCGCCGTCGGCGCCGCGTTCCCGCTGGCCATGACCTTCCTCAGCCTGCGCTCACCCGACGCAGCCACCACCGCCCGCCTCTCCGGCATGGCCCAGACCGCCGGCTACCTCCTCGCCGGAACCGGCCCCCTGGCCTTCGGCCTCCTCCACACCGCCACCGGCGGCTGGACCACCCCGCTGGCACTCCTCGGCACGCTGATCGTCCCCGAAGCGCTCTCCGGCCTGCGCGCCGCCCGCCCCGGCCAGGTCCGCACCGCCCCTCCCACGCGCCCGGCCTCCACGCCCCGGCCGCCGAGACGCGAAACCGTCCACCGGTGACGGGCCCTGGGTTCGGCCCGGGAGCCCGCACGCAAGTGCCGTGCGGGCCCCCGGCACCCCTGACCGGCGGCGCTAGCCGACGGTCAGGCTGATGTCGTCGCAGGTGGCTGTGGCCGATGCGGACGGCAGGTAGCAGAAGACCGTCGCGGACGTGCTGGTGGCACCGGTGGTGAAGGTGTCGGAGACCGGGGTCCACCCGGTGGCCGTGGTGTGGGTGGTGACCTGGGGGCCTCCGAAGTTCTTCACCCCGAAGCTGGTGGAGGCGCCGGAGTCGGCGCGCACCCAGCCGGAGTAGGTGTAGGTGGTGGCCGGTCGCAAGCCGGTGACCTTGTACTCCATGGTCGCGTAGTCGCCGGCCGGGGACTTCAGCTGAAGGTCGTGGGTGGGGCTGTGGGCCGCCGCGTCGCCGACGACGGCGGCGTTGTGAGCGGTCCAGCCGGGCAGGGCGCCGGACTCGAAGTCCCCGCCGGGGATGAGGTTCGCGGATCCGGCCGGGAAGGTGAGCGTCTGGGCGTCGACCGGGTGCGTGTTGCCCGCGGCGCCGGTGTCGGACCAGTCGCGCTGCGGCGCGGTGACGACGCCGCCGCTGCCGGAGGTCAGGCTGAGTGCCTGGCCGCTGTAGCGGTTCGCGTTGCCGGTGCAGCCGTACGTGCCGATCTCCTCGGGACCGGCGCCCTTCTGCGGCCCGTAGACGGCGCCGGCGCCGTCCGGGCCGAGGAGCGGGTTGGTGACGTCGGTGAGCAGCCGGACACCGCCCGGCGGCGCGGGCCGCAAGCGGCTGAGGGCGATCCGGTGCAGGCGGGTGAGGGCCCCGCCTCCGTCCGCGAGCGGGAGGCCGTCGGCGCCGAGCAGCCGCACGCCGAGGGCGCTCAGCAGCCCGGCTCCGCCGTCGCTGGAGGCGGAGCCGCCCAGCCCGACCAGCAACGGGCCGCTGCTGCCCGGCGTCGGGCCAAGGGGGAGCGTCGCGGCGTGGTCGAGCGCGGCGGCGATGAGCTCGCCGGTGCCGCGGGTGGTGGCGGCGAGCGGATCAGGACGGGCCATCAGCGGCAGTCCGCTGGCGGTGGCGAGCTCGACCACGGCGGTGCCGTCGGCGAGGAGCGCGAACTCACCGTCGACGGGGCGGCCGTCGGGGCCGGTGCAGCCGCCCACGCGGGCAGGGCGCTCCCCGGGTGGGCGGCCAGGACGGCGGCCAGGGTCCCCTCGCCGCCGTCGGCCATGGGGAGGGTCGCGATGCGATCATCCGGTCTGAGAGAGCGCCAGCCCTCGCTGAGGGCGCGTGCCGCCTCCTCGGCGGTGACGGTGCCCTTGAAGAGCGGAGCAGGGCGCGAGGGGCGCTGCGGTCAGCGGGACCTCCGCGATGCCTGGGCGCGGTAGCCGTCCAGCAGGGCGGTCAGGATGTCGGTGAGGCGCGGTGCGACGTCGACCACGGCGTGGGCGAGGTCGGGGGTTTCCTCGTAGAAGCGGCGCAGCTCGGTGCCGGGCGCTGCCATCTGCCACAGGGCGCCGGCCATCGCGGTGGCGGTGGCGACCGTGTCGCCCGCCTGACGCGCGGAGATGGCAGGGGCCGCCTGGCACAAGGCCGCGCCGACCGCACCGGCTTCGGCGAGCGCGGTGGTCTTGAAGGCTCTGACCGCCGTGAGGGACACCCCGCGTTCGAGCGTGATCGGCGTGTGGGCGAGCAGGTCGCAGAAGAGCGGACGGGCGACCAGGGTGTCCGCGAGGACGCCCGCGACCACGGCGCTCGCCGGCTCGACGCTGGTCGCGCCATCGGCCGGGCCCGCGAGCCGCTCGCGGACGGCCTGCGACCACTCCGTCCAGCCGCTGGCCGCCAGCCGGAGGAAGATCTCCTCGCGCGTCTCGAAGTAGCGCAGCATCGCCGACTTGTGCATGCCCACGGCAGCGGCGATGTCGGTGAGGGTCACCGCGCGGACGCCGGCCTCCGTGGCCAGCCGCCCCGCGGCCTCCAGGATCGCTGTCTCGCGGATGCGCTTGGCCTCGGCGCTGCGGGCGCGTTCGAACTGCGGTGGGGTCACCCGTCCATGCTAGCGCAACCACGTTGCACTATTAGCGCAACGGTGTTTCACTAAAAGGGCACCCGCGGACCCGCGGACCTGGGACAGCGAAGGAAGAAGGCCCCGCCATGTCATCCAAGACCATCGTCATCACCGGAACCGCCAGCGGCTTCGGCCGCCTGGCCGTGGGGCGGTTCACCGAAGCCGGGTGGAACGTCGTCGCCACCGTCCGCAGGAAGGAGGACCTGGGCGCGCACGCCGACCTGGAGAACGTGAGGACGCTTCTGCTGGACGTCGACGACGAGGAGGCCGACCTGGCCTTCGGTGAGCTGGCGAAGTCCCAGTTCGGCCGCGTCGACGCGTTGATCAACAACGCGGGCTACTTCCAGTCCGGGCCGCTGGAGGCCACGACCATGGATCAGGCCCACCGTCAGTTCCAGACCAACGTCTTCGGGCTGATCGCGCTCAACAAGGCCTTCATCCCGATCTTCCGCGAGCAGCGCTCGGGCGTCATCGTCAATGTCAGCTCGATCAGCGCGGATGCGGGATTCCCGTACACCTCGGTCTACGAGGCGTCCAAAGCGGCGGTCGCCGCGCTCAGTGAGGGCCTGAACGCCGAGCTGTCGGAGTTCGGCGTCACCGTCAAGGCCCTGTTTCCGGGCAACATGGACACCGGGATCTTCGGCAAGGTCGACCGGGCCCAGGACGTCCCCGAGGACTACCTCGCCTCCTGGGGCCGCTTCGCCTCACTGAACGCCGTCCGCTCGGACCCGCGGATCACCGCCGACGTGATGCTCCGCATGGTCACCGACGGAGACACCCGCAAGGTCCGCTACTACAGCGGTCCGGACGGGGAGGCGATCCCGCGGGTGAAGCAACTGCTCGGACAGGACTGGTACTGGCAGGAGTTCAGTGCGCGCAACCGCGGAGAGTCCACGCCGCTGTGGGACGCCCTGATGCCGCAGCCGGTGACGGCCGAGCGGCGCTGACGCAGCGTCACGGAGCTTGCGGCGCCGGGGCGTCCGTATGCGCCGTGCTGTCCTTCTGTGACGGCGGCCCCTCTGCGCCGCCTGCCACGAAGGTGTGGAGCTCGACGATGACCCCGTCCCTGACGTGGGCGATGTCCATGCCGGTGACAACGGGCGGCTGTCCGGGCGGGCCGAAGCGGAAGCCCAGATGGCCGAGGTCGTCGTTGACCGAGACGGGCCCGTCGGGCTGGAAGACCCAGCCGGGGGTCTGCGCCTGAAGCTCCGCCGCGCGGACGGCCAGGGCCTCGCGCCCGCGGACGACGCGGTCCGGTTCGTGCCAGACCACGTCCTCGGCGTAGGTCTCGGCGATGGCCTTGGCGCGGCGCTCGGCGTCGGGTTCGTTGAAGACGTCGAGGAGGTTGCGCCGCATGAGGTCGGCGACGGTGGTGGCCATGAGCGGTGGTCCTTTCGGGTGACTGTGTGGGTGCCGCTGCTCCGCCGCCCGCAGCGGGTGGGTGCGGGCGGGCGTCAGGTGCGCAGGGTCTTCATGGCGGTCGACCAGGCCTCGATCTCCTCGAACAGTTTCGTCGCCGCGGCGTCGTGGTGCGCGCCGGGCTTGAACAGGCTGAGGTTCTCGAAGTCAGTGAACAGCGAGAAGGCCAGCTGCTGGTGCACGTGGGCCAGTTGGACGGCGCTGGCGATGCTGCGCAGGTGCTCGGCCGCGCGGATGCCGCCGACGGTGCCGTAGGAGACGAAGGCGGCGGCCTTGTCGTTCCACTCGGCGTAGGCGTAGTCGATGGCGTTCTTCAGCACCGCGGGGATGGAGTGGTTGTACTCCGGGGTGACGAAGACATAGCCGTCGAACTCGGCGACCTTGGCCGCCCAGGCCTTGGTGTGCTCGCCCTGGTACTGGCCCATGGAGGGCGGCATCGGCTCGTCCATCAACGGCAGCGGCCAGTCGGCGAGGTCGACCAGCTCGTACTCGGCGCCGGTGCGGGCGCCCGCGCGGTCGACGACCCAGTCGGCGACGGCCTTGCCGTTGCGGCCGGGACGGGTGCTGCCCAGGATGACAGCGATCTTGAGGGTGCTCATGTCGTGCTCTCCTTCCGCGTGCCCGGCCCGCTCAGGCGGAGTGGTCGCCGTCGCCGTGGCGGGCCCGGATGGTGGCGGTCAGCTGGAGGTGGCGCGCGGCCATGCCCTTGAGCTTGGTGACGCCGTGGGCGTAGCGGTCGACGATCGCGGTGGCCTCCACGGTGATCTCGTCGCCGTCGACCTCTGCGCGGGTCACGGTGAAGGTGACGGGTGCGTCGACGCCGTGTGCGGTCAGCCGGCCTTGAAGGGCCCAGGTGCCGGCCTGGTCCAGCTCGGCACCGGCGGCGCGGAAGACGATGTCCGGGTAGTTCTCCGTGTCCAGCAGCGCCTTGGACAGGACCTGGCGGTCCCGGTTCCTGTTGCCCGTGGCGAAACTGGCCGCATCGGCCACGGCGTCCACGTGGGTACCGGTGAGCGGCTCGGCGAGGGCGACGGTGCCGCTGCGCAGCCGGAAGCTGCCGCGCACGGTGCCCAGGCCGAACAGGTGCTTGGTGGTGAAGGTGATCTCCGAACGCGGGGCGTCGATGACGTAGCGGCCGGGCGTCGGAGTCGGCGTTGCGGTGGTCATGATGACCTCCTTGGTCACTTGAGCCTTCAAGTGAAACGTTAGACCTGTCAACTTGAATGCTCAAGTGATGAGGGAGAATTCCCACCGCTCAGGCGAGGCCGAGCTGCCGGGCGATGACCGAGCCCTCCGCGTAGCAGTCGAAGCGCTTGATCTTGCCGTCGACCAGCTCGAACACGTCGCAGCAGGGCGCGTCCATGCGCCGGCCGGTGGGCGGGACGGTGCCGGAGGGCAGCTCCAGCGGGCCGGTGTGGGTGCCCTGCAGGCGCAGCTGCACGATCACCGTGTCTCCGTCGCTGGCGTAGAAGCGCTCCAGCTCGCGGTGCATGTCGGGGAAGGCCTTGGCGTAGACCTCGACCGTCCTGCCGAGCTCGTCGGGGCCGCAGTAGGTCAGCGGGATCGACATGTCGGTGAAGGTGCCGTCCTCGGTGAAGGCCGCGATCCAGCCGGCGACGTCCTGCTCCTCGGCGACCTGGTAGGCGGCGCGGATGATCTTCTCGTTGTCGTGGGACATCTCTCGACTCCCCTGGTTCGTGTGTGGTTGCTGGGCTTCTGTCCACCATTCACTTTAATGCTCAAGTCATATCCCGGCACAAGAGGTCCTTGCTCATTGAGTTCCAGGTGAGTTCGCGACCGGTGACTTGAAGCGTCAACGCGCTGGGGAGTCGATCCGCTGCAGGATCCGCTCCGCGTCCTGGCCGAGGCGCCGCAGGCGTTCGCCGGAGAGGTTGTCGACCACCAGGCGGCGGACGTAGGCCACGTGTGCGGGCGCGGCGGACTCCAGCTTGGCCATGCCGGCGGGGAGCAGGATCGCGTTGGTGAACCGCCCGTCGGCCGGATCCGCCTCGCGCCGTACGTGGCCGCGCCGCTCCAGTCGCTTGACCAGGTGGGAAAGGCGCGACAGCGAGGTGCTGGTGTTCTCCGCGAGCGTGCTCATCCGCAGGGTCCACTCCGGGGCCTCGGACAGCATGGCCAGGGTCATGTACTCGACCATGCTGAGGTCGGCGTCGCGCTGGAGCTGCGTGTCGATAGCCCAGGGCAGCCGGGTCATCAGGCGGACGACCGAGAGCCACGAGTCCAGCTCGCCGGAGGTGAGCCACAGGCCCGCGTGTTCGTCTGCGGGCGCCTCGGCGGGTGCTTCGTCCTGAGTCGTCATGGGGGGAGCGTAACAGCCCCATCCTGCGGATGACATGCCTCTGCTGGGAAGTCCCCGATCCCGAACTTTCACTTGAAGCATCAAGTCAGGCAGGCGTAGGCTCTCAGTGAGAAGTGATCCGGAACCGGCGCGCCGCCCGGAACGCGGACCGGTGATCCGGCGGTGTGAATCAACCGAATCCGGTGAGGTGGGCACACCGGCCCGGTGGTAGGACTCGCAGGGGCGGCGGACATCACGGGCCGTGGGTTCGCCTTCCACCCCATCACCACGATCGTGAACGGCAGGGGTTCGACATGAGCGAAGCACTCGACTGGAACGCGAGGACCATCGCGGAGTTCCGAGCCAACGAGGGCCGCGTCGGTGGGCCCTTCGAGGGCGCTCCGTTGGTCCTGGTCCATCACCGGGGCCGCAAGAGCGGCCGTGAGCACGTCACTCCGATGATGTACCTCGCGCACGAAACGGAGCCGGAGACCGTCTACGTCTTCGCGAGCAAGAATGGAGCACCGACCAACCCGGACTGGTACCGCAACCTGATCGCCGCCGGCGAGGGCACCATCGAGCGCGGAACCGAGACCTACCGGGTCACCGTGCGGGATCTGACCGGTGACGAGCACGACCGCGTCTACGCCGAGCAGGCACGGCGCTACCCGGCCTTCGCCGAGTACGCGCGCCAGACCGAGGGGGTGCGCACCATCCCGGTGCTCGAGCTCCGGCGGGTCTGACAACGCCTCGGGAAGGAGGAGTCATGCCGAAAGCGGTCCGGTACGACCGGTTCGGCGGGATCGACGTGCTGCACGTCGCCGAGGTGGAACGCCCGGCGCCCCAGGACGGGCAGGTCCTCGTGCGCGTGAAGGCGGCCGGCATCAACCCGAGTGAGGCGGTCATCCGCACCGGGGCGCTGGCGGAGATGTTCCCGTCGACGTTCCCCTCCGGGCAGGGCAGCGACCTCGCCGGGATCGTCGAGGAGGTCGCAGCCGGGGTCGGCGGATACCGGCCCGGCGACGAGGTGATCGGGTTCAGCAACGAGCGGGCCGCCCAGGCCGAGCTGGTCCTCGTCGAGGCAGGTGACCTCACCCGCAAGCCGGCGGAGGTCTCCTGGGAGGTCGCGGGCGGCCTCTACGTCGCCGGCGTCACCGCGTGGGGCGCGGTCCACTCCGTGCGGCCCGCCGAGGGCGAGACCGTCGTCGTCTCCGGAGCCGCCGGGGGCGTCGGCTCGCTCGCGGTCCAGCTCGCGCGCCGCACCGGCGCCACGGTGATCGGGCTCGCCGGCACGGGCAACCACGACTGGCTGAGGGGCCACGGCGTGATCCCCGTCGCGTACGGCGACGGAGTCGCGGACCGGATCCGGGCCGCCGCACCCGGCGGCGTGGACGCCTTCGTCGACACCTACGGCGACGGGTACGTCGAGCTGGCCCTCGGCCTCGGCGTCGCGCCCGAGCGGATCGACATCATCGCCGATTTCGCCGCCGCCGCGACGTACGGGGTGAAGACGGACGGAGGAACGGCGGCGGGCCCCGGCGCCGCGGTGCTCGCCGAGCTGGCCGGCCTGATCGCCGACGGCCGGCTCGAGGTCCCGGTCGCGAAGGTCTACCCGCTGGAGCAGGTCCGCGAGGCCTACGCCGAACTCGAACGCCGCCACACCCACGGCAAGATCGTTCTGCGGCCCTAGGCGGTGGCCTGGCGATCAAGAGCGCTGGCGCCAGGTGCAGCCGAACGTGGCGACGAACAGTATCGCTGCCAGTCCCGCTCGGACGACGCTTCAACGCGCCGGCCCGATCCCCTCCGGCAGGACGGCCACCACGAAGGCGACGGCCTCCTCCGGCGTCTCGAAGCGCGCGAGCACCTCATGCCCGTTCCGTACCGCGTAGGACCTCTCATAGTGCGGCCAGATCATGGGCCCGATCCCTGTCGTCCTCCGATTAGCCGTGGTACTGGTGGAGAACCAGAGGTTGAAGTGGCTGGTCACCGGCATCAGTTGGCGGAGCACCGGCTGGGCGTACGCCGCTGCCAACAGCGCGTGCACGCGCGGGAAACGGTTCATCGGCGGCATGTGGATGCCGTCGAGCCTGCGGCACCACTCCAATTCGACAGCACCGAGCGGCTCCCGCTCGTGCGCGAGAGCCCAAGGGCGGAAGTCAATGCACGAGGCCTGCTCCTTGGTCTCCTCGAGCCCCGCTCCACCGGTCCAAGCCACCACTGCCCTCACCACCTCAGCCAGATCGGCGGTCAACCCGCCGGCCAGGCGCAGGCCATTGCTCTGCAGGTACACCCAGAAAGTCCGACACTGCTCGCCGGTCGGACTCACCCCCACCCACCGGTTGAGCCCTGCGTCGACGTACACGGCTATGCGGCTCCACTGTCCTTCGTGGTCAGGCAAGACGACCCCAAGGCCCTCCGCCGCACGCAGCAACCTCTCCCCGAGTGTCATGCCGCCCCAGTCGTTCTCGCCGGACCCCACCTTGAAGCTCGTCCCGCCAGTATGCCGCCGAGCGCGTCGACGGTCTCAGGCGATCAGGTGCCGGTCTTCCCAACCCCGGGCCATGCGGGCCCGGAATTCGGCCAGGTGACCTTTGGCGACCCAGCCGGCCTGGGGCTCGCAGCCCTGTTCGGCCAGGTGCCGACCTGCGTCGATGCCTTCGGCCTGGTCCAAGCCGAGGCGGATGCGGCCGGTGAGATCGACTGGGACGTCGCGGTCGACTCGACGTCCGTGCGCGCGCACCAGCACGCCGCCGGTGCCCGGCTCGCTCCGCCACCTGCCCTCAAAAGGGGCTCCGTGTAGGTGGTCAAAGCCGCTCAGGTCCGGGCGGAACTGATCGACCGGCTGGCGGAGGTGGCGCGGGAGGTGAGGCGCTCGGCCGCTCGAGCGGCGGGTTCACCACCAAGATCCACCTGAGTGCGGCCGGGCGCTGCCAGGTGCTGTCGCTGGTCATCACGCCCGGCCAGTGCGCCGACTGCACTCAGTCGAAGACGATCTCTCGTGCGGCCTGCCGGGTCACCCGTGGACTGGCCCGGCCGAGATCTGCAGGTGGCGTCGGTCCCAGTCGGTTTCCATGGTCCAGCGCAGCACCGGGTCGGTCATCCAGGGGGACAGCTCGTGGCTGCCGTCGTGGACTGCGAGGAGGAATTCGACCATGCCGCCGTCGAAGGGGACCACTTCGGCCGGTCCGCGAAGCAGCATGACCACGGGCCAGCGGTCGGGGTCGGCGTCCTGGGTCGACCAGTAGAAGGTGTCGCCGCTCAGGTTGTGTCCCCATGCCAGCAGTCCGCCCGGCGCCGGGAGGTCGGGGTAGGCCGGGCCGTCCCAGCAGTTGACTTCGTGATCGAGCGTCAACCCGGAGATCGTCTCCTCCACGAAGGCCCGGAAGCCTCCGGGATCACCGGACAGGTAGGGCGCGGACGAGGGGGCCATTACGGACGTGGGCAACTCCTCCGGCCCGACGTGTATCACTCCTCCGCCGAACCGGTTGACGAACTCCCGGTAGTCCGCGGGGAAGTCGAAGCCGCACTCCGCTTTCGACCGTTCCCATGGCGGCGCGGCCACGGCTTCCTGCGGTGGCGGCAGTAGTCGGGACAGGGCATCAAGGTTCGCGCTCACCGGAACTCCTCGTGTGCTGGCCGTCTCTGGTCGCCGCCGCGTCGGCGACGATCGTGCTCGGACCGCACAGTAGCTCCCGGCCAGGACATCTCGGGGCGCCGGCGGGGCTCAGGCCCCCTGCCGACGCGCGTCGTCGGGGCCGCTCTGGCCTTGGGTGCGCAGGAGCCCGACGGGCGGCCGGTGGTCAGCGATCGTGCGGTGCCCGCACCACGAGGTCCTCCTCGGGCACGGCGTGGCCGGCCTCGCAGTGGATCTCCACGTGGGCGGGCGCCCCGCAGTCCGCGTGCGTCAGGCGGCTGGGGCCGAACTCCGAAGGTGTGTAGCGTCCGCCCCACTCCAGCAGTGCGATGACGATCGGCAGCAGTGCGTGGCCGGCCTCGGTGAGCCGGTACTCGTGGCGGGTGCGCTGGCCCGGCTCGCGGTAGGGCTCCTTGGTGAGGACACCGGCGGCGACCAGCTCCTTCAGGCGCTGCGCCGCCACGGCCTCGGTGACCCCGACCCGCCTGTGCAGGGCGTCGAACCGGGTGGTGCCGTGGAACGCCTCGCGCAGAAGCAGCATGGAGGTCCGGTTGCCGACCAGCTGCATGGTGCGGTCGATGCCGCAGTGGTCGCCGAGGGGCGTGTCGCCCCGGCGGGCGAACCAGCCTTCGAGTTGAAGGGTCATGGGTCCATCGTACGGCCCTGGCTTGCCATTGCCATAGTCAGCTGTCTAGATTCTGGCTATGGCATCCAATAGTCAGCCTCCGCGCACGAGGCTCGCGGTCGCGATCCTGACCGGCTCCGCCTTCCTCGCCAGCCTTGACCTGTTCATCGTGAACGTGGCGTTCGACGAGATCGGACACGACTTCGGCACCTCCTCGCTCGGCTCGTTGAGCTGGATCCTCAACGCCTACGCGGTCGTCTACGCCGCGCTGCTGGTACCCATGGGGCGACTGACCGACCGCTACGGCCGCAAGTCCGGCTTCCTGGCCGGAATGCTCGTCTTCACCCTCGCCAGCCTCGCCTGCGGCTTCGCCCCGGGCATCTGGTGGCTGGTCGGCTTCCGCATCGTGCAGGCCGCGGGCGCGGCCCTGATGACACCGGCCTCCCTCGGCCTGCTCCTGGCCGCACTCCCGGCGGACCGGCGCGCCGCCGGCGCGCGCCTGTGGGCGATGACCGGTGCGGTCGCGGCTGCCTTCGGCCCCGCGGTCGGCGGCATCCTGGTGCAGATCTCCTGGCAGACGGCCTTCTGGATCAACGTCCCCATCGGTCTCGCGCTGACACTGGCCGCCGCCAAGGTGGTGCCCGACGTGCGCCACAACGCCGACGCCCCCCGGCCCGACCTGCTCGGCGGCGCCGTCATCGCCGTGTCCGCCGGTGCGCTCGTGCTCGGCCTCGTCCAGGGCAACGACTGGGGCTGGGCGTCCGGCCCCGTCCTCGCCTCCTGGGCGGTGGCGGCCGCGGGCCTGGCCGTCTTCGTCTGGCGCATCAACCACCACGCGGCCCCGATGATAGATCCGGCCCTGCTCCGGATCCCCTCCTTCGCCTGGGCGAACACCGCCCAGTTGCTGTTCAACACCGCCTTCGGCGTCGGCCTGCTCTCGCGGATCCTGTGGCTCCAGCAGCACTGGGGCTACTCCGCCATCCGCACCGGTCTGGCCGTAGCGGTCGGCCCCGCCCTCGTGCCGGTCACCTCCATGCTGGTCACGCGTGCCTTCCCGCGTGCAGCGCGGGGGCGCCTCATCGCGCTGGGCTGCGTCCTCTTCGGCGCCGGCGCCGTGTGGCAGGCCGCGGTGACCGGCGACCAGCCGGCCTACGCCACGCAGATGCTCGGTCCGTGGATTCTCTCCGGCGTCGCCGTCGGCATCGTCCTCCCTCAGCTCACGGCAGCCGGAACGGCGGCACTGCCGCCGCACCAGGCCTCCACAGGCTCCGGCGTCGTCAACATGGCACGCCAACTGGGCATGGTGATCGGCACATCGGTGATGGTCGGCCTGCTCGGCAGCGGAGAGCCCTCGCTGGCGCGCTTCCAGCACGTGTGGGTCTTCATGGCGGCCTCCTCCGTGGCGGCCGCGATCGCGGCCCTCGTCATGGACGGCGTCCGCAGCCCGGCGGTCCAACCCGCGACGGCCTGACCGTCGACGCGATGCCCGGTCGGGACGCCCGTCCCGGCGTCAGAACCTGCCGTACAGCGCGAACCGCCGACCGACATGACGGCTGATCAGCCGGTCGGCTCTCCGCCGATGACGAGGTTGGATCCCCCGGTCAGGGGGCCTTAGCCGGGTGACCAGGGGTGCTCGGCCGGGCGGCGTCCCCAGGCCGAGATCAGCGGCGCGAGGGTCAGGTCGAGTTCGCCCGCGTGGATGGCGGCCAGGTGCGCGTCGATCTCGGCGTCGTCGGCCAGGCCGGCCGCGAGCAGCTCGGCGCGCACGTGCCGGATGGTCGACGCCTCCAGGTGGTTGCAGGCCGGTCCGCCGACCGGGAAGGAGCCCGAAGCCGCGACGTCGACCAGGCCCGCGTCACGCAAGGCCCGCGGCAGGGTCCGGCCGTAGCGCAGGTCCGCGCCGCGACCCGCCAGCAGCGCGCGGATCGCCTCGCGCAGCCGGTTGGCACGCCGCTGCGCAGGGCCGCTGTCGTCGAGGCAGGCCAGCGGCTGCAAAGCGGTGTCGGCGTCCTCGACCAACAGCCAGCCGCCGGGCCGTAGCGCTGCCGCCATCGTGGCCAGCGCCCGCGCCCGGTCCGGTACATGGACCAGCACCAGCCGGGCGTGCACCAGGTCGAACGTCCCCGGCTCCGGGGTCGGATCAGCGGCGAGGTCGTGCCGGCGCACCTCGTACCCGTGGCCCGCGTTCAGCCACGACGGGTCGATGTCCGTGGCCAGCACGTGGCCGGTCGGACCGACGGCCGCCGCGAGCGCCTCGGGGATGCCAGGGCCTCCGGCCCCCACTTCCCAGACGCGCGAGCCGGCCTTGACGCCGAGTCGATCGACGTGTCCGCGGGTCACACCGTCGAACAACTCGGCCAGCCAGACGAATCGCTCGCCCGCCTCGGCGCGCGCGTTGTCCAGCAGGTACCCGCGGCCGGGAGCGGACTCTCCATCGAGCTCGGACGTCATGACTCCATGATCGACCCTCCCCGGCCACCGGCGCCACGACGACGCGCGAGGGATGGCTCACACAGAGCGGCGAACCCCGCACCTCCTACGGCAAGTTCGGTACCCGTGACGCGGTGCCGGGATCAGGGTTGGTGCCAGACCTCCAGTTCGCCGGTGGCATCGAGGGTGTAGTCGGTGGTGGTGCCGTTCTCGGTGACCTCGAGGCGGGCGGGGGTGTCGGAAGCGGCGGTGGCCGGGAGGACGGTCAGCTGGGTGACGGCGTTCCAGCCCGTGGCCGGAGCCGGTGCCGGAGCCGGCGTCGGTGCCGGGTGGGTGAGAGGTTCGGCGGTCGTCGCGTAGGTGCCGTCGCTCTGGCCTCGGTAGAGCTGGAGTTGGCCGACGGTGTCGAGAACGATCCGGTCGGTGAGGCCGTCGCCGGTGAGGTCGCCGAGAGCGGAGAGCCGCACCGCGGGTGCGGCGACGGTGAAGCGGTAGCCGGTCGTGGGGGAGGTGCGGGCGTCGGTGGTGGTGAAGCGGACGTACAGGGTGTGCGTGCCCGCCGCCGACGGGGTGAGGGTGATCGTCGCCTGACCGGCCGGGTCGGGCTGCACCGTCGTCGGCGTGACGCCCGTGGAGGTGAAGGGCTGGTCGAGGCTGTACTGGAATGCCGCAGTCCCGGCCGCCTGCGCGGTGGTGAGCCGGAATGTGCCGGGGGTTCCGGCAGGGGAGCCCGCCTGCGCGGCGGGGTACTGCGTGGAGGTGACGGTCGGGGCCGTCAGCGGCATGGGCTTCGGCGGCTTGGGCTCACCCGGCTTGGGCCTGCCCGGGGCGGTCGGCCGACGCGGGGGAGTGGGCTTTCCCGGCCGGGCCGGTGTGGTGGGGGGCGGCAGGGCCGGATCGCCGGGATCGGGACGGACGGCGCCGAGAACCGGATTGCGGTCCAGGGGCACGATGTCGACGACGGCGCCGGGGCGCGGGGCCTGGATGACCCTGCCGTCGCCGAGGTAGAGGGCGACGTGGCTCGCACCGGCGAAGTACACGACCAGGTCGCCGGGCCGCAGCTCGCCGAGCGGAACGTGCTGAAGCTGCGCCCACTGGTCCTGGCTCGTGCGCGGGATGGCGATGCCCGCGTGCGCCCACGCCTGCGAGGTCAGGCCGGAGCAGTCGAAGGTGTCCGGACCCGACGCGCCCCACACGTACGGCTTGCCGAGCTGGGCCACGGCGTAGCGGACCGCGGCCGCACCGGCGACCGAGGGCCGGTCGCTCGCGGAGGCGAGGGCTGCCATGACGACGGCCGCCTGGAGGGTGGGGTCGGAAGTCTGCGCGGCGGCGACCTGGACCACCGGAGGCACGCTGTCGCTCGCCTGACCGGGATGCTGATAGCGGTGGATCCAGGACAGGACGTCGGCCAGGTACGGCGCGGAGTGGTTGTACGCGCGGATCGCCCTGTCCAGTCCGCTGCCGGAGGCGAGGTCGCCGCCCGCCGCGCACAGGTAGTGGCCTGCGGCCAGGGCCGCGTCGTAGACGTTGTTCGGGTCCTTGCGGCCGTCGCCGTTCCCGTCCGCACCCCACGTCGCCCAGGTCGACGGCAGGAACTGCATCGGGCCGACGGCACGGGCCCAACTGCCGTCGTTCGCCCGGACGGCGGCGAACGCCTGACCGTCGAGCGCCGGCCCCACGATCGGGTGGACCGTGGTGCCGTCGGCGGTGACCTGCCCGCCGTCGGCCTGGCCGGACTCGACCTGCCCGATGGCGGCGAGGACCGGCCAACTGAGGTGGCATCCCGGGTCGGTGGCCGCGATGGCCGCGGTGGCCCTGCGGTAGGCGTCGGCGACGATCGCGGGGACTGCGACCAGCCCGGGGCTCGTGCTGACGGGCAGCGCGCCCGCGCCCGGGACTGGGTTCGACGCCGCGGCGGTGCCGCTGCGGGCCGCCGGAGCGTAGGCGGCCGGGGGAGTGGTCGGCGTCGCGGGTGCCGCGGCGGCCCCGGCGAGTTGGGCGACGGTCGCGGTCAGCGCGGTGGCGCAGGCGAGGCGGGCGAGACGGGACGGAAGGCCAGGGAAGACAAGGTGCATGAGTGGAGAGAGATAGGGGATCGGTCGGGGCGGTGAGGGCGCTCAGCTGCAGTCGAGGCTGTTGTCCTTGGCCTGGAAGAAGGTCATGGGGCCGGTGCGGACCTTGCCGGTGGCGGGGTCGGTGTCGTTGCCGGCGTTCTGGTGGGCGACGGTGATGGTCCAGTCGCCGTGGTCGAGCGCGATGGTGTCGGGCCCGGCCCCGGCGTCGGGGGTCCAGCCGGAGGCCTTGACGGCGTGCTCCAGCGTGGTGGCGACCTGGGCGGCGTGAGCGTTGGGGACCAGCAACAGGAGGCTGTTGAGGCAGTACTTCGCACTCGTGCTGGTCAGCGAGCCGCCCGGGTGCAGGTCCACCACGGCGTCGCCCTTGAGGCCGGCAGCGCTCACGGCCTGGTTCATCTCGGTCCGGATCTGCGCGAACTGGGTCTGGCGGGCGGTGGTGGCCGGGTCGGCGGCCGCGGTCCGGTGGGCGGCCGGGGACACCGGCGCCGTGCCGGTGCCGACGTCATGGCCGGCGCCGCAGGCGGTGAGGAGCAGAGCGGCGGTGGTCGCTCCGGCGGCGCAGGCGAGCGTGCGAGCGGTGTGGTGGCGGTGCGTCATGGTGCGGTTCCTGACAGCTGGGAGTGGTGGTCGGGGTGAGCGGCGAACAGGGCCGGGGCCCGCCCGCCCTGCACAGGCGGGCGGGCCCCTGCGTGTCCGGCTACATGCCGTTCCAGTCCCCGGTGACGGGGGTGTCGGTGGAGATGCCGAACAGCGTCGACTGGCTGGTGGTTCCCGAGGTGAGGGAGTCGTCCAGGTAGAAGGTGCTGTTGGCGGAGTGGCGGACGCCGAAGGTGGTGGTGCCGTTCCCGGTCCAGTCGCCGGTGAACGGGGCGTCGCCCGAGGAGCCGAAGACCTGGGTGGACAGCGCGGTGGCGTTGGTCAGTGAGGCGGCGGGGATGAACTGCTCGGTGCTGGGGCGGTAGACGCCGATGCTGTCGACGCCGGTGCCAGTCCAGTCGCCCACCAGCGGCTGGTCGCCGCTGTCGCCGTACCAGACCACGTGGTCGGCGTTCGAGACGGTCAGCGAGTCGTCGAGGTAGAAGTGCTCGTTGCCCGGCCGGTAGACGCCGATGGTGGTGATGCCGTCGCCGTTCCAGTCGCCGACGACGGGGGTGTCGCCGGAGTCGCCGAAGCGAATGGTGTGGTCGATCTCGGAGACCGTGTTGGAGTCGTCCAGGTAGAACGTCTCGTTGCTCGGCCGGTAGACGCCGACCCCGTCGACGCCGGTGCCGGACCAGTCACCGACCAGCGGGACGTCGCCAGCCTGGGCGAACCCGAGGGTGAGGCTGTGGTCGAGGGTCGTGCTGTTGTTGGCCTTGTCGAAGTAGAAGGTGACGTTGCTCGACCGGTAGACCCCGATGCTGCTGGTGGGGTGGAGCGGTCGGACGCCCTCGAGGGTCTGGGTGCCCTCCGCCCAACCGACCGTGCTGACCGGGGTCGCGGAGCCGAGCGTGACCGTGCTGCCGTTGACCGTCGTCGGGATGTCGAACAGCCGGCCGGTCTTGTTCGTGGCCCAGATCGTGGGGCCGGATCCGTCCTCGGGCCCGTCGCTGGTGACGGACGGGTACTGGCCGACGCGGTAGCCGCTCGCGGCGATGGTGCTGGCCGAGGGGGCCGCCGTCAGGCTCTGCCAGGACTCGACGCCGGTGAACTGCAGCAGCGCGCCGGTGCTCAGGGAACGCACCCACAGGGCTGGCGAGCCGCCCACCAGACCGGGGGACATCAGCGTGTAGTCGGACAGCCAGCTGCCGCTGGCCAGCATGGTTGCCGTGTGGAACGTGGAGCCGGACGCGGTGTACAGCCACAGCGACGGGGTGCCGCCGTAGTTCTCCAGGGCCAGCAGGGCGGGCTTGTTGTTGGTGGCGCTGGTGGCGGGCAGTGCGACGAGCTGCTGCACGGAGGACCAGTCGGTCTGGTTGTACAGGCTGTTGCCGGTGACGACGGGTCGGGCCTCGCCGCCGCTCAGCGTCCACGAGGTCGTGGGGCTGCAGTTGTTGTTGTCGGAGGCCACGTGCAGGCTGCCGGACTGGATGACGACGAGGTCGTCGCACGTCTGGCCGGTGAGCGAGCCGTTGTGGGCGATCAGCGCCCCGGCGAAGCTGGTGCCGTTGGGCGCGGAGGTGCTCTTGATCATGACGGCGCCGCCGTCGGGGTTGCCGCCCGAGCCGTTGGGGCTGACGGCGAACGGGTCGCTGTAGTAGCGGATGTTGCCCTGCGCGTCGATGACGGCCAGGTCGGGCTTGTGGTCGCCGTCCAGGTCCCCGGAGGTGCCCGGGGTGAAGGCGCCGTCGGCGAGGTAGTAGTCGAAGTGCTGCGGGGCCGACTGGTTGCCCGCGTTGTCGACGGTGTCGTACCACACGACGTGGGTGCCCCAGCTGGTGGCGGGCAGGGTGATCGTCGCCGTGGCGGCGGTGACCGACCGCTCCTCGGCGCCCCCGCTGTTCAGCGAGGTGCCGTCGATGTTGTAGTCGATCTTCGCGATGCCGGAGGGGTTGGTGCCCGAGTCGGACGCGGTCAGGTTGAGGGTGCCGGTCTGGGGTCCGACGCTCGTGGGCGGGGCGCTGGAGGAGACGGAGACGGCCGGCGCGGTGAAGTCGGTCCGGAACCAGCAGGAGGTGCTGCTGCTGGGCGCGGCCGCGCTGCTGTAGGCGCCGCCGTCGGACTGCGCGTAGACCTGCCACTGGTACTCCTCGCCGTCACCGAGCGTGGGAGGAGTCACGCTCACCGGCTGCGGAGTGCTCTGCGCGGTGACGGTGGGACCGTTCAGGTTCGTCCAGGTCGTGTTGCCGATCTTCTGGTACCAGAAGTCGGCGGTCTCCGCGTAGCCCGTGTCGGGGCCGGTCAGCGCGGCGTTCAGGGTGACCGTCCTGGAGTCGTTCGCGTCGATCCAGGTGCCGGGTGCGGTGGTGTTGCAGGCGGTGGTGGCACCGGTGTTGGTGACCGACAGGCTGCTCGGCAGGTTCGGCGTGGACCAGTAGGTCACCTCGAGATCCGGGTGGCCGGAGTCGGTCGCACTGCCGATCAGGTGCCGGTAGGCGGTGTCGTCGCTCTCGTCGTGCGCCTGCAGGACCATCGTCTGGGTCTGGTAGCCGGACGCGATCGCGTTCTGCACCAGCGAGGTCACGTCGAAGTTGGCGTTGCCCGTGGTGTTGCTGGTGATGCTGGGGAAGTTCGCCGAGGCGGCCACCGCGCCCCACACGCTCTGGTTGCTCCAGGTGGTGCCGGAGCTGATCCCGCCGCCACCGTGCAGGTCGATCTGCTTGGTGCCGGACCACGAGGAGGTGGGCCCCTGCTCGGTCATGCTGAACGTGGCGCCGGTGACGTGCTTGCCGGCGAGCTTGCTCATGTCGAAGGAGAACAGCGCACGGGTGATGCCGAAGCCGGTGCACCCGCTCGAGCCGTCGGAGCACCAGTTGTCGTAGCCGACGCGGGCGAGGTTGTCGGTGCTGTTGTTGCTGCCCTCCCAGTAGCTCGTCCCCGAGTCGACGGACGAGATCCACGTCCAGCCGGGCTCGGACGGAGCCATCGACGGGTCGATGATCAGCGGGTAGGTGGCGTCGCTCCCGGTCAGGGAGCCGGTGGGCGGCACCAGGTCCAGGCCGTCGCCGCTCACGGCGACGCCGAGGTCGGCGACCGGGTGGGCGTTGTCGAGGGACGCCTTGGGGGAGCCGTCGGAGCTCTGAGCGCTCTTCGCCCGCGCGGCCGGCGCGGCGCCTGCGATACCCGTGGTGCCCGAGCCGGCGGCCGACGTGGCGCCGGACCACATGGTGGCGGTGGGCGAGGAGAACACGGCGTCACCGTGCGCGTCCGTGACCTGGAGCCCGTCGGCGGCGCTCTTGCTGACCTTCAGGCCCGAGCTGGTCCGGACGCCGAAGTGGATGTCCTTCAGCGCCGGGTTCGCCGCCGCGGCGGCGTTCTGCACGACCAGGTGCTCGGTGTAGCCGCCGCCGGTGCCCGCGGTCATCTGCAGGTCCACACCCGGATACACCGACGCGTAGGTGGCGGTCGCACCGGAAACCGTCGGGGCGGGCAGCGGGCTCGGCCAGGAGACCGAGATCTGCTGGCCGTCCCCGTTCGTCAGCGTCACCAGCGGAGCGGTCCCGCCGGGGGAGAACGTGAGGCCCGAAACGGCCGCCTTCGGCGAGTAGCCCCCGTCGGAGTCGCGCTGCAGGGACGCGTCGACCGGCACCCAGCCGCCGTGCTGGTTCACCTGGAAGGGGAACGGGCTGGCCGTGTAGGTGAAGCTGCCGTCCGGATTCGCCTTCGTGGTCGAACTCTCGGTGTTGTCTGCGGTGACCGTCACGCTCTTGTGCGTGCTCTCCGCCTGCGCCTGCGCGATCGCCTCGGGCGAGGCCACGACCGGCGGCGCGTCGGCGCTCGCAGCGGCGTGGGCCACGGCCGGCGCGAGCGCCGACAGCGGCGCCGCGAGCAGGGCGCCGGCTGCCAGGCCGGCGATCCGTCTGGCCAGCGGACGTGCGGGCGCGGCGCCGTTCAGCGCGCGCCGGGTGGAACTGTGCGGCATGGTTCTGGTCCTGGGGGTCGGGGATCGGGTCGGTGGTTCAGCCGACTTGGACGTAGGTGCTGGGGGTGCCGGCGTCGGTGTGGGTGGTGTCGGGGGTGGTGTAGCCGACGGCCCAGATGCCGCTGGTGGTGGCGGTGGCGTGGAGGGTGTAGTACCCGGTGCTGCTGGTCTGGGCGGTGGTGATGGTGTGCCAGGTGGTGGATCCGGTGGCGCGGAAGTAGAGGGTGACCTTGGCGTTGGGGATGCGGGCCCAGCCGGTCATGCCCTGTTCCCACAGGCCGCCGGAGAAGGTGAGGGTCTGGCCGTGATGGGCGTGGGTGGTGCTCGGGGTTCCGCCGGTGATGTTGGTGAGGTAGCGGAAGGTGTGCACGGTGTTGCTGGTGGCGGTGGCGTACCCGGTGGTGGCGGGGGAGTAGAGGCGCCAGTAGCCGTGCGGGTTGGTGACGTGCAGGGTGTGGCTGCCGGTGGCTGCGGGGAGGGTGGCGATGGTGGTCCACCCGGTGTGGCCGTCGGCGGACTGCTGCAGCTGGACGTGGCCGGGGAGCGTGCCGTTGCTGCTGGTGGCGGCCTGGTGGAAGGTCAGGTTGCTGTGGGCGTCGATGCTCGCGCCGGAGAGCACACGGTAACCCGCACCTCTAGGGCTCTGACCAGCGGGAACGCTCCGATGGGCTGTCAAGGATGTCTGATTGAGGGGGCTTTGACGCGGTTCGCCGTGATCATCTGTCGGCCGATCAGGTGAGAAGTGAATGAGGATCGGTCCACATGAAAAGAAGATGTGCAAAGCCAGTGAATCTGGACAATCTCCCGTGCTCGCAGTCACTGTTAACGCTTTGAAAGACTCCGGTAAGGAAGATCATTTTGCGGACACTGAGTACGTCGACGGATCAATGGATCCCTTACCTTGCAAGCCCGACCGGCGACGAGCTCCCCGCCGATGGAGCCCAGGTCAGGTCGTATGTGGGGTGCTTCGTACGGCGCAGGTCCGGGCATAGGCCGCAAGTTCCCGGTCAAGCGGTCTGCTATGTCCGATTTGGTGATCTTGGTGTTGCTATGCCCTCCCCAAGAAGGGTAAGAAGTTAATAATCGTCACTCCGGTTGGAGTTGTCGGGGGATCTACATTTCGTGATCGTCTCTGCGGCCTGGCCGCACACCATCGATCACGGGGGTCCCATGGCCACCACACGCGGCTCACGCCGCGCCCGGCGGTTCCGCTCCAGACTGACCGGCCTGCTGGCGCTGGTCACCGTCTTCGGTCTGGGCTCGGTATTCGTGCCAGACGTGGCGTTCGCCGCCCAGTACCACAAGGGCCAGGTCTGGTCCCCGCCGCAGACGCCGCTCCCGCACGCCAAGCCCGTGCCCGGCAGCTACGCCGACGGTGCCCGAAGCCACGCCGCCGCCCCCGCGCAGCACCCGTTCCACGCCCCTGCGGTCGCGCTGCCCAAGGCCGGACAGAGCACCACGGCGCTGACGAAGGGCCAGGTCACAGAGCTGGCGAAGAGCCGCGTGGTGTCCGGAACGGCCGCGCGCGTGGGCTCCTCCCCGTTGTGGGTGGCCGCCGCGGCCACCGGCTCCGCCGCGCCCAGCGGCGTGCAGGTGCGCTTCGCCGACCCGGCCTCGGCCCGCAAGGGCGGCATCAAGTCCGGCGTGCTGTTCGGCCTGTCCCGCAACGACGTCTCGACGGCCGACGGCAAGGTCGCGGTCCAGCTGGACCCCAGCCTGCTCACCGGTGAGGGCGGCGCCAACCTCGGCTCGCGCATGCACCTGGTGGAGCTGCCGGCCTGCGCGCTGACCGCCCCTCAGGAAGCGGCCTGCCAGAAGCAGACCCCCGTCACCGCCGTGCGCGACCCGCACAGCGGACGCATCGTCGCGGACCTGACCCTGCCCGCCGCCAAGGCCCCCGCCGCGGCCGAGCCGTCCACGACGACGGCCGCCACCCACGCCTCCCTCGTCGGCGGAACGACCCCGACCGCGACGTACGCGAGCGCGGTGAGCCCGCAGACTCCCGCGAGCCCGATGGTCGTCATGGCCGCCGTCGCCGGGCAGTCCGGCTCCACCGGCAGCTTCGCCGCGACCTCGATGAGGCCCTCCGACCAGTGGTCCGGCGGGGACGCGACCGGCGACTTCAACTACAGCTACCCGATCAACGTCCCGGCCTCCATCGGCGGGGCCGCGCCCTCGGTCACGCTCAACTACTCCTCCTCCAGCGTCGACGGCGAGAACGCCTCCACCAACTCCCAGACCTCCTGGGTCGGTGACGGCTGGTCCACCGCGTCGAACTTCATCGAGCGCAGCTACGAGGCCTGCTCCCAGGACGGCCTGTCCACCTCCTCCGACACCTGCTGGGCCTACGGCGGCCACGAGGTGAGCGTCTCCGGCAGCAACGGCGGCCAGCTCGTCTACGACGACACCAGCACCAAGTGGCACCTGTCCGCGGACAGCGGAGCCACCGTCACCCACCTGACCGGTCTGAACAACGGCGCCTACAACGGCGAGGGCTGGGTCGTCACCCTGCAGGACGGCACCCGCATGTACTACGGCGCGGGCAAGCTGCCCACCGCCGAAGGCGGCACCGGCTCGGACACGGCCACCAACTCCGTTTCGACCGAGCCGATCTACTGCCCCAACAGCGCCGACCCCTGCTACTCCTCCACCACCGGCACCAGCTCCAACGCCACCAACATGGCCTACCGCTGGTACCTGGACTTCGTGATCGACCCGCACGGCAACACCACGGAGTACACCTACGGCCAGGAGACCAACTACTACGCCCGCTCCAGCGCGCACACCCTGACCGTCTACGACCGCAGCGCCCACCTGGTCAACATCGAATACGGCTGGCGCGCCGCCGACATCGCCTCCGAAGGCGCCTCCCCGGCGCCCGCCGCGAAGGTCGTGTTCACCAACGCCACCCGCTGCATCCCCGGCACGGTCATCAGCGGACACACCGTCACCTCCACCGACTGCGCGTCCCTGACCTCCACCACCGCGCCGTACTGGCCCGACGTCCCCCAGGACCAGGTCTGCGCCTCCAGCGGCACCTGCACCAACTACTCGATGTCGTACTTCTCGACCGTACGACTGACGACCATCACCACGGACGTCAACACCGGCAGCACCACCGCGAGCAGCTACAGCCCGGTCGACTCCTACTACCTGACCCAGTCCTATCCGGACCCGGGTGACGGCACCTCGCCCGCGCTGCGCTTCGACAGCATCGTCCGCCAGGGTCGCGACGGCACCTCCATCAGCATGCCGGCCGTGAGCTTCGGCTATGCCGCCATGGCCAACCGGGTCCCGGGCGCCGCGCAGTGGCAGGCCTTCAACCGCTACCGCATCACCGCGATCAACACCGAGACCGGCGAGACGATCAACGTCACCTACTCGGCCGCGGACTGCAACCAGTCCACCACCAGCCCGGATCTGCCGACCCCGTCGAACGACACCAGGCTGTGCTACCAGGAGTACTGGACCCCACCCGGTTCCACGCTGACCTCCGACTGGTTCGAGAAGTACGTCGTCAAGGAGGTCCGGCAGATAGACGAGGTCGGCGGCGCGCCGACCCGCTACACCGACTACATCTACGAGGGCACCCCGGCCTGGCACCGCAACGACTCCGTGCAGGTCGCCAACGCCCAGCGCACCTGGGACCAGTTCCGCGGCTACGGCGACGTTCTCACCGAGACCGGCCACGGGACCGACCAGATCACCGACACCCACACCCTGTACCTGCGGGGCATGGACGGCGACTCGCAGTCCACCACGGGCGGCAGCCCGCGCTCGGTCACCGTCACCGACCTCCTCGGTGACACGATCACGGACTCCAACCAGTACGCCGGTCGCTCCTACGAGACCAAGACGTACACCAGCCACACCGGCACCATGGTCCGCTACACCATCACGCTGCCCTGGTCCCACCTGACCGCGACCCACGCCGAGGGCACCCCGACCGGTACCCCTGCCGAGACGGCGTACTTCACCGGCGACGCGACCACCATCACGCGCGGCCTGATGGCCGACGGCACCACCTGGCGCACCGCCAAGACCGTCAACGTCTACTCGCCCACCACCGGCCTGCTCACCCAGACCGACTCCCAGGGCGACACCTCCCTGCTGGGCACCGCCCACTCGCAGGAGACCTGCACCACCTACACCTACGCCACGCCGCCAGCCAGCGGCCTCAACACCGGCCTGGTCGAGGCCCCCGCCGAGTCCACCACCGTCGCCGTCACCAGCGGCACCGGTGTCGGCACGAGCGCCTGCCCGGCCAAGACCGCCGCCAACACCACCGAGGACACCCGCTCCTTCTACGACGGCAGCACCACCGCGGGCGTCATCCCGACGACCGGCGTCGGCAACGTCACCGAGCTCGACACCATGGGCGCCTGGTCCGGCAGCACCGAGAACTGGACCAAGAAGACCACCGCCCCCAACGGCTCCACCGGCTTCGACGCCTACGGCCGCCAGCTGTCCACCACCGACGTGCGCGGCGACACCACCACCACCGCCTACACGCCGGCCACCGGCACCCTGCCAACGAGTGTGGTCACCACCAACGTCACCACCGGCAACTGGACCACCACCACCAGCCTGGACCAGCTGCGCCAGCTGCCGACCAAGGTCGTCGACCCCAACAGCAGCAGCACCAGCAAGGCGTACGACTCGCTCGGACGACTCACCTCCGTCTGGCTGCCCGGCCGCGCCACCAGCGCCAGCGCCTCCCAGGTGTTCGTCTACACCGTGGGCGGGCAGAGCAGCCCGACCTGGATCGAGACCGAGACGCTGCGCGAGGACGCGACGTACCACCTCGACTACCAGATCTACAACGGGTTCATGGACCTTCGCCAGGACCAGAACCTGTCGCTGGACGGCGCCAACTCCAACGGCACCCTGGTCTCGGACTACTTCTACGACTCCCACGGCCAGCAGGTGAAGACCACCAGCACGCCGTACTACATCACCAACGCGCCGTCCTCCACGATCTACCAGGCCGCCGACGCCAACGTCCCCGGCCAGACCGTGACCACCTACGACGGCATGGACCGCCCGACGAAGTCGTCGTTCTACTCCTACGGCCAGTTGCAGTGGTCCAGCACCACCGCCTACCCCGGCGTGGACCGCACCGACAACTCCACCCCGACAGGCGGCACCGCCACCTCCACCGTCACCGACGGCCTCGGCCGCACCACGGCGCTGTGGACCTACCACTCCAACACGGCCACCGGCCAGGCCTCCGACGCCACCGTCACCAGCTACGACTACACCCAGAGCACGACCGGGTCGGGCGGCGAGGCGCTGCTGACCACCATCACCGACGCCTCCGGCCACGTCCGCACGTCCACCACGGACGCGCTCGGCAACAAGATCGCCTCCACCGATCCCGACGCCGGATCTTCCAGCTCCACCTACGACACCGCCGGCGATGAGCTGACGTCCACCGACGCCAACAACACCACCCTCACCTACACCTACGACGTCCTCGGTCGGAAGAAGACCCTCGCCCAGGGCAGCACCCAGCTGGACTCCTGGAGCTACGACACCGCCACCGGCGGCAAGGGCCGTCTCGCGAGCCAGACCTCGTACGTCAGCGGCAACCAGTACACCCAGACCGTCACCGGCTACACCGCTCTTGGCTCCTCCACCGGGAGCACCACGACGATCCCGAGCAGCGAAGGCAGCCTCGCCGGTAGCTACAGCGTCAGCTACGCCTACACCCCGATCACCGGACTGCTCGACCACACCACCTACAACGCCGACGGCGGCCTGCCCGCCGAGACGGTCTACAACTCGTACACCGAGGCCGGCACCCTCACCAACCTCGCCGGCAACGCGGACTACCTGACCCAGATCGTCTCCAACCCGCTCGGCCAGGTCACCCGTTACACCCTCGGCGACATGCCCGACCAGGTGGTCCTGACCAACTTCTATGACACCGCCACCGGCCGCACCACCGAGTCCACCCTGGACAAGGAGAACGGCACCGGCCACGTCGACGACACCACCACCCTGTGGAACCAGGCGGGCAAGGTCACCGCCGAGCAGGACGTCCAGGACGCGGGAACCGCGACCGACCTGCAGTGCTTCACCTACAACGGCCTCGAGCAGCTCCAGACCGCCTGGACCGACACGAAGGGCACCACCAGCGCCGCATCCCCGTCGGTCCCGAACATCGGCGGCTGCAACAGCACCGCCCCGAGCTCTGCCAGCAACGGCGGCCCGGCCCCCTACTGGGAGACCTACACCTACGACGCCGACGGCAACCGCAAGACCCTGACCACGCAGGACACCACCGGCGCCACCACCGGCACCCAGACCAGCACCTACCCGACCGCCACCGGCCAGACCGGACAGCCCGACACCGCCCAGAGCACCACCACCCAGGACTCCACCGGCGCCACCACCGCCACCTCCGCGTACACCTACTTCGCCGACGGCTCCACCAAGACCCGGACCGTCACCAACGGCGGCGGCACCACCACCAGCAACCAGAGCTTCACCTACACCCCCGACGGCCGCACCAACACCGTCACCGACGCCACCACCGGCAACAGCTCCACCTACATCTACGACGCCTCAGGCAGCCTGCTGGAGCAGAAGAACACCGTCTCCGGCCACACCACCACCCTGCTCTACCTCCCCGGCGAGCAGATCACTCTCAACTCCTCCGGCGGCAAGACCGCCCTGCGCTACTACGGCGCCGGCGGCGGCCTGACCGTCGTCCGCGACAACACCGGCGCCCTCACCTACGAGGTCACCAACGGCCAGGGCACCGGCACGGTCACCCTCGACTCGGGCCTCACCACCGAGAACCGCCGCGCCTACACCCCTTACGGCACCGCCCGCGGGGTCACCGGCGGCTCCTGGGTCGACGGTCGCGGCTACCTCAACCAGCCCAACGACCCGGCCTCCGGCTACACCCTCCTCGGCGCCCGTAACTACGACCCCACCACCGGCCGCTTCCTCCAGGCCGACCCCATCCTCGAGACGGCAAGCCCCAACCAGCTCGGCGGCTACACCTACTCCGCCGACGACCCGGTCAACGGCGCCGACCCCTCCGGCCTGCGCCCCGACGACTGCGCCGAATCCGGCTTCTCCTGCGGCAACGGGACCGTCACGGACCCCGAGGGCCAGATCGTCGACAAGAACGGCGACATCACCGGCTACACCACACCGCCCCACACCTGCGGCGTCGGTTCCTGCGACCCCTCCGCCTGGGGCGACAGCAAGGGCTTCGCCGAGCGCCACCACATCTGGGACGACGCCACCAACAAGCGCTGGGACGCCATGTGGGCCCCCGCCCGCGCAGCCCTGGCGGCGAAGGAGACCGCCGAAGCCAAGTACCG
Organism: Streptacidiphilus melanogenes; assembly: GCF_000787835.1. GTDB lineage: Bacteria > Actinomycetota > Actinomycetes > Streptomycetales > Streptomycetaceae > Streptacidiphilus > Streptacidiphilus melanogenes. The sequence continues at coordinate 131,789 of NZ_BBPP01000012.1, forward strand.
GGCCCAGCAGGCCGCCATCGCCGCCCAGGCGAACAAGCCCTGGTGGGAGAAGGCCGCAAACTTCGTCTACCAAGCCTCCGGCGCGGCCGACGTCGTCGGCTGCATCGAGAACCCCTCCTGGGGCCAGTGCGCCCAAGCCGCAGGCATGATCGCCTTGACCCTCGCCACCGGCGGTGAAGACGAAGCCGCCATGCTCGCCGCGAAGGGCCTCGAAGACGGCGCTGAGGTAGCCGGCGACGAGCTTGGCACCGACCTGGCCGGTCAGACCTGCGACGCCTTCAGCTTCGCCCCGACCACTCCGGTCCTCCTGGCCGACGGCAAGACCAAGCCCATCGCGAAGCTGCAGGTCGGGGACAAGGTCGAGTCCGCGAACCCCGCCGACGGCAAGGTCGCCGGAGCCCAGACCGTCCAGCACGTCTGGATCAACCACGACCACGACCTGCTCGACCTCACGGTCAACACCGGCGACGGCCACACCAGTGTCATCCACACCACCGCCAACCACCCCGTCTGGGACGACACCACCCACACCTGGGTCCGCGCCGACCACCTGAAGCCGGGCCACAAGCTCGCCAGCACAAACGGTCGCCACCCGACCGTCGCGAAGCTCGTCATCACGCCGGGCAGCGCCGACCGCTGGAACCTCACCGTAAGCAACCTCCACACGTACTATGTGATGGCGGGTGGCGTATCCGTCCTCGTTCACAACACTGCGGGGTTCTCGTGTGAGGTCTCCTTTGGCGCGAAGCAGATCAATAAGAAGTTCAAGCACGCGATTGACTTTGATGTCACCGAAAATAACAACAACATTGGACGCCAGGCGTTTGAGTCCGCGATGAAGGATTTCCTTGATGGGGACGGCGTTGTCAAGGATTCCATCAGTTATCGCGGGAACCCAGCCACTGCCTACTACCACGCAGAGAGCCGGTTGGCCGTTCTCGCCAACCCAGATGGCAGCTTCCTCAGCGCTTGGAAGCTGAGCGAGAGTCAAATTTCAAGCGTAATGAACGATAGGTTCCTATTCTGATGGACAGTAGGATCGAGCCATTCCGGGTTGCTGCGAATGCCTTCCTCGGTGGGAGGATTTCAGCCCCCGAGTTCGAGACACTTTTCCTGGCGCTCTTTCGGGGAGTCAGCAAGGGTCTTGTCGGATCACAGGCACAAGAGCTGGATCGACTCTTCAGTGCTGTTGATGCGTACTGTTCAGACCCAGAACTTCGGGACGGCTTTGACATCGACGAGCTGGGACTCCATCGTGCGGTAGCGGATTTCATCGCCCACGTCGGGGGCTGAGAGCGATAGGGGTTGATCCTTCGCGGATGTTGGACGGGTGCTTGCCTCCAAGGTGGAGCGCCCGTCCAGTCGCACCTGCAGCAGCAAGGTGTTCCATTCGGCGAGAAGGTTGAGGTCTTCCTCGAGTCCAGGGTTATGGGTGTCGCGAGATCCCGATCGCGTCGAGGATGTCGCGTTCTGGCTTCGCGACCTCAGCCCCACCGCCTCCATCGCGGTGGTTCTGGCGGGTCTCGAAGGACCGGTCGGATGCGGCGCGCCTGCCAGCTGTCTCAGGCGTTCGCCGGGATGCAGACGGATCAGCAGCCGACAGCCGTGACCTGGAGGTCCTTCTCTTCAGCCGTTCCGTCGGCCTTGTCCCAGGCGGCGAGCGTGGCGGTGAGCGTGTAGGTGCCGTGCCCCTGGCACTCGTACGGGACCAGGAGCTCGCCGACACCACGCTCGGATGTGAAGATCTTGAAGCCGTCCGCAACGGTCCTCCCGTCGTGGACGAGCTCGTAGGACGCGTCCACGTCGCAGTCGGCCCGCTCCCAGGGCGCGAGGATGCTGAGCCCGTTGACCGGCTTGTACTCGCACTCGGCGCCGAAGCGCAGGACGCGCTTCCCGTCCCTTGCGGTCAGGCAGGCCGAGGCCTTCTCCCAGTAGTGGCCCGGCTCGTTGCGCCACGACCCGTAGGCGCTACCCCGGGCACAGCCGGCGGGCGGCGTCGAAGCGGCGCGGTGAGCATGGGCTGCCGCGGAACCGACACCGCCGAAGGCGAGCGCGGCGCCGGCGACCAGCGACGCGGTGACACGGGTGGACCCGGGAGGAGTTCGCATGCCCCATACATAGTTGGCCGAGGTCCGCAGGTGTCGGCATCCCCGCGCGCGTCTTCACCCGGCGTGACGCAAGACCACCCGAACGCCGTCATCGAAGCGCGCCGAGCGTTCATCGCCCGCCATCGCGCACTGCGGCCCTCCTCCGAACAAGCGGCACACAGGATCTGGCGTGACGGGCTGTAACACACCGATGTCGGCCCGGCCCCGGCCTCCCCCTCCCTGTTGGCGTCGATGGCCTGGTCAGGCATACTGCGGGTCGGCCGCACGGGGCGCTGTCCCGCGCCAACGCCGACTGTTCATCAACGGGAGAGTCATGCGGGACCGTAAGAGACGAGAGGCCACCGCGGTCGTAGCCGGACTGATCGTGTTCACGGTCCTCACGGCCTGCGCCGGGCCGGAGAGCACGCCGGAATCCACGCCGGTCTACGCACCGGTGGGCGCACCAGGCCACGGATCTGTCGGAGGATCGGACCAGACGTCGGACCAGGTCTCTGGAGCACTGGCCGCCAGCCGCCACCTTCCGGCCAGGACCGTGTTGGCCAGCAGGCCCCACATGGTGCGGGAGTGTCACCCCGTCGTCAGGCGGGTCAGGCACACCACCGGCTTCGGCAAGCGCAAGACCACCACCTACACCATGGTGAGCACTACCGAATGTGAAGGCGTTCAGCAGGGGACCGAGACCTACCGCAGGGTCGTCTCCGCCGAGCACTGGTGTGTCGAGATCGACAACGTCAACGGTCACGCCGACCAGGACCAGCGCTGGTACCGGGTCACGCCCGACGTCTACCAGCAAGCCCTGGGCCAGCGCCTCGGCACCCAGCTCGCCTTCGAGCCCACCGGCGAAGGCTGCTGAGCTTCCGCCCGGGCCGGCACGGAGCGCCGCCCTCCTCGTTCTGCACCCGCGGGTCGCGGTCCTTGAACGGCGGCGCGGTCCGCGTCCGGCTGACCTCCGGTCACCGGCTGTCCGGGCCGAAGCCCTCCCCGTCCACTGCCCTGGCCCAGCGACGGTTGTACTCGTCAGGGTCGGCCCGAGCAGCGCTGAGGGTGGTATCGAAGAGGTTGTGCAGTCGTGGTGGGTAGGCCTGACGCGACACTGGCAGCATGCGCAACACGCGGTAGCGGACCCCCACGTCCGTGGTCTCGGTGTAGACCTTCATCGACACCTCAAACCAAGCCTCGACTGCCTCCTCTGATGCATCCAGCGAGGCAGGTCGAGTCCCGTCCGGGGCGTAGGCAGCGGAGCGCTCTGCGCGAAGCGGCATGTGCGCCCAGTACCAGGCTCGTGTTGCGCCCGCGCGTTCGGGATCGCTGCCTGATCGCAGGTACTCGACGAGTGCTTCCAACACGCGGCGGCGGCCGAAGCTGTAGAGAGCAGGTTCGACGAACCAGCGGCAGAAGCTCGGGTCCGGGTCGTGAACGGCTGCGGCCATGAGTGGCGTGAACAGCTCGTCTGCCAGACGCGGGCTCTCGAGAAGCGGGCGTCTCACCGCATGAGCCAGGTCTCGTGCCCTCCTCTTGGCGGTCAGGGTGTCCGGCCCGTCGACGTTGACGTCGACCGGTAGGAGCCGCGCCACCTCCGCAGTGCACGCGAGGAACGCGCGCGTCATCTCCGTGTCTTCTGTCTTGTCGGTCACGGCAGCATTCTGGACCGACGCGGTGCCACGATGGGTGCACTCAGCGATCCCTTGCTGTCCACGGACAGTGGTCCGTCCGTCCGGGTGGGCGGACAGCTCGTGGTCGTCGTTGGCGGACAGTTCATCTCCCTGCGCGGCATGACTAGTCATCGCCCGTGCGGTCGTGCGGAGGGTGTTCGGAGGCAGCCGCTCGCACTCGCTAGGGTGAGCGAAGGAGGAAGGATCTGTGCCTCCCGCCGCCTGTGAACGGAGCACACGTGGGAAATTCCGCCCTCTATCGAGTGCTTGAGCCGTTCCCTGACGCGGCGATGGCCGTCGCGCGAGCACGCGAGATCCTCGGTTCTCTGTCCGAGGGGTATGGCCTTCCGTGGGTGAAGCCCAAGCCGATCGTCACGCGTGAGCAGTTCGAACATGCGGTCGCAGGGTTCCCCGCCGCTCAGATCATGGGGATCGACCATCGGGATGTGCCGCCCTTCCTGGACGAGCTCGTCCGGCGAGGTGCCGTGTTCGAGCGTGAGGAGCCGAGCTATCGGTTCAAGATCGACCTGCGTCTGGCGCCCGAACTGCTCGACCTGTGGCCGTTGCCGAGCGGGCTGCTCGTGAGCCTCGGGATGACCAGTCCGTTCGGCGGTCCGGACAGCACCGACGAGGACGACAGCACCGAGGCGGAACTGGATGAGATGGTCGCGGTCCTGGGCCCCCTCGCCCTGGACGTGAGCTGGGACTGCGCGTGGCGGGGCCTGCCGCGCGCCAAGATGTGCGGCCTCCAGCTCTGCCTGAACGGCGTGTGGGACGAGGACTGCACGGTCCAGGCGCCCGGCGAGTCCGGGCTGTGGCTGTCCACCGGTAGCACTCCGGAGAACCGGGCGGTCAGGGACGCGTGGCGTGAGGCCTGCCGCCTCGACCTCGGCCCCTCCCAGGTCGGCTGGTAGGAGAGCCCGCCCCTCAGGAAGTCGACCAGGAAGATCCTCCGCGACTGCCGGCTGAAGGGCGACGGCGTCCACACGGCGATGCTCGGAATCGCCCGACTGCACAACCTGGCCATGACCAGCTGACGGCGAACCACCTATGAGGCTGGCAGCGGCTCACTTCCCAGGGCAGCGGAGAGCGCATCGGACTGGGGACGAGTCAGGTTGAGCCTCCACAAAACCGCCGACGGACCGGCATCGGTGCACTGAGGCCGGCCGCGGCTGAGCGGCGAGCCGGATCCGCCGTGGTGCCAGGCCGCAGGCCGCCGGTTTCCCAGCAGATGGTCCGCGGTGTCAGGCGCCGAGTACGCCGAATCGGCTTCGGCATCAAGCCGAGCGGCTGCCTGGTGATTCCTTGCTGTCACGGATTCGAGTGCTTGGGAGCTGACCAGCATGTATGCAGGTGGCGGCAGGGATACCTTGCGGCCACGGCTCGGTGGGGTCGATCTGGTCCGGGGCTGGCCGGTGGAGGACTGAGCGCGGATACTGACTTGGCATCAGTCATGGACCATAGGGGGATCGGCATGCTGCGCAGGCCGCTGGGCGCGCCAGATCCCGACTACAACGATCCGTCGGTACTGATCGTCCATCGCTGGATTCGCCGCTCTGCCCACCATACGCTGGACGCCCGGTTGCGGTTGACGCAGGACCTGGCGCGGGAGTTGGGCGAGATGGCGGCGGCACGCGGGATGCGATGTGTGGGGAAGGTGGCTACGGACTATCCGTGGCCGTCTCAGTTCTCGCGGGAGTTGACCGACGAGCTGATGAGGCAGCGGCCGGGAGCGTGGTGGGAAGTGTTAACGCCGCGGTGGGCGATCATACGCGCCTGGTCTGCGGCAGAGCCGAACTGATTCCCACTTCCTCCAGCACCCCTGGCTCCTTGCCCCGTCGGCCGCCGCGGCCCGGGGGCCCTCAGTCCACTGGCGCATGCGCAAGCACGCGCTGGATGCCGATCTGGAGCGAGTCGCCGAGCAGATCGACACTCAGCACGCCGCTCGCCAACTCAAGCGCTCGCTCGCCAACTGAAGCGCTCAATCACACTGGGCTTCACCGCCCGTCATGGACGAGGCCTCGGGACCGATCGTCTATCTGCTCATGTCCTACAGCAGGGCCGAGGAAGTGTCCGAGTTTGCCGTTGCCCTGGCGACCGAGCACGGGCTCGTCTGCTACGACCCCCAGGGAGAAACCCTGCGGGGCCGAGCCGCCCGATCAGCGGACCGCCCAGACGACGCTCATGACCCACTGCCCGGACCGGCCACGGCCTTTGCGAGCGTGAACCGGCCCGGCGCCGACTCGACCAACCAGCCGCGCGCCGTCAGTCGCTTCGCCTTCGCCCGCAGCGCTTCCACCTTCGCGGGCACCAGGTCCAGGCCGAGGCGCGCCGCCATCTCCTGGCACGTCAGCGTACCTTGACCCAGACGGCCGCGGTCTGCGAGAGCCTGCAGGATGCGCTGGTAGTCCACCGACACTGTCGACCAGTCCAGTCCGGCCCGCCACACCGGCACCATCGATCTCGGCTTCGCCGCCTCGGAGAGTCCGGCCGGCGCCGGCTGGTCATCGCGATCTGGCAGGTCCTCGGACCCATCGGGGCAGGCAGCGTCGCTGTCGCCCGGGGCCAGTACCTCGCCGACGCGTGAGCGGGTGATGATCCACTCGCTCCACTCCCGCTCGGCTGTGTCCAGCTCGGCGTGAATGCGGTCGGCCTCCTCCCGAAGCCTGTCCACACGACGGCGAGCGGTGAGCTCACGCTGTTTCAGCAGCCCCACGACCGACGGCATTCCCGACCTCCACCAAGTGACGACATGGCACGTCACCACTGCCACGGGATCACCAACCCTATGCCTGAGCAGCGGAAATGCATCCCTCAAGCTCGGAAAGGCAACGGCTTCTCAGCACAGTCGTCACCGAACCACTCGGGCGCGGGCCGCGGTCCCGGGGAGGTGAACCGACACATGGACAACAGGTGGTTCGACCAGAATCCGGCGCACTCAAGCAACCGCTCACCAGGGACCAGCGGCCCGTAGTCGTACCCCTTGATCAGCACGGACCACAGTCTTGCAGGTGCCGACCACAGTCGCTGCTGGCAGGCCGACTCGTGTTGCGGACATCCTCTAGCGACAGCGGACGGGAGTCCGAACCGTGCGTCGCTTGCGCGAACGCCCTCCCCGACTTCCTTCGGGGAGGGCGTCCTGGCGCGGGGTGGTGCGAGGCCGACTGACGGTCAGACGGTCAGCTCGATGGCTTCCATCCGCAGCGACTGTCCGGTCGTGCCGACGACGGCGGTAGAGCCGGCGGCCGCACAGGCCCAGCCCTGCCACCCGATGTTCTGCACGTGGGCGTCGGCGCAGACCGTGCCGGAGGCGACGTTGATCTGCAGCGCCTCCATCCGAAGGGACTGCCCGGTGGTGCCCACGTACACGTCGACGTTGTCGCCGGCGCAGGCCCAGCCTTGCCAGCCGATGTTCTGCACGTGGGCGTCGGCGCAGACACCGCCGACACCCGAGACGGCGATGTCGAGCGCCTCCATGCGCAGCGACTGCCCCGTCGTCCCGGCCATGGCCCCGTCGCACACCGGCGTCTGCCAGCCGATGTTCTGCACGTGGGCGGCGTAACAGATGTGACGACCGCTGGCGTTGGGGTGCAGCGCGGCCTGGCGCTTGACGGCCGCCACCAGGGCGGCCTGCCGCTGCGCGTCCGCGCCGGTTGCGGCCGTCGTGGTGCGGGTCGCGGTGGTGTGACCGGCGGCGAACGCCGTCCCCCCGGGTGCGGCGGCCGACAATCCGGCCGCCAACAGGCCGGCTGCGGCGAGTACTGCGCCCCTGCGGGTGAGAGTGAACATGTTGCTCCCCCCTTCGTTGTCGGGCAAGGCCCGCAACAAGGTTGATGTCATGTACACGGCTGTAAAACGGCACCACCGTAACTCTCCCCGAGGGGCCGCAACAGAGGTACGTGTACCTCCGGTTCGTACGCGGTTGCTTCCTCTGCGCCACCACGCGCCGGGCGTGTCAGCTGCTCGGGCGCGAGCGACGAAGACGCGCACGACGATCCGTACGCCTCCTTGCTGCCGGTGCCCAGAGCTCGTAGCACGATCTTGCCAATGACGGCGGATCGGCCGTCGCCTGTTCGTCAGTCAGCCGGGTGGCAGGCTGTTCTGGCAGAGTCGACCGTATGTCCGAGCAGCTTCCAGGTGTGGCCAGAGTCGCCAATCCCTTTCACGAGCACGGGTCGCTTGCGGATGTGCCGCCGACCGATCCCGCGCATCCCTTGCACGCGTACGCCACCCTCTATCCCGAGGTGGTCAGGGCAGGCTCGCTGCAGAACGCCCTCCAGTTGGTGATCGATCGTTCGGGACTTGGGCTCACGGTCGAGCTGACGTCCTCGCCGGGCTGGCGCTACGTGGCCGCGAAGGTGGAAGTCGACGGCCGCTCGGCGACTGTCCTGATGGCCAGTAACGGGCGCAACTTCTCCGTCGACTGCTGGGCCCAGGGCGTGCACATGGCCTCGGGCAGCTCGCAGGCCCTGTCCGAGGTGGCCGGCGCGATGCACTCGTGGCACCAGGGGTCGAAGGTGCGCGAACTCGCCTCGCAGTGGGCTTTCCTGAGGACATGGGAGCTGGCCGAGGCCCATGAGCGCGGCGAGGCCGTACCGGCACGGTGGGAGATGATGCGCCGGGTCGCCGCCGGGCACGCCGAGCGCCGCCGGGACACCGAGTGGCGGGACCTCGTCGAGGCTGCCTTCGAACAGCCGCAGCTCCGGGTCCTGTCTCCCGGGAAGGCCATGTACTGGTTCACCCTCAGCCGCCGGGCCGCGCCACCCATTTGCGTCGACCTTCCGAGGACCAGGCCGCTGGGCAACGGCCGCTTCGAGGTGACGTTCGCCGACGGCAAGGTGCAAGAGGTGGACGGTGCAGCGGCGGCTGCGGCGGTGATCGCGGACGGCCTTCCCGCCGACGCGGTCCCGCTTCCCTAGCCGTGTCGTCGGGCGACGCCCGGGTCGTCGGCGCCCGGTCTTGTCCGGGGCAGCCCCGGCGCGAGGCGCCGTGGAAATGCGCGAGCAGCGCGACCTGCCGTCTCAGTACCCTGCGGGCATGAAACTCGACGGACTTTCCCTCATGGAGTTCGGCTTCCCCGGTCCGCTGCGGGACCGGCTCGTCGCCGCGGCTCTGTCCGGCGCCAAGACCTCCACCTCCGGGCTGGTGCTGGAATACGACAGGGAGGGTGAGCCGTTGCCGAGGGTCGGCGAGCGGCTTGCCGTGGTCGACTCAGGAGAGCGGCGGGTCGCGGTGATCGAGCTGACCGAGGTCCGCACGGTCCGACTCGCCGACGTCGACCTGCAGCACGCCCTCGACGAGGGCGAGGGGTACGACTCCGTGGCCGGATGGCGGACCGCGCACGAAGAGTTCTGGCACAGCGCCGAGATGCGTGCGGAACTGGGCGACCCGGACTTCGTGGTCGATGACGACACCCTGGTGCTGGCCCAGCGCTTCCGACTGGTCCACACGGTCTGAGCCTCGCGCTTTCACGAGGGGAGGTGCTGATGGGGGATCAGGATGCGAGATGCCACTCCTGACTTCTTGTTCTGCTTCCTACGCGGGCTCGGGCGACCAGCTGCGGGGTTCACCTTTCAGGTGAAGTCTTGACGCGCCGCGCGCTGGCCGGGCTGATGGCTCGTCCGGCTGGTAGACCACGGATCGCACCGGGTCGGGTGACCCACGCGGATTCGGGCAGCGGGGCGAGCTCGTGGCTGAGAGCTTCTGTCTCTGCCGCGAATTCGTCCAACACTGCAGCAAGATCCAGGATTACCGGGTGGTCGAAGTCCATACGCCGAACCACTGCTCGGCGCCGTACTGCTCGAACCGCTCTACCTCGGTGAACCCCAGCTTTGCCGCGACGCGCAAGGATCCCTCGTTCGCCGTCTGCGTGGTGAGCACGACCGGCTCACCGGGAAGTGTCTTGGCGAACCAGGCGAGTGCCGCCGCGGACGCTTCGGCGGCGTACCCGAATCCCCAGGACTCCGGCAGGAACAGGTAGCCCAGCTCGGCCTCCCCGCCCTCCGGCAGGACGCGACCGAGGCGGTCCGGGTCGCGCCGATCCAGCGTGATCATGCCGATCATCGTGCCGTCGAGCTCGACTACGAAGAATCCCGGGCGCCGCCCAGGTATCTCAGGCACCGCCTGTTCGAGTTGCTCGCGCGGTTGGGAGCCACCGATGTATGTGCCCACTTCCGGCGAGGCGTACAGCTCGATCACGGCAGCTCGATCCCGGGCCTCGGACTCGCGGAGCACGAGTCGCTCGGTCTTGATGGGGGCAGGGGGCCACGGGACGGGTCCAAGTTTCATGGCAGGCAAACTATCCCAGTCCCGCCAGGCAGGAGCCCCGAACAAGTGACATGTCCGTACGCATCCGGCGGCCGGAGTTGCCCACCGAGGAGCCGTCAGGACGCGGCAATGGCGGTGGACGCCGGCTCGGCCTGGGGAAGTCCCGCATGCGGCGCAGCGGGGAGAAGAAGAGGATCCAGCCAGCGGCTCAGATTCCGATGAAGGACACCCACAGCGCGGGCCGTACCCCGATCAGCGTGCCCAGCAGCCCACCGAGAATTCCGCCGATCGGCATCGTGCCCCAGACAACCCCCACCCAGAACCGGATCTGGCTGGAGATCGTCCAGCTCGCCCTGGACCTGCTCGCCTCGATGCCCATGCTCGCCCTCACGGGCGAAACCCGCAGGTGGGAACCCAAGCGCCTGCGGCTGCGGCTGTTCTCCGCTGCCGGCCAGCTCGTCACGACCGGCCGTCGTCGCTGGCTCTGCCTGGCCCGTCGTTGGCCCTGGACCCAGATCATCACCGCCGCCTTCGGTCGGCTGCAGACCCTCCCGAATCCCGGCTGACCAGCGAGACCAATCCGCACCGACGAGCCCTCGCACGACCGGAGCAGTGGAACCCGGCGCCCACCCGACGCGACAGCCGGGTCGCCGACATGCCCGCCATCAGCCCGAAAGACCGAAACGGCCCTCCAGGCGAACCGACGGACCGTCACGAAGGATCGAGGCTGAGGACGGCCGGCTCGTTGCAAGGGGGGCGGAAGAGCCCGACCAGTTCGGCCCGGACAGCGGACGACATCCGGCCTCCCGCGACGGAAGCGGCGCCCCGAACTTGGCGCTGCCCCGGCGGAGCCACTTCGACGACTCCCGTCACCGCCGACCCCTCGTCCAGCGCAGCCTGACTCGTGCCGCGCTGCTCTCGGCCTTTGCTCTGCCGTTGCGTTCTGGCAGTTCCTTCTCTCTCCGGCGATGGGGTGGATGCACGCCGAAGGCTGCGCCGAAGTCTGCTGATTCGCGCAAGACCGGCCCCGTGCACGCTTCTAACGTGGCATCGAATTCGCAGCGAGCAAGGGGTCCCGTGTGACTGTTGAGCCTGAGAATGTGGAACGCCTGGGGAATTGGCTCGTCGACGGCAGTTCCGTGCGCTCTGGGAACACGGGGGCCGACATCCTCGTGGAGAAGCTGGCCCAGCTGATCTTCGAGGGTGAACGGGACTGGCCGGCCCGAAGCGACCGGTTCGACGCCTACCGCGACCGCCTGACCGAGCGGTTCGTGGACGACTCGGCCCGGGAGCGCCAGTTCGTGGAGCTGACCGGTCCGGACGCGGACCCTGGGGTCTTCATCGACTGGTTCCTGCCGGTGGTCCTCGCATGGGAGGAAGACGGCAGTGCCGAGAGTGGGCAGCCGGCCTGGGACGAGGCCCGCGCGGTGTTCTACCGCACAGGCCCCGGTGGGGCTTTCGAGTTCGCCGAGGCCAAGACCCGCGGTCAGCAGGGGACCGGCTGCAGCGGTTCGTGGCTCAGCCATCAGGAGCTGATCGAACTCGGCGAGGACCCGGCGACCCGGGCCCACGGCTGGGACGGCGCCCGGGCCATGTTCCACCGTACGGGTTCTGGTGGCGCTTTCGAGTTCGCCGAGGCCAAGACCCGCGGTCAGCAGGGGACCGGCTGCAGCGGTTCGTGGCTCAGCCATCAGGAGCTGATCGAACTCGGCGAGGACCCGGCGACCCGGGCCCACGGCTGGGACGGCGCCCGGGCGATGTTCTACCGAACCGGTCCTGGTGGCGCTTTCGAGTTCGCCGAGGCCAACACTCGAGGCCAACGCACCAGCGGCTGCACCGCCACCTGGCTGACGGATGAGCAGGCCCGAGAACGGGCACTCGCCGCCGATGAGGTGACAGAGACACAGGATGGGCCCATCGACCCGCTCACCACGTCCCAGTCGGTGTACGACAAGGTCATGGGCGCGATAGCCGGGGAGGGACCCGCGTCCGGCACCACTGAGCAGGAGCGCACCGAACTGTGGAACGTGGCGTGGGCCAAGGTTCACGAGGCTGCTGCCGACTGCGGACCGGACCAGCAGGAGCAGGTCGCGGAAGCGGCGGTACAAGCCTGCCTTGAGCACGTGGAGCAGGAAACCCAAGTCCGCGACCAGTTGGTCACGGAGCTTCAGGCCTTCGCCGAACTACTGGCCGGCGACACCCCCGCCGAGAACTAAACCGCTCAGCCACGAGAAGGGAAAGACGCCTCATGTGGGGATTCCTCGCCTACGAGCGAGCCTGCGATGCCGTCCACGCGCTTGCCGACGTGCGGCGCCGATTCGACGCGCACCAGATTTCGGCGGAACAGGCCCTGGTCGAGGTGAGCGGGATCACCACCCGAATGCGACCCGATCTCGACCTCCTGTCCATGGAACGCCGCGCACCGATCGACGATGCGCTTCGGGTCCTGAACAATGTTCTTACAAGGGCCGCGTCCTCCGCATGGACCGGGCGATGCACGGGCTGTGAGCGCCGTTTCGGCACGAATCTGCACCAGTACGTCGAGTGCACACGCTGTCGCGCCCAGTACCTGAACGGCCATCAGCCCGAGCGCTGCGCCTGCCGATCCCTGACCTGGAGCGCGGTCATCAACCCGACCGGACTCGGTGTGCCCGCCACCATGGCCGAGGGGGTGGCGCGGATCGATTTCAGCGCCGACGACGACCCGTCGAGCGACGGTTCCGACGGGGAGCAGGAGGACGCTTCGAGCTCGCCGAACTCCGAGCCGCTGCACGAGGCCGCTTCGAGCTCGTCCGCGGCCGGCGCCGGGGACTGCGCGTTCTGCGGTGACGCCATGCTCTTCAGCCAAGTGGCGGAACTGGCTGTCGTGGCGTGTCCCAACGGGAACGAGGAGCCCCATACGCTGACCCACGCGGGCTGTATTCCACCAACGGGTTGCTGGGACTGCGACAGCGCAAACCGTACCAGCGCCGGGACCTGCGAATCCTGCGCGGACACCATGCTCTTCAACCAGACGCGGAAGCTGGCTGTCGTGAGGTGTCCCAACGGGAGCGAAGCGCCACATCTGTTCACCCATATGGAGTGCATTTCGGCCAGTGGTGACTGCAGGTACTGCGGACTCCAAAACCTCGCCGACCCGCACTACATCGTCCGGGATGCCGTGACCGTGCCGACCGTGCTCGCCGTAGCCACCGGCCCGGCGTCTGCCTGGACGCCGGTGCGTGCAGCCCGCTGGTCGGACGCCTTCATGCAGAGGCAGGAAAGGATGCTGTGCTACGCCACGGCGGCATCGGCTGTGTACCAGGCGTTCAACGACCCGAGGAGCCCCCGGGAGTGTGCGCACGAATTCGCCGTCACCCCCGGCGCGGCCAGTTATTTTCCTATCTACCGCGAGGCATTCCAGCAGACCGCCTCCACCCTCCCTCCGTCCACTCCCGTTGCCACCATCCAGGCCCGCACCTTCCAGGGCGCGAACGGCCGGGCGGCGGAGAACGAGTTGGTCGGCAACACCGGGGAGCCGATTCTCACCCCACTCGGACGTCCCGTGGCAAGGCGCACCAGCATGCCGTTCCAGGACCTGCAGAACGCGATCGGCCAAGACCAGTTGATCATGGTCGCAAACTCGGTCCACTGGGTTGTGGTCTTCGGCTACGAGACGGACGGCACCGGCGGCACGAGGGTGAACTTCTTCGACCCCCTCACGGGTGGAGGCCACCGCGAGGAATACGACGAATTCGTAGCCGACAAAGACGAGTTCCTGGTTGTCGGCTGACTTCCTCCGCGTACGGGCACGCCCAGCCCGCGCCGCGGCGGGCTGGGCGACGACCGCCGCCGATCCCGGACTGCCGGTCGTCCGGGTGAGGTGGACCGGCACGGCGAACGACCGCACCGCGGTCCGGTTCGCGGTGTCGGCCTCGCGGGCGAATGAGGACCGATCCATCGTCCCGCCGGGATACCGCAGCCCGCTGATCGACCGTTGCCGACCCGCTCGCTTCCTCTGCGGTCACCCGCTGCGGTCACGAAGCCGCTGACAGCGCTGGGTTACCAACGAGTTTCGTGCCGGCCGTCAGGAGATGACCCGATTCGGGAAGCCCTCCCGCCTCATGGGACGGCCTGGCCTCGTTCGTCGGGCCAGCCCGGTCGCCACCTCGCCACATGCTCGTCGAAGTCGTCGGTCACGAACTGCGGATCAACGGCCTTGAGGCGGACCTGCTGGCGCTCGTCCGCCCACCACAACTCGAACTCGGTGATCGTCCCCACGGTCGGCCAGCGGTCGGCTGTCTCCGGCAAGAGGCGGCAGTCCACGAAGCCGCCGACGGGGAGGCCGATGTCGACGAAGACGCCGATTGCGCCCGGGTTCGGGACAAGGGTCACCTTCCCCTGGAAGCGCTGGCCGAAGCGAAGGTCCCTGCGGATGCGGTCCCATTCCTCAGCGGTCGGCATGTCCGCATTCTCCCACGAGGCCGCTCATTCTCGCGGCTGCGCCGAGCAGCGGGACTGGCACGCGCCCGCAAAACCGGCCTTGCCACGACGGCGCAGGACGTCGGGCAGGGCGGCACCCGCTGCGGGTGCCGCCCTGTTGGGTTCAGCCGGTCAGCTCGCGTTCAGCGCCGTGTCGTCGATGACGAAGGAGGTCTGCAGCGAGGAGTCCTCGGTGCCGGTGAACTTGAGGGTCACCGTCTGGCCGGCGTAGGCGGACAGGTCGAGGCTCCGCAGCTGGTAGCCGGTGGCCTTGTTGAGGTTGGAGTAGGTGGCCAGGGTGGTCGATTCGGCCTGGACGGTCAGCTTGTCGTAGGCCGTCGTCGTGGTGGTCTCGGCCGTGTCGACGTGCAGGTAGAAGGTGAGGGTCGCAGAGCAGCCCGCCGGGATGGTGACCTGCTGCGACAGGGTGTCGGTGTGGGTGGTGCCGTAGCCGTCGAGCCAGGCCTTCCAGGAGCCGGAGTGGGCGGGCTCACCGCTGGAGTTGTCGACGACGCCGGAGCTCGCGGTCCAGGGGGAGGCGCTGCCGGTCTCGAAGCCGGGGTTGCCGAGCAGCTGACCGCCGGTGCAGCCGCCACCGCCGCCGGTGGAGCTGACCGTCAGTGAGAAGGAGGCGGTGTGGGTCGCCGAACTGCCGGTGCCGGTCACGGTGACGTTGAACGTTCCCGTGGGCGTCGAGGAGGCGGTGCTGACGGACAGCTGGGAGGTGCCACCGGCCGTCACCGACGCGGGGCTGAAGGTCGCGGTGGCGCCGGCGGGCAGGCCTGAGGCGGACAGGGCTACCGACTGGGCGGATCCGCTGGTGAGGGTGGTCGCCACGGTGGCCTTCACGGTGGCGCCGGGGGTGACCGTGCCCGACGTCGGGGAGACGGCGAGGGAGAAGTCGTTCGTGCCGGTGGTGCAGGTCGGGTCGCCGGACTGGGCGGGGACGCTGACCGCGTTCCAGGCGGCCTTGACCGTGTTGAACTCGGCGCAGGAGGGGTCGAGGTTCTTGGCGGCCTGCAGCGTCCAGGTGCGGTAGGTCAGGTAGGAGCTGGAGGAGTTCTTCATCAGCTGCGCGTTGTAGACGATCTTGAGGGCGTTCTGGATGCCGATGCCGCTGACGGTGGAGCCGTTGCAGGTCGGGCTGGTCGGCCCGCCGGTGGGGTTGCTGCCCTGGGAGAGCAGGTAGAACCAGTGGTTGCCGGGGCCGGCGGCGGTGTGGACCTCGTCGCCGGGGATGCTGCTGGAGTAGCAGTTCGGATCGCTGTTGATCAGGGAGGGGTTGTACATGTTGCGGATCGGGCCGGTGCCCTCCAGGTTGACCTGGTTGCCGACCAGGAAGTCCGGGACCGCGTACGGCGCCGGCTCGTTCAGGAAGGCCTCGGTCGAGGCGCCGTAGACGTCGCCGATCCACTCCTGGGTGCCGTTGCCGGAGATGCCGCCGGGGGTGTGGTCGTCGATGCCGTGGCCCATCTCGTGGGCGATGACGTCGATCGCGCCGATCCACTGCCCTGCGCTGTTGTGCCCGACCTCGACCTCGGTGCCGTCGTAGTAGGCGTTGACGTCCTGCAGACCCACCCGGATGGGCCACGCCCCGCCGTTGCCGTCCATGCCGTTGCGGCCCAGCCACTGCGACAGCATCCGGAACTCGCCCTGCGCGCCGTACAGGGCGTCCACGCAGCCGGTCTCCTTGCTGGTGGCGTCGCCGTTGCCCCAGCTGTCGGTCGATTTGGTGAACGTCGTGTTGGTCGCGGCGTCCTGGCAGGGCATGTTGGTGATGCCGGGGGAGTTCATCGAGTAGCTGCTACCGGAGCCGGTGGTGCCGATGGTCAGCGGTTCCGGCCCGTTCCACGCGCCGGTGGCGCTGCCGTGCATCACGTGTTCCTGGGTGTGCAGCACTGCGCCGGTGTGTGCGTCGACGTCCACGCTCAGCCTGCTGTATCCGTCCGGGCCGGTGCCGTCCACCGTGGTCTCCCACGCGAGCGCCGCGGGCCCGGCGCCCAGTGCGTAGACCACCAGCCGGGTGCCCTCGACCTTGGCCACCGACCTCAGGCGGGCGGAGGCGACGGACGCGGCCTTGGAGCTGCTCAGCGTCGGGGTGATCGAGAGTCTGCCGATCGGGTGCTGCTGGGCGACCGAGTGCGCCAGCACCTGGCCTGCGCTGTTGGTGACCACGACGAAGTCGCCGCCGACGACCGGAACGCCTGCGTAGGTGCGGTCGTAGGGCACGTACTGCGTGCCACTGGACGAGATGACCGCGTGCTGGACGAACTGGTCGTCGGCGCCCGCCTGGAGGAACGCCGGGCGACCGGCGACGAGCGCCTGCGCGCTCGCGGCGGCCAGCGCCCGGGCGTCGGGGGACGGCGGCGGCACGGCTTTGGCCGCGGGGGCGGCGGCGAGGCCGCCGATCAGCGCTGCCGCGGCTATCGCCGCCGCGGTGGTGCGGCGTCGGGACTTGCTCATGGTGATCCGGTTCCTCTCAGGATGCCATGGACATGACATGCAGCACCGCGCGTACCTGCAACATGCTTGGCAGGATGGGAAGTTGCAACCACGCGGCATGGTGTTCGCTCTCGTCAAAGAGAAGCAGGACCCTGACAGCGCGTCAATGACATACTCACAACAAACTCATAGGTTGGCGTCCCGCTCGAGCTTCCCGCCAACGCGCTGAACTGACCGAGAGGGCGCTCAGGCTGGCGCAAGGGTTGGGCCACGAGGCGTTCGCCCAGGGGTCTCCCGCGGCTGGTCGCTGATCGGGTCTGCGTTCGAGCGAAGGTCAGGCGTGCGCCGCCTGCTCGCGGGCGGTCTTCCGCTGCCGGGCCGTTGTTCCGGCTGGCCTCAACGGTGTTCAGGCTGGTGATCACTAGGGTGAAGACGTCGGCCCCGGCGCCAGCGTCGGCGTGGTCGCCTCGGCCCTCGGCCTGAACCCGCTCCGAGAGGGACAACCACTCATGACCCAGCAGGCTCCGGTGATCATTTCGAGTGCTTCGCCGTTCGCCGCGGATGTGTTCCGCACGCGGCACCCTGCGCTGATCGACCGGCTCATCCGGGCCTGGCCCTTCGCCCCAGCGCAGTTGGAGGCGCTGGCCGAGCTCGTGAAGGAAAACCTCGGCGGCGTGATCCGGCCTCTTCCGGACCACGCCCTTGGCGCCCATGACTGGCGCGAGTGGGGGAGCGGCTTCTACGGCCGTCCGTGGGCGGAGGTGCCGTTCCTGTGGGCCGAGTCGTTCTTCTACCGACGTCTCCTCGAAGCGGTCGGATACTTCGAGCCCAGCAGCCCGTGGCGGGGCGTCGACCTGTTTGCGCCGTTCAAGCAGGCCGAACTCGCCGGTGGGACGGTCGCGGCGGAAATCGCCGCGCTCGACGACATCGCCGACGCGGGCGAAGACGAACGCGGGCAGGCGCTGCTGCTGTCGAGCCTGTGGGGCAACCGCGCCGACCTGGCGCTTCAGATCACCGCGGGTGCGCAGATCGAGGCCTCCGGCTTGGTGGCCGACGACAGCCAGCACCTGTGGGAGCTCCTCGGCTCCCAGCCGGGAGGCAACGTGGCCCTGGTCGCGGACAACGCCGGCAGCGAGATGGTCGCGGACCTCGTCCTTGTCGACCACCTGCTCGCCCGCGGCTTGGCCGACCAGGTGGTGCTGCACGTCAAGCCGGCGCCGTACTACGTCTCCGACGCCCTGCTCGCGGACGTCGCGGACTGCCTGCGGCGGCTCTGGAGCGGTGAGGGCGCGGCGCGTGCTGTCGCGGAGCGGCTTCGCGAGGCTGCGGCGGTCGGCCGGCTTCGGATGCGCACCGACGCGTTCTGGTGCGCACCGTTCGACTTCACCGCCATGCCGGAGGCGCTGCGGGAGGATCTCGCCGCGGCCAAGGTGACGATCCTGAAGGGCGACCTCAACTACCGTCGCCTGGTCGGCGACCGCTGGTGGGACCCGACGACGTCTTTCAGCGAGGTGACGCGCTACTTCCCGGGCCGGGTCGCGGCGCTGCGGACGCTGAAGTCGGACGTGATCGTGGGATTGGAACCGCGAGCCCTGGACACCCTGGAGGCGTCTGGACGGGATTGGAGGACATCGGGTTCGCGAGGGTTGATCCAGGTACGTTGAGGCTCCGCCTGCTGCAGTCGGCCCGCCCGCGCTGTCAGGCCCGTGCCCGCAGGGGCTTTGCGCCGTGGGAGCCGCTGTGGCGAGGAAGCGCCGGGTATCGCGTGGACCGCGCCACGCACCGGGGCCGCGACGATGTCCGGCGTCGAGGCGGCGGGTGTGCCGCCCCGGTGCAGGAACGCCAGGCCGCGGACGAGCGTCCCGACGGCCGTCGAAAGCGCCTCCGCAAGGGTGCCGGGGAAGACGCCGTGGACGAGGCAACGCACGTACGCCGCGATCGCGGCGCCCCGCTCCGCTCTGGCGGGGTCGTAAGGGCTTCCGTGCCGGTTCAGGCTCGGTCTGGTGTGTTGCAGCCGAGCTCCGCGAGGATCCCAGGGGCCTCGAAGAACTGCCCGATCCCCAGTCCCGCCCCGAGGTCCGGTCGGTCGGGCGCGAGGCCGTGAGCGTGATGGCAGGTGTGGAGGTCCGTGACTGCGTCGTGGCCGGGTCAGGCGAGTCGGGCGGGGAACCCGCCGATGGCGACCGGGGCCCAGCGGTCGGGTGTGACGCGCACGCGTGCCTTGCCTTGACTGACCGTGGCTTCGCGGTACTGCGCCCAGTCGGGGCGCTCCTCGTCGAGGTTCTGCGCTGAAACGCAGTCATGCGCAGCCGCGCACCCATGAGTCAGGTCAACGAAGTCTCAGCCGGATTCTCGGAGCGCCGGTAGGTTCTCTGCGGTGACCTTGATGAAGATGCACGGCCTCGCGCCGATGACGGACGGGGCGCGGATTCGCTGGGCCGTGCTGGGTGACACGGCTCGGAGACCACCCGTGGTCATGCTCCATGGCGGCCCGGGTCTGCCGGACTACCTGGGCGACGTCGCCCCCATGATCGCGGATCTCGCACCCGTGTACCGCTACGACCAGCGGGGGACACGTGGATCCCCATGGCAGGGCCGCCATACCTTCTCCCGGCATGTGGACGATCTGGCCGAGCTGCTCGACCACTGGGGCGCCGCCAAGGCCGTGCTGATCGGGCACTCGTACGGCGCTGATCTGGCCAGCCGGTTCTGCCTGGCCCACTCCGATCGGGTAGCCGCCATGCTGCTGATGTGCGGACCGTTCGTCGGTGGCTGGCGCACGCAGGACCAGGCGGAACGCCACCGCCGCATGTCCGCAGCCCAACGGGAGCGCCTCCGCGTCCTGGAGCAGATGCCGGAACGCACCCAGGATGAAGAAGTCGAGCTGCTCACGCTGTCGTGGTTCACCGACCACGCCGAGCCCGAGCGGGGCTGGCACTGGGCCGAGCAGGGCGCTCGGCAGCGCCGCCCCGTCAACTGGGCCATGAACAGCGAACTCGGCAAGGAAAGGCATGCGGACCCACTCGATGAACACCTGGACGAGCTCCGCGCATGCCTACCGGCTCAAGTGGAGCTCCTCGGCGGAGCCTGCGACCCCCGCCCCCTGTCGGCACTGGTATCGCTTGCGCTCCGCCTGGGGGCGCCGCTGAGGCGGATCGACAACGCAGGACACGAGCCCTGGCTGGAGCAGCCCGACGCCGTGCGCGAGCACCTTCGCCGTTTCGTGCAGGGCACGGTTGTCCCGTAGGACTTCAGCGGCCATCCGACGTGGAGCGTCGCAGGTAGCAGATGAGGGCTGCGGCGATGCCGGCGAAGGTGCGCGGACGTGCTCAGCCCTGCGCTCGTGGCGACGGTAGGTCTCTGGCCTCCGGCCAACCACGCCACCGTACGCTCAACGGTTCGCCCGTAGCGACCCAGGTGCTGGGAGGACCATGGCCACCGCGACCGCTCGCCATCCACCTCGGTCATGAGGTCTCGGGCGCCAGACGGTGACGATCCCCGCCGACGCCCCGACCACGGCCCCGGCTCCATGACCGGCTCCCGGGCGCCTCCGCCCGTCGCAGGGCCCGTCGCCGACCTGAGGCGCGTCGTCATCTATGCTTCCCGATGGCCGTGGGGTGGTCGTGCGGCGCGGTACGCGTTGACGCAGAGTGCTCGCTCGACGGGCTCGGTCCCAGGTCACGGTGATCCTGAGTGGAGCCCGGGACTCCGTCGGCTGTCGGCATGCGTCGCGGCGGATTCTGTTCAGCCCACGCGTCCGTGGACCAACACGCCCTCAGGGAGAAGCGAGGTATGACGGTGATCTGCGTCGGAGGCATGATCGGGATCGGCAAGACGAGCGTTGCCGAGGTCCTCGCCAAGGCGCTGGGCAGCGAAGTCTTCTACGAGAGCGTGGAGGACAATCCGATCCTCCCGCTGTTCTACAAGGCGAGCCCCGAGGAGATCCAGGCCAAGCGCTATCCCTTCTTGCTGCAACTCCACTTCCTGCGGACGCGGTTCGCCTCGATCAAGGAGGCCTACCAGAAGGACGACAACGTCCTCGACCGCTCCATCTACGAGGACTGGTACTTCGCCAAGGTCAACCACGAGCTGGGTCGGATCAGCTCCCTCGAGATGCGCGTCTACGAGGGGCTGCTCGAGGAGATGATGCGCGAGATCGAGGGCCTGCCGTACCGCAAGGCTCCTGATCTCATGGTCTATCTCAAGGCGGACTTCGAGACGGTACTGCACCGCATCGGACTTCGGGGCCGTGAGTTCGAACAGGACGAGAGCCTGGTCGAGTACTACCGGACCCTGTGGTCGGGCTACGACGACTGGGTGCACAAGCACTACTCGGCCAGCGAGGTCCTGGTCGTGGACATGAACCACACGGATGTGGTGAACAGCCCCGAGGACGCGGCCCGTGTCGCGCAACAGGTCAAGGACGCCCTGGCCGCCGCCAGGCTGCGCGCCTGAGTCGGGCCGGGCCCCTGCGGGCACGACGGTGTCCGGATCGTCTGCGCGCGTCGGCCGGTTGCGGCCGTGACGACTGGTGCCGGAACCGGCGGCGAGGTCCTGCCGGACGGGGTCCCGCCAGGGAATCCGTCGCGGGTCGCGGTCAGGAAGTCCGGCGCCGGAGCCGGGTGGCGTGGTGCTCCTTGTGGACACCGGCCACGTTGGCCGGGGTTGTGGTCGGGCTCGATGCAACTTTTTCGCATTAGGCTGGGTGTATGAGTGCTCGAGCGACCACGCGGCCCGGCGGGCGTAGTGCGCGTGTGCAGGAGTCCGTTCACCAGGCGGTGCGTGATCTGGAGGCGGAGGTGGGGCGGGATGCGCTGACGGTGCCGTTGATCGCGGCCCGTGCGGGGGTGACGCCGTCCACCGTCTACCGCCGTTGGGGGGACCTGCGGGAGTTGCTGTCCGACGTGGCCGTCGAGCGGTTGCGTCCCGACGGTGCGCCGGCCGATCACGGCGGGCTGCGGGCGGATCTGGAGGCGTGGGCGGTGCAGTTCGCGGAGGAGATGTCCTCGGCGGCGGGCCGCACGTACGTCCGCGACGCCCTGCTGGGCGACCCCGAGCAGGGCAATGCGGTTCGCTGCTCCGATTACGCCGCCGAGCAGTTGAAGGCCATCGGGGTGCGTGCGGCCGGGCGGGGGGAGGCCGTGCCTGATGTGGAGACCCTGCTGGACGTCGTCGTGGCCCCGCTGATGTACCGCATCCTGTTCCGCCCTTCGGATCTGTCGGCGGCCTATACCGACGGTCTCGTGGCGGCTGCGCTCGGCCGGGGTTCGGCCCCCTCTCACACCTAAAAGCTAATCGTTTGCGTTTTGAGTGCCGTGGGGCCTAGTCTCTCCTCTAACGCAAAGAGTTTGCTTTTAGGTGTGAGAGGTGCTCCGTGCTCAGCGTCGTGGCCCCGCCGTCCCTTTCCCGTCGCCTGCCCCGGCTGGCCCGCCGCAGTGCTTTCCCGCTCCATGTCTCCGTCCTGGTCGGTCTGTTGGCCGCCTCGAGCGCGCCGACCCCGCTGTACGCCCTCTACCAGAGCGCATGGCACTTCTCGGCGATGACGGTCACGGTCGTGTTCAGCGCCTACGCGCTGGCCCTGCTCGGCGCGCTGCTGACCGCGGGCTCCCTCTCGGAGCACCTGGGCCGGCGTCCGGTCCTGGCCGGTTCGCTGCTCGCGGAGGCCGCCGCGATGGCGGTCTTCGCCGCCGCCCAGGGCGTGACGGCGCTGATCGCCGCGCGGATCCTGCAGGGCGTGGCCGCCGGGGTGGCCACCGGCGCCGCCGGGGCCGCCCTGCTCGACTTCGAGAACCCCGACCGCCCGGGACGGGCGACGCTCGCCAACGGTGTCGCCCCCGTCGCCGGCATGGCGACCGGCGTGCTGGCCGCCACCGCCCTGGTGCAGTACGCGCCGGCACCCACCCGCACCGTCTACCTCCTGCTGCTCGTACTGTTCACCGCGCAGGCGGCCGCGGTGCTCCTCGCCAGCGAGACGGCGCATCCCCACCCCGGCGCGTGGCGCTCCCTGCGTCCCGGCATCGCTGTCGCGCCGGCTTCCCGCCCTGCCATGCGGCTGCTCGCCCCGGGCGTTGTCGCCGCCTGGGCGCTGGGTGGCTTCTACTCCTCCCTCGGTCCGTCGCTCGCCCGGCTCATCGCCCCGCACACGTCCCGCGCCACCGGCGGCCTGGTCTTCTTCACCCTGACAGCGGCGGCCGGCCTCGCGGTCCACGCCGCACGGCCACTGCCCGCCCGCACCGCGAGCTCGGTCGGAACGGCGCTCCTGGTCCCAGGGGCCCTGCTGACCCTGAGCGGGGCCCAGTTGCACAGCCTGCTCGCGCTGTTCGCGGGCACCGCCCTGGCCGGCACCGGCTTCGGCGCCTCCACCCAGGGAGCCCTGCGCCTGCTGCTGCCCCCGGCCGCCCCGGACGAACGCGCGGGCACGCTCGCCGCCTACTACGTCCTCAGCTACCTGGCCATGAGCGTCCCCGCCGTCCTGGCGGGCCTGCTGACGAACCTGTACGGCCTGCAGACCGCCGTCGTGCTGTACACCGTGACGGTCGTCGCGCTGACCGTGATCGGGCTCGCCCGCGCCGTGCGCCGACCCACCACCGGCTGACCGGTTCCCGCCTCTCCCGCCTCTCCCGTACCGGCCCTGCCGCCTCTCCCTTACCGGCCCTGCCGCCTCTTCCGTACAGGCTCCCTCCTGTACCGGTGCTTCCGCGCCGGTGCGCCCATCCGAAAGGACCCACCGATGAGCAACTCCGCCACGCCCCGTCAGGCCGCTTTCCCGACCAGCGAGGGATGGACCCTCGGCGACATCACCGTACGCCGCGTCGACGAGGTCGAACTGCCGCGCCAGACCGGACCGTGGCTGCTGCCGCACGCCACCAAGGAGGTCCTGGACGAGGCGCGTTGGCTGCGACCCGACTTCGCCGACGCCGAGGTCCCGCGCCTGGCGAGCCACAGCTTCGCGGTGGAGGCGGGCGGGCTGCGGATCGTCGTGGACACCGGCATCGGCAACGACAAGCCACGCGCCAACCCGGCCTGGAACGGTCTCGACACCGACGTCCCGGCGCGCCTGGCCGCGGCCGGATTCCCGCCCGAGTCCGTGGACCTGGTGATCACCACGCACCTGCACACCGACCACGTCGGCTGGAACACCCGCCTGGTCGGCGAGGACTGGGTCCCCACCTTCCCAGGAGCCCGCTACCTCACCAGCCGCACCGAGTGGGACCACTGGGCCGCCACCGAGCTGGACGAGGCCCGTGCCCAGATGTTCCGCGACTCCGTCCACCCCGTCCGCGACGCCGGACAGTACGACCTGGTGGACGTGCCCGAGCACGGTCACGAAGTGGCGCCGGGCGTCGTCCTGGTCCCGGCCCCGGGCCACACGCCGGGGCAGGTCGCCGTGGAACTGCGCGGCAGCGGCCGCCGGGCGCTGATCACCGGCGACAGTATCCACCACCCGGTGCAGCTGTCCCACCCGCACGTGCACAGCTGCGTCGACATCGACCCGGCCCAGGCCGTCCGCACCCGCGCCCGGCTGCTCGACACGGTGGCGGACACCGGCGCGCTGCTGCTGGGCACCCACTTCCCGCGGCCCACGGCCGGCACCGTCCTGCGCGAGGACGGCCGTTACCGGCTGCTGGCCGAGCCGGGCGTCGCCCTCCCGGCCACCACCCTCCCGGCCACCGCCGTCTGACCACACCTGCGACGCACCCGCCCGCCTGACAGGGAGAACACCCGTGTCCGCCTTCGGACTCACACCACCGCTGGCCGCCCGCCTGGCCGCCCGCGCCGGACTCGTGCTGCCCACCGAACGCCATGCCGCGGTCGCCGCGGTCGCCGACCACATCCACGGCGTCGTCGCCGTCCTGCGCGAGCTCGACTTCGCAGGCGTCCCGCCCGCCGCCGCCTACCGTGCCGTAGAGGAGAAGGAGACGCACGATGCGGCCCTGTGAGATGTCCCTCGCCGCCGCCGCGGACGCGATACGCACCCGGCGACTGTCGCCCGTCGAACTGGTCGACTCCGTCCTCCAGCGCATCGAGGAGGCGGAGCCTCACCTCGGCGCCTACGTCACGGTCGTTGCCGAGCAGGCCCGCCGGGCGGCGGGCGAGGCCGAACACGACGTGGCGCACGGCCGCTACCGGGGACCGCTGCACGGCATCCCGATGGCGCTCAAGGACCTGATCGACGTCGGCCGGATGGCCACCACGGCCAGCTCCCGGGTCCGCGCCGGCCATCGCGCGGCAGCGGACAGCACGGTCGCCGCGCGACTGACCGCGGCCGGCGCGGTCCTGCTCGGCAAGACCCACACCCACGAATTCGCCTTCGGTCTGACCACTCCGCAGACC
Organism: Streptacidiphilus melanogenes; assembly: GCF_000787835.1. Lineage (GTDB taxonomy): Bacteria > Actinomycetota > Actinomycetes > Streptomycetales > Streptomycetaceae > Streptacidiphilus > Streptacidiphilus melanogenes. The sequence goes on from NZ_BBPP01000012.1 coordinate 157,053, forward strand.
CGCAACGCCGTCGACGCCGGCCGGGTCGCCGGCGGCTCCAGCGGCGGCTCCGCGGTCGCCGTCGCGTCGGGCACCGCGACCTTCGCCCTGGGCACCGACACCGGTGGATCGATCCGGGTGCCCGCCGCACTCAACGGGGTCGTCGGCCTCAAACCGACCTACGGCCTCGTCCCCCGTCACGGCGTCACCTCCCTGTCCTGGTCACTGGACCACGTCGGCCCCATCACCCGCAAGGTCGAGGACGCGGGCCTGGTGCTGACCGCACTGGCCGGACACGATCCCCGCGACCCCGCGTCGCTGCCGGTGCCCGCCGTCGACTACCGGCCCGGCGCCGCGACCGACCTTTCGGGGCTGCGCGTCGGCGTCCCGCGCAGCTACTACTTCGACCACGTTCACCCGCAGGTGGAGGCCGCCGTGCGGCACGCCGTCGCGCAGCTGGAATCCCTGGGCGCCCGGCTCGTCGACGTCGACATCCCGATGACCCGCTACATCCAGGCCACCCAGTGGGGCCTGATGGTGCCGGAGGCCGGCGCCTACCACGAAGGCAGCCTGCGCACGGTCCCCGAGCTGTACCAGGAGGACGTCCGCATCCTGCTGGAGGCGAGCGAGTTGATGAGCGCCGGCGACTACCTGCGCGCCCAGCGCTCCCGCACGCTCATGCGAGCCGAGTGGGCGCGGATGCTGGAGGAGGTCGACGTGATCGCCGCCCCGAGCGTCCCGATGCCCGCGGCCGTGGTCGGACAGGAGACGGTCACCTGGCCCGACGGCACGGTCGAGAGCGTCTCCGACGCCTACGTGCGCCTGTGCGCCCCCGCCAACATCACCGGACTGCCCGCCTTGACCGTCCCGGTCGGCCACGACACGGCGGGTCTGCCCATCGGGATGCAGCTGCTCGGTCGGCCCCTCGGCGAACCCACGCTCCTGCGCGTCGGCCACGCCTACGAGCAGACGCAGCCCGCACGGGCGCTCGCCAGGACCGCCTGATCCTCCGCCGCCGCCTGGCCGACCCGCCCCGTGCGACACTCGCGGTTCGGTTCACGACGTGGCTCCGGTCCGACCCGGCCGAGTCACGCGCTCCCACAGCGAGGGCGGGACCGGTGGGTGAGCGTCTTGGATCCCGCGGAACCGGACGACGATGGGCCATTCCAGGGGTTCCGGGTCGCCGGCGAGCCAGAAGAAGTGGTCTTCCGGTCGATCGGGCGCGAGGCCGTGAGCGTGATGGCAGGCCCGGAGGTCCGTGACCGCGTCGTGGCCGGGTCAGGCGAGTCGGGCGGGGAACCCGCCGGTGGCGATCGGGCCCCAGCGGTCGGGTGTGACGCGCACGAGTGCCTTGCCTTGAGTGACCATGGCTTCGCGGTACTGCGCCCAGTCGGGGTGCTCGCCGGAGATGTTGCGGAAGTACTCGACGAAGGCGTCGAGCGCGGACGGCCCGTCGGCTGCTTCGAGTACGTCGGCGTGGCCGTCGACCTGCACCCATGCGCCGTCCCAGTCGTCGGAGAGCACCAGGACGCTGACCTCGGGGCGCAGACGGGCGTTGCGGGTCTTGGCGCGCTCGGGGTAGCTGGAGATGACGATCCGGCCCGAGTCGTCTACCCCGCCGGTCACGGGGGACGCCTGCGGCGTCCCGTCGGAACGCCGGGTGATCAGGACCATGCGGTGACGTGGACGGATGAATTCCAGCAGTTCCTCACGCTCGACCTTGGTGTTGGATGCGACCTTGCGCGCCATCAGTTCCTGCTCCTCTCGGCGGCCTTCGGCCACCCTATGCCTCTCCTGGCTGCAGTCACCGGGAGGCGTCCGGCGCCTTCACCCAGTGGTACGCCGTCGACATCCCGCCGGGTGACGAAAGGTTCCCTGCCGGGAGCACTCGTGGGGGATGGCTGCCTGGACGGCTGCGGCGCGTGTCGGGGCCGGCCGGGTCGGTCACGAGTCCGGCAGAATCAGATCTGACCGCACGGCGGCGTTCGGTTCCGCGACGATAGCGGCGTTGATCCGCCTGGTCGGCGAAGGCCGCGGGAACGCGGCGTCGCTGCAGGCGGGCGGGTGCCAGGGCTGTTGCATCAGTCCAGACGGCGCTCCGCACGCCTTGCTCGCCGTGGGCAACCGGACCGGGCGCGGCCTGGTCCTCGCCGCCCATGACCAGCGGCGCTGGTGTGGAGATGGTCGGCCTCGCCGCAGCCGCGGGCTACTTCCCGCCTCGCCCTGCATTGATCCACTCGAAGGTCATGCGGCCGATCAACAGCCCGATCGGGGCCTCAGCCCACGGCGCCGGAATTCCGACCAACCACAACACCACTGTGAAGGCCACAGCGACGCCAACGGTCACGACCCACTTCAACCCACGCGTCGATCTCGGCACGACGGGCAGCGTACGGGATCACTGATCGGCCTGGACAGTCGTCAGAAGCCAGCACCGGGTTGCCAAAAGGCCCGCAAGGGTGCGCCCGGGCGCGCGGAGGGGTCGAACCGCATGACCGTACCGACGCGGTGACCGGCCAACGGCTCGTCCGCACCGCCCAGCACAGCAATGCCTGGCTCCCCGCCTGTGGTGGTGCCCCTATCGCGTCGGCGTGAGCGACAGCTGGGACAGCCGCAGGATCCCGGCCGGCCTCCATCGCGCAAAGCCCAAGGCGACTGGTGTTTCCCAGGTGTGGTCACCGCCTTCGGCCGGTCGGTCCCGAAGGCGCTTCATCGCTAGCACTGTCCCAGGACCGCTGGTGACCGTCAGCGCCCTGGCCGCCGGTCAAAGGCCCTTCAGGACACGTTGAAGGGCCGACCGGCCTGCGGGCCCCCAGTTCGGCTTGCCGCCGGGCAGTGAGCGGTCCCCGTTCTGGCCCATCAGCATCAAGAACAGGCTCTTCATCGCGGCCAGCCCGCGCGCCCGTCGCAGCATCGCCTCGTCCGCCTGGGCGTAGGTGTCGAAGAACCGTGACGCGCCTCCCGCGGGGAGCAGCAGCCAGGCGGCGGCGAGGTCCCACGCCGGGTCGCCGGCGAAGACGTCGCCGAAGTCGACGACGCCCGCCAGTGTGCCGTCGGCGACCACCACGTTCGCGGGATGCAGGTCGCCGTGGACCCACACCCGCGGGCCCTGCCACTGCGCAGCCGCGACCGCGTCGTTCCACACGGCCCGGATGTCGTGCTCGGCGAAGCCGCCGAGGTCCACGGCCTGCAGGAAGTACTCGAAGCCGTCCGTGCACTCCTTGGGGTGGCCGCCGCGGTCCGAGGCGTTCGGTGCTTCGGCGGGCGCCTCCACGTGCAGCGCTGTGAGGAAGGCGGCGAGGAGGTCGGCCGCGTGGTCGCCGCGGGTGATCGAGGCGTGGTCCAGGGGTGTGCCCTCGACCCAGGTCATGACGGTCCAGATCTTTGGGAAGCGCTCGGAGGGTGCACCGTTTCGCACCGGGGTCGGGATCGGCAGCGGCAGGCGTGGGGCCAGTACCGGCAGCCAGCGCCGCTCCTTGAGCTGCAGATCGGGGCCGTTGTCCATGCGCTGCATCCGGACGGCCAACTCGTCGCCGAGGCGCCACATCTGGTTGCCCCAGCCGCCCGGCACCTCGCGGATGGGCAGCTCGGCTAGGTCCGGATGCTGATCGCGCAGCAGGTCGCGGACCAGATCTTCGTGGATCTCGATCTCGGATTCGATCATGGTAGGTCACCGTACTTCGTTGTCGGCGTCGTCGCCGACCTGGAGGCGCGGGGCCGGTAGCCACCGTTCGGTCCAGCACGTTCGCCGCGTCGTGGTCGACATGGTCGGCGAGGATGCGGGCGGGCCGTGGAACGCGCCGTCGGCGTGCGGGTCGGCCTGCATCGCGGCCCATGCCTGGTGGACTGCGTCAAGGAGTGTCTTCCTCGCCCGCGCTGTCCCTCCCTGGGGTGCACACGATCGGGGCCCGCTCGCTGCCGCGCGCAGGTGCGCTGGGGCGGCGACGGTCGCCGTCGGCGACTCGGGCGGGGCGGCGGCCTCGCCCTGGCGCGTCGGGTGGACGAGCACGCGGACGTGGTCAGGACGGCGGCCGGGTCGACAGCAGTACGGTGTGTCGGCATAGCCGCAGATCATGTCACCTGGGGCGGACGGCTTGTCAGGGGATTGCGCCGGAACGGGATGGTGGCGGTCAGCACGGCGTGGCCGCCGTCGTGCGTGTTCAGGCGGGCCTGTCTGGAAGCGGGCAGTCGATCGGTTCGGACGGCTGCTACAGCCGGCCGCTGCTACGGCCGGCCGTAGCAGCGGCCGGCTCCCGGGAGCGTTGACGCGGCTCGGTTGCCGATGGCGTCGGGGTTCAAGCGGGAATCGCGGGACCCTGGTCGACGAGCGTCACCGGGATCCCTCCTGTCAGTTGTTCGAGGTGCTGTCTGAAGGCTTGCGAAGCGGTGCCGGCGGCGTTCGTGTCGACCTCGATGCCGGATGCGTCCGGGGTCCCGGCCACGGCGTTGACGGGGAAGCCCATAGCGCCCTTCGGCATCATCGGCGCGAGCCGCTGCGCTGCGGCGCTCAATCGGGCGGCGCTGTAGCGGGAGAGGTACAGATCGAGGCGGTTGAGGCCGACTCGGGGGTCGATTCGCTTGGCTTCGGCGGCCAGTCTGTGACCGGCGGCCAGGTCGGTGACGCAGAGTGCGACATGCCCGACGGGGAAGTCGGTGACCTGGCTGCCGTAGACGTCGGCGAAGGCCGCCTGTCGGCCCGCGGTGCCGATCGCCTGTGAGAGCTCCTCCGCTTCGGGCGTGTTCGCGGGCGTTGCGTTGTCGGACGTCGGGGCACCCGGTTCATCCACTGCGCGGGCGTTGGGCATGATCCGCCCGGTGTCGCGGCGGCACCTTGCGGCGTTGGGTTCACGCTCGTTGTGGGGGCGGGTGGCGGCGTGAGGCCGCCGTTGCTCACGACCACTGGGGTGCCGCCCGCGGGATGCTGCGCTCCGCACCCGGTGACGAGGAGGCCCAGCGCCAGGCAGCAACCGGCCACGCCGAGGCCCTTCGTGGGGCTTTCCTTACGCATTTCCAGCCGCTCCGCTCCGTGGTGGTGTGCCGGTGGGACGTGTGCCACCGTCTTGTGGTTCCGGCGGGCTGGTCCGGGCCGGTTTCCGCGTGGGCCGTGCGGCCGGCCGCCTGCGCGGCGGCTTCGGACCGGGCGGCTTCGGACCGGGCGGCTTTGAATGGGACGAGATCGGATTCGAGGTCCGCTGACTCCTCGGGTCCTGCGCCAGGCGTGCCCCGGGGGCGGCCGTTTCACTGCGCGTGCCCGGGGTCGCCGTGCCAGGTCGTGTGCTGTGCGGGGCTGGTGTGTTTCTGTTGCTCGGGTGGGGGGCGGGCGGATCCGGCCCGGGCCTCTCTGGAGTGCTCGCACGGGCCGGGCGTTGTTGCCGGCTGCCATCCCCAGGCGGGTCGGGCCGTCGAGCTGCGTGGTGTCATGCGGATTGAGCGCGCCGTGTGTCTCGAACTCCCGGTACCCCGCCGCCGTCCCACCCGGGCTGGCCGTGAGGGCGGCGCCGGTGTCGGTGCCTCTGGCCGCGTGGCCTGTCTGATGCTGCCTTGCCGCGCCCGCCCCGGGCAGGCCCGCCCTCCCGCGCAGCTGCGGCGTCGGGCGCTGTGGCGGGCCGGTGCCCGGCACGGTCACGGGAGTACGGGTGCCCTCGATCGGTCGGGCCGCGCGCAGGCCGTCCCACCCGTCGTCCCGCGCGTCCGTGCCCGCGGGGCTGGGCTTCCGCCTGCCGATGTCGCGCTTTGGGTGGTGCCGTGCGGGCCGAGCGCCGGCTTTGCTGTCGCCCGCAGCGTCTCTCGCGGTTTTGTTGCGTCGCGTCATGGGGTGGTGTCACAGCGGGGTGTGACGCGGGGTCGTGTGACGGGCCCGGTCTGTGCGGATGCCCTCGAGGGGTGGGTCTGGGCTCGGTGGGTGGGACACCCTGGGGTGCCGCGGCCCGGGGTGTCTGCCGGGCCTCCGCGTGCCCGTCGGCCGGTCAGTGTTGCTGCCACGCCACCGAGAAGTCCGTGCCACCGGTCAGGGCGGAGGGGGTGGCCTTCGCGGTCCCGTCGGGACGCGTCATGGTCAGGGCCTGCGGGTTGGAGGCGCCGATCGGCTGACCGTTGACCTGTGCACCGGTGAACGACGCCGTCGTGAAGTCGGTCAGCGGCAGTACCCCGAGCGGACCGGTCGGGGCTTCGGCGATGACCTCGGCCGACGCCAGCTTCGCGGTAGGGGAGGTCTCATTGACGGTATGGGTCCAGCCCTGCGTGGCGTCGGTGATTGTGAGGGCGAACTGGCCGCTGCCGAGGCTGGTGACCGAGGCGGTGAACTGATCACCGGGCTGCACCGGGTCCGAGTAGGTGACAGGAGCATTCGGATACATCTCGTACCAGGAGTAGTAGACCGGGACGCCCCCGGAGCAGTCGGCCTCGCTGCCGGTCTGCTCGGTGGTGTCGCTGCCGTCGCCGTCCAGTCCCACCCAGAAGGACGACCAGGTGTCCTCGCCCGTGCACGTCGCGGTCGGCTGAGTCCAGCTGGCGCTGACGCTGGTGAACTTCTGGCCTGTAGCGGTGTACCCCGCCCAGTTGGAGGAAGTGCCCGGGGCGTTGGCGAGCGTGACCGGAAGATGGACCGGGCGCGGGTGCACGGGTCCTGGGGCAGCGACCGCGGGGGTGGCCGCGGCAAGGAGCGCGAGTGCGGCAGCACACACGGCGGCGGACGAGGAAACTCGGGACATGACCTCTCACTTTCTCCGTGACCAGGGATGCAGCGGGAATCATCACCGACGACGCGGTTGACCGCGCGCAGACAGGCAGGCCGCCACTCGCGCGGGTGGCGGAGGTTCGTCCGTTTGCGGCGAGTCGGGCTCGGCCGCGACGCTCATCGCGGCGGGAAGCCCCTCACGGAGGTGCTCAAGGGGGTTTGGGGCGCCCGCCCGGGCGCGTATGTCCCGCAGTTGGAGGTTCGCGGCCGGCGGCGCAGTTCGCGGCCACCTTGGGGATCATCTACCTGTTCCTGGACCTGGCGCAGCTGCGGGTGCGCCAGTTCCGCAGCGTGCGGCTGGGAACCACGACGTTCTTGGTGGTGTTGCTGATCTCGCTCGCTTGGTCGGCGGCTTTGCTCCGAGTGATATTGCGATGTGTGGTCCGGGTCCGGGAACGAACGTGGCGGCGCCAGCCAGTCCATGCGCTACGCCGACGCCTTCTGCCTCGTCAAGCGCCGTTGGTTCTGGTTCGTCCCCGACCCGAGCACTCCGTCTGCGCTGAGGACGGCCGAAAGCGGTCCCGAGCGTCATCGGCGCTCTGGCCTCGGTCTGAGGCTCTGGCTGCGGGCCGACGCCGTCGGCCCCGCTCGCGGCCGGGGCCCCACAACGGGCGGTTGGGCCGGGAGGCGAGCGGAAGCCGTCCGGGGCGACGGCAACGGTGGGCTGTTGCCGCAACCGCTCCGCTGCCGCTGGTCGCCGTGCGCCTTGTTTCGGGGCTGTCGGGAGCCCGCCGGGCGTGTTCCGGTTTTGGGTACGGCCGTGGTGGGCCGGGCAGTTGATCGGTGTGGTGGGCGATCCCAGGCCGCGCGGGGGGAACGTGTTGGGGGCATATGCCACTCGTGTGAGTGATTGTCCGGGGGTGGGGTGGTCAGTAGTTGGAGGGGGTGAGGATCGAAGCGACGCGTGCGAGTTGTGAGTCTCATCCGCTGGTGGGGGTGCTGGTGGTGGATACGGTGTCCGGTTGTTGTGGGGTGGTGACGGGTCAGGTGGTGCATTGCTCGCGGTCGACGGGGCGTGTGGTGCGCAGGGTGGTGTTTTTGCGCACGGAGGGGGGTGGCGTGGGTCCCCAGCCGAGGGGGCGGCCGGGGCCCGGCGGAGTGTGCCTGTCGGTTGTGGGTGGGGTTGCGGTCAGTTGACGGTGACGGTGGTGGTTTCGGGGTTGCCGCCGTTGCCTCGGTATACCGAGTCGCCGCTGTAGACGGCTGTGATGGTGTGGGGGCCGGTGGTGCGGAACGCCGTGACGGTCCCGGCTGCTGCGCAGTTGCCGAGGGAGAGGAAAAGGCGTGCGGTGCCCAGGGGCGTCCCGGTCGTGGTGTCGGTGAAGGTGACGGTGCCGGTGGGCCTGGTCGTGGACCCCGCGGTGGGGCAGACCAGGTCGCTGAGCACGACCGGGAGACCGACCCGCGTGCGTGCGGGCATCGCGGTGAGGAAGGTGGTGACCGGCTTGCCCAGGACGGTGTAGGAGATGGTCACCCTTCCGTTGTTGTTCGCCGTCCCGATCGTCGAGGCAGCATAGGTCGTCCCGGTGCCGGTGGGGGTGGCGAAGCTGCTGCCTCCGCCGCCGCCACCACCGCCCGCGCGGCCGAAACCGGTGGTGCCAGGGTTGGCGGCGCCGCCCCCTCCGCCGCCGAAGTACCCGCCGCCGCCGCCACCGCCAGCGCCGGCGGCCACGCAGTTTCCGCCGGTGTTGTTGCCGCCGGTGCCGCCGGTCCCGACCGTCGTGCCGCTGAAGCTGGTTCCCGGGCCGCCTGCGGCTGGGCTGCAGCCCGCGGTCGCGGTGGCCGGCGTGCCGCCGGTGCCCACGGTCATGGCGGTGGTGCTGCCGCCTTGCCCGCCGGATCCCGGTGAGCCCCCGGCGTCGGCTCCTCCGGTGGTGCCTGCGGTGGCGTCCGGCGTGCCGCCGTTGCCCCCGTTCCCTCCCGTGGTCGTGCCGGCGAAGGGGGTGCCGCCGGCGGCACCGCCGCCGCCCGCGACGACGAGGAGGCCGGTGCCGCTGCTGACGCTGGACGCCCCGCCTCCGCCGGGGCCTCGGCGGAACTGGCCGGTGGGGTCGCTTGAGGTGCCGCCCGGGCCGCCCCCGTTGAATCCGGCGGCACCGCTCCCGTTGCAGCCGACGGTGCCGGTGCCACCGACGTTGACGGTGTAGGTCGTCGGGGCGGTGGTCACCGGCAGGGTGGTGGTGACCACCGCCCCCGTGCCCCCGGTCCCGGTGTATCCGCAGACGGTGCCGGTGTTGTCGGCCCCGCCTGCGCCGTCCGCGGTGATGGTGACGAGCGCGTTCGCGGGAACGTCGAAGGTCTGCGGGGCCCCGGTGTAGACGAAGGTGGTCGAAGGGTCGGTTCCTCGGACCCGCGCGGGGGCGGGAGCCGGCTTGGCTGCGGCCGGTGCGGCGGTCGCGGGCGTCAGTACGGTGCCGGACAACGCCACACACAGCCCCGCCAC
>NZ_BBPP01000012.1:166499-171057 GCF_000787835.1 Streptacidiphilus melanogenes
GGTCGCGGGCGTCAGTACGGTGCCGGACAACGCCACACACAGCCCCGCCACGACTCCTGCCCGCCGCCACTGCTCGCGAGTGCCGCCACCGGAGCCAGTCTGGCCTCGTTCTGCCGCCACTGCTGAGAGCGATTGTTCGGGGGTGAGAGCACGGATCACGGATGTCCTCCTGAGGTCGTGGCTTGAGGCTGGGTGCCGCTTCCGCCGCGCGGGCTGTGGGCTTGCCAGAGCGGCGACTGTCACTCAACGCAATCCAATATGCACGATGGGTAACGGTGGGCGATGTAGCCGACCCGGCGGTGCGTCGTCCTGGCTCTGCACACCGCGAACCGCCGTTGAAGTGGTCAGCCCGGCCTGTAGGCGGATCAGCGGGACGCAGAGTCCGGGCCCGTCGAGGTTCGGCTACGACGCGTTCTCCGGGCAGAGGGTCAGCGCGGTGATGGCGCCCGACCGAGGTGGCGGCCTGGTAGGCGAGGCGTTTCCACGCCCGCATGGCGTCTGACCCCATCTCATGAAGCTCAGTCCATGAGAGCCGCGTGCGAGGCAGCGCATGGGCGAGAGTTCATGGATGAGCTTCAGATCTGGCTCAGGAGCCAGTCGACGACGGCTCGGGTGACACCGGCGACAAAGCCGTTCACAGTGGCGCGGGCCAGCGCCCGGCGCTCGTGGCGGGTGAGTCCCTTGCGAGGCATCGGTCCTCCAGATTGTAGGGGTCAGTGGTAGTAGCTGGCCGGCTTGTCGTTCACCCTCATGGGTTTTCGGAGATCGACTCTGGATTGCGACAGATCCACCGTGCCGACAGGTGTTGCTGCAGTTCAGGCCCGCAAGAGCTGGCAGGTGCGCGAAGATGCTGCGATGAGGTGCGACGAGGAGACGAACAATGGCGTTGAAGCGTGCGAGGGTGGCACCAGGGCCGCTTCGTGAACTCAAGGACCTGCTCTACACGGCCTACCTTGACGCTGGTGCTGCCACCCTCGACGAGATCGCCGCCGACATCGCCGCAGACGACGAGTTGGTGGGGGCGCCGGGCCGGGACACGATCCATCGCTGTCTGAGCGCACCGGACATTCCGGCGAAGCAGGTCGACGTTGTTGCCGTCGCGACCGTGCTCGCCCGCAGAGCAGGCTGGGACTCGGAGGGCACCATCACGTTCACCGCGAAGGTGCGCGACTTGTGGCTCCAGGCCCACCTGGCCGAACCTGCGGGTCAACGAATTCGAACATTCACCGACCCCTTTGCGCTCGAGGTGCACCGTTCGATCGCGGTGGTTCCACCAGCGGGCACAACCGCCCTGCCGCTGCTCCCGACCTACGTCCCCCGCGCCCATGATGCACAGCTTCAGGCGATCACGAACGAGACCGTCGCAGGTGACAGCCGTCTGGTGGTGCTGGTGGGCGGGTCCTCCACCGGCAAGACCCGAGCCTGCTGGGAGATCCTGCAGATGCTGCCCGACAGTTGGCGGTTGTGGCACCCGATCAATCCGGGACGCCCCGACGCGGCCCGCGATGAGCTGGACACGGTCGGTGCCCGGACTGTGGTGTGGCTCAACGAGGCTCAGCATTACCTGCTCACCCCCGACGGAGAATTGGGCGAACGCGTCGCTGCCGGACTACGCGCGCTGCTGCGTGATCCCAGCCGCGGTCCGGTGCTGGTACTGGGCACCGTCTGGCCCGAGTACTGGACCAGTCTGACCAGCACACCGCGTCCGGGTGAGCCGGATCCTCACGCGCAAGCACGCGCTCTTCTCACCGGCCACGGCCTGCCCGTCCCCGCCTTGTTCACCGACCACGACTTGGCCACCCTGCGCGAGGTTGCGGGTGACGACTCCCGTCTCACCCATGCCGCAGATCACGCCGAGCGGGGTCAGATTACCCAGTACCTTGCTGGTGCCCCTGCCTTACTGGAGCGCTGTCAGACTGCCCCCGACAGTGCCCGGGTGCTCATCGAAGTGGCCATGGACGCACGTCGACTGGGGCATGGCCCAGAGCTGCCGCTAGCCCTCCTGGAAGCCGGCGCCAAGGGGTACCTCACCGACACCCAGTGGGACCTTCTGCAGGACGACGGCGGCTGGATGGAATCGGCTCTCGCCTACGCCGCTGAGCCCTTGAGAGGCGTCCGGGGACCCCTCACGCGGATCCGCTCCTACAGCGAGCAATCCGTTCCCGCTCAACCGCACTACCGCCTCGCCGACTATCTCGAACAACACGGTCGCGCCACCCGCCGCTTCACCGTCCCGCCCGACAGCTTCTGGGATGCTGCCGAACAGCACGCGAAGACCTCCGCCGACCTCTTGGCCCTGGCCCGCGCGGCCAGGGGACGTTGGCGTCTGAGACGCGCCTTCCAGCTTTACACGCGAGCTGCGGATACTGGCAGCGCGGAGGTCCTTCAGGCGCTCGCTCTGATTCGGTATCAGACCGGGGACCTCGCGCAGGCAGAACGGCTGGCCCAGCTTGCGGCCACGGCCGGCGACACGACGGCACTGCTCCACATGGCCAGAGGCAGACAACGGAGCGGGATGGCCGCCGAGGCGCACGACCTGTACCTGCGAGCCGCCCACATGGGCGACACCGAGGCCTGGCAAGGCATAGTCCATCTCCATGTGGCACAAGGAGACTTGGACGGGGCCGAGCGCCTCGCGCAAGAGGCCGCCGACGCCGGTCATCCCAAGGCGCTGGAGCGCCTTTCGGTATGGACGGAATCCGTGGATCCGGAATTGAGCAAACGTCTGTCGCTGCTGGCTGCCGAAGCCGGTGACCTCGGGGCGCTCAGGCGCTTGGCACGGCGCCGCCGCAGCGCCGGCGACCTGGCGGAAGCTCAGCGCCTGTACCAACTGGCCGTGGACGCCGGAGATATGGCAGCGCTGTGCGCGTTGGCCCTGCTGTTCGAGGAAGCCGGACAGCCTGCCGAGGCTGAACGCCTCGCCCGGCAGGCCGCAGACGCCGCTGATCGGGAACCGTCCTCCGTTCGCAGAAGCCGAGCCGAGCGCGAACGCTGGCCGGTCGGCAACGGACCCCTGCAGGCCCTCGCCCAGATGCGACTGCAGGCCGGGGATGCGGCGGGCGCAGAGCGTCTCTACCTACTCGCCGCTGACGCAGGAGACCCGGACGCGTTGCGCTTCGTGGCCCGTCGACACGAAGCGACAGGGAACCTCGAACGGGCCGCACAGCTGTATCAGCGGGCCGCAGACGCCGAGTGCGTCCGACTTCAACGCTCGCTGGCGTGGCGGCAGGTGCAAGGCGCTGCGGCGCGCCAATATCTGGCGCTGGCCTACCGGCGGGGGACGGCCGCACGGGCGCTGCGCGACATGGCCCTCATGCACGAGCGCGCGGGGAACCAAGAAGAGGCTGAGCGCCTGCATCGGTTGGCCGGTGACGGTGCAACCCATTATCTGGTCCGACTGCGACTTCAAGCCGGACAGTTCACACAAGCCAAGGAGATCGCGGAACGAAGCGCCGAAGCGGATGACACCTATCCCCTGCGGCAATTGGCCGCAGCCCTCGCACGGGCCGGAGACACCCAGCAGGCCATGCGCTTCTACCAGAAGGCTGCCGATGCTGGCGACACCCGCGCGGCCGCCGACCTCCTCGCGTTGATGAAGAAGGCCTGGCGCCGTAACCGCCACAATTCGCCGCAGGCGCCAATACCCAACCCGCAGTCACCACCGGATATCCACGAAATGGAATCAGCTGAACGCCTCGCCCGACGCAACGCCGACGCCGGTGCGAGCCTGGCCTTGCGGAACCTCACCCAGACCGGCGAACTTGGCTCCCGATGGAAGCAGATCCATCGCTACGGGCTGGAAGCGAACGGCGACCCATCCCAAGTGTGGTGAGCCGATTCCCTGGAAGGGCAGGCGCAGTTGGCTGCACGGCCGTCTCTGCACCCCAAGGTTGGAGACGTCATGAGACCAACGCCTCCTGGAGCCCGGAAGGGCCGCTCGTCCTGCGCTCGCAGGCCGAGGCGATCTTGGCGATGGACTTCATCAAGACCGTCACGCTCACCGGGCAGCGCCAATTCCTCCTCGCCGCGATCCACCACGCGAGCGGCAGGATCCGGATCCTTGGCACCACGGCACACCCGACCATGCCTGGGTCACCCAGGCGATGCGGAACCCGCTCACGGAGCTGGAGGACGCCGGCCAACTGGCCACAGTGCGGTTCCTTATCCGGGACCGGGACGCCAAGCACCCCGCCATGATGGACCAGATTCTTCAAAGCGCTGGCATCGCGACTGTTCTGACAGGAGTGCAGGTGCCGCGCATGAACGCGATCATGGAACGCTGGGTCGGGACGCTCAGAACCGAACTCCCTGACCGGACCCTCATCTGGAACGAGACCCACCTCCGTTGCGTCCGGCGGATCTACGAGCGGCGCTACAACCAGCACCGTCCCCACCGGTCCCTGGCCAGTGCCGCACCCCAGCGAGCCCTCCCCGCACGGCTCGTACCGCCCCAGGCCTCACGCTTGGAGATACGCCGGCGCGACCGACTCGGCGAAGTCCTCCACGAGAACCGGCATGCCGCTTGACCTGCATGGACGGGGTTTTCGGCACGCACAGG
>NZ_BBPP01000011.1:0-806 GCF_000787835.1 Streptacidiphilus melanogenes
GTTGTCGCCACACCGCTGGTCACGCTGGGTGAGGCGGTCGGGCAGGCGGTGTTCGCCGGCGAGTTGACACACCGCGGCGCGTAGTCGAGCAGCACCGTCGACGCCGGCTGCGAACCGCCCGCGTTCCCGTCCGCCAGCAGCCCGGTCGACTTCGCCAGGTCGGCCTTCTGCCAGCCGTAATCGATCTCCCGCAGGAAACCCGACCGCGTGTAGGCCGTCGTCGCACTCTGGTGCTGATAGTTGTCCAGCTCACGCGCATAGCTGTAGCGGGTGATGTTGCCGTGCGGGTCGATCACATAGTCCAGGTTCCACCGCCACGCCTGCAGACAGCTCTGCGGATTCTCCGTCCCGGTCGGATCGTTGCACGAGCTACCCGAGCCGGTCCCGAACACGGGCTCGGACCACGTCGAGTACGTCGGGCTGTCACCCCCGCTGCCGCCGAACGCCGACGGCAGCCGGTTCGCACCGTACAGGTACACCGTGCCGTCGGTGCCGGTCAGCTTCCAGTACGCCTGGTTCGCGGTGTTGTTCGAACCACCCGTGGTGCCGGTAAGCAGCTGCACCCGGGTGCCGTCGTCGACCGCGAGGCGCCACTTCGAGGTGTCGCTGTCATCGCGCACCAACTCACCCGCGTGCGCGCCACCGGAGATCGTCGCGTTCGCAACCCCCAGGCACATGTCCCCCGAACTCGCCCAACTCGTCGGGTTCACCTTCGCACACGGCTTGTAACTCGTCTCGATGTACGACGACGCCCCGCCGAGATCGAACCCCTCACCCACCACCGACGTCTGACCGTTGGACACCGT
>NZ_BBPP01000011.1:1150-68817 GCF_000787835.1 Streptacidiphilus melanogenes
GAGTTGCCCGTCGTGGTCCAGGAGTCCGAGGACTTCAGCGACGAGGCGGCATAAGTCCCGTTCGCACCCGAAGCCGTACTCGTCGCAGCCAGCACCAGCGGCTCAACCTGGACTGCCTGGGCCTCAGAAGCGCCCCGGCGAGGCCCGGAGTCACCCGTCACACCAGGCAGCGCGACGGTCGCCACCAGGCGCCGGTCCTTGCGGTCGTTCACCGTCCGCACCGGCGTCTCCACCCGGCAGGCAGCCCGCGCCGGCGTGGTCAGCGCACAAGCCGGCAAGGACACCAACGTCAACCGCCCGGCGAAGTCCCCGCCGAACGCCTCCGCCCAACTCCCGTACGCGACAGAGACATCAGCGCTGCCGGAGGACGTCGATCCGTCGCCCGCGCCACCTGGACCACGATCCCGCGCACACCCGCCGCCACGGCCGCCCGATGATCGGCCACCACGACACGGACCGAGGCCGGACCGCTCCCAATCACCGCCCGCTTCGCGCCCCCCACGGCCGTCGCCAGAGTGCCCGCCGGGGCCACCGTCACGCCCACAGCCGCCCCGAGGTTGCCCGCGCCGGTAGCGGGCGTCTTCGACGCCACCGCCTTACCCGAAACCGCCGCTTGGCCAAGCGTCACCGAGAACGTCGACGCCGCTGGCCACACCGGCTTCACCGGCGCCTGCGAGACCACATGCGTGACAGTGTCCGTGCCATGCGCCGGCGTGCCCTTGACCGGGTGCGAACTCGGCAGGCCCTTCACATCCCGCGGCTTCCACACCTTCTGCGGATGCGGCCGCCCCCCGTGCCTCTCCACCGCCGCAGCCTGCTGCGCCAGCACAGGAAGCGGCGCGGCCAGCAACCCCACCAGGACCGCCAACACCGTCACCAACGTCCACCGACGCCGTCCGCCCGCACGCCGTCCGCCCGGACGCCGTCGCCCGGACGACGCGGACGCAACGACCCCCACGGCCGCCCTCCACAGTCCCATGCCCCCGCCAACCCCTTCGTCGAGAACCACTCCGGCGAACTGGTGACGCCCCAGGGCCCGAAAACCCGCCCTCCACGACGTCGCACCGGGCAGTGAAACACCCTCGACCGGGTCCACATCAGGCGCGCCGGGCCCATCTGGCATCAAGCTGTCAGCTTTCGTGCACGACCGGGATTCCGGCGCGTCCGTGCTCCTACAGTCCGGACGATCGCGCCGACTTGGCGGTCGGTGCCCTGACCACAGTGATCTGGAGGACCGGTGAGAGGATCACCTCCCACTCGACGACGAACGCGCCTCAGTCTGGCGACCGCCGCCGTGGCCGTGGTGCTGGTCGGCGCGCTGCCGTCCAGCGCCCTGGCGGCCGACACCCCCACGGTGCCGTCGGGCGGCAGCTCCAACACCGCCACGGCGTCTTCGACGCAGTCGGCCAAGCCGTCGAAGGCGCCCGGCAAGAGCTCCGCGCCGTCCGCCGGCAAGGGGAAGGCGCAGGCCGGCACCGCGCGGCCGGCCACGACCAACCCGCTGCTCAGCGGCATGGCCACCGCGATGGCGAAGGCCAAGAAGACGCACAAGCCGGTGCAGGTGGACGTCGCGACAAACCCCTACACCACCCTGACGGCCAACCCCGCCGGGCACTTCACCGCGCAGGAGTTCCTCAACCCGCAACGGGCCAAGGTGGGGGGTTCCTGGAAGCCGATCGACACCACGCTCGTGAAGAACGCGGACGGGAGCGTCCGGTCCAAGGTCACCCTGGCGTCGGTCAAGCTCTCCGGCGGCGGGAGCGGCCCGCTCGCCGTGGTGGACGACGGCGCCGGGCACGTCCTGACCTTCACCTGGCCCGGCGGCGCGCTGCCTGCTCCGACACTCTCGGGCGCCACGGCGACGTATGCCAACGTGTACCCGGGCGTGGATCTGAACCTGGTGGCGCTGCCGACCGGCGTGCAGGACGTGCTGGTGGTCCACAACGCCAAGGCCGCCGCCAACCCGGCGCTGAAGTCCATCCGACTGGGTGTCACGGGCCAGGGGCTGTCGGTCGGTTCCACGTCCGCTGGCGGGGTGACGGCCAAGGACGCGAAGGGGCACGAGGTCTTCGGCGGACCCGCGCCCGCCATGTGGGACTCGTCCGGCGCACCGGCGCCCGGCGCCGCGACGGGCAAGGACGCGCCGCACGCCGACGCTGCCGCCAGCCCGCACATGGCGAAGATGCAGGTCGCGGTCGCGCACGGGTCGGTGACCGTGACGCCGGACCAGTCCATGCTGACCTCGAAGTCCACGGTCTGGCCGGTCGAGATCGACCCGCAGTGGGTCGAGAACCCGCAGAACTGGCTGGAGCTCTGGTCCAACGGGAACTCCGTCTACGACGGCAACCCGTGGCCCTACAGCGGCTACGACACCTCGGCCGTCCGGGTCGGCAACTCCGCGGGCACCCTGGTGCGCTCGCTGATGTCGTTCTCGGCGTTCAACCTGCCCAAGCCCCCTGACTTCAGCGCGTACCCCGGTGACCAGAGCAAGAACGTCACCTTCGTGACGGGGGCGTTCCTGAACCTGATCTCGCAGAGTGCCACCTGCCCCTCGACCCAGGCGTGGCGGGCCAACCAGTTCAACACCGGCTCCAACTGGTCGAACCAGAACGGCGGCAGTGACACCAACCTGTGGCCGACCTCGGGCAGCGACTTCACCAACCCGATCAGCACCTTCGGCGGGTCGACCAACTGCAAGAACAACTGGTTCAGCGTCAACATCACCCAACAGGTGCGGGACGTCTACAACGCCGGCGGCGGGACATACACCATCGGTCTGCGTGCGGCGAACGAGGGTTCGACGACGAACAACTACGGCTCGTACTTCGTGCAGAACGCGGGCGGCAACAACCCCAACGTGACCGTCAACTTCGTCTCCGAGCCCTGGTGGGGCACCCCGTCGGTGACCAACACGCCGATCGGTAACCACAGCGGGTCCAAGAACCCGTGCGGCTCCACCCAGCAGACGGCCGGCTATCTGCCGGTCCAGGCGGCCAACGTCGGTATCAGCATTCCGCTGAACGACCTGGACTCCCGGCAGGCGTCCTGGGCGCTGATGCTCGACGACTACCCCGGCGGCCCCCAATCGAGCTACTACGCCGGGACGCTGACCACGGGCTACGGGTACCAAGTCGCGCCGACCACGGTCACCGGGCAGATGCTGACCCAGGTCTCCCCGACCGGCGGCAACGGATTCGACGGCAGCCCGGTCACGCTGCAGGACGGCCACACATACGGGCTCTGGGGCCAGGCCCTCGACGACGAGTGGATGACCAACGGCACGTTCGTGAACCCGAACGGCCAGGACCTGTACAACGCCTGGAACAACAACGGCAACCCCTACCCGGCGCCGGCCAGCCCCAAGTGCTGGTTCACAGCCGCGCTGACTCCGCCCAACCAGCCCACCGTCACCCAGTCCACCTTCCCTGCCACTGGCAAGCAGCTGGCCTCGTACCCGACCGTGGGCACCGGCGGCACGATCACGATCAACGCCACCGCGCCCACCACCGGGATCGACCACTTCGACTGGGCGCTCAACACCACCAGCACGAACGAGGGCGCCGGGAACTGCACCGGCATCGCCAACGCCGCCTGCGGCACCGTCAACGCCAGCGCCTCCGGCACGTCCGGCCTGGGCACCACCAACGCCACCGTGCCGATCACCCTGGCGTCCGGCGCGGGTGACGGCGAGCACTGGGGCACCAACTACCTGTACGTCTCCGCAGTGGACAAGGCCGGCAACGTCTCGGCCTACATGCGCTACGACTTCTTCCTGGCGCAGGCCTTCCAGCCCGTGTCCTTCGGCAACGTCAGCGGTGACGGCACCCCGAACCTGATGGGCGCCGACAAGAACGGCAACCTGATCATCTACCCGACCAACCTTGACCCGGCAGGCTCCGTCAACGCCGTCCAGGCGGCACCGGCGGCGTCCGCGCCCAACGGGAGCTCGTGGTCGACCGCCTTGATCACGCACCGCGGCGCCGAACGGGTTCAGCCCACGGACGACCTTTTCGCCTTCGACAGGGACAGTTCCGGCAACGGACACCTCTCCTACTACTACAACTCCCAGACCGCGTCGGCCAGCACCCAGCCCGGCTACACCCCGCCGACGACCTTGAACGCCTTCGCGCAGACCCAGCAGGCCGTGGTCACCCGGCCGAGCTGTACGCCGGGGGCGCTCAACGGCGGCTGCGTCGGCTACGACCCGACCTGGAACTCCGTCCAGCAGATCATCGCCCTCGGGCCGGTGCGCGGCGGCTGCACCATCAGCCTTCCCACCACGGCGTGCAAGACCAACCTGGTGACCGTCGAGAGCTACCAGGGCAACACCCGGGTCTGGCTGTTCTCGCCGGCCGGCACCGGCCAGGTCACCAACCCCGTGCTGCTCTCGGTCTCCCAGCCGGGCTGGGACTGGTCGCGGATGCGGGTCATGGCCCCGGGCAACGCGGCGGGTCACCCCGGCGGCTCGGGCGGCATGCCCGACCTGTGGGCGGAGGACCCCGCCGGTACCCTGTGGCAGTTCACCAACCACTCGGACACCGGCACCCTCGGCGCGGGTCTTGGCGACCTCAGCAACAAGCAGCAGTTGGGCAGCACGGGCCAGTTCGCCCCCTACACCTGGGTCAACACCGCCGGTGACCTCAACGGCGACGGCAACCCGGACCTGTGGGCGATGAGCCCGGACGGACAGGTCTCCGTCCTGCTCGGCCCGATCGGCAGCAACCTGGCCTCCCAGGGCCAGACCACCGCCACCGCCATCAACTGGGGCGCCACCGCGGGTGTGAGCAACCTGCAGGGCACACCCATCACCAGCGGCATCAACGGCCAGATCGTCAACGACGTCACCGGCGGCCCCTCCGGTCAGAAGTGCGTGGACGACGAGTACGGCAGCACGGCCAACGGCACCACCATCGAGCTGTACGACTGCAACGGCACCCGTCCGCAGGGGTGGGCCTTCCACCCGGACGGCACGATCAGGTTCATGGGCGGCGACGGTCAGCAGAACACCTGCATGGACACGAGCGGCTCCCTGGTCCAGGCCACCAAGGTCACGCTGCAGGCCTGTGACCTGGTCAACCGGGCCTCGTACCAGACCTGGCGGATCATCCCCTCGCCCTCGGCCGCCGGCCACTACTGGATCTACAACCCGGCCGCGGGCATGTGCCTGGACGACTCGGGCGCCAGCAACAGCAACCTCAACCCGTTCCAGCTGTGGCCGTGCTGGGACACGGCGAGCAACCCGGACCCCGCCCAGCGCTTCGTCCTGCCCACCGGTCAGGGCCAGACCCAGACCGTCGAGGCCGAGTCCACCTGGGGAAGCGTCAACGGTCCGGCGACCCAGATCCAGGGCAACTGCTGCGGCATCTCGCTCTCCAACGGCGAGCAGCTCTACTTCCCCGGCACCGCCCAGAACCAGTCGGTCACGATGAACTACTTCGTGGCGAACGCGGGGACGTACTCCGTCACCGCGGCACTGACCAAGACCAACGACCGCGGCCAGGTGTCGGTCGCCGTCGACTCCGGTACGGCGCAGGCGACCACACTGCCGTTGACCTACGACGCCTACCAGGCGTCGGGCGTGTCCATCGTCCCGGTCCACTTCGGGACGGTGACGCTCAGCGCCGGAATGCACAGTTTCACGTTCACCATGACCGGGACCAACGCGGCGAGCGTCGGCAACCGGTACGTCATCGGCATCGACACGCTGAGTCTGGTTCCGACCGTCGGCAACGGCCCGAGCCTCGGGCTGAACATCCCGGCCACCGGGCTGACGGGCGTGCCGGTCACCGCGGACTCGACCGCGACCTACCCGGGCACGACCGCCGTCACGGGGTACAGCTTCGACTTCGGCGACGGCACCGTCGTCGGACCGCAGGCGGCGGCCTCCGCGAGCCACACCTACACCTCGACCGGGACCTACACGGTCAAGGTCACCGCCACCGACGCCGGCGGCGTCACCGCCACCAGCTCGGCCTCGGTCGTGGTGACCGGCGGCGCGACCAGCCAGTGGAAGCTCTCGGACGGCAGCGGGACGACCGCCGCCGACACCGGCAGCCCCGGTGGTGACGCCGGTACGCTCAGCACCTCCGGCGTGACCTGGAGCCCCAACGGATCGGCGGCCTTCGACGGCACGGGTCAGATCACCGCGGCGCCGAGCGTCGACACCTCGAAGTCGTTCTCCGCCGCGGCCTGGGTCAATCTCCGGGACACCTCCACCTACCACTTCGTCCTGGCCCAGGCCGGGACCAACATGGAGTCGTTCTACCTGGACTACGACCCGCCGCAGCACTCCTGGGCGATGGTCATGCCCACCAGCGACAACCCGGGCCCCGGTTGGACCTGGGCCGCGGCCCCGGCCTCGGACGTGTCCCTCAACACCTGGACTCATCTGGTCGGCACGTTCGACGCGACCAGCGGCACCATCCGCCTCTACGTCAACGGTCAGCTGGCCGGCACCGGAACCACCCACGCGGCCTGGAACAGCGCCACCAAGACCGGCAGCGCGCTGGTGATCGGCGCGTCCGACCGCGCCGGAACCCTCGCGTACCGCTTCAACGGCAGCATCGCGGACGCCCGCGTCTACCAGCAGACCCTGACGCCCGACCAGGTCTCCTGGCTCTTCCAGAACAGCGCGTTCACCTCCACCAAGACGAGCGGGTCGTTCTACAGCCCGACCCTGACCGGCAAGTGCATAGACGACTACACCGCCAACCAGACCGACGGCACCCACGTCAACGAGTGGGACTGCAACGGCGGATCCGCACAGAACTGGACGCTGAGCCCCAACGGGTCCCTCTCCCTGACAGCCTCCAACGGCACCAAGTGCCTGGACATCACGGGAGGGTCCAGCGCCACCGCCAACGGCACGCTGGTGGAGTTGTGGGACTGCCAAGGCGGGGCCAACCAGCAGTGGGTCGCCCAGTCCGACGGCAACGGCAACGTCCACCTGCTCAATCCGAACTCCGGGCGCTGCCTGGACGACCCGGGCGGCTCCCTGAGCAACGGCACCCAGCTGCAGATCTACGACTGCCTGGGCAACGCCAATCAGGCCTGGACTCCCCCGCTGGGTACCAACCTGGCGGCCGGCGGCGTGGCGACTGCCTCCAGCCAGCTCACCGGCTGGGAAGCCACCCAGCTGACCGACGGCATCTACCGGGGCGCCGGGACGGTGCGCGGCTACTCCAGCCAGAAGGACAGCAGCGCCAACACCAATGAGTGGGCCCAGGTCGACCTCGGCACCACGCACCAGATCGGCGAGGTCGACCTCTACCCGCGCGACGAGGCCGCCAACGCCATCGGCATGTGCTTCCCGGTCACCTTCACGATCCAGACCAGCGTGGACGGCACGAACTGGACCACGGTGGCCAACGAGGTCAACTACCCCAAGCCCGGCGACGCACCGCAGCAGTTCCGCTTCAACGCGACGGGGGCGAGGTACGTCAAGGTCAACGCCACGGTCCTGAACGCCGACCAGTACGGCGACCACTACCTGCAACTGCGCCAGATCGGCGTCCAGGGAACCTGATCGGCCCTGTGCGACACGACACGACGGCCCGCCTCGGCATTCTCCGAGGCGGGCCGCCGCCGTCCGTCCGGGTCAGATCCACCGACGTCGCGCGGCCTTGACCCCGGCCTCGAACCGGCCGCTCGCGCCCAGCCGGCGCATCAGCTCGGCCACCATCCTGCGCTCGGTCCGCAGCGACATGTTGAGCCGCTTGGCGACCGTGGCATCGGTCAGTCCCTGGGCGAGCAGAGCCAGCAACTCCCGCTCCAGATCGGTGGGCCCGCCGCAGCCCTGACGGCTCCCCGTCGGCGACGAGGCGCACTCCGGACAGGCATGGGTGATCAACTGATGCATGTTTCCCCCCGGTTTCCCACCGACGCATGCAGCTCCGACGGCAGGTGATCAGACACGCTCATGACAAAGTACCAACGCGATCAAGCCGCGAAACGCCCCTGACGTCGGCGATTCAACCCGTCCGACATGGCCGCAGGCGTCCTCGTGACCGAAGTCCCGGAACCACGATCGACGGTCGCCATCCCGACAGCCAGACTTTTGCGTGGGCGTGCAAAGGCTCTGCGACCGGGCCACCGTGCTCCGGAACGCATCCTCAACTCCCGCTCAACAAAACGCGACAGGCGCATGCCCGGGCACCGCCTGGGTATCGAGGTCCGTACGGACGCGCCCGATCCGCGGGAGGAACGTGTTCCGGATCGGGGTACGGGGGTGCCGATTGTTCGGGGACAGCCGCGTGCGCCGCGGCGTGCTGCTGCTCTGCGCGGTGATCGGCGTCGTGGCGGGGATGTGCATCTGGTTCGCGCGGGGGCTCCCGGACTTCCGGGAGAACCTGCTGCTGAACCTGGCGCCGGAGATGCTCACCACAATGGTCACCCTGCTGGTCATCCAGCCGGTCCTGACCCGGCTGGAGGAGGAGCGCGTCCGCGAGCACCTCAGGCTCGACTACCCCTCGTTCTGCGACAAGGTGGCACAGACCGGCGACATCGTCTGCGTGCTCGACACCTTCTCCTACCTGCTGTCCGGTGCGAGCGCCATGCGCTTCGCGGAGGCGGCGCGGACCGCGATCCGGCGGGGCGCGACCGTGCGCGTGATGTTGCTCGACCCGGACTCGATGGCGGCCCGCCAGCGTTCGCACGAGCTCAGCGCGGACGTGCGCCGCGAGGTCATGCGCAACCTGCGGGAGCTGCGCCGTCTGGAGGCGCAGCTCCCCGAGGAGCAGCGGGACCGGCTGCAGGTGCGGGTGTACGCCGCCGCGCCGTCCATCCAGCTGTACCGGTGCGGGGAACGGATGATGGTGAGCTTCTACCCGGTGGACCGGCTCTCGGGCGAGGGGCAGCAGTTGGAGGTGCGGATCACCACGCCGCTCGGCTCCTTCGTCTCCGAGCGATTCGCCGAGCTGTGGAGCCGCTCCCGCAGCGTGAACGAGGTGCTGACCCGGCACGTGCAGTTCGTCGACCCGGACACCGGGGAGTCGGGATCCCCCATGTGGCTGGAGTACGTCGACGACGACGGCGTCCTGTACCTGAGCGACCAGCGGCTCGTCGTGGAGCTGGCCCGGCACCGGGACCGCCCGGTGACGGTGCGGGTGGACGGCGGTACGGAACAGGACCACGAGCTGGAGCTGATCGACACCGAGGAGGTCGCCCTCCTCGGGCGGCTGCGGGCCGCGTTCACCGAGAAGTACGGCGTGGACGCGGAGGTGTTCGTGCGGATCAAGGGCCTCCCCCGTGCGATGATTGAGGTGACGTCGGCCGAGCGTGCGCCGGGAGGGCGCGGCACGGCGGAGAGCCAAAGAGGTTCAGTGCGTGGCAGTGCAGAACGGTGATCGGCCGGTGTTCCGGGCTCTTGCCCTCCCCCATCTCGACGCGCTCCTCGCGCGGGCCGGCCTGGACGAGGCGGACCGCCTTCGGGCCAGGGCCGTCGCCGAGGTACTGCCGTTCCGGACCAACTCCTACGTCGTCGACGAGCTGATCGACTGGCAGGCGGCGCCCGAGGACCCGATGTACCGGCTGGTCTTCCCGCAACCGGACATGCTGCCTCGTGCGGACGTCGACCGCGTCGCACGGATGCTGCGTGACGGCGCGTCCCCCGACCGGCTGCGGACGGACGTGCGCGAGATCCGGCTGCGGCTGAACCCCCACCCGAGCGGCCAGCGGGATCTCAACGCGCCGCTGCTGGACGGCGAACCGGTCGAGGGCATGCAGCACAAGTACGCCGAGACGCTGCTGTTCTTCCCCCGGCAGGGCCAGACCTGCCACGCATACTGCTCGTACTGCTTCCGCTGGCCGCAGTTCGTGGGCGAGCCGGACCTGCGGATGGCGAGCGGGGACGCGGCGGCGCTGACCGCGTACGTGCGCGCCCATCCGGAGATCACCGGCGTCCTGATCACCGGCGGGGATCCGCTGATCATGAGCAGCGCCGTGCTGGCCCGCTACGTCGACCCGCTGCTGGAGATCCCGCATCTGGAGTCGGTCCGGATCGGCACCAAGGCGCTGTCGTACTGGCCGCACCGCTTCCTGACCGACCCGGACGCGGACGAGCTGCTGCGGCTGTTCGAGCGGGTCGTCCGCAGCGGACGCAACCTGGCGCTGATGGGCCACTACTCGCACCCGCGCGAGCTGGAGCCGGAGGCGGCCGTGCGGGCGCTGCACCGGGTCCAGGGCACGGGCGCGGTGGTGCGCTGTCAGGCGCCGCTGATCCGCGGCGTGAACGACAGGGCCGAGGACTGGGCGGTGCTGTGGCGGCGGCTGGTCGCCCAGGGCGCGGTCCCGTACTACATGTTCGTCGAGCGCGACACGGGTCCGCAGGACTACTTCGCGGTGCCGCTGGCCCGCGCGTACGAGCTGTTCCGGGAGGCGTACGCGCAGGTCTCCGGGCTGGCCCGGACGGTGCGCGGTCCGATCATGTCGGCGACGCCGGGCAAGGTGCAGGTCGACGGCGTGGCGGAGGTCGGCGGGCGGCGGTCGTTCGTGCTCCACTACGTCCAGGCGCGCGACCCGGAGCTGGTGGGGCGTCCGTTCTTCGCCTCCTACGACCCGGACGCCCGCTGGCTGACCGACCTCAAACCGCTGCCGGGCGACGGCCCGCTGCCCGGCCTGGACTGACGCCACCGCCGCGTTCGGCCCGGCGGGTCGTCACGGCGGCCCGCTCTGGCGCGGGTTGGGGAAGAGCAGCCGACGGCGCGGTCGGGGCCCGGCGGCGACGAGGCGGTCCCACTCGGGGTCCGGGATTCCGGGCACGGTGCGGCCCAGCGCGGTCCAGGACGCCGCGATGGCGTGGAACAGCGGCGTGTCGCTCGACCGTGCGGCACCGGAGGGGGCGCGCCGCGAAAACGGTTCCGCAGAAGTCACGCAAGGGTCAACGAAGCGGGAGGGGCTGCGGGCACGCGGCGTCAGCCTGCCGGGCGAGCGTGCCGCGACCGGCGGAGCGCCCCCGACCCGGAACCCCGCGCCTCCGGCACGGCCGTCGGCGGCCGCGGTCGGGTGCCCTCACGCCAGGTGCGCGGGCTCCGCGCGGTGGGGCGGGGTGGAGATCTTCTCGGAGCGGACCACGGTGACCTTGAGGTGCTTCATGATCGGCTGGTCGCTCTGGGTGCTGTAGTCGCCGATGGCGCACAGCACGTTCATCTCCGGCATGTAGCCCGCCGCGCAGCCGCGCGGGATGTCGTAGGGGACGGCGAGGTAGCCCGCGAGGGAGCGGGTGGAGCCGTCCCGGGCGGTGGCGGTGACGTCGACGGGGTCGAACTCGGTGATGCCGCGTTCGCGCATGTCGTCGGGGTTCATGAAGACCAGGGTGCGCAGGTTCCGGATGCCGCGGTAGCGGTCGTCGTCGGAGTAGATCGTGGTGTTCCACTGGTCGTGCGAGCGCATCGTGCCGAGTGCGAGCATGCCGGGCGCGGGGACGACGTCCGGCAGCGCGGCGGCGGAGAACTCGGCCTTGCCGGACGGGGTCTCGAAGACCAGCTCGCGGGCCGGCTGCTTGATCCGGAAGCCCAGCGGCAGGCGCACCCGCCGGTTGAAGTCCTCGAAGCCGTCCAGGACCTCGGCCATGGTGTCACGGATGCGGTCGTAGTCCTCGACGTACCACTCCCACGGGGTGCTGCTGCCGGGCAGGGCGGCGCGGGCGATGCCCGCGATGATCGCGGGTTCGGACAGCAGGTGTGGCGAGGCGGGCTGCTTCATGCCGCGCGAGAGGTGGACCATGCTCATCGAGTCCTCGACGGACATCGCCTGCTCGCCGGTGCGCTGCCGGTTTTTCTCGGTGCGCCCGAGGCACGGCAGGATCAACGCCTGGCGTCCGTGGACGAGGTGACTGCGGTTGAGCTTGGTGCTGACGTGCACGGTCAGCTCGCAGTTGCGCAACCCGGTGTAGGTGTAGGGCGTGTCGGGCGCGGCGAGGGCGAAGTTGCCGCCCATGCCCACGAAGACCTTCAGCTCGCCGCGGTGCATGGCCTCGATCGTGGCCACCGTGTCTTTGCCGTGCGCGCGCGGCGGGTCGATGCGGCAGACCTGGCCCAGACGGTCCAGGAACTCCGCCGTCGGGCGGTGGTCGATGCCGCAGGTGCGGTTGCCCTGGACGTTGCTGTGGCCGCGCACCGGGGAAGGGCCCGCGCCCTCGCGGCCCAGGTTGCCGCGCAGGAGCAGCAGGTTGACGATCTCACGGACGGTGTCGACACCGTGCTCGTGCTGGGTGACGCCCAGACACCAGCTGACGATGCTGCGGTCGGCGTCGCGGTAGACGCGGGCGGCCGTAAGGATGTCCGCGCGCGGCACGCCGGACTGACGTTCCAGCTCCTCCCAGGAGGTCGCCTCGCAGACCTTCCGGTACTCCTCGAAGCCGTGGGTGTGCCGGTCGATGAAGAGCTGGTCCAGCGCCTTGGCGTCGGTCCTCGCCTGCTCCAGGATCGCCTTGGCCATGCCGCGCAGCAGCGCCATGTCGCCGCCGATGCGCGGCTGGATGTTCAGCGTGCTGGTCCTCGTCGACTTGTTCAGCGCCAT
This sequence comes from Streptacidiphilus melanogenes, assembly GCF_000787835.1. Taxonomy (GTDB): domain Bacteria; phylum Actinomycetota; class Actinomycetes; order Streptomycetales; family Streptomycetaceae; genus Streptacidiphilus; species Streptacidiphilus melanogenes. The sequence continues at coordinate 13,667 of NZ_BBPP01000011.1, forward strand.
GTCGACGAAGTCGTGCGGGATGATCGCGCGCCGCGCGGCGGCCTCGACCAGTGGGTTGACGTGGACGATCTGCGCGCCCCGCTGATAGGCCTCGGCGAGCGCGGTGAGCATCCGCGGCGCGTTGGAGGCGGCGTTGACGCCCATGATGAACAGCGCGTCCGTGGTCTCCCAGTCCTTGAGGTCCACGGTGCCCTTGCCGGTGCCGAGGGAGGCGGTGAGCGCCCGGCCACTGGCCTCGTGGCACATGTTGGAGCAGTCGGGCAGGTTGTTGGTGCCCAGTTCGCGGGCCATCAACTGGTAGAGGAACGTGGCCTCGTTGCCGAGCCGGCCCGAGGTGTAGAACGCCGCCTGGTTCGGATCGTCCAGTGCGCGCAGCGCGCCGCCGACGCGTTCGAAGGCGTCCTTCCAACTGATCGGCACGTAGTGGTCGGTGGACGCGTCGTAGACCATGGGCTCGGTCAGCCGGCCCTGGTCCTCCAGCGCGAAGTCGCTCCACTGCGAGAGTTCCTCCACCGTGTGGGCCGCGAAGAACGCGCGGTCCACACGCTTGCGGGTCATCTCCCAGGTGACGTGCTTGATGCCGTTCTCGCACAGGTCGAGCTTCAGGCCCTTGACGTCGTCGGGCCAGGCGCAGCCGGGGCAGTCGAAGCCCCCGTTCTCGTGGTTCATCTTCATGACCGCGCGCGGTCCGTCGACGTACTCGCCCGCGCGCATCAGGAACTTGGTGACGCTCTTGGCCGCGCCCCAGCCGGCGGCCGGATGGTGGTAGGGCCGGAACTCCGGGCGCTCCGTGGGCGGGGCTCCCACGCTGGGCTCCATGTCGGCCCGGGGAGACTGCTCCTGCTGCGGGTCCTCGGAGTTGTTCATGACACTCACCTTCCCGGCTGGTGGAAACAGGCTAATCCCGTTGATCAACGCGGGCCAGACGATCAGCGTGAGCCCGTTTGCGAGGCCATCGCGATGGGGCTTGAGTGGGGAGTAGTCGTCCCGAGGAGGAGCCATGTCGCACCACAAGTCGAACAAGGCCGTCGAGGGCGACCCGGACACCGGCCACGGCGGCGGTCTGCCCCGGCGTCCCGACGAGGACGAGCTGGAGGAGCGCACCGAACTGGACCGCGAGGAGGTCGGCCTCGACCCCGAACCGGAGGACGACGACGCCTGAGGCCCTGCGGGCCGTGCCTGCGGCGCTCAGGGCCGCAGCACCACGACGGCCTCGTCCGTGTAGGTGAGGAAGGTCAGCGTCTGCTGGAAGTACAGCTCGACGCTGTCCTTGTCGTGCGCGGTGTAGCCGATCGACAGGTCCTGCCCCAGCCGCAGCTCGAAGTCGCCACCGCGGGTGGACAGGACGTAGCCGCCGCTGAGCGCGGGCGCCCAGATCAGCTCGCTGTCGACCAGGCGCTCGACGTGCTTGGCGACGGGGTAGCCGTGGTCGGAGGTCTCGCTGACGGAGGTGTACTGGTCGGCGCCCAGCAGCACCGCGTACGGGCCGTCGACGCCCGCCAGGCGCAGCGCGGTCAGCGCGCTGCTGACCACGTCGGGGAAGGCCTCGGGTTCCGGCGGGAGGCTGATCGCGGGGTTGGAGCTGCGCACGCGCAGACCGTCGATGCCCGCCGCCGGATAGCCGTCGAAGATCGCCTGGTCCTCGGCGAAGGCCATCACCCGGGCCGCGTCCTTGACCGGCTGCCAGTCGGAGTCCTGCGCGCCGCGCTCCACGTCGTCGACCGCGGCGCGGCCGACCGTGAACGGCACCCGCAGCTCGACCAGCTGCCGCGCCTCCCGCAGGCGCGCGGTGACACGCGCCGCCGGCGGCTCGACGTCGGTGAGGTGTCCCGTCCCGACGGCCGCCAGCTCCGGGCCGCTCGGGCCCGACACGTCCACGACGCGCCGCCCCGCGACATGCCGTCGGAAGGACCGCCGCGCCTCCTCCTCGATCTGCGCCCAGGCCGCGGCCGTGATCGGGGCGAGCTCCCGGTGCAGGTTGTTCATGCCGCTGCTGGCCGCCATCATGACGCTCCTTTGAGACTGCCGATGCCCAGGGACCCACTCGCCTCGGCACCGGCGGGGACGCCGTCGAGGAAGTCCGCGCTCGGCACGAAGAACAGGCATCCGGTGACGGGGGTGGAGAAGTCGAGGATCCGGTCGGTGTTGCCCGGCGGGTCGCCGAGGAACATGTTGCGGAGCATCCGCTCGGTCACCTCGGGCGAGCGCGCGTAGCCGATGAAGTAGGTGCCGAACTCGCCGCGCCCCACCGCGCCGAACGGCATGTTGTCGCGGACGATCTGCCGCTGCCGCCCGTCCTCGCCGACGATCGTGTTCAGCGCGACGTGCGAGTTCGCGGGCTTGACGTCGTCGGGCATCTCCACGTTGGAGTCCTTGCTGCGCCCGATCACCCGCTCCTGCTCCTCGGTCGGCAGGTCGGCCCAGGCGGCCATGTCGTGGAGGTACTTCTGCACGATCACGTAGCTGCCGCCGCGGAACCGCGGGTCCTCGTCGGTGATGTACACCGCCGCCTCGGCGGCCTGGTCCTCGGGGTTCTCGCTGCCGTCGACGAAGCCGAGCAGGTCGCGCTCGTCGAAGTACGTGAAGCCGTGCACCTCGTCGACGACGGTGACGACGTCGAGCAGGCGGTCGGTGATCAGGCGGGCCAGCTCGAAGCACAGATCCATGCGCCGGGCGCGGATATGGAAGAGCAGGTCGCCCGGTGTCGCCGGCGCGTGGTGCACCGGGCCGTCGAGCGCGGGGAACGGGTGCAGGTCGCGCGGCCGCGGTCCGTCGAAGAGCCGGTCCCAGGCGTCCGAGCCGATGCCGGCCACGCAGGTGAGCCCGTCGGTCGGGGCCCGGAAGCCCACGGACCGCACGATGCCCGCCAGGTCCTGGAGCAGTTCCCGCACGCTCTCCTCGCCGCCGTCGGCGATGGTCCCGACGAGGAAGACGGCGGCCGGGGTCAGGGGTCTGACGATGCTCTGCGGTGTCGGCATGGGGCTCCTAGACTGGTGGGGCTCGTTCGACGTCGGCCCGGAAGGGAGGCGGTCCGCATGCAAGCCGCCAGAGGCGACTGGCTGTCGATGCAGGGCCGCGCCGCGGCGTACGGCAGGATCGCGCGGGTCACCGAGGTGCTGGGCGAGGCCGGCGCCCCGCCCTACCGGGTGGAGTACCCGGACGGCCGCTCGGCCGTCGTGGGGCCCGGGCCCGGCTCGCACATCCGCTGCGTCAAGCAGCGTGTGGAGACCATCCACCCCGACGCGTCGTATCTCTGATCCTCCCGCCTGTCCGTCCGTGCGAGCTGACCGTCCGTGCCAGGACGTGCCACGGCCGCCGTACGTGAACGGCGGCCGCAGTGGTGCGTCGGGCGCGTCCTCGATCCGTCCCTGACCGCTGAACGGGTGATGCCACCTTGGCGTCTGCTCGACGTCCGCGCCGTCAGCCGACGGCTCCCGCTCCGTGCTCCTTGGGATGCTCCAGTTCGCAGTCGGACCCGGGATACACCTCGGCCTGGTGCCCGTCGTCGAACTCGACCAGGTACGGAGGGCCGCCGTCCGGCCCGATCACCTTCAGGACCCGCCCGTAGTGGTCCGGGGTGCCCACCTGATGTCCGAGAAATCGCAGCCGGTCCCCTGCCTTGGCCTTCATCTGCCCCTCACCGCCTTCTTCCTCGCGTCCTTCAAGCTCACCACCCTGCCGGGGGACCAGCAACCGATGCCCGGCCCCGACAGCCCACGCGCGGGATAGCGTGCCGCCATGCAGCAGCATCGAGTGAACGAGACGGACACCGCGATCGCACTGGGCAGCGGGGATGTGCCGGTGCTGGCCACGCCGCGGCTGATCGCCTGGATGGAGGCGGCCACCGTCGAGGCGGCCGGACCGTTCGTGGGGCCGGAGCAGACGAGCGTCGGGACGGCCGTGCGGGTGGACCACGTGCGGGCCACGCCCGTCGGCGGGCGGGTGGAGGTCCACGCCACGGCCGGACCGGCGGACGGGCGACGTCTGACGTTCGAGGTGCGCGCCGTCGACGGGGACGGACGGCTCGTCGGCGCCGGCGAGATCCAGCGGGTCGTCGTCGACCGGGGGCGCTTCCTCGGCGCGCTCGAACGCCCCGCCGGCGGCGGGGCGTGACCCGCGTCGTCGGCGTCGCGGATTCGGCGCTGCTCGGGGCACGGGTGATCCAGCTGCTGCGCCGTCTGAACGGCTGGTCCGCGTCGCTGGACTGCGAGTTCACCCCGCAGGTGGCCGAGATGGCGGCGCTTGCGCTGACCTGCGCGGCGCCGGAGAGCCATCCGCGGGAGCTGCTGCCCGCCGCTGTGAACGTGGTGTGGGCGCAGACCGTCGACGACCGGTTCGACGTCGACGCGAAGAGCGCCGACGACGTCGAGCGGCTGATCGCCCGCTGCCGGGCGGTGGCGCGCGGCGCGGCGCCCGATCCGGGCGACGCCGTCGAGGCGGCGCTCGCCTCCCTCGTGGGCCGGTTGTCGGCCACCGCGCTCGCGCCCGCCCTGATGCCGGTCTGGCTGCGGCGGCTGGACCTGATGATGGACGCCTGCCGCTTCGAGTGGCTGCTCGGCCGGGCCGGGGTGGAGGCGGAGCGCCCCACGCTGGAGGAGTACCTCGCCCACCACCACAGCGTCGGCTTCGGCACGATCTGCGTGGCCTGGTGGATGTCGACCGGCGGCCCCGAGCTCCCCGGCCGTCTCGACGCCCTGCTCGCAGCGGCCGACGAGATGGAGTGCGCGGTGCGGCTGGCCAACGACCGGCGCACCGCGCCGCGCGAGAGCGCCGTCGAGGGTTGCGCGGCCAACGCCACGGCTCTCGGCGCGGACGCCGTGTGGCTGGACGAGCGCATCCACGCCTACCTCGACGCAGGCCACGCCCTGCTGCGGCCGCTGGAGGCGACGCTGCCGCAGGCACGGCAGCTGGGACGGGTCGCGGACTGGCTGGTCGGCCTGTACGGGGTCACCGAGGCCCGCCTGGGCGGCCGGGTTCCCGGTCAGGGCGGATGAGAGCCCCCGTGTCGTAGGGCGCGGCTACGATCGGACCTGCCCGTCGTGATCGTCTCGATCGCGGCGATCGGGGACCCGAGGGAGACACCCATGAGCAAGGCGAAGCGCGAGGACCGGCCGTCTCCCTCAGGGGGCGGCGGCGCCGACACCCATGACGTGATCCGCGTCCACGGTGCGCGCGAGAACAACCTCAAGGACGTCGCGGTCGAGATCCCCAAGCGCCGGCTGACGGTGTTCACCGGGGTCTCCGGCTCCGGCAAGAGCTCGCTCGTCTTCGACACGATCGCCGCCGAGTCGCAGCGGCTGATCAACGAGACCTACAGCGCCTTCGTACAGGGCTTCATGCCGACCCTGGCGCGGCCCGACGTCGACGTGCTGGAGGGGCTGACCACGGCGATCCTGGTCGACCAGCAGCGCATGGGCGGCGACCCGCGCTCGACGGTCGGCACGGCCACCGACGCGAACGCGATGCTGCGCATCCTGTTCAGCCGGCTCGGGAAGCCGCACATCGGCTCGCCGAAGGCGTACTCCTTCAACGTGCCCTCGATCAGCGGCGCGGGCGCGGTCACCCTCGAGCGCGGCGGCAAGCAGGTCAAGGAGCGGCGCAGCTTCAGCATCACCGGCGGCATGTGTCCGCGCTGCGAGGGCCGCGGCTCGGTCTCGGACATCGACCTGACCCAGCTCTTCGACGAGTCCAAGTCGCTCGCCGAGGGCGCGCTGACCGTGCCCGGGTACACGCCGGGCGGCTGGAACTACCGCCTCTACGCCGCGTCCGGCTTCGTCGACGAGGACAAGCCGATCCGGAAGTACACCAAGAAGGAGCGCAACGACTTCCTGTACCACGAGCCGGTACGGATGAAGATCGCGGGCATCAACATGACCTACGAGGGTCTGGTGCCGCGCATCCAGAAGTCGATGCTCTCCAAGGACCAGGACTCGCTGCAGCCGCACATCCGCGCGTTCGTGGACCGGGCGGTCACCTTCGCGGTCTGCCCGGAGTGCGGCGGCTCGCGGCTGAGCGAGGCGGCACGGTCGTCGAAGGTCGACGGGAAGAACATCGGCGACGTCTGCGCCATGCAGATCAGCGACCTGGCGGAGTGGGTGCGCGGCCTGGACGAGCCCTCGGTCGCGCCGCTGCTGGAGTCGCTGCGGCACCTGCTCGACTCCTTCGTCGAGATCGGCCTCGGCTACCTCTCGCTGGACCGCCCTTCGGGGACGCTCTCGGGCGGCGAGGCGCAGCGGGTGAAGATGATCCGCCATCTCGGGTCCTCGCTGACCGACGTCACCTACGTCTTCGACGAGCCGACGATCGGCCTGCACCCGCACGACATCCAGCGGATGAACGAGCTGCTGCTGCGCCTGCGCGACAAGGGCAACACGGTGCTGGTGGTGGAGCACAAGCCGGAGGCGATCGCGATCGCCGACCACGTCGTCGACCTCGGCCCCGGCGCCGGTTCGGCCGGCGGCACGGTGTGCTTCGAGGGCACGGTCGACGGGCTGCGCGCGAGCGGGACGGTGACGGGCCGTCATCTCGACGACCGGGCGGCGGTGAAGGAGTCGGTGCGCAAGCCGACCGGGACGCTGCCGATCCGCGGGGCGTCGACGAACAACCTGCGCGACGTGGACGTGGACATCCCGCTCGGGGTGCTGGTCGTGGTGACGGGCGTCGCCGGCTCCGGCAAGAGCTCGCTGCTGCACGGCTCGCTGCCGAAGCAGTCGGAGGCGACGGCGACGGGCGTGGTCTCGATCGACCAGGCGCCCATCCGCGGTTCGCGGCGCAGCAATCCGGCCACGTACTCGGGTCTGCTGGAACCGATCCGCAAGGCGTTCGCGAAGGCGAACGGGGTGAAGCCGGCGCTGTTCAGCTCCAACTCGGAGGGCGCCTGCCCGAACTGCAACGGCGCGGGCGTCATCTACACGGACCTCGGCATGATGGCGACGGTCTCCAGCGTCTGCGAGGAGTGCGACGGCAAGCGGTTCGACTCCTCGGTGCTCGACTACCGCCTCGGCGGCAAGGACATCAGCGAGGTGCTGGCGATGCCGGTGGCCGAGGCGGAGGAGTTCTTCGGCTCGGGCGACGCGAAGACGCCCGCGGCGCACGCCATCCTGGCACGCCTGGCCGACGTCGGCCTCGGCTATCTGACACTCGGCCAGCCGCTGACCACGCTCTCGGGCGGCGAGCGGCAGCGGCTCAAGCTGGCCACGCAGATGGCGGAGAAGGGCGGCGTCTACATCCTGGACGAGCCCACCACCGGCCTCCATCTCGCGGACGTGGAGCAGCTGTTGGGCCTTCTGGACCGGATCGTGGACGCGGGCAAGTCGGTGGTGGTCATCGAGCACCACCAGGCGGTCATGGCCCACGCCGACTGGATCGTCGACCTCGGTCCGGGAGCCGGCCACGACGGCGGCCGCGTCGTCTTCGAGGGCACCCCGGCGGACCTCGTCGCCGCCCGCTCCACCCTCACGGGCGAGCATCTGGCCGCGTACGTGGGCGCCTGAGCCCGCCGCCGCGGCCCCAGGCGCCCTGCTTCCGCCGCCCTCAGCGCTCCGGGCGGCGGGCCCAGGCGAGGACGGAGCGGTTGAGGGTGGCGTGGAACGCACCCGCGTCGGACAGCTGGTGTTGTTCCGTCAGGAACGCGTCCGCGCGGGCGCGGTCGAGCGTGCCCCTCTCGACCGCACGGGCTGCGGCGCGGGCGAGGCCGATGATGTTGGCCAGATCCTCCTGGGTGCTGTAGACGACGAGTTCGACGTCGGTCCGCACTTCCGCGAAGCCTGCGCCGACCAAGTGGCGGCGCAGGTGGCGGCCGATGTCGCGGTGGGCGATGTCCGCGCCCACCGCGTCGGCGACCGCGCGGGCCGCCTCGGGGTCCGTCGCGGCGAGGGTGAAGGACGCCCAGTCCGGCTCCAGGATCGCGACCGCGCCGCCCGGCCGCAGCACACGGAGGATCTCCCCGAGCACGGCCGCGGGGCTCGCGACGTGCTGCAGCACCCGCTCGACCCGGCAGCCGTCGAAGGACGCGTCGGCGAAGGGCAGTCGAGCGCCGTCGGCGACGGCCAGCCGGACCGGGCGGCCGCAGGCGCCGAGGCGTTCGCGGCCCGCGCGGAGCATCTCCGCGCTGAAGTCCACGCCGACGGCGTCGAAGCCGTCGTGTTCCAGCCGCACGAGCTCGTGGCCGGTGCCGCAGCCGAGGTCGAGGACCCGGCCGCCGGGCCGCGCCTCGAAGCCCGCACGCAGCGTCCTCTTCGGTGCGTGCAGGCCGCGGTCGGCGTGGTCGAGGTACCGCACGAGTTCGGCGGCGCGGCTGCTGGCGTCGACGTCCGAGAAGGCGTTCACCCCGGCCGCCTCCACCGGCACGGTCACGGGCACCGCCCGCAGAGGCGGAGTTCGGCGTCGGCGAGGGTCACGCCCGTTTCGGCGCAGGTCTCGTCGGGGTCGGCGGTGACATCATCGTGGCGCGGGTTCGGGTCATACGGGTTCAGATCGTGCGGGATCGCGTGGTGCGGGTTCACTGCAGGGCCTCCTTCGGGCGGGTGACGAAACGGCGGTCGATGAGAGCCGGGACGAGGGCGGTGAGCATCGCGAGGGCGGTCAGCGCGAAGGCCCACGGGTAGCCGGTGGCGGAGGCGATCTGGCCGAAGGCGAGGGCGCCGACACCCATGCCCGCGTCGTAGGCGAAGTTCCACAGCCCGCTGACGGTGCCGAACCCGGCCGCGGGGACGCGGGTGTACATCAGCGTCAGGGTGGAGTTCTGGGCGAAGCCGAAGCCCGCGCCGAACACCGCCATCGCGACGACGACGCCCACCGGCCCGTCGGAAGCGGTCCCCGCCAGGGCCATCAGCAGCGTGCCGAGGACGGCCAGCAGCAGCCCGGGGATCACCAGGCCGGCGGGGCCGCGCCGGTCGCCGCGGCGGCCCGCGACCCAGCGGGCGGCCGTGGCGGCGGCGGGTTGGACGAGCAGCCCGGCGGTGACGGTCCCGCTCTGCGCGCGCGGGACGATCAGCGGGAGGAAGGTGACGACGATCCCGGCCGCGAGCGTGGTGGCGGCGAACACCAGGGCGGGACGCAGCAGTTCGCCGCTGCGAAGGCCCTGGCTCATGCTGACGCGGCGTCCCGACTCCTTGATCCGGTCGGGCAGGCCCGGCACGGAGACGATCGCGGCCAGGGCGGCCGCCGCGCCGGTGGTGAACACCACGCCGTAACCGGCGTGTGCGGCCAGCCAGACGCCCAGCGGCAGCGCGACGAGCGCGGGAACACCGCTGACGATCCCGACCAACGCCAGGCCCTCGCCCCGCCGTTCGGCGGGGACCAGGGACGCCGTGAGCGCGCCGCCCGCGACGACGGTGAACGCGAAGCCGACGCCGCGCAGCACACACACGGACACGACGAGCCACAGCGCGCCGGACGCGGCGAGGGCCGGAGCGGGCGCACCGAGCAGCGCCAACCCGGCTGCCAGCACGACGCGGTAGCCGAGCCGGCCGACCAGGGCCGGGGTGACCAGCTCACCGGCGACGGTGGAGAGCATCAGGGCGCCCGTGGCCAGCCCGGCCGTCCCTCCCCCGCCGCCGTGGGCCGCGGCGAAGTCGGGGACGGCGGAGAGCAGCAGGTAGAAGCTGGTCGAGCCGCCGAGCAGGGAGACGAAGCGCAGCAACAACGGCCGGGTCACCAGCGGCGGTCGGGGCGCGACGGCGGGAGGGGAGGAAGCGACGGTGTTGGTCACGGCAGGACGTTAAGCGGCCGACCGGACCGCCGGTAAGCTCCAGTTCCGTGCCTCCGGAGTGGTCCAGTTCCTCGCCCGAGCTGCTGCTGACCGTGGACCGGTCCAGCGGCCGGCCGCTGCGCGCGCAGGTGGAGCAGGCGCTGCGCGACGCGATCCGGTCGGGGCGGCTGCGGGTGGGCGAGCGGCTGCCGTCCTCGCGCGAGCTCGCGCGGACGGCGGGGGTCTCGCGGGGCCTGGTGCAGGAGTGCTACGCCCAACTCCAGGCCGAGGGCTACCTGGTGAGCCGTCCCGGCTCTGCGACGCGGGTTGCGGCGGGTGCGGGCGCGCCCTCGGGCGCCGCGCGGTCGTGCCCGGCCGGGGAGCGGCTGCTGGCCGACTTCCGCTGGGGCGTTCCCGATCTGCGGTCGTTCCCCGTACAGGACTGGCTCTGGGCGACGCGCGAGGCGGCCCGCGCGATGCCCGTGTCCGCGTTCGGCTACGGCGACGCGCGTGGCAGCGCGGAGCTGCGGGAGGTGCTGGCCGGGTACCTGCGCCGGGTGCGGGCCGCCGCGGCCGATCCGGAGCGGATCGTGGTGTGCAACGGGTACGCCCAGGGCCTGGGCCTGACGCTGCGGGTTCTCGCGGACGGCGGCGCTCGGACGGTGGCCTTCGAGGACCCGGGCTCCCCTGTCACCGTCGGGGCGGCCGCGGCGGCGGCCGGTCTGCGCGCGGTGCCCGTCCCCGTGGACGCGCACGGCCTCGACGTGGCGGCGCTCGGGCGGACCGACGCGCGGGCGGTGGTGGTCACCCCGGCGCACCAGTGGCCGACCGGCGTCGCGCTCGCCCCGGAGCGGCGGCTGGCGCTGCTGGCGTGGGCCCGCGAGCGCGACGGGTTCGTCATCGAGGACGACTACGACGCCGAGCACCGCTACGACCGTGAGCCGGTCGGTGCGCTCCAGGGGCTGGCGCCGGACCGCGTCGTCTCCCTCGGCACGGTCAGCAAGTCCCTCGCCCCGGCGCTGCGGATCGGCTGGATGCTCTGCCCGCCGCAGCTCACGGACGCCGTCGCCGAGCAGAAGGGCCTGAGCGACCGCGGCACGCCGACGCTCGAACAGCTCGCCCTGGCACGGCTGATGGAGTCCGGCCGATTCGACCGCCACCTGCGCCGGATGCGCGCGACCTACGCGTCGCGTCGCGACGCCCTGCTGGACGCGCTGGCCGAGCACGCCCCGGACGTGCGGGTGACGGGCCTGGCGGCCGGGTTCCATGCGGTCGCCCATCTGCCGGAGGGGGCCGAGGAGCAGCGGGTGGTCGCGGCCGCGCGGGCCCGGTCGGTGGGCCTGCACGGCATGAGCGCGTGCCGCGCCTCGCGCGACACCCGCCCGCCACAGCTTGTCCTCGGCTTCGGCGACGTCGGCCTCCGCGCCCTCACGGCGGGCGTCGCCGCCGTCGGCGACCTGCTCGGCGACCCCTCCCGCCCCCGCTAGCCCGTCGACGCGTCGGCCCGCCCCGGCCTCCGACAGCCCCGCCAGGACCAGGGGCCCTCAGCCAGGTCGCCCCACGCCCGCCGGCCCGGCGCCCGCCCGTTTGAGTGCCCCGCCCCCCGCGCGCGGCGCGGCAGACCAGGACTGATGACAGTGGCTGACATCGGGTGTTACCGTAGTTGATGTCAGCCACTGACATAGTCCAGGAAGGACCCCTGCCATGCGCGTCTTCATCACCGGCGCTTCCGGCTGGATCGGCTCGGCCGTCACCGACGAACTGCTCGCCCACGGCCACCAGGTCGTCGGGCTCGCCCGCTCCGACGAGAGCGCGGCCGCGCTCGAAGCCAAGGGCGCCACCGCCCACCGGGGCAGCCTCGACGACCCCGAGAGCCTCGCCAAGGCGGCGGGCGCCGCCGACGGCGTGATCCACCTCGCCTTCAAGCACGACTTCACCGACTACGCGGGCGCAGGCCGCACCGAGCACGCCGCCGTCGAGCGGATGCTCGACGCGCTGGAGGGCAGCGAGCGGCCGTTCCTGCTCGCCTCGGGCCTGGCCTCCGGCGTGACCGGACGCCCGGTGAGCGAGGAGGACCCCTCCCCCTTCCACGGCGTCGACTCCATGCGCGGCGGCAGCGAGAACCTCGCCCTCGCCGCCGCGGATCGCGGCGTCCGCGCGGTCGCGCTGCGCTTCTCCCCGACCGTCCACGGCCTCGGCGGCGACCACGGGTTCATCGCGGTGCTCGCGAAGATCGCCAAGGAGCGCGGCGCGGCCGGCTACATCGGCGACGGCGCGAGCCACTGGGCCGCCGTGCACCGCACCGACGCCGCCCGAATGGTCCGGCTCGCGCTGGAGAAGGCCCCCGCAGGGTCTCGGATGCACGCGGTGGGCGAGAGCGGGATCCCCTCCCGCGACATCGCCGCCGCCCTCGGCGACCAGCTCGGCGTGCCGACCACCACGGTCGCCCCCGAGGACGCCGAGAGCCACTTCGGCTGGATCGGGCACTTCTTCGGCATGGACATCACCGCGTCCAACGCCCGCACCCGGGAGCTGCTCGACTGGACCCCGACGGGCCCGACCCTGATGGAGGACATCGCCGCAGGGGCGTACGCGGTGTAGGGGCAGCCTCAGACGGCGCAGTCCGCGGTGGCGCGTGCGGGCGGCTGCTCGGAAGCCGCCTCCACGGCAGGCTCGGCGGAGCGTGGCGGCTGAACGGGTTCCGAGCGGGCACCGCTGCGGGTCGCGCCCACGCCGGCGGTGACCACGAGGGCGACGCCGAGCGCCGGCCCCGCGCCGGGCACCTGGTGCAGCACCACGACGCCGATCAGCAGGGCGATCGCGGGCTCCAGGCTCATCAGGGTGCCGAAGGAGGAGGCGGTGAGCCGTCGCAGGGCCTGGAACTCCAGCGCGAACGGCACGAGCGGGCTCAGCACCGCGAGGCCGAGCATGATCAGCGCGGGCCCCCAGGAGAGCCGTCCGTCGAGCGTCGGCGCGGCCACCAGCATGGAGACGACTCCGGCCACCGGGATGGAGACGGCGAGGCCGCTCAGGCCGGTGACGCGGTCGCCGACGTGCTGGGTGAGCAGGATGTAGGCCGCCCAGCAGCAGGCGGCGGCCAGCGCGAAGGCGAGGCCGACGGGGTCGACTCCGCCGTGCCAGGGCTCGGTGAGCAGGACGACGCCGAGCCCGGCGGCGACGGTCCACACCCGGCGACCGTGTCCAGGGCCGAACAGGGACACCGCGAGCGGGCCGAGGAACTCCAGGGCGCTGGCGGTGCCGAGGGGCAGGCGGGCGATGGCGAGCGCGAAGAACACCATCAGCCCCGAGGTCACCACGCCGAGGACGACGCAGGCGGCGAAGTCGCGGCCCTCGAAGTCGCGGCGGCGCGGTCGGACCAGCACCAGCAGCACGATCCCGGCCCACACCAGCCGCATCCCGGCGGTGCCGAGGACGCCGAGCGTGGCGAACATCGGGACGGTGAGCGCCGCGCCGAGCTGGACGGTGCTCATGGAGGCCACACCCATCAGCGTCCCCGTGCGGGCGGCGCGGCGGGGGCCGACGCCGGAGGGGGAGGCCGTCGGGGCGGGGTGGTGGCTGGTGGTGCTCATGAGTCGAGTACACCGCGCGACAAACGTTCACGTCCACGTGCGGATCATGGACGTACCGTCCAGGAATCCCGAACGATGGCGAGGATGTCCCCGACAATGGCCCCATGGAGACACGCCGCCTGCAGGTTCTCGTGGAGCTGGCCCGCCTCGGCTCGATGCGGGCCGTGGCCGACGCCCTGCGCACCACGACCTCCACGGTCTCGCAGCAGATCGCCACGCTGGCGCGGGAGACCGGCGCACCGCTGATCGAACCGCACGGACGGCTGGTGCGGCTCACGCCCGCCGGGCGGCGTCTGGTCGAGCACGCGACCGTCATCCTGGCCGCCGTGGAGGCGGCGCAGCGCGACCTCTCCCCGGAAGCGGAGCCCAGCGGCACCCTGCGCGTGGCCGGCTTCGCGACGGCGCTGCGCGCCCACGTGCTGCCGATCGTGGCGGGGCTCGCCGACGAGCATCCGCGTCTGCACGTCCTGGTGCGCGAGCACGAGCCCGCCGAGGCGCTGGCCATGCTGGCGGAGGACGAAGTGGATCTGGCCCTCGTCTACGACTACAACCTCGCGCCCGCGACCGCGGACCCGACCGTGGCCGGCGTTCCGCTGTGGACCGCGGCCTGGGGTCTGGGTGTCCCGGCGAGCGAGCCCGACGCGGGGAAGGCCACCTCGGCGGAGGTCTTCGCCCGCTTCCGCTCGGCGGACTGGATCGGCAACTCCCGCAACACCGCGGACGAGACCGTGATCCGCACGCTCGCCTCGATGGCCGGGTTCAGCCCACGGATCACGCACCGCTCGGACAGCCTCGACCTGGTCGAAGCCATGATCACCGCAGGTCTCGGTGTCGGCCTGCTGCCGATGGGCCGCGCCACCGTTCCGGGCGTCCGCCTCCTGACCCTGACCGACCCGCAGGTGTCCCTGCGCGCCTACGCCGTGACCCGTCGCGGACGTTCGGACTGGCCCCCGCTCGCCCTCCTCGCCGACCTGATCCGCCGCCGCGCCCGGCGCGACCGCCCGGACGGGCCGGATCGCGCCGGCGAGTGGCCGGTCCCAAGGCTGTGAACGGCACCGGCGCTGCCGGCGGACCGTCAGCCGCCCGCGTGCGGGTCCATGGTGACGAACCGTGCGGCGGGCAGCGCGGCCTTGCCCGTGCAGGGAGTGCCGGTCGGCGCCGGCCAGGCGCTGAAGTCCACCGCGCCGTCGGCGGCCCGGGCGAGGCGGATGTCCAGACAGCCACCGCCCGGCTGCGGGACGGCCAGGACCGCGAGGGCGCCGGTCGAGACGTACGCGTCCGCGCCGAGCGCGGGCGGTGACGCGGCGGGTGTCGTGGCGGGTGACCGGACGTCAGCCGGTCGCCCGGCGCGCGGTGCGGCCGGACGGACTTCCCGGACGATACCGGTCACCCGTTCCGCCTGGGCAACGGTCGCGGGCCAGGGGGTGTCCGCGGAGGTCCGGGTGTCGTAGCGCCTGGCGACGGCCAGGAGCGCCGCCTGGCGCGTCGCGGCCGCGCCGATTTCTGCGACCGCGAGGCCGGTGGGGCAGGTGAGGTCGCGGGGTGCAGCGGTCGGGCCGTGCGGGCCGACCGTGAAGCGGTAGCACCGCAGGTCCGCCGGGCCGAGGTCGGTCTCGCCCTGGACGGTGGCCCGCACCGGCCCGGGACCGAGCGCCGCGTCGATCACGAGCGCGGGGCCGCCGCCCGGGGTGTCCGTCGTCGTGCCCAACGAGGTGACCGCGCCGCCGCCGTACCTGACCACGACCGCCGCGAAGGTCGCCGCGGTCAGCGGCCCGTCGGAGGCGGCGTTGCCCAGCATCAACTGCACCGCGTCCGCACGCGCCTGGGTCACCCCGGCCCGCGCCGGGACGTCGGCGGCGCTCGCGCACCCGGCCGCGCCCGTCACGAGCGCCAGCACCAGGGTCGCCGCAGCGGTCCGCCCGCACCGACCTGTCGGCACGCCGCTCCCCCTTCCGTGCGGCCGCCGCTCCGGCGCCCACTCTCGCACGCAACTGGCCTGCGGTGCCGTGGAGTCGGCCGGATCCGGCCACGCACGTGACCAAGGACACGGCAGAGCTGCGGGGACATGCCGATAGGGTGTGCCGATGGCCGAAACCGTTCGCTCCGCCCGGACCCGTCTCTACCGCGACGGCAAGCTCGTCCTGGAGGACTTTCCGCTCCCGGAGATATCCGATCACCTCGCCGAGTCCGGCACGGTGGTGTGGCTCGACCTGTGCGCGCCGACGCCGTCCGACTTCGAGACGATCACCGAGGAGTTCGGCCTGCACGAGCTGGCCGTCGAGGACGCGCGGCACGAGCACCAGCGGCCCAAGCTGGACCGGTACGGGGACCACTGCTTCCTCAGCATGTACGCGGTGTGCGCGGGCCGCGGCGGCGAGGAGCTGAACATCAGCGAGCTGTCGGTGTTCGTCACCGCGAAGGCGCTGATCACCGTCCGCCCCGACGACCGGTTCGACATGGACGACGTGGTGGTGCGCTGGGACAACGCCCCCGCGCTCGCCGAACACGGCGTCGGCTTCCTGCTCCACGGTCTGCTCGACCAGGTGGTCGACGGGCACTTCCGGGCCGTGCAGGAGATGGACGACCGGATCGAGGAGATCGAGGAGGGCCTCTTCGACGGCACCGCCGGCGAGGTCCAGGACATCCAGCGGGCGGCGTTCGCGCTGCGCAAGAACCTGGTGCGGCTGCGCCGGATCGTGCTGCCCATGCGCGAGATGGTCAACACCCTGATGCGCCGCGACCTGCACTTCGTCAACGACTCGATGGTGCCGTACTACCAGGACGTCTACGACCACGTGCTGCGGGTGTCGGAGTGGACGGAGTCGCTGCGGGACATGGTGGGCTCGATCATGGAGACCAACCTGACCATCCAGGGCAACCGGATGAACATGATCATGAAGAAGGTGACCAGCTGGGCGTCGATCGTCGCCGTCCCGACCGCCGTCACCGGCTTCTACGGCCAGAACGTCCCCTACCCCGGATTCAACACCACCTGGGGTTTCTGGTGCTCCACCGGCGTCACCGTCGCACTCTCGGTCGCCCTCTACTTCAGCTTCAAGCGCCGCGACTGGATCTGATCACCACGGCACCGGCGTGCCGTCCCACGACAGGAACGCGCCCGTCGGGCCGTCCTCGGGGAGCAGCGCCAGTCGGACCGCGCCGGCCGCGGCCTCGGCCGGGTCGCCGTCGCTGGCGGCGGCGCGCTCGTTGAGGTCGGTACGCCGCAGACCGGGCGCGAGGGCGTTCACCTTGAAGCCCTCGGGAGCCAGGGTCTGGGCGTAGAAGAGGGTGAGCGCGTTGAGGGCGGTCTTGGAGCTGCGGTAGGCCGCCCCGGAGCCCGCCGCGAGCGCGAACTCGCGGGCCGGGTCCGCGCTCCAGGCGAGCGAGCCGGTGCCGCTGGAGATGTTGACGATCCTCGGCGCGGGCGAACGGCGCAGCGCCGGGAGGAAGGCGTTGGTGACCGTCAGCACCCCGAAGAGGTTGGTCTCGAAGGTCCGCCGGAAGGCGTCGAGGTCCGCGTCGGGCGCGGTGCTGCCCTCGGCCATCATCCCGGCGTTGTTGACCAGGATGTCCAGCCGCTCGACCTCGGCGGCGGCCTTCGCGACACCGCTCGGGTCGGTGACGTCGAGCACGAGCAGCCGCACGTCCCCCGTCCCCTCCCCCTCGGCGTTCAACTCCGCGACGGCCTCCCGCCCGCGCCCGGCGTCGCGCGCCCCGAGCAGCACGCGCACGCCGGACGCTGCGAGCTGCCGGGCGATCTCCTTGCCGATCCCTTTGTTGGCGCCGGTCACGAGTGCGGTGGTTGATGCGTTGTCCATGCCCCCCAGCCTTCCCGACCGGCCGCCGGGTAGCCAGGTGGGAACTGTGCCTGGCTACGGACCGTGAACCGTTGCGACCACGGCTCTTGGGGTCGGCGCGCACGCGCCACGGCAGGGACCGGGCCGGCCCCCCTACAGGTCGGCGAAGCGGCTCCCGTCGTGGTGAACTGCGGTGCGTCCTGGAAGAGGAAGGCGTGGCCTGCGTCAGGCAGAGGAGGACACGGGCGTGGCGGAGGGGGGCGGCGAGGTCGGTTGCGTTGGGGGACGGGTCGAAGGCGTCCTCGGCGCCGTCGGCGACCAGGACGGGGGCGTGGTTGCGGTCCGTGTGGCGGCCGGTCGGGTCCTGGCCGGACATCCAGCGGGCGATCGCCGCGTCCCCCGCGGCCCGGGACCGCCGACGTGGATTCGGCCAACCTGGCTTTCGGGCGCGCCACTTCGTGCCACTGTGCCCCCTCTGCGCGCATCCGTGCGCCCGCTGCCGGTAGGGATAGCCGGGTAGGGCATGTGTCAGGGGCACAACCACAGGAGGGGGCCGGATGAGCGGCGAGACAGCCGGACGCTGGGGCAGGGCCGTCGTCGTGGGCGGAGGCTTCGCGGGGTTGGTCGCGGCCCGCGTGCTGGCGGACCGGTTCGACGAGGTGACGGTGCTGGAACAGGACCAGGTGACCCCTGAGACGGGGGTGCACCCACACGCGCCGCAGGGGTGGCACGCCCACGCCCTGCTGGCGAAGGGCGCGGAGGTGCTGGAGCGGCTCTTCCCCGGCCTGCGCGCCGAGCTCCGTGAGCAGGGCGCGCCGGTCTACGACTACGGGGAGCGCGTCAGCTTCCTGCTGCCGACCGGCTACGCGCCGCGCGCCCGCACCGGCGTGCTGATCCAGTCGTTCACCCGCGACCTGCTGGAACGCGGCATCCGCCGCCGCGTGCTGACGCTGCCGCAGGTGCGGTCCGTCGCGCCGGTCCGGTGCGAGCAGCTGACGGCCGGGCCGGACGGACGGGTGACCGGAGTCCGCTACCGGGTGCTCGGCGACGAGGGCGCGGGCGCAGGCGCGGCCGCGGGCGCGGAGCTCGTCGAACTCGAGGCGGACCTGGTGGTGGACGCCTCGGGCCGCTCGGGGCGGCTCGAGGACCGGCTGCGGGCGTTCGGCGTGCACGCCCCGGCGCCCCGGGTGCTGGACGCGCGGATCACCTACACCACCGTGCACCTGCCGCGCCCGGACGGTCTGGACTACGACGTCGCCTACCAGATGACGTTCGCGCCCGGCATCCCGCGCGGCGGCGTCCTGCTCGCCGTCGAGCACGGGCGCTGGACCTGCTCGCTGTTCGGCTACGGCGACCAGACGCCGCCGACGGACCCCGAGGGGTATCTGGACTTCGCGCACTCGCTCGGCAACCCGCATCTGGGCGAACAGCTCGCGGACCGCGCCGGCGGCGAGCCCGTCCACCGGTACACCAACGTCAACAGCCGTTGGTTCCAGTACCACCGCAGTCACGACTGGCCGGAGCGGCTAGTCTCGCTGGGCGACGCCGTATGCGTCTTCGACCCCGTCTACGGGCAGGGCCTGACCGTCGCGGCCTTGGAGGCGGACCTGCTGCGCCGGATGCTCGCGGAGCGCCGGGACGCCGGAAAGGGGCTGGACGGGCTCGCCCGTCGCTACCAGCGCGGGGTGGCCCGGGTGGTGCTCGCGCCGTGGACGGTGTCGGGCAACTCCGACCTGATGTGGGACCCGGAGCACCGGCCGCTGGGCGCGCGCATCGCCCACGCCTACAACCGCAGGCTCTTCGCCGCGGCGGTGCACGACCCGGCCGTGTGGGCGCGCTTCGCCCGGGTGGTGAACATGGTCGCCTCACCGGCGACCTTGTTCCATCCGTCCGTGCTGGCCAAGGTCCTGCGGCCGGGCGCGGACCGGCGCGCGGCGTCGACGCTCCCGGCGGGGACGCCGCACCCCGCCCCGGCACAGGCGGGAGCGCAGTCGGTGTCGGCCGGTCAGGCGGGTGCGGACGCGTCGGACTGACCCCTGCCGGGCGGGATCACTCGTCCGAGTGGTCGGTCCTGCTGCAGGCCAGCACACCGGGGAGGGCGGCGATGTGCAGCTGAAGCCGCTGCGGGTCGCCGCTGCCTTCCACGGCGATGGAGATCTCGACGGTGGGCTCGTCCATCTGCTCGAAGAAGAGCGTGGCCCCGGCGGGCCGGCCCGCCGAGAGCGTCGCCAGCTCCGCCAGCACGAAGTCCCGGTCCAGGCAGGCCTCGACCAGCTCGCGCAGCATGCCCAGGCGCTGGACGTAGGTGATGCGGTAGGTGTACCGGGTGATGCGCAGCGAGGGCAGCAGGTGGACGAGCGGACGCAGCGCGAAGGTGGCGAGCAGGTACCCGGCGGTGGCGACGGAGGCGAGGATCGGCAGTTCGGCCCCGGCGGCCGCGCCGATCGCGGCGACGAGCCAGATGCTGGCCGCGGTCGTCAGGCCGTGCACGGACGTTCGCTGGACGAAGATGACGCCCGCGCCGATGAAGCCGACGCCGGAGACGATCTGGGCGGCCATCGTGGCCGGGTTGATGTGGATCGCGCTCCCGTAGCGGGTCATGTCGAGGAAGCCGTACTTGCTGACCATCACGAAGAGGGCGGCGCCGACCCCGACCACCATGTAGGTGCGCAGCCCGGCCGCCTTCTGCCGCAGTTCCCGCTCCAGGCCGATGACACCGGACAGCAGGAAGGCGAAGGCCAGGCCCAGGAGCTGGCTCCATCCCTCGCCGAGCGGCTGGGTGACCTCGAGGGCGGTGAACTGTGCCATGGCGCCATCGTGCCCCGGCCGACGCCGTCGGCGGCGGAGGTCGGCCCGGTGTCGCGCGGCCGCGTCAGGGGGCGTGGGAGTCCAGTCGGGCCCGGTGCCGTTCGCGGGCGGCGGCCAGCTGCCGGCCGAGGTCCTCGTGGTGATGGGACTGGTGCCATCTGAGGATCACGTCGCGTCCCGGGATCCCCGCACGTTCCCGTTCGACGACCAGGCGGCGGATCTCCTCCAGCTCCGGTTCCGTCGAACACTCCCACACGCGGTCGAGCGCGAGGAGCCGGTCGAGTTCGTAGCGCGTCCGGCACTCCGGGCACTTCGGCAGGTTCTTCTCCTCCGCACGCACCATCGCCTTCAGGGCCTCGCGCAGCGGGCCCGAGGTCCGCGCGCTTCGGGCCCGGAAGCCGAGGAGCGCGTCCCTCTTCACCCACTCGACGGTGATCAGCCGCTGTTCCCTGACCTGCTCCGCGCCGTCCGGGCCCCGGCCCAGCAGGTGCGCCCGGTACAGCCGCAGCTCCCTGCCTTCCACGCCGATGGTGGGATGGTCGGCCGGATCGAGCTGCCACTCCAGCCGGTACTCGCGGCTGACCGCCCCGGGACCGAGCTCCACCTGGAGGTCGAGACTCCGCGGGTCGTCGCCACACGGAACGGCCGCCGCGTCGTGCTCCGGGCCGAGCGGCGAGCCGTCCGGTCCGAGGTCCCGGCAGCGCAGCAGCGTCAACTGCGCGAGGTAGCGGCGCAACCGGAGGGCCGTCCAGGCCGGGCGCTTCGGCGGGCGGACGCGGACCAGGGCCTCCCCCCGCACCGTGCCTGTCGCCTCGTGGGCGGAGAAGTCCACCGTCAGGCAGTCGCGTTGGTCCGTCGGCGCCGTCACCTCCGCTACGACGCCCGACGCCCTCCGGCCGGTTGCGGTCGGAGGGCGTCAGGTGAGCGGGTCGGCGCCGCAGGGGTCAGCCGTTGAGGTCGCTGTCGGGGATCCAGGAGCCGTGGATGCCGGCCGTGACGCGGCGCGGCAGGTGGACGGCGGCGATCTGGTCGAGGCCGGAGGCGTCGAGGACCAGCAGCTGGGAGGCGTCCTGCTTGAGGTCGGAGACGACGGTGAGCAGGTAGCCGTCGTCCTCGGCGGAGGCCGAGGCGGAGGGGACGAACACCGCCTCGCTCGGCATCCGGGCGTCGCCGATCTGACGGATCCGGCGGGCGCCGGTGGTGCGGTCGTACTTGACGACGCCGTAGCCGCCGAAGCCCTTCTCGTCGGGGAAGGAGATCGCGTACTGGTAGCGGTTCTCCGCACCCAGGTAGTCCTCGTTCAGGGTGGGGAACTCCACCGGCAGGTCGTCGATGATCTGCTCGTCGACGGTACCGGCGGCCAGATCGATCACCCAGCGGCGGGTGTAGGAGCGGGCGTTGGGCTCGGTGCCGCGGCCCGGGGCGCCGACCCACCAGTTCCAGGAGAGCTGGAAGCCCTCGCGGTCCACGGTGGGGCCCTCCAGGACGATGCGGCCCTGGCCGTCCTCATAGGCGTTGGCGGTGTGCAGCATGTTGCCCGGCTCGACGGAGAACCAGCGGATGCTCCCGGCACCCTGCGGGCCGCGCGGCATCACGCCGATCCGGGCGGGCTGCTGGTCGTTCCAGCCGTAGGGGATGCCGGAGTGCTCGTTCGGGTCGAAGGTGACGGTGCCCTCGACGAAGACGACGTGGTGGCGGGTGATGGCGAAGTCGTGCTTGAGGGAGGCGGTGGCGCCGGGGATCTCGGCGCTGTGGACGATCTCCCCCTTGGCGTCGGCGACGTAGTGGACCAGGAACGGCGGGAACGGGGAGGAGGCGAAGAAGTGCAGCTCACCGGTGACCGGGTCGGTCTTGGGGTGGGCGGTCATGGCGCTGCGCAGCTTGCCGTCGAAGTCGTAGGCGCCGACGGTCTCCAGCTCGGGGGTGAGCTCGAAGGGCAGGTTCGCCTCGCACAGCGCGAGCAGGCGGCCACCGTGCTCGATGACGTGGGTGCCGGCGACGCTGGCGGTCAGGTCGGGGCCGTGCTCGGTCATGTAGGGCGCGCCGTCGAGGGCGGGGGTGTGCACCCAGCGGTTGCGGTACCACTCGGCGCGGCCCTCGCGCAGCCGGATGCCGTGGACCATGCCGCTCCCCTTGAACCAGTGGGTCGGGGTGACGCCGGGCTTCGGGTTGTGGCTGTTGCGGATCAGGCGGCCGGTCAGCTCGGGCGGCAGGGTGCCCTCGACGGTGAGTCCGGTGGCGGTGACCTCGTCGACGGCGGGGGTGTAGTGGCCAGTCAGGTAGGGCTTGTCGGCGGTCATGGCGGTTACCTCGTCTGCTTGGTTCGGTACGGGACGGACGCGGGGAAGGGGGTCAGTCGGCCTGCTCGGCGCGGGACTTGAGGCTGGCGAGCCAGCCGGTGAGGGACTGGTGGAGGGCCTGGCCGAGCTGCTCGGCCGCCGCGTCGACGGGTGCGCCGCTCCAGGACTCCTCGGTGTGCACGCTGACCTGCTCGCCGGTCGGCTCGAAGGTCCACACGTGGACGCCGTCGATGCCGCTCGCGGGACCGCCCCAGACCACGCGTCGGCCGGGGACGACCTCGCGGATCGTGGAGGTGATGTCCAGACCGTGGGTCTGCCAGCGGAACGAGGTGCCGGGCAGCAGCGGGCCGTCGAGCTCGGCTCGGTCGACGTCCGTGTTCCACTCGGCCCAGGCGTCGATGTCGGTGTGGACGGCCCAGACGCGATCGAGGGGCGCGTCGATGACGGTGGACAGGCGGACGATCACGGGAGCGGTCTCGTCGATGGTGAACATGGCGGTGGTTCCTCTCGATGGGTGGTGCGGTTCGGTCAGTGGTGCGCGGCCGACTGCGGGGCAGGGCGGACGGCTGTGGGTGCGGGCGCGCATCGACGGGAGAGCAGCAGCGCGAGGGCGGCCGTGGCGGCCAGAACCCCGGAGCCGATGCCGAAGGCGAGGCGGTAACCCGTCGTCAGCGCCTCCAGGTGCGGCTGGTGAGCGGCGGCGTGGGCGGTGGCGGTGCCGGCGAGGGTGGCCAGGACGGCCAGGCCGACCGCTCCCCCGACCTGGCGGGTGGTGTTGACCAGGCCGCCGGCCAGCCCCGCGTCCTCGGCGGGGACCCCCTCCACGGACAGCGCGGTGAGCTGGACGAAGGCGACGCTCAGGCCGAGGCCGATCAGGATGCTGGGTCCGGCGACGTCGGCGGCGTAGCTGCCGTGGGCGCTGATCCGCGACAGCCACAGCAGTCCGGCGGCCTCGGTCAGCAGGGCGCAGGTGACGGCGGCGGTCGCGCCGAGGTGGCGGGAGATCCGCGGCGCCAGCGTGGAGCCGAGCATGTTGGCGAAGGCGAGCGGGAGTTGGCCCAGTCCGGTGGCCAGCGGGCTGAGGCCGAGTACCTGCTGCTGGTACAACGGCAGGAAGAAGAACAGCGCGATCCACACCGATCCCAGCAGCGCCATCAGCAGGTTGCCCGCGGTGACCCGGCCGGTGCGGAACAGGCGGGGCGGCAGCAGCGGGTTCGGGTGACGGCGCTCGACCACGACGAACGCGGCGAGCAGCACGGCCGCGAGGGCGAAGCCGCCGAGGACCGACGGCGCGCCCCAGCCGCTGCCGCGCGCGGTGGTGAGGCTCCACACCAGCGCGGTGAGGGCGGCGGTGACCGTGGCGGTTCCGAGAAGGTCGAAGCGTCCGGGCGCCTGGGCCCGCTCCTTCGGCACCGAGGCGGCGACGGCTGCAAGGACCAGGACGGCGCCGATCGCGACCGCGTAGAAGATCCACGGCCAGCCCCAGGCCTGGGTGAGCGCACCGCCGAGGAGGACCCCGGCCGCGCCTCCCGCGCCGGACACCGCGCCCCAGACCCCCAGCGCCCTTCCCCGGCCGGCGCCCGGCGGGAAGAGGTCCATCACCAGGGCCAGCGCCGCGGGGGCGATCGCCGCCGCGCCGAGGCCCTGGGCCGCCCGGGCGGCGATGAGCACCGCGGGCGTGGGGGCGAGGCCCGCGGCCAGCGAGGACAGTGCGAAGACCGCGAGGCCCGCCAGCAGGACGCGCCGTCGGCCGAGCAGGTCCGCCGCCCGGCCACCGGCCAGCAGCAGGGCCCCGAACGCCAGACCGTAGGCGTTGACCACCCAGGTGGTGCTGCCGTCGGACAGGCCGACACCCGAACGGATCTGGGGCAGGGCCACGTTCACGATCGATGTGGCCAACATGACGGTGAACTGCGCCCCGGCCAGTGCTGCGAGAGCGGCTCCGGGGCTGCGGTGGGTGCCGTTGGGTTTCACGGGGGGACGCTCCTTGTCCGGGGGGCCGCGAGGCTGGCAACCGGTGGGGTTGACGGCTCGTAGCCTGGCCGCGCCCGCTGTCCACTTCCCAGCCCTGGCGAGCGCCTCCCGCTGTCCACGGCTGTCCAGAGCTGTCCACCGCGGTCCGGGACTGCTCACCCAGGTCCAGCCGGTCGACGGTGTCGGCCCGAGCGGCGGCTGTCTATAGTCCGGAGCAACGGGACGTCCCAGTGCCTCCCCGTTCCCGTCCCCGTCCGAGAGGCCCGCCGTACCCGTGCCCGATCCCCGCTTCAGCGTCCTGTCCGAGGACTTCGCCGCCGCTCCCCACCGGTACTTCGCCCGGCTGCGGGAGCAGTCGCCGGTGCACTACGAGCCGGCGGTCGACAGCTGGTTCGTCTCCCGCTACCCGGACGTGCGGCGGGTGCTGACCGACCATGAGGCGTTCACCACCGAGACCTTGCAGGTGCGCGCCGAGCCGGTGATGCGCGGACCGGTCCTGGCCCAGATGACCGGGGCAGAGCACACGGCGAAGCGGAAGATCGTCGTGCGGGGCTTCACCGGGCAGGCGCTGCAGGACCAGACCCACGTCATCCGCGCCAATGCCGCGGAGGTCCTCGCGCCGCTGCTGTCGCAAGGGCGGATGGATCTCGTCAACGACTTCGGCAAGCCCTTCGCGGTCCGGGTGACCCTGGACGTGCTCGGCCTGGACAAGGAGGACTGGCGACAGGTCAGCGCCTGGCTCGCCGGGGTCGGCGAGTTCATCACCAGCATCGCGCTCACCCCCGAGCGCCGCCGGCACTGCATGGACTGCGCCCTGGGTCTGGAGGCCTACCTCGTCCCCGTGATCGAACAGCGGCGCCGCCACCCCGGCGAGGACCTGATATCGCTGCTGAGCACGACCGAGTTCGACAGTGTCGCCATGAGCACCCGCGAGGTCACCGCGCTGATCATCAACGTGCTGGTGGCCGCCGTCGAGCCCGCCGACAAGACCCTCGGTCTCCTCTTCAAGCACCTGATCGACCACCCCGAGCAGTTGGCGCAGGTCCAGCGCGACCCGGCGCTGCTGTCCGCGGCGATCGCCGAGACGCTGCGCTACACCCCGCCGGTGCAGCTCATCCCGCGCCTCGCGGAGCAGGAGGCCGTGTTCGACGGCGGCGTCGTGCCGGCGGGTGCCACCGTGTTCTGCATGATCGGCGCGGCCAACCGCGACCCCGAGGCGTTCACCGCCCCGGACGCCTTCGACATCCACCGCCAGGACCTGGGCACCGCACGGTCGTTCACCGCCGCCGCCCAGCACCTTGCCTTCGGCACCGGACTGCACCAGTGCGTCGGCGCCGCCTTCGCCCGCGCCGAGATCGAGACCGTGGCCGCGCTGCTGCTCCCGCTGCTCGACCGGGTCCGCCACAGACCCGGCTCCGAGTACCGGGAGTCGGGCCTGTACACGCGTGGTCCGGTCGCCCTGCCACTGGATTTCACGCCGGCGCCCGACGCGGTCGCCGCCCACAGCTGACGGCGCCCTGCCGCGTCCGCCCGGACGCCTCGGCACCCCGGCCGCCCTTGGTTAGGATCAAGGCGGCGGGGGCGCCGGACCGGGAGCGTACCGCAGGTCCGGAGGGCACGACGCGGTGCCGGGACACGGGGAAGGGGAGGCCGTCATGGCGTCCGTGGGAGAGAGACTGAGCAGCGCGCGCGTCCAGGCCTTCGTCGGCCGGGACGAGGAGCTCGAGCGCTTCGCCGACGCGTTGGCCGGTGAGGCCGACGCCCCCTTCGCGTTCTACGTGTTCGGACCGGGGGGCATCGGCAAGTCGACGCTGCTGCGGCGGCTCGCCGACCAGGCCCGCGCGGTCGGCCGCACGATCCTGGACCTGGACGGCCGCTTCGTCAGCCGGGACCCGGCCGACTTCGAACGCGAGGCCGCGCCGTTCCTGAAGACGCCCGGCACGGTGCTGTTCGTGGACTCCTTCGAGCACTGCCAGTGGCTGGAGAGCTGGCTGTGGCAGCGCTTCCTGCCACGCGCCGCCGACGACACCCTGGTGGTCCTGGCGGGCCGGCTCGCCCCGCACCCGCAGTGGACCGCCGACCCCGCCTGGACGGAGATCCTCCACGTCCACGAACTGGAGCCGTTCTCCGAGGAGCAGGCCCGCAGCCTGCTGACCACCACCCAGGTCCTGCCCGGCCTGCGGGAGCGCATCCTGCGCTTCGCCGGAGGCAACCCGCTGGCGCTCTCGCTGGCGGCGGCCGCGGGCACGGCCGACTGGGGGCGGGAGGAGACCTGGGCGCCCTCGGCCGACATCCTGCGTCCCCTGCTGGCGGGCCTGATCGGCGAGGTGCCGACGGCGGCCCACCGGCGTGCCCTGGAGGTGGCCGCCCAGGCGTACTCGACGTCCGAGGAGCTGCTCACGGCGGTGCTGCCCGACCAGGACGCCCACCAGTTGTTCACCTGGCTGCGGGAGCTGCCCTTCATGGAGTCCACCCACCGGGGGCTCCACCCGCACGACGCCGCCCGCGAGACGTTGGCCGCCGACCTGCGCTGGCGGGCCCCCAACGCGTTCGAGACGATGCGGCAGCGCCTGGCCGAGGAGTATCTGCGGCTGCTGCGCGAGGCGCCCGAGGAGCAGGTCTTCACCGTCACCGACGAACTCTTCCACCTCTTCCGGGACGGTCGGATCGTCGCCCGCACCCGCACCTGGTCCCGCGAGGACGAGGTGCACGACCGGCCGCTGCACCCCGACGACCTCGACACCGTGCTGCGCATGGCGGAGGAGACCGAGGGCCCCGCCTCCGCCGAACTGGTGCGCTACTGGGCCGAGCGCCAGCCGCAGGCCTTCAGCGTCTACCGCCTGGTGACGACGGGCCGGGTCGTCGCGTTCACCGCCCGACTCGCCCTGGCCGCCCCGCCCGACCCCGAGGACCTGGCCGCGGACCCCGTGGTGGCGGCCGCGTGGGAGTACACCGAGACCGCCGGGCCGGTCCGGCCCGGCGAGCACATCGGCGTCAGCCGCTTCTCGGTCTACCCCGAGCGCTACCAGGTGCCCTCCCGTGTCATCGACCTGAGCAGTTCCCGCGCCCAGGCGGAGTCCGCGCGCGCCCGGGGCCGCGCCTACGGCTTCGCCGTCTGGCGGGACGCCGAGGCGTGGGCCGAGCGCGTGAAGGGCAGCCTCGCCGACACCGGTGCGCGCCCCCTGGTCGGCGGGGACAGCTACGGCGTGTTCGCCGTCGACTGGCGGCGGACCCCCGTCGAAACGTGGCTGCGCCACTTCATCTCGGCCACCGCCGTCCCGCCGTCCGGGCCGTCGGGCTTCTCGCGCGCCTCGTTCGACCAGGCCGTCCGTGAGGCCCTGGCTCACTGGCGCGACGCGGGCGCGTTCGCGGCCTGCGCCCTGATCCGCGCCCGCCTGGCCGCCGATCTGGCCGACCCTGTCCCGGAGCTGCGCGAGCTGCTGCGCCGCGCGGTGGACGGCCTCGCGGCCGACCCGCGCGGGGTGCGCGCCAAGGAGGCCCTGACGGCGGGTTACTTCTCCGGCGCGCCCACCCAGGAGGCCGCCGCCCGCCGCCTCGGCCTCCCGTACGGCACCTACCGCCGCCACCTGCGCCACGGCCTGGACCTGCTCTGCGAAGCCCTGTGGGAGCAGGAGCTGCACGGGTCCCGCTGACGGCGGGCCGAAGGGCCCGTCAGCAGGGGCCGGTGCCGGGGCCCCCGAGGTGGAACGAGGTCGGGGTGATCCGCCCGGCGTCGTACAGGGCGGGGCTGGTGGCGGCGATGGTGAGCCGGGGGCGGTCGGCGGCGCCGAGCAGCCGGTAGCCGGATATCCAGCCGGAACCGTGAGCTGTGCCGAAGCGGCCGTCACCCATCTGCTCGCAGGTGCTGTCCGTGCCGTGGGCCACCTCGCCGAAGGCGGTGACCACCTGGGCCCGGGTGTAGGAGCCGCCCCACAGGGAGCCGGGGAAGTAGCCGACGGCCTGGGCGTCGTAGAACACCCACCAGTCGCCCGCGAGGTTCAGGATCGAGAACTGGGCGGTCGCTCCGGGGCGCAGGGCCATGCCCGCCTTCGCGGTGTGCGAGACCTGGACGAAACCGCAGCCGTTGTAGCAGCTCTCCGCGCCGTCCACCCAGTGGTAGACGAACAGGTGCGGCAGCAGGTCGCCGTTGAGGCCGAGGTCGACGGTCCAGCCGATCTCGACGGTGGACTTCTGGTCGGTGGACTGCAGGGCCAGCTCCTGCAGCGAGTGCGCATCGGTGTCGCCGGCCTTGATCGCCGGCTCCGCCTGGAGCATCCGGATGGTGGCGCCCGCGGTGTCGGTGTTCTGACGCCCGGACACGTAGTCGTAGCAGGCGCCGAACCAACAGATCGGGCCGCTGCCGTTGACCAGCGGGGGCAGCCCGGGCGGGGTCGGCGCGGCGATGGCGGTGGGCGCGGCGGTGGGCGCCGCGGCGAGCAGGCCGAGCGCGGCGGCGAGCGCGGTGGCGCCGCTGACCAGGGCGTGACGAATGCGCATGGGGTCCCGTTCCGGTGCGAGGAGGAGGGGTGGGGAAGGAGGGCGGAGAGGAGTGCGGTGTGCGAGCATGACGTAAGCAGTGCTGTAAGTGTGATTAAGTGTCAGACTTACATCGGCGGCCAAGCTAGTGCCGCCGCCTCGTTCCGGCAAGAGCCCCTGCGGCCGTAGCCTCTGCGGATGTGACACGAGTGAACGAGCCGACCGATCGGCAGGCCCTCGGCCGCCGGGTGCTCCGGCTGCGCACCGAGCGCGGCCTGACCCAGCGCGCCCTGGCCGAGCCGGACTACACCCCCGCCTACATCTCCACGCTGGAAGCCGGCAAGGTGCGTCCCTCCGAGACCGCGCTGCGCTACCTGGCCGACCGGCTCGAGGTGAGCTACGAGCTGCTGGCCACCGGTCGCCCCCCGCAGCTGGCCGGCGAGTTGGGGCTGCGGCTGTCCGAAGCTCGCCAACTGCTCTGCGCCGGCGAGTCGGCGCGGGCGGTCGAGGAGTTCCGGGTGCTCGCCGCCGAGGCCGAGCGCCACGGCCTCGCCGAACGGCAGGCGGCGGCGCTGCTGGGCATCGGCGACTGCGCCCTGGATCTCGGGGAGCTGGACCTGGCCATCGAGTCCTTCGAACGCTCCGAGGTGCTGCTTCGGGACGCGCCGCTGCCGCAGCGGGTGCCGGCCCTGCGCGGGCGGGCCGTCGCCCACCTGCTGGCCGGCGACCTCCGCTACAGCTGCTACCTGCTGGAGAGCGCGATCGACCGGCTCAACACCGACGGCCTGGCCGACCCCCACGCCCTGCTGCTGCTCTACTCCGCGGTGATCGCCCCCTACATGGACCTCGGTGCGCACCGACGCGCCGCCCGGGCCGCCGATCTCGCGCTCGCGCTGGCTCCCCAGGTCGACGACCCCGCGCTGGTGGCACGGCTGCACCGCGGGGTGGCCCGTACCCTGCTGGCCGAGGGCCGGGCCGCCGAGGCCGAGGCGTCACTGACCAGGGCCGAGGAGCTCTACCGGCACCTGCGGATCGGCACCGAGCTGGCCCACTGCCACTGGATGCGCGGCTACCTCCGCGCCCAGGACGGCGACCTGCTCACGGCCGAGCGCGAACTGCGGCTCGCCCGCGAGCTGCTGGCCCGCGGTCAGCCCACCCTCTACACCCAGCAGATCGACGTCGAGCTCGCCGACGTGCTGCGCCGCGCGGGCCGCCCGGAGGAGGCCTCCGCGCTGCTGACGGATCTGGTCGACGCGCTGGGCCCCGGCCGGGGCGCGGTGCACGCCGGTGCGGCGCACCGACTCCTGGGCCGGATCGCCGAGCAGCGCGGCGACGCGACGGCAGCCGAGGAGCACTACCGGGCCGCGCTCGCCCTGCTGGTCGACACCAGCGCCGCCGCCGACCTGGCCGACCTCTGTCGGCTGCTCGGCGATCTGCTGCGCCGCAGCGGACGGCTGGAGGAGGCACTGGACACCTACCGCGACGGCCTGCGGCACCGGGCCGCACCGGGCACCACCACCCTCGGCCCGGCCCCGGCAGGGCCGCCCCTCTGACGGACGACGCAGCTTCAGCAGCCCGGCCGCTCCCGCCGTTCGGGGGAAAAGAAGGGGACGGAATGCGGGACGCGGCTCACCTGAACGGGAATTCCCCTGCCGTCTGGTACGGATTATCCGGCTTGGTGCGCTCTTGTCACAGGTGACAGAAGGAGAGACCTTGGGCTGGAAACTCACACGGCGGGCTACGGCGACGGCGCTTGCCGGAGCCATCGCCGTCGTCTCGGCTCTCCTTGCGCCGGCTCATGCCGACACCCGGCACAGCCGGCACGCACCCCTTCCCCCGCGCCTCCCACGGGACTTCCGCGGGAAGGGCACGTACATCGTCCCGGATCTGGGCATCACCGTGCCGTTCAGCTGGGAGGGGAGGAACGGCGACAGCCAAATGGTCGCCGGAGGCCCGGGGTATCCGATCTGGTTCACCAACCTGATCTACCACGGCAAGCTCTACACGCTCACGTACAAATGGCCCGGCCTGACCGAGCATCCCTGCTCTCAGATCCCCGGATTCGACCTGGACCAGTTGAACCAGGCGCTCGGCGGCGCGCGGTTCGTCGGGCGGGAGGTCCTCCAGGGGAAACCGGACCGGTATGTGAACCACTGGCGGGTCGGAGTCGTCCTACCGAAACTGCCTCCGGGGAACTTCCTGCGGCTTCCCCTCGCCCTGGGTGACGTCTACGTCGACCAGAACGACCGGGGTACGTTCTGGCAGGTGCTGCAGTTCGGCGTCCAGAACCTCTTCGACCCCGAGCTGGACGAGTGGCTGGTGATGCGCACCTTCGAGCACAAGCCCGGCACGGTGACGCTCCCCAGCAGCTGCGCAGCCTGAATCCGCACCAACTGATCACTACACTGCGCCCGTGGACACCGACACCGCGGGGCGACGAAGGCAGGCGCGGGCGAGCCTGGACGGGCTGGTGCTGGGGGACGCGTTCGGCGACAGCTGGTTCCTCCGCTCCGACGAGCCCGCCGAGGAGCTTCTCGCAGCCCGACGGCCGCGCCCCGCGCCGTGGTTGTGGACGGACGACTCGGCGATGGCCTTCGTCCTCTTCGCCCACCTGACGCAGCACGGCGAGGTGCGCCCCGACCTGCTCGCCGGGGACTTCGCCGCGCGGTACGCGAGCGATCCCGACCGGGGTTACGGCCCGTCCATGCACAACGTGCTGCGGCGGATCGGCGAGGGCGAGGACTGGCGGGTCGTCACCACCGGCCACTTCGGCGGGCAGGGCTCCTTCGGGAACGGCGCCGCGATGCGGGTCGCGCCGCTCGGCGCCTGGTTCGGCGCCGACCTGGCCGCCGTGGTCGAGCAGGCGCGGCTCTCGGCACTGATCACGCACGCGCACCCCGAGGCCGTCGCCGGTGCGGTCGCGGTGGCGGTCGCTGCCGCCCTGGCCGCCTCCGGGGCCGGGCGGGCGGTTCCGGTGCGCTCCGAGTTCCTGCGGGAGGTGGCCGGCCACGTCCCGTCGAGCGACGTCCGCTCCGGGCTGCTGACGGCGGCGGGCTTCCCGGACGGTACGTCGGTGCGTCATGCCGCGTCCGTGCTGGGCTCGGGGACGCACCTCTCCGCTCCGGACACCGTCCCCTTCGCGCTGTGGAGCGCCGCGGGCGGCCTGGACGATCTGCCCGAGACGCTGTGGCGGACCGTCGCCGGGTGGGGCGACCGGGACACGACCTGCGCGATCGCCGGCGGAGTCGTGGCGGCCCGCGCCGGCACGGGCGGCGTCCCTGGCGCGTGGCGTCAGGCGTGCGAACCGATCCCCGGCTGGAGCGGCTGGACGCTCTTGTGAGGCCCGGTCGCCCAGGGCCGGCCGCCGGCTGGAAGGCCCACAGCCGGCCCCGGCGCACCCGGGTGGGCGCGGCTACGTGCCGTTCGGGTCCCAGCTCTCCGCGCCCGGCTCGTGGCCGAGGGCGGACGGCATGCCCGCGAGCTCGTGGAGCGCGGAGGTGCCGGCGAGCCTGTAGAGGACGGGGTCGGGCCGGGCGGGCGGCTGCGGCGGGAACAGGCCGTTCCGGTACGGGAGGTTCCTCTCGGCTCGACGCGGCATGCGAAGATCGGGGAGTCGACCCGAGGAGAACGTCAGCGTGAACGCATCCCACCTGCTCGTGACCGGCTGCTACACCCCGGAGATGAACGGCCACGGCACCGGCCTCACCTCCTACCGGCGTGATCCGCACGACGGCTCGCTCACACCGCTCGACACGCTGGCGCTGCCCTCCCCCTCGTACGTGATCCGGCACCCGTCGCTTCCCGTCCTCTACACGGCGAACGAGGCCGGCGAGGAGGGCTCGGTCAGCGCCGTGGCGATCGGGCCGGACGGCTCGCTGCGCGAGCTGGCCCGAGTGCCGAGCCAGGGCGGGTGGCCGTGCCACCTGGCCGTCGACGAGACGGGTCGCGAACTGGCCGTGTCCAACTACCGCACGGGCTCCATGCTGCTGCTCGACCTCGACGAGGCGGGGCTCCCGGCCAAGGCGACGCGCCTCTGGCGCGGGGACCCGACCGCCCTCGGCCCGCACGGCGACCGGCAGGACGGCCCCCACGCCCACATGGCCGTCCCCGGCCCGGACGGGCTGTGGCACGTGGTGGACCTGGGCACCGACCAGCTCCACGGCTTCCGCGACGACGAGACCGAGGCCGTCACGGCCCTGCCCGAGGGGACCGGCCCCCGCCAGCTGGTACGCGGCGCGGACGGCATGGCGTACGTGGTCGGTGAGCTGGACTCGCGCCTGCACGCCCTGCGCGAGACCGAGCCGGGGGTGTTCGAGGTGCTCGGTTCCGTCGCCGCGAGCGCGGCCACGGCGGAGTCCGGCAACTTCCCCGCCCACCTGACCGTGAGCGAGGACGGAACCCTCCTCTACCTCTCCAACCGCGGCGCGGACACGGTGGCGCTGTTCCGCACGGTACCGGGCGGCGTGCCGCGCTTCGAGGCGGAGTTCCCGTCCGGCGGTTCCTGGCCGCGTCACATGGAGCTCCGCGACGGTCACCTCTACGTCTCCAACGAGCGGGCCGAGACTCTCACCGTCCATGCGGTCGACCCGGCGAGCGGTGCGTTGACCCTCCGGCACGAGTATCCCCTCGCCTCGCCGACCTGCGCCGTCGCCGTCCGCCTGGACTGACCGGGCCCAGGCGGACGCGGTGTGAACGCCGCGCCGGGAATGCCGGCGGCGTCGGCCGTGTTGACGTGCTCACGAGGTCCGGGCTCCCTGCCGGGCCCCGCGGAAAGAAAGGGGAAACCCCGTGAAGGTGCGCAACTCACTGCGTTCGCTGAAGAAGCAGCCCGGTTCGCAGGTCGTCCGTCGTCGCGGACGGGTCTTCGTGATCAACCGGCGTGACCCGCGGATGAAGGCCCGCCAGGGCTGAGTCCGCCAAGGCTGAGCCCGCCAGGGCTCGGACGGACCCTTGTCCGCCCGCTCCACGCAGCACCCGGCAGGGCCCCGGTTCAGACGTCTCCGCGGACCAGCGCGCACACGAAGGCCTCTTCGATGGCGCGCATCCGCGGGAACACGGCCGGGGCGATGGTCGGGGTGATCTGCGCGTTCACCGAGAACGTCAGGGAGCGGCGGCCGTCGGGCGTGCCGACCGCGAGCTGGGTGTAGCCGGGGGTGTTCCCGGTGTGGCCGTAGACCACGCCGCAGCGCGTCGTGTAACGGAAGATCGCCAGCCCGGCCTCGTTGCGGCCCGGCCCGGGCGGCTCGGAGCTGCCGTCGACGAAGGTGAGCTGCTGCCGTCGGACCCACGGGGCGACGAGCCGGCCGCCGGCGTAGGCGCGGATGAAACGGCTGAGGTCTCCCGGCGTGGACACGATGCCGCCGGACGCCCAGCTTCCGGAGTTGCCGAACTCCGTGCTCACGTCCTCGAAGCCGGTCGGCGTGGGGGCGTAGCCGTGCAGGTAGGGCCGCGGCAGGGTGAAGCCGGACGGGAGGCTGGTCGCGCGGAGCCCGAGCGGGGCGTAGACGAGCCGGGCCAGGAGCGACTCGTACCGCTCGTGGGTCGCCGCCTCGGCCATGAGGGCGACCGCGATGTTGTCGGAGTTCGAGTAGGCGTACTGGGTGCCGGGGGTGAACTCCAGCGGCTGGTCGGCGACGAAGTGCAGCAGGCGCCGGGAGTCGAACCGGTGGTGCGGGTCGTTCTGGATGATCTTCACGAACTCCGGGGAACGGCTGTAGTCCGGCAGCCCGCTGGTGTGCTGCAGCAGCTGACGCAGAGTCACCTTTCCCCAGTCCGCCGGGAGCTGCGGCAGGCGCTTGGCGATGGTGTCGTCGAGGCTCAGCCGCCCGCGGCTGACCAGGGCGAGGG
Source organism: Streptacidiphilus melanogenes (assembly GCF_000787835.1). Taxonomy (GTDB): domain Bacteria; phylum Actinomycetota; class Actinomycetes; order Streptomycetales; family Streptomycetaceae; genus Streptacidiphilus; species Streptacidiphilus melanogenes. The sequence continues at coordinate 48,150 of NZ_BBPP01000011.1, forward strand.
CCACGGCCCCGCTGAACGTCTTCGCGACGCTCGCCACCCGCATGTGGTCGTCGATCTGCGGCAGCCGCCCGGTCTGCAGGTCTCCGGCACCGGCCCGCACCACGACGGTGCGGCCGTCGATGCGGAACACGGCGATGGCCCCCGGGGGGCCGCCCGCCTGACGCACCAGACTCTCCAGCAGCCGCTGCAGGCGTCGGTCCTGGTTCTTGCCCGGTCGCTCGGCCTGCGCGGGGACGGCGGCCGTGAGGGCGAAGCAGAGGGCGGTCAGCGCGGCGATCGCGGCGGACCGCCGACGGGCGAACGGCATGGGACTCCTGCCTCCCGGCTCCCGAGAGAGCCGACGTCAGCACCGGCGGGCGGGTTTCGGCTCTCAACGTCACCGCGCCCGCGTCCGCCGAAACCTCCCTGAAGCCATGTCACCCGCCTGCGGCCCCCCGCGAGTCCGGTGCACTGGGGGCTACATGCCGTGGTCCTGGCCCGTGCACGCGTCGAAGTAGCGCGTGGGGTCGAAGTGCTGGCCCTTTCCGGGGAAGTACCACTCGAGCGCCCGGTAGGCCGTCTGGCCGTGGCAGGTGCCCAGGTCGAACGCGACGACGGTGGCCTGCTCCGCGCTTCCCTGCGCGACCGACTGGCCCGGCCCCACGTACTCCGCCGAACCGGTGCCCTCGGCCTTCGCACCGCCCCACGACGACCAGTTCAGATCGGTCACGATGCCGGTGGGGTCGCCGTTGTTGGACAGCCCCGCGGGCCGGGCCACGCCGTACCCGCGCACTCCCGGCGCCCACACGGTTCCCAGCACCGGCAGCGAGGCGGCAACGGCGGAGGCGGCCGAGGTCGGCGTTGCCGGCGCGGCGGACGGCGTCGGCGCCGTCGCTGCGGGCGTGCCGCTCAGCGCCGTCCCGGTGACGCCCGACGGCGTGCTCGCGGACGCGGACGGCGCGGTGGCGACGCCGCTGGGGCTGGAGCCCGCGTCGGCACTGCCGGTGGTCGAGCTGCAGGCGCCGAGCAGCACCACGGCGCTCAGGACGGTGGTCGCGACAGCTGCGCGGCGAACGGCGGAGCGCATGAGGGGTCCCCCTGGGATGTCAGTGTTCGTGGCGAGGTGAGCGGTTGTTCCCAACCTGTCGCTGGAACTCTAGCCAGCGCCGGCACCCACTTCTGCTCGTGCGCGCCACGGACCTGCAACAGCCTTGTGACAGCGGCCGACCCGCTCAGGCCTGCAGGCGCCGGTAGCTCTCCGGGTGCGTGGCCAGGAAGTCCGCGAAGGACTGCGGGGCGCGGCCCGTGAGGGCGCGGACGGCGTCGGAGACGACGTCCATCTCGCCGGACGCGACGGCCTCGTAGGAGCTGACCCAGCCGGCGACCTCCCAGTCCGGCGCGCCGTAGACGGCACGCGAGGCGTACGCCTCGGCCTGGGTCTCCGGGTGGTAGCTGACGGTCCGTCCGGTCACGCGGCCGATCGTCGCGGCGATCTCGGCGAAGCTGAGTGCCTCCGGCCCGGTCAGGTCGTAGGTCGCGGCGTGGTGCCGACTCCCCGCGCCGCCTCCCTCGGGGTCGAGCAGCACGGCCGCCGCGGCGTCGGCGACGTCGTCGTGGGTGACGGCGGCGACACGCCCGTCACCCGCGGGGCCGCGCAGGACGCCGTCGTCGCCGGTCATGGCGACGAGGTCGGACTGGTAGCTGCTGTCCCGCAGGAACGTGAACGGCGCCCCGGTGGCGCGGATGTACTGCTCGGTGTGCCAGTGGTCGCGGGCATAGGTGAACGTGGCGTCGGGCGCGGCGCCCAGGTAGGACAGGTAGACGAGCCGGCGTACCCCCGCAGCCAGCGCCGCGTCGACCGCCGCCTTGTGGATCTCGACCCGGCCCGGCCCCTCGTGCGCGGAGCAGAGGAAGAGCGAGGTGACGCCGGTCAGCGCCCGGCGCATGGCCTCCGCATCGTCGTAGGAGGCCTGCGCGGTGTCCCGCACGGGCAGCTGCGCCAGCTTCGCGGCGTCCCGCCCGAGCGCGCGGACGGTGACGCCCTCGTCGGCGAGTCGCCGGGTGATTCGTCCGCCGACCCGTCCGGTCGCTCCGGTGACCGCGATGACCTCGTCCATGCCCGCTCCTCTTCCCTCTGCACGTCCCTCGTGCCGCGCTGACCGCCACTCTGCCGGGCGGGCCTCGTTCGCGCACGCGGACATGCGGACGGGCCCGCACGGACCGCGCGGGGGCCGGTCAGACGAAGCCGAGCTCGGGGAAGTCCTGACCGAGGACCTGCTTCGGATCGGCTCCGAGCACCTGGTGGAGCAGGGTCGCGTAGACGGAGCGGAAGTCGGTGGTGAACCTGAGGTCCCCGGCGTCGAGGTCGGTCAGGCTCGGCTGGGCGCCGTGGAAGCCGCCCCTGACCGGCGTGCCCGCGACGAAGAGCGGCGCGGCCGTGCCGTGGTCGGTGCCCTGGTTGGCGTTGGCCTGGACGGGCCGCGGAAGACCGGGTCGAGCAGCAGGGCGCGCAGCAGCGCGGTGAGGTCGCGCCCGGGGCCGTAGGCGGCCTGGAGACGGCCCATCACGTCGGCCGGGACCGGTCCTGGCGCGGCGTAGCGGTTCCACATCCGGGTCACCACCCAGTCGTGCGAAGCGGGTTGGGCCACGAGCAGGTCCACGAGCCCGACCGAGTCGTAGTCGGCGGTGGTGCCGAGGACGGTCTTGGGGGTGTCGTCGTGCGCGGCGGGCACGAACACGAGCTGCCCGTTCGCACGGTCGAGCCGCCAGCCGGTGAGCGCGCGGGCGGCGGCGCGGACGTCCTGCTCGGTGTAGTGGCCCACGCCGAGCGTGAACAGCTCCATCAGCTCGCGGGCCAGGTTCTCGTTCGGGGCCTGCTTGGTGCTGCCGATCTCGTCGAGCCAGACGGCGAGCGCGGGGTCGTGGACCATGGCCTGTGCGAGCGCCCCGAAGTCGCCGCCACCGAGGCTGCGCAGGTTCTGGTTCTGCTGGAGCATCAGCGCGGCGCTGCGCACCTTGACGACGGAGGTGGCCCAGTGCCCGTGCCAGAACCAGGTGCGCTTCTCCACCAGCGGCGCCTCCACCCGGACCATGCGGTCCAGCCACCAACCGCCCAGCTGGAGGTACTGCCCGGCGCGTTGCCGGTTGGCCTGCTTGCGCGCGGCCGGGTCGTGACCCGGGGCCGGGACGTCCGCGAACGCCGGGGGCGGAGTCGCCGCGACACCGGGGTCGGCCGTGCCGGAAGCACCGGCGAGCAGGTCGGCGACGGTGGCCTCGTACCCGGCCTTCTCGGCGGCGTCGATCTCCTCGGCCCGCCCGCCGAACCCGGCCCGCCGCAGCAGGTGCGCCACCTGTGTGCGCGTCGACGCCGCCGCATCCGCCGTCACCGTGCGCCTCCCCGACCCCGAGCGCGATCCCGTCCCTGTCCGGTCCCGGCCGACCGTAGGCGGGCACTTTGTGGAATCTCTGTGGCCGCCGTCCATATGATCGGACCGACCGCCGTCCGGGTCGAGCACGTGCACGAGCGCATCCGCCGGCAGCTGGACCGGCTGACCGACATCGCCGTCAACACCGGCGTGTCCGGCCGGCGCGCCCGCGACGAGGCGCACTGGCGGGCCCGTTTCCCGGACACCGACCCCCTCCCCTGGCTCGACGACCCGGCGCACCCGAACGCCCGGCCACCGCGTCATGGCCGACCACGCGCTGCGCGCCATGGGCCTCGGGGAGCTGGGCGAACTGTGAACGTCCCCCGCCCGTAACCCCTTGTGGGTCGGTCAGGTTACTTCCGTGTGACGCGCGAAGGACGCGGCCCGTCCGTCGGATACGGTGACGGCACCCCCGCGGCACGAGGGTGTGCTCGCGTCCTTCCTCCCACCCGAGGAGCTCGACGCCGATGAGACTGACCCCGCACGAGCAGGAACGGCTGATGATCCACGTCGCGGCCGACGTCGCCCTGGCGCGCCGGGCGCGCGGGCTGCGGCTCAACCATCCCGAGGCGCTCGCGATCCTCACCGTCCACGTGCTCGAGGGCGCGCGCGACGGACGGACTGTCAGCGAGCTGATGGCGTCCGGACGGTCGGCCCTCGCCCGGGACGACGTCATGGACGGCGTGCCCGAGATGATCCGCGACGTGCAGGTGGAGGCGACGTTCCCGGACGGGACCAAGCTGGTGACCCTGCACGACCCCATCCAGTGAGCGGCGGACGAGACGTGATCCCAGGCGAACTGCTGCTCGACGACGGCATGGTGGAGCTCAACGCGGGCCGGGAGGTGACCGCGCTGACGGTCGTCAACACCGGGGACCGCCCGGTGCAGGTCGGTTCCCACTACCACTTCGCCGAGGCGAACCCGGGGCTGCGCTTCGACCGTGCGAGCGCTCGCGGACGGCGGCTGAACGTGCCCGCGGGCACGGCGGTGCGGTTCGAGCCGGGCATCGCGACGACCGTGGAGCTGGTGCCGCTGGGGGGCCGCCGCGAGGTGTGGGGGCTGCGCGGCGAGACGGCGGGGCGGGTGGACGCATGACCGACTCCACCTCCACGGCGAGGACCAGCGCCGCCGCGCTGACGGTGACCCGGCGCCGCTACGCCGACCTCTACGGCCCGACGGCCGGGGACCGGATCCGGCTGGCCGACACCGACCTGTTGATCGAGGTCGAGCGGGACCTGTGCGGCGGGGGCGACGAGGCGGTCTTCGGCGGCGGCAAGGTGATCCGGGAGTCGATGGGCCAGAGCCGCGTCACCCGCGCCGAGGGCGCACCGGACACGGTCATCACCGGTGCGGTGGTGCTGGACCACTGGGGCGTCGTCAAGGCCGACGTCGGCATCCGCGACGGGCGCATCACCGCACTCGGCAAGTCCGGCAATCCCGAGACGATGGACGGGGTGGACCCGAATCTGGTGATCGGCCCGGAGACCGAGGTGATCGCGGGCAACGGCAGGATCCTGACCGCCGGCGCGGTGGACGCCCATGTGCACTTCATCTGCCCGCAGTTGTTCGAGGAGGCGCTGGCGAGCGGGGTGACCACGCTGCTGGGCGGCGGGACCGGCCCGGCCGAGGGGTCGAAGGCGACGACGATCACGCCGGGCTCCTGGCACCTGGCCCGGATGTTCGCGGCGGCCGAGCAGTACCCCGTCAACCTGGGCCTGCTGGGCAAGGGCAACACCGTCTCGGCGGAGGCGCTCCGCGCCCAGCTGCGCGGCGGCGCCGTCGGGTTCAAGATCCACGAGGACTGGGGCGCCACCCCCGCCGCCATCGACGCGTGCCTGCGCGTCTGCGACGAGAGCGGGGCGCAGCTCGCCCTGCACACGGACACCCTCAACGAGGCCGGATTCGTCCAGGACACCCTGGCCGCGATCGCCGGACGCGGCCTGCACGCCTACCACGCCGAGGGCGCGGGCGGCGGGCACGCACCGGACATCATCACCGTGGTCGCCGAGCCCAACATCCTGCCCAGCTCCACCAATCCGACGCGGCCGCACACCTGCAACACGGTGGCCGAGCACCTGGACATGCTGATGGTCTGTCATCACCTCAGCTCCGACGTCCCGGAGGACCTCGCGTTCGCTGAGTCGCGGATCCGCCCGTCGACGATCGCGGCGGAGGACGTGCTGCACGATCTCGGCGCGATCTCGATCATCAGCTCGGACTCGCAGGCGATGGGCCGGATCGGCGAGGTGGTGCTGCGCACCTGGCAGACCGCGCACGTGATGAAGCGCCGCCGCGGCACGCTGCCCGGGGACGGCCGCGCGGACAACCTGCGGGCGCGCCGCTACGTCGCCAAGTACACGATCAACCCGGCGATCGCGCAGGGCCTGGACGCGGAGATCGGCTCGGTGGAGCGGGGCAAGCTTGCCGACCTGGTGCTGTGGACCCCGGCGTTCTTCGGCGTCAAGCCGGACCTGGTCGTCAAGGGCGGCCAGATCGCCTGGGCGCAGATGGGCGACGCGAACGCCTCGATCCCGACGCCGCAGCCGGTGCTGCCGCGGCCGATGTTCGGCGCGACCGGGCGGGCCCCTTCGGCGAACTCGCTGAACTTCGTGACCGGGTGGGCGCTGGAGGACGGTCTCGCGCAGCGGCTCGGCGAGGAGCTCGGCGTCGCCAAGTCCTTCGCGCCGATCCGGAACACCCGCGGGGTGCGCAAGGAGCACCTGCGCGAGAACACCGCGCTCCCCCGGGTCGACGTCGAGCCGGACACCTTCACCGTGCGGATCGACGGCGAGGTGGTCGAGCCGCACCCGGCGGAGGAGCTGCCGATGACGCAGCGGTACTTCCTGTTCTGAGGAGGCCGGGTGACAGACCTCGCGATCCCCGCCGCGCTGCTGGTCCTCGCCGACGGGCGCTTTCCGGCCGGTGGCCACGCGCACTCCGGCGGCGTCGAGGCGGCGGTACGGGCCGGCCGGGTCGGCGACGCCGACAGCCTGCGGGCGTTCTGCGCCGGACGCCTCCACACCACCGGCCTGACCTCCGCCGCGCTGGCGGCTGCGGCCGCCGCCGGGACGGACCCGACGGCCCTCGACGAGGCGGCCGAGGCCCGCACGCCCTCGCCCGCGCTGCGGGCGGCCTCCCGCCGCCTGGGCCGGCAGCTCCTGCGCGCCGCACGAGCGGCGTGGCCGCACCCTGCCCTGGAGCGGCTGGCCGACGCCCTCCCGGGCGGCGCGCACCAGCCCGTCGCCTTCGGCGTCGTCGCCGCGGCGGCGGGCCTCGGCCCGGCGGAGGCGGCGACGGCCGTGGCCTACGAGTCGGTCTCCGGTCCGGTGACGGCCTGCGTGCGGCTGCTCGGCCTCGACCCGTTCCAGGCGACAGCGGTCCTGTCCGGGCTCACCGACCCGATCGGCGCCGTCGCCCACGAGGCGGCGGCCACCGCCGCCCTCGGCGACGTCGACCTGCTGCCGACCCTGGGCGCACCGCTGCTGGAGATCTCCGCGGAACACCACGCCGCCTGGCCCGTCCGCCTGTTCGCCTCATGACCGGCCGACCGTCATCGGGGGGCACCGACCGTCGTACGGCCCGCCGTGCACGGCGCGGCGCGCCGGCTCCTCGCGCCTGCGGGCACGGCGTCGCGCGCGCGACGCGGAGTCCGGCAGCAGTCGGGTCCGGCACGCGTGCGCGTGGCACGGCGCGGCCCCGCCCCCGGGACGGGCCCCCTTCCGCCTGGTCTGCGCCACTCGCGGGACCGGCTCCGCCCACGCTCCCAAGACTCGGGCCCGGACGGGCACTTCCGACCATCACCCCACCTCCCACGAGAGCGGAGCGACCGTGCACCGTGACCCCGACCTCCCCGTCCACGACCACCACGCCGCGCCGGTCGCGACGCTTCCGGGCAGCGGCGTTCGGCGCGCCCTGCGGATCGGGCTCGGCGGACCCGTGGGGTCCGGCAAGACCGCGACCGTCGCGGCGCTGTGCCGGGTCCTGCGCGACGAGCTCTCGCTCGCGGTCGTCACCAACGACATCTACACGACCGAGGACGCCGAGTTCCTGCTGCGCAACGCCGTGCTGCCGCCGGAGCGGATCACTGCGGTGGAGACCGGCTGCTGTCCGCACACCGCGATCCGCGACGACATCAGCGCCAACCTGGAGGCCGTCGAGGAGTTGGAGGCCGCCCTCGGGCCGCTCGACCTGGTGCTCGTCGAGAGCGGCGGCGACAACCTGACGGCGACGTTCAGCCGGGGGCTGGTGGACCACCAGATCTTCGTCATCGACGTCTCCGGCGGCGACAAGATCCCCCGCAAGGGCGGCCCGGGCGTGACCGGCTCCGACCTGCTCGTGGTGAACAAGACCGATCTGGCGCCCCTGGTCGGCGCGGACCTGTCGGTGATGGCCCGCGACGCCGCCGCGCAGCGCGGCACACTGCCGGTGGTGTTCTGCTCGCTGGTCGCGCCGGGCGGGGTGGCGCAGATCGCGGACTGGGTGCGGGCGCGCCTCGCGGACTGGCGGCGCGGACCGGTGGCGTGAGCGGCGTGAGCCGCCTGAGCGCCGTCGCCCGGATCCGCGCGGCCGCGGACGGGCGCGGCAGCACGGCCCTGCGGGAGCTGACCGGGGACGGCCCGCTCGCGCTGCGCCGCAGCCGCCACCCGGACGACGACGGCGCGGCGCACGTCGTCCTCGTCGGCGCGATGGCCGCGCCGCTCGGCGGCGACCGACTGCGGGTCGAGGCCGTGGTGGAGCCCGGGGCGCGGCTGCTGGTCACCAGCGCCGCCGCGACGGTGAGCCTGCCGGGGCGTGTTCCGGCGCCCGCGCACTACGAGCTGGACCTGAGCGTCGGCGCGGACGCCGAACTGGTGTGGCGGCCCGAGCCGGTGATCGCGGCGGCCGGGAGCGTGCTGCGTCTGTGGACCCGCGTGCGTCTCGCCCCGGGCGCGCGCCTGCACCTGCGCGAGGAGCAGGTCCTCGGCCGCCACGACGAGCCGCCGGGCCGTCTCACTTCGCGCCTGACGGTCCGCCAGGGGGAACGGCTCGTCCTCGACCAGTCGACGGACGTCGGCGCGGGCGCGCCGTCGGGCTGGGACGGCCCGGCCGTCCTCGGCTGCCGCCGTGCGCTGGGTCAGCTGCTCACGACGACACGGCCGCTGTCGGTGCCCGCACCGACGACCGGGCTCGCGGTCGACACGGCCGTCGACGCGGCGGCGTTCCCCCTGGGCGACGGTCTGACGCTGCTCACGGCCGTGGCCACGGATGCGGCGGGCGTCCGCGCGGCGCTCTCCCCGCGCGGCGGACCTGACGGACGTGCGGCTCCGCCCCCGGGGTGACGTTGTGCGGGACGGTAGGCGTGTGGCTCAGTGCTCGCGGAAGCCGCCGAGGAAGCGGCGGAAGAGGCCGCCCTCGCGGGGCAGCGGAGCGGCGGGCGGCGGAGCGGTGGCCCGCTCCGTGGCGATGGGCTGGTCGTAGTCCGCGCGGGCGATCGCGTCGATGGTCTGGTCGACGTCGAAGTCCTCGGAGCCCGCGATGGCGGGCACGAAGCCGACCAGCATCCCGTCCCGCATGACCTGCGCCTCGAGGCTGATGGTGTCGTCGGTGTCCCAGAGGGCCTCCCGGCCGTCGGGCAGCACCACCCGCACGCCGATCTGGTACACGCCCTCGCGGGCCAGGTGGGCGTTGACGCCGCGCTCCCGCAGCGCGTCCACGACTCGAAGCGCTCGGTTCTCTTCCATGGGCCCACCATAACGGGACAGATCGACTGCTCCCCTCAGAAAAGGCTGAGAATCCCCGGCGTAGTCCGCCTACATCCCCGGGAGTAGGCCCGAGTCGCGACGACGCATCCGGTGTCCGACGCGGCACGGGGGCGCTGCGGCGGACGATCGGGGCATGGAGACAGCCATCGCCCTGGACGGGGCAACCAAGCGCTTCGGCGAGCTGACCGCCGTCGACGGCCTGAGCCTGACGATCGGGCGCGGCGCGACCGTCGCACTGCTGGGTGCGAACGGCGCGGGGAAGAGCACCACCGTGGCGATGCTGATGGGCCTGCTGCCGCCCGACGAGGGCGAGGTCACGGTCGCCGGGCGCGCGCCGCGCCAGGCCGTCGTGGAGGGCACGATCGCGGCGATGCTGCAGGACAGCGGGCTGATGCCGGGCGTCACGGCGGCCGAGCTGGTCCGGCTGGCGCGCCGGATGTATCCCGCGCCGCTGCGGGTGGAGGAGGCGCTGGAGCTGGCCGGGTTGCGCGACCAGGCCCGGCGGCGGGTGGACCGGATGTCCGGCGGTCAGGTGCAGCGGCTGAAGTTCGCGCTGGTCGCCGTCGCCGGAGCGGACACGATGCTGCTCGACGAGCCGACCCGGGCCCTGGACGTGCAGGGCCGACGCGAGTTCTGGTCGGCGATGCGCAACTGCGCGGCCGCCGGCCGGACGATCGTCTTCGCCACCCACTACCTCGACGAGGTCGAGGAGAACGCCGAGCGCGTCGTCGTCATGGCGCGTGGCCGCGTCGTCGCCGACGGCACGCCCGCACGGATCCGGGAGGCGGGCGGCCGCGCCGTCGTGCGGTTCCGCGTCCCGGCAGGGGAGACGCTCCCGACGCTGCCCGGCGAGGTCGTGCGCGAGCACGGCTGGGCCACCGTCCGGTCCGCGACGCCCGACGAGGTCGTACGCCGCCTGGCCGCCTCCGACGCCGACTGGTGCGACCTGAGGGTCTCCCCGCCGAGCCTGGACGACTCCTTCCTCGCCCTGACCGGCGCCGGCCCGGCCGCGCAGGACGGCTCCGCCCCGCACGGCACTCCACCTGCACAGGGGACCCCGGCCGACCGGAGAATCGCCGCCGCGTCCTCCGCGCCGCAGGCCGACTCGATCGCCCGAACCGAATCCGCTCAGACCCAAGCCGCGAAGACCCAAGCCGCCCGGGCCGAATCCGCCCGGACCGCTCCCGAGGAGGCGCGGGTCCGATGACGTTCCACCTCTTCCGCCTCGAATGCGTGCGGATGCTGCGCGACCCGCGCTACCTCGCCCTCGGCGTGGTCACCCCGATCGGCTTCTACCTGCTGTTCGCCACCATCTTCGGCGGCGACCCGACCCGGCCCGGCGAGCTGAAGGGCACCGTGGAGATCATGGTCGCGATGGCCGCCTACGGCGCGATCTGGGGTGCGCTGTCCGCCACCGGTCCGCGGCTCGCGCACGAGCGCAGCAGCGGCTGGCTGGAACAGCTGCGGTCCATGCCGGTGACGGTGCGTCAACTGCTGGTCGCGAAGCTGGCGGCCGGGCTCGCGGTCGCGCTGCCCGCGCTCGTCCTGGTGTGCGTCACCGCGGCCGCAGCGAAGGACGTCCGGCTGGAGGCGTGGCAGTGGGCCGCGCTGGTGCCCGCCATGTGGCTGGGCACGCTGCCGTTCGCGCTGCTCGGCGTCGTCGTCGGCCTGCTGGTCGGCCCGGAGGCGGCGTTCCCGCTGAGCTACGGCCTGTACATGGCCGCCTCCGCCCTCGGCGGCCTGTGGGTGCCGCCGGCCCGGCTCTCCGCGCCGCTGCAGGACGTCGCGCACGCCCTGCCGACCTACCGGCTGGCCGACCTCGGCTGGCGCATCGCCGCCGGGCACGCGCCCACCTGGGCCGACGTCGCGGTGCTGGCGGCGTGGAGTGCGGGATTCGTGGCGCTCGCCGTCCTCGCGCAGGGCAGGGGGCCGAGGCGGGCCCGGACCGGCGCGGCCTCTGCCGCGACGGCCGGCTGACCACCTACGCTGCCACCGTGGTCACCGCCTGGCTGATCAGGACCCGCGAGGGGCTGCTCACCGCCGACCCGTCCATCGTGCCGAGCGCGGCGGACGGGCTCGTCGTCGGCCTTGTCGCGGCCTTCGCCTGCTTCGGCGTCTGGGCGGAGCTGCACTTCGCCACCCGCCCCTCCCCCTGGGCGCCCGGCGCCTACCTGCTGGTGCTTGCGGCCGCCGTGCCGCTGCTGTGGCGCAGGCGGCGGCCGCTGCTGGCGGCCGTGCTGTGCCTGGCCGCCGTCACCGTCTACCACCTGGCCGGGTACCCGGGATTCGCTCCGGCCGTCCTCGCCTTCCTCGCCTGCGCGAGCCTCGGGCTCTCCTGCGAACGGCACGGGCTCCGGTACGGGCTGCTGGCCACGGTCTGGCTGTGGGCGGTGCCGACCCTGCCGCCTCACTCGCTGCCCTTCTACGCGCTCGACGTGTCGATGCCCGCGCTCTCCTTCGGCGCCACCACGGTCGTCGCCCACTCCGCGCGCCGCCGCCGTCTCGAACACGACGCCCGGCTGCGCGAGGAGGCCGCCGCCTCCGAGGAGCGGCTCGGCCGCCGTCTGGCCGAGGAGCGCCTGCGGATCGCCCGCGAGTTGCACGACGTGCTGGCGCACACCATCTCGGTGGTGGCCGTCCAGAGCAACGTCGCCCTCGACGCGTTGGCCGCCGCGCCGCCGGACACGGACGACGCCCGCGAGGCGATGCTGCTCGTGCGCGGCGCGGCGCGTCAGGCGATGCCCGAGCTCCGCGCCGCACTGGACCTGCTGCGCGGCCAGGCGGGCGCCGCCGACGGCCGCCCGCAGCCGGGTCTCGGTCAACTCGCTCAGCTCGCCGACCAGTTCCGCGAGAGCGGCCTTGCGGTCGAGCTGCGGGTGCCGGACGCGGCCGGAGCGCTGGCGCCACTGGTGCAACTCACCGTCTACCGGATCGCCCAGGAGGCGCTGACCAACACCCTGCGCCACGCGCAGGCCCGTCATGCCGTCGTCACCGTGACGCGGGAAGGCGACGCCCTCGTGCTGCGGGTCGCCGACGACGGGGTGGGAGACACCGCCCCGAGAGCTCCCGGAGGCTTCGGCCTGTTGGGCATGAGGGAGCGGGCCGAGTCGCTCGGCGGTCGCGTCGAAGCCGGACCGCGGCCGGACGGCGGCTGGCTGGTCCACGCCGAACTACCTTGGGAGAGTGCGTGATCCGCGTCCTGATCGCCGACGACCAGGCTCTGGTCCGAGCGGGCTTCCACTCGCTGCTGGCCCGTGCGGACGACATCGAGGTCGTCGGCGAGGCGGTGGACGGCCGCGACGCCGTCGCCCAGACCGCCCGGCTGCGCCCGGACGTGGTGCTGATGGACGTGCGGATGCCGCTCCTGGACGGCATCGCCGCCACCGAACAGATCGTCGCGGACCCGCACATGGCCGCGACACGGGTCATCGTGGTGACCACCTTCGAGCTCGACGAGTACATCCACCGAGCCCTGCGCGCGGGAGCCAGCGGCTTCCTGCTGAAGGACCTCGATCCGGACGAACTGCGGCGCGCCGTCCGCGTGGTGGCCGCAGGGGAGGCACTGCTCGCACCGAGCGTCACCCGCCGCCTCATCGGCGCCTTCACCCGCCGCGGCGCGGCTCTGCCGCCCGGGCTCGCAGCCGCGGGCGCGGGCTTGACCGAGCGCGAACGGGAGGTCGTCGCCCTGGTGGGCCGGGGCCTCAGCAACGAGGAGATCGCCGCCGCGCTTGTCATCTCCCCGGCCACGGCCAAGACCCACGTCTCGCACGCGATGACCAAGCTGGGCGCCCGCGACCGCGCCCAACTCGTCGTCTTCGCCTACGAGACGGGCCTGGTCTGAGCCGTGAGCCCGTGAGCCGTGACCCGTGAGCCCGCGCATCCTCAGCGGTTCGGCCCCCCGGCGCGAGGCCGGGACCGGCTCACTGGTGCCGCGGGCCGAGGACGCAGAACTCGTTGCCTTCGGGATCGGCCAGAACGACCCACGGCTGGTCCCCCTGGCCGATGTCGACGCGCTGCGCGCCGTGCGCGAGCAGACGTTCGACCTCCGCGGCCTGGTCATCGGGCCTGAAGTCGAGATGCAGGCGGCTCTTGGCCTTCCTGGTCTCCTCGATCCGGACGAAGTCCAGCCCCGGCATGCGGTCCGGCTCCTGACGGATCTCGAACTCGTCGTCGGAGGAGTGGACGACGACCCAACCGAGAGCAGTGGCCCACCACTGTCCGAGAGCCACCGGATCCACCGCGTGGACGATTACCTGCTCCCATTCCAAGGTCATCCGCCGAGCATAGGCCCGCCGCTCCCGCACGTCGATCACATTTCTCCGGCGTTCAGCCCAGGACGGCGCGACAGTGCTCCCAGGCGGGCCCGGACAGCAACGGCCGCCAGCGGGTGAACAGTTCGAGCAGGGCGGGGCCGAAGCGGGCGCGCATCTCCGGGCTGACGGCGGCGATGTCGAGCTCGTTGGCGGCCGTCAGTTCGGCGAAGTCGCGGCGCTGCCGGACCGTCGGACGGGTCACGACGCCGGTGAAGCGGTCGGTGAACCCGCCGTCGTCCGTGGCGAGGGAGGGGTAGGAGGCCTTGCGGTCGCAGGAGGCGTAGAAGTGGACCAGCGCCTCGGCCTCCTCCCCGACGGCGTCCACGAGTTCGGCGCGCCGGTTCAGCGGCAGCAGGGCGACGGGGAAGCCGTCGGTGCCGTAGAAGGCGTGGCACAGCCCGGCGGAGACCAGCGCCGGGCGAGCGCCCCAGGAGGCCAGCAGGCCGCTGACGCGGCCGAGATGGGCCAGCAGGGTGCCGCCGGGGTGGTCCATGGTCTCCGCGCCCGCCGAGCGCAGCATGGCCAGGGCCTGCTCGGTCACTCCGGGGCCTCCTTCCTTCGCGTCGCGAGGCTCTTCGTCGGCTCAGTACGTCACGGGCAGCTCGACCAGGCCGCGCGCCCGCATCGAGGGCCGTCGGCGCAGCCCGGGCTCCGGGACGGCCAGCGCAAGCCGGGGGAAGCGGGTCAGCAGGGCGTCGAGGGCGATCTCGGTCTCGAGGCGGGCCAGCGGCGCGCCCAGGCAGTAGTGGATGCCGTGGCCGAGAGCGAGCTGGCCCGTCGCCGGACGGTCGAGGAGGAGACGGTCCGGATCGGGGAAACGCTCCGGGTCGCGGTGGGCGGAGGCGATCGAGAGCAGGACCGTCTCCCCGGCCGGGACGGTGACGCCACCGAAGTCGACGTCCTCGCGCGGGAAGCGTCGGATCGCGAGGGGCGCGGGCGTGTCGAACCGCATCAGCTCGTCCACGGCCGTCGCGAGGAGGTTCCGGTCGGCGCGCAGGGCCGCCAGCTGGTCGGGATGGGCGAGCAGTGCCACGACCGCGTTGCCGATGAGCTGGACGGTGTTCTCGTAACCCGCGAAGAGGATCAGGAAGGCGAGCGAGAGCAGCTCGTCCTCGCTGAGGCGCCGGCCCTCGTCGCGGGCCGCGATCATGGCGGAGAGCAGGTCGTCCTCGGGCTGCCTGCGCTTGCCCGCGATCAGGTCGGTCAGGTAGCCGAGCATGCTGCCGACGGCGGCCCTGGCGAGCTCCGGACGGGACGGGTCCGGGGCGACGAGGGCGTCGGTCCAGCTGCGGAAGTCGCGCCGCTCCGACGCCGGGACGCCGAGCAGGTCGCAGATCACCGCGATCGGCAGCGGCGCGGCGTACGCGGCAACGAGGTCGGCGGGTCCTTCCGCCGGAAGTGCGTCGAGCAGGAGGTCGGCGGTGCGGCGGACCGGGTCGCGCAGCCGCTCGACGCGCTGCGGGGTGAACGCCTGGGAGACCAGCCGCCGGATGCGGGTGTGGTCGGGCGGGTCCATGTTGAGCAGGTTCGCGTCCAGCGCGGGCGGAAGCTGCATGCCCGCGTAGTTGCCGGGCAGCGCGTGCCGCTTGTCGAGCGAAAGCCGGGCGTCCGCGAGCCCCCGGCGCACGTCCTCGTACCGGGTGACGAGCCAGGCGGGTCGTCCGTCTGTTCCCGCGATCCGGTGCGCGGGGCCCTCCTCCCGCAGCCGGGCGTACGCCGCGTGGGGGTCGACGGCCAACTGCGCGGCGATGTCCGCTGCCTGGTCGGCGGGTGCCTGTGGCCCGGCGGGCGCGTGGGATGACATGGGCACAGCCTAGTGCCGAGCCCGCCGGCGTCTGCCTGCCGCGACGCCTGGCACGCACTCCCCCAGCCTTCGGTCGGGGGTGCCCCACAACGCCGCGGCCGGCCGGGCAAGGGGTGGCGGGTGCGGCAGGAGCCACCGGCACGAGGGGCGACCGCTGGTCGCTGCCCCCGGCGGAGCCGGGCGGCCGCACGCGGGGCCGGGGACGCCGGTCAAGAGCCCGGGCCCGCCTGCTCACTGACTGCCGGTCGGCGAGAGCCGGGGCGGGTCGGGCAGGCCGTGGGTGCGGGCCCAGGCGCGGGCCTGGGCGATGCGGGCGACGGTCGGCGGGTGGCTGGCGAAGAGCGTGACGGCCAGCGGGTGCGGCGCGAGGTCGGCGATGTTGAGGACCGCGAGGCGGCGCTGCATCGCCACGACGGTCTCCGGAGCACGCGTCAGATCGAGCGCGTAGGCATCGGCGCGGGCCTCGACCTGGCGGCTGCGGGCGTTGTAGAGCGGTCCGGCCAGCGCGCCCCCGACCGTCCCGAGGGCCATCACCAGCGCCAGCGAACGCGGGTCGGACGCGTGCGTGACGCCTGCGGCGGTCAGCAGCGGCGACCAGTGCAGCGCGGCGGCGAGGACGCACACCGCGGCGGCCGCCCCGAGTGCCCCGACCAGAGTCCCGTACAGGACGTCGCGCCGTGCGGCGTGGCCGAGTTCGTGCGCGGCGACGGCGGCGACCTCCTCCGGGGCGGCCTGCTCGACGGTGGTGTCCCAGACCACCACGCGCCGGGTGCGGCCGATGCCGGAGACGTAGGCGTTGACCGCGCTGGTGCGCTTGGAGGCGTCGCTGACCACGATGTCGCGCACCCGCACCCCCGACGCGTCGACCATCTCCGTCAGCGCGCCGCGCAGCGGACCGTCGGCCAGCGGGGTGAAGCGGTTGAACAGCGGCTCGACGAGCACGGGCAGCAGGAACGACAGCGCGACCACCAGCCCGGCCGCGCCGACCGCGGCGACCACCCACCACGTCCCCGGCAGCCACCGCATCAGCCCGTAGAACACCACGGCCACGGCCGCGAACAGCGCCGCGCCGATGCCGAAGCCCTTGCCCGCGTCGGCGGCGTAGAGCCGCCACGACCGGCGGGACAGCCCCCAGCGACGGTTCACGATCTCGGCCCGCAGCGACAGCGGCAGTTCCAGCAGCAGCATCACCAGCTGCAGGGCGACGGCGCCCAGGGCGGCGGTCGCGATCCAGCCCCCGCCGCCGAGCAGCCCGGCCGCGCGGACCAGTCCGGCGCCCAGCGGGGTGAACCCGAGCACGACGGGTACGGCGAGCCCGAGCGCCATCGACCCGTACCGCAGCGGCGTCACCTCGCGCTTGCGGGCCAGGGAACGCGCGATCTCGGCCGGGGTGAAGTCGTCCTCGAGAGCTGGCATGGGACCTAGTGTGGGGGAACCGGGAGTCGACGAACCGCACTCACGCACGCGAGGGAGCCGTCATGGACCTGCACAACCCCGCGCCCGTCACCGTGGACCAGGTGGTGCACGCCTTGTCGGTGCTGGGCCAGGAGGTCGTCGCGGACCCGGAGTACCGCCCCGACGGCCCGACCGAGGACGACCTGCCGGAGCTGCTGGGCGGCCTGCTCGGCCGCGTCGAGTTCGAAGTGGCGACGCTGGTGGACCCGGCGGACGAGCCCCCGAGCGCCCTCTCCGACCTCCAGGAGGGCTGGCGCACCGAGAGCGACAACCCGGAGGTGTACCGGGCGGTCCTGGTGAACCGGCTGCAGCGCTCCGCGTTCGACATCAGCGCGGCGCTCGGCGAGGACACCGCGGACGAGGTGGGCGACCTCGGCGACGTGGAGCTGGACGACGAGGACGACGAGGCGGGTCCGCCCGGGGTGGCCGGCGCGGCCGCGTGCGCGCTGGGCGCGGCGGACCTGCTGGCCGCGCAGGCCGCGGTGGACCAGGGCCGCGCCCGCCAGGCCGTTCGCGCACTCGACTCCGTCGAGGGCTTCCTCGCCCAGGCGCTGCTCACCGTGCACCTGCTCCGCCTCCAGCTGCGCGCGGAGGAGGAGAGCGAGGAGGACTGAGGAAGAGGACTGAGGAAGAGGAGCAGCAGACACGGGCGCGGCCGCCGGGGGTCCCCGCAGGCGGCCGGGGGCACGGGCGATCTAGGGTGGGGGTACGGCGGGATTCCTGCCGTTTCGGGTGCCTGTTGCGCCTGGCCGCCGTGGCGAGAGGAGCGGCTGATGCGTGAGATCCTGCCCGCGCTGCGGCGCTGGTACGGGGCGGGCGAGACGTTCGGGCTGGCGACGGTCGTCGGGGTGACCCGCAGCGCTCCGCGCGCCCCCGGCGCCGCCATGGCCGTCGGGCCGGACGACGAGGTGGTCGGCAGCGTCTCCGGCGGCTGCGTCGAGGGTGCGGTGTTCGAGCTGGCGCAGGAGGTCGTCCGCACCGGCCGGCCCCAGCTCGCGAGCTTCGGCTACAGCGACGACGACGCCTTCGCCGTCGGGCTGACCTGCGGCGGGGAGATCACCCTGCTGGTCCGCCCGGTCTCCGCCGCGCACGACCCGGCGTTCGGCGCGGTGGCGGCCTCGGTCGCCGGGCAGACGCCCGTCGCGCTGGCCACGGTCCTGGACGCCCCGGAGGGCTCCGCAGCCGCGGCCACCGCCGCGATCGGCGCGGTCCGGGCCGTCTGGCCGGACCGGACCGAGGGCTCGCTCGGGACGGAGGGGCTGGACGCCGCCGTCACGGCCGACGCGCGCGGCGAGCTGGCCCAGGGCGTGACCGCCCAGCGCCACTACGGTCCGCACGGCGAGCGGCGGATGGACCAGGTCACCGTCTTCCTGCAGTCCTTCGCTCCCCCGCCGCGCCTGCTGGTCTTCGGCGCGATCGACTTCGCCGCTGCCGTCGCCGACCTCGGCGCGTTCCTCGGCTACCGGGTGACGGTCTGCGACGCCCGCCCGGTCTTCGCCACGGCCCGGCGGTTCCCGCCGCAGGTCGAGGTGGTCGTCGACTGGCCGCACCGCTTCCTGGCCGCGACGGAGGTGCACCGCTCGACGGTGATCTGCGTCCTCACCCACGACCCCAAGTTCGACGTTCCGGTCCTGGAGGTCGCGCTGCGCACCCCCGCGGCGTACATCGGCGTCATGGGCAGCCGCCGCACCCACGAGGACCGGCTCGCGCGGCTGCGCGAGGCCGGCGTCGACGAGGCGTCGCTCGCACGACTCCGGGCGCCCATCGGCCTCGACCTCGGCGCGCGCACGCCGGAGGAGGTGGCCGTCTCCATCGCGGCGGAGATCGTCTCGACCCGCTGGGGCGGCACCGGCGCCGCGCTCTCCGCCATCACCGGGGCCGTGCACGGCCCCGACCCGCAGGGGGCGTCCGGCGCGAGCGCACCCGCGATCTCGCCCGCGCACACACGGAGCTGACCATGCGGCTGCACCACGACATGACCGTGCCCGCCCCCGCCGACGAGGTCTGGCGTGCGCTGGGCGAGATCGAGGACATCGCCCCCTGCCTGCCCGGAGCCGCGGTCGACCACGTGGACGAGGGCACCGTCTACGGCTCGATGAGCTTCAGGGTCGGGCCGATCACCGTCGCCTACCGGGGCCGGGCCGTCCTGGACGAGCGCGACGACGCGCACCACCGCATGGTCGTCCACGCCTCGGGCCGCGAACAGCGCGGCGTCGGCACGGCACAGGCCACGCTGATCGTCGAGGCCCACGAGCAGCGCCCGGGGTCGACGGAGGTGGACGTCGACACCGAACTGGCCCTCACCGGCCGCCAGGCGCAGTTCGGACGCGGCGTCATGGCCGACATCGGCGACCGCGTGATCGCGGAGTTCGCCGACCGTCTCTCGCAGCGGCTCGCCGCGAACACCGCAGGCGCGGCGGCCTTGGACGCTGCAGCGGACTCCGTGACACGCGACGGGGCCGCGGCCGAACCGGCGGGCGCGACGCGGGAAGTGACGGCGGGCGCGAGGGATGCCGCAGCGCGGGACGCGGCCACGCACGCGACTTCGGCCGAGGCGCAGGATGTGGCGCGCGCCGCGGCCGCAGCGCGGGAGGTGGACCGGGGCGAGGCAGGGGACCCAGCCGGGGCGGTCGGCGCCGGGGCTGCGCCGGTGCCGCAGGCCGGGAGTGACGAGCCGCTCGACCTCGGGCCGGTCATCACCCCGATGCTGTGGCGCGCGACGGCGTTCGTGGCCGCAGCGGCAGCCATGACCCTCCTCGCCCGCCTGATCCGCCGTCGGCTCACCTCCGACGGCGCGGGCTGACCGGCAGTCAGCCCGCCCTGTCGGAGGCGGAGCTCAGGACGGCGAGCCGGCTGTCGTGACCGTGGCCGGGCCCGACGTCGGCGGGACGCCGGTCTCGGTGCCGGCCGATTCGGACGGGGACGGGTTCAGGGGCGAAGTCGACTCCGACGGCGAGGTCGAGGCCGAGGGGGACGACGACGGCGAGCCGGAGGGCGAGCCGCTCGCGGGGCTCGAGCTCGCAGCCGACGGCGACGACCCGGACGGACAGGGCTGGGCCTGGGCCGACCCGAGCGGTGAGCCGGAACCGGATGCGACGGGAGAGCCCGACAGACACGTGCTCGACGCCGTCGCCGACCCGCCGGCCGACGCGCTCGCGGAGCCGCTCGGCCGTCCGGTCCCGATCACCGGGGCGGGAACGGTCACGTCGGTCCCGCCCCGGCTGCCGCTCGGCCGCTGGAACCAGTGGCCCGTGTTCTCGTCGTAGAGCACGAACACCTGAACCGTCGTCACCGCCGGAAGGATGACCGTCACGTTCTGCACGTTGAAGGTCGACCAGCTCGTGCCCGTGTAGGAACTGCTCGTCGTCACCACCGGAGCCAGCAGGGGGTTGCCGCAGGCGCAGCGGGCGCGCGGCGCGCCGTTCGAGTCGACCAGAACAGCGGTCCCGGCCTGCAGGACCGACTGGAAGGAGGTGGCCGCGCCGTTCGCGAATCCGTGATTGGTGACCCGGGTGTCGGTGCGCAGCAGCACGGGGGTGAGCGAGCGCAGGAACGAGTCGATCTGGTCGGTGCGGATCCCCTCGACGCCCGCCCACGCGTTGCCCTTGGCGGGGTTGGCCCGCAGGAAGGCGGACATCTGCGGGACGTCGCAGCTGGAGATGCGCTCCGTTCCGCCGTAGAGGCCCACCGCCGTCCCGGACACCGTGTGCACGCCGCCTGCGTTGGAGGTCGCGCCCGCCGGCACGGGCGCGGCGGAGTGGGAGGCCCTGGCCGTGGGCGAGGCGCTCGCGCCCGTGTGCGCCGGAGGCGTGAAGGGGTCCGGTCCGCTGGATCCGGCCGGCTGGAGCATGACCGTCTGGGCGCTGGCGGGGCGGTTGAGCAGCACGACGGTCAGCGCGACCGCCAGTCCGAGCACCACGGCCGCAGTGATCAGCAGGGAGGTGCGACGC
>NZ_BBPP01000011.1:68837-101280 GCF_000787835.1 Streptacidiphilus melanogenes
CGACCGCCAGTCCGAGCACCACGGCCGCAGTGATCAGCAGGGAGGTGCGACGCCGCCGCGGCGGCTTGCCCACGGCCCGCGCGCCGCCCCCGCCCGGCGGCTCCCCGGGCGCCGACGCGGGGACCGTGGGCGGCCCCCCGGGGCCGGACGGAGGACGGCCGGACGAGCCGGACAGCGGGCCGGACGGAGGACCATGCGGAGGACCGGACGGGGGTTCTTGGGAGCTCACGGCAGGCCTTCCTGACGGTCGACGCGGACGCGCACCCCATTCTCGGGGCCGGTCGGGCGGCCCCCGCAAACGGAGCTACGCCAGGCGTGCCCTCGAAAGACACTAGCCATGGACATAGTAGCCATGTACTGTATCCCTCATGAGCGAAGCATCCCCGGAGCCGACGCCCGGCTTCCTGGTCTGGCGTCTGTCGACGAAGTGGCGCGTGGCCGTCGACCGGGCCCTGGCGCCGCACGGCCTCACCCACGCGCAGTACTCGCTGCTCGGGTCGCTGCTCGGCATGCAGCGGTCCGGGCGGCAGCCGACGCAGCGTGAGCTCGCCGACCACACCGGTCTGGAGCCGCTCTACGTGTCCAAGCTGGCCCGCGCCCTCGAGGGCGCGGGGCTGGTCGAACGCACGCCGCACCCGACCGACACGCGGGCCGTCCGGCTGTCACTGAGCGACCGCGGGCGCGATACGACCGAACGCGCGGTCACCGTCGTCCACGACCTCCTGGACCAGCAGTTCGCACCGCTCGGAGGGCTCGACAGCCCCCGCACCAGGACGTTCACGCGCGAGCTGACGGCCCTTCTCGGCACTCCACTCGATTCCACGATCAAGGAGTAACCATGTCCACCACGCCCACCCTGAACGGCCAGGTCATCGGGCAGGCGCACCTCGCCACCCGCGCCCTGCTCGGCCCCGTGCTCGACCGCACCGGCACCACGTTCGACCAGTCCGTGGTGCTCAACGCCCTTTCCGGCGGCGACGACGACCGGGCCCAGCTGGTCGCCCGGCTGGCCGGAAACCTCAAGACGACCGATGCGGCGGTGGCCGACGTCGTCGCCGGGCTGGCCGCGGCGGGCCTGCTGGAGCCGGCGCCCGGCGACGGCTCCCGCCTCCGGCTCACGGACGCGGGCCTGACCCGCAACCAGGAGATCCGCACCGCGATCGACGCGCTCACCCGGCGGCTCTACGGCGACATCCCGGCCGAGGACCTGGCGACCGCCGGCCGCGTCCTGGCCCTGGTCACCGCCCGCGCCAACGCCGAGTTGGCCGCCCTGCGCTAGGCCGGGCGCCGACCGGGCACGACGAGGCACGCGGCGGCATCCCGCTCAGTTCACCGTGACCGTGAGGGTCTCGGGTGTGGTCGCCCGGGGTCCGGAACGCGGTGACGAGGCCCGCGGCCGCGCAGGATTTCCCCCGCACGCCCCTTGGCTCCTGCGCCCGAACTCCCTACCGTCGAGTAGCCATGAATGGCTTGAGGTGAGCACTTCACAAGACGCGGGGAGGCATCCATGCGGGCGATCGGCACCTTACGCGGGACCGTCGTGGCGGTGAGCGGCGCACTCCTGCTCGGAGCGGGGCTGGCCGGTCCGCCGGTCGGGACGGCTCAGGCCGCCCAAGCCGCTCAAGTCGCCAGCGCGGCCGGCGGATTGCGCGACGTGATCGTCGTCGGGAACAGCCAGGCCGGGACCGTCAGCTTCATCGACGCCCATACGTTCGCCAACCTGGGCTCGCTGAACGTGACCGCCGACGCGCAGCAGGTCATCGCGCAGATGAACCCGATCCAGTGGGCCGGATTCCAGACCGTCACCTCCGTCGAGGGCGGCAACCGCTGGGTGGACGACGCGCAACTGTCGCCGGACGGGCGGACGTTGTACGTGTCCCGGGGCAACCTCGACGACGTCGCCGCCTACGACATCGCCACCGGGCGGCAGTTGTGGCGCACCCGCCTCGACGGCTTCAAGGCCGACCATGCCGCGCTCTCCCCCGACGGCACCCGCTACGTCGTCTCCGCGACCACCGCGCAGAAGGCGGAGGTGCTCGACACCGCCGACGGCAGCGTCGTCGGCTCGTTCCCGACCGGGACCTATCCGCACCAGAACGACTACTCCGCCGACGGCCGGTACATCTACAACTCCAGCATCGGCGTGACCTCGCTGCCGCAGTCGCTGGAGTGGGCCAAGGGAACGTTCCAGCTCACCAAGGTCGACGCGCGCACCCTCCAGGTCGTGCAGACGTGGCTGTTCCCGCACGGGATCCGGCCCAACGTGATCGAGCCGGACGGCCGGACGATGTTCACCGACCTCTCCTACCTGAACGGCTTCGCCCAGTTCGACCTCACCACCGGCCGCCAGGTGCGCACCTACCCGATGCCCTACAGCGCGGCGGGCGCGGCGCTCAGCCCCGACAGCTACCCGCAGAACTCCGCGCACCACGGCCTCGCGCTCTCCGGCGACGACTCACGCGTCTGCGACGCGGGCACGATCGACGACTACGCCTCCGTCGTCGACGCCGCCGACGGCTCGACCGTCGGCACCGTCACCTACCCGACCGGCAGCCTCCCGTACTGGGCGACCAGCAGCGCGGACGGCTCGCTCTGCTTCGTCTCGCTCAGCAAGGGCGACGCCGTCTCGGTGATCGACTACGCCACGGGCAAGGAGCTCGCCCGCGTCCCTGTCGGGGTCTTCCCCCAGCGTGAGCGCACCGGCGCGATCGACCCCGCCGTCCTGCCGGACCTCTCCCCGTCGGCGGGCTGAAGCCGGACCCCCGCGGGCGTGGCCTCAGGACCTGAGGCTGCGGCTGCGCCCGCGGAACTCCGCGACGACCTCGTCACCGCGGCGCACGGTCACGTCGTAGACGCCGCTGCGCCCGTAGCGGGTGCGCTCCTCGGCCGTCGCGACCAGTTCGTCGCCCTCCAGGACCTGCGTGACGAAGACGATGTCCGCGCCCGCGGCCACCGTGACGGGCCCGTGGGTGTTGCAGGCGCACGCGAAGGCGCTGTCGGCCAGCAGGAAGACGTACCCGCCGTGGCCGATGCGGTGGCCGTTGACCATGCCCGGGGTGACCTTCATCCGCAGCACGGCGCGGCCGGGCCCGACCTCCTCCAGATGGATGCCGAGGGCGGCCGAGGCCGTGTCGCCGTCGAAGTACGCGCGGGCTGCGGCCAGGCCCGCCTCGACGGCGGACGCCACGTCGCTGCTGCCGGGATTCGTCATACCTGCAGGCTATCCGCGCGTCCGGACGACCGACAGCATCCCCTTGCCCCGGATACAACGAAATCGTAGTATCCGAAACCGTGGGAAAAGAATCCGCGCCTGCCGACCCGTCGCCGCTGCTCGCCCTCCAACGGGCGACGCACGCGACCCTCCAGGTCATCGCCGCCGAGCTGGCGAGCCTGGACATGACCGCGTCCGAGATCAACGCGCTGGCCAACCTCGCCGACGGGCGCCCGAGGACGGTCTCGGAGCTCGGCGCGGCCGTCGGGTCGCGGCCGACCACGCTGACCAGCGTGCTGGACCGGCTGGACCGGCGCGGCCACATCACCCGCGGTCCGCACGCGGGCGACCGCCGGGCCGTGGTCGTCGAGCTGACGCCCTCCGGGCGGACGGCCGCCGACCAGGTCCGGTCGACCCTGACGGAGCTGGAGCGGCGGGCGCTGGCCGGCCTGCCACCGGAGGCCGTGGCCGGGTTCCACCAGGTACTGCAAGCACTGACAGAGGTGTCGTCATGAATCACGACCGTCACGACATGGACCGTCACGACATGGACCAGCACGGCATGGACCAGCACGGGATGGACCAGCGCCGCATGAACCACGACGAGGTCCCGCCGCCCGCCTTCCGGGCGTTGATGGCGGAGGTGACGGCGGACGGGCAGCGCTTCGGGCACCGGCAGCACGTCGAGCTGACCTGGCTCGCCGTACGCCGCCACGGCGCGTCGCACGCCGCCGAGCTGGTCGGCGAGGGCATCCGCCGCACGGCGACGGCGGCCGGGGCGCCGCAGAAGTTCCACGTCACGATGACCCGCGCCTGGGTCGAGCTGGTGGCCCATCACCTCACGGCCGACGCGGGGCCCTCCGACGACTTCGACACGTTCGCCGCGCGCCACCCCGAGCTGCTGGACAAGGCGCTGCTGTCCCGCTTCTACCGCCCGGAGACGCTGGCCGGCGCCGCGGCCCGGGTGACCTGGGTCGCGCCCGACCTGGCCCCCTTCCCCTGGCAGCACGCCTGAGGGAGGGGACCCCCGTCAGGGGTACTCCGGCAGCCCGTCGGACGGGCCGGTGCCCCAGGACGGGGAGGTCTCGGGGGTGAGGCCGAAGTCGAGACTGTCGGTGGTCAGCGCGTCGGTCCAGGTGCGGCGGCTGTCGCGGCCGTCGCTGGTCAGCGCGGCGATGTGGTCGCCGGATCCGTGCGTGATGATGATGAGGTCGTCGCGGCCGGGGCGGTGGACCACGGCGCGCGGGAACAGCGGCGTGGACAGGGCCAGGGTCGTGGTGCCCGGGGTCTCCGGGTAGAGGCCGAGCGCGGCCCACACGTACCAGGAGCTGAGCGCGCCGAGGTCGTCGTTGCCGGGTTCGCCGTCGGGGGTGTCGGCGTAGAGCTGCTCCATGATGGCGCGTACCAC
The DNA here is from genome assembly GCF_000787835.1 of Streptacidiphilus melanogenes. Lineage (GTDB taxonomy): Bacteria > Actinomycetota > Actinomycetes > Streptomycetales > Streptomycetaceae > Streptacidiphilus > Streptacidiphilus melanogenes. The sequence continues at coordinate 73,457 of NZ_BBPP01000011.1, forward strand.
GCTCTGCGCCCTGGCCGGACGGCCGGTGCCGTCGTAGAGCCAGGGGGTGCCGATCCCGGGTTCGTTGCCCTGCCAGTGGTACGGGCGTCCCGGGCCCGCGTTCAGCTCGTCGAAGTACCGGTCGAGCCGGCCGTTGGTCGCGCTCGGGCCGCCGAGCAGCCGGACCAGGGCCGGGAGGTCCTGCGGCACCATCCACAGGTACTGGGCGGCGTTGCCCTCCTGGAAGCCGTCCTGGGCCTGGCCGTCGCGGAGGTCCCCCAGCGCGGACCCCGGCGGGAACGCCCCTCCGGGATCACGCGGGCGCAGGTAGCGGGTGGCCGGGTCGTAGAGCCTGCGCCAGTTGCGCGCGCGGTGGCGGAACCTGCCCGCCGTGTCGCCGTCGCCGAGGGCGGCGGCCAGGCGGGAGACGGCGAAGTCCGCGACGGCGTACTCCAGCGTGGTGGACGCGCCGTTGTGCACGTGGGAGGTGGAGTCCTGACGGTCGTTGGGCACGTAGCCCAGCCGCAGGTACTGGTCCTCGCCGGGCCGCTCGGTGTACCAGCCCTGGCCGCGCGGGCCGCCTGTGTCCTCCGCGCCGTGGACCATCAGCCGCAGCGCGTGGGCCGCGTCGAACCCTCCGTCGCCGAGCGCGCTGATCTCAGCGATCATCGAGTCGGCGGGGTCGCCGTTCATCACTCCCGTGTAGCCGTCGGCGTAGGGCCACTTGGGCAGCCAGCCGCCCTGGTCCGCGTCGGCGAGAAGGGAGGTGGCGAGGTCGTCGGCCCGCCCGGGGAAGAGCAGCGCGAGCAGCGGGACCTGGCAGCGGTAGACGTCCCAGCCGGAGATGTTCGTGTACTGAACGTGGCCGGGCGCGACGCGGTGGATCCGGCCGTCGAAGCCGGAGTAGCGGCCGTCCACGTCGCTGAAGGTGTCCGGGTGGAGGAAGGAGTGGTAGAGCGCGGTGTAGAAGACCCTCCGCTGGGCGCGGCTCCCGCCGCCGACGCTGATCGCTTCGAGCGCGGCGCGCCAGGCCGCGCGGGCCCGGTCCGCGACCGTCCGCACGTTCCAACTGCCGGCCTCGGCGTCCAGGTTGGCCCGCGCGCCCTCCTCGCCGACCCAGGAGACGCCGGCCTGCATCCGCACCCGCGGCTCGCGTCGCGTGTCGAAGGTGAGCGTCGTGCCCGGCACCGGACCGTGCGCGGAGGCGCGCCACCACGAGGCCCGGAAGGACCGGTCGAAGCGGAGGACGAAGTGCAGCGTGGAGGCGTGCGGAGTGCTGCAGAAGTGACCGGAGGTCACCTGCCCGGCGAGCTCGCGGTCGTTGACGACCCGGACCGTCGCACGGGTGCTGGCCGTCGCCCCTCCGGCGACGTTGACGAGGAGCGCCGCGGACGCGCGGCGGGGGTAGGTGAACTGCGCCGTGCCGGTCCGCGTGGTGACGCTCAGCTCGGTCCGGACCCCGTCGGCGGTCACGGCGTAGTAGCCGGGGCGCGCGGTCTCCTGACCGTGGTCCAGCGGCAGCCGCGCCGACTGCGGTTTCGCCGGCACCGCGCCGGGCAGCGGCAGCACGGGCACGTCCCCGTCCGCAGGGCACCCAGGGCCGGACAGGTGCGTGAGGCTGAAGCCCGTGATCTGGCGGTCCCCGTAGGCGTAGCCGCCGCCGTCCGGTCTGGACGGCGTGTCGGGGCTCCACTGCACCATCCCGAACGGCGCCGAGGCTCCGGGGAAGGTGTCGATCCGCCCGACCCAGCGCCCTCCCTCGCCCGTGCCCACGAACGGATCCACGTCCGCCGTCGGGTCCCCGCCCCCGTCCCGGGCGGCCCACCGGTCAGCCCCCACCCACCCCTGCGCCGCGCCTGGAGCAACCACTCCGGCCATCACGACCGCGACCGCCACAGCACCGGACACGGCAACGCGACCGATCCGCACGCGCATCCCCTCCCTCTCCCGCTCTCCCGGGTGACACCCCGTCACAGCCTGGATGTCGCACAGTAGGTCGGGCGCCGAACCGCCCAGGAAGCCACACCGCCCCGCCGCAGCGCCTCCCCCGATCGTGTCCACGCGTTGACCTGTGTGGCCGCACCCGCGCGGACACGCCCGCCACCGCGGACGCCCACGGTGGAGGATGTCCCTCCGGGGCCACCTCGTCGGATCGGAGCTCGCCGTGATCGAGAAGCTGGAGAACCTGCCCGAGGGCGTCATCGGGTTCAAGCTCCACAGCCGCCTGACCGGCGAGGACTACGACCAGATCCTCTCCCCCGCCCTCGCCTCGGCCGCCGGGGCGGGGCCGATCCGGTGCGTCCTGGTCGTCGAGGAGTTCCACGGCATGACCGCGGAGGCGATGAAGGACGACATGAAGCTCGGCCTGGAACACCTGCGCGGTTGGAAGCGCATCGCCGTCGTCACCGACATCGCCTGGATCTCCAACCTCACCAACCTCTTCGGCTGGATGATCCCGGGCGAGACCAAGGTCTTCCCTCTCTCCTCCCTCCCTGCCGCCACCGCCTGGGCCGCCGCCCCGACCGACAGCTGAGGCCCGGCGGCCGGACCGACACAGTCGCCCCCACCTGCAGGTGTCGCAAATTGAAGATTTCTTCAATTGCTGCGATGCTGCCCTCGGTGCCCGGCAGTCGGGTGGCAGGTCACGGCGACGGGTGCGCAGGGACGCAGGGAGGAGCGCGGGGCGGTGCCGGTTCCGCTGTATCAGGCGAAGGCGGAGTTCTTCCGCATGCTCGGTCATCCCGTGCGGATCCGGGTGCTGGAGCTGCTGCAGGACGGGCCGATGCCGGTGCGAGAGCTGCTGGCGAACATCGAGGTCGAGCGGTCGAACCTGTCGCAGCAGCTGGCCGTGCTGCGGAGGTCCGGGATCGTGACGTCGGCACGAGAGGCGGACACCGTCGTGTACTCGCTGGCCGGGCCGGACGTCGCCGAGCTGCTGGGCGCCGCACGGCGGATCCTCACCGAGCTGATCGCCGGACAGCAGGGGCTGCTCGACGAGCTGCGCGCCGCCTTGCCCGTCGACGCCCTCACCCGGGGGCGGTGAGCACCGTGTCCGAGGAGAGCACCCGGATGTCCGACGAGTCCGCTCACGCCGACGCCGCCGTTCCCGTGCCGCGCGAGGACGGCTCGGAGGGCAGCGGCCGCCGGTCGAACAAGGGGGTGTGGATCCGTGCGTTCATCTACGTCATCGGCTTCCACGTCTTCGCCGCGTTTGTGATGCTCCTCTTCTATGCGGGCTCGCACCGCCACTGAACGCCGCGCACGCACCGCGCCTCCCGTCCCACGCCGTCAGAAGGAGCCGACCATGACGATCCAGTGGCACCTCACCACCCGGCCGGCCGCGGACGTGCTCCAGGTCACGGGATACCTGGGGGACGACGCCGTCACCCGCTTCGGCGGGGCCGTGGGCTGGGCGCTGGCGCGCGGGCAGGGGCCGTTGCTGCTCGACCTGTCGCGCCTCAAGGGCTGGTCCGCGGGCGGGCGGGACGCCGTCGCGGAGGCGGCCGCGCGGCTCGCCGAGAGTGGCCGGCCCCTGGAGCTCGTCGCCGGGCCCGGCGATCCCGCCCTGCCGCCGCCCGCGGGCCTCACCACGTACGCGGATCTCGCCTCCGCGCTCGACGCGCACGCCGGGACCGCCTCGGAGGGCGAGGTCTGGCACAGCAGCCAGTGGGACGACTGAGCGGGCGGGCGGCTCGCGCTCGCTTGGGGAGTCACTTGACTCTCCTTGGTGGATCGTTTACTGACGTACCGACACCTGGTGGGACGACACCCCCCACCGGTGGGGGTGGCGTGGCGCGCATGGTGTGGTGAGGTGAGCCGTGACGTAAGGCGCAAAACGGTTCGGAAACCCGAAATGGCGAGAACATGCCATACACGTCGGCTCGGGGCGAAGGACGGAGGGGTCGACGATGGGCACGGCGGCGCTGCTGGACTGCGTGGAGCTTTCAGGACCCGAGGAGGCGCTGTACCTGCGGCTGCTGGCCGAGCCCGGCCGAACCGTCGCCGATCTCGGCGAGGGGCTCGGCCTCCCCGCGTCACTGGTCCGGGCGCGCCTCGCCGCGCTCGCCGCGCTCGGCCTCGCCACGGAGGACAGCGCCCGCCCGGGTCCCGCACCCAGCCCCGAGCACGCACGCGGCGCGCTCGGCGTCGACGCCGGGCACCCGCCGCGCCTTCTCCGCGGCCGCGATGGAGAACACGAGGGACACGGAGGACACAGCGGTCACGGCGGGTCGCTGCGGCCGGACGTGCACGACACGCACGACGCCGCAGGGGGCGTCTGGCGCGCGACCGCGCCCGACGTCGCACTGGAGGCCTTGGTCCGCGGCCGCGAGGCCGAGCTGGTCCGGCTGCGCGGACGCGTCGAGGAGCTGATGCGCGGCTACCGCCACGGCCAACGGGCCGCGAGACCGGAGGAGTTGATCGAGGTCGTCAGCGGCCGGGAGGCCATCGCCGCGTGCTGGCGCTCGCTGCAGTCCGGTGCGCGCGGCTCCGTGCGGATTCTCGACAAGGCCCCGCACATCCTCGTCTCCACCCCGCAGGACGAGGCGGTGGTGCTGCGCAGGGGCGTGCGCGTGGAGGTCATCTACGAGCACGAAACCGTGCGCGACGCGCAGCAGCTCACGGCGATCCGCGACTGCATGGCCATCGGCGAGCAGTCGCGGATGCTGCCCACCCTGCCGTTCAAACTTGCGCTGGTGGACGACCGTTGGGCGCTGCTTCCGGCCGGCACCGGCACCGCGCTCGACAGCGCCCTGGTGGTGCGACGCTGCTCCCTGCTGGACGCGCTGTCCCGGCTGTTCACGCTCTGCTGGTCGCAGGCGATGCGCATCCCCCGCGCCCAGACCGAGCCCGAGCAGGGACCGGACGCGGGCCCGGCGACGGAGCCCGGCGGCGGCAGCCCTTCGACTGCCGCACCGGCCGAGCCCCTGCGCCGCCGCCGCGAGGTGCTCACCCTCCTCGCCACAGGGATGACCGACGAGAGCATCGCGCGGACGATGGGTGTCTCCACCCGGACCGTGCAGCGCCTGGTCCGCGAGTTCATGGACAGCTGCGGCGCCCGGACCCGTTTCCAGGCCGGCGTCCACGCCGCCCGCGAGGAACTGGTCTGACGCGTCCCCCCCCCCGGCGGCAGGGCGTCCGGGATCAGCCCTCGAAGGTCCGCTCGTTCAGCACGTCGAGGTTGCGGAACACCGGCGGGCCGTCGCACAGCGCCGCGAGCCCGGCAGCGAACTCGGCCGTCTCCGGCCGCTTGGAGTTGTCCATCGCCTGCTCGTACGACGGGAACTCCACGATGTTCAGGTACACGTTCTCCTTGTCCCGGTCCCGCGTCTGCACGGCCCGGCTCGCCAGGCGGTGGCCCGCGTTCTTCTCGACCCAGCCGTCCAGCAGGGCGTTGAACTCGTCGATGCGAGTCGTCCTGTACTCGATGATCTGAATGAACTTCACGGTCCCGTCTCCTCCACTCGGCAGCGCACTGACCGGCTGCTGCGTCCAGTGTCCGCAGGGCACGGACCTCGGAGGCGCCGCCTCGCCGCGACAGGGCATGCTGAATTGTGAGTCAAGGTGGCCCGGGACGAGTTCCTTCACTTCACCCTCGAACATGACCGGTTCCATGCGTTTCAATCGGTAATGTTCCGTTCTGCAGGGAAGGGCCGGCCGACAGCGCCCGTCCACGCGACGAGAGCGGTGACGCACCCATGCCCAGGTTCGGCTGGACCCTTCACGGCGACGGCAAGCACATCCGGACGGGCGAAGTCGTCAAGCCCTGGGAGCGGCTGAGCTGGGGACGCACCATCGGCCTGGGAGCCCAGCACGTCGCGTCGATGATCGGCGCGTGCTACGTGGCCCCGATCCTGATGGGGCTCAATCCCAATCTGACCGTGATGATGTCCGGCGTCGCCACGATGCTGTTCCTGGTGATCACGCGTGGCGCGATCCCCAGCTATCTCGGCGCCAGCCTGTCCTTCGTCGGAGCCGCGGCGACGATCCGGGCCCAGGGCGGCTCGACCGGCCAGATCACCGGGGCCATGCTCGTCGTGGGCCTGGTGCTCGCCCTGTTCGGCGTGGTCGTGCAGCAAGGCGGGGCGCACATCATCCAGGCGATCCTGCCGCCCGCCGTCACCGGCGCGGTGGTGATGCTGATCGGTTTCAACCTGGCTCCGGTCACCGCCGGGACCTACTGGCCCCAGGACCAGTGGACCGCTCTCGCGACGATGCTGGCGACGGGCTTCTTCCTGGTCGCGCTGCGTGGCTTCGCCTCACGCATCGCCATCTTCCTGGGGCTGGCATTCGGCTATGCGCTCTCGTGGAGCCTGGACCGGATCTTCGGCAGGATCCACTCCGACGACGGCTCGGGGAAAGTGACGGACCACTGGCGGCTCGACCTGTCGGGCGTCGGTCCGGCCAAGTGGATCGGTCTGCCCGACTTCCACGCTCCGCACTTCTCTCCCTCGGCGATCCTGGTCACCCTCCCCGTCGTCATCGCCCTCGTCGCCGAGAACACCGGCCACGTCAAAGCGGTCAGCGAGATGACCGGCGCCGACCTCGACTCCCGGATGGGCACGGCGATCGCCGCGGACGGGGTCGGCACCATGCTGTCCACGGCCGTCGGCGGCGGGGCGACCACCACCTACGCCGAGAACATCGGCGTCATGGCCGCCACCCGCGTGTACTCCACCGCCGCCTACTGGGCCGCCGCCTGCTTCGCGCTCCTGTTCGGCCTGTGCCCCAAGTTCGGCGCCGTCGTCGCCGCGATCCCCGGCGGGGTCCTCGGCGGCATCACCGTCGTCCTCTACGGCATGATCGGCCTGCTCGGCGCCCAGATCTGGATCCGCAACCGGGTGGACCTCACCAACCCGGTCAACCTCATCCCCTGCGCCACCGGCGTCATCATCGGCGCGGGCGGCGTCACCCTGCACATCAGCAAGAACTTCACCCTCGGCGGCATCTCCCTCGGCACCCTCGTCGTCCTCACCGGCTACCACGCCCTCCGCGCGCTCGCCCCCGCCCACCTGCGCGAGACAGCCGGACGCGAACTGGGAAGGATGGACGGTTCCTGACACCCCCTTCGCCGGACACCCCCTTTCGCAGTCCGACGGCGGGTGCTGCCGCGCCGGGAGCGGACGCCGGGGTTAGCCTGAGGTCAGGCGCGCCGGGAGGGCCGGCCGGCAGCCGCCCAGCGAGCGCCCGGAGGCGCTGCCGTCGATCCCGCCGGAGATCTTGATGTCGCGCACCTCCCGCTCCCGCAGCAGGGCCCGGGCGGCCGACTGGCGGCGCGAAGGGCGCCGCACCAACCTCTGGCTGGTCCCGGCGATCGAGGCGCTGGCCGCCGCGGTCCTGTTCGCGCTCACGCTCAGACTCGACCGCGCCGCCTACAACGGCGATCTCCACCTGCCCAGCTGGGTCCTCAGCGGCGGCGCCGACGGAGCCAGGCAGCTCCTGACCACGGTCGCCGCCGCCCTCATCACCGTCGTCGGCCTCGTCTTCTCGATCACCATCGTGGCGCTCACCCTGGCCACCACCCAGTTCGGACCGCGGATGCTGCGCAACTTCATCCGCGACCGCGGCACCCAGCTCACCCTCGGCACCTTCGTCGCCACGTTCCTCTACGCGATCCTGGTCCTGGTCGCCATCAGTCCCGGCCCGCACGGCGACTTCGTGCCCCACCTGTCCATCACCACCACCCTCGCGCTCACCCTGGTCGACCTGGCGACGCTGATCTACTTCATCAACCACATCGCCCGCTCGATCCAGCTGCCGCAGGTCGTCGCGTCCATCGCGCACGACCTGGCGGACGCCATCGACGACCAGAGCGCCCTCGGCGCCGACGCGCCGGACCGGGAGGAGCGCGGGCTGTCCCCCTCCGAACTGCTCGCCCGGATGCGGACCGAAGGCGCCGTCATCACCACCTCCGCCAGCGGCTATCTGCAGTACCTGCGGCACGACCGGTTGGTGCGCATCGCCCGCGACGCCGACGCCGTGATCCACATCCCCTACCGGCCGGGCCACTTCCTGGTCCAGGGCCACCCCCTGGCGTTCGTGTGGCCGCCGCAGGCGGCTGCCCACGTCACGGCCGACCTGCGCCGCGGCCACGTCACCGGCCCGTACCGCACCCTGACCCAGGACGTGTCCTTCGGCTTCGACCAGCTCGTCGAGATCGCCCTGCGCGCGCTGTCCGCCGCCATCAACGACACCTTCACCGCGATCACCTGCATCGACTGGCTCGGCGACTGCCTGTGCCGGATCAGCACCACCTGGCAGCCCCACCACGTCCACCGGGACCGCCACGGCCACGTCCGCGTGATCGCCCACCAGCCCGACTACGACCGCCTCGTCCGACGGTCCTTCGAGAAGATCCGCCAGGCCTCCGTCGCCATGCCAGCCGTGATGATCCGCCAGCTCGACGCGCTCGACAAGGTGATGCGGCAGACCCACGACCCGGCGCGTCGCAGGCTCCTGATGGAGCAGGCCGACCTCATCCTCCGCACCTGCGACGCCACCGTCCCCGAGCCGTCGGACCGCGCCGATGTCGAGCGGAGCCATCAGGCCCTCCGCGCCGCCTACGAAGAGCCCGGCTGACCGCCTCAGCCGAGGTTCACCCATTCGCGCAGGGGACGGTCGTCGCCGACGCGGGTGTCGGTGTGCTGTTCGCCGTCGGCGACGCAGACGGTGCGGACGCCGTCCGGGTGGAAGACCCAGAAGTGGCTTTTGCCCGCCGCGCGTTGCATGGTGGGGACGGGCAGGAAGGCGTCGACGTGGTCGATCCCGGCGAGGGAGGGCCACAGGTTCAGGCCCGCGTCGTCCCGGATGCGGGTGTCGGTGTGACGGTCGCCGTCGGCGACGGAGATCATCCGGTGGACCTGGCGCTCGCGCCCGCCCGCGGCGACGGTGTGGAAGACCCAGTACCAGCTGGCGCCGCCCACGCGCTGCATGTCGGGCACGGGCAGCACGGCGTCGACGTGGGAGACCCCGGTCAGGGAACGCCACTGGTCGAGTCCGCGGTCGGCGACCTCGACCTTGCCGGTGTGCGCGGCCCCGTCCGCGACCGAGACGATCCGGTAGGCCTGGGCCCCGGACACGGTGTGGAAGAGCCAGTACCAGCTCTTGCCGCCGACCCGCTGCAGGTCCGGGATCGGCACGATCGCGTCCACCGCGGCCACCCCCGCCAGGGCCGGCCAACCGGTCAGGTCCTGGCTGGGCCGCAGCACGAGGTCGGTGGTGTCCTGGCCGTCGGGGAGCACGAGGGTCCGCAGCCTGTCCCGGCGGAACATCCAGAACTCGCAGGCCCCGCCGACGCGCTGACGGTCGGGCACGGCGAGGAACGCGTCGACGCGGGCGGCCGTCGGTGTGCCGTCGGGCAGACGCCCCTGCGCGAGGGCCTTGAGCGTGCTGATCGAGGGGGCGAAGGCGTACACCGCGCCCTCGGTGCGCACGAAGCGCCGGACCTCGAGCGGGGTGGTCCTGCGCTCGGAGCCGTCGGGTGCGGCGCTCTCGTAGTGGAGCACACCGGCGTTCACGTCCGGCAGGCGACCCGCGATCATCGCGTCCGGGCCGGGCTTGGCCGCGCGGCCCGGAGGGAACTCGTCGGTGTTGATCCAGGCCTTCTGGATGAACTCGAACTGCTCGACCAGGTCGGCCTGGTAGCAGACGAAGAGCAGGCCCCGCGCGGCGTCGGGGCCGCCCGCGGCGCCGGAGGTCGGGTCGAAGGGCCGGCCGTAGGGGGCGCCGCGGCGCATGATCCGGCGGGCGTCCATGAACGCCTCCGGGACCGGAGCGCCGTCGACCAGCCCGTCACGCGGGGCGCACTGGCGCAGGTGGGAGAAGAGCGGGGTGCGCAGCCCGTCGGGGTCGTCGGCGAAGCTGAGGTCGTTGTCGCGGGTCGCGGAGGCGTCGTTGACCGGGTCGTGGGTCGGGCACGTGTGGACCGGGGCCCCGGAGCGCCAGCGGCCGACCATCCGGGCGGCCAGCCACTCGACGCCCGCGTTCGTCGGCACGGCGCCCTTGACCTGCTTGAGCGTGGCCAGTTGGTCGGCCACCTGGGCCCACCAGCCGGGCACGTCCTGGGCGAGACGGCGGATCACCTGGAAGGAGCCGTCGGCCATCCACGACGGCATGTCCGCCGCCGGGTAGCGGCGGCGGTCGCCGTCGAGCCGGACTCTGGGGCGACCGACGACGAACTCCCCGGCCGGGATGAGCCGGGTGCCCGGGTGCTCCTTGGCGTAGCCCTTGCGCCGCGGGTCCTCCTCGTCGAAGCCGGCCACGCCGGGCTCGCTGACGCCGTCCTTGAAGCCGAAGTGCTCCTTGCCGCGCCGTTCCCCGGTCAGGGTGGCGGCGTTCTGCTGGAACACGATCACCGCCGCGGCCCGGGTGGCGGCCTCGCGCTGCGCGTCGATGGCGGTCTGGAGGTCCTCGGGCGTGTCGGAGGCGATGGTGAGGACAGCGTGGACGGTCCGGCCGCCGTCGTGGCCGAACAGCCAGTGCTCCCGGGCGCTGTCGTCGACGTCGCCGACGTCGACGGCGCGGGCCCAGGCGCCGTCGGCGAAGGCCTCCAGGGTGGTGCCCTGGGGCGGGCGAGGGACGGGCGCCGGGTCGCCGGAGAGGAGCTGGATGCCGGGGTGGGTGAGGCTGACGCCGAGCCAGGTGGCCTTCAACGCCTCGGGATCGTCGCCTCCCGAGGTCCTGCGGGCCGCGCTGAACTTGCGGTTGAACGCAGCGACCTGCCGGGTCGTGGCGATCCGGGGAGCAAGCTCGCCGAGCCAGGCCTGGGCGGGCGCCCGGTCGACGAACTGGAGGAAGAGCAGGCAGACGTGGTCCTTGCGGAAGCCGGCGATGACGTCGCCCTGGATCTCGGTGCTGTCGCGCAGGGGCAGGGGCGCGGGCGGGGCCGGGTCGGCGGCCGGGGTGGTCATGGGGGGTGCTCCGCTCGGAGGGGACGGAGCTCGGGCGGCGGATGGTGGGCCGGCCGCCCGAGCGGGGGTGGTCGTCGGCCGGATCAGCCGTTGGGGCTGAGCTGGATCCACTTGGCGATGCTGGGCACGCCCTTCGCGTCGAGCAGGAACAGCATGTAGTAGCCGGGCGGCGCGGCCTCGGGGGACGGCGGCGTCTTCAGCAGCAGCTGACCGTTGGACCTTTCGGCGATGGGCAGTTCGAGGTAGCGCTGGCTGGTGTCGACCGAGTGTGTCGAGGTGATCGGCGCGAGCAGGACCGCCTTGGTGACGTTCGTCGAGGTGGTGTCGACGGGGAAGAACCGGTTGTAGCCCTGCGCGCGGGTGGGCACGTCGGTGAGCGTGGGGCGCGGGCCCTGGAACAGGTACGGGGGTTCGTAGATCTCGATGGAGCCGTTGGCGTCCGGGTTCTTGATGTCCGGGTTGGTGGCGAGCTCCTGGAGTTCGTCGCCGGTGACCATGATCCGGCCGTCGGGCAGCAGCACGGCGTTGGAGTGGTAGCCGCGCGGGATGCGCTGGGCCGGCCCGAGGGTCCAGGCGCCGTTCGCGTCGCGCGCCTCCGTCTGACGGTACTTCAGGTCAGCGTTGGGGTTGAGGTCGCCGAAGCCGTAGTCGCGGATGCCGTACGAGCCGTTGACGGTGAACAGGTTGCCGCCGGGCATGATGAGCGTGTCGTCCATGGCGCGGCCGAAGGCGCGTGGCGTGCTCTTGGTCCACCGGCCGCCGGAGAACAGGTAGGTGTTCGGGTCGTCCCGGTTCCCGCCGAGGATCAGCACCGAGTTCGGGCCTGCGGTGCCGTTCGGCAGGGCGACCGCCGACCCGTACATCCGCAGCCCGCCGTCGGGGCGGTTGGGCAGTTGGGTGCGCGTCTCCTTCACCGGGTCGAAGAGGAACTGCTGGTCGGCGTCGCGTCCGAAGCCGTAGATCTTCCCGTCGTTGAGCGAGAACAGATGGGGGTAGTCCATCCGGTAGGGGGCGTCGGCCTTCTGCCACTGGTCCACCGGGTTGTTCTCGGTGAAGGTGCGGCCGTAGGTGACGTCCGTCCCGGCCGCGGGGAAACGCTCGATGATCGGGGTCGCCGTACCCCAACCCAGCTCGGTCTGGCCGGACATGATGGTCTGCCGACCGTCCGCGCCGGTGACCACGGTCGGGTACCAGCGGCCGACGGACATGTCCTGCTGCCGGAGCCACTTCTCCGTCCAGGGGTCGAAGACGAACGAGAACCGGGTGCCGGCTCCGTTGTTGCCGCCGAAGTTGCCGCCGAACACCGCGACCATGCCGTTGGGCAGGTACGCGTGCCCGGCGCAGAACAGCGGGGCGGGGCGCGGCTGGTCGAGCCCGTCGTCCACGTTCACCACCGGCGGCGGCACGGCCTTGAACGCGTTCGGCCCGGTGCCGAGGCTCGGGTCCCACAGGTAGGCGCGGCCCGCGTTCTCCTTGCCGATCGTCTGCGTCGGGGCTGGCTCCTGCTGCGGGTTGGTGGTGATCCGCTCGAAGGAGAAGAGCAGCACCTTGCCGGTGGGCAGCAGCGCGACGTGGTCGCCGAAGTCCGGGGAAGGGAAGAAGTCGGTGAACCGCCCGAACTTGCCCAGGTCGGTGAACTTGGCGTTGAGCGCGGCCTGCGAGTCGGTCAGCGTCTTCAGGCGCAGCGCCCGGATCGGGTCCGGGTAGTCGCCGACCCCGCGCACGCTGCGCGCGCCGGGCGGCTGGTCGGCGGCGTAGCCCCGGGCGGTGGGAAGCGCCGTGGACAGCGCGGTCGTGGTGCCGAGGGCGAGAGCGGCGCACGCCACGAGCGCCGCGGACAGTCTGTGTCGCATGGGCAGGAACACTCCTATTCGTAGCTGACGGCAGCCAGACAAGCAGCCGCAAGGACTGTTCGTATGCAGACACGCGCGGCGGAGCGGAGAAATTGAACGTGCACATGCTCAAATGGCCGTGCATTCGACCCGCCGACAGAAACGGACGCCGAAGTGATCACCAATCCCAGCCGCGCGGCCCTCACCGCGGCAGCCGCCGCGCTGCTCGTCCTCGCGGCCGCCGCCGACGGACAGGCCGCCGACGCCCGCCGGAGCATGCAACCCCACGCCGTCACCGGCGTCCTGATCCCCGGCGGCGCCGACGGCACCGAACACAGCCTGATGTGCCCACCGGACGAGAACGTCCTCGGCGGCGGCTTCACCGTCTCCGCCCCGCCGGGACGCCACCTCGCCCCGACACCGGACGACGTCCTCTCCAGCCGCCCCACCGCCGACGCCACCGGCTGGACCGTCGCCGTCGCCAAGACCACCCTCCCTCAGAGAGGCGAGGCGGCCGAGCCCGCCGATCTGACCCTCCAGATCGTCTGCACCGAAGGTCAGACCGCCCCCGGCGACTGACACGGATGGCGATGGCGTCGGCCCACGGAGCCTTCAGGTGACCAGCTCGTAGATGCTCCTGGCGGTGAGATAGAGCCCCACCAGCAGCGAGAGGGTGACGATCAGCTGGTCCTGGTGCTCTTCGAGCCAGGTCCGCAGGGCTTCGAGGCGGGCGTGTGCGGCGCCCGGCGCCCAGACGGTGTAGAGCTCCATCACCAGCAGACTGAGGGTGGCCAGCAGGCAGTAGCCGCTCAGGGCCAGCCAGTCGTCGGCGGCGGAGAGGTCGGCGTCGACGACCGTGGCGGCGCCGGCCCCGACCATGGCCCACGGCTGGAGGAGCCAGGCAAGCCCGGCGGCGGTGCCGAGCGAGGCGTCGTCGACGCGCTCCGTCCAACGGGGTGGCTGGTGCGGACGGGGCGGCCGCCGACTGCGGTACCCGCCGAACACCACCAGGCCGACGCCGATCGCCAGCTTCGCGGCCACGGCCGCGGTCGAGGGTGCGCTGTGGTGGACCGGCGGCGTCCCGCCGGTCAGCAGCACCACGCAGGCGATCACCGCGACCAGGTTGGCAAGCCAGGAGAGCAGGAAGGCCAGCCCCTTGCGGACGCCGCGCCGCGAGGACAGCAGCAGGATGAAGGCGCTGTTGTGCAGCGGCCCGAGGGTGATGGCCGCACCGATCACGATCAGGTCGAGAACCACCGGGTCGGCGCTCCCTCGGTCCGGGACCCCGCCGGGCACGCCGGGCTCCGGTGTGCCCGGCGGGCGGGGCGGCGGCGCGGATCGCGCCGCATCCCGACTCTGCGGGGCCCCGGACGCCCAGGTCAAGCAGGCCGCGCCGTCACCGCGTCGACACCGCGGGAACGGACGCGGCCTGCCGGGGTCCTACGCGAAACCCGCGGTCGCGTGAGGAGCGTAGGCCTCCTCCAGGAACTCCGCCTCCGCGTCGTCGAGGACCAGGTCCACGGCGGCGATCGCGTCCTTCAGATGCGGCAGCCCGGTCGCCCCCACGATCGGCGCGGAGACCACCGGATTGCGCAGGATCCAGGCCAGCGCGACCTGACCCGCGGAGACCCCGCGCTTGCCGGCGACCTCCTGGACCCGCTCGACGATCACCCGGTCGCTCTCCAGGTACAGGCTCTTGCCGAACTCGTCGGTCCCCGAGCGCGCCGTCGAGGCGTCCCAGGGGCGGGTCAGCCGTCCCCTGGCCAGCGGGCTCCACGGGATCGAGCCCACGCCCTGGTCCGCGCAGAGGGGCAGCATCTCGCGCTCCTCCTCGCGGTAGAGCAGGTTGTAGTGGTTCTGCATGGAGACGAACCGCGTCCAGCCGCCCAGTTCGGCGGTGAACTGGGCCTTGGCGAACTGCCAGGCGTACATGGAGGAGGCCCCGATGTACCGGGCCTTCCCCGCCTTCACCACGTCGTGCAGCGCCTCCATCGTCTCCTCGATGGGCGTGTGGTGGTCCCACCGGTGGATCTGGTACAGGTCGACGTGGTCCGTCCCGAGCCGGCGCAGGCTGTTGTCGATCTCGGCGAGGATCGCCCGGCGCGAGAGCCCGGAGCCGTTCGGGCCCGGGCGCATCCGACCGTGCACCTTGGTCGCGATGACGACCTCGTCGCGCCGCGCGAAGTCCTTCAGCGCCCGTCCGACGATCTCCTCGCTGGAGCCGTCCGAGTAGACGTTGGCGGTGTCGAAGAAGTTGATCCCGGCGTCGAGCGCGGCACGGATGATCTCCCGGCTGGGCTCCTCCGGAAGCGTCCAGGTGTGGTTGCCCCGGTTCGGCTCCCCAAAGCTCATACAGCCCACGCAGATCCGGGAGACCTCCAGGCCGGTGGCCCCAAGGCGGGTGTAGCGCACGGTCGTCCTCCTCATCCCGGGTCGGCGCTCGGGAGGCCCACCCGGCTCACCTGCACGCTACCCGCCGAACGCGGATCTCGATCTAGCATGAAGGGGAGGCTTCATCTCCAGGCCCGCGGCGCGGCGGCGGGGAGGTCGGCATGGCGTTCGACACGACTGGTCTCGGGCAGGCCCCCAGCGGCACCCACTACAGACCGATCTCCGAGCACGGCCTGATCGGCGATCTCCATACGGCCGCGCTGGTCGCGACGGACGGCACCATCGACTGGTACTGCTGCCCCCGTTTCGACGCGCCGAGCGTCTTCGGGTCCATCCTCGACGCCGCCCGGGGCGGGTCGTTCGAGCTGGCCGCCGAGATCCCCACCCGAACCCGGCAGTTCTACTTCCCCGACACGAACGTGCTGATCACACGGTTCTTCGCCACGGACGGGGTGGCCGAGATCCAGGACTTCATGCCCGTCGCCGACGGGCCCGTCGAGGGGGCCAGGCACCGGCTGATCCGGCGGGTGCTCTGCGTCCGGGGAGCCCTCCCCTTCCGGGCACGCGTCGCGCCGCGGTTCGGGTACGGCGCCGAGCGGCACACGGCGCACCTCGAAGGCCACGTGGCGGTGTTCCGGTCCCCGTCCCTGGCGCTCGCGCTGACCGCCACCGCGCCGCTGGAGAGCGACGGGGTGGACGTGTGGTCGCACTTCAAGCTCCTCGAGGGCGAGTCCCACGTGTTCGCCCTCGACCAGATCGGCGACGACGTCCCGCCCCGGTCGTGTCCGCGTGCCGAGGCACAGGCGGAGGCCGAGGCGACCGTCCGGTTCTGGCGCCACTGGCTGGCCGGGTCGCGCTACCACGGGCGGTGGCGCGAGATGGTGAACCGCTCCGCACTGGTGCTGAAGCTGCTCACCTACGCGCCGACCGGCGCGATCGTCGCCGCGCCGACCACCAGCCTGCCCGAACAGGTCGGCGGCGAACGCAACTGGGACTACCGGTACGTGTGGGTCCGCGACGCCGCCTTCTGCGTCTACGCGCTGCTGCGCCTCGGGTTCACCTCGGAGGCCGAGGCGTTCATCGGGTTCCTCTGCGACCGGATGCGAGGCAGCGCGCCGACCGGCCCGTTGCAGATCATGTACGGCATCGACGGGCGCAGCGAGCTGCCCGAGTACGAGCTGACCCATCTGGAGGGACACCTCGGCTCCGCACCGGTCCGGGTCGGCAACGCCGCGACAGGCCAGCTCCAGTTGGACATCTACGGGGCGATGATCGACTCCGTCTACCTGTACGACAAGTGGGGCCGGCCCATCAGCAGCGCCGACTGGGAGGAGATCGGCGCGGTGGCGGACTGGCTGTGCGAGCACTGGGACCAGCCCGACGAGGGAATCTGGGAGACCCGCTCGGGCCGCAGGAACTTCGTGTACTCGCGGCTCATGTGCTGGGTGGCGCTGGAACGGGCGATGCGGATGGCGGCCCGCCGCGGGCTGCCGGCCGACCTGCCCCGCTGGCGCGAGTCCCGTGACGCGATCTACCGGCAGATCATGCGGCGCGGCTGGTCGGCCGAGCGGAGCGCGTTCGTCCAGTCCCTGGACGACGGCGAGCTGGACGCCTCGCTGCTGATGATGCCCATGGCCAGGTTCATCGCGCCCACCGACCCCAAGTGGCTCTCCACCCTGGACGCGCTCACCGGGGACCTGGTGTCCGACTCGCTGGTCTACCGCTACAACCCGGCCGCCAGCCCGGACGGCCTGCGTGGCTCCGAAGGCACCTTCTCGATCTGCTCGTTCTGGTACGTGGAGGCGCTGGCCCGCGCCGGCCGACTCGAGGACGCCCGGCTCGCCTTCGAGAAGATGCTCACCTACGCCAACCACCTCGGTCTCTTCGCCGAGGAGATCGGTCCGACCGGCGAACAGCTCGGCAACTTCCCCCAGGCCTTCACCCACCTCTCGCTGATCAGCGCCGCCTTCAACCTCGACCGGGCACTGGGCTGACCCGACGTCAACCAGGGCGACACGGCTGGCTGTCGTAGGCGGCACGTACGCTCTGCTCATCGACCGAGGAGGGGTCATGGGCTTCACCGGGGACTTCGTGCTGGCACGCAGCGACGTACCACTGCGCGAACGGGCCCTTTTCGCGTCCGGCTGCACGGACGGCCATCTGGACTGCGTGTCCTCCTGCCGGTCGCGCCCCGGGGGCTGGCAGACCCTCCAGATCCACCATGGGGTCAGGGACGACTCACTCGCGGCATTCCAGGAGCTCGTCCATGACACGGCCGCCCCGATCCTGATCGCGAACGTGATGGACAGCGATGTGTGCCAGGTGCGCGGCCTGACGCCGTCGGGGGCCCGGTGGTCGACCTTCCTGGATCCCCCCGTGGCGGCCGACTACGGCATCCCCGAACCCGCACCCGGCGCAGCCGCGGACATCACCCGGTGGGCGGCGGAAGCCGGGTTCACCGCCGACGCGGAGGCCCTCGCGGCCGTCCTGACCAAGCGGGCGGACCCGTTCGTCGAGACCCTGCTCTTCGAGCTGATCGACGCGTGCGGATTCCCGACGGGCCTCCCCGACGGGGTGCCGGTGCGGCCCTCAGCGGTGGGTGCTGAGTTCCTCGGCGAGCCGTAGGGCGAGTGCGTCGAGGCGGTCCGGTGGGGACTTGCTGGTCAGCAGGGCGAGGCTGAAGGAGTGGTCCGTCGACGTGACGAGCTCGGCAGTGAAGCCCTCTGTCGCGCCGCCGCGGGTGATGACGGTGCCCGCGGGGAGGTCGAGCAGGGCCACACCCGGGCCGAAGCGGCGTCCGGCGGGGCCGGCCGGGGCGGTGCGGGTGAGAGCCGAGGCCACGATCGGGTCGTCGGCGGCGCCGAGGGCCGTCGCGAGGGTCAGCATGTCCGGGAGGGTGGAGGTCATGCCGCCTGCCGCGGGGAGGTGGGTCGGTGCGGCCGAGGCGGGGGACAGCCGACCGGCGGACGCGTGGTAGCCGGTCACGGTCCTGCGGAGCGGCTCGCCGGGCGGCTGCAGGGTGGTGCCGGTGAGGCCGTGTCGGGCGAGCACCGTCCGCGTGCAGTACTCGGTGAAGGGTTCCCCGGTCACGGACTGGATGATTTCTCCCAGCAGCTGGTATCCGAGGTTGGAGTACTCGGCCCGGGCCCCGGGGGCCCAGGCGAGCCGGATCCGCGGGGCGGCCTCGGCCAGCGGGGTGCCGTGCCGCATGCGGGTTCGGTCCAGCAGCACGTCCTTGGTCAGTCCCGCCTGGTGCAGCAGTGCCTGCCCGACGGTCGGGGAGGGGTCACCCGGCGCGGCGGGCACCAGCACCGGCGCAGGCAGGTGGCGGTCGATCGGCGCGTCGAGGTCGATCAACCCGCGCTCGGCCAGCTCCGTCACCGCCAAGGCGGTCACCACCTTGGTGACGGAGCCGACCCTGAACACGGCCTGCTCGCTCAGCGGGGCCAGGGTGACGAGGTCGCAGGCGCCGAGGAGCTCGCGGTGAACGACCTCGCCCCGCACCGCGAGCGCCGCGGCCGCGCCGACGATGCAGCCGCGGTCGACGGCTTCGCTCAGCAGGCGGTGGATCCGGGCCGCACTCGGGCCGGGCAGCTGGGACTCCACCCGGTCGAGCTCGCGCAGCGCGGGCGCGACCGCGTCCCACGCCACCGCGTCGGCCGCGAGCGGCCGTGGCCGGAACTCGCGGATCCGGTGGGGCGGCGCCGACTCCAGCGCCACCCGCACCTCCCACCAGCCGGAGCCCGTCTCCAGGACCGCGCACGCCGTCCACGTGTCCAGGGTCTCCACCCGCTCGATGCGCGCGGTGTGCTCCCTGAAGACGCTCAGCCGCTCGTCGCGCGCGAGCACGGCCGCGAGATCTCCACGCGCCGTCAGACGCTCCGACAACCGGTCAGCGAACTCCCCGGGTTCCACCCGCCCGGCGAGCGCGGCCACCACCCAGTCGACCGCTGCATAGACCAACTCGACTGCCATGCCCTGAGCTTAGGGCCTGCCTTGTGGATCGGGCCGTCGCGGGCCCGGCATGATCCACAAGACCGGCCCGCGGGCGGAACCACGGCCGGTACGCTGCGGTCTCAAGCCGTGAGGCGGCTGAGGGTGCAGAGGCCGCGGCCCCGCCCGCCCATCGATGTTCGTGCGAGACAGGACTTTGGCCCGACGGCTGCGCCGCCCTCGGCGCTGCCCACGAGGTGGTAACCGCATGGCTGTGAACCCGACCGTCCTCCCCGGCGCCCTGCCCGGGCCCGGCTCCGTCCCCGCCGGGCCAAAGGGCCACGCGGCCGCCGCCCAGGGGCCGCACTCCGGGCCCCCCGTGCCCGGCCGGGGGCGCGCCCTGGTCGGGAGGGCGGCGGAGACCGCGCTGTTCGACGCCGCGCTCGCCGGGTCGGGGGCGGGACACGCTCCGGCCGTGCTGGACGTCGCCGGAGAGGCCGGGATCGGGAAGACCAGGCTGCTCGGCGAGATGTGCGTCCGCGCCCGGCAGGCCGGGATGACGGTGCTCCGGGGGCGGGCGACCGAGTACGAACGGCACACCCCCTTCCAGATGTTCACCGACGCGTTCGCGGACGCGGAACTCGCCGGGGCGGGCGCAAAGGAGCTCCTGGCCGCCGCCGCGCCCGTGCTGTACGGGGTCCGCGGTGCGCACGACGGCGACGGATCCGGCCCCGACACCCTGGACCGCTTCGGGCTCTACCGCGCCGTCAGGGACCTCCTGGCACTGCTGGGCGGGGACGCCGGACTCGTGGTGATCCTCGACGACCTGCACTGGGCCGATTCGGCGTCCCAGGAGCTGCTGGACTACCTGGTCAGGCATCCCGCGCGCGGGCGCGTGCTGCTGGTGGTGGCGCGTCGGGAGCGGCAGACGCCCACGTCCGTGGCCGCGACGCTGCGTCGCGGTGCGGACGCGGGCGTGGTGGGGCGCCTGACGCTCGGTCCGCTCGACGAGGCGCAGGCCGTCGCCGCGCTGGCGCCCGACCTGTCCCGGCGTCAGGCCCGGGAGCTGTACGCCGTGAGCGAGGGCAATCCGCTCTACCTGCTGACCCTGCTGCACGCGTTCCGCAGCGGCACGCCGCTGCTCGGCCTGGAGCAGTACGGCCGCACCGTTCCTGCGGACGGCGACGCGTACAGCTCGGGGGACATACCCAGTGGGCTCGGCGCGCTGCTTCTGGACGAGCTCGGCGCCCTGCCCTCGGTCCAGCAGCGCGTGGCGCAGGCGGTGGCGGTGCTCGGCGACCATGCGACCTCCGCCATGCTGGAGCGGGTCTGCGACGGGATCGGCTCGGCAGAAGTCCGGCGCTGTCTGACCCAGTTGGCGGCGCGGGACCTGCTGCGGCCCGGCACGGGGCAGGGCTGGGCCCTGCGCCACCCGATGCTGCGGGCCGTGGTGTACGAGCACACCCCCCTCGAACGGCGCATCGACGTCCACCGCCGCGCCGCCGAGGAGCTCGCCCGCGCCGGAGCCTCGGCCGTCGAGCGGGCGCACCACGTGGAGCAGTCGTTGACCGGCTGGGACCCCGCGGCGGCGGAGGTGCTGAGCGAGGCGGCCTCGGCCGTGGCCCGTACCGCACCGGAGACCGCCGGTCAGCTGCTCGCGGTCCTGCTGCGGATCATGCCGGACACCGCCGAGTTCGCGGCCCGGCGCGGCGAGCTGACGCTGGCCAGGGCCCGCAGCCTGGGTGTGAGCGGGAACCTGCGCGAGAGCCGGGACCTGCTGCACGGTCTGCTCGGCGCGCCCACGTCCGCGGACCCCGCCCTACGTACCGAGGCGATCGCCCTGTGCGCCGTCATGGAGCGCCACCTCGGCCACTCCCCCGAGGCGGCCGCGCTGCTGCGCGCCGAACTGTCCCGCGTTCCGGGGCCGGCGCCCGAACAGGCGGTGCCGCTGGGCCTGGCCCTGGGCATGTCGGCGCTGCTGACCGTCTCCTACCCCGAGGTCCGGGCGGAGATGGCCGCCGTCCTCGCGCTCGCACGGGCCCACGGCGATCAGGTCGGCGCGGCCGCCGCCCTCGCCCTGTCCGCGCTCGGGGAGGCCTACGAGGGAGAGACCGGGGCCGCACGGGAGCTCGCCGACGCGGCCGCCGAGCTCGTGGACGGGCTGACCGACCCGAGCCTGGCCGGCCTGTGCGAGGCGCTGGTGTGGCTGTCGTGGGCGGAGGCGCTGCTGGAGCGCCATCCGCAGGCCGAGCGGCACACGGACCGGGGGCTGGACATCGCCCGCCGCACCGGACAGCTCTGCGTGCTTCCGCACCTCCTCGCGAGCCGCGCCTACGTACACCTGAACACCTGTCGGCTGGAGACCGCGCTGGAAGCCGCGGAGGAGGCCGAGTCCGTGGCCCGGGCGATCGGCAGCAGCGAACTCCTTGCCTTCACATTGGCGTTCACGCCGTTGATCCAGTTGGTGGCGGCTCCGCTCGGCGAATCCCGGGCCATGGCGATCGCCGAGGAAGCCGTCACCTTCGCCGGGCGCAGCGACACCTGGTGGGCCTCCCTCGCCCGCTGCATGCTGGGGCACACGGCTCTGGCGAGCGGGGATCCGCAGCGTGCCCTCGAAGCCATCGTCACCGCGGGCGGCGGGACGGACCTGCGGCGCCTGCAGCCGTCGATCCGGCCCGCCCAGCTGGAGACCCTGGTGGCGGCGGCCCTCGCCACCGGGCAGCGTGACCGCGCCGAGCGATGGGCCGACCGCGCGATGGCCGAGGCCGAGCGGCTCGACCTCGCCGGCCAGCGCGGGGCCGCCCTGCGCGCCCGGGCCACGCTGGCGGAGCACCGGGGCGACCACGCGGGGGCGGTGGGACTGCTGACGCGAGCCGCCTCCGCGTACGCGTCCTGCGGGGCGTCTCTGTGGGAGGCCTACACGCTGCTGCGCACGGTCCCGCTGCTCAGGACCACCGGCGATCAGGCCGGGGCTGCGGTGCTGCGGCAGCGTGTGCGTGCGATCGCGGGGGCGGGAGGCGCGCGCCTGCTGTCCGACCTGGCCGCTCTGGTCGAGATCGAGACCCCCCCCGTCGTCCCCCAGGTGCCGACGGGGCTCGCCGAGCTGACGGCGCGTGAGCTGGAGGTCGCGGGACTGGTGGCGGACGGTCTGAGCAACCAGGCCATCGCGACACGCCTCTTCCTGAGCCGACGCACGGTCGAGACGCACGTCTCGACGATCTACCGCAAGGTCGGTGTGGCGTCCCGCTCGGCCCTCGCCAGTCTGGTGACCCATGTGCGGCTGGCCGGGCCCGGTTCGGGCTCGCCGGCCGTCTGACCGCTGTGTTCGCGCCCCGTCAGCCGTGACGCTGGGCTTTCAGGCCAGGTGGAAGACGGGGCCACGCGGGGTGAACGGCAGCGTCGAGCCGCGGGGGACGAGGTAGGCGTGTTCGCGGCCACGGACGCGCAGCACGTCGCAGTCGCCGTCGGTGATGATCAGCAGCGGTGCCGCGGCCGGGAAGTCGGGCGCGCGGCCGAGCAGGTCGACGCCCGGCTGCAGGACGGTGCCGCCGCGGCCGTGTACGCGGACCCGGGTGGCGATGTCGGCGACGGGGAGGTAGCCCGCGTCGTGCGCAGCCGCGTCGCAGAAGACGACGCGGGCGGCCGGGACGTCGCGGGACGCGGCGTAGGAGGCGATGGCGCCGAGCGCCTTGCCGAGCAGGGTGCGGCTCATCGATCCGGAGGTGTCCAGCAGCACGCCGAAGGTGCAGCGGGCGACCTCCTCCGGCGGGAAGTACCGTCCGGCGCGCGGGATGTCGGGCGTCGAGGACTGGCGCCGGGCCGGGCGGGCGTAGCTGCGGACCGGCTCCGGGCGGGGCACGAACTCGTCGAACCAGCGGGCCAGGCGCGCGTCCCAGGGCAGCGGCGGCTGCGCGAGCGCGCGGATCTCCTCGACCAGCCCGGCCGGCAGCAGCCCGCGTTCGCGCTGGTGCAGGTCGAACCCCTGCCGCAGGCCGCGCCGGTAGAACTCGTCCAGGTCGACGAAGGGGCCGCCGCGTCCGCCGTGCGGCAGCGGTTCACCGAGGATGTCACCGAGGCCCTTGCCGCGCAGGGTGGCCAGGCGCCTGATCCGGCGCTGGTCGCGGACGATCCGGTCGTAGACCTCCTCGGCCGACAGGCCGCGCAGCTCCGGGTCGTGGAGCAGCCCTTCGGGCATCTCGCCGACGCCCATCTCCAGCAGCCAGCCGTTGACGACGTAGTCGGCCGCCACGTTGAACAGGTACGGGTCGCGGCCGCCCGCGCGCTCGCCGTGGCGCAGCGCGGCGTGGAGCATCTCGTGGGCGAGGATGAACCGCCACTCCTCGTCGGTGTGGTGGCGCAGCGGGTTGACGTAGATCTCGCCCGCCTCGGCGTTGACCGCGGCGATGGAGATGCCGTGCGCGCGGGCCAGTTCGGCGTCGGCGACCAGCGTCAGGCCGGCCGCGAGGCCGCCCAGCAGCGGGTACGAGGAGACGAACCAGCTCAGCGCCCGCTCCCAGGGCCGCTGCGGCAGCCGTTCCCCCGTCAGCTCCTCACGGCGGCCCGCGGCGAGGTCCATCGCCGCGGAGACGGTGCGGGTCAGCGCGTGCGCGAAGGCGAGGGTCCAGTCCTCGGGAGCGGTGCCGTGCCAGCCCGCCCACGGCTCCAGCACCTGGTCCGGCTCGCCTCCGGCGACGCCGCCGTCGGCGTACGCGGCGGGGATGCCGTCGCGGCGCCAGCGGGCGGCGAGGCGCTCCTCGTCGTCTCCGGGGTGCACGACTGCGAGGGTGTCGGGTGCGCGGCCCACGGTGAAGGTGGCCAGGAAGCGGTTCACCACCGTGCAGCGGGCGGTGAGCTCGAACCGGTCGGGCTGTTCGCGCGGGCCGCGCGCGGCGGGGACGTGGCCGAAACCGAGGTGCAGCAGGGCGTGGGCGAGCGCCCAGGCCCACTCCTCCGGCTCCGCGCGGCGGCGGCGGTTGTGGTGCAGCACCCCGTTGGAGGTGACGACCACCCATCCGTGCGGCGGGTGGTGCGGGCAGTCATCCTCCTTGAGAGCGCACAGTGTGGCCGGGACGGCGGCGAGCGCCGTGTTGCGTCGGACCAGCGCCATCCCGGCGGAGAAGGCGACGGCCGCCGGATCCGCGGGCGGCTCGCCGCCCTTGCCGCCCGGACCGCCCTTGCCGCCGGCGCGGCGGCGGCCGCCGCTCACCGGCGGGCCTCGACCAGGCGCGGCATGTCGCGTGCGGCCTCGATGAGGAACCACGAGGGCAGCACCGGGTTGCCGTCGGGGGCGTCGGCGATGACGGTCTGTGCGACCTCGACGGAGATCTCCGCGAGCTGCACCAGCAACGCCTTGGCTCGGTAGGCGGTCTGCCGCACGGACGGCGAGGCGTGCTCCTTGCTCGCGGGCAGCTCCTTGACCAGGCGTCCGCGGAAGGCGTCGGCCAGGTAGTAGAGCAGGTCCCGGTCCTCGACCCGGTTCGGCCAGGAGGCGTCGCCCTTGAGGATCGCGTCCAGCCCGTAGGAGTTGCGCACGATCTTGGCGTAGCCGCAGAGCGCGGTGGCGTGCGTGGGCGTCAGCAACCCGTGCGCGAGCACCTTGAGGGTCGGCTCGTCCAGGGTCGGGCCGAACGAGTGCAGTGCGTCGGAGAGCATGTGCCAGGCACGCGGCGTCGAGAAGGCCTCCTCCGTCTTGGGCGGCGCGGACCACAGGTGGTCGGGGCGGTCGGTGAGGTAGTCGGAGATCCATGGGTGGATCCCGGCGCCCGCGGCCCAGCGCAGCCAGTCGCTCGCGCTCGCCCGCAGGTGGACGTGGACCAGCCGGTTCAGCAGCGCGGACGGCATCGGGCGGGCGAGCGCGCCGTCGGTGGCGCGGTTGCCCGCGCCGATGACGATGCTGCCCGGCGGCAGCTCGTAGGAGCCGATGCGGCGGTCCAGGATCAGCGAGTAGAAGGCCTTCTGCACGTCGGGCGTGGCCGCGTTGAGCTCGTCGAGGAACAGGCAGTACGGCTGGTCCCGGGCGATCGCCTCCGGCGGGCAGAAGCGGGACCGCCCCTCGGGCGTGATCTGCGGAACCCCGATCAGGTCCTCCGGTGCGAGCTGCGTGCCGAGCAGCGAGACGCACTCCAGGCCGAGCGACTCGGCGAACTGGTTGACCAGGGACGACTTTCCGATCCCCGGCGCGCCCCACAGGAACACGGGCCGCACGGTCGCCAGCCCGAGCAGCAGCTCGGGCACCTGGGACGGGGACACCGTGACGGAACTCTGCACAACACTCCTTGACCGGGGATCGGGAATCCGGCGGGACGAGGACACCGCCGACGAGCCAGTGTGGCCCCCACGACCTGGTCGACGCATCCGGGTTTCCGGGGCGGTTGGTCACGACCACTCCCGCGACAGCCGACGCGCGGCTGCCCGGCCCCGCTCAGACGCGGGTGCCGGAGGGGGCGCCGGGCCGGATGCCGAGTTCCCGTTCCAGCCGGCTTCCTTCGATGTCCGGGTCGGGCACGTAGCGGGCGAACCACCGCGGGTGGTACCAGATCCGCGCGCCGACCATCGCCATGACGGCGGGGACGACCGTCAGCCGGACCACGAAGGCGTCGAGGAAGACACCGACGGCGAAGCTGAAGCCGATGGCCTTGATGGTCGGGTCGCTGGTGAACATGAACGCCACGAAGATCGAGAACATGATCAGGGCGGCCGCCGTCACCACGCGGGCGGAGCGGGCCGTTCCGCGTTCGACCGCGCCGCGCGCGTCGTCCGTCGCGGTGAAGTCCTCCTTGATGCGCGAGACGACGAAGACCTCGTAGTCGCTGGAGAGACCGAAGATGATGGCCAGCATGATCAGTGGAAGGAAGCTGACCGTCTCGGTCGGGGTGATGCCGAAGATGTGCCGGCCCCAGCCCCACTGGAACATCGCCACCGACGCGCCGAACGCGGCCGCGACCGAGAGCAGGAAGCCGAGGATCGACTTGATCGGCACCAGGATGGTCCGGAAGGCGAGCGTCAGCAGCACGAAGGCGAGGCCGACCACGACGGCGAGGAAGACCGGCAGCGCGTCGCCGAGCTTCTGCGAGACGTCGATGTTCGAGGCGGTGGCTCCGCCGACCAGGACCGGTGCGCCGACCACCGCCTCGACGGCGGCACGGTGGTCGCGCAGGCCGTGGACGAGGCCGGCGGTCGCCGGGTCGTTGGGGCCGCTCTTGGGCACCACGCGCACGATCGCGACCTGCTGGTTGGTCGCGAGCGCCCCGGCGGTGGCGACGTCGGGCTGCGTGGCCAGCGCGCCGGCCAGGCGCTGCACCGCCGCGGGGGCGACGCCGTGCTCGGTCACGACCAGGAGCGGCCCGTTGTAGCCGGGACCGAAGTGCTCGCTGATCAGGTCGTAGGCGCGGCGCTGGGTGTTGGACGTCGGCTTGGAGGCGCCGCTGGGCAGCCCGAGCTGCATGTCGAGGGCGGGGACGGCCAGGAGCAGCAGCAGCGAGACGCCGGTGACGGCCACGAGGGGCCGGTGGCGGACGACGAACCGCGACCACCGGGCGCCGCGGGTCGTCGGCGACTCCGCGGCGGAGGTCTTGGCGACCCGCTCGTGGTGGCCGGGGCGCACGCGGGTGTCGACGAAGGAGGTGATCTTGTGGCCCGCGAAGCCGAGCAGGGCCGGCAGCAGCGTGAGGGCGATCAGCAGGGCGACGGCGACCGCCGCCGCCCCGGCCAGCCCCATCACGGTGAGGAAGGGGATGCCGACGACGGACATGCCGCACAGGGCGATGATCACGGTGAGGGCCGCGAAGACCACCGACCCGCCGGCGGTGCCGAGGGCCAGGCCGACGGACTCCTCGACGTCCCTGCCCTGCAGGAGCTGGTTGCGGTGACGGAAGAGGATGAACAGGCCGTAGTCCACGCCGCAGGCAAGGCCGAGCATGATGGCGACGGTGGTCGACGCCGAGGCGATGTTGATCACCGAGGCCAGGGCGGTGATGCCCATCAGCGAGACGACCACGCCGAGGATCGCGGTGAGGATCGGAATCCCGGCGGCGACCAGCGCGCCGAAGGTGATCAGCAGGATCACGAAGGCGACGATCAGGCCGATCAGTTCGGGCAGCTCCGAGGGCACGATCCGCCAGCCGGGGAACACGCTGCCGGAGTACTCCACCTGCACACCGGCCTGCCGGGCGGGGACGACCGCGGCCTGCAGGTCGTCCAGCGACGCGTCCTTCACCTCCCCGGGCTGGCCGGTCCACTGCACGCTCACCAGGGCCACCCGCCCGTCCGGGGAGATGCTGCGGGTGGTGTAGGGGTCGAGGGCCGTCGCGACCTGCGGGACGGTCCTGATGCGGATCAGCGCCTGTTCCACGCCGGCCTTGGGGCCCGGGTCGGTGATCCGGGTCGCGGCGGGGGCCGCGAAGACCACCTGGGTCTGGCCGCCGGCCAACGCGGGCAGGGTGCGCTTGAGCAGGTCCGTGGTCTGCTGGGACTCGGTGCCGGGGATGGTGAAGGTGTCGTTGGTCTTCCCGCCGCTGACCGTGGCGAGGACGACGGCGAGCACCGCGACGGCCAGCCAGAAGCCGACCACGATCCGGCGCCGCCGGAATGCCCAGCGGCCGAGCCGGAACAGGTAGGTGGACACGCCGTCGCCTCCCGCAGCGAGATGCCGGGCCCCGCTGCCGCCGGGCGCTGCTTCGAGCCTCCGTCACCGGAAGGTCGGGGCGGGAGTTTTGTTGGGCCGTCGGTGGACCCCGCGGCGGCGGCGCGCCGACGATGGTCGGCACGGCGCCGCGCGGGCCGG
>NZ_BBPP01000011.1:101649-112406 GCF_000787835.1 Streptacidiphilus melanogenes
GGGCGGGATTTTGGTGGGGCCGCGTTGGCCCCCGGGGCGGCGGCGCCGACGATGGTCGGCACGGCGCCGCCGCGGGCCGGAACCCGTTCGGCTCAGCCGGTGAACCCGGCGAAGATCTTCGAGAACTCGTACGGCGTCTGCGGGACGTTGGTGCACTTGGACAGGCCGCCGGTGCAGGCGTCGGCGTCCCGGGTCATCTCCCAGAAGGCCAGCTCGCCCAGGTGGTTCTGCTGCGCGAAGGTCACCAGCTGCGAGGCGTCGGACAGGCCGAACACCTCCGAGGCGTTGTCGTTCTGCCCGAGCATCGGGGTGACGCCGACCTTGAGCCAGGCCTGGGTCGCCGTCAGGGTGGGCCAGACGGAGAGGATCTGCGCCTGGGTGGCCTGCGCGGACCGGATCGCGTAGGTGCCCATCTGTCCGGCGGGGTTCGGGGCCTCGGAGTCGCCGAAGTCCATGGCCATCACGTTGACCACGTCGACGTTCAGGCCCGCCGCCTTGGCGGACTGCAGCACGTAGAGGCCGTCGGCGGTGAGGCCGGAGGGCAGCACCGGCAGGGTCAGGCTGACCTTGAGGTCCCGGCCCTTCGCGGCCTGCGCCGCCTGGAGCTGGGCGAGCGCCTGCGAGCGGCGGTCGATGGACGCGTGGTCGGTGACAGCCGTGCCCTCGATGTCGAAGTCGATCCGGTCCAGCCCGTAGGCGTCGACGACCTTCTGGTACTGCGCCTCCAGCGCGGCCGCGGTGGTGCAGGACTGGGCGAGCTCGGTGCCGTTCGCCCCGCCGAAGGAGACGCGGACGTCGCCGCCGGTGGCCCGGAACGCGTCGATGTCGGCCTTGTCCCAGCCGGTCGTCGCGTCGTAGGCGCCGAACCAGCTGGCGCTGCACGGGGTGCTGCCGTTGATGACGAACGCGAGCGAGAACTGCTTCAGTCCGCTGTTCGCGGCGAGCGTGGTGAGGCTCGGGGTCGGGTAGGCGCCCAGGTCCACGTAGGGCGCGGCCGCACCGGGGACGCTGCCGCTGCCCGCGACCGCGCTGACGGCGGCCGAGGCGGCCGACTCGTTCCCGCTCGGGTCGAACGCGGAGACGCTGACGGCCAGGCTGCTGCCCTGGATCAGACCGGTGAGCGTGGCGCTGGTCCCGGTGACGGTGGCCAGCACCGCGCCGTTCGCCCACAGGTGGTAGCCGGCGACGGACTGGTTGTCGGTGGCGGCGTTCCACGACAGGGAGACCGAACCGGGGGCGCTGCCGGTGACCTTGAGCCCGGTGGGTGTCGACGGCGGGGTGCTGTCGGCGGGGAGGCCGGCGCAGGGCGCGTTGTTGATGGTGCAGTCGGCGGGGGCCGTCGGCGGGTTGCTTCCGTTCGACACGTCGAACCCGACGACCGCCGCCGTCGCACCGGGGGCGAGGGGGCCCGCCCAGCTGGGCGCGGTGATCGTGTAGTGGTTGCCGCTGGAGCTCAGGGTGCCGTTCCACGCGCTGGTGACGCTCTCCCCGGCGGGCAGGTCGAAGGAGAGCGACCAGGTGGCGACGGCGGCATTGGTGTCGTTGGTGATCGTGTAGCCGGCCTCGAAGCCGCTCGACCAGCTGGAGGTGACCGCGTAGTCCGCGATCAGCCCGGTCGGTCCGCCCGCGGCGTGGGCGGAGGTCGCGGTGGCCGCGGTCAGCGGCACGGCCAGCAGGGCGGCGGCCGTGGCGAGGGACAGGGTGACGCGCCTCATGGGCGAGTCCTCCTCGTCGTTGTCAGGTGACGGCGCGACAGCAGCCGCGCCGCACACGGTAGGTGGGGGTGATCAACCGCGCGGCCCTCCCAACATGGTCCAGACCAATATCCCTCGTCAATAGACAGGTTTCTTAACGGTCCCCTAAGCCGCTGTCAGCAGGACCTGGTGCGCCACAGCGCGGGCCGCCGCCGCGGCCCGCGCTGTGGCGTGTCCCCGCGCTCAGCCGTTGGGGAAGTTGGGCGCGGTCGGGACGTAGGGCAGGCACTGACCGTTGGGCCCGGCGTACGGGTCGGTCCAGTCCTCGTTCATCAACTTGCTGCCGGTCTGCGGACCGACGATGCCGTCGACCTGCAGGTTGCCGTAGACGGCCTGCTGGAACCCCCTGACGGCGCCTTCGGTCTGCGGGCCCCACTGGCTGTCTTCGGCGATGGTCGGCCGACCGCTCAGCCGCAGGTAGTCGTTGACCAGGTGCTGCACGCACCAGACCCCGGTGCCCGAGGTGGTGTGGCCGTACCCGAGCCACGGCGCGCTGGTGGACGCCTGGGCGGTGCCGGCGAGTGCCACGGTGGAGAGCGCGAGGGCGGTGGCCGCCACCAGTCCGCGGCCGATCAGCTTCTTGTACATGGTGTCCTTCGTCAGAGGAATCGGCGGATCAGGGCGCGGTGGGTCAGCAGCTGGTGTTGGAGCTGATCATGATGCCGGTGATGGTTCCGATGCTGCCCATGCTGTTGTATACCGAGCCGGCGTTGGAGAGGCACGAGTACATCGTGGTGCCGCCGTAGGTGGAGCGGATCCACACGGTGTCCTGGTTGCGGGTGTTGACGACCGCGAAGCCCGGCCCGTGGTTGGTGCTCTGGTAGTAGCTGGTGTAGTCCTTGAACTCGGCCACGATGGGGCCGGTCACGCTGGTGCCCGCGTAGATGCACACGTACGGGTAGCCGCAGCCGTCCTGGGAGTCGGCGTGCGCGCTTCCGGCGCCCACGAGGGGCACCGCCAGCGCGGACGCGGTGACTGCGGCGGCGGTTGCCAGCCTCTTGAATCGTGCAAGCACGGGTGTTCTCCGTTTCGTGGTGTCGGTTGCTTTCGGGTGCCCCGGACGGATTCACGGGGGTGGCGCCCGGGCCCTGACACGAGCACCGGCGATCTCGAAAGCGCACCCTCACCCTGCCAGCACCGCCACGGCATGGGCGACCCGCATCCGACGTCCCAGCACCGTCTCAGTGCTTTCCCACGCCGTCCCACCGCCCTTGCGCGGCGCCTCCTCCGCCTGCGCCCGACGGCTTCCGCGCCACTCTGGTCACCGGGTTTCCGAGCTGCGGTTTGAGACGTCTCAAGCACCCTGGACCTCCGGGGCCCGCCGAACAGGTGGCTCCGGACGCGTGCTGCCCGGAAATCCCGAGCGGGCGGTCTAACCTGCGAACGGTGACCAAGGCTGAGGCGGGCGCGGGACTGCTCGGCGGGCTGGGCCGGTTCTGCTACCGGCAGCGGCGCCTCGTGGTGGTCTCGTGGGTCGTCGGCACGCTGGTGCTGCTCGTCGTGGGGATCGGCTTCGCCGCGCCCGCCGACAACGACTTCACCGGCGGGAGGTCGCAGTCGGCGCAGGCCCAGCAGCTGATCAGCGATCACTTCCCGCAGCGCAAGGGCAGCTCGCTGACGCTGGCCGCCGACGCACCGGCGGGCGTGACCACGCCGGCCGTCCGCGCCCGGGTGGACGCGCTGACGGCTCAGCTGGCCGCCTCCGCGCACATCACCTCCGTCCGCTCCCCCTACGACACCCCCGGGCAGATCTCCCGCGACGGCACCATCGCCTTCGCCACCCTCCAGTCCGACGTCAATCCGCTGCCCGCCGCCGAGGTCAAGTCCATGATCTCGGAGGTGGATCGGGCCAGTGGCGACGGCGTGACCTTCGCGCTGGGCGGGGCGGACGTCGTGGGTGCGGAGACCCCGTACGGGGGCGCGTCGGACGCCATCGGGGCCCTGGCCGCGATGCTGGTCATCCTGATCGCCTTCGGCTCGCTGCTCGCGATGGGCGTGACCATGCTGGGGGCGCTCTTCGGCATCGCTACCGGACTGGCCCTCACCTTCCTGCTCGGCTACCTGTTTCCGGCGCCGTCCTTCAGCCCCATCGTGTCCACCCTGCTCGGTCTCGGCGTCGGCATCGACTACGCGCTGTTCATCGTGACCCGCTTCCGCGAGGCGCTCGCCGACGGGGACACGCCGGAGGAGGCCGTCGCCGTCTCCATCGCCAAGGCCGGCCGGCCGGTGCTGTTCGCCGGCGCCACCGTGGTGATCGCCATGCTCGGGCTGTTCGTCGTGCAGCAGCGCCTGCTCAACGCCACCGCCGTGGCCGCGTCCGCGACGGTGCTGATGACGATGATCGCTGCGGTCACCCTGCTGCCCGCGCTGCTGGGCTTCGCCGGTCACGGCATCGACCGCCTGAAGCTCCCCTACCTCGGCCGCACCGGCTCGCGCAGCCCGATGGCCGAACGCTGGGCCCGGGTGATCCAGCGCCGCCCGGTCACCGGCCTGGTCGCCGGGGCCGCGCTGATGATCCTGCTGGCCATCCCGGCCTTCTCGATGCGCCTCAGCTTCGAGGACAACAGCACCGAACCCCATGACACCAGCGGCTACGCCTCCCACCAGATCCTCAGCCGGGGCTTCGGCGCAGGGTTCGACGCGCCGTTCGTCGTCGTCGCCTCCCTGCCGCCGGGCGGCGCGGACCTGGGCGCGCTGGCCGACGCGGTCGCCCGGACCCCCGGCGTCGCCGCGGTGACGACGCCGCAGCTCAGCCAGGACGGGAAGGCGGCGCTGTTCGTCGCCTACCCGACCACCGCGCACCAGGACGCCGCGACCCCGAAGCTGCTGGACCGGCTGCGCGGCCAGGTGGTTCCGGCGGCCGTCGCGGGGACCGGGCTGGTGGTGCGCGTGGGCGGTCCCACCGCGGGTGACACCGACTTCGCCGCCGAGGTCGCCGCGCGGCTGCCCTACCTGATCGCCACGGTGATCGGCCTGGCGCTGATCCTGTTGCTGGTGCTGGTGCGGTCGGTCGCGATCGCGATCAAGGCCGCGGTGATGACGCTGCTGTCGGTCGGCGCGGCCTTCGGGGTGCTCGTCGCCGTCGTCCAGTGGGGCTGGCTCGGGCCGCTGCTCGGCTTCCCGACCACCGCTCCGATCACCGCCTGGGTGCCGCTGTTCATCTTCCCCATCCTGTTCGGGCTCTCCACCGACTACGAGGTGTTCCTCGTCTCGCGGATCCGCGAGGAGCACGACACGGGCCGGAAGACCCGGGAGGCCGTGGCCCGGGGCCTCGGCCGCACCGCCCGGGTGATCACCGCGGCTGCGGCGATCATGGTGACGGTCTTCCTCTCGGTGCTCGCCACGCCCGACATCGCGGTCAAGGAGTTCGGTCTGGGCCTGGCGGTCGCGGTCTTCCTGGACGCCACGGTGGTCCGCATGGTGCTGGTCCCCGCGATCATGGAGCTGCTCGGCTCGGTGAACTGGTGGCTCCCCCGCTGGCTGGACCGTCTGCTGCCGCACATGTGAGTCCGCGTCGCGCTCCGCCTCGCCCTGACGCCGGGCTCCATCCGTTGCGGGCCGGAGCTGCGGCGCCCAGCATGGAGGGCATGGCCCGCGAGATCGCTTCCGAGGTGGTCGGCGAGCTGCTCACCGAGCTGTGCCGCGCCCACGGCGCGGACGCCTCGGGCGACCTCGCCGCGTACATCCCGCCGCTGGCGCTGGCCGACCCCGGGGCGTTCGGGCTGGCGCTGGTGAGCCGCGAGGGCCACCGGTACCAGGCCGGGGACGCGGAGATCCGGTTCACCATCCAGTCGGTGTCGAAGCCCTTCGTCTACGCCCTCGCCCTCACCGAGCTGGGCCTGGCCGAGGTCACCAGGCATGTCGGGACGGAGCCCAGCGGCGAGGCGTTCAACGCGATCAGCCTCGAACCCGGGACGGGGCGTCCCGCGAATCCCATGATCAACGCCGGGGCCATCGCAACGACGGGGATGCTGGCGGCGGAGGGCCCCGAGGAGCGCTTCACCCGCGTCCTGGACGTCCTGGGCCGGTTCGCCGGACGCGGGCTCGATGTCGACGAGGAGGTCTACCGCGCCGAGGCACAGACCGGTGACCGCAACCGCGCGCTCGCCCACCTGATGCGGGCCTCCGGATCGCTGCGCTGTCCGCCGACGGAGGCGGCGGAGGTGTACTTCCGGCAGTGCGCGGTGCTGGTGGACACGGTCGACGTCGCAGTGATGGCCGCAACGCTGGCGGCGGGCGGCCTCAACCCGGTGACCGGGGAGCAGGTGGTGCCGGAGCCCGTGGCCGTGCAGGTGCTCGCCGTGATGGCGACCTGCGGGATGTACGACGGCTCCGGGGAGTGGCTGCTGCGGGTCGGACTCCCCGCGAAGAGCGGGGTCTCCGGCGGGGTGATCGCGGTCAGCCCCGGGCGCTTCGGCGTGGCCGGCTACAGTCCACCGCTCGACGCCGCCGGAAACTCGGTGCGGGTCGTCTCGGCCCTGCGCGAGCTGTCCGACCGCTTCGGCCTGCATCTGATGCACAATCCGGCGCCCAGCGCGCCCACGGTGACCGAGGCCTGGCGGGACGGCGGGCGGCTCGCACTGGTGGCGGCGCAGGGGGCGCTCGACTTCACCGCGGCCGAGCGGGTGGTGCACGCGGTCGGCGCGTGCCTGCCGGACGAGCAGCCCGGCTGCCTGGTGCTGGACCTGCACCGGGTCACCGACGCCGACGCCGCGGCGCTGGCCCTGCTGCGCGGCGTGATCGCCGCGGCCGCCTCGACGGGGCTCCTGGTGGGGCTGGTCGCCGCGCCGGACATGACGCTCGGCGATCGCGCGACGGTGCACGACTCCCGGGACGCGGCGATCGCCTGGGCGGCGACGGCGGGCTGATCCACCCTCAGCACCTTTGCGGCGGCCGGACACAGGCCCGTTGAGACACCGACCGACGGACGACCAGCGGCATTGGTCCAGACCTATTGACGGGCCCCGGGCGCCTTTCCTACGATCCCGTCCGGCACAGTCCCACCTGTCCCCACCTCATCCAGAGCCGGGCGCCATGCCCCCACAGCTCAGTCATGCCCATGGCGTTCGGCGGGAAGGGAGCACAGCATGTCCCGTCCGAACAGGGCGACCGCACAACGCGCACTCGCCGGGATGAGCGCCGCCGCTTTCATCGGCGCCTGCCTCGCCGTCGCCGGGTCCGTCACGGCCGGGGCCGCGACCACCAATCTGGTGACCGACCCCGGGTTCGAGAACGGACTGACCGGCTGGACCTGCTCGGCCGGCTCCGGCACCGTGGTGAGCGCCCCGGTCCACTCCGGGACCGCAGCGCTCCAGGCCACCCCCACGGGCCAGGACGACGCCCAGTGCAGCCAGAGCGTCAGCGTGCAGCCCAACTCCTCGTACACGCTCAGCGCGTACGTCCAGGGCAGCTACGTCTACCTGGGCGCCACCGGCACCGGCAACACAGCCGACCCCTCCACGTGGACGCCGAGCAGCGCGTCGTACAGCCAGCTCAGCGTCTCCTTCACCACCGGGGCGAACACCACGTCGGTCACGGTCTACCTGCACGGCTGGTACGGGCAGCCCGCGTACGACGCGGACGACGTGTCGCTCACCGGCCCGAGTGGCGGCCCCTCGCCCAGCGCCTCCCCGACGACCAGCACCTCGCCGACCCCCAGCGCCTCACCCACCACCAGCAGTTCACCCACCACCAGCGCCTCGCCTTCCGTCAGCGCCTCGCCGAGCAGCTCGCCCACGGGCGCGACCTGCGCCACCAAGCCCCGGCCGGCGGGCAAGGTCCTGCAGGGCTACTGGGAGAACTGGGACGGCGCCGCGAACGGCGTCCACCCCGGCATGGGCTGGATCCCGATCACGGACAGCCGCATCGCCGCGCACGGCTACAACGTCGTCAACGCCGCCTTCCCGGTCATCCTCTCGGACGGCACCGCCGAGTGGCAGGACGGCATGGACACCGGCGTCAAGGTCGCGACCCCGGCCGAGATGTGCCAGGCCAAGGCGGCCGGGGCGACGATCCTGATGTCGATCGGCGGCGCCTCCGCCGGGATCGACCTGAGCTCCAGCACCGTCGCCGACCGGTTCGTGGCCACCATCGTCCCGATCCTCAAGACGTACAACTTCGACGGCATCGACATCGACATCGAGACCGGCCTGACGGGCAGCGGCAACATCAACACGCTGTCCGCCTCCCAGGCCAACCTGGAACGCATCATCGACGGCATCATGGCGCAGATGCCCGCGGGCTTCGGCCTGACGATGGCCCCCGAGACGGCCTACGTCACCGGCGGCAGCGTCACCTACGGGTCGATCTGGGGCGCCTACCTCCCGATCATCAAGAAGTACGCCGACAACGGGCAACTGTGGTGGCTCAACATGCAGTACTACAACGGCAGCATGTACGGCTGCTCCGGCGACTCCTACCAGGCCGGCACGGTGCAGGGGTTCACCGCGCAGACCACCTGCCTGAACAACGGCCTGACGATCCAGGGCACCACCGTCAAGGTGCCCTACGACAAGCAGGTCCCCGGCCTCCCGGCCCAGCCCGGCGCGGGCGGCGGCTACATGGCCCCGAGCCTGGTCAGCCAGGCGTGGAACGCCTTCGGCGGCTCGCTCAAGGGCCTGATGACCTGGTCGGTCAACTGGGACGGCTCCCTGGGCTGGACCTTCGGCGACAACGTCCGCTCCCTCCAGGGCCGCTGACGCCCTGTGTGTCCTTGCCCCCGTTCCCCGTCGGCATCGCTCACAGCGCCGTGACGGCCGTGGTGAGACGCCGGATCGCCTCGTCGACGGTGGAGCGGGGGCACCCCAGGTTGACGCGCATGTAGCCGTGGCCTTCGCGTCCGAACTTCTGCCCCTTGTCCAACCACAGGCGGGCGCGGGTCAGCATGAAGTGGTCGAGGGCGGGGGCGTCCAGCCCGAGCCCCCGGCAGTCCATCCAGGCCAGGTAGAGCGAGTCGGCCGGCAGGACCCGCACCCTGGAGGTCGCGCCGTTGACGGCCTCGGCGAACCGGGCGTGGTTGCCGCGCAGGTAGGCGAGCATCTCCTCCAGCCAGGGCTCCCCGTGCGCGTAGGCGGCCTCGGCGGCGACCATGCCCAGCACGTTGACCAGCGGGAACAGGTTGCGCTCGTACTGCCGGGCGAGCTCCTCGCGCATCCTGCGGTTCGGCACGAAGACGTTCGCGCTCTGCAGGCCGGGCAGGTTGAACGCCTTGCTCGGGGCCGTGCAGGTGATGCTGTTCTGCGCGAACCCCGCACCGAGGGAGGCGAACGGGACGTGCCGTCTGGCCGGGTTGAGGACCAGGTCCTGGTGGACCTCGTCGGAGACCACCAGCACGCCGTTGCGGGCGCAGATCTCGCCCATCGTCGTCAGCTCGTCCTCGGACCAGACGTTGCCGGTCGGGTTGTGCGGATGGCTGAGGATGAACAGCTTGGTGTCGGGCCGGATCGCGGCCTCGAACGCCTTCGCGTCGAAACGGTAGCCGTCGTCGGTGCGCTCCAGCGGGGCGTAGGCGAGGTGACGCCCGTTCAGCAGCACGTCGTCGTGGAAGTGCGCGTACACCGGCGGCTGGATCAGCACCGAGTCCCCCGGCGCGGAGAACGCCTGGACGGCGGTCTTCAGCGTGGTGATGATGCCGGCCGTCTGGAGCACCCACTCACGCGGCACCTCCCAGCCGAACCGCCGGGCCTGCCATCCCGTCACGGCGTCCAGATAGCTGTCGGTCGCGCCTCCGGGATATCCGAAGACGCCGTGGTCCACGGCGTCGTGCAGGGCGTCGATCACCGCCTGCGGGGCCCTGAAGTCGGTGTCGGCGACCCACATCGGCAGCGGATCGGCGGCGGCCTCGTCCGGCGCCAGGAACTCCCGGGCTCGGGCCCACTTCATGGAGTTGGAGTTCTTCCGGTCGATGACCTCGTCGAAGATCGATCCCGGCGGGCCTTCGGCGGTGTTTCTTGCCATGCCCGGAGACTAGCCCGCCGCCGGCGCCGAGTCCGCGAACTCGAGGCGGGCGGCGTCGTCCTCGGCTACCGCGCCGTCGCCGACGCCGCAGCCCTCGCCCACGGGCTCGGGGCCTTGGTCTTCGCCACCTTGCGCCGCCCCGAGATGGTGGACGATTTCGACGCGGCGCTCGCCGCCATCCCCCAGGTCGTCAGCCCCCGCCCGCTCCCGCATCCCGCGCCGAGCGAACCGTGACCGTGACGCCCGTGACGCTGGGGCCTCCCGTGTCGGCGTCGAGCGTCACGGGGCCATGGATCGTGTTGCCGGCGCAGGAGCTCGTGGCGCCGGGCCCCGCGCCGAGGAGGAGGTAGCCGGTGGGGCCGTGGACGGTGACCGGTCCGTCGATGGTGGCTCCGCAGACGGCGAGGGCCGCGGCTCCGTCGGCGGACAGGGGCCCGTGAACCTGCGCGCCGAGGACGGCCAGTGCCCCGCCCGGCCGGACGGTGACGGGGCCATCCTGGCTGCCACCACCGCCGAGACACAGTGCGCGATCCGCGCCGACGGTGAGCGGCCCGTGGTGCGCGGTGGTGATGCAGGGCTCGCTGAAGCCGACGGTGATGCCGGTCGGCCCGGTGGTGGCACTCGGCTCGAAGGCGGGGTCGCCGCTGTAAACGGCGGTGACCTGATGCGTCCCGGGCTGGAGCTTCCCCGTGGTGAAGCCGGCCTGACCGTTGTTCAGAGGGACCTGGGCCAGGGGCGTCGTGCCGTCGTAGAAGGTGACCGTGCCGGCGGGGGTGCCTGCGGCGGGGTTTCCGGGACCGACCGTGGCGGTGAGGGTGACAAGGTGCCCGAACAAGGGCGTGGGCGTGTCCGCCGCCAGCATGGTGGTGGTGCCGTAGTGGAAGGAGACGGTGGCGTGGCCGTCGCCGTGGTTGACGCCCTGCAGGAGCGAGACGGCGGTGGCGGCCGGGGCGGCGTAGCTGCTGCCGCCGCCACCTCCGGCTCCGTAGAGGTCGCCCGGGTTGCCGCCGCCGGATCCTCCCGCGCCTCCGAACCAGCCGCCACCAC
>NZ_BBPP01000011.1:112707-171676 GCF_000787835.1 Streptacidiphilus melanogenes
CCGCCGTTGCCACCGCGTGCGCCGTTGCCACCGGGGCCGCCGCTGCCGGGATCGGGCAGACCGGTGTTGGGGTCGGTGTCGCCGCCCGCGACGCCAGGGCCGCCGAGGGCGGAGTTGGGGCTGCCGATGCCGGGCGCCGTCTGGCTTCCGCCGCCTCCGGCGACTCCCGATCCGTCCGGGCCGCCGCCCTGGCCGCCGTCCTGCCCGATCGGGCCGCCGCCCGCGCCGCCGTACAGCAGCGGCCCGCCGTTGCCGGCCCCTCCGCCGCCGCCCGCGACCAGGACCCGGTCGGACCCGTCGAACGCGCCGACCCTCAGGTCGGACGCCCCGCCACCCGACCCGCCCCCGCCGTGTGCGCCGCCCCCGCCGGAGCCGTGGCCGAAGCCGCCGGGGCGGGCGAACTCCCCGTGTCGGGAGCTCCCGGGTATGCCGGCGGCGCCGACCGTGATCTGGAGCGTCTGGCCGGGCTGCACGGCAAGGGTGGCCCGCGTCTCGCCGCCGAGCCCGCCGGGGGCCCCGGTGTTCGGCGGGTTGGGGTCCACGTAACCGGCGGCGCTGCCCCCCTCGGCCCCGAACAGGTCGACGGTCACGGCGGTGACGCCGTCGGGCACGGTGAAGGTGTCGGTCCCGGTGGTCCGATAGGTGCAGGTGGGCACGGAGGCGGTGAACACGCCGGAGGCCCCGCAGGGCGACGGATCGGCGGCCGAAGCCGGGGTCACCGTGGCGGGCGCCAGGACGGCGGTCAGCAGCCCGGTCGTACCGGTCAGGACGGTCAGGACGGTTCTTCTCATGGGGTGTTACTGCCTCTCCGGACCGGCTCGGGGCCGGTCCGTGGTGGTTCGCAGGGTCGCGGAGCGGGCGACCGCACGATCCGGCCGCCCGCCGGGCAGAGGGGTGGAGGTGCCGGTCGGGCGTCAGACGCCGTCGTCGGCGCACAGCGCCCAGACGTCGGTGTGGTTGCCGGTGGAACCGGCACCGCCGGTGTGGGCGTAGGCGGTCCAGTCGGAGGCGGAGGTGGCACCGTCGCCGACCGGGTTGCCGCCGGAGTCGCTCGGGTAGCTGCCGTTGAGGTGGTCGCCGCCCGATCCGGGCCCGGTGAAGTCCGTGGTGGTGACGTCGCCTCCGCTGACAGCGGCGCCGCCGCTGACCAGCGTGCCGTCGTCGACGCCGCACCCGACGGTCGCACTCTGGCCGCTGTTGGCGGTGTTCGGGCCGCTCACCTCGCCGAAGCGGACGGTCACCGTGACTCCGCTGACGTCGATGCCGTTCCCGCTGCAGATCGCGTACGCGTAGGTGGTGTTGGTGCTGCCACCGCCGCCGCCGTTCCAGCCGACGGCGGCCCAGGAGTCAGGGTTCGTCTCACCGTCCGCCGCGGCCTTCAGTCCGTGGTCGTGGGCCGCGTCGTCGAATGTGGGGTAGCTGGCGGCAGGCTTCAGACTCCCCACGCCGGCCGGGGTGGTCCTGGCGCCGCCGCCGAGCAGGCGCGTGCCCGAAGGGCAGGTGGCGACCGCCAGGCCCACCGTCGCGGCGGAGCTCGGACCGGCGATGTCGTTCATGACCACCTGGGTGTGGTCGATGAGGTCGCTGGTGAAGCAGACCCCGTACGGGGTGCTGGAGAAGGAGCTGTTGACCGCGCCCCCGCTGCCGCCGATGCCGAGCCAGTGGGTCACGTCGGTGCCGACCACGCCGGTGGACCCGGTGTACTCGGTGCTGCCGTCCGGGCTGGGCTCGGTGCCGTTGACGTGGTTGCCTGGCGCCGCACTGCCGGTGCCGATGGCCTGGTCGATGCCCCCGCCGGAGATCAGTCCGGCGGCGCAGTCCGCGTGGGTGGAGATCTCGGA
The DNA here is from genome assembly GCF_000787835.1 of Streptacidiphilus melanogenes. Taxonomy (GTDB): domain Bacteria; phylum Actinomycetota; class Actinomycetes; order Streptomycetales; family Streptomycetaceae; genus Streptacidiphilus; species Streptacidiphilus melanogenes. The sequence continues at coordinate 114,549 of NZ_BBPP01000011.1, forward strand.
GAAGGTCGAGGTGGGGCCGAGGGTGGCGCCAGGGGTCCGTACGGTCGCACCGACGGTGTCGGCGTGGGCGGTCCCGGGCGCCGCCGTCACGAGGAGGACGCCGACAGCGAGCGCTTTCGCGGCCGCGCGGCGGCACGACAGGCCGATGGACATGGAGCAGTCCCTTCTCGCGCCGACGCGGTGAGGCGACCGTCGGCGCCGTGTGAGGCGTCTGGTGGGCGAGCAGGGACAGACTCGCGGCTGACCCACGGGTAGGCCATTGGTGATCTGCACGGTGCGTCAGCTGCCGCACTGGGTGATCAACCAGCCGCCCGGCCCCCCGATCCGCACCGGCACCCGCACCGGCACCGGCGTCAGGAACGCGTGGCGAGGCGCCGGATGCGGGCCGCCGCCTGGCGCGCCGTCCGGGAGTGGGAGCCGACGACGAAGGCGACGGTCAGCCAGAGCGCCACGTTCAGGTGCCATGACGAATGGTCACCCGGCAGATCCGCGAACAGGTAGAAGTTCCACCCGAGAAAGAACAGGATGACCAGCGCCTCGCCACTCGACCCGCCGGCAAAGAAGCGGGAGACGGACATCGGCTGCTCGACGAACCACTCGAACAGCGTCGCCACCAGCGCCGAGATCCCGAAGAGAAAGAAGTCACCGTCGCGCAGGGACTCGCCGTAGCCGTGCTTGATCCCCAGAGCGGCGAACGGAACCCCGAGCACCACGTAGAGCCACACCGCCTCGACGGTCTCGGGGCGCAGCCTCTCCCTGAACGTCATGGCCTCAGGCGGCTCGGTCCGGACCGGACGCGCCATCGTGGTCTCCTGCCATCCGTACCCAGCTGCTCGGTCCCGCCGCAGGCGGTCGACCCGGGCCTGCTGCTCCTCCAGCCTGACGCGGAGCCACTCGACCCGCCTCTCCGCCAGGCTCTCGCGGCGCTGATCGGGGCTGCCCTCGGCCTGTCCGCGGACGCGATCGACGACAACACCGACGGCTCGTGCCGCTGACTCCGATCGGCGTAGTTCCGCTCGGCGCGCTCGGGCCGCCCGGGGCACGTGCTCACACAGCCCCCAGGTGTGAGGTCAAGCCGCCTCCGTGGTCCCGGCCCCGACGGTGGTGCCAGGCGGGTGGCCGGTCGATGCCACGGTCGCCTCCTGCACCGTGTGCCACAGCTCCAGGGCCATGGCGTGCTCGCACTCCAAACCGGTGCGCCCGGGATCGCCTTCGGTCAGTGAGAGGTAGGCGTCCACCGCCTTCAGCGCCTGCTCGACGGCGCGCGGCACGCCGCCGGGGCGCTCGCGCAGCCGAGCCGTCAACGCGTCGAGTTCGTCCCTGGTCACAGCACCTGCCTCCCTGCAAGGTCGGACCCCGCGTGAGACGACGTGGTCCGGGCCGTGGGGCCTCCCCAAGGCTCGCTTCTGGTCCACTCGGCTGTCAACCATAACGCGAAACATGTGTCACGTTTCGCATGCCGTGACACTTGTGTCGCAATCCCGCAGATCCCGGATCCTGCTGACCGGACGGGTCCTCAGGCAGGTCCTCAGAGCGACCAGATCACTCCCGCGGCGGAGACGCCGGGGGACGTGGCGGTCACCGTGAAGAAGCCGATCGTGTCGGCCTCCGTGGCGAAGCACGCCGTCTGGCCCACGCGCACGGGGACGGAGGTGGACACGGACCGGCCGGCCAGCGCGGTGACGCACTGGCTGTAGGTCGGCGGTTTCGCCCCGGCCCAGTGCGCGACCAACTCGCCATCGATCACCGGCGGCTGACACGACGACGCACACAGCGACAGGGCCGTGCCGTCGGCCAGCGACGGTGTGGCCGGCGTCGCGACCACCGACAGGTCGCTCATGCCGGGCTGCGCGACGAAGGTGAGGCTGCCGCGCCACACCACCCGACCCCCGGGCGCGCCCGTCGACGCGGAAGGCGTCGGCTCCTCGGTGGCGGGGGGTGTGCTGGCGTCGGCCGTGGAGCCCTCGGAGGGGCTCGCTCCCACGGTGACCGTCGGCGCGGGCTGGCTCAGGTCCGGACCGGGATGGCGCAGCGTCACCGTGAGCACACCGGCGAGCACGCACACCATGGCCGCCGCGACAGCCCACCGCCACGGCCCCGGGCCCTGCGGCGACACGACCACCTTCCCCGCGCCGAACGAGGTCCTGCGCGTCCCTGCGCGCCTCCCGTCGGCCGGGGTGGGCGGCACGGCTCTCCGGTTCGACTCCGTGCCGGCCCGGAACTCCGCCCCGCGGGACGGCCGCTGAAGCCCGACGTCGACGCCGCCCTCGAGCCCGCCCTCGACGCCGTTCTCCAGCGCGGACCGCAAGGCGCCCGCCCGGGCCGGTGCGCGGACCGCGGGCATGTCGAACAGGGACGCCAGGTAGCGGCGCCACCAGCCGACGCCGGGGGCGCGACGCGGCGCGAGGTCCGGCGCAGGGCGCGACTCCGCGGAGAGCAGCGAGTCCGCATAGCGCCGCCTGAAGCTCAACTGCCCACCTCCCCGGGCGTCTCCGGCGTCTGCGGCGGCTGCGGATGCGCCGCCGCGGGTGGGACGGGCTCGGACGTGTCCGGGTTCCGCTCCCCCGGGCTCGCGGCGCCGCCCTGGACGACCTCCTGCACCGTGCGGAAGGACCCCAACTGCCGCAGGAGCGCCGGGGCCGAGGCGCCCGCCGCCACCGCCGCGTACAGGCCGGTGATCTGGGAGCGGAGCAGCCAGCCGACCACCGCGCCCAGCAGGACCCTGCTCAGCGCCGCGGCCACGTCCGCCGGCGGGTCGACGTAGGCCCGGAGCGGCGGGAGCTTCCGCCGCCTGGACTCACGGGCCTGCCGCCTGGCCGCCTGCCAGGCCAGCACACGTCCGTTGAACACCAGAGCTTCGATCAGTGCGCCGCCGACCGCCCCGTAGGCCGCGCCGTGGAACCAGTCCACATGGCCCCCCATCCGTCGCGGGACATGATCCAGCAGTTGACGCCCGCGTATCAACCGCATCCGGGCAACCGGCCCGCTGACAACGGCCTTGGCGCCGGGACGAGTTGAGCCGTCACCCGGACCCCGGCCGCAGATGGGTGCCGCGCCGCCCCGCGGCCCGGCCGTCGAGGCGCGGGGGCGGAGCCTCCACTTCATCCAGGCGCCATCATCCGGCCACTCATGGACCTTTACTAATTCGCATTAGTTCCTTAGCTTCCCCGCCATGAGCCTCTCCTCCCAGCTGTCCCGAAGCGCCGCCCTGCTCGCTGCCGTGACCGTCGTCGCGACCGCCGTCACCGGTACCGCGACGGCCTCGGCCGCCCCGGCCGCCCCCGCTGCCGCGCACCGCGCCGCGCACGGCGCGGACCACCGACTCGTTCCGTTCAGCTCGGCCGACGTGGTCGCCGGCACCACCGCGGGCACCCTCACGGTCACCTGGTCCACCTCGCACCCGCACGTCCGCGTGGCGGTCTTCGCCGGTTCGACCTCGACCGCCCAGCCGTACTTCCTCGGCGCGGGTTCCGGCGACCGGTCGCTCACCGTCACGGCGGCCCACGGCGACTGGATCCGGCTCGTGCCGAGCGCCGGTGAGCCGCTGGTGCTGACCGTCCGCGACCGCGGCCTGGCCAGCGACCCGAACCTGCGCGACATCGGCGGCTACCGCACCAGCGACGGCCGCTGGGTGCGCATGGGCGCGGTCTACCGCTCCCAGGCGCTCTCGCTCACCGCCGCCGACCTCGGCGTGGTGAACACCCTCGGCGTGACCGCCGACTACGACCTGCGCACCACCTCGGAGATCGCGCAGGCTCCTGACGTCGTCCCGAGCGGCGCCACCTACACCAACCTCAACGTCCTCGCGAACGTCACCCTGACCCCGACGCTGACCAGCCCTGCGGCGGCCGAGTCGTACATGGAGGCGATCGAGCAGGACTTCGTCACCGACCCCACCGCCCGGGCCGCGTTCGGCAAGCTGCTGACCGACATCGCCGACGGCCACGGCGCCGCGCTCTACCACTGCACCGCGGGCAAGGACCGCACCGGCTGGGCCACGGCCGTCCTGCTCACCCTGCTCGGCGTGCCGCAGGAGACGGTCATGCAGGACTACCTGCTGAGCAACACCTACTACTTCGACTCCCCCGCCGTGCAGGGCATGCTGAAGGCGATGCCCGGCGCGCAGGCCGCGATCTACACCCCGATGCTCCAGGTGCAGGCTTCGTACCTCCAGGCCGGTCTCGCACAGGTGACGGCGAGCTACGGCTCGATGGACGGCTACGCCGTGCACGGCCTCGGGCTGAGCCCGCGGACGATCGCCAAGCTGCGCGCGAAGCTCCTCGTCGGCTGACACCCTCGTCCCTCCGGCCGCCCGCCGCCCGCCGCCGAGTGGCCGGGTGGCCGGGTGGCTCCCTCGCCGGTGTCGCCCGTTCGGAGCCCGTCTCGCCCTCGCCTGACCAGCGCGCGTCGGCGCTAGAGTGTGGCCGGACGAACAGGGGACCGATGAGAAGAGCCTCCAAGCGGATCACCAGCGCCGACGTGGCCAGGGAAGCCGGGGTTTCGCAGACCACGGTCAGCTTCGTGCTCAACGACACGCGCGGTCAGACGATCCCCGAGGAGACCCGGCGCCGCGTCGTGGAGGCGGCGAAGCGGCTGGACTACCGCCCGCGCGCCTCCGCCCGGTCGCTGGCCGCCGGACGCAGCGACGTGGTGCTGCTCGCCCTGCCCGGCCTGCCCATCTCCGCGAACCTCTCCCGCTTCATCGAGCAGCTGGCCGCGGCCCTCGCCGGTCGCGGCCTCTCCCTGGTCACGCACCTGGCGGAGGGACACGGCCGGTCGTTGCCCGACCTGTGCGCGGCGGTCGACGCCTCGGCCGTCGTCTCGCTGATCCCCTTCGACGAGGAGACGACCGAGGCGCTGCACCGCGCGGGGGCCGAAGTCGTGCTCGGGACCGGGGAGCAGGCCAGAGCCGAACTGCAGGAGATCGGGCGGCTGCAGGCACAGCACCTGATCGGCACGGGGCGCGACCGACTCGGCTACGCCCTCCCCGACCAGCACCCCTCGCAGTTCAGGGTGCAGCAACGCCTGCACGGCGCCGCGGCGGCCTGTGCGGAACAGGGACTCGACGCGCCCGTCGCCCTGGCCGTCGCCCTGGACCCGGCTCAGGCCGCCGCGGCCGTGGACGAGTGGACCCGCCTGCGGGTGGCCGGCCTCTGCGCGTACAACGACGAGACGGCCATGGCCGTACTCGCCGGAATGCACCTGCGCGGCCTGCGCGCCCCGGACGACATCGCCGTCATCGGCGTGGGGGACATCGCCGCAGCGCCCGTGAGCATCCCGCCGCTCACCACCGTCGGCTTCGACTACGAACTGACCGGGCGCGAACTCGCGCAAGCCGTCGTGGACGGCCTCGGCGGCGCGCAGCAGACGACGCACGACAGCCTCTCCCGGCCCCTGCTGATCCGCCGGGCCTCGGCCTGAGCGCGACGGCGCGCGCGGGCCCGTCCTCCGGTCAGGGGCCAGGAGACAAGGCCAGGAGACAATAGGGGCTGGGAGACCCCCCGGACTCCAGGAGCGGAACGATGAACGACGCCGTCCCCGAGGCCGCGAAGGCGGAGCAGGTCCGCGTGGCCGTGTACGCCCACTTCGCCCGCACCGGCCTCGCCCCGTCCCCGGCGGGCCTGGCCGACCGGACCGGTCTGCCGGTCGCGGAGGTGCGCGCGGCGCTGGAAGCCCTGCACGAGCACCGTGACGTGGTGCTCGACGCGGCGGACCGCGACCTGATCCTGATGGCGCATCCCTTCGCCTCGGTTCCGCTCGGCTTCTCCGTCATGGGTGCGCGCACGCTGTGGTGGGGCGGCTGTGCCTGGGACTCCTTCGCGGTGCCGCATCTGCTCGGGGAGGAGCGGGACGTCCTCGTCGCCACGCGCTGCCCGGCCTGCGACGCTCCCCACGCGTGGGTGGTCACCCGGGACGGCCCGCCCGACGGCGGGCAGGTGGCCCACTTCCTCACCCCGGTCCACCGGATCTGGGACGACGTCGTGCACGCCTGCGCCAACCAGCGCCTGTTCTGCTCCACCGACTGCGTGCACGCCTGGCTCGGGGCGACCGGACAGACGCGCGGTTACCTCATGGACCTGGGCACGCTCTGGAGGCTCGCACGCGACTGGTACGCCGGCCGCATGGAGCCGGGGTACACCCGTCGCGACCCGACCTCCGCCGCGGCGTACTTCGCCGGGGTGGGCCTGCACGGGCGGTTCTGGGGCCTGGACGACTGAGCCGTCGGCGAGGGCGCGCCGTCTGACATGCTGTCGCACTGTGAGGCAGACGACGAAGAGCAAACCCCTGGCCGTCTTCGACCTGGACGGCACGCTGGCCGAGACCGGGCATCGGCAGCACTTCCTGGAGCGACAGCCCCGGGACTGGAGGGGCTTCTTCGGCGCGCTGCACCGGGATCCTCCGCTGGACGAGGGCGTGCGGCTGCTCCTGGAGGCGGCCGCGACCTGCGAGATCGTCTATCTCACCGGCCGCCCCGAGCGCTGCCGCCGGGACACCGCGGACTGGCTCACCCGTCAGCGTCTGCCCGAGGGACGTCTCCTGATGAGGGGCGACGCCGACCGGCGCCCGGCCCGCACGATCAAACTGGAGGCGCTGCGCGGCCTCGACCGCGGCCGGGAGCTGCGCATGCTCGTCGACGACGACGAACTGGTCTGCGACGCCGCCGAACGGGCCGGCTTCCGGGTCGTCCGGGCCCGATGGGCGAGCACGTCGCAACTTCCGTCGACCGCCCTGCGGGACGCACAGGAACGCGAGGGCCGGACCTGACCGACGAGGCCGCACGCCGAGGTCGCCGGAGAGCCGACCGCCCTGCTCAGGTCTGCGGAACGCACCGCACGGCCCACGTGCACGCCATGAAGCCGCCGAGCAGGTGGACCACCTGTGTGTCGACCCAGGCGGGATCGTCGAGCGCCGCGTCGACCAGGACGGCGTCGACGGTGTGCCCCTCGTCCTCCAGCATCTTGCGCAGGTAGGCGCCCGGTGCGGAGCGGAGCTCCTGCCGCTCGTCCTCGTTCAGGTCGAGGCGGTAGGCCTCGACGGTGTGGCCCGCCGATCGGGTCCGGGTCATCCGCGCCATGGAACGGTGTCCTTCCTGGTCAGGCCCCCATTGGGCACCACGCTAGGCCGCGCGCACCCGGCCTGCGCGGTGGACCGGCTGAACAGAGCAACGCCCGGCGCCCACCGCGCGCACCACGGGCTGCCGGCCGCGTCGTCTCAACCCACGGGTTGAGGCGACGATCCACCCGAGGTCAACTCCCGGGCCGAGGTGCCGCGCTCCCGCGAACGGCAAGCTCGAAGCCATGACGACGACCGACTACCTGATCTCCGCCGCGCTGGTCCTCCTGGTGATCCCGCAGGTCCGCGGCACCCGCCTGACCGTGCGGAACATGCTGCTGCCGCTGGTGGCCGTCGCCGCCGCGGCGGCGTACTACCTCAAGTCCTTCCCGACGCAGGGCCACGACATCCAACTCGACGTCGCTGGTGTCCTCGTGGGCGCCGCCCTGGGTGCCGCGTGCGGCGCCGCGACCGACCTGAGCCGGGTCGTGGACGGAGTGGCCGTGGCCAGGGCCGGGGTGATCGCGGCGGCGCTGTGGATCGTGGGCATGGCCTCGCGGGCCGGGTTCGAGTTCTGGGCCACGCACAGCGGCTCGTCGACGATCGCGTCCTTCAGCCGCTCCAACCTGATCACCGGTTCCGCCGCCTGGACGGCCGGGCTGCTGCTGATGGCGCTGGCGCAGGTCCTCGCGCGGCTGGCCGTGGTCCGGGCCAAGGCGCGGCGGGTCGCGACCCTGACGGCCGCTCCGCAGCCGCACCGGGTCTGACCAGGATGGCCTCGCGGTCCGGCCCCGGTCTCCACGTCCGCCCGGCTGCCCCTATCCTTCGGACCATGGCGGATCTTGGGGAGGGCACGTCGGTCGCGGTCAGCCCGCGGCTGGGCGCGGCGATCGACCGTGCCCGGGCGCGGCGCGAGCAGCGCGCCCGGCGGCTGCGGCCGGTGGTCTGGGGCATCCTGGTCGCGATTCTCGTGCAGACCGTCCTCGCCGCTCCGGGGCCGGGGCTGCACGGGACGCGCCTCGCCGTGGCCCTGCTGCTGACGGGATGCCTGCTCCCGCTGGCGGCCGTGGCCTCGGCGCGCTGGACGATCACGAACCCCCGTTCCTGCATCGCCTTCTCCCTGACCGTCAGCGGTTTCGGGCTCGCGCTCGGCGGGCTCCAGCACGGGTCGACGACCGTGCTGCCGCTGTCCGTCGCCGTGCTGACCGCCTTCCTGGTTCTGCCGCGCCGGTCGGCAGCCGGGCTCAGCGGCGTCCTGGTGGCCGCCCTGGTCGGCGTCTGGGTCGCCGGAACGGACGGCGACGCGGGGCAGCTGCTCGGCCAACTGCTGTTCTGCGCGGTCCTGGCGCTGATGGCCCTCAGCATGCGGCAGGCGGGCGACAACGAGGAACGCGCCGAGCTGCTGCTCGCCCAACTCGAGGACGCTCGGGAGGCCGAAGCCGAGGCCGCCGCCCTGGCCGAGCGCACGCGGATCGCCCAGGATCTGCACGACCTGCTCGCGCAGACGCTGTCGGGCCTGGCCATCCAGGTGCAGGCCGCGCGGCAGATGGCCCGGCGTCAGGGGGCCGGTCCGGAGCTGAGCGAGATCCTGGACCGGGCCGGCGGGCTCGTCAAGGACGGGTTGGGGGAAGCCCGCCGGGCCGTCGGCGCGCTGCGTGGGCAGCAGGCCCCCTCGCTGGAGCGGCTCCAGGAGCTGGTGGAGCGCTACCGCATGGATCTGGAGCTCGACGTGGCGCTGTCCGTCGTCGGGGCGAGCCGCCCGCTGCCGGCCCCCGCGGATCTCGCGCTGTACCGGGGCGCCCAGGAGGCGTTGACCAACGCGGCCCGCTACGCCCGCGGCGCCCGCACCACGGTGACCCTCCGCTACGAACCGGCGGTCACCGTGCTGACCGTCGAGGACCGGCGGCTCATGCCCGGTCCGGCCCCGGTGCCGCCGGTCGTCGGCTCCGGTCTGGGCCTGGTCGGCATGCGCGAGCGGCTGAGCGAGGCCGGCGGCAGTTCGGCGGCGGGGCCGACGCAAAACGGTTGGCTGGTGCGGATGGAGGTTCCGGCATGACGGAGACCGGCGTCGACGCGGGGACCGGTGTCGACGTGGCACCCGCGGGCCCGATCCGGGTCCTGATCGCGGGCGACCAGCAGGTCGTCCGCGGCGGTCTGGTGCTGCTGATCGGCATGTTCGACGGCATCGAGGTGGTCGGCTCCGCCCGCGACGGCGCGGAGGCGGTGACGCTGACCGAGCAGCTCCGCCCCGACGTGGTGCTGATGGACCTCGACATGCCGGTCCTCGGCGGGGTCGCGGCCACGGCCCTGGTGCGGGAGAAGGCCCCGGGCACGGCGGTGCTCGTGCTGACCACGTATGCGGACGACGACTCCGTCTTCCCGGCGCTCCGGGCCGGCGCACGCGGCTACCTGACCAAGGACGCCGACCACGAGGACGTCGAGCGGGCCATCCGGCACGTGCGCGGCGGAGGCACCTGGCTCGACCCGGTGGTCCAGGCCAGGCTCGTCACCGCCTTCCGGTCCGGCGACCCCGCACCGACGGCAGCCGGCACCGCAGGCACGGCCGCGGGCAGCGCCGCGTCGGACTCCGCCGCCTCTGGACCCGATGCGTTGCCCGACGGCCTGACCCGGCGCGAGGCCGAGGTCCTGGCACTCATCGCCCAGGGCCTGTCCAACGCGCAGATCTGTGCCCGCCTCGTCGTCAGCCCGGCCACGGTGAAGACCCACATCAACCACATCTTCGCCAAGATCGGCGCCACCGACCGCGCCCAGGCGGTGGGTTACGCCTACCGCAACCGGCTGACCGAGCCGACCGCCTGACGGGCCTACCGCTGCACGCGGTAACGGAGGTGGACGACCTTCGAGGGGAAGGTGCGGGTTCCGAGGAGTTCGAGGTCCACGCGGCGCCCGCGCCGGGGGAAGAACGGAACGCCGCCGCCGACGAGCAGCGGGTGGACCCGGACGCGGTACTCGTCGACCAGACCGAGCGCGGCCGCCTCGGCCGCGAGCGTCGCGCCGCCGATCGCGACGGCGCCCTCCCCCGGCTCGGCCCGCCACCGCTCGATCTCCTCCGCAACGCCGCCGGAGGCCAGGCGCGCGCGGCCCTGCACCGCCGTCAGCGTGGTGGAGAACACCACCTTCGGCAGGGGCTTCCAGAGCCCGGCCCATTCCAGCTTCGCCGCGTCGAGCTGCGGATCCTCATCCGCCGTCTCCCAGTACAGCATCGTCTCGTAGAGCCGGCGTCCCAGCAGGTAGACGCCGACCTCCCGGATCTCGTCGGTGACGAAGCCGAAGAGTTCCTCATCAGGCGCCGTCCAGTTGAAGTCGCCGTCCGGGCCGACGATGTAGCCGTCCAGCGAGACGCCCATGGAACAGATCACGGTGCGCATGGGACCTCCTCCTCGGTGATCCCAGCAGCCTCGCAGAGCGTCAGCCGCTCCCCGGCTCGCAACACGCCGGAGTCGGACCAGGGCACGCAGGGGTCTCGCAGCTGCACGGCAGGGACAGCCACACCGCCTTGCCCTCGGCGGTCGCCCGCGTCCCCCAGCGGTCCGCGAGCGAGTCGACCAGGCGCAGGCCACGCCCCGACTCCTCCGCCTCCTTCGCATGGCGTGCGCGCGGCAGGAACGGGCTGCCGTCGCTGACCTCCAGACTCAGCTCCCCGTCGGCGAGGCGCAGGCGGACCCGGATCGGGCCGCAGGCGTGGCGGACGGCGTTGGTGACCAGCTCGGAGCAGAGCAGCGCGGCGGTGTCGGCGACGTCGGGGGCACAGGACCAGCGGGCCAGGGCGTCGCGCAGGAAGCGCCGGGCCGCGCCCGGCGCGGTGGGGTCGGCCGGGAGGTCGGAGGAGTGCGCGGCCTGCGCCGGCTCGGGGATCCTGGCCAGCAGCAGGGTGACGTCGTCGCCGTAGTCGTCCGGCGCGGGCAGCAGCGAGGCCAGGATCTCGTCCGCGGCGCGTTCCAGGTCGTCGTCCTCGGCGAGGAACTTCTTCAGGCTGCGGGCCAGGCCGTCGATCTCGGCCTGGAGGTCGCCGACGGGCGTCTCGACGAGGCCGTCGGTGTAGAGGGCGAGCACCGATCCCGCCGGCACGGGCAGGGTCACCTGCAGGTGCGGCACCTCGCCCACCCCGAGCGGCACGCTGACCGGGACGTCCAGGATCCTGGCCTGCTGGTCGGGCTCCACCAGCAGCACGGGCAGGTGCCCGGCCGAACAGAGCGTCAGCTCGCCCGCGTCGGCGTCGAGGACCAGGTAGCAGCAGGTCACCAGCTGGTCCGGCAGTTCCGCGACGACGGCGTCCAGCGCCTGCATCAGTTGCCACGGCGCCATCCCGGTCTTGGCCAGGGCGTGTGCCGCGGAGCGGAGTTGGCCCATGACCGCGGCGGCCTCCAGGCCCCGGCCCATGACGTCCCCGATGAGGATGCCGACGCGGCCGGCGCCGAGCGGGACCAGGTCGAACCAGTCGCCGCCGACCCCGGCGCCCTGCCGGGCCGGCAGCCACCGGGCCGCGGTCACCACCCCCGGCACCGGCGGCGGCGAACCCATCAGGCTGCGCTGGAGGGTGAGCGCGACGTGGCGCTGCTGCTCGTAGAGCCCGGCCAGCGCCGCCTCCACCGCCTTGCGGTCGCTGACGTCGCGGATGGCGGCGGACAGCAGCGTCCCGTCGGCGGTCTCCAGCGGACTGAGGCTGATCTCGACGGGGAACTCGTCCCCGTTCTTGCGCAGTCCGAAGAGATCGAGGCCCGCCCCCATGGGGCGGACCCGGCGGTCGGCGACGTAGCGGTGGCGATGGCCCGCATGGGCCCGGCGGAAGCGCTCGGGGACCAGCACCTCCACCGGGGCGCCCAGCAACTCCTCGCGGCAGTAGCCGAACAGCGCCTCCGTCTGCGCGTTGACCAGGGCGATCCGACCGTCCCTGTCGCAGATGACCATCGCGTCGGGCGCCGCCTCCAGTAGCGCCCGGAAGGTCTTCTCCGTCGTCGTCCCCACCGCACCGCCTCTTGCTCCGAACCCGCTCGCGGACCTCCCGAGCGGCCCATTGGAGCACGACTTCCCAGGGCATATGCCGCCGTGTCGGTTATTGTCCGCAAGCCCGCTGTTTTCCGTCGACTTCCACCGACGCGACGCTCTCCTCGACCTTGCTCAGCCGACCGGTCGGCCCGGCCCTGTCGCGGTCACCCCGTCGCGGGGTCGGCGCCGGTCTGCCAGCGGGCGACCGGGTTGCCGAGCCAGCGGCCGTGGTCGGGGACCGACTCGCCGCGCATGACCAGCGAGGACGGGCCGACCACGGTTCCGTCGCCCACCCGCGAGCCGGGCAGTGCGATGGCGTGCGGGCCGACCGTCGCGCCCTCGCCGACGGTGACGCCGTCCATCCGCATGAGGCGGTCGTGGAAGAGGTGCGTCTGGACCACCACGCCGCGGTTGAGGGACGCGCCGTCGCCGATGCGGACCAGGTCGGTCTCGGGGAGCCAGTGCGTCTCGCACCACACGCCGCGGCCGATGCGCGCGCCCAGCGTGCGCAGCCACAGGGCGAGGAAGGGGGTCCCGATCAGGGAGCCGCCGAGCCAGGGCATGGCCAGCACCTCGACGAAGGTGTCGAAGAGCTCGTTGCGCCACACGAACGAGCTCCACAGCGGCTGCTGCCCCACCCGGAACCTGCCGACCAGCAGCCACTTCGCCGCGGTGGTGAGCAGGCAGGCCGCCACCCCGCCGCCGACCATCAGCACCCCGGCGACCAGCACCCCGACCGTCAACCCGTCGACGTCGAGCGTCCGCTGGAGCAGCAGCACCGCGACGTCCGCCAGCAGGGCGCTGAGCAACACCGGCACGGTCCGGCACAGTTCGACGGCCGCGCGGGCCCACACCAGGCGGCGGGGCGGCTCGTAGGTGCGCGCCGTCTCCGCCTGCTCGGGGCTGCGGTGCATGGGGAACCCGGGGCGGCCGAGCCAGGAGCCGCGGGCCGCGGCCTGCGGGGGCGCGTCGGACAGCACGCCCACCAGCGCGTCGTCGGCCAGGCCCCGGCCCGGTCCCACGATCGCGGAGTTGCCGACGAACGAGCGCCTGCCGACGGTGGCGGTGCCCAGGCGCATCCAGCCGCCGCGCGTCTCGAAGGGCGCGAGCAGGGTGTCGTCAGCGAGGAACGCCTGGTCGTCGACGTGCATCAGGCCGGGCAGGCCCAGCACCGTCGAGGCCTCCACCTGGCGGCCCACCCGGGCGCCGAGCAGGCGCAGCCACGCCGGTGTCAGCAGGCCGGCGTAGAGCGGGAAGAGGGCTCCCCGGGCGGCGCCCATGAGCCGGTGCACCAGCCACGCGCACCAGGCCTCCTTGCCGTGCGCGGGGTGGATGCCGGGGACGAGCGGACGCGAGAGCACCCGTACCGTGGCGGCCAGCAGCAGGGCGTAGAGGACCGCAGTGGCCAGGACCAGCGGCATGCTCAGCTCCAGGAGTGCGACGCAGACCCGGCTGAAGTCGGCCGTGCGCCCGACCGCCAGGTAGAGCACCCACAGGGCCGGGGCCGCGGCGAGCAGCGGCAGCAGCTGCCCCAGCGGCAGGGCGGCGGCGTACGCCGCGGTCCAGCGCCGGGAGCGGCGGTGCCGCGGGGCGGGCCAGGGGGCGAACGGCGAGGACGCGTCCGGCCGGGCCGGGGAGCCGTGCACGCGCTGGTGGGCGGGGACCGTGCCGTTCACGCAGCTGCCGGGTGCCACGTCGGCGCCGTCGCCGATGTCGGCTCCCGGCATCAGCATGCTGCGGGTGCCGACGCGCGCTCCGGCGCCGATGCGGACGGCGCCGAGGTGCAGCACGTCGCCGTCGAGCCACCAGCCGGCCAGGTCGGCCTCGGGTTCCACGGAGCAGCCGTCCCCGAAGGTCGCCAGGCCGGTGACCGGCGGCATGGCGTGGAGGTCGACGTGCGCGCCGACCCGGCAGCCCAGCATCCGGGCGTAGCGGGGGGCCATCGGGGTGCCGATCACGGAGGCGATGTTGAAGCTCGCCGCGATGCGCTCGGCCGTCCACAGGCGCAGGTGCGCCGATCCGCCGCGCGGGTGGCTGCCGGGCCGCAGACGGGCCGTCAGCGCGCGTGCGCCCAGCACGCCGATCGTCGCGCGCCCCGGCGCGCTGGCCAGCACCAGCCAGCCCGCGCCGATCAGCCACCAGGAGGTGTGCACCGTCCACGGCAGTGGGCCGATCACGTCGTCCAGCGCCCCGAGCACGAGCACCCAGCGCAGGCCGGACAGCACGGAGAGCACGGCCAGGACCAGGGCCTGGTAGACGGCGGCCCGGCGCGGCGTGGGACGGACCTCGCGCCGGTGCCCGGTCGGCGCGGACGCCTCGTCCAGGCGTGCGGCGAACTCGCCCAGCCGCGGGCTCTGGTACAGGTCGGCGACGCCGACGCCCGGGTGGCGGTCGCGCAGCGCCGAGATGAGCCGGGCGGCGCTCAGGCTGCTGCCGCCCAGGAGGAAGAAGTCGCTGTCGGCGTCGACGGGGACGCCGAGCAGCTGCTGCCACTGTTCGGCCAGCCACCGGGCCGTGCCGGTCAACTCCGGTCCGTCACCGAACGGTTCGTCCGTGGCCGGCAGCGGCCAGGGCAGTGCGGCGCGGTCGACCTTGCCCGAGGTCCTGGTGGGCAGTTCGGGGAGCACCGCGAGGACCGGCACCAGGGCCGCGGGCAGGCGCTCCAGGAGCAGTCGGCGGCCGTCCGCGCGGTCGGGCGGCGTCGCCGGGTCTTCCGGAACCAGGTAACCGACGAGGACCTGGCCGCCCGCCGCGGTGCTCTTCACCGACGCGGCCGCCGCGCGGACGCCGGGCAGGGCCAGCAGCGCGGCCTCGACCTCGCCGAGCTCGATCCGGCGGCCGCCCAGCTTGACCTGGTCGTCGGCGCGTCCGACGAAGACCAGGCCCTCCGGGTCGGCCCGGACCAGGTCGCCGCTGCGGTAGACGCGTTGGCCGGGCAGGGCCGGGTGGGAGCGGAACTTGGCGCGGTCCTTCTCCGCGTCGAGGTAGCGGGCGGTGCCGACGCCCGCGATGAGCAGCTCGCCGGTGCCGCCCCAGGGGACCTCCCGTCCCTCCGGGTCGACGACCGCCACCTCCCAGCCGGCCAGCGGGTGGCCGATGCGCACGGGCTGCCCGGCACGCAGGCGCGCGGCGCAGGCCACGACCGTGGTCTCGGTGGGGCCGTAGGTGTTCCACACCTCGCGTCCCGGCACGTCGAGCCGTTCGACCAGCTCGGCGGGGCACGCCTCGCCGCCGACGATCAGCAGCCGGACGCCGTCCAGGGCCTCGACCGGCCACAACGCGGCCAGGGTCGGCACTGTGGAGACCACGCTGATCCCGCGCTCCACGAGCCACGGGCCGAGCTCGGTACCGGCCTTGACCAGCGAACGCGGCGCGGGGACCAGGCACGCGCCGTGCGCCCAGGCGAGCCACATCTCCTCGCAGGACGCGTCGAACGCGACGGAGAGCCCGGCCAGCACCCGGTCGCCGGGGCCGAGCGGGGCGTCGGCGAGGAAGAGCCGGGCCTCGGCCTCCACGAAGGCCGCAGCACTGCGGTGGCTGACCGCCACGCCCTTGGGGCGGCCCGTGGTCCCCGAGGTGAAGATGACCCACGCGTCGTCGGACGGGGCAGGCGGGCCGACGCGCTGTCCGGGGATCCCCGGCCCGTCCAGGATGCGGCCCGCAGGGCCGAGGACCGCGCAGACGCCCGCGTCCTGCCACACCATGGCGGCCCGTTCGTCGGGGTCGTCGACGTCCACCGGGACGTAGGCGGCTCCGGCGTGGAGCACACCGAGGACGGCGACGTACAGCTCCGCCGTGCCGGAGGGCACGCGCACCCCCACCCGGTCGCCGGGACCGATCCCCCGCTCCGCGAGCGCGGCGGCGACGTTCCCGGCCGCCGCGCGCAGCCCCGCGTAGTCCAGCACCGCCCCGTCCGCGTCCAGCGCGGGCGCCGACGGCGCCGCTCGCACGCTGGCGTCGAGCAGGTCGAGGAGCGTCGCAGGTGGCGCCGGTGGCCCAGCGGGCCATCGAGCGGGTGGCAGGCCGACCTCGACCGACGACATGGGTGTCGGGATGCGCGTCGGGGCAGGGGTGAGCGTCATGAGCGGTCCTTCGGGGAGCGGCGGCCGAGGAGTGTCCGGCCGGAAGGCACGACAGAGCGGGCGCTCTGCACGAGTGAAGGGTGATCGCAGCTCAACTCCGCATGCGAACGGTCACGTTGGAGCGTTCACGTGCGGGTGGGGGTGTGCGAGGTGAAGGAGGAGGTCCTGTGACGGCGTGCGTCTACCGGGCGGCTATGGAAGGGCCGAACCCCGGGTGTATGGGGAATGCCGCGTCCGTCCGGGGTGCCGGGCATTCAGAAACCGCGGCCGACAGGGCGAACAGCAGGACGGTTGGTGCCATGGACCAAGTCTTCGGGATCCAACGCCGCAGCTCGTGCGGTTGCCGCACCATCTCAGTCTCTTCCCACCGGACTTCCAGGAAATTCTCAGAAACCGTCGCCTGACCCAAGCGCCCACCGAGGCGGAGGAGTTCAGCCTGCGGCATGGACGCGGGCCCGGTACGCGGCGGCCTTGACGCGGTTGCCGCAGGTCCGCATGGAGCACCACTCGCGGCGGTGGCCACGCGAACGGTCCAGGTACACCTGCGTGCACTCCGGACGGGAGCACTCGCGCAGCAGTGCGCCCACCACGCCGCCGAGGATCTCGACGGTCTCGCGCGCGAGCGCGGTCAGCCCCTGTGCGACGGAGCCGGTACGCGTCGCACCGTCCCCGTCGAGACGCAGCGTGATCTGCGGCCCCGCGGCGTGCCCGTTCACCACGGCGACAGCGGACGCGGGCAGGCGCGCCCCGTCGAGGCGCGCCGCGACCAGTGCGTAGATCGCCTCGCGCACCTCGACGGCGAGATGCAGGTCGACGCGGTCGGCGCCGGGGGCGGTGTCGAGCATCCCGGACTCGACGAACCAGCTGTCGAGCCGGTCGGGCGAGCCGAGCATCTCCGCCGGCGCGGCGTTGCGCCGGGCGCGCAGCGTGCCGGCGAAGTCCAGGGACAGCGTCCCACAGGGAAACGCGTGGTCCACCTCACAGCCCCAAGTCCACGGCGAGACAGGAGAAGTAGATCCACGACCGCTCGGGGTCGTAGCAGCCGGGGCCGCCGTGCGCCGACACGTCCTTCGTGGCGATCATGTCCTCGAAGCGGATCCGCTCGGGCAGCCTGCGGAAGCGCGCACGCCCCGCCTCGACCGCGGCGTCGTGCGCGCGGGGGTCCTGTGCGTCCATGGCCTGGCCTCGCTCCGTCGACGGCGTGCATCCATGCGTGAATAACCGTTCTGAACAGTGACGAGGATCCGCCGCCTGCACGTCACCTGTCAAGCAGGTGACGTGCGGGCGGTGCAGGCCGTGGCCGCCGCACACCGGCCGGGGCCGGCGGGCCCGGCTGCCGACGACGCCGTCGCGTCCTACGTTGGTGGCACGGACGCCCCTCGAGTCAGGAGACGCGCGATGCCCGTCCGCGACTCGCACCGACCGCCCCGCGTGGTGGTGATGGGCGTGTCCGGGGTCGGCAAGAGCACCGTCGCCCGCGGCCTCGCCGAGCGGCTGGGTGTTGCCCTGGGCGACGCGGACGACCTCCACCCCGCGGCCAACATCGCCAAGATGTCGGCGGGCGTCCCGCTCGACGACGCGGACCGCCGGCCCTGGCTGGAGGCGATCGGCCGGTGGCTGCACGAGCGCGACGACACCGGCGGGGTCATCGCCTGCTCGGCCCTCAAGCGGAGCCACCGGGACATCCTGCGCGCCGCCTGTCCGGGCGTGGTCTTCCTCCACCTGTCGGCGGGTCGCGAGCTGCTGGCGCGGCGGCTCGGCGGCCGCACCGGCCATTTCATGCCGGCGTCGCTGCTCGGCTCGCAGCTCTCGGAGCTCGAACCGCTCGGCCCCGACGAGCCCGGCGTCGCCCTCGACGCCGCCGGGGAGCCGGACCAGGTCACCCGGACGGCTGCGGAGCTGCTGGACCGGTGGGACGACCGGGATTCCGGGTGAACGCGGCCGGACACCCAGGGCCGTCGCCGGTTCCCCGAGTGCGCCGCATCGCCGCTCGGTCGAGCATGAAGCGGTACCTGGCAGCAGGACGCGTCGACGCGGGCGCGCCGCAGGAGAGGTCTGGGAGCGCATGAAGGCGTTCGTGATGAGGGAGATCGGGCGCGTCGGCGTGATGGAGAAGCCGGTGCCGCGGCCCGGTCCCGGCGACGCCGTGGTCCGGACGACCCGGGCGCTGATCTGCACCTCCGACACCCACACCGTGATAGGCGGCATCGGCCCCCGCGAGGACCTGACGCTCGGCCACGAGGCGGTGGGCGTCGTCCACGAGGTCGGGGCCGAGGTCCGGCACTTCAAGCCCGGTGACCGGGTCCTCGTCGGCGCCATCACGCCGGACTGGGGTGATCCGGCCTCCCAGAACGGGCACTCCTCGCAGTCCGGCGGCCCGCTCGGCGGCTGGAAGTTCGCCAACGTCAAGGACGGCGTCTTCGCCGAGTACTTCCACGTCAACGAGGCGGACGCCAACATGGCGAAGATCCCCGACGACGTGTCCGACGACGCGGCGGTGTACTGCGCGGACATGCTCTCGACCGGCTTCATGGGCGCGGAGCACGGCGCCATCCCGATCGGCGGGACGGTGGCCGTGCTCGCCCAGGGCCCGGTGGGTCTGATGGCGACGGCCGGGGCGCGGCTGCGCGGGGCCGGGCTGGTCATCGGGGTCGAGTCGGTGCCCGGCCGGCAGAAGCTCGCGCGGCACTACGGGGCGGACGAGATCGTCGACTTCACCCGGGAGGACGTGGTCGACCGGGTCATGGAACTGACCGGCGGCGAGGGCGTCGACACCGCGATCGAGGCGCTCGGCGCCGACGCGACGTTCCAGACCTGCGTCAAGATCACCAAGCCCGGCGGGACGGTGTCCGTCACCGGCTACTTCGGCGAGGGCGAGTTCGTCCGGATCCCGCGGGTCGAGTGGGGCGTCGGGATGGCCGGCAAGACCATCGCGACGGGCCTGTGCCCCGGAGGGCGGCTGCGCATGGAACGGCTGCTGCGCCTGCTGGAGGCCAAGCGGGTGGACCCCACGCACATGACGAGCCACCAGTTCGCCTTCGACGACATCGAGCAGGCCTTCGAGGTGATGTCCAAGAAGCTCGACGACGTCGTCAAGCCCCTGATCGTGTTCTAGGGCCTGGCAGGAAGCGCAGGGCAGCATGCTTAACGTCGATCCGCCGTTCCGGCCGGTGCGCGCACGGGACGGCTATCTCCCGCTGGAGGACTTCGGGCTCGTCGGGGACGGCAGCACCGCGGCCCTGGTCGGGCTGGACGGCTCCATCGGGTGGATGTGCCTGCCCCGGTTCGGCTCCGAGCCGCTCTTCTG
Organism: Streptacidiphilus melanogenes; assembly: GCF_000787835.1. Lineage (GTDB taxonomy): Bacteria > Actinomycetota > Actinomycetes > Streptomycetales > Streptomycetaceae > Streptacidiphilus > Streptacidiphilus melanogenes. Next base: position 133,998 of record NZ_BBPP01000011.1, read on the forward strand.
CGGCCTGCTCGACCACGCCCGCGGGGGCCACTTCACCGTGGCGCCCGACGGCCTGACGGAGGCCCGGCAGCGCTACGAGCCCGACACCGGCGTCCTGGTGACCGAGATGCGCGGCCCCGCCGGCCTGGTCAGGGTCACAGACGCCCTGCTCCTGCGCTCGGGCGCGGACCTGACCGACGACGCCCCGCAGAGCCGGTCCGAGCTCGTCCGCTCGGCCCTGGTGCTCGACGGCGACGTCCGCCTGCGGGTCGATTTGGAGCCGCGCGGCGGCGCGTTGACCCGCGCCCTGTTCAGCGGCCTGGAGATCCAGGTGCCGCGGCGGCCGGACCTCCGGCTGCACCTGCGCTCCAACCTCCCCCTGGACTCGCTGCACACCACGCACGACCTGCATCGGGGCGACCGCCTCGACCTGGTCCTGTCCTGGGGCCGTTTCCACCGCCACCACCGCTTCGACGCGGAGGCGATGCTGCGCGGCACCGCCGACGCCTGGCGCCGCTGGATGGCGGGCTTCGCCTACGCCGGCCCGCAGGAGCCGCTCGTGCGGCGCTCGGCGATCACGCTGAAGCTGTGCGACGACTGGGCCAACGGCTCCCTGGTCGCCGCGCCCACCTCCTCCCTGCCCGCGCCCATCGGGGGCGTGCGCAACTGGGACTACCGCTACACCTGGATCCGCGACGCCGCCTACGCGGTGTTCGCCATGCGCCGTGTCGGCTTCGGCGGGGAGGCCGACGCGTTCCTGGGCTGGGTGCTCGACGCGTTCGAACGCAGCGGCAGCCCACGGATCATGTACGACCTCGACGGCCGTCCCGTGCCCGACGAGATCGAGGACGCCGAGCTGGAGGGTTACCGGCGCTCGGCACCGGTGCGCTGGGGCAACGGTGCGGCCGACCAGCGCCAGCACGACGTGTACGGCGAGGTGCTGGACTGCGCGGACCAGTGGCTGCGCGCCGGCGGCGAGCTGGAGCCCGCCCTGTGGGCGGGTCTGTCGGGCCTCGCCGACGCGGCCGAGAAGGCCTGGATCCAGCCCGACCAGGGCATCTGGGAGGTGCGCAGCGAGGGCCGGGTGTTCACCTACTCGGCGGCGATGTGCCAGGTGGCATTGGACCGGGCGGCCGTGATCGGCGAGCGGCTGGGGCGCTCCGAGAAGACCGCGGGATGGCGGACCTCGGCCGAGAAGCTGCGCCGGCTGATCCTGGAGGAGTCCTGGGACGAGGACGCGCAGACCCTCAGCGAACACCTCGACGGCGGTGGTGGACTGGACGCCAGCCTGCTGGCCCTCCCGCTGCGCCAGGTCGTGCCGGCCGACCACCCGCGCATGGTGGCGACGACCGCGGCCGTCGCCGGCCGGCTGTCCGCGGGCGGCGGCCTGCTCTACCGCTACCTGCACGACGAGTCGCCCGACGGCCTGCCCGGCGACGAGGGCGCCTTCGTGCTGTGCAGTTTCTGGCTCGTCGACAACCTGACCGCGCAGGGACGGCTCGACGAGGCCGCCGAGCTCTACGACGTACTGTGCCGCCGGGCGAGCCCGCTCGGGCTGCTCTCGGAGCAGATCCACCCCTCGACGGGAGAGTTCATGGGCAACTTCCCCCAGGCGTTCAGCCACATCGGCATCATCGCCAGCGGTGTGAACCTGGCCCGCGCGGCCGCGGGCGGCCCCGCATGATCGACCGGCTCGTCGTCTTCGGCGCGACAGGCGACCTCAGCGCGCGGTACCTGCTGCCCGGGCTGGCCGCCCTGCACGCCTCCGGCTGCCTCGGCGCGGGCTTCCGGCTGGTCGGCGCCGACCGCAGCAGCTGGGACAGCGGACGGTTCCGCGCCTGGGCCGAGGAGCAGCTCGACCGCTACGGCGCCGAGTTCCCGGCCGACGCGAGGCGGGCCGTCGCCGACTGCGCCGAGTTCCGGCGCGCCGACGTCACCGAGCCGGCCGACGTGGCGGCGGCCGTCGCCGGCGAGGGGCCGGTCGCCGTCTACCTCGCCCTGCCCCCGGCGCTGTTCCCCGCCGCCGTCACCTCCCTGCACCGTGCGGGCCTGCCCGCGGACAGCAGGATCGTGCTGGAGAAGCCGTTCGGCGAGAACCTGGACGGCGCGGTGGAGCTCAACAGGCTCCTGGCCGACCTGGTCCCCGAGCCCGCGGTGTTCCGGGTCGACCACTTCCTGGCCATGACCACCGTCCAGAACCTGCTCGGCATCCGGCTCGCCAACCGCGTCCTGGAACCGATCTGGAACAGCACGCACATCGCCGAGGTGGACATCGTCTGGGACGAGACCCTCGCCCTGGAGGGCCGGGCCGGATACTACGACGGCGTCGGCGCGCTCAAGGACATGCTCCAGAACCACCTGCTGCAACTGCTCTGCCTGGTCGCCATGGAGCCGCCGGTCAGCCTCGACGAACGCGACCTGCGCAACCGCAAGGTCGACGTGCTGCGTTCGGTGCGGCCTCTCACCGAGGCGGACGCGCTGCGCCGGACCCGCCGCGCACGCTACACCGCAGGCCGGATCGACGGACGCGCCGTCCCCTCCTACGCCGCCGAGGACGGCGTGGACCCGGCGCGCCGCACCGAGACCTTCGCCGAGGTGGAGCTCGAACTCGACAACTGGCGCTGGTCGGGAACCGTCTTCCGGCTCCGCAGCGGCAAGGCGCTCGGCGCCGACCGCAAGGAGGTCGCCGTCCGCTTCCGGCCCGTCCCCCACCTGCCGTTCGGCGAGGACGAGGAGGCGGCTCCCAACCTGCTGTGCTTCGGCCTCGATCCCGAGGACCTGACCCTCCAGCTGACCGGCACGGGCGCCCACACCCACACCCTGGCGCCGCTGACGCTCCAAGCCCGCATGCAGCCTCCGGAACTGCCCGCCTACGGCCGCCTGCTCCTGGATGTGCTGACCGGAAACCCCGCCCTGTCCATCCGCGGCGACGAGGCGGAGGAGGCCTGGCGCATCCTCGCCCCCGTGTTGTCGGCCTGGAACCGCGACCTCGTCCCGCTGCAGGAGTACCCCGCCGGCTCCGCCGGGCCCGTCGAGAACTACGGGCGCTGACCGGCCACGGCCTCGGACTGGCGGATCGCGATGGCGGCCGCGTCATCGCCCAGTCTTCCGCCGCAGTGGGCGAGCAGGTCTCGCCTCAGGTGCTGCAGCAGCGCCTCGGGGGCCTGGTCCGTCCACCGGCGGACACGTTCGGCCAAGGGGTAGAACTCCCCCACGCGGTTCCGGGCCTCGACGACTCCGTCGGTGTACAGCAGCAGGGTGTCCCCGGCGCCGAAGGGGACGCTGTCCACGACGTACTCGGTCACCGCCAGCAGGTGCATGCCCAGCGGCGGGATCGGGTTGGCGCTGTCGAGGACGCGCACCTCGCCGTCGTGGATCAGCAGCGGCGGCGGGTGCCCGCAGTTGGTGATCTGCACGAAGGGCTCGTGGTTCGGGATGTGGAGCAGCAGCGCGGTGATGAAGTGTTCGGCCGCGTGGGCGTAGTCGTCGACGAAGTCGGCCAGGTAGCGGCTCACGCTGAGGTCGAGCGCCGCGGCGAGGTCGGGCAGTTTGGCGTGGCTGTCCGCGGCCTCGCGGAACGCGCCGATCAGCAGCGCCGACTCGCCGACGGCGGTCAGGCCCTTGCCCCGGACATCCCCGATGATCATGCGGGTGCCCTGGTGGGTGCGCGTGGCCGTGTAGAGGTCGCCGCCGATCTCGGCCTGGTCGGCCGCGGCGAGGTAGAACGAGGCGACCCGCAGCCGACCGAGGCGGTTCGGCAACGGGCGCATCAGCGCACGCTGGGCCGCCTCGGATACCGACCGGATCTGCTCCAGCTCCTGCAGCCGCCGGTCACGGATCCTGGACGCCACCACCACCAGCGTGGACAGCGCGGTGGTGGCCATGATCTGGACGGCCTCCTCACGCTGGATGTCGAGGACGTCCAGGCGGGCGGCGATGAAGATCTGGGCGCAGACGGCCGCCAGCCCGACCACGGCCGTCAGCCAGGCTCCGCCGATCAGCGCCGCGATCAGGGGCGCCAGCACCAGCAGCACCCCGTAGTGCACGTCGTCGGGGGTCAGCACGTCGACGAGGGTGACCGCGACGACGAAAGCGAGCGGCACCAGGGCCAGCGCATGGCGGGGCCGCCACGACGGCCACCGCGGGTGACTGCCCTTGCGTTCTGCCACACGTCCACCATGCGCCCTCCGGATCGGCCGTTCCAGGCGACGAGGGGCTCCCGCGGGCGACCGCCAAGCCCCTCGGTCGCCCGAACAGCCCGGCGCGTGGGGGTCGGCTGCGCGGCCGCTTCGCGGGAGACTGGAGGGACTCGCACCGGGAGAGGACATCGCGCCGCATGGCTGATTCACCGTTGCTGTCCCTGCGTGGCGTCTCCAAGCGCTTCGGCGCCGTGCGAGCACTCGTGGGCGTCGACCTCGACGTGAGAGCGGGCGAGGTGGTCGCGATCGTCGGCGAGAGCGGCGCCGGCAAGTCCACGCTGATCCGGGTGATGGCCGGCGTCGAGGCGCCTGACAGCGGCGACGCCCTGTGGCAGGGCGAGCCCCTGGACCTGCGCAAGCCGCGTGCGGTCCGACGGCTCGGCGTGGCCGCCGTGCACCAGGACCAGCAGCTGTGCCTCAACCTCGACGTGATCTCCCAGCTCTTCCTGGGGCGGGAGCTGCGCCGCTTCGGGCTCCTCGACGAGGTCGGCATGGAGCAGCGGGCGCGTCGGCTGCTGGACTGCCTGCGGGTGCGCATCGCCGACCTGCGGGCGCCGCTGGCGGCGCTGACCGCCGCGGAGCGCCAGTCGATCGCGATCGCCGGGGCGCTGATCGACGATCCGGCGCTGCTCCTGCTGGACGAGCCCACCGCCGGGCTGGACCCGCAGCAGAGCGCGCTCCTGCTCCAGCTCGTCCGCCGGCTGCGCCGCAGCCGGCTGGGGATCGTCCTGGTCAGTCACAACATCGACGACGTGCTGGAGGTCGCCGACCGCGTCGCCGTGCTGCGGCTGGGCCGCAACGCGGGGGTCTTCGAGACCCGCTACGCCGGCCAGGAGCAGATCGTCTCGGCGGTCTCCGGCAACCAGATCCTCGCCGCCGCCCTGCAGCGCAGCCTGCTGCCCCTGGACCTGCCGAAGCTCGAGACGGTCGACACGGCCTTCCGCTACCTGCCGGCGCAGGCCGGGGCGGGCGGGGACTGGTTCGACGTCATCCCGCTGTCCGGCGCCCGGGTCGCGCTGGTCGTCGGGGACGTGGTCGGGCACGGTCTCAGCGCCGCCGCGACCATGGGGCGGCTGCGCACGGCCGTGCACAACGTGTCCCACCTGAACCTGCCTCCCGCCGAGTTGCTGGCCCACCTCGACGACGTGGTCAGCCGTCTCGACGAGGAACGCGGCGCGGCCGGAGGCCACAACGACATCATCGGCGCCACCTGCGTCTACGCCGTCTACGATCCGGTGGCCCGACAGGTGGCGGTGGCACGGGCCGGGCACCTGCCGCCGCTGCTGGTCCAGCCGGACGGCCGGACGGCCTTCGCCGACGTCCCAGCCGGGCCGCCGCTCGGTCTCGGCGGGATGCCCTTCGAGGCGGTCGAGCTGCCGCTGCCGGACGGGGCTCAACTCCTGCTCTTCACCGACGGTCTGGTCGAGCGTCGGGACCGCGACATCGACGTCGGCCTGGACCTGCTGCTGCGGACGGTCCGTCAGGACGGGGACTCCTCCCCCGGGCGTCTGTGCGACGCGGTCATCTCGGCGCTGCTGCCCGCGGACGAGGCGGGCGAGGCGCCCGACGACGTCGCCCTGCTCGTCGCGCGGGCCCAGGGGCTTCCCGCCGACCACGTGGCCACCTTCGACGTCCCCGCCGACCCCGCCGAGGTCGCGGAGGTCCGGGCGAAGGCGACCCGCCAGCTGCACCGCTGGAACCTCGACGACCTCGCCTTCACGACCGAACTGATCCTCAGCGAGCTGATCACCAACGCCATCCGCCACGGCCGCGGCCCGATCACGGTCCGGCTCCTCCGCTCACGCTCCCTGGTCTGCGAGGTCTCCGACGGCAGCAGCACGGCGCCGCACGTCCGCTACGCGGCGAGCACGGACGAGGGCGGTCGCGGCCTGTTCCTGGTGGCCCACATGTCGGAGCGCTGGGGCACCCGCTACACCGACCGCGGAAAGATCATCTGGACGGAACAGCGGCTCCCCTGAACCCCGCCGCTCCCGCCCCGCGGTCTCACCTACGTTGGCCGCAGCCGACGTCGAGGGCCTGCTACGGACAGTCCGCCTGCGCTACGCTGCGCTCCAGACCATACGGAGCCCAGAGTTCCAAGCCGGCGAACCCCACGTGGAAACCCCAGAGAGCTGGGGTTCCGCGTCCCTCACCGCGCGTCGAGGATCGCGGTATGGACACCAAGACCGACACCACCGAACAGAACACGATCGAGCAGAACAAGCAGGCGGTGACCGCGTTCATCGACGCCCTGTTTACCAGGGGCGACCTCGCGGCCGTCGACACCTGGCTCGCCGAGGACTTCGTCAACCATGATCCGCCTCTGGGTCTCGGTGCGGACCGGGAGGGCATGCGGGCCGCCGGAGCCATGTTCCGGGAAGCCTTCCCCGACTGGCACTCCGAGCTGGACTTCCTGGTCGGCGAGGGTGACCTCGTCGTCGAGCGGTTCACGGCCTCCGGCACCCAACGGGGCGAGGTGATGGGCGTCGCCGGAGACGGACGCACGGTGGTCCTCCAGGGGATCAACATCTTCCGGATCCGGGGCGGCCGCATCGTCGAGCGCTGGGGACGGCTGGACGACCTCGGCCTGCTGCGCCAGCTCGGGCTCGTGCCGGCGCCGACCCCGGCGTAGCGTCGGTGTCATGGCCACCGGCCTTCGGGAACGACACGTCGAGCGGTTGATCGACTGCTGCTACACCGGTCTGGACGCGCCCGGGCTCACCGCCGAGGTGCTGCGCCGCCTGCCGGGGGTCCTTTCCGTCGAGGCGGCGTTCCTCGGCACCGTCGACCCGGCGACCCTGCTGTTCACGTCGGCGGTCGCCGAGGAGCCGCTGTCCGGCGTCACCCCGCTCTTCCTCGACAACGAGTTCGGACGCGACGACGTCAACAAGTTCGCCACGCTCGCCCGGGGGCCGAACACGGTGACGTCGCTGGACCGGGCCACCCGGGGTCGGCGCGCGGCCAGCGCCCGCTACCGGGAGTTCATGGCCGGTCTGGGGCTCGGGGACGAGCTCCGGGCCGCCCTGGTCGCGGGCCACGACTGCTGGGGCGTGCTGTGCCTGCACCGCGCGGACGCCGAGGCGGGCTTCTCCGGGCAGGACCTCGCCGTCCTCAGGAGGATCGCCCCGCACCTCGCCGAGGGACTGCGCCGCAGCGTCGTCCGGGGGACTGCGCCGCGCGGGGCTCCGGGGGCGTCGGGCGCGGGCGCCCCGGGCGTCATCGTGCTCGACAGGGACCTCACCGTGCTCTCGACCAGCGCCGAGGCGGAACGGTGGCTCGCCCGCATTCCGGGACCCCGGGTCCGTGGGCTGCCCCTGGCCGTCTACTCCGCGGCCGTGCGCCTGGCGTGGCCCGAGGACGCCCCGGGGCCGGGGGCCCAGGGGCCGAACGCGCCGGACCGCGCAGGCTCGGTGCGGCTGCGGACCGGCGACGGCCGCTGGCTGGCCCTGCACACCACCCGCCTGCGGGGTCCCGCCGGGGACCAGGTCTGCGTGCTGGTCGAACCCGCCCGCCCCGCCGAGGTCGGATCCCTGCTCCTGGCCGCCCACGGGCTCACCCCCGCGCAGCACCGGGTGACGGCCCTGGTCCTTCAAGGGTGCTCGACCAGGGAGATCGTGGCCCGGCTGCACGTGTCCGCCTACACCGTCCAGGAGCACCTGACGGCGGTCTTCGCCCGCTTCGGCGTGGGCAGCCGACGGGAGCTGATCACCGTCCTTCTCTCCGCGGGCGGGTCCTGAGCCGCCGTCGCGGAGCACCGGCCTGGGGCTGTCAGCGGTTTGTCAGCGGAGGCTGTCAGCGTTTCGTCAGCGGCCTCGGGGCCGTATCAGCGCGGTGTCAGCGGGGTCCCGCACCTTGAGGGCATGACGCGAACCGACAAGAACCCCGAATCCGGCCGCCCGGTGGCCGTGTCCGTGCGGGGGCTGGTCAAGCACTTCGGCGAGACCAAGGCACTCGACGGGGTGGACCTGGACGTGCACGAGGGCACGGTCCTCGGTGTCCTCGGCCCGAACGGCGCCGGCAAGACCACCCTCGTCCGCTGCCTGTCCACCCTGATCACCCCCGACGCCGGCCAGGCCGTCGTCGCCGGGTACGACGTGGTGCGGCAGCCCCGGCAGCTGCGCCGGGTGATCGGCCTGACCGGCCAGTACGCCTCGGTCGACGAGAAGCTCTCCGGCCGGGAGAACCTCTACCTCATCGGCCGACTGCTGGACCTGTCCCGCAAGGAGGCGCGCTCCCGCGCGGACGCGCTGCTCGAGCGCTTCTCGCTCACGGACGCCGCGACCCGTCCCGCCCGTACCTACTCCGGCGGCATGCGCCGCCGCCTCGACCTCGCCGCGTCGATGATCGGCCGCCCGCACGTGCTGTACCTGGACGAGCCGACGACCGGCCTCGACCCGCGCACCCGCAACGAGGTGTGGGCCGAGGTCACCGGCATGGTGCGTGACGGCGTGACGGTGCTGCTCACCACCCAGTACATGGAGGAGGCCGAGCAGCTGGCCTCTGAGCTGACCGTCATCGACCGCGGGCGGGTCATCGCCAACGGCGGGATCGACGAGCTCAAGGCGAAGGTCGGCGGCCGTACCCTGCGGATCCGCCCGGCCGACCCGCGCGAGCTGCGCCCGCTGGCGGACGCCCTGGAGGAGCGCCGACTGGCCGGCGCCGGCGCGGTGATCGACCCCGAGTCGGGCGAGGTCCTCGTGCCGGTCGTCAGCGACGACCAGTTGACCGCAGCCGTCGGCGCGGTCACCGCCCGCGGCATCACCATCGGCTCGATCTCCGTCGAGCTGCCCAGCCTGGACGAAGTGTTCCTGTCCCTCACCGGCCAGAAGGCGTCCGCCCCGCAGCAGGCCGCGCGCGAGCTTGAGGAGGTCGCCGTATGAGCACCGCCACCCTGTCCCCCACGGCCCCCACGATCACGATCCAGGCCGACCCCAAGATCAGTCTGCGCGGCCATCTGCGCCACACCGGCGCACTGATCCGCCGCAACCTGCTGTGGATCAAGCAGGATCCGGAGTCCATGATGGACGCGGTCCTGATGCCCATCATCTTCACCCTGCTCTTCGTCTACGTCTTCGGCGGCTCGATCGGCCAGGCGCTCGGCGGCGGTCAGGCGGCGTACGTCCAGTACGTGATCCCCGGCATGATCGCGATGATGAGCATGAACATCGCGCAGGGCGTCGGCACCGGCTTCAACGAGGACTTCAACAAGGGCATCATGGACCGCTTCCGGTCCCTGCCGATCGGACGCGGCTCCGTGCTGATCGCGAAGATCTCGGTGGAGCTGGTCCGTCTCCTCGTCGCCGTGACCATCCAGATGGTCGTCGCGCTCCTGGTCGGCTTCGACATCCACGGCCACTGGGGCGGCCTGCTCGGGGCCATCGGGCTGACCGCGCTGTTCGGCTCCGCCATCATGTGGATCTTCCTGGTCCTCGGTGTGACCATGAAGAACGCCCAGTCCGTCCAGGCGATGGGCTTCCTGGTGATGATGCCGCTGCAGTTCGGTTCGTCGATCTTCGCGCCGACCAACTCGATGCCGGGCTGGCTGGAGAACTTCACCAAGTACAACCCGATGTCCGCCCTCGCGGACGCGTCCCGTGGCCTGATGACGGGCGGCCCCATCGGCCACGGCCTGACCGTCACGCTCGCCTGGACCGCCGGACTGACGCTGGTCATGGCGCCGGTCGCGATCCGCAAGTTCACCAAGAAGGCCTGACCGGCCGCACCCGGGTCCGCGACGGGCCGCGTCGGTCCGGGTCGGATCCGCGTCGGCCCGCATCGGTCCGCGTCACAGCAGGGCGGTGGCCTCCTCCGGGGAGAGGCCGCCGCCCTCGGCGTAGGCGCCGTCGTACCGTTCCCCGCCGAGCAGGGCCCGCACCTCCGCCTCGGCCGCGGTCCGCCAGCGCCGCTCCGTGGGCGCCCGCACGTGCCCGTCCGGCAGCGACGCGTCCGCCGCGCCGACGAGCCGGGCGGCCCGCAGCGCGCCGGCCTCGTCGCCGCGCTGGGTGAGGGCACGGGCCGCGGTGAGCAGATGCTGCGCCCGCAGATGCGGCATGATCACTGAGACCAGCGGGTCGTCGCCGAGGTCGAGGGCGCGCGCCACCTGCTCCAGGGCGGCCTCGGTGCGCCGGTCCAGGACGTCGATCATCGCCTCCATCCCCGCGAGCACGCCGTGGACGAACGGGACGTCGTTCGAGGTGGCGTCCGTGCGCAACAGGGTGAGCTGCTCGCGGGCCTGGGCGGTACGGCCGGTCTCGCCGAGCCGCAGGACCAGGAACATCCTGGCCGCAGGCCGCGCCTCGTTCGCCAGCCGGCGCGACGACTCCAGGGTCTCCCACAGCATCCGCTCGCCGCGCTCCCCCTCGCCCTGCTCGATCAGCACCTGCCCGAGCCGCACCTGAAGGATCGTCACCTGGGTGTGGGCGCCCATCTCCTCGGCGAGCTCGCGGGCGCGGGTGTAGTCGGCCGTGGCCTCGACGTAGCGGCCGAGCTTCTCGTGCGCCTCCCCACGGGCCGATAGCGACTCGGCGACACCCCACTCGTCGCCGAGCCGGGTGAAGATCCCCATCGCCTCGTCGGCGTCCGCGAGCGCCTGCTGCGCCCACTCGCTGCGGTTGGCCAGGAGGTTGGCGCGCAGCTGGAGGACCAGGGCGAGCTCCCAGTCGTAGCCGAGTTCGCGGCAGGTGCGCGCGGTGACGTCGGTGAGCTCGTGGAGCCGGTCCGGGTTGCCGGACATCAGCACCGCGAAGTACCACACGTTTCCGGGCGGGCGGCAGGCCTGCGGCAGGTCGGCGCGGTAGGTGTCGATGATGGCGCGCAGCCGGGCCCGGCCCTCCTCCGACTGCCACCACTCCGTCTCGGTGTCCAGGTACGCCAGCCGGTGCAGCTGGACCTGCCGACGGGCCTCGTCGAGCAGGTCCCCGCTCAGCGGGGGCGGGACGTCCGTGCAGCGCTCGAAGAGCGGCGGCGCGGGGCGCACGGGCCCGGCGAAGGGGTCGGGGCCGAGCGCGGAGGCCGCCTCCGCCCACGCGCGGGCGTCGGCGCGCAGGTCGCGCATCTGCCAGAACCAGCTCAGCGACAGCACGAGGCTGATCGCCTCCTGCTCGTCACGGGCGTCGACGGCGCGGCGCAGCGCGGTGCGCAGGTTCTCGTAGTCGCGCTCGAGCCGGGCGACCGCGGCGCGCTGGCCGTGCCCGCGCAGCAACGGATCGGTGGTGCGGGCGAGTTCGCGGTAGTAGGTGAGGTGCGCGCGCTCGGCCTCGGCGCGCCGGCCGCGCTCGTCGAGCCGGTCGCCGGCGTACTCGGCGACGGTCTCCAGCAACCGATAGCGCATGCCCGCGTCGCCCTCGTCGGGCCGGGCCACGACCAGGGACTTGTCGACCAGCGACGCCAGGGCGTCCAGCGCGTCCGGCCCGCACACGGCCTCGGCCGCCGCCAGATCGCAGCCGCCGCGGAAGACGGACAGCACCGAGAGCACGGCCCGCTCGGACTCATCGAGCAGGTCCCAGGACCAGTCCACGACCGCGCGGAGCGTCTGCTGCCGGGGCAGCGCGGTGCGAGCGCCGGAGGTGAGCAGCCGGAACCGGTCGTCGAGCCGGTCGGCGATCTGCCGCGGCGTGAGCATCCGCAGCCGGGCGGCCGCGAGTTCGATGGCGAGCGGCAGCCCGTCCAGGCGGCGGCAGATCTCCGCGACGGCCTCCGGGTCCTCCTCCGGGGTGAACCCCGGGCGCACCGCGCTGCCACGCTCGCCGAACAGCCGCAGCGCGAAGGGCTGCGGCAGCGGCTCAACGGGCCGCAGCAGCTCCCCCGGCACTCCGAGCGGCTCGCGGCTGGTCGCGAGGACGGTCAGCCCCGGGCAGCGGGCGAGCAGTTGCTGGGCCAGCTCGGCGGCCGCGTCGATCACGTGCTCGCAGTTGTCCAGGATGAGCAGCATGCGCCGGTCGGCGCAGTGCTCGACGAGCCGCGCGAGCGGGTCGTCGCCGTGCCGCTCGGAGACGGCGCGCAGCTCCTCAGCGCCCGCGCCGTGGAGCACCGTCTCCCGGACACCGAGCGCGCTGACCACGGCCTCCGGCACGGCGCGTGGGTCGCGCACGGGAGCCAGCTCGGCGAGCCACACGCCGTCCCGCGCGCCCTCGCTCCCGGCCAGCCCCTCGGCGGCCTCCTGCGACAGCCGCGTCTTGCCCGCCCCGCCGGGCCCGAGCAACGTGACCAGCCGCACCCGCCCCAGATCCGCCCGGATCGCCTCGATGTCGGCCCCACGCCCGACGAACGAGGTGAGCCGCGCCCGCAGATTCCCCGGCTTCCGGGCCAGCCCGGCGGCGATCCCCGCGCCGGAAACGTCCGCTGCTGGGGGTGCGGGGGCGGGACCCGGCGCGTACCCAGAACCCGGAGCGGGTGCGGGGCCGTGCGTCCCCTCAGAACCGGGCGCAGGCGCGGCCCCGGAACTGGGCGCGAGTTCAATGCCGTCCGCCGTGCCGGGCGCCGTCCCGGCACCAGGCGTGAGCGGTGAACCAGGCACGGCCGCAGACCCAGTGCCCTGGGCGGGCGCGAAGCGCGGCGCGGACGCGGTGCCTGGCGCGGGGGTGGAGCCCGGCATCGGCGCAATGCCGGGGGCCATGCCTGGCGCGGGGCTCGGGGTGGGGTCGACCGGGGAGAGCATCTGGGCGTGCAGGGCGCGGAGCGCGGCGCTCGGGTCGGCGCCCAGGCGGTCGGCGAGGGTGCGGCGGACGTCCTCGTACGCGGCGAGCGCCTCCGCCGTGCGGCCCGCGTCGCGCAACGCGCGCAGACGCTGCGCCTGGAACGGCTCGTCCAGGGGGGACGCGTCGCACAGAGCGGTCAGCTCCGGCAGCACCGCCTCCGCGCGGCCGAGCGCGAGCAGCGCTTCGAAGCGGGCCCGGCGCGCGTCCGTGTGCCGGACCTCCCAGCGGCGAGCCTCCGCCTCACGGTCGGGCAGGTCGGCCAGCGCGGGCTCCTGCCACAGGGCGAGGGACTCGTCCAGCAGGGCAGCGGCCCTCGCGGGGTCGCCCTGGGCGAGGGCCCTGGCCCCGTCCGCGGCGAGGCGGTCGAAACGGAAGAGGTCGACGTCCTCGGGGACGGCGGCAAGCCGGTACCCGCTGTCGACCGAGACGATCGCGCCCGGCCCGAGAGCCCGGCGCAGCCGCGTCACCAGGGCCTGCAGCGCACCGTGGGCCTCGGCGGGCGGCTGCGCGCCCCACACCTCGTCGACGAGCACGGCTACGGGCACGCCACGCGGCGCCCGCAGGGCGAGCACGGTGAGCAGGGCACGAAGTCGCGCCCCGCCGACGGGGAGGGGCGTGCCGTCGTCGCGGACGGCCTGGGTGGTGCCGAGGATGCGGTAGCGCACGGGCCCCATTGTCCCTGCTGCCCGAGGGGTGCCCCCGGGCGGGATGCGATCTTGCGACACCGCACCTGCCGCCCCGTCAGAACGCCGTCGGAACGCCGTCAGAGCGCCGTCAGAGCGCCGTCAGGACGCGACGCGGATTCGCCGCGGAACTCGCCGCGGAACTCGGCGTCGAACCGAGCGCGGCTCGGGCCGCCGTCGACCGTGGGCCGACCGGGGCAAAGGAGCGTCGCACGGCCGCAGGTCGGACGCGATCGTGAAGCGCTGCTGTGACGCCTGTTAAGAATTCCTCGATGGACCGCACCCCCTCCCACCAGGCACATTGGCGTTGCCCGGACCGGAACGCACCGTCGCGGGCCGTGCCGCGCCTCCCCACGCGGCCCCGTCTCCGCTACGCCTCAGGAGTCGCAGCTGTGAAGGCACTGGTCAAGAAGCACGCCGAGCCCGGCCTCTGGCTGACCGACGTCCCCGAGCCGGAGATCGGCCACGGCGACGTGCTGATCAAGGTGCTGCGCACCGGCATCTGCGGCACCGACCTGCACATCCGTAAGTGGGACGGCTGGGCCCAGCAGACCATCCGCACCCCGATGACCATCGGTCACGAGTTCGTCGGCGAGGTCGCCGCGATCGGCTCGGCGGTCGCCGACATCGCGGTGGGCGACCTGGTCAGCGGCGAGGGGCACCTGGTCTGCGGCAAGTGCCGCAACTGCCTGGCGGGCCGCCGCCACCTCTGCCGCAACACCGTGGGCCTGGGCGTCAACCGGGACGGCGCCTTCGCCGAGTACGTCGCGCTGCCGGCCTCGAACGTCTGGGTGCACCGGGTGCCGGTCGACCTGGACGTGGCCGCGATCTTCGACCCGTTCGGCAACGCCGTCCACACCGCGCTCTCCTTCCCGCTGGTCGGCGAGGACGTGCTGGTCACCGGGGCCGGTCCGATCGGCATCATGGCCGCCGCGGTGGCCAAGCACGCCGGCGCACGAAACGTGATGATCACCGACGTCAGCGCGTACCGCCTGGACCTGGCCCGCCAGGTCGGCGCCTCGCTGGCGCTGGACGTCTCGGAGCACACGATCGAGGAGGGCCAGCAGAAGCTCGGCCTGCGTGAGGGCTTCGACGTCGGCCTGGAGATGTCCGGCCGTCCCGAGGCGCTGCGCGACATGATCGCCAACATGACGCACGGCGGGAAGATCGCGATGCTCGGCCTCCCGGCCGAGGAGTTCCCGATCGACTGGGCCAAGGTGGTCACCTCGATGATCACCATCAAGGGCATCTACGGCCGTGAGATGTTCGAGACCTGGTACGCGATGTCGGTGCTGCTCGAGGGCGGGCTCGACCTGACCCCGGTGATCACCGGCCGGTACGCCGCGAAGGACTTCGACGCCGCGTTCGACGAGGCGGCCGCCGGCCGCTGCGGCAAGATCATCCTCGACTGGTCCACCGTCTGAGACCCGCAGACCACCCGCTGACGTCCACCGTCCGACACGCTTGAGGAGAGCCGTGTTCAACTCCGTCCGCCAGGACATCCAGAGCACCCTTGCCGAGATCACCGAGGCGGGGCTGTTCAAGCCCGAGCGGGTGATCGGCAGCCCGCAGAGCGCCGCCGTCACGGTCACCGGCGGCGGCCAGGCCGGTGAGGTGCTGAACTTCTGCGCCAACAACTACCTGGGCCTGGCCGACCACCCCGAGGTGGTCACGGCCGCCAAGGAGGCGCTGGACCGCTGGGGCTACGGCATGGCCTCGGTCCGCTTCATCTGCGGCACCCAGGACGTGCACAAGGAGCTCGAGGCGCGGCTGTCCGCGTTCCTCGGGCAGGAGGACACGATCCTCTACTCCTCCTGCTTCGACGCCAACGGCGGCGTCTTCGAGACCCTGCTGGACGAGCGCGACGCGGTCATCTCCGACGCGCTCAACCACGCGAGCATCATCGACGGGATCCGGCTCAGCAAGGCCCGTCGCCTGCGCTACGCGAACCGCGACCTGACCGAGCTGGAGACGCGGCTCAAGGAGAGCCAGGACGCCCGCCGCCGCCTGATCGTCACCGACGGCGTCTTCTCGATGGACGGCTACGTCGCCCCGCTGCGCGAGATCTGCGACCTGGCGGACCGCTACGACGCGATGGTCATGGTCGACGACTCGCACGCGGTCGGCTTCGTCGGCCCCGGCGGCCGCGGCACCCCCGAGCTGCACGGCGTCATGGACCGGGTCGACATCATCACCGGCACCCTGGGCAAGGCGCTGGGCGGCGCCTCCGGCGGCTACGTCGCGGCCCGCGCCGAGATCGTGGCGCTGCTGCGCCAGCGCTCCCGCCCGTACCTGTTCTCCAACTCGCTCGCCCCGGTGATCGCCGCCGCGTCGCTGAAGGTGCTCGACCTGCTGGAGACCTCGCACGAGCTGCGCGAGCAGCTGCGCGCCAACACCGCGCTGTTCCGCACGAAGATGACCGAGGTCGGCTTCGACGTGCTGCCCGGCGACCACCCGATCGCCCCGGTGATGGTCGGCGACGCGGCCAAGGCCGGCCGCCTCGCCGAGCTGCTGCTGGAGCGCGGCGTCTACGTCATCGGCTTCTCCTACCCGGTGGTCCCGCACGGCCAGGCCCGGATCCGGGTCCAGCTGTCCGCCGCCCACTCCACCGAGGACGTCGAGCGCGTCGTGGCCGCCTTCGTCGCCGCCCGGGAGGAACTGGAGGCCTGACGGCCGGGCGCTCCCGCCCGCCGACCTCGCGCCCGCCGAGTCCGTCGCACCTGGTCCGCGCTGCCCGGTCTTCGGCCGGGGGTTGCCGTGGGCCCGCCACGGCTGAGCGGGCCTGGACCGGCTGCTGGGAGCGTCGGCTCTGCCGGGCATCGGCTACCGCGTCGGCCACCCGCTCTCCGCTGGCAGAATGGATGGGTGATCGACGCGAGACGCCTGCGGACCCTGCGCGCCGTGGCGGACCACCGGACGGTGACCGCCGCGGCGGCTGCGCTCTACCTCACCCCGTCGGCCGTCTCCCAGCAGCTGGCGGCGCTGGAGCAGGAGACCGGGCACGCGCTGCTCACCCGGGACGGCCGCGGGGTGCGGCTGACCGCCGCGGGTGAGATCCTCATCGGCCATGCCGACGCCGTGCTGGCCCAGCTGGAGCGCGCCGAGGCGGACCTCGCGGCGTACGCGAGCGGCGCCCGCGGCACGGTGACGGTCGCGTCCTTCGCCACCGGCATCGCGCTGGTGCTGGCCCCGGCGATCGGCGCGCTGGCCGCCAGTGCCCCGGGAATCCGGCTCAAGGTCCTGGACGCCGAGGGCGACGCCAGCCTGCCGATGGTCCTGGACGGGCAGGCCGACCTCGCGGTGGCCGTCGAGTACCGCGGCGCACCGCGCGCCGACGACGGCCGCCTGGCCCGCTTCCCGCTCTACGCGGAGCCCTTCGAGGCGGTGCTGCCGCTCGACCACCCCCTCGCGGCGGGCCCTGGGCCGGTCGCGATGGCCGACCTCGCCACCGAGACCTGGATCGGCCCCTACCCCGGCAACCCCTGCCACGACGTCGTCCTGCTCGCCTGCGAACAGGCCGGCTTCACCCCTCGTCTGGTGCACTCCTCGGACGACTTCAGCGCGGTGGTCGCCCTCGCCTCGGCCGGCGCCGGCGTCGCCCTGGTCCCCCGCTCGGCGCTGCGCGGCACCGACCTCTCCCGCGTCACGGTCCGCGCGGTCGACAGCGCGGCCGCCACCCGCCGCGTCTTCGCCGCCATCCGCGGCGGCGCCGAACACCACCCCCTGATCCATCCGGTCCTCGCCGCCCTGGAGACCACGGCGGCGACCCTCGCCTGACGGCCGGTCCTCACGCCCGGGCGACCCCAGCGGAACCCTCCCCTGCGCGGGCCGATTCGTCGCAGGTCGACGGGGTAGTCGCGGGATGCGGGCTCCCCGACCTCGCGGCTCGGAGCGTCCGTGTCGCGGGGCCCGAGCTCCCCCCTCCCGGGCCCCGCGGCCCCGTCCCGAGGGGCGTACCGCAGTGCCGGAGCACTCCCGGAGCCCGTACAATTTTGGCTCCGAACGATGGGAGTGTGGCGGGTGCCTTCGGAGCGTTCCCTCAGCGAGGCCGAGAAGCTGGCCGAGGCCAGGCTCGGCGGGATACCGCTGCGGCGTGAGCAGATGGCCGTCGTCGCGAACATCTACCGGGCCGCGTCCGCGGTGCGGCAGCACCTGGAGAACTCCGTGCTGCGCGAGGCCGACCTGACCTGGACGGCCTTCGTGGTGCTCTGGGTGATCTGGATCTGGGGCGAGTCGGAGACCCGGAACGTCGCCGAGGAGGCGGGCATCTCCAAGGGCACGCTCACCGGCGTGGCCCGCACCCTGGAGTCCCGCGGCCTCATCTCCCGCGCGGGCCACCCCAGTGACGGCAGGCTCGTGCTGCTGGACCTGACGCCGCAGGGCCGCGCCCTGATGGAGCGGGTCTTCCCGGCGTTCAACGAGGAGGAGGCTTTCGTCACCAGCCGCCTCAGCGACGAGGAGTGCCGCCGGACGGCCGACGGCCTGCGCGAGGTCGTCCTCCAGGTCGAACAGCACGGTGAGGAACGCCGGTTGACTCTTCTCGACGGCCAGACCCCCGCCCCGCGCCGCAGCGGCCGCCGCCCGAAGCGCGCCTGACGCCACTTTCCGGGATAGGAGCGCAGTGACCGACGTCCTGCTCGTGAGGTACCAGCGGACCACCCCCAACCTCCGCGGCCACCACCCCGGCGTCTTCGCCATGGTCAACGGACTCGCCCACGCGGGCCGCCTCACCGAGGAGCAGTACCGGTTCTGGCGAGAGGGCAACGCCTGGTTCGAAGCGGCCTACACCGACCCGTCGACGGTGGACCCCCAGGTGTACGACCGCGAGCTCCACCCGGGCGCGGCCTCGTGGTTCAAAGCCACCGCCGTGGAACTGATCGAGCGAGCCGGCGGCTACCTCGCCATCCTGGACGCCCACGGCGTCGCCTACGAACGCGTCGAGTCCACCGCCCCCGGCAGGATCGTCTACGAGGACGAGCACCAGGTCGTGGTGACGCCATGGACGGACGCTGTCGGCTCCTAGCGGGCTAGGCGCTTCGGACCAGGGCGTCGAACAGCCTTTGCTGGGAGGGGTCTTCGGCTGCGGTGTCCTCGGGGTGCCACTGGACCGCGAGGAACCAACCGGCCGGGTCCCGCAGTTCGAGGGCCTCGATGGTGCCGTCCGCGGCACGGGCGGTGACGGTGAGGCCGGAGCCGGGGCGGTCCACGCACTGGTGGTGGTAGCAGGAGCCGTCCAGCTTGTCCGCGCCGACCGCGTCGGCGACGCCCGAGCCGGCGTCGAGGGCGATCGGGTGGACCAGGTGGCGGTGGTCGCGGCCGGGGCCGCCCATGTCCTGGTGGAGCGTGCCACCGAGGACGGTGTTGACGACCTGCAGTCCGCGGCAGATCGCCAGCATCGGCATGCCCGCGTCGAGGGCGTAGCGGGCGACGGCGAGGTCGAAGCCGTCCTGCTCGTCGTCGACGTCGTAGACGCTCGCGTGGATCGAGGCGTCGCCGTAGCGGCGCGGCGCGAGGTCACCGCCGCCGGGCAGCAGCACGGCGTCGAACGCGCCGAGGCGGGCGGCGACCTCGTTGGGGTCGGCCTCGCCGCCGGGCGCGTGGGGGTGGATGGTCACCGGTTCGCCGCCGGCCCGCCAGACGGACTCGACGAGCGCGCGGGCGTTGACCTCGGCGGCCATGCGCAGCGCGGAGGTGGAGGCGGAGAACCGCGCCGGCACGGCGATCAGCGGACGGGCGAAGACGTGGTTCACAGCTGGATCCAGGTGGTCTTGAGTTCGGTGTACTTCTCCAAGGCGTGCGCGGACTTGTCGCGCCCGTTGCCGGACTGCTTGACGCCGCCGAAGGGGACGGTGAGGTCGCCCTCCTCGTAGCAGTTGACCCAGACTGTTCCGGCGCGCAGTGCGCGCGAGACGCGGTGGGCGGTGGCGAGGTCGGCGGTCCAGAGCCCGGCCGCCAGGCCGTAGTCGGTGGCGTTGGCCAGCGTGACGGCTTCGTCGACGTCGTCGAAGGTGAGCACGGAGAGCACGGGCCCGAAGATCTCCTCGCGGGCGAGCCGCATGGAGGGGTCGACCTGGTCGAAGACGGTCGGCTGCAGGAAGCTGCCCGTCTCGGTGGCGACGCGGCCGCCGCCGGTGCGCAGCCGGGCACCCTCGTCGATGCCGGTCGTGACGTGGTCGAGGACGCGGCCCAGATGGGCCTCGCTGACCAGGGCGCCCATCTCGGTGGCGGGGTCGAGCGGGTCGCCGACCCGGATCTCGCGGGCGCGGCGCACGACGGCGTCGACGACCTGGTCGGCCACGGAGCGATGCACGAGGAGCCGGGAGGGCGCGGTGCACATCTCGCCCTGGTTGAAGAAGATGCCCCAGGCGGCGGTCGCGGCGGCGCGGTCGAGGTCGGGGGCGTCGGGCAGGACGATGTTGGGCGACTTGCCGCCGAGCTCCAGCCAGACGCGCTTGAGGTTGGAGTCCGCCGCGTAGTGCAGGAACTGGCGGCCGACCTGGGTCGAGCCGGTGAAGGCCAGCACGTCGACGTCGGGGTGGAGGCCGAGCGCGCGTCCGGCGGTGGGGCCGTCGCCGGCGACGACGTTGAGCACCCCCGGCGGCAGTCCGGCCTCGGCGGCGAGCCGGGCCAGCAGCAGGGCGGAGAGCGGCGAGGACTCCGAGGGCTTGAGCACGACGGTGCAGCCGGCGGCGAGCGCCGGGGCGATCTTCCAACCGGCGAGCGTCAGCGGGAAGTTCCACGGCACGACCGCGCCGACGACCCCGGCGGCCTCGCGGGTGACCAGGGCCAGGGCGTCGGGGGCGACGTGCGGGGACTCGTCGGTGACCTTGTCCGCCAGCTGCCCGTACCAGCGGAAGGTGGTGATCGCGGCGCGCAGCTCGATCGCGTAGGCGTCGCTGATCGGCTTGCCCATCTCCAGGCTGACGGTGAGGGCGAGCTCGGCGCGGTGCAGTTCCAGCAGGTCGGCGAGGCGGATCAGGACGCGGCCGCGTTCGGCGGGGGCGAGGCGGGGCCAGGGGCCGGAGTCGAAGGCACGGCGCGCGGCGGCGACGGCGGCGTCGACCTCCTCGGCGCCCGCGTCGGCGACCTCGACGAGCACGCGTCCGTCGCGCGGGGAGACGACCTTGAAGGTGGCGCCGCTTCCGGGCTCTTCCTTGCCGTCGACGAAGTGGGCCTGGGGCGGCCGCAGTTCGCGGGCGCGTCGCACCCACTCCTGATGCGTGGTGGTCTCGGACATCCGCTCGTCCTCCTCGTGAGCTGCGGCGACACGGTTCTTTGGGTTCAAACGTCAAGGGGATGGGTGTGCGCTGCGAAGCGCACACCCAGGGGGGTTGCCGACTACGCGACGGTGCGGCGACGGCCGCGCGTCAGCCGGGACACCACCGCGCCCACGGCCAGAACCGCAGGGACGGCGACGACCAGCCAGGTGGCGGTGGCCTTGCTGCCGCCGATCAGGGTGGTGAAGTTGGCCAGGATCAGCCAGATCGCGCCGCCGAGGCCGAGCGCGCCGAGGATCGGTGCGACGAGGGTGTTCCACAGCCGCTGGTCGAGCCGCGAGCGACGGAAGAAGACGATCACCGACACCGAGGTCAGCAGGTAGAGCAGCATGCAGGCGAGCACGCCCACGCCGCTGAGCCAGGAGAAGAGCGTCAGCACCGGGTCCTTGCCCAGCACCGCGAACGGGACGACCAGCAGCACGGCGATGCAGGTCTGCACGCAGCCCGCGACCCACGGCGCGTGCCGGCCGTTGAGGGTGCGCAGGCGGCGCGGCAGCAGGCCGTCGCGGCTGAGCGAGAACAGGTAGCGGTTGGCGGAGTTGTGGAAGGCCAGGATTCCGGCGAAGAGCGAGGTGGCCAGCAGCACGGGCAGGACGGTCCCGGCCCAGCCGCCGAAGAGGGCGGCGATCGGCGCGAAGACGAAGCCGGTGCTGTCGCCGCCGTTGACGGCCTTGGTGGCGGCATCGGCCACGTGCGAGGCGCCGTAGGAGGAGACCAGCATCCAGGAGATGAAGGCGAAGAAGCCGGTGATCACCGTGACCGAGAGGTAGGTGGCCCGCGGCACGGTCTTGCGCGGCTCGCGCGCCTCCTCGCCGTAGATGGCGGTGGCCTCGAAGCCGAACATCGACGCCACCGCGAACATCAGCGCAACGCCGGGGGCGCCCTTGAGGGCGGCGCTGGGCGAGAAGCTGTGGGTGAAGTCGAGGCCCTGCGGGCCGCCGCCCTTGAAGAAGGTCACCAGGGCGAAGGCGGCGAGGATGCTGGACTCGGCGATCACGAAGACGGCGAGCACCTTGGCGCCCATCTCGATCCCGGTCGCGCCGAGCACCTGGACCACGGCCATGGTGGCCAGGGCGAAGAGCCACCAGGGCAGGTTCGCCCCGGTGTACTGGGCGACCAGGCCGCTGACCGTGGCGCCGTAGAGCCCGTACATCGCGGCCTGCACGGAGCAGTAGGCGAAGAGCGCGACGGCGGCGCTGCCGGTGCCGGTGGCATGGCCGAGGCCCTTGCCGATGTAGGTGTAGAAGGCTCCGGCGTCGACAACGTGGCGGCCCATGGCGACGAAGCCGACGGAGAAGAGCAGGATCATCGCGCCGACCGCCGCGTACGCGGCCGGGGCGCCGGCGCCGTTGCCGAAGGCGATGGCGATGGGGACCGCGCCCGCGATGCCGGTGAGCGGCGCCTGCGCGGAGAGGACGAAGAAGAGGATGCCCAGGACGCCGAGGGCGTTGGGCTTCAGTTTGCCCGTGGCGGGGGCGGTTTCCTGGGTGGTGGGGTCGGCTACGACCGTCGGAGAGTCCACTCGGATCACCTGCTGGGGAGGAGGCTACTGTTTAGAGCCAAACGAGTTGCCTCATCCTGAGGCGGAATTATCCACTTGGCAAGGGGTTCGGGGCGGTGGATTTCCGGTCGGCGGTCAAGATCTGGTCACGGCCGATGGGTGCAAAGGTATGCCCCCAGGGGCATACCTCAGCGTACCGGCAGGCCAGGACAAACCGGACAGAAGTGCGCAGGCGTCTCAGTCGGCGGACGGATCGGGCGCGCCCGTGTCCCCGTCCGCGGCGTCGAGCAGCCGCAGCAGGGAGCGCAGCCGGGCGATGGCGGCCTCGGTGGTCTCCGGCCCGCCGAAGACCAGCTGGTGCAGCACGAGGCCGTCCAGGGCGGCGAAGACGAGCCTGGTCAGGCCCTCGTCCGCGCCGTGAGGGAGGATGCGCGCAAGCTCGCGCCGGGTCGCGTCGAAGTACTCGTCGTACAGGCCGCGCACGTGCCCGAGCAGTTCGGGGCGGCGGCGGGCTTCGAGCAGCAGCTCGTACTGGAACGCCTGGGTGTCCGGGTCGGAGCTGACCATCTCCGAGACGCCAGCGGAGAAGTCCGCGACGCTTCCGGTGCCGGTCTCCAGCGCGCTGATGGTCAGGCTGGTCCGGACGGTGTGCGCGAGCGCCTCCTCGATGAGGGCGTCGCGCGAGCCGAAGTGGTGCACGACCAGGCCGTGGGTGACCCCGGCCTCCTCCGCGACGGCCCGGTAGGTGAGCTTGCGCAGCCCGCCCCGGGCCACCACCCTGACGGCGGCGTTCAGCAGCGCCTCACGCCCGGTGCCGTAGTTGACCGCCTTGCGCGCCTTACGGGGCTTGCGCGGCTCGCCCGCCTCGTCCGTCTCCGTCATGCCGGTGACCTTAACAAGGCGGGCCGACGCGCGGCCGGACGCCATGATCAGCGCTTCGGCGGCCGGACGCCCCGGAACTCCCAGTCGCCGCCGAGCGCCGTGGAGAGGACCTCCTCTGACTCCGTCGGCTGCGCACCGACGTCGCTGCGGATCGGGGTGGGACCGGTGACGATCCGGTTGCTGAGCCGTCCGAGGCCCTCGACCTCCACCTCGACCAGATCGCCCGGCTGGACCGGGCGCGAGTTGGCCGGGGTGCCGGAGAGCAGTACGTCGCCCGGGTACAGCGTGATGGTGCGGGCGATGTCGGCGACGAGGTAGTGCATGTCCCACTCCATCTCGTCGGTCGAGCCGTCCTGCACCACCTCGCCGTTGACGTAGGTGCGCAGCGACTTGCCGCGGAAGTCCCAGTCGGTGACCAGGCCGGGCCCGAGCGGGCAGAGCGTGTCGGAGCCCTTGACGCGCAGCATCGAGCCGGCGTCGGTGTCGCGGAAGTCGTGCAGGCCGTAGTCGTTGGCGACGGTGTAGCCGGCGATGTACTCCCCCGCCTCGGCCGGGGAGATGTTGCGCGCGGTGCGGCCGATGACGATGGCGACCTCGCCCTCGTAGTTGAGCCACCTGCAGCCCTCCGGGCGCACGACCGCGCCGCGGTGGGAGTTGAGCGAGGAGGTCGGCTTGTGGAAGTAGGTCGGCGCCGGGCCGAGGCCGATCTGGAACTCGTCCACCCGGCTGCGGTGGTTGAGGTGCACGGCGATGATCTTGCTGGGCACGACCGGCGGCAGGTGCTGCGCGTCGGCGGTCTTCACCCTGCGGCCGTCCGCGGCAACGAGCTCCTCGCCCTCTCGGACGACCTGGACGGCGGCGCCCTCCAGCAGGATGCGGCGGTATTCGGGCATCAGAATCCCTCCCCGTGGGGGTCGACGTGATGGTGGGGGTCGTGGCGGACACCGCCGCCCCGCGGTGCGGTCCAGCCGGCCGCGGGCCGGTCGAACCAGAGGTGGACCTGGCCGGTGCCGATGGAGTTCTCGTACTCCCCGTACTGGCGGCCGGGCGCGGTGCAGGCCTGCTCGCCGAGCGCGCCGGCCATCATCAGGTAGTGGAAGAAACGGGCCTCCGGCTTGAACCGCCAGAACTCGTCCATGGTGTCGAGCACCCGGTCGTGGCGGCCTTGCCTGAACCACTCGATCCGCTGCAGGTCCGCCTCGCGGGCCTGCGGGGTGAAGATGTGCCGGGTGTCGCTGGACTCGTGGTCGCGCAGCTCGCGCAGCGGCCAGAAGGTGTGCGAGAGCGCGCCGGAGGCGATCAGCAGCACCCGCCGTCCGGGCGTGGCGGCGATGCCGTCGGCGAGTGCGCGGCCCAGGCGGAGGTGGTCCTCCATGTCCCCGGTCTGGCAGACGCCGATGGTCACCCAGCGCTTGTCGGGCAGGCCCTCGCCCAGGTACTTCCACAGGTTGATCGTGGCGTAGTAGACGGGCAGGTAGGCGTCGTCGACCGCGGTGATCCAGGTGCCGTGCTTCTCCGCGAACTCGGCGATGTTCGCCGCCAGTTCGGGGTCGCCCGGGTAGTCGTAGGGCATCCGGGACATGCCGCGCGGCAGCTCCTCGGAGGTGAACAGCCCCGCGCGCCGGTCCTGGGCGGTGACGACGAACTCGACGGTGGTGGCCCAGTGCGAGTCCAGCACCACGACGGTGTCGTAGTCCTCGCGCTCGAAGACCTCGCGGCGCAGCTGCTGCAGGCCCGTGACGAGGGTGATCTCCCGGCCCTCGTTCAGCTCCCGCCGGGTGGCCTCCGGCAGCACGATGGTGGGGACGTGGGCCAGCAGGCCCGCACCGACGATCTCACCCATGCTCCACCGATCCCTTCCGGTCCCAACCCTTGGGCGCCGTCACGGTGTTCTTGACGTCGCAGTAGAAGTCGAAGCTCCAGTT
The DNA here is from genome assembly GCF_000787835.1 of Streptacidiphilus melanogenes. GTDB lineage: Bacteria > Actinomycetota > Actinomycetes > Streptomycetales > Streptomycetaceae > Streptacidiphilus > Streptacidiphilus melanogenes. Next base: position 159,140 of record NZ_BBPP01000011.1, read on the forward strand.
CCCGCCCTCACGGCCGACGCCGGAGTGGCGGGCGCCGCCGAAGGGCGCCTGGAGGTCGCGGACGAAGAAGCAGTTGACCCACACGGTGCCCGCGACCAGCTGTGCGGTGACCCGCTCCGCCCGCTCGCGCGAGCCCGTCGCGACGGTGGCGGCCAGTCCGAAGCGGGTGTCGTTTGCGAGCGCGACGGCCTCGGCCTCGTCTGCGAAGGTCTGCAGCGTGAGGACCGGTCCGAAGACCTCTTCCTGCACGATCTCGCTGCCCTGCGCCACGTCGGTCAGCAGCGTCGGGGCGTAGCACTGGCCGTCCCCGCGGTGGCCGCCGATGACGGCCCGCGCGCCCGCCTCCACCGCCCGCTGCACGAAGCCGTCGATCTTCTCCAGCTGGCGCGGGTGGATGTTGGGCCCGATGTCGGTGGCCTCGTCACGCGGGTCGCCCTGGACCAGCCGCGCGGCCCGCTCGGTGAACCGTCGCGTGAACTCCTCGGCCACCGAGGCCTCGACGAGGAAGCGGGTGGCCGCCAGGCAGACCTGGCCCGCGTTGTCGTACTGCTCGACGGCGAGGTCCACCGCCAGGTCGAGGTCCGCGTCGGCGAAGACCAGCAGCGGCGACTTGCCGCCCAGTTCGAGGCTGAGCGGGGTCAGGTTGGCGGCGGCCGAGGCGGCGATGCGCCTGGCCGTCGGGACGGAGCCGGTGAAGCTGATCCGGCGCACGTCCGGGTGGGAGGTGAGCGCGTCGCCGATCTCCGCGCCGTAGCCCTGGACGACGTTGAGGACGCCGTCCGGCAGGCCCGCCTCGGCGGCGATGTCGGCCAGCAGCGAGGCGGTCAGCGGCGACCACTCCGCGGGCTTGAGCACCACCGTGTCCCCGGCCGCGAGGGCGGGCGCGACCTTCCACGTCGCCAGCATCAGCGGCGCGTTCCACGGCGTGATCAGCACGCACGGGCCGGCCGGGTCCCAGGAGACGTGGTTGGTGTGGCCGCGGGTCTCGAAGTCCTCGTGGTCGAGGGAGAGCAGCCAGTCGGCGAAGAAGCGGAAGTTGTGCGCGACGCGCGGCATCACGCCGCGCCGGTGCGAGCGCAGCAGCGCGCCGTTGTCGTGGGTCTCGACCTGCGCCAGGTCCTCCAGGCGCTTCTCCACGCCGTCGGCGACGGCGTGCAGGATGCGGGCCCGCTCGGCGCGGGACGTCGCGGCCCAGGCGGGGAAGGCGGCCTTGGCGGCGGCGACGGCCGCCTCCGCCTCGGCGGCGCCGCCACGGGCGATATCGCCGAGCAGGGCGCCGTCGATCGGCGAGTGGTCGGGGAAGGTCCCGGCGGAGGCGACGCGGCGGCCGCCGATGAAGTGGCGCGTGTCGACCTCGACGCCTGCCACGGTGGTGAGATGACGGTCGCTCATGCCGGCTCCTCCTGAAGGACCGTGGTGGTGTCCGAGGCGAGCAGTCGCCCGCCGTCCCAGGTCACGCCGACCTGGCGGTAGTAGGCGCCGATCGGCTCGCGGATCTCCAGCCGGGCCAGCTCCTCGGTCGGAGCATCGAAGAGCTCCAGCTCCGCGTCGGCGGCCCAGGCCTGTCCGCCTTCGAAGGCGGCCGCGCCGGACTCGACGAGCTCGTCCAGGGCCAGGCCCTTGCCCTTCTCGATCGACGGCAGCCAGCGGTGGTGCGCCATGGGGTGGCCGTTGACGAAGCCGTTGGTCCCGGACGGTTCGCGCAGCGTCACGACCGCCTGGGCGAGCCGCCGGTCGGCGGCGGCGAGGGTCGCCCCGAAGCGGGCGCCGGCCTCGATGCGGGGCGCGGGGCCGAACGGGTGCGGGCGGGTCATCTGGATCGAGCCCAGCTTCTTCGGGTAACCCTGGTGCAGCCCACGGGCGATGGCGAAGTCCTTGTCGACCCAGATGTGGACGCAGCGCGAGTACGTCCGGCCCTGGTAGGAGCAGCGGACGACGGCGAACGCCTCCTTGTACTGGGACCGCACCGGGTCCAGCAGCTCCTCACGGCTGTCGGAGCAGGACTGCCAGTCGGCCCAGATCAGCGCGACGGCGCCTGGGTCCTCCTCCGCCAGCTCCAGTGGCTCGGGGAGCAGTTCGCGGACCCGCGCAGGATCGGTTCGGTACTCGATGGTGAGCAGGTCGCCGGAGTAGTGCCACGGCGGCGAGGGGATCAGCGAGGAGCGGCCCGAGGCGCTCTTGGGGTGGAACCAGCCACGCAGGGCGGTCATGTGGACTCCTTCTGGGGAGGACGCGTCAGCGGGGGGCGGCGCTCGGGGCGCTTCAGGAGGCGGTGAGGGCGGGCTGCCGCAGCAGCTCGGCGCGGTAGCGGACCGCCGCACCGGCGGCGGCGCGGCCGCCGAGGGCGACGACGCCGACGAGACGGCCGTCGCGGTGGTAGCCCATGACGACGTCGCCGCTGGTGTCGCCGTCGAGGACGCGGACGTCGCCGGTGCCGAGCACGGGCGCGCCGAAGGACTGGAGGCGGAAGTCGTGCTGGTCGCTCCAGAACGTGGGCAGCGGGGCGAAGGGCGCGGGTCCCGCGGTCTCGCCGACGAGGTGGGAGACGAGCGTGCGAGCCGCGTGCTTGGCGGTGTCGCCGGGGATGCACCAGTGCTCGACGCGGCGCGGGACGTTGTCGTAGCGCGGGTTGGGGAAGCGGGCGACGTCGCCGACCGCGACCACGTGCGGCAGGCCGCCGACGCGCAGCTGCTCGTCGGTGAGCACGCCGTCGCTGAGGTCGAGGACGTTGCCCGCCAGCCACTCGGTGTTGGCGACGGAGCCGACGGACTCCACCACCACGTCGGCGGGCAGCTCGGTGCCGTCGCCCAGCAGGACGCCGGTCACGCGCTCGTCGCCGGTGAAGGCGGTGACGCCGGTACCGAGGGCGAAGCGGACGCCGCGCTCCCGGTGGCGGCGGAGCAGCTCACGGGCCGTCACCTCGCCGAGCGGGCGCAGCATCGGCAGCGGCTCGGGGTCGACGACGGTGACCTCGGCCGCGCCCAGCGCGACGGCGGTCGCGGCGACCTCGCAGCCGATGAAGCCGGCGCCGACGACGACCACGCGAACGCCCGGGCGCAGCAGTTCGGTCCGCAGCCCTTCGGCGTCGGCGAGGGTGCGCACGGTGTGCCGGCCGACCGTGGGCCCGGGGCAGCGCAGGCGGCGCGGGCGCATGCCGGTCGCGACGACGAGACCGTCGAAGGCCAGCCGCTCACCGGCGCCCTCGGTGCCTTCGGCGTCGACGCGCTCCAGCTCGACCCAGCGGTCGTCCAGGTCCGCCCCGGTGACGCGGGTGCCGAGGCGCCACTCGACGTCGGCGACGGAGTCGCGCAGCGCGAAGGCCAGCGACTCGAACGGCGCCCTGCCGGCGAGCACCTCCTTCGACAGCGGCGGGCGGTTGTACGGGAGATGGGGCTCCTCGCCGACGACGGTGATCGACCCGAGCCATCCGGCGGCGCGCAGCTGCTCGGCGGCACGCAGTCCGCCCATGGAGGCCCCGGCGACCACGATCCGGCCGGTCAGCCCAGGGAGCTTGATCATCGTCTAGGCCTCGATCCGGATGGCCTGGAGCGGGCAGACGTCGGCGGCCTCCTCGACCTCGGCGCGCAGCGCCTCGTCGGGCTCGCTGACGTAGGCCAGGCGGCCGGCGTCGTCGAAGCTGAAGACGTCGGGGGCGGCGAAGACGCACTGACCGTGGTCCTGGCACTTGTTCATGTCGACGACGACCTTCATGGCCGGTCCTCCTAAAGGCGCGAGGGGAGGGTCCCGGCAGCCGACCGCGCCGCGGCCGACTGCCGGTTCCTTGCCAACGGGGCTGGGGGTCGCCCCGAACTCGTTTGGCTTCAAATAAGCTAAGTCGGCCGAGGGGTCTGGTCAATAGCTATCCAGGTGGATAAATTTCTTCTCGTCACCTCTTGCGACTTCCACGAACGACACTTAGCGTTTGAGGCCAAACGACAGACGCCGGCGTCCCACGCCCCCTGTCGCGGGACCTGCCCCCACTCCCCTGCACCCCGCTCTTGCCCGCCCCAGGAGGCATCAGTGAGCGCATCCCCCTCCCCGGAGCTCAGCGCCCGGCTCCAGCAGCTGGCCGCGCAGGGCGTCGACGTCGTCCGCGTCGTCTACCCCGACCTCATCGGCACCGACCGCGCCCGCGACGTGCTGCTCGACCACCTGCCCACGGCCTGCGAGCACGGCCTCGCCTTCTGCCGGGCCGTCTACCACACCAGCCCGCTCGGCCATGTGGTCCCCGTCCCCGGCGGGCTCGACGCGGGGCTGCCCGACGTCACCGTCCGGCCCGACCTCGACACCCTCGTCGCGCTCCCCTGGGAGCCCGGCGTCGCCGCCTGCCTCGGCGAGGTGACCGACCCCGCCACCGGCGCCCCGGCCCCCGAATCACCGCGCGACCTGCTGCGCGGCGTCCTCGCCCGCTGCGCCGAGCAGGGCCTGCGGCCGGTCGTCGGGCCCGAGCTGGAGTACTTCCTGTGCACCCAGGGCCCCGACGGGAGCTGGCGGCGCTACTCCGAGGTCGAGGGCGTCGTCTACACCGCCGGCCTGCGCGCGGACCCGGAGAACCACCTGCTGCGCACCCTGCGGCAACTGCGGGAGCTGGGCATCGGCGTGCTCTCGGGCAACCACGAGTTCGACGGCGGCCAGTTCGAGATCAACCTGACCCACTCCGAGGCCCTCGACGCGGCCGACCGGGCGTTCCGCTTCAAGAGCGCGGTCAAGGAGCTGGCCCGGCTGGAGGGCAAGCTGGCCACCTTCATGGCCAAGCCCTTCAACGGCTCCGGCGGCTCAGGCTTCCACCTGCACCTGTCCTGCACCGACGCCGAGGGCGCGAACATCTTCGACGACCCGGCCGGGGCGTTCGGCCTCTCCGCCACCGCCCGCCACGCGATCGCCGGCATCCTCGCCCACGCGCCCGCGCTCGCGGCGCTGGCCAACCCGACGGTCAACTCCTACAAGCGCTTCGGCCCGGACACGCTCGCGCCGTGGCTGATCGACTGGGGTCTGGACAACCGCAGCGCCATGGTCCGCATCCCGCCCGAGCGCGGCTCCGGCGCACGCCTGGAACTGCGTCTGGGCGACGCGAGCGCCAACCCCTACCTGCTGATCGCCGCGACCGTCGCCGCCGCCCTGCTCGGCGTGCAGGCCGGCGAGGAACCCCCGGCGCCGCTGGACGGCTACGGCTACGACGTCAGCCGCTCCGCCGTCCTGCCGACGAGCCTGCCGGACGCGCTGGACGCCCTGGAGGCGGACGACGCGCTGACCGAGCTGCTCGGCAAGGGGTTCACCACCTCGTTCCTCGCCTACAAGCGCCACGAGATCGACCGCTTCCAACGGCACGTCACCGAATGGGAGTTCGACGAGTACGCCTACCATCTCTGACCCACCTGGAGCCTCCCGTGACCATCCTCCCCCTCGACTCCGTGCACGTGCCCCTGCCGCTGGACCAGGTGGACCTCGCCGACCTCGACAACTTCACCGACGGCGTCACCCCCTGGCGCATGTTCCACACCCTGCGCCACCAGGACCCCGTCCACTGGCAGCCCGAGCCCGAGCCCAACTCCGGCTTCTGGGCCGTGACCCGCCACGAGGACATCGCGCGCGTCGACCGCGACGCCGAGACCTTCACCTCCACCCGGTTCGTGAACCTGGAGGAGCTGGACGACGACCAGATCAAGAAGCGCGCCTCCATCCTGGAGCTGGACGGCGTCCGCCACCGCGCGATGCGCAGCGTGCTGCAGCGCCAGTTCGGCCAGAGCACCATCAACCAGTACGCCGACTTCCTGCGCGGCCTGACCGCGACGACCCTGGACAAGGCGCTGGCCAAGGGCAGCTTCGACTTCGTCGCCGACGTCTCCGCGGACTTCCCGATCAACGTGCTGGCCCGGCTGCTGGACGTGCCGCCGGAGGACAACCAGAAGCTGATCAACTGGGGCAACCGGATCATCGGCAACACCGACCCGGAGTACGCCGACGTGCTGCTGGAGAGCGAGGAGAGCGAGAAGTACCGCGACCTGCCGTTCCGCTCCCCCGCCTCGCTCGAGGTCTTCGACTACGGCCGCGAGCTGGCCCGGCAGCGCCGCGGCGGCAGTGGCACCGACCTGGTCTCCCGCCTGGTCAACGAGACCCCGCGCGACGGCGTCCCGCTCAGCGCCCAGGACTTCGACAACTACTTCCTGCTTCTGGTGGTCGCGGGCAACGAGACCACCCGGCACACGATCAGCCACTCGATGCTGGCCCTGATCCAGCACCCCGAGCAGCTGGCCCGCCTCCAGGAGGACCCCTCCCTGATCCCGGTCGCGGTCGAGGAGTTCCTGCGCTGGGCCTCCCCCGTCTACCACTTCCGCCGCACCGCGACGCGCGACGTCGAGCTCGGCGGCAAGACCGTCCGCGAGGGCGAGAAGGTCGTCATGTGGTATGCCTCGGGCAACCGCGACGAGAAGGTCTTCGGCAACCCCTACGACTTCGACGTCACCCGCGCCGACAACGACCACGTCAGCTTCGGCAAGGGCAGCCCGCACCTCTGCCTCGGCAACCTGCTGGCCCGCACCGAGATCCGGATCATGTTCGAGGAGCTGATCCCGCGCCTCTCCTCGATCCGCCTGACCGGCGACGTGCCGCGGGTGCGGTCCAACTTCGTCAACGGGATCAAGAAGCTGCCGGTGGAGGTCACCCTCGCCTGACCTGCAGCCGCCGGTGGTTCGGCCGGACACGCCCGAGAGGCGTGTCCGGCCTTTCTGCTGTCGGGGCTGCCTTCGAGGCGACTTCGAGAGGGGGGGTAGTTACATCAGACTGATTAATCTAGTGTAAGTATGTGACCACCATCCCGACCCCCGCGCACACCGAACCAGCCCAGCCCCCCGAGCCGCTCGAGCACGCCTCGGAACTGGCCGTGGCCCTGCGGCTCAGCGTCGGGCGGGTGGCTCGGGCGCTGCGGCAGGCCCACGCCGTCGGCGACCAGACACTGTCGGAGGTCTCGGTACTGGCCCGGCTGGACCGGGACGGCTCGATGTCGCCGGGCGCGCTGGCCGCGTGCGAGCGGGTCCGTCCGCAGGCGATGGCGACGACGCTGGGCGGCCTGGAGGACCGCGGGCTGGTCAGCCGCCGCCAGGACGCGACGGACGGGCGCCGCCAGGTCGTCTCGCTCACCCCGGAGGGCCTGCGCTTCCTGGCCGACCGGCGCTCGGCCTCACTGCAACGGCTGACGGCGGCCGTCAGCACCTCGCTCTCCCCCGCCGAGCAGCAGCAACTTCTCGACGTCATGCCCCTGCTGGAACGAATCGCGGAGCAGCTGTGATATCCGAGCAGAACCCGGCCTCAGGCGCGAGCGCCGTCAGAAGCGAGCGCTACAAGTGGGTGGCGCTGTCCAACACGACCCTGGGCGTGCTGATCGCCACGGTGGACGCCTCCATCGTGATCATCTCGCTTCCCGCCATCTTCCGCGGCATCGGCCTGGACCCGCTCTCCCCCGGCAACATCGGCTACCTGCTGTGGATGATCCTCGGCTACACCCTCACCACCGCCGTGCTGGTGGTCGCGCTGGGACGGCTCGGCGACATGTTCGGCCGGGTCAGGATGTACAACCTCGGCTTCCTGGTCTTCTCCGCCGCCTCCCTCGCCCTCTCGCTCGACCCCCTGCACGGGGCGAGCGGCGCGCTCTGGCTGATCGGGTTCCGCATCGTGCAGGCGGTCGGGGGCTCGATGCTGACGGCGAACTCCGCCGCGATCCTCACCGACGCCTTCCCCGCGCGGCAGCGCGGGATGGCACTCGGCATCAACCAGATCACCGCCCTGGCGGGCATGTTCCTCGGCCTGCTGGCCGGCGGCGTGCTCGCGGCGATCGACTGGCGCGCGGTGTTCTGGGTCAGCGTCCCGATCGGCGTCGTCGGCACCTTCTGGTCCTACCGGAGCCTGCGCGAGGTCGGCACCCGCAAGCCGGGGCGGATCGACTGGATCGGCAACATCACCTTCACGGCGGGCGCGGCCTGCCTGCTCGCGGGCGTCACCTACGGCATCCAGCCCTACGGCGGCCACTCCACGGGCTGGACCAACCCCTGGGTGATCGCGGGCCTTGCAGGCGGCGTGAGCCTGCTGGCCGTGTTCTGCTTCGCGGAGACCCGGGTCGCCGATCCGATGTTCCAGCTGAGCCTGTTCCGCATCCGCGCCTTCGCGGCCGGGAACATCGCCGCGCTGCTGATCGCGATCGCGCGCGGCGGCATGCAGTTCATGCTGATCGTCTGGCTCCAGGGCATCTGGCTGCCGCTGCACGGCTACAGCTTCGAACGCACCCCGCTGTGGGCGGGCATCTTCATGCTGCCGCTGACCGTCGGCTTCCTCATCGGCGGCCCCGCCTCGGGCTGGCTCTCCGACCGCTACGGCCCCCGCTTCTTCGCGACCACCGGCCTGCTGCTGGTCGCCGGGTCCTTCCTCGGCCTGGTGGCGCTCCCGGTTGACTTCTCCTACGGGGCCTTCGCGGCGCTGCTGTTCGTCAGCGGCCTCGGGCAGGGGATGTTCTCCGCGCCCAACACCTCGTCCGTCATGGGCAGCGTGCCCGCCGGGCAGCGCGGGGTCGCCTCCGGCATGCGGTCGACCTTCCAGAACTCCGGCACGGCCCTGTCCATCGGCCTGTTCTTCTCGCTGATGGTCGTCGGCCTGTCCGGCTCGCTCCCGCACACGCTCAGCAGCGGCCTCCAGGCGCAGGGCGTCCCGGCCGGGACGGCCGAGCAGGTTGCCGGACTGCCGCCGGTCGCCACGCTGTTCGCCACATTCCTCGGCAACAACCCGATCGGCCACCTGCTCGGACCGAGCGGGGTGCTGCACACGCTGCCCGCGCAGAGCGTGCACACGCTGACCGGCAACCGGTTCTTCCCCGAGCTGGTCTCCACCCCGTTCCACCACGGCCTGGTCACCGTCTTCGGCGCGGCGGCCGTGATGGCGCTCGTCGCCGCCGTCGCCTCGCTGCTGCGCGGCAAGCGCCCGGCGCCTGCGGCGGGCAGCGCCGCGGGCTCGTCGACGGTCCCGACCCCGGCGGACCAGGGCGGCTCCGCGGGGGTGGGGACCGGGCACTGACCCGACGTGGCGACCCGCGACGGTGCAGCACACCGCCCGGCCACACCCCCCGGACAGCTCACCCGGCGGCGCCCGTCGCACCCGCGGCGCGCTCCCGGGCCAGCTCCGGCAGGACCGCGGTCACCCGCCGGCCGCCTGCCGTCGTCGCACCAGCTGTGACGGCGCCCCCCAGCGCGGTCACCTGCGACAGCAGCAACCGACCGTCGACGGCCGTCTCGTCGTCGGGGACGAGGGCGGCCAGCGCGCGCCGGGCGCGCGCTGGCCGAGCTGATGTCGCCGGGCAGGGCAAGCGCGGCGGATACGTGGTCGGACATGTGGTGACCCCTCGACGGGTGCGGCCCCCGCGTCCTCCAGCCCAGCAACGCCGGGGTCGCTCCGGGATCGGCCATCCGTTCATCCCTCGTCGTCCGAAAGGACGACCCCTCGGCCGCGCCGTGCACGTGTGCGACGCGCCGGCCGAGGTCCGACCCGGCGCGCCAGTCCGGTTCTCCCCGGCGGTGGGAGCCCTCACTCCCACTCCCATCGGATACCGAAGCGTCCCGGCCCCGCCCCCAGGGCGACGGCGTGCACCGTGCAGGCCCGGTCCAGTCGCAGCAACCGCTCCTGCGGAGGGGTCTGGACCGCGGTGGAGCGGAACACGTGGCAGCTGCGGGGCTGCGCGGCGGGGTCGAATCGGACCTCGAGCAGACGTTCCCTGATCCGGCGGTTCAGCCGGGTGCCGAGCCGGGAGACGGGCGGCCCGGCCGGGGCCCAGTGGGCGGTGTACTCGACGATGACCGACTCGCCTCGCACCAGCGGCCGGTCGAAGAGGATCTCGGCCGCCAGCAGACCGTGGTCCACCGCGTGCACGACCGTGCCCAGGCGACAGGGGCCGGCGACCTCCACCTCCGGCGCGGTCGCGGCGGGGTCGGCCCGCAGAACGGCGATCCAGCGGTCCGCTCCGTCGCCTTCGGCCCGCAGCAGGCGCCGGTTCCACAGGGAACGTTGACGGCGTTCCGCGTCCACGTTCAGGCGGCTGTGGCAGCTCAGCCGGCTGAGGGTGAGGTCCCAGCGGGTGTCCAACGCGTGCCACAGGCCCGGGTCCTGACCGTCCCTTGTCCAGACCTCGGACAGGGGCGTGCCGCAGGACGCCGCCCCGGTACGGCGTCCGCGCGGCCGCGGCGGGCCGAGGAGGGCGGAGAGCGCGCCCGGCGGCTGCCGCAACACCTCCTCGACGGCAGCGAGCGCGACAAGCGACCTGGCCCGCTCGGGGCGGCAACGGCCGTTCTGCCAGAAGCTCAGCGTGGCCACCGACAGCGTGATCCCGCGGGCGCGAAGCCGGTCCGCAATCCGTTCCAGGGTCAGACCCCGCTCTGCGATGGCCTCGCGGAGCGCCACGTCGAAGTCGAAGGGCCCTCCGGACCGGTCATCCGTCCTCGGCCGTGCCTCGGAACCGCCCGACGTCGTCAGGGCTTGCGGGGTGAACAGCACGGCCTTCCTGCTCCCTGTGTCAGCGGGCTCCTCGAGCCCTTCTCGCCACTCCCCCGCCCGAGGTCCGCGACAGCGGCGCCAGCGGCACCGCCGTCCCAGGATCTTGAGCAGACGTTACCCAGGCGGAGCCGTCGCAACCTGTGAATTCACGAGGCGGAACCCGCTTGGGACACCGCTTCAGTTCTCTCAAAACTGAACGCCCGGACATGCCTTGTCAGGGCCATGGGCAACACCTGACGCTGGGTCCGCCGCGGAGATCGACACCCCCACCCGCGGCTTCGGTCCCCTCCACATCCAAGGAGCTCCCATGCCCATGAGGCGTTCGGTCCGGCTGCTCACCATCGCCGTCGGCGTCGGTGCGGCCGCACTGTCCACCCCGGCGTTCGCGGCCGCCCCCACGGCCGCCCACTCCGCTCCCGCACAGCTCAGCCAGGCGATCGCCGGCCACGAGAGTCACGCCTTCCACGCCGTGCGCCGGGCGACGACCAACGCCGCCGTCCAGTCCACCAACTGGTCCGGCTACGCCGCGACCGGTTCCACGGGGGCGTTCAAGTCCGTGTCCGCCTCGTGGGTCCAACCGTCCGTCAGCTGCAGCTCCACCACGACGTACTCCTCCTTCTGGGTGGGGCTCGACGGCTACAGCAACTCGGCGCTGGAGCAGACCGGCACCGAGGCCGACTGCATCGGCGGGCGGGCCACGTACGGCGCGTGGTGGGAGGTGCTGCCCGCGTCCGAGAGTGCGTACTCGGGCGTCACCGTCGCAGGCGGCGACTCGCTCACCGCAACCGTCACCGACAACGGGAACGGCACCTTCACGATGACGCTGACCGACAGCACCGAGGGCTGGAGCAAGTCCACAACGGCCGCCGGGAGTTCGGGCTACCAGGACAGCTCGGCCGAGGTCATCGCCGAGGCCCCCGAGGTGAACGGCGGCATCGCCAAGCTGGCCAACTTCGGCACCGTGGCCTTCACGAACTCCACCGCCGGTGGTCAGGCCTTCGGCAACACCTCGCCCACCGAGATCACCATGGTCAACAGCGCGGGGACCAAGGTCCGCGCGCAGCCGGGATCGATAGCGGGCGGCTCCTTCGCCGACACGTGGAAGTCCAGCTGACCTGAGCGGTCCGCGGGTTCCGCTCCTCGACCGCGCGCCTTCGCGGTCGGAACGCGGAACCCGCACGGCCGGACCCGGCGTCCGGCCGCCGACTCAGCGTCCCCGACGGCGTAGCCCCGTCCGCTCGGCGAGTTCCGCCAACCGGGCCTCGACCACGGGCAGGCGGACGCCGGCGGCGGGCACCGCCCGGCACAGCGCCAGCAGCGCGGCCCCGTGTCGCAGCGCCTCGTCGCGCGGCAGCCGACCCCAGATCGCCACTGCGTTGTCGACAGCAGTTGCCAACTCCGGTGCCTGGCCCGGAAGGTGCCACAGGCGCAGGCGAGCCGCCTCAATGAGGCGCTCGGTCGCCCCTCCCAGATCCGCCGTGGCGAGCGCGAGCTGGGCCTGCGCCTCCGCGACGTCGGCCAGCTGCGGCGCTCGCGGCCCCTGGTGGCGCAGCAGCATCCGTTCCCAGTCGGCGATCAGGTAGGCGGCACGAGGGAGATCACCGCCGTGCAACGCCGCGGCGATGGTGGGACGCGGGTCCCTCCCGTCCGGGACGGTGGGCAACGCGGGAGCAGGCAGTGTCGGGACGGGGACCGCGGAGGCGAGGGCGCCTGGACTTGTCGCCCGCTCCAGCGGCTCCGGGACCTCCCGGGGCAGCGCCGGCGACGCGACCGGCGCCGGCACGACCCGAGTCATGGGGGCGGGATTCGGGACCGTCGGCACCAGAAGAGCGGCTGCGGGAGTGGCCAGGACCGCGCCGGCCACCGGTGCGGACGGACCCGGCGAGGGCCGAACCTCCACCTCGGCAGCCGGGGCCGGAACCGCCCGGACGGCGTCCGCGGGGACCGGCCCCGGCTGCGCACGGTCCGCCGCGACGCGCACGCCCCCAAGGTTCGGAGCCTCCGCCCCGG
>NZ_BBPP01000011.1:172123-208918 GCF_000787835.1 Streptacidiphilus melanogenes
AAGATCAGGGCCGCCGACATACGCGACCGGGGCCGACGGAGGCGGGACCTCGGCCGGAATCTCCCCGGCGAGCAGCAGCGCCTCCGGCGGGAGTCCCGAATGGCCGACGAGGTGGTGGAGATCGGCGGGGCGGGTGCCGGGCTCGGCACGGCGCAGCGCCTCGACCAGCGCGCGGGTGTACGGCGGGGCGTAGCCGTCGCCGACCGTGCCGGGCGGGCTGACCTGGCCGAACAGCGGCAGACCCGCCGTCAGCGCCTCGGGCCCGTGCAGTCGGAGGACGCCCCAGGCGTCCGGATCGGCGACCAGGTCGGCCAGGACCGTCGTGGTGCCCGCCGGGCGCTGCCGCAGCTGGTCGGCGAGCCAGGCCCACGGGAGCGCGGTGTAACGGGCGTTGTCGCGGGTCGTCTGCGCGAGGGCGAGGTGGAGCTGCCTGCGGCGGCGGTCCGCGGTCAGCTGGCCGACGAGCGCGACCAGGACGGGGCCGGGGGTGCGGGCCGCGGTCTGCAGGTGCGCCAGCAACAGTTGCGGGTCCGCCGGATCGGCCAACTGCAGCACGCTCGCGGGTATCGGACTGCCCAGCAGCGCCTCCGGCGGCAGCGTCGCCAGCAGACCGAGCGCCGCTTCAGGACGGACGGGCTGGCGGCGCCTGCCGCCCGGCGCGCCACCGATCAGCAGCACCAGTCCGCGCGCTGCCCCGCCCCCGTGGTTGATCTCCATTCCCGCACCGTACCCGTCCGCGGCGCACCGACGCGCCGACGGCCGCCCCGCCCCCGCGGCAAGCCTGCTCGCATCGGGGCACGTCAACGGCCTCCGGCCCACGCTGCTACGAACGCACCCGGTAGCGGAGATGGCACACGCCGCTGCGGAAGGGGCGCTCGGCCAGCAGCTCCAGCCGCAGGCGAATTCCCCTCGGCAGGGCGGGCTTACCACCGCCGACGGAGATCGGGTGCAGGAAGAGGTGCACCTCGTCGACCAGCCCCGCGGCCAGCGCCCGGCCCGCGAGTTCGGCGCCGCCGACGGAGAGGTCGCGGTTGGACTCCGCCTTCATCCGACGGACCGAGGCAGGGTCGAAGTCCTGCTCGACGCGGGTACGGCCGGTGGTGACGGCCCGCAGCGTCCGGGAGTAGACGACCTTCTCCGCCGCCCGCCACAGCTCGCCGAAGTCCCGCGACACCGCAGCGTCGTCCGGGTCGCGGCCCGCCGTCTCCCACCAGGCCATCGTCTCGTACATGCGCCGGCCGTAGAGATAGGTGCCGATCGGGCGCTCGAGGTCGTTGACGGCCGCGTGCACCTCCTCGTCGGGAGCGGCCCAGGTGAACTCGTCCTTCTCGTCCTCGACGTAGCCGTCCAGTGATGCGATCGCCGAGTAGATCAGCCTGGCCATGCAGATACCTCCGCCTCCGTGAGCAGGCACGCCTCACCCATGCTCCACCTCCACCGGCTGCGCGGCGAGGTTCGGCTGCGCCGAGGGGTCGTTCGTGTCGGTCGGGCAGGCGGCGTTGTCGGTCCCGCCTGGCAGGCTGGAACCGACAGGACGTGGACGGACCGGTGACGGGAGCGGGCGGATGGGCGGCGCGACTGGGGCCGGGTGGCGGGCGGCCGGGCTGGTGTGGCGGGGCGGTGAGCCGGAGCTGGAGTGGTGGGCTCCGGGCTCGGAGCTCCGGCGCGCCGGCGCACTGCCGCTCGGCGCGGAGCCCGCGTTCGCGGTCGGGGCGGACCGGCGCTGCGTCGGCCTGTGGCGGGCCGGGCGCCGGATCGCCTGCCCGACGGCGCGGACGCTGGAGGCGGGCTCGCGCAGCTCCCAGTGCGGCGAGTGCGCCCGGCTCGACCGTCAGAACTCCGTGGCCGCCGACACCCTGCTGGACGACCCCCGCCCGTACGCGGTCTACCTGGCCCATCACGGCTCGGCGGGGATCAAGGTGGGCATCACCGCCGCCGAGCGCGGTCTCGCCCGCCTGCTCGAACAGGGCGCGCTGGCCTCGGTGTTCCTCTCCGAGGGCACGCTGCCCTCCGCGCGCCGCGTCGAGCACCTGCTCGGTGTCGCGCTGGGGCTGCCGGACCGTGTCTCCACGGTCCGTAAGCGCGTCGCCCGCGCAGCGCCCGGCACCCCGGCCGAACGCGCGGCCTCCCTGCTCGCCCAGGTGGCCCGCACGCGCGAACTGGACTGGCCCGAGGGCCAGACCCGCCGGGCCGATGCGGAGATCGCCGACCACTGCGCGCGCTACGGCCTCGCGGATTCGGGCCTGCACCCGGATGCGGCCGTCGAGCCGCTGCGCCCGGGCGACGTCGTCACGGGCCGCGTCGTCTGCCGCATCGCATCCGACCTGTACCTCGCGGTCCCGTCGACGGGCCTAGCCCTCCTGGACACCCGCCTGCTCTCCGGCTGGGCGGTCTCCCGCTCGGCCACCCCCGCGCCCTTCACCGCCCGCCTCGCACCCGTCCCCCGCATGACGGAGCCCCAGGAACAGCCGGGTCTGTTCTGATCCCGGCCGGGCCGTGCACGCGCGATCCGGCGACGGACCTCGCCGCCGCATCGCTCCTGCTACCGCCCGGGCACGAGGCCGGTAGGCCTGCGCTGGCGAGCTGGCCGAGCGGACCTCCGGTGAACCGCGGCGCGCTCGGCGGTCGCCGTGATCTCGTGGGTGCGGCCGCCGCTCCTGCCGCGGACGGACTCGCGGTCGCTGCGGGCCTTGGTCGAGCGGGGCGGCAGCGCATTCTCTCCGGCACCCGCGAGACCGGTTCAACCTCGCGCTCGTGCTCGACTCCGGCGACTGCACGCCCGCCCGGGGCG
Source organism: Streptacidiphilus melanogenes (assembly GCF_000787835.1). Taxonomy (GTDB): domain Bacteria; phylum Actinomycetota; class Actinomycetes; order Streptomycetales; family Streptomycetaceae; genus Streptacidiphilus; species Streptacidiphilus melanogenes. The sequence goes on from NZ_BBPP01000011.1 coordinate 174,915, forward strand.
GCCATGCCGGCACGCCCGTCTCGTGCCCGGGGGTCGGCCGCCGCGGAGCGGACCGGCACCTACGCCGACGAAGCGGGTGCCGACCGGGACCTCGGGCCCGCAGGGCGCCCGCGGGCCGGGAAGGCCGGGCAGACCGGGTCAGAGCACCGAGGCCATCCTGCGCACCGCCTCGGTGATCCGCTCCGGGCTGGTCGCCAGGTTGAAGCGGGCGTGGCCCGCGCCGCCCGTGCCGAAGGGGAGGCCGCCGGTCAGGGCGACGCGGCCGCGGGCCAGGAAGACGGCCGCCGGGTCGTCGCCCAGGCCGGCGTTGCGGCAGTCGAGCCAGGCGAGGTACGTGCCCGCGCCGGGGCGGTAGCGGAGGGAAGGCAGGTGTTCCGCGAGCAGGCGCGTGAACAGGGCGCGGTTCTCCGCCAGCGCGGCGAGGAGACCGTCGAGCCAGGCGGTCCCGTCCCGGAGCGCGGCGGTCTGGGCGATGATGCCGAAGTGGCTGACGCCCTCGGTCACTTCGCGTGGGATGCGGGCCAGGTCCGGCGCCGCGGCCTCGCCCGCGAGGGCCACCGCGGCGGGGAGAGCCGCGAGGTTCCACGCCTTGGACGCTGACATCAGCGCGAATCCGCGCTCCGCTCCGCGCACGCTCAGGTAGGGGACGAAGGTGGCGCCCTCGTGGACGAGCGGCGCGTGGATCTCGTCCACCACGACGCGGACTCCGTACGTCTCCGCGAGGCTCGCGACCGCCTCCAGCTCGTCGCGGTGGTGGACGGTGCCGGTCGGATTGTGCGGGTTGCACAGCAGGTAGGCGGCGTGGCCCCCGCCCGCCGTCGCGCGGCGGAAGGCGTCCGTCAGCGTGGTGACGTCGATCCTTCCGTCCGCGCCGAGCGGCGCCTCGACCACGGTGCGGCCGCAGTGCTCGATGAACTCGTAGAACGGCGCGTAGACGGGGCAGTTGACGACCACCGGGTCGCCCGGGTCGGTGACGAGCGAGAGCACCTCCACGACGCCGCGCATCACGTCCGGCACGCGCGCGGCGCGGTCCGCCGTCACCCCGTCCCAGCCCCAGCGGGCACGGGCGAAGCCCGCGAGCGCGTCGACGTAGCCGGTGCCCGCCGGGTAGCCGGTGTCGCCGAGGGAGACGGCGTCCGCCAGGGCCAGCGCGACCGGGGCGGCGAGCACGCAGTCCATCTCGGCGACCCAGACCGGCAGCACGTCGGACGGATACGCCCGCCACTTCGCGCTCCTGCGGCGACGGAGCAGCTCAGGCTCCTGCCAACGGAAACCTCCGGCCCTCGAAGGGCCCGGCGACACCTCGTCCATGAGCACCACGCTCACCACGGTAAGCCACGAGGCGGCTCGCCGCGCCCTACCTGCCGAACCTGTCAGGCCGAACCTGCCGGCGCACGGCCGGTCCCTGCGGGGCCAGTCAGCCGAGCCAGGCCCCGTCCTTCATCAGGTCGCGTCCGCGCAGTTCGTTGGCCTCACGCCAGGCCTGGATCCGGCGCGGCGTGATGCGGAACCACGCGTACTCCTGGGACTCCTCGCGCGGATCCCAGTCGGTGTGGGCCGCATACGCGTCCGCGACCGTGTCGGCCTCCCCCGTCGGGACGAGCTCGGCCGAGCCCTCCACCACCACGACGTCCCGGGTGGGCCCGAACGCCAGGCGGACCTTGCCGTTCTCGGCGATGTTCCGCGCCGTCACCGAGCGCGGCAGGGTGCTGATGACGAACGCCTTCCCGTCCCAGTCGAACGAGAGCGGCACCAGCGCAGGCCCGCCCGCACCCGCCGTGGCGACCCAGGTGTCCACGTCGGCGGCGAACCGGGCACGCGTGTCCGCGATCCGCTGGTCCAGCGGGCGAGGTGAGGGAAGCGCCATGAGCTGACTCCGTTCACTGCGCGTCGGACCGCGCGCCTCGAGGGTCTCCTTGGTGATCGTTGGTCAATCTAGTCCTCAGCACCGACATCTGACGGTCAATCGCGCCCCTGCGCCTGCTCCTTCGCCTCGAACGCGTCGAGGAACTCCAGGAGCAGCCGGTTGAACTCCTCCGGCCGCTCCAGCGGCGGAACATGGCCGGTCGCGGGCATCTCGACGCGCAGCGCGCCGGGAATCTCCGCGGCGAGCTGCTCCGACACCGCGACGATCTCGGGCACGTCCTCGGCCCCGTAGACGACGAACGTCGGAACCGCCACCTCCCCCAGCCGCTTGGCCGCACCCGGCTCCAGGTCCTGCGGACTCCCGGCACGGGCCGCGCCGGCCCAGGCGCGCTCGGCGGTCCGCCGGTACATCCCCACGGCGTGCGCCCAGATGTCCGGCTCGATGTCCTGCCTGGTCCGGGCCGGTCCGGCAAGCAGCAGTTCGACGACGGAGTCCACGTAGAGGGCGAGATCGGCGGGGTCCACGGGACCGGCGTCGCCCCCGTAGTAGGCGCGCAGCCGTTCGATCCCGACGCGGTGATGGACGCGCTGCCGGTACAGGCGGGTGAAGCTCTCCGGCCAGGTGTGGCCCGAGAGCCCCGAGCCCACCAGCACCAGACCCGCGACCCGCTCGGGCGCCGTCAGCGCCGTGTCGAGGGAGAGCTTGCCGCCGTCCGAACTGCCCACCAGCACCGCGTCGTCGACGCCGAGACGGTCCAGCAGCGCGAGCAGCTGCTCGTGCCGCGCGTGGTCGGCCACGACGTCGCCGGAGTCGCCGTAGCCGAGCCAGTCGTAGCTGATCACCCGGAACCGGTCGCGCAGCACCGGAACCTGACGCCCCCACATGCGCCGGTCGGTGGTCCCCCCGTGGATCAGGACGACGGCTGGCCCGTCGAACCCGTCGTCGTCGTAGGCGATCTGTGCACCGTCGATCTCGACCTTCTCCATCCCGACATGGTAGGCAGATCCGCCCTCGAAGCCCCCGCGCCCCGGCGGCGAAAAACCCGAAGCCGGATTGTGTGATCGTCGGATACGGTTTCCCTCGTCCAGGTGCGCAGGCAGGGGATACTTCCACTTCCAATGGGGATGTCACGGGTTCGAATCCCGTCGCCGACTTTTCACGCGTCGGCGTAGCTCAGTGGCCAGAGCGCCTACGTCTCCCCAGCCGACCTCGATCTCTGGACACCACGACAGACCTCGTACGACACAACTTCATTCAGCACCTCCCGGTGCGAAGACCCGCGGCTACTTCTTTGAATCAAGTTCCGCCGCAGGTCGTCACTGATCTCGGGAGGACATGCATCGGGGCGCCCGGTGCGCAGGCAACGGATCCTTCATCCGGCACTGTGGGGTACGGGTTCGAGTCCCGTCGCGACTTCGGGTCGCGTAGCTCAATCGGACAGAGCAACAGTCAGCAAGCCCGTCGCCGACTCCTGATCTCGGGCGCCCACCGCATCTCCTCCCCCTGACACCCTCAGGGGGTTCTCCATGTCACGCTTCAACACCAAGGCCGCCCGCGCGGCCGGCGGCTCCCCCGTCGCCACCACCGGCCGTCGGGCCGTCACGGCCGAGGGCGGCGCCGGTTTCCTGCGCGACGCGAAGAGCGAGCTCTTCCTGCTCGCCGTCGCGAACACCGTCGGCCAGGACACCTTCTACGAGCGCGGCGGCGCCCGCGACGACCGCTACACCCAGCTCGTGCGGCAGCTCGCCGTCGCCGACCCCGACTGGACCGCGGGCCTGCTCGGCTGGCTGCGGCGTGACGGCAACATGCGCACCGCCTCGCTCGTCGGCGCGGCCGAGTTCGCCAAGGCGCGGCTGGACGCGCAGCTCGACGGGCGGTCCCGCCAGGTGGTCGACTCCGTCCTGCAGCGGGCGGACGAGCCCGGCGAGCTGCTCGGCTACTGGACCTCCCGCTACGGCCGCAACCTGCCCAAGCCCGTCAAGCGCGGCGTCGCCGACGCCGTGCAGCGGCTCTACGACGACCGGACTCTGCTCAAGTACGACACCGCGTCGAAGGGTTACCGTTTCGGCGACATCCTCAACCTGGTGCACGCCGCGCCCGCGGCCGAGAAGCCGTGGCAGGGCGAGCTGTTCCGCTACGCGCTCGACCGCCGCCACAACCCGGACGAGGCCGTTCCGCCGCCGTCCAGCCGGACGCTGACGGCGAACCGTGCGCTGCTCGCCGTCCCGGTGGAGCAGCGGCGCGCGATCGTCACCGCCCCGGACGGCAGGGAGCGGCTCGCGGAGGCGGGTGTGACCTGGGAGATGCTGGCCGGCTGGCTGCAGGGCCCGCTGGACGCGGCGGCGTGGGAGGCCGTGATCCCGTCCATGGGCTTCATGGCGCTGCTGCGGAACCTGCGCAACTTCGACCAGGCGGGCGTCTCCGACGAGGTGGCGCAGGGCGTCGCGGCGCGGCTGGCCGACGGCGCGCAGGTCGCGCGGTCGCGGCAGTTCCCGTTCCGGTTCCTGGCGGCCTTCAGGCACGCGCCGTCGCTGCGGTGGTCGTGGGCGCTGGAGCAGGCGCTCGGGCACTCTCTCGCGAACGTGCCCGCGCTGCCCGGTCGCACGCTGGTGCTGGTGGACCGCTCCGGCAGCATGTTCGGCGGGATCAGCGAGCGGACGAAGCTGAACCGCGCCGACAGCGCCGCGATCTTCGGCACCGCGGTCGCGCTGCGCGCGGAGCACGCGGACCTGGTCCAGTTCGGCACCACGCACAGCCGGGTGGCGCTCGGCCGGGGCGAGTCGGTGCTCAGGGTCCTGGAGCGCTTCGGCGACCTGGGCGGCACCGACACCACCGCGGCGGTCCGGGCGCACTACCGCGACCACGACCGGGTGCTGATCGTGACCGACGAGCAGTACGCGCCGAGCCACCACGGCGACCCGACCGGCCAGGTGCCGCCCGGGGTGCCGGTGTACACGTGGAACCTGGCGGGCTACCGGGTCGGCCACGGCCCCTCGGGCGGCGCGAACCGGCACACCTTCGGCGGCCTGACGGACCATGCGTTCCGCCTGGTGCCGCTGCTGGAGGCCGGGGCGAGCGCGGCCTGGCCGTGGGAACAGCGGTCCTGACGCGCCTTCTTGACACAGTTTCATGAGCACGACAACTTGGAGTGGTCCCCCGACCACCACCCCGAGAGGTGTCTCGTGAATCGACAGCTGCTCAGCGCCGTCACCGCCCTGCTGCTCGCCGGCGCGGGCGCGCTCGCCACCAGCGCGCCCGCGCAGGCGGCCGCCCGCCCGGCCGCCCATGCGGACACCGCCGCGGTCACCCACACCGTCACCCAGCCGGGCGCCCGCCCGAACGCCTCGGTCACGTTCGCCGGGACCGTTGCGCTCGACGACTGCAGCGGCTCTCTGATCAGCTTCGCCGGCTCCTCGCCGAGCGACCCCGCGCTGGTCCTCACCAACGGCCACTGCCTGGAGACCGGGATGCCCAACCCCGGCCAGGTGATCGTCAACCAGCCCTCCAGCCGCAGCTTCACGCTGCTCAACGCCTCCGGCCGGGGCGTGGCCAAGCTGCGGGCGAGCAAGGTCGACTACTCGACCATGACCAACACCGACGTGACCATCTATCAGCTGACCAAGAGCTACGCCGCCATCCAGAGCGCCTACGGCATCAGCCCGCTGGTGGTCTCCTCGACCCACCCCTCCGCCGGGTCCTCGATCGAGGTGGTCTCGGGCTACTGGAAGACCACGTACTCGTGCTCGGTCGACGGGTTCGTCTACCAGCTCCACGAGGCCAACTGGGTCTGGCTGGACTCCGTCCGCTACACCTCCACCTGCAACACCATCGGCGGCACCTCGGGCTCGCCCGTGATCGACACCTCCACCGGCCAGGTGGTCGCGGTCAACAACACCGGCAACGAGGACGGCCAGCGCTGCACCCTCGACAACCCCTGCGAGGTCGACGCGAACGGCAACGTCACGATCCACGAAGGCACCAACTACGCCGAGGAGACCTACTACATCCCCGCCTGCTTCGGCCCGGGCAACACCCTCGACCTCACCCGCTCCGGCTGCGGCCTCCCCCACTGACCCTCTTCCGGCAGCGGCTCCTTGATCGGGCGCACGGCTAGGCTGGGACGTGATCAAGGAGCCGCTCTAGCCCACGAGGGGTGCGGGGTTTCCCGGGTAACCCTTGCGCCCCGGTCGACGGGCAGGAGAGTGGCCCCGCACCTACCGTCGAAGCATGAGCGTCCGGATCACAGTCATGCCCGCAGCGATCCCGCATCACCTGCGCGACCAGGAGGTCACCCGGCAGATCAACTACAACGACCGGGAGGACGCGGAGTACGTGTTCGAGATCCTGGTCAGCGGCGCCCTGGTGGTCTGGAAGGGCAGACCCGGGTCCGATGTGGGCGGCGAGGTGGAGGGCGTCTTCGGCCCGACCGCGTGGGAGAACGTCCAGGGGATCCCGAAGCGGGACACCCTCGCGCCCTGACCACTCTCGCGAACCCGCTCAGACCACCGTCCAGTCGGCGGCAGCCGCGGTGCAGGGGCCGCCGGCGTGGACGGAGAGGCGGGAGGCGACGACGTCGAGGGAGACCGTCGCGAGGGTTTCCCAGCGCCTGCCGAGTGCCGCGCCCGGGTCCGCGTGGCAGCACAGGGCGGCGCCGTCGCCGAGGTGGAAGTCGAGGGTGTCGCGCAGCGCGGACGCGTCCGGGGACGGGCGCGCAGCGGTGCGGGCGTGGAGGGCCGCGAGGCGGTGGCGGGTGTCGGGGTCCTCGGTGGCGAGCGCCTCGCCGCGGGCGAGGCCGGGGTCGACGAAGTGGTTGGTGCGCAGCAGGTAGCCGTCGGCGCCCGGGCGGAGCACGGCCGGTCCTGCGGGGCTGAGCTCCACCGTCGCGGCTTGCGCGCGGCCCGCCTCGAAGGCGGTGAACGTGAGCGAGCTGGACGCGGCGACCCGCGTCCCCGTCGCCAGTCGTATCGCCTCCTCGACGGTCCCGCAGGTGTCCAGCACGTGCCGGGCCAGGACGTGCACGGGGAGCCGGGGGAACCGGTCGTCGGGCGTCGACGTGTCAGAGGCGTGGCCGAGGATGTTGAAGTGCAGGCCGAGTCCGGCGCCGTTGACACCGATCTTGCCGACGATGCCGTACTCGGTGACGGTCCGGATCTCCCGGCCGTCCGGGTGCCGAACGTGCCAGACGAACCAGCCGTCGCGCATGTCGTCGTGCCAGTCCCAGGTCTGTGTGGTCACCGGAGGGCGGCCGTCGGCGGGGGCGTGGACGACGGTCGAGCACTCGGGGTGCCGGTGGCCGGAGCGGCCGAGGATCTCGGTGCGGGCGTTGAGCGCGGCGATCCGGTGGAGGGGAAGCCGCGCGCCGCGCGCGATGCCGTCGATCTCCTCGGCGACTTCGGGCGCGGCCTCGGCGATGTGCCCGAAGGCGGCGAGGCCCGCCTCGCGCACGTCACCCGGGCCTGCGCCGACGGCGCGGAAGAGCGTGTCGTAGAAGTCGGCGTTCCGCCGGATGCGCTCCGGATGGGCACGGCCGAGAAGCAGCCCGCGTTCGCCTGGGGCGGCGGCGCTGGAACGGAAGACCGTGGGCGTGGGCATGGCGGTACTGCTCCTCGGCAGGGCGACGGAAGGATGACGAAAAAGAAGGCTGGACGAAAGGGCGGAGCGAAGGGCGGAGGCGGAAGGGCCGGTCAGACGGTCTGACGCTCGGCGGCCACGGGCGACGGCGCAGCGGCCGCGCGGCCTCCGCGCACCGTCAGCAGCAGGTAGATGGCCGCCGAGAGGCCCATGCCGACCGGCAGGGACAGGTCGGTGCCGTCCAGCGCCCGGGCGATCGGACCGGAGAAGCTCTCCGTGTCGACGCAGAGCGCCGCGGCGACGGCGCCGACGACGAGGGCGGTGGCGCCGGCCCAGTTGACGCCGCCTGAGTACCAGAACGCGCCGCCGCGGCTCTCATCGCTCAGCTGGTGGCCGTCGTAGCGGTTGCGCCGCCACAGCACGTCGACGGCGTAGATCGCCATGGTCGGGCCCATCAGGGCGACCATCAGCTGCAGGACGCTGTTGACGGTGGTCAGGAAGTCGGAGACCAGCAGCGCGTACAGGGTGAGCGCGACACCGAGGGTGCCGTCGAGGGCGACGCTGCGGGAGCGGCGGATCCTGAGGCCGACGGCCTGCAGGGCGAGGCCTGAGCTGTAGGCCGTCATGGCGTTGTTGGCGACCGCGGAGAGGACGACGGCGAGCAGGAAGGCGGGCTTGAACCAGCCTGGGATGATCGACTCCAGCGCGCTCTGCGGGTCGGTCATGTCCAGCGCGGTCCCGGCCAGCACGCCGAGCGCGGTGAAGAGCACGCTCGGCAGGTACGCGCCGAGGAAGGTCCACCCGGCGATGGCGGTGGGCCTGGTGTCGCGCGGCAGGTAGCGGGCGAAGTCCGCGCTGTTGTTGTACGACAGCGGCGCGGACGCGACCAGGGCGAGGCCGCCGGCCAGCGCGGCGAGGAGCGCGCCGCCGTGCAGGCCCTGCTGCGGGTGGTAGTGCCAGTCGGCGCGCTGCAGCACGTACCCGGCGAGGACGAGAAAGACGACGGTCAGCACGATGGTGAACGGCAGGTACAGCCGGACGATCATGGCGTGCCCGTAGACGCTGATCGCGAGGGTCGCGGCGGCGACCGCGACGATGATGACGATCTTGACCAGGGTGCTCGGACGCAGCCCCGCCTCGTCGACGAGGGCGAACGCGGCGAGGCAGCCCGCCGCCCAGTTCAGCGCGAGGTAGCAGACGGAGGCGAACCATCCGGTGACGGCGATGTTCGCGCGGTTGCCCCGGACGCCGAACATCGCCCGCATGATCACCTCGCTGGGCGTCCCGGAGGCCGCTCCGCTGACGGCGACGAGGCCGACCAGGGCCCAGAAGAGGTTGCCGACGACCACGACGCCGAGGGCCTGCCAGAGGCTGAGGCCCATCAGGATCAGCGTCCCGCCGACGACCAGGCTGAGGTAGCTGACGTTGGGCGCGGCCCAGACGCCGAAGAGCTCCCGAGGGCTGCCATGGCGCTCGCCGTCGGGAATGACGTCGATGCCGTGCGCCTCCACCCCGCCAGTATGCGGGGTCGCGTCGGCCTTCCGGTTCTGCGGGCGAGGGGGCTCGGCGTCGCGAGCGGGCGGGGTGGCAGCCATGGGGGAGGTCTCCGAACCGACGAGCCCTGTGGGGGCGGGTGGCTATTGGTCGCACATCCAATAGCGCCGGAAGGTCTCTCGTCAAGGGGTCGGCGCGGTGGCCGGTGGCGTATAGTCGGAACCGACTAATAGGAGCCGGTGATTGATATGGCGAGGCGAAAGATCTCCAACACGCTGGCCCTGGCTGTGCTGGGCCTGCTGCGAGAACAGCCGATGCACCCGTACGAGATGGCGTCCACCCTGCGGGAACGCCACAAGGACGGCAGCTTCAAGATCAACTCTGGGTCGCTGTACGACACGGTCGAGGCGCTGGTGCGGCACGGCTGGATCGAACCGGTGGAGACCGCCCGCGAGGGCAGGCGTCCGGAGCGGACCGTGTACGCGACGACCGAGCTGGGCCAGAGCGAGTTCGTCGACTGGATCGACGAACTGCTGCGCACGCCCGTCGCGGAATACCCGAAGTTCATGGCTGCGGTGTCCTACCTCGGCGCACTGGGGCCGGACCGAGCCGCCGAGGCACTCGCCGAACGGGCGGGACATCTGGTCGAGCGGATCGAGGAGACCGGCGCGGTGCTGGCCGACACCGTCGGCTCCGGCAAGGTCCCCCGGCTGTTCATGATCGAGGTCGAGTGCGCCCTGCACGCCTGGGAGGCCGAGCTGGCCTGGACGCGGCGGACCATCGACGAGATCCGCGACGGCAGCCTGTTCTGGCCCACGTTCGAGCGCACCGCCGAGGGGTGGACCTGGTCCGCCCCCGCAGACCGGAAGGGAACCGCCGGATGACCGAGGTGCTGATCGTGGGAGCCGGCCCGGCCGGCCTGTTACTCGCCGGAGAACTGCGACTCGCGGGCGTCGACACGGTCGTCGTCGAACGCCACTCGCGGCGACCGGACTTCTGTCGCGGATTCAACCTCAACGCCCGCGCCCTCGATCTGCTGGCGCGGCGCGGCCTCGCCGAAAGGCTGGTCGCCGAGGGCCGGCAGGTCCCCCACGTCGCGTTCTCCGGCCTGCCGGTGACGCTCAACCTCGCGGGCGCGCACACGGACCATCCGTACACGCTGGGCATCCCGCAGACCCGGGTCGAGGAGGTCCTGGAGGAGCACGCTCGCGAGCTGGGGGCCGACATCCGGCGGGGACACGAACTGCGGTCCCTGGAACAGGATTCCGCGTCCGTCACCGCCGCGGTCACCGTCGGCGGCGGCGCTGGGGACGACGCAGGGAACGGCCCCGCCGAGTACCGGATCCAGGCCGCGTACGTGGTCGGCTGCGACGGCGGCCGCAGCACTGTCCGCAAGCAGGCCGGCATCGACTTCCCCGGCACCGAGGCGACGCGCTTCTCCCTGCTGGGCGACGTCGAGCTCGCCGACCCGCAGGCGCTGCCGTTCGGCGTGACCACCGGCCCCGGCGGTGCCGTGTTCGTCATCCCGCGCCCCGGCTACGTCAGGATCATCACCGCCGACCGGCGGCCACCCGCGGACCGGACGACGCCGGTCACCCTGGACCTGCTGCAAGCGGCCGTGGCCGACGCCGTCGGCCGACGCGTCGAACTGCGCGCCGCGCGCTGGCTGACCCGGTTCGGCAACGCCGCCCGGCAGGCGGCCGAGTACGTCCGCGGCAGGATCGTGCTGGCCGGGGACGCCGCGCACATCCACCCGCCGGCCGGGGCGATCGGCGTCAACATCGCCCTGGACGACGCGTTCAACCTCGGCTGGAAACTCGCCGCCACCGTGCGCGGAACCGCACCGGCCCACCTGCTCGACAGCTACCACGACGAACGGCACCCCGCGGGCGCGCGCGTGCTGGCCAACACCCGGGCCCAGGTGTTGCTCGGCGACGTCGAGAACCGGCTGGGGCCGCTCACCGACCTGCTCACCCGCGTCGCGTCGCACCCGGCGGGCAACCGCGCGTTCGCCGAGACCGTCACCGGGCTGGACACGCGGTACGAGACGCCCCCTGCCGGGACGCACCCCGGCGCCGACCACGCCTGGCTGGGCCGCCTGGTCCCGGACCTCGCGCTCGTCACGGGCAGCGGGCGAAGGTGCCTGACCGAGTTCTCGACCCGGGGACGCGGCCTGCTGCTCGACCTGACCGGAGCCAAAGCCGAAACCAAAGCCGAAGCCGGATCAGGAGCCGGATCAGGAGCCGCGGAAGGCGCCCTCCGCGACTCGGCCGCGGGGTGGGCGGACCGGGTGGACGTCGTCAGCGCGGACTGCCCCGACCATCCCGGACTCCGCGCCGTCCTGCTGCGGCCGGACGGGCACGCCGCCTGGCTGCGCACCGCCGATCACGACCACGACGACGGGCTCCACCAGGCACTGGAGCACTGGTTCGGCCCGGCCGGGAAGCCAGGTCAGGACGCCAGGTAGTCGTGCACGACGCGGGCCCCACCAGGGAAGGCGGCTCGCGGAGCGGGCCACGACCTTGCCGAAGTGGAGGGAGCCGGTGATGCGGACGTGCAGCAGCGGCGAGGAGCCGTCGGCGGGCCAGGCGACCGCGCCGTGCCGCAGCCGTGTCCTGCCGTAGCGCGGCGTCAGACCGTCGGCGTCGACGACGACGCCGGGGCGCGTCAGCAGGCGCAGCGCACCGCCGCGCATGTCGAGTGAGAGCTCGAGAGTCGGGCGGGCGACAAGGGCCTCGGTGAAGTCCAGGATGACGGAGCACCAGGAGGGCTCCAGGCGCATGACCGCAGGGACCCGCCACGGGCCGGTACGGCGCAGCGATCCCCCGTGCTGGGTGACGTCAGCGGTAGACGGGGACGGTGGTACGAGGGCCCATCACATGGGGCGGCCGGCCGGCGAAGTGCACGATCCGGCCCCCGTCGCAGCGGTAGCGCAGATCCGTGATCCGCCAGGGCCGGCCGTCCAGCTCGACCCAGTCCCCGAGCCGCAGGCTCAGGGCGGTACAGGGGACGGGGAGACCTTCGGGGCGATGCGAGGCAGCCATGCCTTCTACATCGGACGGAAGGCACCCGGCCGAGAGGGGGAACGGGGGTGATCCGGCCAGCACTCCCCGGAGCTCGCGCTACTCCGTCCGAGCGAAACGGAGTGATCTCTTCCGACTTTTTGGGAAGGAGCCGGGCATGCTGCGAGGATTCAAGAACTTCCTGATGCGGGGCGACGTGATCGTGGTCGCCATCGGCCTGATCGTGGCCCTGGCGTTCAGCACGCTCATCAAGGCGTTCACCGACTTCGTGATCAACCCGATCATCACCCGGATCCAGGGCAAGAACTCGATCGGGCTGGGCTGGCAGCTCGGCAAGCCCGGCAATGTGGCGACCTACGTGAACATGGGCGCCTTCATCTCCGCCATCGTGTACTTCGTGGTCTTCATGGCGGTCGTCTACTTCATGATCGTCGTGCCCTACAAGCACGTCCAGTCCCGCCGCGGCGTCACCGTCTTCGGCGATCCGACCCCGGCCAAGACCTGCCCTGACTGCCTGTCGGAGGACATCCCGGCCGCCGCCTCCAAGTGCCGCTACTGCGGCTCGGAGCAGCCGCCCGTGGTCTGAACCCGGCCGGGTTCCGGCAGGAGCAGGCCCAGCAGCAGCGCGGCCGGCGGGACCGCGCACAGCGCCAGGAGCGCACCGCGGGGTCCGTGGGACTGAGCGATCAGGCCCAGCACGGGCGCGAGCAGCCCGCCCACACTCACGGCCAGGCCGAGCGTGACGCCGGAGGCGGTGCCCGGACGCGTCGGCAGGTAGTCCTGACCCAGCTTCACCAGGACGGCGAACGGCACGTTCAGGGCCGCACCCGTCAGCAGCGCGAACAGCAGCGGCACCCAACCGCCCGGTGCGAGCAACAGACCCGCGAGGAACGGCAGCACCAGTGCGGCGCCGCACTGGACGGTGCGGACCATGCCCCAGCGGTCCGCGACGCGTCCGCCGACCAGCGTGCCCGCGACGCCGCCCGCAAGGAAGCAGGTCAGGGCCGCACCCGCGAGGGCGCGGGAGGCGTGCAGGTCCCGCAGCCAGTACAGCTCGACGAAGGTGTTCAGGCCGAAGAACGCGACGGAGCGCAGCACCTCCACGCCCGTCAGCACCGCGAACGGGCCCCAGCGGTCGTGGCCCGACGCCGCCTTGGCCCGGACGGGCGCCGCCTGGGCTCGCCGGGCACGGGCGAGCAGGACGAAGGCCATGAGCGCGGCGGGCGGCAGGAACAGCGCAGTCGCGCCGACGCCCCAGGCGACCAGCGCGGGGGTGGCCAGGACGGGCGCGAGGAAGAAGCCGACGCTGCCGCCCGCGGCGAAGACGCTCATCGCTGCGGCGCTGTCGCCCGCGTCCGCGCGGGCCGCCTTGCCCGCGGCCGGGTGGAACATGGCCACCCCCAGGCCCGAGAGCAGGATCAGCGACCACACCGCCGGATAGGGGCCGACCAGCCCGGCGAGGGCGAGGCCGAGCCCGGCCAGGCCCACCCCCGCGCCCGCCAGCCACGGCAGCCGGTACCGGTCGACCGCGAGACCGAGCAGCGGCTGGGGCACGGCGCTGCCCAGCGTCGCCGCCATGGTGAGGCCGGTCGCGGCGAGGTAGCCGTAGTGGCGGTCGAGCACGAAGTAGGGGACGGCGGCGGGGACCAGGCCCTGGTACAGGTCGTCGACCGCGTGGGCCGCGCCCCACAGCCGCATCCGCCGCCACGTCGACGCCGTCGGGCCGGGCGGGGCGGTGTTCCTGGAGTGCACGGTGGAGGTCATGGCTCCAGCCTTCCGGCCGTCCCGCGGTGCCGACTTCCGATAACCTGCCGTGATATGTCGATAAACCGCCAAGTCTCGACGAACCGCCACGTCAGTCGCCGACCACCCGACGGCGGGGCGAGTTGCGGGGGTCCTGCCCCGTACCTGGAGCTGCCCGGCCCCACGGTCCAGCGCCTGGAGCGACACGAGCGCATCGACCGGCACCACCACGACCGCCACCAGCTGATCCATCCCGGCAGCGGGGTGCTCCAGGTCGAGACGGCCGCCGGCAGCTGGGTGGTGCCGCCGCAGCGCGCCGTGTGAATCCCCGCCTTCACCGCGCACGCGCATCTGGCCCGGACGCCCACGCGGATGCGCTCCCTCGCCTTCCCGGCGCTGATCGACCCGATCGGCGGGGAGCAGCCGGCCGTCCTGGCGGTCACCCCGCTGCTGCACGAACTGGTCGCGGCCCTCGCCGAGCCGGACTCCGGCTACGGCGACGCGGAGCGGGCGACCCTGGAACAGGCCGCCGTCGACCAGCTGGCCCGCGCCGAACGCCTGACACTGCATCTGCCCGCGCCCGTCGACGACCGGCTGCGCGCCGTCGCCGCGCTGCTGCACCGCGACCCGGCCGACCCGCGGTCGCTGTCCGAGCTGGGCGCCGCGGTCGGCGCGAGCGAACGGACCCTCAGCCGCCTCTTCCGCGCCGAGACCGGCCTGACCTTCCCGCAGTGGCGCACCCGGCTGCGGCTGCACCACGCCCTCGACCACCTCGCGGGCGGACGCAGCGTCACCGCGACAGCGAGCGCGTGCGGCTACGCAACGCCCAGCGCGTTCATCGAGGCGTTCCGGTCGGTGTTCGGGACGACGCCGGCCCAGCACCGCGTCCCACCTGCACCATGATCGGCGGGCGGGTCGCCCGAACCGCTTCACCTGCACGAATTCTCCTCAGAAGCCTCACCTCTACGAGCTGTCACCACGCCTCACCGTGCTCCTAGGCTCGCCAAGAACCGAACAACGGCATCATTCGCACGGAAGACGGCATGAAGTTCTGCCCCACCTGTCGCCGCCACCTGAACGGCGCTTACTCCTGCCCGGGTTGCGGGGCAGCCGCGGCTGACCTGCCCTTCGACCAGGCCAGGCTGGAGCCGGACGACGCCGCGCACGCGGTGACCTACCGGCAGCCCGGCGACTCCCGGTCCAGCGGACGGGCGGCGCAGCGGGGGCGTCAGCGCGCGCGAGCCGCGCGACGGCGGCGCGCGATGCTGCTCGGGGGCGTCGGCGCGCTGGTGATCGCGGCGACGGGCTTCGCGGTGGCGGGCGGCGGCTCGGGCTCGAACAGCGCAACGCCCGTGGACACGGGCTCCTCCTCCGGCGCCTCGGCGACCGCGCCGGACCTGACGGCCCCCGCCGACGCACCGAGCGCGACCGCTCCGACGGGGCGCCACCGCGCGCCGCACCACCCGTCGGCCTCCGCCTCGGCGTCGAGCGCGTCCGCATCGGCCTCCGCACGGCCGAGCGCCGCGCCCTCGGCGAACCCCGGCCCCACGGGCGGCAACCCGACGGGCACCTCGGGCGGCAGCGGTGGCACTCCGGTACCGCCTCCGAGCCCGACTCCCGCGCCCACTCACTCCTGCCACCAGTTCCTCTTCTGGTGCGGCTGAGCGGCGACCGAACCGCTCAGGGACGGGCCGCCTCCCGGCGTAACCGTCCGGGCACCGCCGGGGCGGCGATGCTGTACTGGATGACATGGCCGGTGGACAGGGACGTCGTCGCAGGCGCCGGGCCGCGCGGGCGGAACAGGCCCGCCAGGCCGAGCGGGTGCGCGCGCGGACGCGGCTGCTCATCGACCTGACCGCGCGCAACGCCGCCTACCGCAAGGGCCTGATCGCCGCGGCCTCCGGGCTCAGCCCGCAGGAGGCCGCGATCATGGCCGATCTCGAACGCCACGGGCTCCAGGTGCCGCAGCTCCACGACGTCCTGTGCGGCGGGCACGTCCTGGTGGACGACCCGGAGCTCTACGAACGGTGGAGCTTTCCCGAGGTCAGCCACCAGCGGCTGTCGAGCCACCACCGGGACATCGACAAGACCCGCTACCCCGACCTGGGCATGCGCGGCCCCGTGGTGCGCGAGAAGCTGCACGGCCGCACGGCGACCGGCACCTGGCTGCAGCTGGAGAAGACCCCGGCCGCGTTCGGCAAGCGCAAGCTGCCCAGCCTGGACGATCTGCGGCACCTGATGGACTACGTCGTCTACCGGATCACCCGCAGCAACGTCGGGCCGTGGGGGCTTTCACGGGTGACCGAGCGTCGCCCGCTGTACCTCTCCCCCGCGCTGGCCCTGCCGACGTGGGTCGGTCCGGACGTCTCCCGCACCCTGGCCGCCACCCTGCGGGGCATCGAGGGCGACGACGACCTCACCTCGGCCTCCGCGGACCTGGCCGCGCACTTCCCGCCGCCCGAGCGCGGCGACCCCACCGACGAGCTCGGCCGGGCCCTCTCCCGGCGGGCCGGTCGCGGGCTGTTCGGCAACTCCCAGGTATGGGTCAGCGAGGCGCCCCTCCCGCCCGCCGCCCAGGTGCTGTTCGCCCCCGGCCCGCTCCCGCGGCCGGGAACCCGATGGATCGGTGGGGAACGATGAGCGACGCCGAGCAGAGCCCGGACGAACCCACCGCACCACAGCCGCAAGGGGACCCGGAAGGGCACCGGGAACCAGGGACGCCGGCAAGGCCAGGCTCCTCCGCAGAGCCAGACTCCTCCGCAGGACCAGACTCATCGGCAGCGCCTGCCTTCCCCGGGGCGCCGGAGGCGACTGAGGTGCCCGGCTCCCCCGGCTCGGATGCCGACGCGCCCGGGGCGGTCTCGGTGCCAGAGGGCATGGTGACGGCGGTGGTGGACCTGGTGGAGACCGGGGCGGTTCCCCTCGGCGCGTACACCGTGGCGGAGCTGACGGTCGTCGACGCCGTCGTCGACTTCCTGGAGACGCGCCCCTCCGACGAGGTGCTCGCGGAGGCGGTGCGCTCGCTCGCCGCGCGGCAGCTGCTGGTCGCCGGTCAGGGCCGGGACCAGCTCCAGGTGCGCGGCGACCTCGGCATCACGCTGGCCTTCCAGCGCCGCGCCCGGCGGGTGCTGGACGCGCGGGTGACCGGCACCGCGCCCGGCGAGGCGTGGCGCATGCTCGTGCTGCCGCAGCCGGAGAACGTCTGCCTGGTCGTGCGCATCGACGCCCTGGGCGTGCACGAGGTGTCCCTGCGCACCCTCGACGACACGCTGCGCCTGGTCGTCGAGTGGCTGCCGCGCGGCCCGTGGGCCGAGCCTTCGGCCGGGGCCGACCCGGACGGGGTGCTCGCCGCGGCCGAACGCTCGGCGTTGCTGACCGCGATCGCCTACTCCGCCGTGGGCTCGGCCGAGACCGCGGAGTCCAGCACCGACCTCGTGCTGGCGCAGCACGAGGGCAGGCTGCACGCGTTCGTCCGCGACCCGGCCGCCCCGTCGCGCCTGGTGTCCAAGGACGGCCGGAGCCGCGGCGTGCGCGACACCGTCGCCGCGCTGCTGGGCCGCCCCAAGCCGGGCTGAGCGGCCGGGCTGAGCGGCTGGGCTGCCGGTGGCGGCGGGTCAGTCGGAGGCCGGCAGCAGGGCCAACTGCTCGGTCAGCGTCGCCACGTCACGGAAGGTCAGCCCGAGGGCGGCGACGTGCTTCCAGCGCAGCACGCCCTCCGCGTCGACGACGAACACCGAGCGGCGCACCATCGCGCCCAGGGTGATGCCGTACGCCTCGGCCGTGGTGCGCGCGGTGTCGGCCAGCAGCGGCATCCGCAGCCCGTGCTTGCGGGCGAACGCCTCGTGGCTGGCGACATCCTGGGTGCTGATGCCCCAGACGTCCGCGCCCAGGTCCGCGAACTGCTCCAGGCCGGAGGAGTACGAACAGAGCTGCTTGGTGCAGACGGGGGTGTCGTCGCCCGGGTAGAAGGCGAGCACGACCGGCCGCCCGCGCTGCGCCGACAGGGTCAACTCGCTGCGGACCGCCTCGCCGTCGACCAGCTGCACGGCAGGAAGGGTGAAATCGGGCGCCGGTGCGCCCACTGCGGGACTCTTCGCCATCTGCACAGCGAACCATACCGGCGAGTAGGCCGAGAGGGCGGGGGGCGACCCCGCGGGGTGGGCGTCGGCGCAAGGCCTTAGGCTGCGGGTATGACGGATTCGATCACGAACGCGCCGACGCCCGAAGAATCCCTGCGGACCCTGCTGGCCGGTAACCGGCGGTTCGTCGGCGGATCGCCCGAGCACCCCAACCAGGACGCCGCGCGCCGCGCCGCGACCGTCCCGACGCAGCGGCCCTTCGCCGTCCTGTTCGGCTGCTCCGACTCCCGCCTCGCTGCCGAGATCATCTTCGACCGCGGCCTGGGCGATCTGTTCGTCGTCCGCACGGCCGGGCACGTCATGGGCCCCGAGGTGCTGGGCAGCATCGAGTACGGCGTGGCCGTCCTGGACAGCCCGCTCGTCGTGATCCTCGGCCACGACCAGTGCGGGGCGGTCGCCGCGACGTGCGAGGCCCTCGACGGTGCTGCGCCCGCCCCCGGCTTCATCCGCGACGTGATCGAGCGCGTCACCCCGAGCGTGCTGGCGGCGCACGCGGCCGGGATCGAGTCGCGGGACGCGATCGTCGAGGAGCACATAAGGCAGACGGTCGACCTGCTGCTGGACCGCTCCCGCGTCCTGGCCGCGGCTGTCGACGCCGGCCGCACGGCCGTGGTCGGCCTCTCCTACCGGCTCGCCGACGGCACCGCCCGCCTGGTCTCCGCCCGCGGCCTCACCGAGCCGGTCGCGGCCGAGGCCTGAGCTGCCCCGGGCGACGCCCGGCAGACGACTGAGGAGCGGCCCCTCTCTCCCGCCGGGAGAGAGGGGCCGCTCCTCAGTCGCTTTCACGCCGTCATCACCACCGGTGGACGCGGTAGGCCTGGGCCTGGCGGCCCGGACGGTTGCCGACGACGCCGACCAGCACGACGGTGACGGTCGCGAGGGCGAGCAGGGGCAGGCAGGTCTCCAGGGACGGTCTGGTTCCGCCGTGCGGGTACTACCCCTGCTGGGCGCGGCGGCGGCGCTTGCCCAGAGGGGCCTGGCTGAGGTCCTCGGACTGGGTGCGCAGGTTGCGGTAGCCGTAACCGTGGGAGGTCAGCCAGGACGTCGCGGACTCCTCGGCGCGCAGTTCCGCGAGGAGGATGTCCTCCTCGGCCTCGCCGGAGTCGAGGTAGCGGAAGGTGAAGGCCGCCCGTGCCGCCAGGTCGTAGCTGAGGTGGCCCTCAGGAGTGTACGCGGCGTGCAGGACGTCGTGCTCGGCCGCGTGCGCGAGCAGCTCGGTACGCTGCTCGTCGCTCAGGCCGTCGAAGACGCCGCGGACGGTGACACGGAAGGTACGAGTGCTCACGCCCGCACCCTAACCATCGCGCGGCCGCCGTCTCCACCGGGTTTCCGCACGGCGCGGCGCGACCTCAGCGCGGCCACTCGCCCGGGTGGTCCGCCCAGAAGACCTGCGCGGGGTCGTGCAGGTCCGCGCCGGGCCGCTCGTGGTGGACCAGGCGCTTGAGCTCGTGGGCGTCCCGGCACGGCTCCGGGGGCGTGACCGTGCCGTCCTCGCGCATCACCCGCACGATCCGCTCGCCCTCGCCCGGTGTCAGCGCGGCGACGAGGACGGGGCAGTCCTGGTTGGGCCACGGGGTCGTGTCCATGCTCCGAGCATCGCTCCCGGGCGCGCGCCGTGCACGCCGAACAGGTCCGCGTCCGAACTCCCCCGGCCCCGTCCGGCCTGCGGCCCGGCGTCCCCCGGGAGGACCGCCGGGAACAGTACGATCACCCAATGGCTGACTTCACCCAGACCACGCCCGGTTGGCTCGAAGCCGACGAACTGTCGGCGGCCCGCGCCCAGTTGCCCGTCCTCTACGTCAACGCGGTGCCGGTGCGCGTCGACGAGGGCGGCGAAGTCACCCACGTGGGCCTGCTCCTGGGCATCGACTCGGACGGCACGGTGACCCGCACCCTGGTCTCCGGTCGCGTGCAGTACCACGAGCGGGTCCGCGACGCGCTGGTGCGCCACCTGGAGAAGGACCTCGGCCCGGTCGCGCTGCCGCGCATCCCGGCCTCGCTCCAGCCCTTCGCCGTGGCCGAGTACTTCCCCACGCCCGGCATCACCCCGTACCACGACCCGCGCCAGCACGCGGTAGCCCTCGCCTACGTGGTCCCCGTCGCGGGCGACTGCAGACCGCGCCAGGACGCGCTGGACCTGGTCTGGTTCAGTCCCGAGGAGGCCGTGTCCGAGCTGGTCCAGCAGGACATGCCCGGCGGCCAGGGCGTCCTCCTCAAGCAGGCCCTCGCCCACGCGGGCTGCCTGGTCTGACGTCCCGCCTGTCGGCGTCGGGCCCTCGGCGGCCCGCCGTCAGCGTCCGTCCTTCCCGAACTCGTCCCTCGCCCCCGGCCAGCGGTCCGCGACCTCGTCGGGGGCGAGGCGGGCGACGACCTCGGCCAGCCCCACGCAGGCCTCGGCGATCATCCGGTTGGTGTTGTCACGCTCGGTGATCACGGCCGCCAACAGCAGCGCGGTCAGCGCGGCCGAGCCGTTGAGTGCCTGCAGTATGAACATCTGCGCGGACACGCTGTGGCCCACGAACGGTCCCGCCGGCTGGATCGCGGCGACCACCCCGAGCACGGAGATCAGCAGCACGCACGGCGCCGCTCCCGGCATCTGAAACCGGATCGCGGCCCAGATCACCAGCGGGAACGCCAGGAACAGCAGCGACAGGCGGCTGTGCGTGACCAGCACCATGACCGCCGCCGTCCCGCCCAGCAGCGTGAACAGCTCCGCCCAGCGCATCATCGGCACGTCCTGCGGGGGCTGCGCGTACCGGCCGGCCAGCAGCAGCGGCGCGACCACGAGCACGCCCATGGCGTCGCCGGTCCACCAGGCCGTCCACGCCGCCCAGTACCCGTGCCCGGAGAGCGCCCCCTGCGCCATCAGGATCAGCGTCGAGGCGCTGGAGCTCACCAGCGTGGCCGTCAGCGCCACGAAGACCAGCGCGAGGCCGTCCCGCAGCCGGTCGAGTTGCGGCCGGAAGCCGACCCACCGCAGGAACAGCCAGGCCAGCACCGGTGCGACGGTCGCTCCCGCGACGATGCCGAGCCCCGCCCAGGTGGGGTTCCAGTGTGAGATCGAGAGCACCACCAGCCACTGACCGAGCGCGATCCCCGGCCACACCCGCAGGCCGAGCAGAAGCAGCGCGGCGACGGCGACGCCGGACGACGGCCACAGCGGGGTGACCCGCACGCCCTCGACGACGACCTGCGCGAGCAGCCCCAGCCGTCCGCCGGCGTAGTAGACGCCGGTCACGACCAGCACCCACAGGAGCGCGGTGCCCCACGCCTGCCGCGTCCCGGCGCTCGCCTCACCTGACATGCCCCTACTTTCCCGGCGCTGCGCTCGCCCGCCTCGTCGTGACACGCCCGTAGGCGCGATCCTCACACGCGAGCGGAACGTCGCACTATCCCTACGACAGACCCGGGAGCCGCCTCGCGCGGTTCGTACGGCTGCCGCAGGTCCCGCCACGCACGGGCGGCGCGGTCAGCGGTCGTGGCGGAGGACGAGGACGGCGGCGTCGTCCTGGTGTCCGGTGAGTTCCGCGACGCGGATGAGGTCGGCGGCCAGACTGGCCGGCTCGCCGTCCGCCGCGGCCCGTATCAGGGCGGCGATGTGGTCGAGGCCCTCGTCGATCGAGAACGACGGGCCCTCGACGACGCCGTCGGTGACCAGGACGAAGGCCCCCGTGCCGGTGAGGTACCGGCGCGAGACGGGATAGGGCTCGCCGGCCTGGATGCCGAGGGGGAGGCCGCCGGCCTCGCCCTCGACCCCGTGCGTGCCGTCGGACGCGGCCCAGACCGCGGGGACGTGGCCGGCGCGGGCCATGGCGAGTTCGCCGCTGGCGGGGTCGTAGCGCAGGAAGCTGCAGGTGGCGAAGAGGTCGGGCTCCATGTCGACGAGCAGGTCGTTCGCCCGGCCGAGGACCTCTCCGGGGTCGGGGATGACGGTGGCGAGGGCGCGCAGCGCGATGCGGACCTGGCCCATGAACGCCGCTGCCTCGACGTCGTGCCCCTGGACGTCGCCCACGGAGAACCCGAGCACGCCGCCGGGCAGGACGAAGCCGTCGTACCAGTCGCCGCCGATGTCCAGGCCGTGCCGGGCGGGCGCGTAGCGCGCGGCGGCGCGCAGCCCTGCGGTCTGCGGCAGCGCCGACGGCAGCAAGTCGCGCTGGAGCGCGGTCGCGAGCTCCACGCGGGCCTTCTGCGACTCCACTCGCTCCAGTGCCTGCGCGGTCAGGCGACCGAGCGTGCTCAGCAGCTCGTCCGAGCTCGCGGACGCCGGGGGGCGGCGTCGGACCATGGACCGCTCCGTTCGACGTCGGGACCGGGGCCTTCTCGGCATGCCCGTGGGGCGCGCTGCATCCTATTGTCCTCTGATCGAGAATTTCCAGGACGACTCGGCAGCTTTCGACCCGACGTCCGGCCCAGCTTGCCTCGCCCGCCCGCCGCCCGGATGTCCGCACCACGGCGCCTCTCCCTCCCCTCGCCTGCGCGTCCCGCAGGGACGCTCCAGCGGCGACGGCGCAGGTCTCGTTCGGGTCGCGGGCGGAGCCCGACAGGGCCGGGACCGGGACCGATCCGGCTCCCGCGACACCCGGAGCCCCCGAAGGAGTGACGCCTCCTTGTCATGGTCGGATCGTTCGTGTCGCAATGGTCATCCTCAACTCGCCCGATCGGAGGCCTGGATGAGTACACGTCGAGTCAGGCGCACCAGCACCCGTCTCGCACCGCCCCTGCTGCTCGCCGCCGCGCTGAGCGCCTTCTCGCTCGCGCCTGCCGCCGGAGCGGCTCCCGTCGCCCGGAGCGCACACGCGGCCTTACCCGCAGCCGCCCCAGCCGCCGTCCCCGCGCCGAAGCAGCCGGAGGCGACCGGGACGGGCGGCGCCGTCGCCAGCGTCTCGGCGGAGGCGACCGACATCGGCATCGAGGTGCTGCGGCACGGCGGCAACGCCGTGGACGCGGCGGTGGCGACCGCGGCCGCCCTCGGGGTCACCGAGCCCTACTCCTCCGGGATCGGCGGCGGGGGCTACTTCGTCTACTACGACGCCCGCAGCCACCGGGTCTCCACGCTGGACGGCCGCGAGACCGCCCCCAGCACCGCCGACCAGAACCTCTTCGTCGAGAACGGCCGGCCGCTGGACTTCTGGACGGCGGTGGACAGCGGCCGCTCCGTGGGCGTCCCGGGCTCGCTGCTCACCTGGCAGCAGGCACTGGACCGCTGGGGCACCCGCTCGCTCGCGCAGTCGCTGAAGCCGGCCGAGAGACTGGCCGACAAGGGCTTCGTCGTCGACCAGACCTTCCACGACCAGACGGCGCAGAACCAGACGCGCTTCTCCTACTTCCCGGCCACCAGCGCCCTGTTCCTGCCGGGCGGTCAGCCGCCGGCCGTCGGCAGCGTCTTCCGCAACCCCGATCTGGCGGCCACCTACCGCGAGTTGGAGCGCGACGGCGTGAACGCCCTGTACCGGGGCGACATCGGAAGGGACATCACCCAGCTCGTCCAGCACCCGCAGGTCGACCCGGCCTCCGGCTGGTACGCCCGCTCCGGCGCGATGACGCCGGCCGACCTGGCCGCCTACCGGGTGCGCGAGCAGGCCCCGACCGAGGTGGACTACCGGGGCCTGGACGTCTACGGCATCGCGCCCTCCTCCAGCGGCGGCACGACCATGGGCGAGGCGCTGAACATCCTGAACGACTTCGACCTGAAGCACGCCTCCTCGGTGCAGTACCTGCACGACTACCTGGAGGCCAGCCGGATCGCCTTCGCGGACCGCAACCGCTGGGTGGGCGACCCGCGCTTCGAGAACGTGCCCACGCAGGCGCTGCTGTCCCAGCGCTTCGCCGACTCGCGCGCCTGCCTGATCTCGCCGGACTCCAGCCTCACCAGCCCGCTCGCCCCCGGCGACCCGCTGCACCCCTCCTCGGGCTGCGCCGACACCGGCACCCCCGCCCCGACCACGCCCGAGGGCACCCACACCACGCATCTGACGGTCGCGGACAAGTGGGGCGACGTCGTCTCCTACACGCTGACGATCGAGCAGACCGGCGGCAGCGCGATGACCGTGCCCGGCCGCGGCTTCCTGCTGAACAACGAGCTGACCGACTTCGACTTCACCCCGGCCGTCGCGGGCGTCCCCGACCCGAACCTGCCGGGACCGGGCAAGCGGCCGCGCTCGTCGATGTCGCCGACGATCGTGCTGAAGAACGGCCGGTTCGACTTCGCCCTCGGCTCCCCCGGCGGGGCCAGCATCATCACCACGGTGCTGCAGGTGCTCACCGAGCACGTCGACCGGGGGCTCAGCCTGGAACAGGCCATCGCGGTGCCGAGGATCAGCCAGCGCAACCTGGCCCAGACGGAAGCCGAACCCGCCTTCCTCGGCAGCGCGGACGAGACGGGACTCGAGGCGATCGGCGAGTCCTTCACGCTCAACCCGGAGATCGGCGCGGCCACCGGTATCCAGGCCCTGCCCGGCGGTCTGCTGCAGGCCGCCGCTGAACCGGTACGCCGCGGCGGCGGAGCGGCGGCGGTCGTGCATCCGGTGGGCCCGCGGAACTGACGCCCGCTCATGCGGGAGCCCTCGCCCGGACGATCGGTTCCGGGCAAGGGCTCCTCAGTCTCTTCGACGCGGTGTCAGCTGGTCATCAGCTCATCAGGGCGTAGGTGATCAGCGTGGTGAGGACCAACGTCACCCCGCCGAGCAGCGCGAGCTTCAGGTACGCGGCACGGTCGGCGGCGGCCCCGCGGCCCGCACCGCCCGTGCTCCTCGGCGCGGCCGCCGCCCGCGACGGACGCTGGGGCGTCGTCGGCGCGGCGGGCTGCGGAGCGGGCTGAGTCACCGCCGCACGGGCCGACGCCGGCTTCACCTGCGGCGCGGGCTGCGCCATGATCGACAGCGGCTGGCCGGCGAGCACCCGCTCGATGTCGGCCCGCATCTCGTCGGCGCTCTGGTACCGCTGCTCGCGGTCCTTGACCAGCGCCCGCATCACGATCGCGTCGATGTCGGGCGAGATCTGCGGGTCGAACAGGGACGGCGGCGCAGGCTGGTCCTGTACGTGCTGGTAGGCGACGGAGATCGGCGAGTCGCCGACGAAGGGCGGGCGCAGCGCGAGCAGCTCGTACAGCAGGCAGCCGGTGGAGTACAGGTCGGTGCGCGCGTCCACCTGCTCGCCGCGCGCCTGCTCCGGGGAGAGGTACTGCGCGGTGCCGATCACGGCGGACGTGGCGGTCATCGTCATCCCCGCGTCGCCCATGGCGCGCGCGATGCCGAAGTCCATGACCTTCACCATGCCCTGACGCGTCAACATGACGTTGGCGGGCTTCATGTCGCGGTGGACGATGCCGCTGCGGTGCGAGTACTCCAGCGCCTGCAGGATGCCCACGGTCATCTCCAGCGCGCGCTCCGGCAGCAGGCGTCGGCCGGACTGCGTGAGCGCGAGAAGGGTGGAGCCCTCGACGTACTCCATCACGATGTACGGCAGGGATATGCCGTCGAGGTAGTCCTCGCCGGTGTCGTAGACGGCGACGATCGCCGGATGGTTGAGTGAGGCCGCGGACTGGGCCTCGCGGCGGAAGCGGGCCTGCGAGACCGAGTCGCGGGCCATGTCGGCCCGCAGCGTCTTGATCGCGACAACGCGGTCGAGCCGCACGTCCCGCGCGACATGGACCTCGGCCATGCCGCCGCGCCCGAGGACGCCGCCCAGCTCGTACCGGTCGCCGAGGCGACGCGCTTCCAGCATGCTCCCAACCCTCTCCATCACCAGGACCCGCCGGCCACAGAGCGGCTCCGCGCCGCTCTCTCCCCACCCGTGACCATGGCTCGAACACGGTACCGCCTCCGGGTGAGCGAAAACGCCGCGGTCCGGACCTACGATGCAGCCATGGCCACCTGGGACGACGTCCGCAGCATCGCTCTCTCCCTCCCCGGCACGAGCGAGCGGGCGTCCCGCGACCACGCGCACTGGTGGGTGAACGGGAAAGGCTTCGTCTGGGAGCGCCCCTTGCGGGCTCCCGACCTCGCCGCGCTCGGGTCTGATGCCCCGGAAGGCCCGATCCTCGGCGCGCGGGTGGCCGACGAGGGCGTCAAAGCCGCGCTGATCACAGCGGAGCCGCAGGTCTACTTCACCATCCCGCACTTCGACGGCTACCCGGCGATCCTGGTCCAGCTGGACCGCATCGAGCTCGACGAACTCCGCGAACTCATCACCGAAGCCTGGCTCTCCCGCGCCCCGAAACGGCTCGCCGAGCAACTCGGCGAGCCCCCTCAGGGACGCGAGCTCCGCTGATGTACGGCACCGCCGCGCCCGCGAGACGTGCCTGTGGCCCTACAGGTGGTTCCGCCAACCAGGGGCGCGGGGAGGAAAGCCCGGCTCGCTGGGCGACTCACCACTCTTGGTGGCTTGTCGCGCCACACGGCGGAGCCGCACATCGGCAGAGCCTCGCGCCCCCGGTCGTGCGACTACCTCAGTTGGACCAGCGGGACTTGCGGCGCTTCTCCTGCGGGGGTGACGCCGTTTCAGGGTCGACCGTCACGCCCTGGAGCGCGCGGGCGAGGGCGACCACGTCGTCGACGGGGCGGGCGATCGCGGCGAGTTGGAGGGCCTGCTCCACGACGGGCGAGTTGGGCCCGCCGAGTGCGTGCACCAGCTGGACCACCTCGGGGACCGGGCGGGAGACGACGGCCACCCGCAGGATGTCCCGGCCACGGGTCTGCTGCGGGCCGCGCAGCGCGGCCAGCAGGACGGTGAGTTCCTCCAGCGGCCGGCCGGCCGCGACCTCGCTGGCGGGGTGCGGCCAGGCGTTCTCACCGTCCGCGTCGAGCAGGGCGAAGAGGCGGGCGACGTCGGCGACGGGGCGGTTCGCGACGGCGCTGTGGACGAGCGCAGCGGCCCAGTCGGGGACGCGGTCGGCTTCGGGCTCGGCGGCGGTCGCCGCCTCCCGCCCGGTGGGCCCCCCGGCGGCCCCGTCCGCGGCGTCGGCCGTGGACTCCTCAGGGCTCGGTATCAACGATATTGCGCGTGCCACGGTACTTCTCCAGTGGTTGTGACGATGGATCACCGAGCGGTACGCCCGACGGTCGGCGGGGTCTCGCCCGCCCGACCAGCGTCCCCGTGATGACCGTACGCGAACCACCCTGGAAGGCCATGTGGGGGACGTGCGCGGCAAAACTTTCCCGCGCCGTCCCCCAAGGCGTCACTGCAGGTCACAGGCTTACTGTGCGTCACCTGTGTCACGCAGGGTAGTCGCAAGCGCGGCGGGCCCGGACGGGCGCGAAGCGCTCGTTGACGGACTCGGTGACCACCTGCTTGAGCCGGGCCGCGCCACCGCCGCCGATCTCCTCGGCGAGCACGGCCGGGTCGCACTCCTGGCACAGCGCCGCGAGCAGGACCAACGAGGAGACCTCCGGCCGGCGCTCGGGCTCGTACGTGATGTGACGCTCCATGTCCGTCTTGGCGCCCCGGATCAGACGGGCCGTCTCGTCCGCGTCCGTGGCCAGCTGGACGGCGTTGCCGCGACTCTTGCTCATCTTTCCGCCGTCCGTGCCCAGCAGCAGCGGCGCGGCCGACAGCAGCGCCTCGGGCTCGGGGAAGACGGGCGCGCCGGGCCGCGTGTAACGGTCGTTGAACCGGCGGGCCACGGTACGGGTGACCTCCAGGTGCGGGAGCTGGTCGCGGCCGACGGGCACCAGGTCTGCCTTGCAGAAGAGGATGTCGGCGGCCTGGTGCACGGGGTAGGTGAACATCAGCCCGGAGACGGCCGCCTGACTGGAGTGCCTGATCTCGTCCTTGACCGTGGGGTTCCGCTGCAGTTCGGCCACGGAGACCAGGCTCAGGAACGGCAGCAGCAGCTGGTTCAGCGCGGGCACGGCGCTGTGCGTGAAGATCACCGAGCGTTCCGGGTCGATGCCGACCGCCAGGTAGTCGAGCATCAACTCCTCGACGTGTCCGGGCAGGTCCGCCGCGACGTCACGGTCGGTCAGCACCTGGTAGTCGGCGATGACGACGTAGACCTCGGCGCCCTCGTTCTGCAGCCGGACCCGGTTCTCCAGGCTGCCGAAGTAGTGGCCGACGTGGAGGCGGCCGGTCGGACGGTCTCCGGTCAGGATGCGCGTGCGCGTGCTCGAGCTGGTGTTCATGGTCTTCTCCCGGGCTGAGGGTGGTGGATGCGGGGTGGTCAGGGACCGGGCCGCGCCGCCGGGCGGCGGTGCGGCGCATCCACCCCGGATCGAGCCGGGGAACGCCGAAGGGCCGTCCGTGACGAACGGCCCTTCGAGGCGTGCGTGCGAGAGGGGGCCGCTCCTAGGAGGAGCGCCACCAGCACCGGCACGAGGAAAGCTGCATGGGCCGAGCATACCGGGCGGCCCCGACATGCGTCGGCCGTCGTCCTCGCGCAGGCTGACCCTATGGCAGCTGAAGCGGTGTCCATCGAGGCCGTCGCGGTCGACAAGCCCGAGGACCTGAACGTGATCATCGGGCAGTCCCACTTCATCAAGACCGTCGAGGACCTGCACGAGGCGCTGGCGGGCATCAGCCCGCACCTGCGCTTCGGCCTCGCCTTCTGCGAGGCCTCCGGGCCGCGTCTGGTGCGCCGCTCCGGCAACGACCCGGAGCTCGTCGCCCTGGCGGTCGCCAACGCGACGGCCATCGGGGCGGGGCACTCCTTCGTGGTCCTGCTGCGCGAGGGCTTCCCGGTCAACGTCCTCAACGCGGTCAAGTCCGTCCCGGAGGTCTGCGGCGTCTTCTGCGCGACGGCCAACCCGGTGCAGGTCCTCGTCGCGGTCACCGCGGCGGGCCGCGGCGTCGTCGGCGTGGTCGACGGCGCGCCGCCGCTCGGCGAGGAGAGCGAGGACGACGTGGCGGCGCGGAAGAACCTCCTGCGGGCCATCGGCTACAAGCTCTGAGCGGACCACCAGCTCTGACCGGCCTCCGAGCGACGCGGCCCGGCGCGCCTCACGGCGCCGGCGGAGCCAGGTGGTCGCTCAGGAACTCCAGGGACGCCGGCAGCAGCCGCACCCAGGTGGTGAAGTTGTGGCCGCCCGTCGGGACCGTCGCCTCGGAGACGACCATCGGCGGGTGGACCAGGGCGGCGAAGGCCTGGGCCTGGCGGTAGGCGGCGCCGTCCTGCTTGCTGCTGGCCAGCATGACGGAGACCGGCGGGGGCGGCAGGTGCGTGAGCCGCCAGCTGAGGTTCGCCTGGTCGCGCAGTGTCTGGCTGCCACCGAAGAGGTCGCCGGTGGTGATGTCCTCCGCGGCCTTGAAGTAGCCGGAGAGCGCGGCGGCCGTCGTGTAGACCGAGGGGTTGCGCATCGCGAGCTTCAGTGCGCAGTAGCCGCCCGTCGAGTCGCCGATCGCGCCCCACCCGGCCGCGTCCGTGCGCACCCGGTAGGAGCCCTCGACGTCGAGCGGGACGTCGGCGGTGAAGTAGGTCTCCGCCTGCGGGCCGTTCGGGATGTCCTGGCACTCGCTGTCGCGGGGCATCGAGGGCGAGGGCTGCATCAGCACCTGCACCATCGGTTTGACCTTGTCCTGCTGCAGCAGCTGGAGCTCGGTCGACGGGTACTGGAGCTTGGTGAGCAGGTTCTTCGCCTCTCCGGGGAAGCCGGTCGTCACCAGCAGCACCGGAAACCTGTCCCTGGCGTAGGCGGGCTGGAAGTACTGCGGAGGCAGGTAGACGTAGCCGTCGGTGCTGAGCCCGGTGACACGGCCGGGAATGCGGACCTGGTCCACGCGGCCGACCAGGGCCGGGGCGCGGACGCCGATGCCGTCGGAGCCGGTCGCCTCCTGGCCCAGCACCTCGACCGCGCCGCGCGGGGCCTGCTTCGAACCCGCGCCGGGCACCGACGCCTGGACGGCGACCGGTCCGCCGCCGATGCCGAGCAGGTCGTGCCAGCTGCTGTAGAAGGAGAAGTAGTCGTTGACGAGGATGCCCAGGGTCGACACCAGCAGCAGCTGGGTGACCACGACGGCGACGATCCGCCCCAGCACGGGCCTCCAGCCGCGTCCGGCCAGGCGCGGCCAGAACCACACCATGGCGACGAGACACACCCCGGTCAGCAACGCCGCCAGGATCAGGATCCCGCTGCCGGTCAGCCCCATGCGCCCGCCCGACCTCCGTCCGTACGCCGCCACCGCCTCCTCTCAGAGTGCACCACCGGACGCGCACGCGTCACAGACACGCGCCGCTGCCACTCCTGGGTGGCGGACCACCGCACACTGGGGGTGTGCCCCGCCTTCCCCGTGTCGTGCGTGTCCTCACCGTCGGCGCCGTGCTCGTCGCCACCGCGTGCACCAGCGCGTCGCCGGGCCCGGCCCGGCCGACCGGCTCACCCGTCGCCGAGCTGACGCTCCCGCCCGGCGGCGCCAGCCCCGCGCCGACGCTGCCCGGCGACTGGCTGACCTACCATCACGACCCGGCCCGTTCCGGCAACGTCCCCGGTGTCCCCGCGCCCGGCACACTGCGGCAGCAGTGGCAGGCGCAGCTGGACGGCGCGGTCTACGGCCAGCCGCTGATCGTGCGCGGCACCGTCGTCGCGGCGACGGAGCACGACAGCGTCTACGGCCTCGACCTCGCCACCGGCCGGGTGCTCTGGCGCACCTCCCTCGGCACGCCCGCCCCGCTGTCCACCCTGCCCTGCGGCAACATCGACCCGCTCGGCATCACCAGTACGCCCGTCTACGAGCCCGGCACCGGCCTGGTCTTCACCCTCGCCGAACTGAGCACCGGACGGCACGTGCTGACCGGGCTGGATCCCGCGACGGGCACGGTCCGGGTCCGTCGGGAGGCCGAGCCGCCGCACGGCGACTTCCACGTCCACCAGCAGCGCGGCGCGCTGGCCGCGGTGAACGGCAGAGTGCTGATCACCTACGGCGGTCTGGACGGTGACTGCGGCGACTACATCGGCGCCGTCGTCTCCGTCCCGGCGACGGGCTCGGGTCCGCTGCTGACGTACGCGATCCCGACCAGCCGCGAGGGCGGCATCTGGGCCCCGGGCGGGCCGGTTCTCGCACCGGACGGGCGGGTGCTGGTCTCGGTCGGCAACGGCGCGGCGGAGAACGGACCGTGGGACGGGTCGGACTCGGTCCTGGCCCTCGCTCCCGACTCACTCACCGTCACCGGCTCCTTCGCGCCCGTGACCTGGCCGGACGACAACGCGCACGACCTCGACCTCGGCTCGCTCACCCCGGCGCTGGTCGGCCCCTGGGTCCTCGCCGTGGGCAAGCGCGGCACCGGCTACACCCTCGGCCTGGCCACCCGCCTGCAGCGCACCGGCGTCGGCGGCGAGCAGGCACAGGCGCACCTGTGCAGCGCCTACGGCGCTGCGGCGGTGACGGGGACGACCGTGTTCGTGCCGTGCGACGACGGCCTGCTGCGGGTCGAGGTGGGCTCGGACGGCGTGCCGCATCCGGGCTGGCACGTCCCGCTGCGCGCGTCCGGCTCCCCGGTCCTGGGCGGCGGCGCGGTGTGGGTGGCGGACTACGGCGCGGGGACGCTGCTCGCGCTCGACCAGGCGAGCGGCCGGGTGCTGACCCAGGTGGTCGCGGGCTCGCTGCCGCACTTCGTCTCGCCGGTGCTGAGCGGTGACCGTGTGCTGATCGGCACGGCGGCCGGGGTGACGGCCTTCGGCGGGGCCTGACCGCGCGCCGGGTCCCCTCCTTCAGATGGTGCAACCTCAACCGCGAGCGAAGAGAATGGTGCGAGGGGTTCCCCGACCTCGGGAGGACCCGATGAGTTCGCACGCGCGTTTTTCGGCCGGGGCAGCCGCTCTCGCCGCAGCGATGCTGGCCGTGGCCACCGGGGCCGCCGTCGCGGTCCCCGCAGACTCCAGCTCACCCGGCCCGTCCGCCCCGCCGCCGCTGAGCAGTTCCGCGTCCCGCGGCGGCTCCGGCTCGACGGCGTCCACGATCTGGAAGTTCTACAGCGTCAGCACCTCGTCGAACCTCTACACGGCGTCCGGCCAGGCGATCGCGAACCCGAGCACCGCGCCCGCCCTCGGCGACTACGCCGTCAGCACGGACGACGACTACGCCGGCACCCACACGAACCACTCGACCGCGGTCTACGCCACCGACCACCTGTACTGCCTGTTCACCAAGGCGCCGGCCACGGCCACCTGCTCGGCGCAGATCGCCACCAGTCAGGGCATGCTGATCGCGGACAACTCCACGCAGGACTTCGCCGCACAGGCCCCCACCCAGACCTTCACGATCACCAGCGGGACGGGCGCCTACCAGGGCGCCAAGGGAAGTGTCGTGGTGACCCCGATCGCGAACTCCAACAACGCCGACTTCGTGGTCACCTGGTCCAGGTAGCGCCCGTGGAGCGACCCCGGCCGCCCGTGCTGACGGCCAGGGTGGTCAGCGACGTCAGTGCGCCTGAGCAGTCGGCTCCAGCACGAACAGCGGGATCTCGCGGTTGGTCTTGGTCTGGTAGTCGGCGTAGTCCGGGTAGGCGGCGACGGCCCGCTGCCACCACTGCGCCTTCTCTTCGCCGGTGACCTCACGGGCCGTCATGTCCTGGCGCACCGGTCCGTCCTGCAGTTCGACGCGGGGGTCGGCCTTCAGGTTGAAGTACCACACCGGGTGCTTCGGCGCGCCGCCCTGCGAGGCGACGACGGCGTAACGCCCGTCGTGCTCGACGCGCATCAGCGGGGTCTTGCGCAGCTTGCCGCTCCTGGCGCCGACGGAGGTCAGCAGGATCACGGGCATCCCTCGCATCGTCGTCCCCTCCTTGCCGCCGGACGACTCGTACTGCTCGACCTGGGCCCGCACCCAGTCCGTCGGGCTCGGCTCGTACTCACCCTGCAAAGGCATGCGTATCCGTCCCATCGCTCTCGGTGACGCTCGTTCGTGACCATGATTCCATCCCGCACCACGCTCCGCACCGATCGGCGGCCCAGAACGCGCATGTCGGCCGCCGACGTCGGAAGATGGGCGGCGAGAACCGGGCGGCGACACCCGCCGCCCGGAGAGCCTGCCGGAGGTGACCACGATGAGCTGGCCTGACGCCGGTGACGAGCTGAGGGAGGACCTCGACGAGGCACAGCTCGGCAAGCCGGAACCCTGGTACTACTGCCTGCGGCACCACC
The DNA here is from genome assembly GCF_000787835.1 of Streptacidiphilus melanogenes. Classification (GTDB taxonomy): domain Bacteria; phylum Actinomycetota; class Actinomycetes; order Streptomycetales; family Streptomycetaceae; genus Streptacidiphilus; species Streptacidiphilus melanogenes. The sequence continues at coordinate 207,820 of NZ_BBPP01000011.1, forward strand.
GCCCCGAACAGGGCCACCAGGAGCCTGCCCGCTTCCTGCTCGGCCCCTTCCCGACCGAGGAGGCGGCCTCGCACGCGCTCGAGAAGATCGAGGAGAACGAGGAGGCCTGGGCCAAGAAAGACCGCGTCGACCGCGAGCTGCGCGGGGAGGGCGGTGCGTCGTGAAGGAGATGTCCTCCGACATGGAGCACGACGACAAGATGATCTTCTTCACCTTCACCGACCAGGTGAGGGCCACCGCCGCGTTCGAGGACGTGAAGGAGCTGCCGACGGTCAACCGCGCGGCGCTGCTGCAGCGCGACGCGGACGGCAAGGTCACCGTCCCCCTGGACTTCGACCCGGGCGCGGGTGGCGCGATGGTCGGCTTCGGCACCGTCGGCACCATCCTCGGCCTCTTCATCGGCCCGCTCGCCACCGCCATCGGCATCGCCCTCGGCGCGGGCGTCGGCGCACTGGCCGACGGCGAGGAGGCGGAGAGCGAGACGAGCGCCCTCGTCGGCCTCAGCGCCTGGGTCGACCCGGGCAGCTGCCTGCTCGTGGCCGAGATGGTCGAGTCCGACTCCCGCGCGGTCGACTCCATCGCCTCCCGCCACGGCGCGACCCGCCTCCAACGCGTCCCGGCCTCCGAGGCCGCCGACTGGATGGAACGCTTCCGCGCCAAGGCGGAAGCCCAGGCCCAGAGCCAGCGCTGAGCTCCGGGCGGAACTCTCGGCCCGTGGCCGCAGCCGCACTACCTGGCCCGGCGGAAGCCGGGACAGGCCCAGTCGTGGCAGACCGCCCTGCGCCACGGCACCCGGCACCGACGGGCTCCCTGCGCGGCCGCGCGGCGGACCACTTGGTGTCGCTTTGCCTCCGACGCCGCATGAGCATACGGCGTGGCCGATCTGCGGCTCGGCCGCGGTGCGACGAAGACCCCAACGCCCGGCCCCGCGCTGCGCCGTCCGACCGACTCCGGCACCGGCGAACCGCCGCCGCGGGGGCTCAGAGGCAGAGGCCGAGGAGTTCCAGGGCGCAAGAGGGGGTCGGGGTGGCGGCTGCGGGGGGCGGAGGGGGTGCGCTGCGGGAGGTCGACGCGGAGCTGATCGGGGCGGGTGCCGTGG
>NZ_BBPP01000010.1:0-64456 GCF_000787835.1 Streptacidiphilus melanogenes
ACATTCGCGTAGAGCGGTGCAACGCCCGCCGGAATGAGCAGGCTTGCACACAGCGTCCTCGCTGAAATTTGTTTCTCAAAAGTAACTGGCGTTGACTTTTGGCACGCTGTTGAGTTCTCAAGGAACGAGGCGTTTTCCGCGCCGTTCTTCAGGGGTTTTGCCCGGACCGCGCCGGGCACAACGAAGAAGTTACACACCTCCGCGTCGGGGAGCAAATCGGCGCTGGTCACCCGGATGACGTACAGTCGACGAGTCGGATAGTGGTCTAGACCTCTTGGGATCCCAGCTGTCCGGATTGACATGATTTAGGCTGATCAGCGATGCGGGCCCGCGTGGCCCGCACGCGGGTTCTCCGCCACTCGACGAGGAGGCTCATCCATGACGACCGTCACGTCCCCGCTGGCCGGCGAGGCGATCGGGCTCGCGAACGTTCCCGACCCGGTCTTCTCCGGCGCGATGGTCGGTCCTGGCACGGCGATCAAGCCGGAGCCCGGTCCGGGGGAGGCGGTCTCCCCCGTCGACGGGTCCGTGGTCTCCCTGCACCCGCACGCCTTCGTCGTGCTCGACGACCAGGGCCACGGCGTGCTGACCCACCTCGGCATCGACACGGTCCAGCTCAACGGCGAGGGCTTTGACCTGCTCGTCGAGAAGGGCGACACCGTAAAGCGTGGTCAGCCCGTCATCCGGTGGAACCCCACCGCGGTCGAGGCGGCCGGCAAGTCGTCGATCTGTCCCGTCGTGGCGCTGGAGGCGACGGCCGACCAGCTGTCGGATGTGGCGGAGACGGGTCGGCTCGCGACGGGCGACACGCTCTTCACCTGGAAGTAGCGAAGCGGCACGCAGCCCTTCCACGCAGACTCAAAGCGGAGACCGGTGAGATGACACAGACCCTGCAGGGCGTCGGCGTGAGCCACGGCGTGGCGATCGGCCAGGTGCGGCACATGGGGACGGCGGTGCTGGAACCCGAGGCCAGGCAGATCCCCGCCGAGGACGGGCCGCGTGAGCGGGCGCGGGCCAAGCAGGCTGTCGACGCCGTGGCCGCCGATCTCCAGGCGCGCGGGAATCTCGCCGGTGGTGAGGCGCAGGCGGTTCTGGAGGCGCAGGCGTTGATGGCGCTGGACCCGGAGCTGATGGCGGACGTCGAGCGGCGGACCACCGTGGGCAGCTCGGCGGAGCGCGCCGTCTACGACGCCTTCGCCGCCTACCGGGCGCTGCTCGCGGCTGCCGGCGACTACCTGTCCGGACGCGTAGCGGACCTGGACGACGTGCGTAACCGCATCGTGGCGCGGCTGATGGGTGTGCCGATGCCGGGTGTGCCGGACAGCGACAGGCCCTACGTCCTGTTCGCGCGTGACCTGGCTCCGGCCGACACCGCGCTGCTGGATCCGACGCTCGTGCTGGGATTCGTGACCGAGGAGGGCGGGCCGACCAGTCACAGCGCGATCCTGGCCCGTGCGCTCGGCGTCCCGGCCGTGGTCGCGCTGCCCGGCGCGACCGGCACGGCCGAGGGGGTGCTGGTCGCGGTCGACGGCAGCACCGGCACCGTCATCGTGGAGCCGCCGCTTGCGACGCAGGAGGCGCTGCGGGCCGAGGCGGAGCAGCGGAAGGCCGCGCTGGCGGCGTCGACCGGCCCCGGCCGGACGTCGGACGGACATCGGGTGCCGCTGCTGGCGAACGTGGGCGGTCCGGCGGACGTGCCGGCGGCGGTCGAGGCGGGGGCCGAGGGCGTCGGTCTGTTCCGCACGGAGTTCCTCTTCCTGGACGACTCGAAGAAGGCGCCGTCGGAGGAGACTCAGGTCGAGGCATACCGCAGGGTGCTGGACGCGTTCCCGGAGGGCCGCGTGGTCGTGCGGGTGCTGGACGCGGGCGCGGACAAGCCGCTGGAGTTCCTGACCCCTGCCGACGAGCCGAACCCCGCGTTGGGCGTGCGCGGTCTGCGGACGCTGCTGGAGCACCCGGAGGTGCTGGCCTCGCAGCTGCGGGCGCTCGCCCGCGCGGCGGAGGGCCTACCGGTGCACCTGGAGGTCATGGCGCCGATGGTGGCCGACCGCCAGGACGCGAGGGCCTTCGCGGACGCGTGCCGGGGGGCGGGGCTGCAGGCGAAGTTCGGCGCGATGGTCGAGATCCCCTCGGCTGCGCTGCGGGCGCGCTCGATCCTGCAGGAGGTGGAGTTCCTCTCGCTGGGGACCAACGACCTGGCGCAGTACACCTTTGCGGCCGACCGCCAGGTGGGCGCGGTGGCACGGCTGCAGGATCCGTGGCAGCCGGCGCTGCTGGACCTGATCGCGATGGCGGCGGAGGCCGCGAAGGCGACGGGCAAGAGCTGCGGTGTCTGCGGCGAGGCGGCCGCGGATCCGGTGCTGGCGTGTGTGCTGACCGGTCTCGGTGCGACGAGCCTGTCGATGGGCGCGGCCTCGATCCCCTATGTGCGGGCGAAGCTGGCCAAGGTCACACTCGCGCAGTGCGAGCGCGCCGCGGCGGCCGCTCGCGCGACGGACAACGCGTCCGACGCGCGTGCGGCGGCGAACCAGGTGCTGTCCGGGGAGTGACCCCGGGACAAGGCGGATCCCATGGGTTACGCCCGGGTCGGGCCCTCGTCCTTCGGGACGGGGGCCTGCTTGGTCTTGGCCTCGGTGCTGACCACCAGGAAGACGCCCGCCACGACGACGGCGCCGCCGAGCGCGATGGACCAGGTGACGGGCTCGGAGAGGATCAGCCAGCCCAGCCCCACGGCGACGACCGGGTTGACGTAGGCGTAGGTGGCGACGAGGGACAGCGGGGCGTTCTGCAGCAGCCAGGCGAAGGCGCTGAAGGCGATGATCGAGCCGAAGACCACCAGGTAGGCGAGGGCGAGCCAGGAGCTGGTGCTGACCGCGCCCGGGTGCAGGTGCTCGTGCCGGATCAGGCCGAGCGCCAGGTCGCCGAGGCCGCCGGCGAGCATCTCGTACGAGCTGGCGGTGAAGGGGTTGGCCGGCATCGGCAGGCGGGAGGAGGCGAAGGACCCGATCGACCAGAGCATCGAGGCGGCCAGCACCAGGACGATCCCGGTGAGCCGGACGCTGCCGGAGCTGCCCGGGAGGGTCAGCACGGCGAGGCCGCAGAAGCCCAGCAGGACGCCTCCGAAGGTGGCGGCGCGCGGGCGGTCCCCGAACAGGGTGCGCAACACGATGACCCAGAGCGGGACGCTGGCGACGAGGAGCGCGGCGAGCCCGGAGGGGATGTGCGTCTCGGCGAGCACGACGAGCCCGTTGCCGCCGACCAGCAGGAGCAGCCCGACCAGCACGACGGTGGCGAGGCGGCGCGCGTCGATCTTCAGAGCCGAGGGGCCGGAGCGCCAGGCGACGATCCCGGCGAGGAGCAGGCCGGCGACCAGGAAGCGGATGGCGGCGGAGAGGAACGGCGGCATCGTCTCGACGGCGATGCGGATGGCGAGGTAGGTCGAGCCCCAGACCACGTAGACGATGGTGAGGCCGGTCCAGAGCATGGCCTGCGGTCGACGGGTGGACTGGCTCGAGGAGTGGGCGGGGGCGGCGGTGGCTCCGGTGCGGGTCGAGGCGGCGGCCGCGTCACGCGTCATGTGCGTACCTCTCTGACGGGTCTGTACACCGCATCGTGGCGCAAGGGAGCGTCCCTCCGCTACGGGTATGTCGTCGACGTCTCGCATCACAAGACAACTCTTCTCGATGTATGAGACGTGATCTAGCGTCGTGACTGGAGGTAGAGATGACCGATCATCAGAACCACTACACACACGGCTTCCACGCCTCGGTGCTGCGCTCGCACCGGTGGCGCACGGTGGAGAACTCAGCCGCCTATCTGCTGCCGGAGCTCAAGCCCGGCCTGACGCTGCTGGACGTGGGCTGCGGACCGGGCACGATCACGGCGGGCCTGGCCGACCGCGTGGGCGCCGGGCTGGTGACGGCGGTGGACAGCTCCGCGGCGGTGCTGGCACAGGCCGAGCAGGCCGTGCCGCAGTCGGCCGGGGTGCGCTTCCTGACGGCCGACGTGCACGCCCTGCGCTTCCCGGACGCGTCGTTCGACGTCGTCCACGCGCACCAGGTGCTGCAGCACGTCGCCGACCCCGTGCGGGCGCTGCGTGAGATGCGCCGCGTCTGCCGTCCCGGCGGTGTGATCGCCGTACGGGACTCGGACTACGCCGGCTTCACCTGGTTCCCGGCGCTGCCGGAGCTGGACGAGTGGAATGCGCTGTACCACCGCGTGGCGCGCGCGAACCGGGGCGAGCCGGACGCCGGGCGAATGCTGCGGGCGTGGGCGCTGGAGGCCGGCTTCGATGCCGCGCACATCGAGGCCTCCTCGTCGACGTGGTGCTTCGCGGCCGACGAGGACCGTGCGTGGTGGGGCGGCATGTGGGCGGAACGGATCGTCGCCTCCGGCATCGCCGAGCAGGCGGAGGCGGACGGCTTCGCCACCCGCGCGGATCTGGAACGGATCAGCGCGGGTTGGCGCGCATGGGCGGCGGACGAACGCGGCTGGCTCAGCGTGCTGCACGGCGAGCTGCTGTACCGGGCATAGCCCGGCAGGGGCGCGAGAAGCCACCGGCGTGGGGACGGTCCGCAACGTGCACGACCATCCGCACGCCGGTGGATTCCCGCTCAGTTCCTCGCGCCCCTGACAGGGCTCAGCTCTGGGCCTGGCGGTACTGCTCGAAGATGCGGAGGGCGTCGGGGTTGTCGACGGAGCCGGGGTTGACCGCCTTCTCCAGCGGCGTGCCGCCCAGAATCCGCTTGACCGGCACCTCGATGCGCTTGCCCGTCAGGGTATGCGGGAGGGCCGGCACCGCGATGATCTCGTCCGGGACGTGGCGCGGCGAGAGCTGGGTGCGCAGGGCGTCCCGCACCGCCGTGCGCAGTTCGTCGTCGAGTTCCGCGCCTTCGGCGAGAACGACGAAGAGCGGCATCCAGTAGCCGCCGTTCGGCTGCTCCAGTCCGATGACCAGGGATTCCTTGATCTGCGGCAGGCGCTCGACGACCTCGTAGATGTCGGACGAGCCCATCCGCACGCCCTGGCGGTTCAGCGTCGAGTCGGAGCGGCCGTGGATGACGACGCTGCCGCGGTCGGTGACGGTGATCCAGTCGCCGTGACGCCAGACCCCCGGGAACATCTCGAAGTAGCTCTCGCGGTAACGGACGCCCTCGGGGTCGTTCCAGAAGCCGATCGGCATGGACGGGATCGGCTTGGTGACGACCAGCTCGCCGACCTCGTCGACGACCGGCTTGCCGCTCGCGTCCCAGGCCTCGACGGCCGCGCCGAGGCTCGGTGCCTGGATCTCGCCGAGGTGGACCGGCAGCGTCGGTACGCCGCCGACGAAGCAGCTGCACACGTCCGTGCCGCCGCTGACGGAGGCGAGCCAGACGTCGGAGCTGATCTCGTCGTAGATCCAGCGGAAGCCGTCCGGGGGCAGCGGCGAGCCCGTGGTGCCGATCGCGCGCAGACGGGAGAGGTCGAGCTCGTCGCCCGGGTGCACGTCGGCCTTCTTGCAGGCCATCACATAGGCCGCGGAGGTGCCGTAGACGGTCACGCCGGTCGCGGCGGCGATGCGCCACTGCGCGTCCGTGGTGGGGTAACCGGGGCTGCCGTCGTAGGTGACGATGCTCGCGCCCACCAGGAGACCGGCGAGCAGGAAGTTCCACATCATCCAGCCGGTGGAGGTGAACCAGAAGAACCGGTCCTGCGGCCCGAGGTCGAGGTGGAGGCCCGCCTGCTTGAGGTGCTCGACGGTGATGCCGCCGTGGCTCTGCACGATCGCCTTCGGCAGGCCCGTGGTGCCGGAGGAGTACAGCACCCACAGCGGGTGGTCGAACGGCAGCTGCTCGAAGACCGGCACGGCCGGTGCGGAGGTCAGCGCCTCCCACTCCAGCGCGCCCTCCGGCGCGCCCGTGCCGAGCAGCGGGACGTGCACGACGTGGCGCAGCGACGGCAGCTCGCGGCGCAGCTCGGCGACGACCTCGGTGCGGTCGTGCTCCTTGCCGCCGTAGCGGTACCCGTCGACGGCGAAGAGCAGGACGGGCTCGAGCTGCTGGAACCGGTCCAGCACGCTGCGGGCGCCGAAGTCGGGCGCGCACGAGGTCCACACCGCGCCGACGGCGGCCGTCGCCAGCAGGGCGACGGCGGCCTGCGGCACGTTCGACACGTAGGCGGCCACCCGGTCGCCCGGACCGATGCCGAGGCCGCGCAGCTCTGCCGCGAGCGAGCCGACCTGGCGGCGCAGCTCGGACCAGGTGGTGACGCGCGGCTCGGAGCTGCCCTCGTCGACGTGCAGGATCGCCGGGGTGTCGGCGTTGTGCGGGTCCTCGCCGTGGCGCAGCACGTGCTGCGCGTAGTTCAGGCGGGCGCCCGGGAACCACTCGGCGCCCGGCATCGAGGTGTCACCGAGGACGGCGCTGGGGGTGGTGGTGAACCGGACGTCGAACCACTGGGTCAGGGCGCTCCAGAAGACGTCGAGGTGCTCGACGGACCAGCGGTGGAACTGCGCGTAGTCGGTCTCCGGCTTCCCGTCCGCCAGCGGCTTGGGCGCGCCGTAGTACTCGGCGGCGAAGCGGTGGAATGCGGCGAGCCGGGAAGCAGCCGCTCGTGCGGGGTCGGGCTGCCACAGAGGAGTGATCTCGTCGCTGCTCATGCGCTGTGCGTGCCTCCGAGCTCAGGCGCCCTGCACGCCGGTGGGCAGGGTGGGGAACGCCTGTGCAGAATCTGCCACGAAGGCGGGTCGGCACGCCAGGCAACCCGTGGTGTCTTTGCTCGTAAGCTGTGCTGCGCCGCCCGGCGGAGGCGGCCCGTGAGGGGGGACGCCCATGCTGTTCAAACACACGAACCGGTTGAACCATCTGCGCGAGCACGGCCGGTCGGCGGCCGCCGAGATCCTCTCGGTCAAGACGGTCGGCGGCGGCAACCACCTGCGCGCGATGTGGGCCACCGACGACGACCTGACGGCCTCGTGGATGGACTGCTGGATGCACCTCCGCGTGGTGCCGAGGAACCCCGGGGAACCGCCGTTCGAGGCCACGGTGCTCACCCGCATCCACACGCTCCCGCTCCAGGGCGGCTCCGTCCCCGTCTGGTACGACCCGGCGGACCACGCGAAGGTGGTCGTCGACTACGAGGCCGACGTCCAGGGGAAGATGCACGCCCTGGCGCACGCCGACCTGCTCGGTCACCGCTACGACCAGCGCCTCGGCATGGCCTGGACGCCGGTCGCGGGCGAGCTGCTGCCGGTCGCGGTGATGGTGCAGCGCGGCCGCGGCAAGGTGACGGCGAGCGGGCGCCTGGGCGCACTTTTCGGCGCGACCGCGGAGGCGGCGGTGGCCGCGGTACGCGGACGGGCGGCGCAGCTGCTCCCGCAGCTCGCGTCGGACTGGTTCGCCCACCACGACGTGACGGTGGAGGAGCCGTACGGGGACATTCCACGGCACGCGACGCCGGAGGACGCGGCCGGGGCCGGGCTCGCGATCGCGGCCGGGCTGGTCTCCGTGCTGGGTGGGCACCTGGTCCGGGCCGAGATGGCGCTCACCGGCGCGCTCACCGCCGACGGCGCGCTCCAGCCCGTCACGGGCTTCCCCGAGCGCGAGGACGCCGCGCGGAAGGGCTACGCCACGCACCTGGTCGCCCCGGCAGGCAACGGCTCCGACCCGGCGCACGCGCAGGCCCAGCAGCGCAAGGGCCTCGAGCTGCACTTCGCCCCCGACCTCGACACAGCCCTCCGAGCGGCTCTGGCCCGGCACGCCCTCAAGACCTTCGTCCCGCCGGCCTGACATCCCGTAGGCCCCTCTCCGGACCGCCCGGCGCCACCTGAGCGCCGCCGACGCGCCGGGCGAAGGCCGCGAGCACGCAAGCTCGACGCCCAACACCGGCCCACAGCCGGGCCGCCCGCGCGTTCAACCCGCCGGGGAGAGCGGGGGCGGCACACGACGCGAAGGCCGCGAGCACGGGCGCTCCATGTCCGCCGCCCCGGCCCGAGGCCGGGTCGCACATATCGGGCGGTCCCGCCCGTCGCCCCGCCTCGGCGAGGGACGACGGCGCCGCGCGAAGGCCGCGAGCACGGGAGGCCGGTGCCCGCCGCCCCGGCCGGGGGCCCGGTCGCATGGACGCCGTCCGTCAGCCTGCCTGGGCGAGAGCAGAGCACGGGCCGGGGAGGAAGGTCGCGTCGCCGGTGCGGGGGCCGTGGGAGGTGAGGAGGAGTGGCAGGGCGAGGGCTTCGCTGATCGCGCCGGCCCAGTGGGGTGGGCGTGTCAGGTGGGCGGGGTGGGCGCGGAGCAGGTGGTCGGTGAGGCGCTGGCGGCGGTCGAAGTCGCCCGGGGGTGCCGGGGTCAGGTCGCGGACCTCGCCGCCTGCGAAGTCGTAGGCGTCGCAGAGGCGGAGGCCGTGCGCGCGGGCGGGGGCGTCGAGGTGGGTGACGGCGAGGGCGTCGGCGCCCCCGGCTGCGCGGAGCGCGTAGCGGTGGGCCACGGCGTCGAAGTGGCCACGGCGGAAGCCGCCTTGCCAGGGGCCGCTCGCGTTGTGGGGTTCGGGGAGCACCGCGTCCAGCGCGGCGTCCTCCGTCACCAGGGGGCCGGGACCGTGGCGCGTGGTGTAGCTGCGGACCACGCCCAGCCGCAGCGCGTCGTCCGCCGCGCCCGACTCCGCCAGCAGCGTCCTCGCGTTGGCGAACGTGGTCGTGGACCACGTCGTGTACGGGTGGAAGCCGTGCCACTCGTCGAGCAGGACGCCCTGCGCGCCCTCGAAGACGACCCGCTCGCGTCGCAGCATGCGCGCCAGGTGCTCCTCGTCGGTGAAGCGGACCGCCTGCGCGAACGCGCGGTACGCGGTCAGGCAGTCCTCGACCGGCGGCCCCAGGTGGGCCGCGGGCAGCCCGAGTTGCCCGGCCAGCCGATCCCGCAACAGCGAGAGGAGGCCGGCCAGCCGCGCCGGGACCGCGCTGTCCCCGACGGTGGGCGCGTCCTCGGGGTGCGCCAGCGCGTACGCCGCGGTCTCGCCGATGCCCATGCCGCAGGAGCCGTGGCGACCGGAGCCGCGTGCCCGCTCGCGCTGGCGGTTCGCGGCGGCGTGGTACGGGGTGGTCAGCAGCGCGCGGCGGTCGACGGTCAGGGCGCCGAAGGGGTCGGGGTGGCCGATGTCGACGAGGTGGCGGGCCTCCGCGGCCAGCGCGAGCGGGTCGACGAGCACGAAGCGGGACAGGTGCGTGCGCACCCCGGGGACGAGACTGCCGGAGCCGAACTGCGCGAAGGTGTGGTGCCGTCCGTCGTCCGCGACCACGTTGTGGGCCGCCTGGGCGCCGCCGTTGAAGCGGACCACGGTGGTCGCGCCCATCGACCGGCACAGGCGGTCCACGGTGGCGCCTTTGCCGGCGTCGCCGAACCCGAGGTCGACGACGACGGCGTGCCGCTGACGGATGTTCACAGCCGGGTGTTTCCCGTGCTGTTGGATCCTGCGTCGCCGCCCTTTCCGTCGCGGGGCAGCAGGGAGACGCCGGAGACGGCGACCTGGCCGGTGCCGCGGGCCACCTCGGCCAGCGCCCGGCCGACGGTCGAACCCGCGCGGGAGCCGATGTCGGCGAGGTCCTCGATGCCCTCGTCGAGGTCGATCGCGCCCTCCGCGAGGCCGATGGCGACCGCGATGGTCTCGCAGACGGCGTCGAGGTCGTCGAGTTCGATGACGTTGTTGCCCAGCAGGGTGCGCCAACGGCCGAGCACCTGGTCGTTGCCGACGTAGGAGGATCCGGCGGGGAGGATGTAGTAGACGTCCCAGCGGCGCTTCAGCTCGTCGAGCAGCGCCGAAAGCGGGATGTCCTCCGTGGCGCGCTCGCCGAAGACCTCCCGCACCTGGGCCGCGGACACCTGCCCGTAGGGGAGTTCGTCGCCGATGATGAAGAGGTAGCCGCGGCGGCCGCGCTTCTCGTGGCAGTCGATGGCGGTGTGACGGGCCATCGCGTACATCGCGAGCTCGTAGGACTCACTCATCTGACCGCCGCCCCCGCCCTCGAGGAAGATGCAGCCGAGGTTGTCGTCCATCCGGTTGTCCGACTCGAACTGCCCGAGCTGGAGCGGCACCCGGTCGCAGGTGGCATCGCCGATCGCGCCGAAGAGGATCTGCGGGTCGCGGACATAGCCCTTGCGCAGCAGCAGGCCGAACAGTTCGGGGAGCTTGGTCTGCAGCACGCGCGGGACGGTTCCCATGGAGCCGGTGACGTCGAAGAGGACGGCGATGGCCTGGGAGTCCGGGTGCTCGTCGCTGTCGCGGCTCTCCCGGACGGCCAGCCCGAGCGGGTCGAGGTCCGGGTGGGCGCGCCAGTCGTGGCGCGGGCCGCGGCGGGCGCGGTCACTGTAGTCGAAGGCGCCGATGCCGTGCGCGGCACGGTAGTCGGCGGCGGCGGTGTAGACGTCGGTGTCCCAGCGTCCGCTTCCCATGGTGTTCTCCCCGTTGTGGATCGTGAAGTCGTGCGGGCCGCGGCGTGGTTCAGGCGGCGGGCAGGCGCAGTGGGCGGAAGGTGCGCGGGCCGTAGAGGCGTTCGAGCAGTTGGTCGAGTTCGGCGAGCAGCCGCCAGGCGTCGTGCGGACGGCGGGGCTCGGCCGGGAGCATGCATCCGGCCAGGAAGCTCCGCATCGGCGACGGCGCCTGGTCACCCATCAGTTCGGCGATGCAGGAGCTGGCGAGGTGGATGTCGGTGGCCTCGGTGACGGGCCGGCGCGCCGCCACCTCGGGCGGGTAGCGATCGCGGTGGCGTTCGACCAGGGCGGGCGCGGCGGCGGGCGCGCCGGTGGTGGCGTAGCACCAGTCGACCAGCACCAGGCCGTGCTCGCCGGGGTGGATCAGCACGTGCTCGGGCAGGACGGCCCCGTGGCGGACGCCGGTGCGGTGCGCATGGCCGAGGGCGACGAGCAGTCGGCGCCAGATCCAGGCGGCGTCGCGCGGGTCGAGACCGTGGGGGAAGGCGGTGCGGAGCTGGGCCAGGGTGAGGAAGCCGTCGAGCCGCAGCAGCGCGTTGACCCGGCGGGGCACGGCGGCCGGGTCGGCCGGGTCCACGTGGGTGAAGCTCTCCAGCAGCGTCGGGACGTAGCTGCGGAAGCGCGGTTGGCCGTGCCGGGCGAGCCAGGCGAGGGCGTGGGCCTCGCGTTCCATCAGGTCGTTGTCGGCCGGGGCGTAGGGGGTCTTCAGGACCGCGTCCAACGCGGGGCCGCTGCCCGTACGGGGGCGGCTGCAGGCGGCGCGGAGGGTGGCGACGTCGCCTGCGGCCAGCTCTTCGCCGACCCGGTAGGTGTGCCGGCGTGTCGTCAGTGTTCGTTCAGAAACGCCGTGTTGGGCGGCGCGCAGGCGGTTCAGGGCCGCGCAGGCGGCGGTGGCCTCGGCGCGGCGCCCTGGCGGCGCGGTGTCCGGGTGGAGCAGGCGGGCCAGGCGGCGGTAGCGGCGTGCGGCGGCGTCAGGCGCGGCGGAGGAACCGAAGAGCTCCTCCGCAGTGCCGACCGACGCGAGCGCGGCGAGCGCCTCGTCGAAGGTGCGGGGCCGGGGCGGGTCGGGTGGCCGACTCGCCGCCGCCCACCAGGGTGGTTCGCTCAACGGACTCCCTCCTCGCGGTCGGGGCGCAGCAGCGCCGGGTGCAGCAGCCGGGCGTCGCCGGCTCGGTAGAGCCGGGCCCGGGGTCCGCCGCGGGAGCCGCCCCGTTCGGCGGTCTCCCCCGTGCTCTCCACGAAGCCCGGCACAGAGAGCACCTTGCGGTGGAAGTTGCCGGGGTGGAGCTTCTCGCCCCAGATCTCCTCGTAGACCGCGCGCAGCTCCGGGACGGTGAACTCCGGTGCGAGGAAGGCCGTCGCCAGCGGGGTGTACTCCAGCTTGGCGCGGGCCCTCTCCAACCCGTCGGCGATGATCTGCGCGTGGTCGAAGGCGAGTTGCCGGTCGCCGGTCCCACCCCCGTGGAGACCGACGACCGGGGTCCATGCGGCGCGGGCGGCGTCGCCGCCCGCGCGCGGATCGGGCAGATCAGGAGCGAAGGCCAGGTAGGCCACCGAGACGACGGGCATCCTCGGGTCCCTCCGCGGCGCGCCGTACGAGCCGAGCTGCTCCAGGTGCACGCGGCGCAGCGCGCCGGCGCTCAGCCCCGTCTCCTCGGCGAGCTCCCGTGCGGCCGCCTCGTCCAGGTCCTCCTGCCCGGCTTTGACGAAGCCCCCCGGCAGCGCCCAGCAGCCCTGGAACGGCGGGGCGGCCCGCTCGACGAGCAGCACGTTGAGCCGACCCTGACGCATCGTCAGCACGACGATGTCGACGGTCAACGCGATCGCCGGGAACTCGCGCGGGTCGTAGGCGGCGAGAAACGCGGCCTCGTCGTCAGGACGCGCGGGCGGCCGGCTCATCGTCGCTCCGTTGCTGTCGTCAGGGTCTTCGTGGTCCTGTGCTAGTTGTTCTCAGATCGAGTATTTCTCAGGACGAGAACAACGTAGCGCATGCGTGTGCGATGCGCCAGCGCTTCCCGCCTACGCGCGGAGCGACGCCACGACGGCCAGTACTTCCTCCGTCAACTCAGGCCCCACGGGCCCGTGTTGGTACATCAGCCGGTACCACATGGCACCGAAGACCAGGTCCACGACCGTCGACACCGGGACCTTCCAGCCGTCCGCGCCCTGACGCTCCAGCACCTCCGCCAACAGCGCCCGCCGACCCGCGATGTAGCCGCGCAGCGTCTGCGACAGGCCGGGGTCGGCGAAGGCGTCCGACAGCACGCCCAGCAGCACGTCCGCCGTCGGGGCCTTGGCCGCCAGCGCGAAGGTGCGGTCCAGGAAGAGCCGCAGATCGGAGACGGGATCACCGGAGGGCGCGGGCGCGCCGACCGTCGCACCCAACTCGGCGAGCGCTTCGAGCAGGACCGCGCCGCGGGTGGGCCACCAACGGTAGACGGTCTGCCGGCCGACCCCGGCCTCCTCCGCGATGGCCTTCATGGTGAGCGCGGCGTATCCGTCGCGCACGCAGAGCGCCACCGCGGCGTCGAGGATCGCGCGGTGGGCGTCCGCGCTGCGCGGACGGCCGAGGGGCTTGCTGTTCATGCCGTGACTTTACAAGACACCATGTCTCGATACACAATCGAGGCACAGTGTCTCGTAAAGAGGCGCGAAGCAAGTGCGACGAAGAAGCAGAGTGGGGACGGACATGGCACACACGTCGGAGCGCGTCGTCATCCTCGGCGGCACCTCGGGAATCGGCCTCGCAACGGCGGACCTGCTGCTCGACCGGGGGTACGAGGTCGTCATCGCCGGTCGCAACCAGGAGCGTCTGACGCAGGCGTTCAAGACGCTGGACACGAAGAAGGCCGACCGCCCGGTCACGGGCAAGCCGGTGGACGCGACGGACGGTGAGCAGCTCGCCGCGTTCTTCGCCGAGGTGGGCGGGTTCGACCACCTCGTCGTCACGGTCACCAGGAACGGCGGGGTCACCTCGCTGGCGGACCTGGAGGCCGCCGAGGTGCGCAAGCACAGCGAGGGCAAGCTGCTGGCACACCTGCTCAGCGTCCAGGCCGCGCTCGGCACGCTGCGCGCGGACGGGTCGGTGACGCTGGTCGGCGCGGTCAGCTCCCAGCTGAGCTCTCCGGGACTGGTGGTGCTGGGGGCGATCAACTCGGCCGTGGAGTCGGCCTCGCGGACCCTCGCCGCCGAGCTGGCGCCGCGCCGGGTCAACGCGGTCTCCCCCGGAGTCATCGAGACCCCGTGGTGGGACTGGATCCCGGAGGAGGCCCGGGCCGACGCGCTCACCGGTGCGACGAGCGACACCGCGGTCGGCCGCCCCGGCCGCCCGGAGGAGGTCGCGCACGCGATCGCCTTCCTGGTCGAGAACGCCTACACCACGGGCGTGGTCCTGCCGGTCGACGGCGGGGCGCGGCTGAACGTGCAGCGCTGACGCGGGCGGCAGGCCCAGGCCGACGGCCTTCGGGGGCAGGCGGGGTCGACGGAGCCCGGGATACGGACGCGTCCCGGGCTCTGTCGGTGCACGGAGATAGGGTGAGCACGACGTCGACGGGGCGGGTCTGCCGGAACTTCGGGAGGCTCGCCCCCACGTCGTCCACCAGCCCTTTCGCGCCGCCCGGAGGCTCCTGTGACGTCCACTCGGATCCCGCTCGCCACTGCCCTGGCCGAGGGCCCGGTCGCGCTGGACGGCGGCATGTCCAACGAGCTGGCGGCCGACGGGCACGACCTCTCCGACGCCCTCTGGTCCGCGCGCCTGCTGCGCGACGCGCCGGAGGCCGTCGCCGCCGTGCACCGGCGCTACTTCGCGGCGGGCGCGCAGGTCGCGATCACAGCCAGCTACCAGGCCAGCTTCGAGGGCTTCGCGCGCGTGGGCGCGGACCGTGCGGAGGCGGAGGAGCTGCTGCGCCGCAGCGTCACCCTGGCTCGCGAGGCGGCGGAGGGCGCGGGCGCCCCGGCAGGCGCGGGGGCCGCGGCCGACCGCTGGGTGGCCGCCTCGGTCGGCCCCTACGGCGCGGTCCTCGCCGACGGCTCGGAGTACCGCGGGCGTTACGGGCTCTCCGCTGCGGCACTGCGCGCGTTCCACGCACCCCGGGCGGAGGTCCTGGCCTCGGCCGCGCCGGACGTGCTGGCGATCGAGACGATCCCGGACGTGGACGAGGCAGTCGCCGTGCTCGACGCGGTGGCGGGGCTCGACATACCCGTCTGGCTCTCCTACAGCGCGGCAGCCGGCCTCACCCGCGCCGGACAGCCGCTGGCGGAGGGCTTCGCCGTTGCCCGGGACAACCCCCAGGTGATCGCGGTCGGCGTCAACTGCCTGGCCCCGGAGGAGGCGGCCGACGCCGTCGCCCTGGCGGCGGAGGTCTCCGGCAAGCCGGTGGTCGTCTACCCCAACAGCGGCGAGGGCTGGGACGCGGCGGCCCGCACCTGGACAGGCCCGGCGACCTTCTCCCCCGCACGCGTCGCCTCCTGGCTCGACGCCGGCGCCCGCCTGCTGGGCGGCTGCTGCCGTGTCAGCGCGGATCAGATCGAGGCCCTGAGCAAGACGCTCTCCGCACGACGCTGAGCCGCACTCACCCTGCACATCGGCATCGCTTCGCGCACCTGGATAGTGCAACGTCCGCATCTGCCAGTAGCTTCTGGCAGACTCTGTCTCAGCAGAGCAGCGTCGACATTGTCGAACGACGTTTCCAACAGTAAGTGCGCGGAGGTACTTCGATGGCCGGGTCGATCCAGTCGCTCGAGCGCGCGGCAGCGATCCTGCGGCTGCTCGCCGGCGGCGAGCGGCGACTGGCGCTCTCCGATGTGGCGAACGCGCTCGGCCTGGCGAAGGGCACCGCCCACGGGATCCTGCGGACGCTGCAGCAGGAGGGCTTCGTCGAGCAGGACAAGGACTCGGGCAAGTACCAGCTCGGCGCGGAGCTCCTGCGCCTCGGCCAGAGCTACCTCGACGTCCACGAGCTGCGCGCCCGTGCGCTCGTCTGGGCCGACGACCTGGCCAGGGCGAGCGGGGAGACGGTCTACCTGGGCGTTCTGCACCAGCGCGGCGTGCTGATCGTGCATCACGTCTTCCGGCCTGACGACACCCGGCAGGTGCTGGAGGTCGGCAGCATGCAGCCGCTGCACAGCGCCGCGCTGGGCAAGGTGCTGACCGCGTTCGACCCGGTCGCCCGCGCGGAGCTGATGGAGAGCGAGCGCGAGGCCTTCACCCCGCACACCGTCACCGGCCTGGACGCCATCGACGCGGAGGCGGCGGTCGTCCGCGAGCGCGGCTGGGCCCAGGCGGTGGAGGAGACCTGGACGGGGGTGGCCTCGATCGCCGCACTGATCCAGGACCGGCGCCGCAACCCCGTGGGCGCGGTGGCGCTGAACGGGCCGGTGGAACGCGTCTGCACGACGGAGCCGAACGGAACGGCCGGACCGGTCCGGCCGGAGCTGGTGGTCTCGGTCCGCGAGGCGGCCCGTGCGATCTCCCGCGACCTGGGCGCCCCCCGCTTCTGATCCGCCTGTTTCCCGCCCGCAGAGGGCTACTTCTCGCTGCCGCACGGACGGCGCGGGCACGTCGGCCTGTTCGCCGGCGCCAATTCGCACCTTTTGCCTCCCCTACACAGCCTTGGACGCAGCCTTGACGCACGCCTTACAGCCCCCGTAGTTTTCGCACAGCGGTCGACAATGTCGAACGCGAGCCGCAAACCGCACCCTGGGAGTCGCCGTGTCCGACAGCCACATCTTCTTCGGAGAAGTCATCGGTACCGCCCTGTTGATCCTTCTCGGCGGCGGAGTGTGCGCCGCCGTGACGCTGAAGAGATCCAAGGCTGAAGGGGCCGGCTGGCTGGCCATCACCTTCGGCTGGGGCTTCGCCGTACTGGTGGCCGCCTACACCTCCGCCAGCCTGTCCGGCGCGCACCTCAACCCTGCCGTCACCATCGCGATAGCCGTCAAGACCGGCGAGTGGAGCCACGTCCCGCTCTACCTCCTCGGCCAGTTCGTCGGCGCGGCGCTCGGCGCGCTCCTGGTCTGGCTGACCTACCTGGGCCAGTTCAACCAGAACGACGAGCCGACCCTCGGCATCTTCGCCACCGGCCCGGAGATCAGGAACCCCGTCCAGAACCTGATCACCGAGGCGATCGGCACCACCGTGCTCTGCCTGCTGATCCTCACCCAGGGCCTCAACAAGGAGCTCGGCCTGTCCGGCATGGGCGTCCTGATCACCGCGCTCACCGTGGTCGGCATCGGCCTCTCCCTCGGCGGGCCGACCGGCTACGCGATCAACCCGTTCCGCGACCTCGCGCCGCGCCTGGTGCACTCCCTGCTGCCGATCCCGAAGAAGGGCCACTCCGACTGGGGTTACGCCTGGATCCCCGTCGTCGGCCCGGTCATCGGCGCGCTCGTCGCTGGTGGCATCTACAACGCGGCCTTCGCATAAGCCAGGCTTCCTTCAGCGAAGCAGACCGCAGCACAGCCCCCGCCCCCGCCCTCCGCCCGCCCACTCGTCAACGAGGACGCCATGACCACCAGCAACGGCCAGTACATCGCGGCCATCGACCAGGGAACGACCTCCAGCCGCTGCATCGTCTTCGGTGCCGACGGCCGGATCGTCGCGGTCGACCAGCAGGAGCACAGCCAGATCTTCCCCCAGCCCGGCTGGGTGGAGCACGACGCCGAGGAGATCTGGACCCGCGTCCAGTCGGTCGTCTCCGGCGCCCTGGCCAAGGCCGGGCTCACCCGCGACGACATCCGCGCCATCGGCATCACCAACCAGCGCGAGACCACCGTCCTGTGGGACAGGAACACCGGCAAGCCGGTCCACAACGCCCTGGTGTGGCAGGACACCCGCACCGAGGACCTCTGCAAGGAGCTCGGCCGCAACGTCGGCCAGGACCGTTTCCGCCGCGAGACCGGGCTCCCGCTCGCGAGCTACTTCGCCGGCCCGAAGATCCGCTGGCTGCTGGACAACGTCGAGGGCCTGCGCGAGCGCGCCGAGCGCGGCGAGATCCTCTTCGGCACCATGGACACCTGGGTCATCTGGAACCTGACCGGCGGCGTGGACGGCGGCAAGCACGTCACCGACGTGACCAACGCGTCGCGCACCATGCTGATGAACCTGCACACGCTGCAGTGGGACGAGAAGATCGCCGAGTCGATGGACGTGCCGATGTCCGTCCTGCCGGAGATCCGCTCGTCCGCCGAGATCTACGGCGAGGCCGTGGGCGAGCTGGCGGGCGTGCCGGTCGCCTCCGCGCTCGGCGACCAGCAGGCGGCGCTCTTCGGCCAGACCTGCTTCGACGTCGGCGAGGCCAAGTCCACCTACGGCACCGGCACCTTCCTGCTGCTCAACACCGGCGAGAAGGTCGTCAACTCCTACCACGGCCTGCTGACCACCGTCGGCTACCGGATCGGCAAGGAGGCCCCGGTCTACGCGCTGGAGGGCTCCATTGCCGTCACCGGCTCGCTGGTGCAGTGGCTGCGCGACCAGCTCGGCATCATCTCCACCGCCGCCGAGATCGAGACGCTCGCCTCCACCGTCGAGGACAACGGCGGCGCCTACATCGTCCCGGCCTTCTCCGGCCTGTTCGCTCCGTACTGGCGCTCCGACGCCCGCGGCGTGATCACCGGCCTGACCCGCTACGTGACCAAGGGTCACCTGGCCCGCGCCGTGCTGGAGGCCACCGCCTGGCAGACCCGCGAGGTCGTCGACGCGATGGAGAAGGACTCCGGCGTCACGCTCTCCGCGCTCAAGGTCGACGGCGGCATGACCAGCAACAACCTGCTCATGCAGAACATCGCGGACGTGCTCGACGTCCCGGTCGAGCGCCCGTTTGTCGCCGAGACCACCGCGCTGGGCGCCGCCTACGCCGCCGGCCTCGCCGTCGGGTTCTGGCCGGACCTGGACACCCTGCGCGCCAACTGGCACCGCGCCGCGGAATGGACCCCGCGGATGGACGAGGCGACGCGCGACCGCGAGTACAAGAACTGGCTCAAGGCCGTCGAGCGGACCATGGGCTGGATCGAAGAGGACCAGACGACGGGTCAGTGACGCCCCGTCGTCGCCAGCAACTCGGCGCGGCCGTGCCCCCTCTCAGGGGGAGGGGGCACGGCCGCGCCTCTGGGCCCGCCCGCCGGGACCAGCACCACCTCCAGGAAATTTGAGGGATCTTCCGATGCACTCCATACCGACCCTTGGAGCCAACCGCACGGCCGACCGCGCGCAGGCGCGCGCGCTGCTGAGCAGTGCCACCTACGACCTGCTCGTCATCGGCGGCGGCATTCTCGGCACCGCTGTCGCCTGGACGGCCGCGCAGTCAGGCCTGCGGGTCGCGATGGTCGACGCCGGCGACTTCGCCGGGGCCACCTCCAGCGCCTCGTCGAAGCTGGTCCACGGCGGTCTGCGCTACCTGCAGACCGGCGCGGTGAAGCTGGTCGCGGAGAACCACAAGGAGCGCCGCGCGCTGTCCACGGACGTGGCACCGCACCTGGTCAACCCGCTCACCTTCTTCGTGCCGGTCTACAAGGGCGGCCCGCACTCCGCCCCGAAGCTCGGCGCGGGCGTCTTCCTCTACTCGGCGCTGTCCGCGTTCCGCGACGGCATGGGCCACGTCGCCACCGCCGCGCGCGCCGGGCAGGCCGTCCCGGCGCTGAAGACCGAGGGGCTGCGGTCCGTCGCCGTCTACGGCGACCACCAGATGAACGACTCGCGCGTGGCCGTGATGACGGTCCGCGCCGCGGTCGAGTCCGGCGCGGTCGTGCTCAACCACGCCGAGGTCAAGGGTCTGCGCTTCACCGGCGGGCGGGTCACCGGCGCCGAGGTGCGCGACCGCCTGACCGGCGAGGAGTTCGGCGTCGACGCCCGTCTGGTGCTGAACGCCACCGGTCCGTGGGTGGACCACCTGAGGGAGATGGAGGATCCGAACGCCGCCCCCAGCATCCGCCTGTCCAAGGGCGCGCACGTGGTGCTCAAGCGCAAGGCGCCGTGGAAGGCCGCGCTGACCATCCCGATCGACAAGTACCGCGTCTCCTTCGCCATCCCGTGGGAGGACCACGTCCTGCTCGGCACGACGGACGAGGAGTACACCGGCGACCCGGCCGACGTGCGGGCCACCGGGGCCGACGTCGACCAGATCCTCGGCGAGGCCGCGCACGCGATCCGCGAGGACCACCTGGACCGGGACCTGATCACCTACTCGTTCGCCGGTCTGCGCGTCCTGCCTGGCGGCCCTGGCCAGACGGCGGCCGCCAAGCGCGAGACGGTCGTCACCGAGGGACGCGGCGGCATGCTGTCGGTCGCGGGCGGTAAGTGGACGACCTACCGTCACATCGGCCGCGTGGTGCTGGAGAAGCTGGCGCGGGTGTCCGGCACCGGCCTCGCCGACGACATGTCGACCATCCCGCGCACCGTCCCGCTGCCGGGCGTGGCCAGCCCGAACGCAGTCGCCCACCGCCTGCTGGTGGACCGTGAGCCCGGCGCCCGGATGGACCCGCTGGTCGCACGCCACCTGGCCACGCACTACGGCACGCTCTCGTTCGACCTGGCCCGGATGATCGACGAGGACCCGTCGCTGGGCCGTCAGATCCACCCGGACGGGCCGGACGTGTGGGCGCAGGTCGCCTACGCCGTCGACCACGAGTGGGCGGTCACCACCGACGACGTCCTGCGCCGCCGCACCACCACGACGGTCCGCGGCCTGGACACCCCCGAGGTCCGCGACGAGGTCGAGAAGTTCCTGGCGACCCGCCTGCCGCAGGCCTGACGCTCCACCTCCCCCATCGCCTTGGCCCCGCCGTCCCGTGACGGCGGGGCCAAGGCGTGCGTACGGCGGACGCGATCCGGCCCGGCCGCTCAGACCTGCGCCATGCCGCCGTCGGCGAAGAGCTCGACGCCGGTGATGAAGCTGGAGGCATCGCTGGAGAGGAACGCCGCGGCCTTGCCCATCTCGCGGGGGTCGGCGATCCGCCCGGTCGGGTTGCCCTCGCCCATCGTCCGGACCGCGGCGGCAACGGCGTCGGCGCCCTGTGCCATACCCAGGGCGCTGCGCAGGGAGTCGGTGTCCACGGCACCGGGGCTGAGGACGTTCATGCGGATGCCGGTGCCCTTGACGTCCTGGATCCAGGACCGGATGAAGGCACGCACGGCGGCCTTGGAGCCGCCGTAGAGGCCCATGCCGGCCGGGGGCCGTATCGACGCGGTCGACCCGATGATGACGATCGTGCCGCCGTGCGGCAGCAGCGCGAGCGCCGGCTGGACGGTGAAGAGGACGCCCTTGGCATTGACGTCGAAGGTCCGGTCGAACTGCTCCTCGGTGATCGCGCCGAGCGGGGCGTGCGCGCCGATGCCGGCGTTGGCGACGACCGCGTCGAGTCGTCCGTGGCGGGCGACGACCTCCCGGTACGCCGTCTCCATGTCCGCAAGCCTGGTGACGTCGGCCACGATGCCCGAGGAGTTCGGGCCGATCCTGCCGACCGCCTCGTCGAGCTGGTCCTGCTGAAGGTCGGTGATGACGACGCGGGCGCCCTGGTCCACGAACTCCTGGACGATCCCCAGGCCGACACCGGACGCGCCGCCGGTGACCACGGCGACCTTGCCTGCGAGCGGGAGGCTCATCGTTTCTCCTCTGCCTTGCCTGACCGCACGATGCGGACGACGGCGGCAGGTGCCCTAGACTCGTAAGTGGAGGCACCGCCACTTAGAGACGCTAATCGGAGGCGCCGCCGCTTAGCAACTCTTCTCTTCGAGGAAAGAGCCCTCCGATGACGACAGAGACCGGCCGGCCGCTGCGGGCCGACGCGCGGCGCAACCGGGAGAAGATCCTCTCCACCGCGGTGCGCGTCTTCGCGGAGCAGGGGCTGGACGCACACCTGGAGCACATCGCCAAGGAGGCGGGAGTCGGGACCGGCACGCTCTACCGCAACTTCCCGACCCGGGAACTGCTGATCGAGGCCGCCTACCGAAACGAACTGAGCCGCCTGTGCGACGCGGCCCCCGAACTCCTGGCGACCATGCCGCCACGCGAGGCGCTTCGCGCCTGGATGGGGCGCTTCATCGACTACGCGACCGCGAAGCTGGGGATGGCCGAGGCCCTTCGCGCGGTCGTCGACTCCGGCGTCAACCCGTACGCCCACAGCCGGGAGTTGATGATGACCGCCCTCACCTCGCTGCTGGACGCCGCGGCCGCCACCGGCAGCATTCGATCCGACATCGGCCCGGCCGACATGTTCGCCGCCCTCACCGGCGTCGCCCTCGCCTCGGGCAAGCCCGAAGAGCGCGAACAGGCCGAACGGCTCCTCGACCTGACCCTCGACGGACTCCGGTACGGCACGGGGGACTGACTCCGCCCAGGACGCCGACGGCGCGCCGACCGGCGGCGCCGTCGAACCGACGAACGAGCATGGAAAACGGCCCGGCAAGGGGAGGGGATTCCCCAGCCGGGCCGTCGAACCGGACGATCAGCAGCTGAAGTCGATCTGCTCGAACGACGCGTAGTGGTCGTCGGTGTAGTAGTCGATCTGGTCCGGCTGGTCCTCGACGATGCGGCGCGCGCCGCGGGTGGGGGCGCCCGGGGTCACCACGGTGTACTCGTGGTAGTAGCCGTAGGGCTCGCTGGGCAGGACACCCTCGTTGTTGGAGAAGATCGTCCCGTCCTGGCTGTACGGGAACGGACCGCCCTGGGCGATCAGGTCGAGCGTGTCGTCGGCCTCCTGCGGGAGCGCGCTCTGGCAGACCGTGCCGTTCACGTCGGCGTGCGCACTGGCGGCCGGAAGCAGTACGGGGAAGGTCGCGGCGAGAACGCCGGCGGCGAGAACAAGGGTGGCGTTGCGCGCGTTCCACGCGCGTAGAGAGATGCTCATGACAATGAGTCTGCGGACGAACGGGGCGAGAAGGAAGGGATCATGACATTCCTTCACTGCTTGTTCGCCTAGGAACTTCTGACCCAGCAGAAGATGTCCGGCGAGTGACGCCACCGCAGCGACCAGGGCGTCGCCTACCCTGATGACCATGAGGGACGACGCGTTGATCCCGGCCTCCGCCGTCGAGGAGGCGATCGTGCGCTGCACGGGCTGCGGACGACCGCTGCGCGACCCGGCCTCCCGCGCCCGGGGCCACGGCCCGGTCTGCACGGAACTGCGCCTGCCGGAACCTCCCCGCGCACATCAGGAGGAGACCCTCCCGGGCCTCTGAGCCTCGGGCCTCGAATCGGCGTTGCGTGCCTACTGGTCGCTCGATGCGCGGGCGAGCACCCGTGCCAGCGGTCGCGGCACCCGGTCCGGGGCCACCGCCTCGGCCATCAGCGCCGCGTAGCGCTCCTTGCCGCCCGAGCGCCCGCTCATCAGTCGGCGCAGCTGGTCGTGCAGGCTGCGGTCGCGCAGCGCGGGCTGCTTCTGGAGCGTCCGAAAGGAGCGCAACTGCCCCTCCGCGGCGACCAGGCGCTCCACCTCCTCAGGCCCGAGCGCGCGGATCAGCTCGTCCTCCAGATCGGCCGAGCAGCCGAAGAAGCCGAGCGACTCCAGCCAGGCCCGATCACCTGCCCCCGCCACCGAGTTGACGAGACCGACCTGCTCCAGGCCGCGCAGCACGAACCGCTCCTCGGCCTCGTCGTACAGCCCGGCGATCCTGATCTCCGGGTCGAGCGCATGGAAGCGCGCCAGGAAGTGCCCGATGTTGGTGATCCCGTGCATGGCCACGACCGTGACACCGGCCGCCGCCAGATCCATCTCCTGTCGCCGGGCCAGCACTTCGAGCGCGACCTGGTCGCTGACCCCCTCGACGAGCACGACCGCCTCTGACGTCACCCCCTCATGGTGCGCCCCTGGACGCCCAGCCCACCATCGAATTGGCTCGCGCCCGGGCGTGCACACACGGTGCGACGAACCCGTCACCGATGGGTATGACTCAAGGCGATGGCGTCGGCCTACGGCCGGCATCCACGACCTGGGAGGTAGACATGTCCCAAGTGCAGCCGCTGCCTGGTGACTTCGCGGTGACATCGGTAAAGGGACGGGTGGGGTTCGCGATCTCGGTCGGCGAGTGGCTCAACGGCTCCCGCTTCGGCCACTGGGACCACGCCTTCGTCTACGTCGGCGACGACCAGCTCGTCGAGGCCGAGCCGGGTGGCGCGAGACTCGCCAACCTCGACGAGTACCAGGGCAGAGTGGTCGCCTGGTCCACGGGGCACATAGAGCTGACGGAGGAGCAGCGGACGGCGGTCGTGACCGCGGCGCGGTCCTACATAGGCGTGCCCTACTCGGCCGCCGACTACATGGCGCTCGCGCTCTGGCACTTCCACCTGCGGATCGGCTGGGCGCGCAAGGTGATGGCGTCCCGCGCATCGATGATCTGCTCGGAGCTCTGCGACGCGGCCTACGACGAGGCGGGCGTCCACCTGTTCGCCGACGGACGCGAGCCGGGGGACGTGACCCCGGCCGATCTCGCGCTCCTGATCAAGGCCTAGGGTCCTCACGGCCGAAGGGCTCCGCGACCCCCCTCGCGGAGCCCTCCCGTGCCTCCTGCTCGAAGGCGCGTCCTACTTGAACCAGTACCGGACGCCGTGGTGGTGCGAGCAGGTGCCCGAGGAGTTTCGGCTGTAGGACAGGGAGAGGTCCCGGCACTGCGCCGTCTCGTACCGGTTGGCGGGGCGCTGGCGGTGGGTCCACCCGCACAGCCCGGTGGTGTGGCTGACGCAGCGGTGGGCGGTGTTGGTGGCCGGGAGCGGGGTGCTCGCCTCGGCGGCGACGGCCGGCGCGAGGACGAGCGCGGCGGCGGTGGCGACGGCGGCTATGGAACGACGCAGCAAGGCATCTCCTGCATTGTGAAGGTCCTGTGAACAGACCCGTACTCTGCCAGATCAGCAGGGCAGTTGGCGGCCTGGATGCACGTTCGTGATCTGCCCGGCGAACTCCCGACCCCAGTGGGATGCGAGCGCTCCTTAAGACCGACGCCCACGAACCAGCTGACGCGGCGTCGTATGTCCGCGCAGGTCAGTGATCGCCTGAAGTGTCCAATTCAAGACGACGGTAAGAGCGCCTCGGTGGATCTTGTGTCTGATGTGAGAGTCCGGTTAGCGTCCGCCTGGACTGTCATGATCATCAAGGCTCCAGCAAGGGACAGAACGCCGTGATACCCGGCATGCACCAACGCACCTCCGACACCAGAACGCGCACGGCCCCAAGGCTGTTGCGCGTGCTGGCCGCCGGCGCACTCACTGTGGCGCTCGCCGCCGGCACCCTCGGTGCGGCCCCGGAGGCCGCCGCCCACGCGGACCCTCCGGGACTCCCGCACACCAAGCCGGTCCCGGTCGCGCCCGTGGCCTCCCACTACCGGCCCCCGAAGAAGGTGACCACCCGCCAACTGCCGCGACCAGCCTGGCCAAGCGGCACCGCAACCGTCCCACTGCCAGCTGCGGGCGGGACGGCGAGCGCGCCCAAGGACAGTCACAGTCCGGCCAGGACTCTTGGCTCCCCTGACGCGCCGGTGCGCGCTGGCAGTCTGCCGGTTTGGCTCGCCGCCGCCCCACGCGAACCCGGGACCGGAGCCAAACCGAGCCAGCCCGCGACGCCCGCCGCGGCGAACACCACCCAGGTGACCGTGCTGCCGCAGAGCGCGGCCAGGGCTGCCGGCATCAACGGCGTCCTGCTGCAGGTGAGCCCCCACACGCTGGACCGGATACACCTGACCCTCGACTACAGCTCCTTCGCCGACGCCTACGGCGGCGACTGGGCCTCCCGTCTCCACCTGAGCGTGCTGCCGGCCTGTGTGCTGACAACCCCGCACAAGGCTGCCTGCCGCACCGCCACAGCGCTGGCCACCGCGAACGACAGGCGCACCGCCCGACTCGGAGCGGACCTTCCGACGGCAGTCCTCACGCCCGCGCACACAGCCGCCGGCGTGCAACGGACGGCAACCGCCGCTGCCACAGCGGCGCAGCCGATGGTCCTGGCCGCCGACTCCTCGGCGGGCGGCGGGGGCGGCGACTTCACCGCCACCAGCCTCAAGCCCTCCGGCTCCTGGCAAGCGGGAAGCAGCTCCGACGCGTTCAGCTGGTCCTATCCGGTACCGACGCCGGAAACGCCCGGGAAGCTCGAACCCAAGCTCTCCCTGGCCTACAACTCGCAGGCCCTGGACGGTCTGACGTCGTCGACGAACAATCAGGCATCGGTCGTGGGCGACGGCTTCTCCCTGAGCGAGAACTTCGTCGAGCGCGCGTACCAGACGTGCCACCAGAACCCCACGGGAACGACGAAGACCTGGGACAACTGCTGGTCCCGCGACAACCAGCTGGTCCTGTCCCTGAACGGGCAGACCACCACGCTGGTCAAGGACGACACCACCGGCGCCTACCATCCGGTCGACGACGCCGACGAGAAGGTCGAGTACCTCACCGGGGCGTCCAACGGCGCTCAGAACGGCGAGTACTGGCGGGTGACCACCGACGACGGCACCCAGTACACCTTCGGTCTGAACCAGCTCCCGGGGTGGGCGTCAGGCGACGCCAAGACCAACTCGGTACTGACCGAGCCCGTCTACGCCACCGCGTCCGGGCAGCCCTGCTACAACGCCACCTGGGCCAGCTCCTGGTGCCAGCAGGCGTACCGCTGGATGCTGGACAACGTCAAGGACACCCACGGTGACGTGATGTCCTACTTCTACACCGCCGACACCGCCTACTACGCCCGCGACCTGGGCAAGACGGCAGACACCCCGTACACCCGCGACGCCTACCTCAGCAAGATCCAGTACGGTCAGCGTGACGGCTCGGTGTACTCCACCAGCCCGGCCGGCCAGGTGCTGTTCACCTACAACGGCCGCTGCAACACCGCGGCCACGGGCTGCGCCACCTCCACCCTGTCCTCGTCGACAGCATCGAAGTGGCCTGACGTGCCCTACGACCAGTACTGCGCCGACAACGCCTCCTGCTCGGTCAACTCCCCCACCTTCTGGTCGGAGGAGGAGCTGACCGGCATCCAGACACAGGTGCTGGTCGGCACGACCGAGACCAACGTCGACGCCTGGGCTCTGCAGTACTCCTTCCCGGCGACCGGGGACACGACCACGCCTTCGCTTTGGCTGTCGCAGATCACCCGCACCGGCCAGGACACCTCCGCCGGCGGCTCCGGCTCCCCCGTCGCCATGAACCCGGTGACGTTCTCGGGCACCCCGTTGTCCAACCGTGTCAATCTGAGCGACGGCTACCCGCCGATCACCCGCTACCGCCTCAACACCATCACCACCGAGACCGGCGAGGTCATCAGCGTCGGATACTCCGCGCCGGCCTGCGGGTCGTCCACGCCCAGCGACCCGAGCCAGAACTCCTCGCTGTGCTTCCCCGACTACTGGACCCCGTCCGGACAGACCAACCCCACCGAGGACTGGTTCAACAAGTACATCGTCACCGGTGTCACCGAGCAGGATCCTGCCGGCGGCGGCGTCAACGACACCATCGCGACCGCCTACACGCCGATCGGCAGCCCGGCGTGGCACTACGACGACAACCCGCTCACCCCGGCCAACCAGCGCACCTGGGACCAGTGGCGCGGGTACCAGGGCATCAAGGTAACCACCGGCACCGCACCGGATCCGGTCACCGAGACCGACACCTACTACTTCCGCGGCATGGACGGCGACACCCTGCCGAACGCCGGCACGCGCTCGGTGACCGTCACCGACTCGCGCAACGACCCGGCTGTCACCGACTCCGAGCAGTACGCCGGGATGACCTACGAAACGGTCGTCTACGACGGCAAGGGCTCCGGAAAGGTCGTCACCGACACCGTCACCGACCCCTGGAGCAGCGCCGCCACCGCCACCCACGCGCTGTCCGGCGGCCTCCCCGCCCAGCAGGCGTTCCACACCGGCAGCGCGAAGATCCGCGTGTACACCCCGCTCGCGTCGGGGAGCACGCGGGAGACGGAGACCGACAACACTCACGACTCCTACGGCCGGATCACCCGGACGAACGACCTGGGCGATGTCTCCACCGCTGCAGACGACCTGTGCACCACCACCAGTTACGCCGACAACACCACAGCCTGGATCCTGAACGCCTCGGACGAGGTCCTGACGGTCTCGGTGAACTGCTCCACCGCACCGTCGCTGCCCGCCGACGCGGTCTCGGACACACGCACGTTCTACGACGACTCCAGCACGTTCGGCGCCATGCCGACCATCGGCGACCAGACGACGGTGCAGAAGGCGACCGGCTACACCGGCTCGACGCCGAACTTCTCGACCATGTCGACCGCCACGGTCGACCAGTACGGCCGGCCGACCGCGACGACCGACGCCGACAACCGCAAGACCACCACCGGCTACACGCCCGCGACGGGCGCCGAGCCGACCAGCGTCGTGGTCACCGACCCGCTGGGGCACACCACGACCAAGGTGTACGACCCGGAACGCGCGCTGGAGACCAAGTCGACCGACGCCGCCGGCTACGTGACCAGTGCGCAGTACGACGCTCTCGGTCGCACCACCGCCGTGTTCCGCCCCGGTGTCACCGCCGCAGCAACAACCTACGCCTACACGGTCTCCAACAGCGCCCCGTCCGTGGTGACCACCCAGACGCTCAACAACGACGGCTCCACCTACCGCACGTCCGAAACCCTGTACGACGCGCTCCTGCGGGTGCGCGAGACGCAGTCCGCAACCGAGGACGGCGGCCGGAACGTCACCGACACCGTCTACAACACTGACGGCTGGACCGCGAAGACCACCGACCCCTACTACGCCACTGGCGCGCCCGGCTCGACGCTGGTGCAGGCCCAGGACGGTGACATCCCCTCCGAGACGGGCTACAGCTACGACGGGGACGGACGGAAGACCACCGCCACCGCATACGCGCTCGGTTCGCAGACCTGGCAGACCGGCTACTCCTACGGCGGCGACTACACCACCACCGTGCCCCCGGCCGGCGGCATCGCCCAGACCGAGTTCACCGACGCGCGCGGCCATACCACCGACCTGTACCAGTACCACTCCGGTGTGCCGGCCGACCCGGTCGACGACCCCGCCTCGGACTACTCCGACACGCACTACACCTACACGCCCGCCGGGCAGCAGGCGTCCGAGACCGATGCCGCCGGCAACTCCTGGTCCTGGACCTACAATCTGCTCGGCCAGCAGACGGACGCCGACGACCCGGACACCGGCACGAGCAGCAAGACCTACGACTACGCCGGCCAGCTGCTGACCCGCACCAACTCCGTCGGCGGCCAGATCAGCTACACCTACGACGCCGACGGCCGCAAGACCTTCGCCTACGACACCACCGGCAACGCCACCGCCTCCGCGACCGACGAGATCAGCGCCTGGACCTACGACACCCTGAAGAAGGGCTACCCCACCGCCACCACCACCTACGCGAAGGGCACCACCAGCGCGTCGGTCTCCACCGCCACGCTGGCGTACAACTCGTTCGCCCATGCCGCCGCGATCAAGACCACCCTGGCGAACCTGCCGGCGAACGAGGCGGCCCTGGCACCATCGGCCGGGTACACGACCTCCTTCACCTTCGACAGCGCCGGCAACCCCACGACGCAGGGCGACCCTGCCGAGGGCGGCCTGCCCGCCGAATCCGTCACGACCGGATACGACACCTACGGCCAGCCCACCAGCCTGACCACCACCGGCACCAATGCCTGGAGCTACGTCAGCGCCCTGGGCTATGACGAGTACGGCCGCCCCCTGCAGTACACGATGGGCCCATCCACCAACTGGGTCGACCTGTCCCTGTCCTACGACGCGCAGACCGGTGCCGTCACCGACGCGCGGACCACCGACTCCACCAGCAGCACCGTGGTCGACGACACCAGTTACACCTACCAGAACAGTGCGGTGTCCAAGGGCGCCAACCTGGTGGTGTCGACCGCCGACAGGCAGAACGGCGCCGGCACCGCCGACACGCAGTGCTTCACCTACGACTGGGCCACCCGCCTGACCGCGGCGTGGACCGCGACCGACAACTGCGGCACCACCCCGGCTCCGGGGCAGAGCAGCACCGTGGGCGGCAGCACCCCCTACTGGCAGACCTGGACCTACGACGCGGCCGGCGACCGGCAGACCGAGACCGACCACGACACCACCGGCAACACCGCCAGCGACACCACCACCACTTACGACTACCCCACCGCCGGCTCCGCGACCGACCAGCCGCACACCGTCACCCGCACCACGGCCACCGGCCCCGGAGCCTCGGCCGACACGGCGACCTACACCTACGACGCAGCCGGCAACACCACCGCCGTCACCGGCGGCGCGCTCGGCAACCAGACCCTGACCTGGAACGACGAGGGCAAACTCGACACCGACACCTCGAGCTCCGGGAAGACGGGCTACCTCTACGACTCCACGGGCAACCTCGTCCTGCGCACCGGCCCGGCCCAGGCCACCCTCTACCTCGGCAACGCCGAGATCACAGAAAACCTGAGCAGCCAGTCCCTCACGGCCACCCGGTACTACACCATCGGCGGCGCCACCGTCGCCGAGCGCTCCAACACCGGTAACATCCAGTACCTGGTCCCGAACCGGCAGGGCACCGACACCCTCGCCGTCGACTACCAGAGCCAGGCCGTCACCCGACGCCAGTTCACCCCCTTCGGCGGCACCCGGGGCAGCGCCCCCGCGACATGGCCCGGGGACAAGGGCTATGTCGGCGGCACCGCCGACACGGCGACCGGGCTGGAGAACCTCGGCGCCCGCGAGTACGACCCCGTCTCCGGCCGCTTCCTCGACGCCGACCCCCTCTTCGAGCTCAACGACCCCAACCAAATGGGCGGGTACGACTACGCAGGCAACGACCCCGTCACCGGCAGCGACCCCACCGGCAACATGCTCATCTCCGATGACGGCAGCGGGTGCGAGGGGGGCACCGGTGCCGCGATGGACGCTTGCGAGAAGTCGTACGTCACGCGCGAGCAGGACGAGGCGCTGGCCACCGCGGCCGAGCAGGCCATCGACGCGGAGGAGTCCTACGGTGAGGACCTCCACATCCGGCAGATCGACGGCGTGAACTCGGTGTCGGGAGCCATCGCCAAGGCGGACGAGCAGTGGGAAACCGAGCAGTACCTCGCCGCGTCCAAGCAGATCCGTTCCGCGGTCATGGCCCAGCTGCGTGAGCTGGTCGCCTCCGGAAAGTTGACCAGCAACCAGTTCAACCGCTTCTCGACACTCAGCATCGCCTGGGACGAGAAGAAGAAGATGCTCTACTGGGGTCTTCTCAAGTCACCTCGAAAGGGCCGCAGTCCGGTCTGTGCCGAGGACCTGTGTGACGACGAGGCGGAAGCCAACGGGTCCGCCAAGGACGATCTGCAGTTCGACAAGACCTACCGACCGCGCCTCGAAGACGGCGAGGAGGTGGACATCTGCCTGCGCTGCCAGGGACGCCACGAACTGGACCAGTTCAGGGCCTCGGGCGCGAAGTTCCAGGAGGGGGGCCGCCTCTACCTGATGCAGAACGACGAGGCCGCGGACAGCGCCGAAGCGGCCGCCAATGCGGAACTGGACGCCGACAGCCTCGCCGACGCGATGGCGATGGCGGAAGGCGACGAGTAGGGTGCCCCAG
The DNA here is from genome assembly GCF_000787835.1 of Streptacidiphilus melanogenes. Taxonomy (GTDB): domain Bacteria; phylum Actinomycetota; class Actinomycetes; order Streptomycetales; family Streptomycetaceae; genus Streptacidiphilus; species Streptacidiphilus melanogenes. The sequence continues at coordinate 31,004 of NZ_BBPP01000010.1, forward strand.
CTCCGGTCCCGTGCGGCACTCGCCCGCTGACGGGACGGGAATGGACAACAAGTCCTACGGTGGATAGACAGATCCGACGGGCCCGGGCGGCTTCGCCCCCGGGCCCGTCCCCACTCGATCTCAGATCCCGCGACACCGGGGATCGCGCACAAGGATGACCGGCATGCTGCAACAAGAATGGTTCTCCGTGGACGACACGGAGGTCGACGACACGCAGAAGGCATTTCTGGAGGTCGTCCGGGAACGGGCTCGGCACTGGCCGGAATGCCCACCGAGCCACGCCATCACCCTGGTATACAACGAGGAGGAGGACCTGGACGAGGACGGGAACGCCGAGCTGCTTCTCGTCGTCGACGTCAGCGATCTGCCCCACAAGCGGGTCCTGCTGACCCTCGGCGCCTCGCTCGTCGGCGACACCCTGAGCTGCGGCGAGGTGCACAACCAGACCTACCAGTTCGAGGAGCGGGAAGACAGGGCGGTGGCCGTGCGGGCTTCCGGCGGCCCGGAGGAGCTGGGGCGCATCGCGGCGTCGTGGTTCGAGGAGATCCTGCGCCGCCCCGTGATCCGGTCGGACAGCCAGGGATCCTGGTCGTTCCTCGACCCGTCCGGCTCGCTCCCGTCCGGCTACAGCCTCGCCCGCAGGGGTGGGCTCTAGCCCACGACTGGCATCGGCCGTCCCGTGACGGTCGGCCGGTTCCATGGCCGCTCGACAGCGCCCGTCACGGAGAGGGCGGGCAGGGGTCTCACGCGAGGTCTCCGTTGACAGGCCGCGACACCAGGTCCACTGCGGTCTCGACGAGGGTGTGGGGGTCGGGGCCGATGTCCAGCACCGCGCCGTTCTCGTCCGCGGCGAGCGGTTCGAGGATGGCGAGCTGGGAGTCGAGCATGTGGGCCTTCATGAAGTGGCCGCTTCGGTGCGCGAGCCTCTCCTCGATCAGCTCGTTCGCTCCGGTCAGATGGAGGAAGAAGGCCTCCGGACAGGCTTCGCGCAGCAGGTCGCGGTAGCTGCGCTTGAGCGCGGAGCAGGTGACGACTCCCCCGGTGCCGGCCGCGACCCGCTCGGCGAGCCAGGCTCCGATGGCCCGGAGCCAGGGCTCGCGGTCCTCGTCGTCGAGGGGGATGCCGGCGGCCATCTTGGCGATGTTGGCGGCGGGGTGGAAGTCGTCAGCCTCACCGTAGGGAAGGCCGAGGCGCTCCGCGAGGGCCTTCGCGACCGTGGTCTTGCCGACCCCGGCCACGCCCATCACCACGATCGCGGGGGCCGTCCTGGCCGGCCGCGGGTTCTCGACGCTGAGAGCCATTGCTGGTGCTCCGTTCTGTGCGGTCGCCCAAGTGTCGTCCAAAGGTATGACTTAATCAACCCGCTGCCATGAAATGGTCATACGTTTTGAAGCACGGTGCGGTATCCTCCACCCCGGCGCGGCCGGGACCGGCCCCATCGCGATCGGCGCCTCCGCATCCGGCTCCGCGCACCGGCCCCTAACCTGGAGCAATGGACATCCAGGGCCTGCCGGGCCGCCTGCTCGCCGACCTCGGGCCCGCGATCGCCTCCGGTGAGATCGCCGGGGGCTCGGTGCTGCGCATCGAGGAACTGGAGGAGCGCTTCGACGTCTCCCGGACGGTGGTCCGCGAGGCGGTGCGGATGCTGGAGTCCATGCAGCTGGTCGCCTCGCGCCGCCGGGTGGGCGTCACGGTGCGGCCGAAGTCCGAGTGGGACGTCTTCAACCCCACGCTCATCGCCTGGCGTCTGGCCGGCGCCGACCGGCCCGCCCAGCTGCGTTCCCTCGGCTCGCTGCGCGTCGCGGTCGAACCGGCGGCGGCCGGTCTCGCCGCCGTCCACGCCGACGACGACCAGCGGCGCGCGCTCGGCGCGCTCGCGACGGAGATGACGATGACCGGCCGCGCCGGCGATCTGGACGCCTTCCTGCGGCACGACGCCGACTTCCACGCCACCGTGCTCCAGGCCTCGGGCAACGAGATGTTCGCGCACCTCGGCGCCACCGTCGAGGCGGTCCTGCGTGGGCGCACCGAGCACCGGCTGATGCCGCATCACCCCGAGGACTACGCCGTCCGGCTCCACCGCGAGGTCGCCGAGGCGATCGCCGCGGGCGACGCGGCGACCGCCGAGCGGGCGATGCGCGCGATCGTCACGGGGGCGCTGGAGGAGCTGGACGCGGCCCTGGAGTGACGCGCGGACCGGCGAGGCGGCGCGCCCGCGACAGCGTCAGGACTCGCTGGCGACCAGGCCCGCGTCCGATTCGTCGCCCGAGGCCCGCTCCGCATAGACGGGCAGTTCGCGCATGGTGCGCAGCGGGGAGAGGAAGACCGGCAGGAAGGCCAGCGAACTGCCGACGCCCGCCAGCAGCAGGGTGCCGCGCACACCGATCGTGGTGCCGAGCACGCCGCCGAGGAACGAGCCGGCCGGCATGGTGCCCCAGACCAGGAAGCGCATGGTGGCGTTCATCCGGCCCAGCAGGTGGGGCGGGCACAGGGCCTGACGGAAGCTCACCTGGGTGATGTTGTAGACGACGATGCCGATCCACATCACCACCTGCGCCGCGGCAAGCAGGGCGAGCGTCCAGTCGCGCTGGACGAAAGGGACGACCAGCGCGCACGGGCCGGTGACCGCGATGGGGATCCAGATGGCGGGCCCCTGACCGATCCGGGCGGCCACCCGGGCGGCGACGAGCGCGCCGATGAGTCCGCCGACGGCGGAGGTCGAGCCGATCAGGCCGATCACGCCGGGCGAGAGCCGCAGTTGGCGGGCGAGCAGGACGTAGAGGACGGCGCCCGCCATAGAGGCGAAGAGGTTCGCCGACCCCGTGCACGCGGCGATCGCGCGGAGCATGCGGTCGCGCAGGACGAAGGCGAGGCCCTCGCGGATCTCCCGCAAGAGGTTCCGGTCCGGATCGGTTTCGGGTCGGGGCGGCCGCGCCTCGATGGCGCGCACCCAGCCCGCCGACCACAGGAAGCTCAGCGCGTCGACCAGGACCGCGTAGGGCGCGCCGAGCAGCTGGACCAGCGCGCCGCCGAGGCTCGGGCCCGCGATCTGGCTGACCGACTCGCTGGCCTGGAGCTTCGCATTGCCCTCGACCAGCAGCTCCCGGTCGACGAGCCGCGGCAGGTAGGACTGGTAGGCGACGTCGAAGAAGACGGTGGACACGCCGGTGGCGATGGCGACGACGTAGAGCTGGCCCATGGTCAGCACGCCGAGCAGCTGCGCCAGCGGGACCGAGGCGAAGAGGGCGGCCCGGACCAAATCGTTGACCAGCAGGACCGAGCGGAACCGCATCCGCTCCACCCAGGCGCCGGCCGGCAGTCCGACCACCACGAACGCCAGCGACTCGCACGCGGCCAGCAGGCCGACCTGGAACGTCGACGCGTGCAGTACCAGCACCGCCAGCAGCGGTAGCGCCAACTGGCTCACCATGGTGCCGAACTGGCTGACCGTCTCGCCGATCCAGAGGCGTCGGAAGTCGAGGTGGTGCCAGAGACCGCCGCGACGGGCTGGTCGGTCGACAGGCGGGGCTGAGGAGCTCATGGCGACCACCGTGGCCAAGTGATTGGGTTTTGTCAATCAGTTTGGGCAGGCCGGGATCCGAGCGCCTTTCCGTTCAGTACGCTGCTGCCATGACAGAACGCAGGCCGGCGTCCGACGAGGAAGCGAAGGCCCTCGCCTCCTCGCTGCGGCTGCGCATCCTGCGCATCTGCCTGAGCGAGCCGCACACCAACAAGGAGATCGCCGCGATCCTCGGCCGCGATCCGGCCAGCGTGCTGCACCACACCAGGACGCTGGTGCGCACCGGCTTCCTGGAGGCTCAGGAGGAGCGGCGCGGCGCGCGCGGCGCACGCGAGATCCCCTACCGGGCCACGAAGAAGTCCTGGCGGCTGGAGGCGCCCGCCATGGACCGCGTCCTGCTCGACGCGTTCCTGGAGGAGGTCGCGCTGGCCCCCTCGACGGAGGTCGACGCGACCCGGCTCGGGCTGCGCCTGTCTCCTCCCGACATGGAGGAGTTCCGCACCCGGCTGAGCGCCCTGCTGGAGGAGTTCGCCGCTCGCCCCGACGACCCGTCGGCCCAGGCGTGGTCCCTGTTCGTGGCGCTGCACCCGGACCCGAACCGTCCCTGAACAGGCCTCAACCCGGCCTCGACGGCCTCCATCCACCTCCCCCCGGAGCCGAACCCTCACTCGAACGGCCGAGCCTCGACCCGGTAGGGTCCGGGTAGCCTGCGGGAGGCAGGGACGCGGCGGCCTGGGGAGGGCCAAGTGAGTCAGCCGGGGATGGAGTTGGAGCCCGACGAGGCCGACGCGCTGCGCGCGTGGGCCGCGGACGAGCGCGCCAAGGCGGACAGCCTGGCCGCGGCTCTGGAGCAGATCGCGGCAAACGGGCTGCCCACCGACGAGGAGTGCGTCGCCTGGGAGGAGATCCGCGAGCTGGCGCTGGCGAGGCTCGACGGCCGTGTCCCGTAGGCTGCGGCGCCGACCGGCGCAGATCCGGTTCACCGACGGCGCCCGCAAGCAGGTCGACGCGCTGACCGACGCCGAGGAGGTACGCCGGCTGGACAGGGCCCTGAGCGAGCTCGCGATCGACCCGGAGATGGGCGTGCCGACACGTTTTCCACTGATCCGCGACTACCGCAACGATGCGGAGGGCATACGCGTCATCTACTCCGTATCGGTTCTGCGCTCGGCCATCCTGGTCGCGTACGTGGAGGCATAGGAGGCCGACGAACACCATGGCACGGGTACCCGACGAGGCACGGCGGGCGCGGGTGCGGCTGCTGCTCTCCCTCGCCTTCACGCTGGTCGCACTGGTCTTCACCATGTTCGGCTCGTTCGCCGAGGCGGCCTTCATGGGCTGGGCGCTGACGGTCACCGTGGCCGGGGTGTTCGTGACCACCTGGTTCGGCCTGGACGTGTGGATCACCCAGCGCAGCGCGCGCGAGCGCCTGCACGGCTCCGGCGGGATAACGCCCATGACGGGCGCGAAGCGCCCGCGTTGACCCGGAGCCCGTTCGGGCCCCGTCCGGAGCCCTTCCGGGGCCTGTCCCGGTCCGGGTCCGCGGGCGGGCCCGGCTCTCCGGCGGGGCCTACTCTTCGACCTCGGCCACCCCGGTGTGGCTCGCCGCCCCGACGGCGGGCGCATCCGGCGCGGCGGTCTCGTGCAGCACGGCGGTCTCGTCCTCCGCACGCGGGCGGCGGAAGACGCGCGTCGCGCTGACCGCGCCGTGGATCTCCGCCTCCTCCTCGTCGAGTTGCGGCAGCCCCGGACGCAGGTGCTCCTCCACCGAGATGTACTTGAGCCCGGCGCGCAGGTCGGCGTCGTTGCGCAGGCGGATGATCAGCGGGAACTCCGCCAGCGCCGTCGTGTCGAACAGCCCGGTGGTGTAGATCAGCTGAACCCCGAGCGCGTCGGCGACGGCGCGCTGGAGCTCCAGCAGGTACGTGGCGTTGGCACGCCCGATCGGGTTGTCCAGGAACAGCGTCCCCGCGTGCCGGAGCTTGGCCTGGCCGCGGTCGTTGGCGCGCAGCGCGGCCATGGTGCAGTAGAGCGCGATGGCCGCGGTCAGCAACTGGCCGCCGGAGAAGACGTCGGACATCTGACTGACCGACACCCGCTCGGCGCGCAGCACCGCGTCGGGCTTGAGGATCTCGACGGTGACGCCGCGCGGCTCCAACGCCGCGTGAACGCCGCGCAGCAGCAGCGACATACCGTCGCGGCGGTTCCAGTCCACCGCTCCGGACGAGGCATTGGAGCCCTGACGTCGCACGGCGGCGCGCGTCGCCTCGTCGATGACTTCGCCCAGACGCTCCGTCAGCACCGCGTGGTCGGGCTCGTCGAAGCGGATCCGCAGGAACTCCTGGCCGGACCACTCCCCCAGGCCCTCGGGCAACCGGGAGAGGCGCTGGGCCGCGCGCAGCGTGGCGAGCGAGGACTCGACGAGGCCGCGCAGGCGGTCCACGATGCTGTCGCGATTGCGCTCCAACTGGTCGAGCTCGTCGGTCAGCACGCGCAGACGGGGCGCGAAGGCGGCGGCCCAGTGAGCGGCGTGTTCGGGCAGCACCGAGACCGGCAGTTCGCGGATCTGCTGGCGGGCCGGGGTGCGGACGGCCTCGAAGCGCGTGGAGTTGGCGTGCCGGATCAGCGCGTCGCTCGCGTCCCGGACGGCGAGGTCCGCCGCCGACAGCTCGGCGCTCGCGGCGCGCAGGTGGCGGCGGGCGTCGGAGGCGGCGTGCCGGGCCTCGGGCAGGGAGCCGGTGACCGGGGTGACCTGTTCCTCGTCCTCCGCGTGCGCGACGCCTTCGGCGGGCTCGCGCAGGCCGTCGCGCAGCTGCGCGGCGGTCTCCTCGAACTCGGCGGCGGCGTGCTGCGCGGACTCCAGGGTGCGCTGCAACTCCGCGTGTGCGGTGCGACCCGCCTCCAGGGCGTCGCTGCGGGAGGCGAGTTCGGCGGTGGCGGCGCGCAGCAGCTCGCGGGCGTGGTCCTGGTCGGCCGGGACCAGCTCCTCGGGCAGCTCGGTGTGCGCCTCACCGGAGACGGGCGCGCTGCGCTCGGCTTCAGCGCGCAGACGACCGAGCTGCTCGCTGGCGGCGGAGGCGCGCGCCTCGATCGTCTGGACCAGGTCCTCGGCGCGGGAGGCCGCGGCCTGGCGGGCCGGGCCGTCTGCGCCGTCGGGGCTGCCGAGCAGCTCCTCGGCGCGGGTGCGCACCTTGTTGGTGAGCCGGTCCAGCTCGGCGCGGGCGGAGGACTCGTCGCTCTCCGCGCGGGCCTGCTCGGCGCGCAGGTCCGCGCCGACGCCGACCTTCTCGTAGAGCTGGGCGGCGACGCGGTGCGCCTCCCGCAGCGCGGGCAGGGACGCCGTGGGCACGTCCCCGCCCGTGGCCTCGTCGATGTCGTCCGGCAGGTCGGAGCTGGGCAGTTCGGCACGCTCGGCGCGCAGCGCCCGGGCGGTGCGGCGGGCGTCGTCGGCGGCGCGCTGGGCGGCCCGGCGGTCCTCGTCCGCGGCCTGGGCCAGCTCCGTGCAGGCGTGCTGGCGCAGTTCGGCCTGCGTGGTCTCGTCGGCGACCTCGCGCAGGCGGGCCGTCCAGGTGGAGCGTTCACGCAGGCGGTAGGCGAGCCCGGCCAGGGCGTCGGCGCGGCGGCGGGCCTGCTGTGCGGCCTCCAGCCGGGTCTCGCGCATCCGGGCGGCGGTGGCGCGCTCCTGCTCGGACTCGTCGTGGGCGGCTCGGGCGGACCCGCGCTCGGCCGTGGCGGCCTCCAGCGCCTCGCGCGCGGCCTCGACGTCGGCGGCCAGCTCGGTCAGGCGCCCGGCCGGGCAGCCGGCGCGCCAGGAGGAGAGGCGCCCCACGAGCAGCCGGTCCCCGCCGAGACGGGCGGCGAGCTCGCGGATCTGCTCGTCCCTGGCCCCAGCCCGGTCACGCAGCTGGCGGCGCTCCTCGTCGGCGGCCGACTCGTCGTGCATGGCCGGGTTCGGCGGCACCAGGAAGACGCCGTTCTCCCCCTCGGCCGACGGCTCCCGGGTCACCGGGCCGAGCAGCGCCGCGGAGGTGCCGACGGCGACGGCGGAACGCGGCAGCAGCGCGGCGGCGGCCAGGATCTCGCGGGCGCGGGCGAGGGAGGCCGGGTCGGTCACGATCACGCCGTCGACGAGCTGCGGGCGCGCGGCGAGGATCCGCTCGTGGTCCACCGGGTCGACGGACTGAGCCAGGTAACGCCAGCCCGGCAGGGCCGGGACACCGTGCTCGCCCAGGTACTCGACGGTGGCCAGCACGTCCGGGCCCGGCGGCAGCAGGCCGCCGTCGCCGAGGGCGGCGAGGATGCGCGAGTCGTCGGCGGCCTGGGTACGCAGGTCGAACAGGGTGCGCTCGGCGGTGGCGACGGCGTTGTCGAGCTGCTCGCGCAGCGAGTCGGCCGTACCGTCCAGCTGCTGCGGCGTCAACTCCCCGTCCGCCACGCCCAGCAGGGCCGTGATGCGCGGCTCCGCGGCAAGCAGGCTGAGGGTGTGCTCCTCCGTGGCGAGCGCGGTCTCGGCGGCGGAGAGCGCGTCCTGGGCGCGCGCGGCGGCGAGCTCGGCGCGGCCCTCGCGGGCGGCGGCCTCGCGGGAGCGGCCGGCTGCCTGCTCGGCAGCGGCACGAGCCTCCTCCCACGCCGCCCCCGCCGCCTTCTCGGCGTCGGCGGCCTCGAGCGCGGCACGGGCCGGATCGACGGCCTCGGGGCTGTCGGTGTCGCCGGTGGTGGTGTCGATCCAGCCGGAACGGACGGCCTGCTGGGTCTCCTGCTCGACCTCGGCGAGACGCTGGCGCAGGTGGTCGCCCTCGGAGCGGGCCTTCTGCGCAGCGGTAGCCGCGGCGGTGGCGTCGCGGCGGGCGGCCTCGCCCTGGGTCTGCAGCCCGTGGGCGCGCGACTCCTCGCTGTCGGCGCGCTCCTCGGCGGCCTCGGCGGCGGCCTCCAGCGCGCGGACCAGCGCGACGGCGGCCTTGGTGCGCGCGGCGAGCGCGGGCGCGGCGTCGCGCTCGGCCTCGCGGATCGCAGCGGACACCCGCGCCGCCCGGTCGGCGGCAGCGCGGTGACGGAGCACCAGTTCGGTGGCCTGCCAGGCGGAGTGGAGCGTGCGGGCGTCCAGCAGCTCGCGACGCAGTGCGGCGGCGTCGGCGGTGGCGTCGGCGAGCGCCAGGCTCGCATGACGGTGCGTCAACTCGGCGGTGACCAGCGACTGCCCGGTGCGCGCGTCGTGGGCCTCGGCGACGGCATCTGCCCCGGCCGCGACCTGCTCCTCCAACTCGCCGACGCGCGCCCGCTCCAGGCCCGCACGGGCGGAGAGCGAGCGAGCCAGGCGCCGGGCCCGGCGCTCGGCGGCGCGGTGGCTCTCGCGCACGCCCTCGCGGACGGTCGCGGCCTCGGCGATGCGGTGGAGCAGGTCGAGCGAGCCGCCGGTGAAGTCCCGCTCGGCGGTCAGCTCGGCGCGGCGGCCCAGCTTGGAGGCGAAGCCGTGGACCAGGTCCGCGAGCCCGTCGGTGTCGCGGGTGTCGGTGACGGCGCGGAGCAGCAGGTCGGTGAAGTCCTTGTCGCTCTTGACCGCGAAGAGGCCGGCTGCCTCGCCCTCGTCGGCGTTCATCTCGCGCTGGTAGCGGAAGAGTTCGGGGTCGAGCCCGAGCGCGCTCAGGTGCTCGGTCCAGCGCTCGTGGCCCTCCTCCCAGGTGATCTCCAGCTCCGGGGCGAGCTTGCCCGCCTCCATCAGCAGGTCGCGGAAGCCCTTCATGGTGCGGCGGCGCCCGCGTGCGCTCACCTTCGGCGCGTCCTGACCGGGCGCGGGCATCAGCACCGCGCGCTCGGCGACGGGAAGGGAGTCGAGGCCGAGCGCGGGACCGGGCCGGAACGAGTACCAGGCCTCGGCGAACTTGCGCGGGTCGGCGGAGACCTGCCGTCCGCGCCACTCGCTGACCTTGCCGACGACGACGGTCTCGCCGGTCAGGGTGTGCTGCCACTCCAGGGCGACGTGCCCGCAGTCGTCGGCGAGCAGGAACTTGCGCAGCACGCCGGAGCTGGCGCCGCCGAGCGTGTTGCGGTGGCCGGGCAGCATCACCGAGAAGATCAGCTTGAGCAGCACGGACTTGCCGCCGCCGTTCTCCAGGAACAGCACACCCGCGGGCGCGGGGCGGCGGACCGGCCCGTTGTCCTCCTCGTCGAAGAAGCCGGGCTGGCGCGGCGCGGGGTCGGGGACGGCCTCGCCGACGCCGCTCAGGTCGAGCACGGTGTCGGCGTACCGCGCACCGGCAGGGCCGATGGAGTACAGGCGGACCCGGTTCAGCTCGTACACCGTGCGCACTCATTCCTGTTCTTGATCGACAAGGCGGGGCGCCTGGTCTCACCAGAGGATATCCAGTGACAAGGGCAAATCTCCGGTTCGCCCGCTCAGCCGACAATCCGGACACGACCGCGACATGAAGCCGACCCGTTGCGCGTGACCGGCAACTGACGCCCGCGCCTCACCGGGGCACGCCGTCGGGCGTCGGCGGAGATCGTCTCCGGCCTGCGCACCCGCTCGCAACCACATCCGTATTGCCCCACCTGCGGCAACGCCGCTCACATCGCCCCCTGACCGCAGCACCCACGGCGCGGCGGAACTCCGGTCAAAGTCGCTCAGGGGTGCCGCTGGTCAGACGCTGTGGAACGGCAGACCGGCGTCGGTGACCAGGTCGTCCGACTCGTCCGGCGGCAGGAGGGTCGCGCTGCCGTCCGTGACGGGCACGACGCCGAGGGCGAGCAGCTCCGCCATCGCGGCACTGCCGGCCATGTCACGGACCTGGAGCTGGTAGCGGGCGGTGGTGCGGTAGGTGCCGCCCGAGTCGTCCGAGGTCTTCTGCAGGAAACCGGAGTCGACCAGGAACGACACCGCCTTGCCGACGATCCCGATCGTCGAACCGGCCAGCCGGCGGGCGTCCTTGGTCGCCCCGGTGGCGCTGCGCCGGGCGTAGACGCGCCAGGCCGCCTCCAGGCCCGGCGCGTCGCTGACCGGGTCGGTGTTGTCGCCCGACACGTCCGCCTGCTGCTCCAGCCTGCGGCAGGCCTGGCGGACGAAGGCGTCGACGCCGTTGACGGTGATCCGCCCGAGGTACCCGTCGTCGGCGAGATCCTCCGGGCGCGGGAACGCGAGTGCCGCGACGGCGAGGTGCGCCAGCCCGTGCAGGAAGCGGTCGGTGGACTCGGACGCGGCGCGGCGGGAGTAGTCGCCCATCCGCACGGCGAACACGCTGTCCTCGGCGGCGGCGACGGCCATGCCCGCACGGGAGGACACCTCCAGCACGATCAGCCCGAGGCCGGTCGCCACGGCGTCGGCGAGCCGCGCGAAGGACGGATCGTCCCGGTAGCGCCGGATCAGCTCGGCGTACTCGGTGTCGCGGGCCGGCAGCAGTTTCGGCTGGAGGCCGAAACTGACCAACCGGGAGGCGTCGGCGACGTCGGCGGCCGTGATCGGCGCGGGGCGCGCAGCACCCTCACCGGGGCTCGGTGCGTCGTAGTCGTCGTCGATCATCGGTTCAGCTCCGGACTCGGGGATGTTGCAACTTCCTCAAGGGCGCAAGGAAGTTCACGAGGAACCGCGCAAGAAACCATCCGGCGCGGATGGCCCTGCTCGTTCGGGGACACAGGTCCTCGGGTGGCTTGTCGCGCCTCTGGGCGGAGCCGCTGATCAGCAGCGCCCGCCGACCCTGGGCAGTGCATCAGCTCGCCTCCGCGCGGTCCGCGGCCATGCCCACGGCGTCGAGCAGCGCACTGCCGACGATCAGGTCGGCGCCGCCGAACTCCTCGTCGTCCAGGCGCGTGCCGTCGTCGACGGCGAAGAGCAGGCGCTCCTCACCCTGCCGGTAGGCCGTACCGACGCCCGGGCTCGCCGCGTGCACGGCCAGCAGGGCGAGGAGGTACGGCAGGTCGGGGTCCAACCGGCGGGCCTCGGCGAGCAGGCCGGAGAGGCGGCGCGGCGCGTCGGCGGGAAGGTCCAGCAGGCCGAGCGCGGTCTCCAACTGCTCGTCGGAGAAGCGGCTGTCGTCCGGCGTGGAGATCAGGTCCGGCTCGGGGAGCTCCGCTCCCAGATGCTCGCGCTCGACCGGCGGGGTGAACAGGACGTCGACGAGATCCGTCAGACGGACCGCGCTCGGGGTGCGCAGCCCTGTCCCCTTGCGGAAGAAGGCCGTCGTCACCGCCGACGCCTGCTCCAGCGGGAGCGGCAGCACGGGAGCGAGCAGCTGGCCGTAGAGGTCCAGGCCGCTGCGCGCGCTGGGCGCGGCGAAGGCCTGGCGGTCCTGCTCGGCGCGGAACAGCGGACCGGCCTCCAGCAGGCGGGTCTGCAGCTGGGTGTGGCGGCGGATGCAGTCCTTGACGATGTCGACGAGCTCCGCAGCACGGCGCTTGTGCTCAGGGTCCTCCGACTCGTCGCGAGCCTTGCGGATGTTGGTGAGGATGGCGTTCTCATGCCGGTAGCGGTCGGCGATGTGCTCGAGCGCCTCGGCGATGAGGTCAGGGACGGTCTCCATCCAGTCCACGGCGCGCACGTTGCGCCGCGTGGCCTCGAGCGCGCGGCGCAGCAGCTCGCTGTACTGGACGGTGCGGTAGCGGGCCTGCTCGGCGGCGAGCTGGGCGTCTGCGAGGCGGCCGCGCCGGATCAGCACCTCCAACTTGACCTCGGCGGCGATCTGCGCGGAGGTGACGTCCGTGTCGAGCGCGCCGACGAGGACGTTGACGGCCTCGTCCGTGGTGCGCAGGTAGACGCCGCCGTCGGGACCCGGCACCTCCTCGATGAGCTTGAAGTCGTAGTCGCGGCGGACGTAGGAGCCGTCGGAGCCGAAGGTGCCGTAGACGGCGCGGAAACCGCGGTCCACGCTGCCGACGTTGATCAGCGACTCGAGCACCCACTTGGCGACGCGCTCGTGCTCGCGCCACTCCCGCTCGGGGGCCTGGGCGGCGACGCGCGGCAGCAGCCGGGCGAGGACCTGGTCCCGGTCGGCGCCGGTGTCGAAGTCCATGTGCAGGGTGACCAGGTCGATCGCGGCGAGTGCGACCTCCGCCATGCCGTAGACCGCGTACTCGCCCGCCAGGTTGGCCTTGCGGCTGTCGAGGTCGTGCAGCGGCGCGGTGCAGGCGAGAGCGCGCAGCCTACGGGCAAGGCCCTCGTCGGCGGCGGGGCCCGGGGCCGTGCGCGCTGCTTCGGCGGTGGTGGTCACGGGGGTTTAGCGTAGAGGCTCGGACGGACAACGTCCCAAACAGCATGGATCGCCCCGCTCTGTCCGGCGGGCTCACTCCGCTCCGCCCCCCGAACCGGGTGCAATGGCACGCGTGCGCGCGGCATGGGCACGGGTGCATGGCGGCCCGGCGCAGCGCGGTCAGTCGTTCGCGGCGACCGTCGCCACCCTGGAGTGGCGCACTCAGCGAGACCCGAGGCCGATCGTGTGCGTACGGCTTTTCGGGCGAGGCCAGTCGGGTGATCTTCGCGGCGTGCCGTTTGCGCCACGCCGGGAGGGGGTTTGAACCGTTTCGCACCCCGGTCTCGGTCGGACCCCGGCCCGAGGGGTGAGCGCTCCGGACAGCCGTCGCGCGGGCGCATACGATCAACGCCGGACGCTGGCCCGCGGGTCATGTCGGACCTGGAGTCGGAGGTGGAGATGGATCTGAACGCCGATCTCGGCGAGGGCTTCGGCCGCTGGGCGCTCACCGACGACCAGGCCCTGCTCTCCGTCGTCACCAGCGCCAACGTCGCCTGCGGCTTCCACGCCGGCGACCCGGCCACCATGCGCCGGGTCTGCGAGGGCGCCGTCGCGCGCGGAGTGCGGATCGGCGCGCAGGTCTCCTACCGGGACCTGGCGGGCTTCGGCCGGCGCGCGATGGATGTGCCCCGCGCCGAGCTCGCCGACGAACTGACTTACCAGATCGGTGCATTGGAGGTCTTCGCGCGGGCCGCAGGGGCGGCGGGCGTCGCCTATGTGAAGCCGCACGGCGCCCTCTACAACCGGGCGGTCCGCGACGAGGACCAGGCCGCGGCGGTCGTCGACGCCGTCACCGCCTTCGCCCGCGCCTTCGGCCGCGAACTGCCCGTCCTCGGCCTGCCCGGCTCGGCCCTGCTGCGCCGGGCCGCCACCGCGGGACTGCCCACGGTGGCGGAGGCGTTCGCGGACCGCGCCTACACCCCGGAGGGCACGCTCGTCCCGCGCACCGAGCCGGGCGCGGTCCTCCACGATCCCGACGCCGTCGTCGCCCAGGCGCTCGCCGTCGCGGTGGCGGGCGAGGCGGCCACCGTCACGGGCGCAAAGGTGGCGGTCACCGCCGACTCCCTGTGTCTGCACGGCGACACGCCGGGCGCGGCCGCGCTGGCCATCCGGGTCCGGAGCGCACTGGAGGCGGCCGGCGTGACGATCGAGGCGTTCGCTTGAGCGGCGCCGAGCCCGAGGCCCTGGGGCGCGCGGCCGCGAAGGCCCCCGGTCGCCCGACCGTTCGCCCCATGGGAGCGCGGGCGCTCCTCGCCGAGGTCGACTCGGACGAGCAGGTCGCGGCACTGCTGGGCGACCTGATGCAGCGTCAGCACCAGGGCCTGCTCGGACCCGATGTCGAACTGGTGCCCGCCGCCCGGACGGTGCTGGTCGACGGCCTCACCGACGCACGCGAACGAAGCACCCTGACCGCCTGGTTGGGCGCGTGGGAACCGCATTCCGCGCAGGCGGGCACCGGACCGCTGGTCGAGATCCCGACCGTGTACGACGGCGAGGACCTGGCGGAGGTAGCGCGGCTGTGGGGCGTTCCTCCCGAGGAGGCGGTGCGACGGCACGCCGCATGCTCGTTCCGGGTGGCCTTCTGCGGCTTCGCGCCTGGATTCGCCTATCTCACCGGCCTGCCCGACGAGTTCGCCGTGCCCCGCCGCGCCACCCCGCGCACCCGCGTCCCCGCCGGGTCCGTCGCCCTGGCCGGGGCGTACACGGGCGTCTACCCCGGCCCCTCCCCCGGCGGCTGGCAGCTCATCGGCCGCACTGCGGTGCGCCTGTGGGACACGGACCGCACACCCGCCGCGATGCTGACACCGGGCACCCGTGTGCGGTTCGTGCCGGTGGCGCCCACGCCAGGTGCGAAGGGGGAAGCGACGTGACTGAGGGTCAGGAACGGCTGCGGGCCCGCCGGGTGTTCGAGGTGCTGCGCCCGGGGCCGCTGACGACCGTCCAGGACGCAGGACGACGCGGCGTGGCGGCGCTGGGCGTGCCCCGGGCCGGAGCGCTGGACGGTCCCGCGTACCGATGGGCCAACGCCCTGGTCGGCAACGACTCTTCCGGCGCGGCGGGCGGAAGCGCGCCGGGGACGGCAGTCGGGGCCGCCTCCGGCGCCGCGGTCCTGGAGGCGACGACGGGAAACCTGGCGCTGCGGGCGGTCGGCGGCGACGCGTGGATCGCCGTGACCGGCGCGCCCGCGCCCGTGCGGGTCGACGGGCGGCCGGTCGCCTGGTGCGCGCCGGTACGGGTCCGGGCGGGCGAGGTGCTCGAGGTGGGCGCGGTCACGGCCGGGGTGCGCTGCTACGTGGCCGTGGACGGCGGCTTCGAGGTCGCGCCCGTGCTCGGCAGCCGGTCGGCGGACCTGCTCGCGGGCCTCGGGCCCGCTCCGCTCTCCGCCGGGATGCGACTGCCGCTCGGCGCGCCGGGAACGCTCGGAGCGCTCGGCCCGGGGAGCGCAGAGCGGAGCCCGCTGGCCGGCCCACCCGCCGAACTGGTGCTGCGCCTCACCCCCGGACCGCGCCGCGACTGGTTCGAGCCGGAGTCGCTCGCCGCGCTCGGCCGTGCGCGCTATCGCGTCTCCCCGGCGAGCAACCGGGTCGGTCTGCGGCTCGCGGACGGACCGCCGCTGCGCCGCCGCGAAGGCCTGGGCGAGCTGCCGAGCGAGGGCATGGTGCTGGGCGCCGTCCAGGTCCCGCCGGACGGGATGCCGGTCGTCTTCCTCGCCGACCACCCGACCACGGGTGGCTATCCGGTCGTCGGCGTGGTGCCGGAGGCGGACCTGGCCGCGGCGGCTCAGGCGGCACCCGGAACGCCGGTCCGCCTGCTGCCCACGGCACGGCTGGACGTCTGAGGCTCGCGGCGGCCTGCGACCCGCGACCTGAGCCGGGCCGGGCTGGGCTCTCTCAGCCGATCCGACCTGGGCTTTTCTCGCGGTGTTCCCGACCGCTGCGGCGCGTCGCCCCTGAGTCGGCCCGGATTCCGGCGCATGGGCGGGATCCGCACGCTCCCTCGTTCGAGTTTTCGAGCGCGTTCGACGGGACATCGGGGGCGGGACGGGTCCAGACTGCTGGCAGAGCCCGAGGGCGCAGGCGCTCGGACCTTTCGCCCGTTGTCCGTCGGGCCGATGCGTACACGACCCTCCCCACCATCCCCATCCTCCCCACCCACGGTTCCGCCTGGAGGTGTTCCGCATGTCTGAGACGCTGCTCGCGGTCGGCACGGCCAAAGGCCTGTTCCTCGCCCGCAGCAAGGACCGCCGCTCCTGGTCCTGGACGGGTCCCCACTTCGTGATGCAGGGCGTCTACTCGGTCGCGGTGGACCGCCGGGGCACGACGCCGCGCATTCTGGTCGGCGCGGATTCCAGCCACTGGGGCCCGTCGGTGTTCACCTCGGACGACCTCGGCGCCAGCTGGCAGGAACCGGCCGCCCCAGCGGTCAAGTTCCCACCCGGGACGGACGCGTCGCTGGTCCGGGTCTGGCAGCTGCGCCCGGCCGGGCCGGAGCAGCCGGGCGTCGTCTACGCGGGCACGGAGCCGGCCGCGCTCTTCCGCTCCGAGGACGGCGGCGTCTCCTTCACCCTGAACGAGGGTCTCTGGCAGCACCCGCAGCGCGCGCAGTGGCAGGCCGGCTTCGGCGGCCAGGGGTTGCACACGATCGTGCTCGACCCGCGTGACCCGCAGGCGGTCACGATCGCCGTCTCCACGGGCGGCGTCTACCGCTCCCTCGACGGCGGCGCGACGTGGGAGCCGTCGAACACCGGCATCGAGGCCCGCTTCATGCCGGAGGAGGAGCGGTACCCCGCCTTCGGGCAGTGCGTCCACAAGGTCTCGCAGGACGCCGCCGATCCCTCCCGCCTCTACCTGCAGAACCACGGAGGCGTCTACCGCAGCGACGACGCCGGCGCGGTCTGGAAACGCATCGACGCCGGGTTGCCCGCCGACTTCGGCTTCCCCGTCGCGGCACACCCGCACCACGGCGACACCGCCTACGTCTTCCCGCTGGTCGCCGACTACGAGCGGCTGGCCCCGGAGCACCGCTGCCGCGTCTACCGGACCGAGGACGCGGGTGAGACCTGGCAGCCGCTGGAGAAGGGCCTGCCCGAGCGCGACCACTACGGTGTGGTCCTCCGCGACGCCCTGACCACGGACGACGGCGAGCCGGCCGGGATCTACTTCGGCAACAAGAACGGGGAGCTGTACGGCAGCGCGGACGAGGGCGAGTCCTGGTCGCTGATCAACGAGCACCTGCCCACGGTGCTCTGCGTCCGGGCGGTCACGCTGGACTGACCTCGGCGGCCGCGTCGCGCGACCACTCCATGCGGCGATGAGGCGCCGCCTCGTCGAAGGCCCGCTCCGCGAAATCCGGCTCGGCCAAATCCGGCTCGACGAAATCCGGCTGGTCGGCGGTGCGATCGACGGACGGTCGGCGGGAGGCCGCCTGGCCGTTGGGGCGGGCCGCCACGTGCTCGCGCCGGCCGGGCAGGGCCCGCAGGGCGGAGGCCGTCTGCTCGGCGGCCTCCCGGTCCAGCTGCTCGGCCTGGTTCTCCCGTCGCTCGGCGGCGGCGAGGCGCAGCAGGTCCGGCAGCAGATCCGTGCACCGGTCCAGCGCCCAGCGGGTGCCCTTGGTCGCCATCCACAGCACCTGGGCGGTGCGGGACGGCGCCACCCCGTCGGTCCGATCGTCCGGCGCGGGGCCCAACGCTATGCCGCGATCGACCAGTTCGCGGTGGAAGGCGCGAGCCAGGGCACGGTGCCCGCGCTCGCTCGGGTGGAGCCGGTCCACGCTCCACATCACGGGGTCAAACAGCCACGGCTCCTCGGCGGCGTGGACGTGCACGGCGTCGTAGCGCTCGGAGAGCGCGTGGACGACGGTGTTGACGCTGCGCATCCGGCGGCCCAGCGGGCGGGCCAGCGCGGGAGGCAGCCCCAGCATCCGGCCGGGGTCCGGGAGACAGGCGGTGAGCAGCACCGTCCCGTCCTCGACCAGGCTGCCGAGCGTGGTGTCGAGGTGCCGGGCCACCGCCTGGATGTCGTAGGTCGCGCGCAGGGTGTCGTTGCCGCCCACGATCACGGCCGCGACGTGCGGTCGCTTCCGGCGTACCTCGGGGAGCTGACGCAACAGCACGTCGGCGGTCTGAGCGCCGCTGGTGGCGTGGTTGGTGAACACCACGTCGCCCGGGTCGGCGGCGAGGCTCTGGGCGAGCAGCGCGGCCCAGCCGCGCCACCCGCCGGCGACGGGATCGCCGAGGCCCTCGGTCAGGGAGTCACCGAGCGCGGAGACGCGCAACGACGTCATCGGGAGGCTCCCTTCGCGAGAGACGCGGCTTGCGGCGTCGGGTGGGGCCGCGACGGCGGATCGGGGACCGGCTGCGTGCGCGGCTGCAGGTCGTGCTCCGGGCGGGGCTGCGGCCGCAGGTCGGACTCCAGGTCCGGCTGCCACTCCGGCTCGGGCTCGGAGTGGGGCTGCGGCTCCGGGAGCGGGCGGCTGGCGGCCGCCGGGCCGACTTCGTGGGCCGACAGGAAGGCGGCCACGGAGGCGTCCCAGCCGAACTCCTCGGCGCGGGCGCGGGCGGTGCCGCGACGGACCGAGGCCGGGCGCGCCAGCAGGTGCTGGACCGCGTCCGCGAACGCCGGTCCGGTGTCCGCGGCCGGCAGGCCGGCCTCGCCGATGATCGGCGGCAGCGCGGAGGCGGCGGACGCGACCACGGGCGTGCCACAGGCGAGCGCCTCGAGCGCGGCCAGGCCGAAGGTCTCCACCGGGCCGGGGGCGAGGGCGATGTCGGCCGAGGCGAGCACGGACGAGAGGCGCGCCGGGTCCGCGATGTGGCCGAGGAGGCGGGCGGGCAGCCCTTCCCCTTCGATGCGGGCCTCCAGCCGCGCCCGCAGCGGCCCGGCCCCGGCGATCGCGAGCACAGCCGGCACGCCCCGGCGTCGGAGCTCGACGAGCGCGTCGAGGGCGCGTTCGGGCCGCTTCTCGTGGGAGAGGCGCGAGCACATCACCAGCAGCGTCTCGTGGGGCGCGGCCAGCTCCGCCCGCAGCGCCTCGTCACGGCGGGAGGGGTGACGCAGGGTCAGGTCGACCCCGAGAGGTGCAAGCCGCAGGTCGGGGCCCAGGCGTCCGAGCTCCAGACGCCGGAACTCCCGGGCGGCCCACTCCGTGGTGCAGATGATCCGGGTGAAGTCGCGCGCCGTCCGGGCGTTGAGGATGTCGGCCGCGCGCCGGGCCGCCGGGCGGGGCAGCCCCCACATCCGCAGCACGCCGTCGAGGCTCTCGTGGGAGACCATCGCCGCGGGGACGTCGTGCTCCCGGGCCCAGCGGCCGGTCCACCGCAGCGTGGTCCGGTCGGACACCTCCAGCCGGTCCGGGCGCACCGCCTCCAGCGTCGCCGCCACACGGGCCCGGTCGCGCAGGACGCGGTAGCCGCCGGTGCCGGGGACGACGGGGCCAGGCAGGGTGATCACCCGACCCTGCTCGGTCTCCTCATCCCCGGCCTCGGGACCGGGCACGATCAGCACGGGGCGGTGCCCGGCCGCGAGATAGCCGGCCCCGAGGCGGCGCAGCGCGGTGCGCAGTCCGCCCGAGGTCGGGGTGACGAAGTTCGCCACCCGCACGATTCGCAGTGCCATGTCGCCCGCCCCTATGCCGCGGCGGCCGTGCCGGCCCCGGCGCTCGCCGCAGCCGCGGCTGCGGCGGTGGCGGGCGCGGTGGCCGAGGTGACGGGCTGGCGGACGTCGCCGGCGGTGCGGCCGCGCTTGGCGATGACCCAGCGGTAGTGCTCGATCAGCTCGTCCCCGACCGACTCCCAGGTGCGGGACTCGACCTCGGCGCGAGCTGCCGCGCCGTACCGAACCCGCACCGACTCGTCGGCCGCGAGCTCACTGACGGCACGCGCGAGGGCCGCGCCGTCACGGGCCGGCACGAGCAGTCCGGTGCGCCGGTGACCGATGAGGTCCAGCGGTCCGCCGACCGCGGGCCCGATCGCGGGCACGCCGCTGGCCATGGCCTCCTGGATGGTCTGGCAGAAGGTCTCCATCGGACCGGTGTGCGCGAAGACGTCCAGGGACGCGTAGAGCGCGGCGAGCTCGTCGCCGGTGCGGCGCCCGAGGAAGACGGCGCCCGGCAGCGCCTGCCGCAGCGAGTGGTCCGAGGGGCCGTCGCCGATGACGACGACCCGCACGCCCGGCAGGGCGACCGTCTCGGCCAGCAGGTCCACCCGCTTCTCGGGCGCGAGACGCCCGACGTACCCGACGAGCACCTCCCCGCCGGGGGCCAGCCCGCGCCGCAGCGCCTCGCTGCGGTGGCGCGGGTGGAAGCGGACGGAGTCCACCCCGCGCCGCCACAGGTGCACCCGCGGGATGCCGTGGGCGGTGAGGTCCTGCGAGGCGGGTGTGGACGGCGCCAGCGTGCGGTCGGCGGCGCAGTGCACCGTCCGCAGCCGCCGCCAGGCGGCGGCCTCCCCGAGCGCGCTGCCCGCGCGGTAGGCGCGGGCGTACCCGGCGATGTCGGTCTGGTAGACGGCGACCGTCGGCAGTCCGAGCCGCTCGGACGCGGCCATGCCGCGCGACCCGAGCAGGAACGGGCTGGCCAGGTG
Organism: Streptacidiphilus melanogenes; assembly: GCF_000787835.1. Classification (GTDB taxonomy): domain Bacteria; phylum Actinomycetota; class Actinomycetes; order Streptomycetales; family Streptomycetaceae; genus Streptacidiphilus; species Streptacidiphilus melanogenes. Next base: position 51,339 of record NZ_BBPP01000010.1, read on the forward strand.
GACGACGTCGGGGCGGTGCCCGGCGATCAGCTGCTCCAGCTTGCGGCTGGGCAGCGCGATCCGGACCTGCGGATACCCGGGCAGGGGCATGGCGGGTACGCGCACGACCGGGCACGGGTCCCCGGCCGCCACCGGCACGGCGGGCGCGGGAGTGATGACGAGGGGCTCGTGCCCACGACGCACCAGATGCTCGGCGGTACGTAGGACGGAGTGGGCGACCCCGTTGATGTCTGGCGGGAACGACTCGGTGACGAGGACGACACGCATGCCAGCGTTATTCCGAGCCCCGGCGTGCGGCGAGGCACGTGGATCTAACTGAACGGCGAACGGCGCACGAATCCTCGTGTCGGCGGTTTTGCCAGGTGTCGCGGCCCGGATCACGGCGTTCTCGGAAGATTCCGTTCGTGTTCCCCGGCTCGTCCGGCACCGGCCGCATCACGTCCGCGCGGCCGACCAACCGGTCGCCCCCGAACCACGAGCCGTCCACGATCACGGCCGGCGCACGACCCCGTCGCAGCTCTCCCCCAACTGCGTTGCCGCCGACCGGTTTCGGTTTTCGGCGGCGCGGACTGGACGAGCCGGGCTCACTCGTCCGTCGTGCTTGCGGCCGGGTGGGAGGGGCTGAACCGCGTCCGCGGCGAGGGCGGGCGAGAGGCCCCGCCGAGCGTGGCCGGCGTCCCTCGGGGCGAGCGTGGCCACCGGACCGACACCGAGCCCGCGGGGACGTTTCCGGTCAGCCCGGCGCACCGGCCACCCGCCCCCCGGCCCGGGCTCGTGACATCTGACCGGGCGGCGAGACGGCCGCCGTTCAGGCCGAGGATCTGCCAGGAGGGCGCAGAGCAGATGCCCGCGCTCACGCGCCCACGCACGGCCACGTAGGCCCGTCCCACGCCCGGCGCTGCCGCGCGGCAGAGCCCGCGCCAGTGACCGCCAAGCCGCAGGCCGACCCGGCAGGACGGAGGGGGCTGGTGACCACCAAGCCCCAGGCCCGACCCGGCAGGACGGAGGGGGCTGGTGACCACCAAGCCCCAGGCCCGACCCGACAGGGCCATGCGCCGGTACCCGCCAAGCCCCAGGCCCGACCCAGCAGGGCGGTGGGGGCTGGTGTCCGCCGAGCCACAGGCCGACCCGGCAGGGCCGTAGGCCGGCGCCCGCCGAGCCACAGGCCGACCCGGCAGGGCCGTAGGCCGGTGTCCGCCGGGTCTCAGGCCGACCCGGCAGGGCCGTGCCCCAGCGACCGCCAAGACGCAGGCCCAACCCGGCAGGGCCGCAGGCCGGTGTCCACCGAGCCGCAGGCCGACCCGGCAGGGCCGCAGGCCAGCGACCGCCGGGTCTCAGCCCGCGCTCAGGCGGCCGCGGACGGCGGCGTGGACCTCGGCCTCCTCGCCCGGATCTGCGGCGAGACGGCGCAGGCGGTCGAGGACGCGGACGTTGCCGCTGGTGCGGACGTGGCGGGCGGCGAGTTCGCGGGTGGCCTCCTCACAGTCCCAGAGGCATTCGACCGCCGCGCCGGTGGCGAAGTACGGGTCGATCAAGGCGAGGCCGCGCGCCGCGCCGAGGCGGAGCTGTGAGCAGACCGTTTCTGCGTAGATGTGGCGCAGCACCGACACGGCCTGTCCGGCCGACAGACGGCCGACGCCCTCGACGAGGGCGAAGAGCCCCTCGCCGTCGGGGCCCGAACGGGACACCTCGCGGTGGAGGGCGGCGACGACGAGCGGGGCGTCCTCCGGGCCGCCCGCGCAGGCGAGCAGGCGGGCCGCAGCGTCAGCGAGACGGCTGCCGTCGGTACGCGAGGCCCAGGCGCGGGCGTGGACGAGGATGCCCTCGCCGCGCATCCGGCCCAGGGTGTCCAGGGCGAAGTCGACGACCGCCTCCGAGAAGTCGTCCGCCGCGAACTCCATCAGCTCGGGCAACTCCGGGTCGTCCACCTCGCAGAGGTGGCGCAGGGCGGCACAGCGGGCACCCGGGAGTCCGGTGCGGGCGGCGAGGCGCAGGACCGGACGATCCGCCGGGCCGGCCACCGCACCCAGCAGGCGGGCCGCGGCGGCGGCGCGGCGCAGGACGGCACGCCCCTCGGGACGCTCTGCGACGCCTGCTCCGCCGGCGACGCCGCCACCGACGCCGGTACCGGGCGACGGCTCAGCCTCGGCGTCCGCCCAGGCCAGCACCGCCTCGGTGCTCCACTCCGGCGTCTGGGGCCGGGACATCTGACGTTGCCACAAGTCGAAGGGGGCCCGCTCGGTCGCCGCGGCGACCCGCGGATGTCCGGCGGCCCACAGGTGCCACGGACGCGGCTCGTAGGCGTCGCGGATCGCGGCCCGCAACTCGGTGTCGCCCTCCGGGCCCTCGGGGAAGCGCGCCAGTACGGCGTCCGCCAGTCCGCGCAGGCCCTCGTCGCTGTCCCGCACCGCCAGCTCGTCCAAGGCCCAGGCCCAGCTGCAGCCCTCGGCGGCGTAGCGGCGCAGCAGTTGCAGCGCGTCCCGCCGGCCGTAGCCGACGAGACGACCCAGCACGGCGAGGGTGAGGCCGGTGCGGCTCTCCCGGGTGTCCAAGTCGTCCCACGCGTCGAAGAGGTGCGCCTCCAGCCCCGTCAGCGGCGCCTCGAGCTCCATGAAGAGGCGCGCGTAGTAGAGGGAGCGGTTCTCGACCTGCCAGTCGCGGCGGGGGTCTCTGGTGACGCACTCCTCCAGGGCGGCGAGCGCGTCGGAACGCTCGGCCGCCAGAGCGTGCAGGGTGCCGTCCCCCCGGCCCCGCTGGAGCAGGCCGAGAAGGGAGGCGCTGGGCGCTATCGCGGGCTCGAACATGAGGTCAGCATCCGTTGCGGCGGTCCTGGTGGCAATGGAATTTCAGTGCGCGTGGCGGTTGACCTGGTGAGTCAGCCCCGGCACGGAGGGTCGGTTCGGGTCCGCGACGGTCGCCGCGGGGATTCTGGCACCGGCTGACGACGCCCGCCAACCGGAAGCACGGAATCGTACCGTCCGCACCCCTTACCGCGCACCTGCCCGCATTCGTTCCGCGCCAACCGCGCCACCCCCGCGACCTGCGAAGCGCCAGGGCGCACCGCAACGCGTCAGCCCGGGGGGACGAGCGCTGGCATATGCCGGATGCAAAATTAGGCCAAGGTTCGGTGAAAGCCCTCCACGGGTGCCACGCTCTGTGCAACAGTCGTAACGTTCACGAACCTCACCGGCCTCTGCGGGACGCCATGCACCCCCACATTTCCCCTCCTTCGCTCGTGCAGCAGGTCTCCGCGCTGCGTGACCGACTGGAGACGGAGTACGGCGAGGGCCATGACCGCGCCGAACGCGCACTGCTGGCCCACGCCCGCTCGCACCTGGTCGAGCTGGAGCGCCTCACGGGCGCGCTGAGCGGCCCGGCCGGGACGGACACCGACGCCGTCCTCCTGGGCGACGCGGAGTGGGACCTCGTCCACGACGCGGTCGCCTGGTCCGCCGAGATGTTCCAGATCTTCGCCCGCACAGCGCAGGACGGCCCGCTCACCCTCGACCAGCTCCCGGGCGCACTGCACCCCGAGGACCGTCGTGCCGTCTCCCGCATGCTGACCGACGCGCTCGTCGACGGACGTCCCATAGACGCCGGGTTCCGCCTGCAGCTCGCGAACGGCACCGTGCGCCCGGTCCACTGTGTGGGCGCGCCCCGCTTCGCCGACAACGGCTGCATCCACGCCGTCTGGCTCGCCATCCGCACCTGCTAGCGCCCAACGGCCACCAAACCGCCGGGCACGCCCTCGCCCCTGCCCCCGCACCGCCGCTCACCCGCCCGAAGCGGAGCGAACGGCGGCTCAGATGATCTGCGGGCGGGACTTGGGCGGCATCGCCTTGCTGATCTGCGCCCGAAGGTGGGCGACCTCGGGCATCTTGTCGTAGCGACCGGTCAGCCGGTACATCTGCCGCAGCCGGTGCCAGGTGCGGTGCGAGGACATCTCGCCCGTGGAACTGAGCGCGAGCTGCGCGTAACGCTGCGCCTCGTCCGGCTTGTTGGCCAGAAAGCACGCCGACGCCATGGAGATGTGGTCGAACAGCTTGGACCGCTCGTGCCCGCCCTCGCGCAGTTGCAGCGCGAGCTGTGCATGGCGCTGCGCCAGGGCCGCCGCGCCCGGGTCGTGGTCGGCCAGGGTGCGGTACGTGAGCGCCTCCATGCCGTGGAGGTCCGCGAGGTCGAAGAACTGCAGCCAGTTCGGCCCCGGTTCACCGCTGTCCTGGGCGAAGAGGTCTTCGGCCTCGCCAAGCGTGCGACGGGTGGCCTGGCTGCGGCCCAGCGAGGCCTGCGCCCAGGCCTCGACCGTGCGCAGCATGGCGCGGGTGCGCGGCAGCGCCTCCTCGCCCGCACCGGCGTCGGCGACGCGCATCAGGTCCAGCGCGTCCCCGGCGCGGCCCAGGTGAACCATCTGGCGCGCGGCGCGCGCCAGGGCCTCGCTGGCGCGCGGGCGGTCCTCGGCCTCACGGGCGGAGTGCACCGCCATCACGAAGTACCGCTGGGCGGTGGGCTCCAGGCCGACGTCGTGGGACATCCACCCCGCGAGCACCGCCAGGTTGGCCGCCACACTCCACAGCCGCCGCCGCAGGTGCTCGGGGTGGTCGTAGGTGAGCATGCTGCCCACCTCGTTCAACTGCCCTACCACAGCCTTGCGTTGGAGACCGCCACCGCGCGAGGCGTCCCAGCGGCGGAAGACGTCGACCGACTCCTCCAGGGCGACGACCTCGTCCTCACCCACCGGACCGGCCTCGTAGTAGTCGAGGGCCGGCAGCGCCGAGGCGCTCCGGACCACCGCCGCCGAGCCGCCCGCCGGGGGGATCGCGGCCGGGGACCGCATCCAGTCGTACAGAGGGTTGGCGATGACGGCCCCCGCAGCGAGAGCCGTGCTCGCTCCCATCAGTCCGCGTCGATTCAGCATCAGGTCCATTCCCGTGAACTCGGTGAGGACCGCGGCTGTCTGTCCTGGTGCCGGTCTGGAGCCGTCCGGCTCGCTGCCGCGCGAGCTCGGGGCGGATGGCCGTTCCCGGTGGAAGCCGAGGTCCTCAGGCGTGACTACTCGGCCGAGCTGCTCGCTGAACAGCGCCGCCAGGATGCGCGGAACGGGGTCGCGGGGGATCTCCCCGCGCTCCATCCAACGGCGCACCCGCGAGGTGTCGGTCGACAGCTGCTGCTGACCGGCCTGCGCACCGCGGCGGTTGACCAACCGCGCCAACTCCCCCTTCGACCATCCGGTCAGGGCGAAAAGGTCGGCGAGCTGGTGGTTCGGTCCTCTGTTCACGTCGTGCCCCCAGGTTCTCGGCACTTCGACACTAACCACCCGTCATGTGCCAGGCGAGCATTCGCCAGGGTTCGCCAGGGTGCGCCAACTGTCTCGCTCGGGGCGGCGGGGTGTGTTGTATGAATGCGCCACCCCAACCTGGGAAATCGCCCGGCCGATGGCTCCGGGGGCAGGTGTGGCGCAAGGGGTGGCGCACCGTCGCCACGCGCCAGGGTTCGCCCGGGAGACGCAACTCCCCAGGGTGCGCCGACCGGGCTCCGGCCCGCGCGGCGCCGGGCCGCCACCCCGACCAGGCACTCGTCCGCCGGCCCGACCCCGGTCGGCGGACGGAGGCACCGGACGCACCGGACGGACACACCGGTCAGACGAAGGGATCAGGACGCACCCATGTACTCACCGGCTCTCTCCCCCGCACCGGTGGCCCGCCCGCAGGGCGCGCCCGCCGCTCCGCTCCGGCGTCGGACGGGCCTGGGCCTGCGCGAGCCCGGCGGACAGCCCTCCGCCCGTCCCACGCACGGAGCGCAGCAGCTCCGTCGCCCCGCACCCGCCGTCGCCCGCCCCGGCGCCGCACCGCGCCCCGAGACCCCCGTGCAGCACTCGCCCCAGGTCCGCGCCGTACTGGCCCACATCTCGCGGATAGCTCCCGCCTTCGTCCCGCGGCAGCTGCTGCAGGACCGTCGGCACGTGCTGATCGCAGGTACCTCCGGCCGTACCCCGGTGGTGGCGAAGGCCCTGGCGCGTCCCGGCGAGGACCTCGACGGGATGGAGCGCTTCCAGCGCGAGATCGCCGCGCACCGCGCGTTCGTGCGCCACCGTCCGCCGGTCCGGCTGCCGAAGCTCGTGGCCGCCGACACCGACCGCTGCGTGCTGCTGATGGAACGCGTCCCCGGCCGCCCGGCCGCGCGTGAGCGTCACCCCTCGGACACGCCCACGCCGGGTGAGGTGCGGGCCATCGTCGGCGCGATCCGCGCCCTCAATCTCTGGCGGCCGCCGACGGGCGTCTTCGACCGCCCGCTCGAGTACACCCGCGAGATCGCCCGCTACCACGCCCTCGGCCTGCTGACGGACCGTGACACCAGTGACCTGCAGCAGCTGTTGCACGGCCTGGCCCACCAGCCCTGGCAGTTCTGCCACGGCGACGCGCTGCTCACCAACGTGCTGCTGGCGCCCTCCGGCCCCGTCCTGGTCGACTGGGAGCAGGCCGGCTGGTACCTGCCGGGCTACGACCTCGCGCTGCTGTGGACGGTCATGGCCGGTGACACGGGTGCGCGGCGCCAACTCAGCCAAATCGCCCAGTCCACGGGCACGCTGGGGCGCGACGCCTTCCTCATCAACCTGATCCTGGTCCTGATGCGGGAGATCCGTCTGCACGACGTCCCGGGCGCGGGCGAGGAGCAGCGCATCCTCATCCGCCGCCTGCACGAGGACGCCGCCCTCGCCCGCCGCGCGGTCCGCGCCGCCGTGGGGACGCGCTGAGCGTCTGTGGCGGCGATGGCCCAGGCCAGGCTCGTGGCGCACGGCCACGCCCCTGTCAGCGCGCCTGTCGGGCGCACTCGGGCTTCCGCCGGGCAGTGCGGTCCTGATCCCGCCGGCCCCGACCCCGGCCCCGGTGCTCGGTGCTCGGTGCCTGCTACCTGCTGCCCGCCGAGAAACAGCAGCTGACCACCCTCGTCGCGCGGACGGTGCCTCGCGGACGGCGCGCCGCGTGGACGGTGCTCAGGACTCCGCTGCCGCGCGCAGGAGCGGCGCGCCGGTCGGCAGCAGGGCACGGGTGGTGAGTCCGTCACGCAAATGGCGCTCCAAGGGGACGGTGCGATGGAGGCCGGCCGGGCCCGCGAGTGCGACGGAACGGTGGACGACGGCGAGCGAGAGGTCCGCGACGCGAGGGGCGAGGAGGCGGGCGCGGCGGTCCGCACCCGGGCGCGCCGCGTCGACGGCGACTGCCAGGCCCGTCAACAGCTCCTCGGCCGCAATGAGTTCGAGCTCCAGTGCGCCACGGTCCAGCTCCGAGACTCCCTTGACGTGCCGCACCAGCCAGGCACGGGCGGCACGGGCGACGCCGAGGCAGATCGCCGCGGCCGCGAGACGACGCCCCGCCTCGTCTCGGGCGTCGGGCGCCGGCAGGCGGAAGGCCCCGTCCAGCAGGACCTTCTCGAAATGGACGTCCTGGTTCGCGCCCGCGCGCAGACCGAGCTGCTCCGAACCGGGCTCGACCAGCAGGCCGGGCGTGTCGCCGGGCAGCAGGAAGAGGGCAGGACCGTGCGACCCGGCGTCGTCGGCTTCGTCCACATCCGCGGCGACCACCAGCCAGGCCAGCGCCTCCGCACCCGGCACGCCGTGCTCACGACCGGTCAACTGCCAGCCGTCGGCGGTCTGCTGGGCCGTCACCTCGGCTCCGGCCTCGGAGCCCGGGCCGCCCGGCGGCAGCAGGCCGACCAGTGCGGGGCCCCGGCGTGAGTCCGTGAGCAGCGCACGGTAGGCGTCGGCCGGCCAGTGGCCGGTGCGCGCCTGGGCCTCGTGGACGAGCAGGGTGTCCCCGGCCAGCAGTGCGACCGACGGGTCGCCGCTGCCCAGCGCGGCGAGCAGGTGGACGGTCTCGGTGAGCCCGGCGCCGGCCCCGCCGTACTGTGCCGAGACGGTCAGGGTGAGCAGCCCGGCCGCATGGACCTCCTCGATCCCCTGATAGGGGAAGGCGCCCTCGCGGTCGTGCTCGTCGGCGCGGGCCGCGAGCAGGTCGACGACGCGGGGCAGGCGGGTCATGGCCTCGTCGGCCCGGGGGAAGGACATCGTCGAGTCGGCCGTCTCGCTCAGACCTGGAACATGTCGGCGGGCAGGGGCTTGAGGAGCTTGTAGAGGTCCTCACTGACCGGGCGGTCCCAGGTCACGACCGTGACCAGCACGTCGTCGCTGCGGCCGAACTGCACACAGGCCAGCCGGCCCTCGCTGAGCTTGTACTTCTTCACGATCAGCAGGCCGTCGTCGAGCATGACGGGGAAGTCCTCGCTGTCGAGGACCTCGACCGGCTCCTCGCTGCCGATCACGGCCAGCATCTGGTGGACCTCGAGCGGCACACCGTCCTCGGGCTCGCGGGCGGCGGAGCCGGCCCGCAGATTACCGATGATCATGGACGGGCCGCGGCCGCCCATGAGGTCGTAACGCAGCAGCACGCCGTGGCAGCTGCCGTCCTCCGGGTCGCTGAGCAGGACGGCCCCGAAGTCGCCCGGCCAGTCGCCCGGATCCATCGCGAGAATGTCGAAGTCCGGGCCTGCGGGGGTGCCGGAGCGGCGGCGAAGGAAAGCCATGAGGCCATCGTACGTGCCCGCGCAGATGACGAACGCGTGACCGCCAGGTGGCGGGTCGTGCTCCGGGCCGAGACAGGCGCTCCGGAGAGGTCCCGGGCACCGAGACCAGGTTGACGAACGGATCACGTTCCGATTACGTTCGGCCACATGCAGAGATCGCCGCAACTGGTGAGCAGGGGTCATATCGACCTCATGCGCGTGGCGTCGGCTGCATGTCGCGCCTGCCGCCCGAGCCGTTGACGCCTCGGCGGCACGTAGTCCCCCTCGTGCCGGTTCTCACCGCGCCGGGCGTCCCCTCGTTCCGCAGACGGCATCGGCCCCGGTTCGGCCGTGCGCCTGCGGATCGTGTGCCCCTTCTGCAAACCTGGACCCGGTAAGGAACCGGAACACCCACCAGAAATCTCGTCCGCCCGGCCTCCGGCCGCGGGGGGCGAGCCCGCTCGGCACCGCGTGGGGGCGTGTGCGAGTGGGCTGGGCGCCGCGTCGACCCCGTGGGGGTGGTCGACGCGGCGCCCGTCAGCGACACGGGCCGCGGGCCGAACGGAAGATTGGCCCAGGTCGGCCGAGCCAGGTCGGCGACTCAGGTCCGCCGAGTCAGGCGGCTCAGGTCAGATCGAACTCGCCGTCGCGCGCACCGAGCACGAACGCGTTCCACTCCGCCGGGGTGAAGATCAGCGACGGCCCCTCGGGGCTGCGCCCGTCGCGCATCGCGATGTATCCGTCGATGAAGGCCACCTGTACGTCACCCACGCCCTGGCTGCTGGACAGCCACTCCGCTCCGCTCAGATCGAGCGCGGGTTTCTTCTCCTCCACCGCAACCCCGACCGGGCCCCGCTGAGCAAAAACCCCGGCCCCCGCGGTCACGTCGAAGAATGCGTCGCTTGCCACGTCGAGCTCCTCCCGCCGTCAGTTGATCCCACTGTAATCTCCGCGGCTGCTCGCGGTAGAGGGCTTCGACACGATCCGCCCGTGCGGGTGACAGCGAGCGGATCGGCCTGGTAGGGGCGGTGGTTCGGCCCTGCGATCCGGTGATCGGTTCAGCTGATCGGGATCAGCTGCCCGGCCGGTCGCTCCCGACGAGCCACATCGAGAAGAACTGCGCGCCACCCCCGTAGGCGTGGCCGAGGGCGCGGCGGGCGCCGTCGATCTGGTGCTCGCCCGCGAGTCCGCGCACCTGGAGCGCCGCCTCGGCGAAGCGGATCATGCCGGAGGCGCCGATCGGATTGGAGGAGAGCACCCCGCCCGACGGATTGACCGGCAGGTCGCCGTCCAACTCGGTGACGCCCGCCTCGACCAGCTTCCACCCCTCCCCCTGGTCGGCGAAGCCGAGGTTCTCCAGCCACATCGGTTCGTACCAGGAGAACGGCACGTACATCTCCACCACGTCGAGCTGGCGTCGCGGGTCCGTGACGCCCGCCTGGCGGTAGACGTCCGCGGCGCAGTCCCGGCCCGCCTGCGGGCTCACGTAGTCCTTGCCCGCGAAGATGGTCGGCTCGCTGCGCATCGCGCCGCCGTGGACCCAGGCCGGCGGACGGGGCGCACGTGCGGCGCCGCGCGCCCCCGTGAGCACCAGCGCGCAGGCGCCGTCGGAGGAGGGGCAGGTCTCCGAGTAGCGGATCGGGTCCCAGAGCATCGGCGACGACTGCACCCGCTCCAGTGTCAGATCGTGCTCGTGCAAGTGGGCGTAGGGGTTCTTCAGCGCGTTGCGGCGGTCCTTGAACGCCACCAGCGAACCGACGGTGTCGGGCGCGCCGGTGCGCCGCATGTAGGCGCGCACGTGCGGGGCGAAGAACCCGCCCGCCCCGGCCGTCAGCGGCTGCTGGAAGGGGATCGGCAGCGACAGCCCCCACATCGCGTTGGACTCGGACTGCTTCTCGAACGCGACGGTCAGCACGGTCCCGTGCACGCCGGCCGCGACGAGGTTCGCGGCGACGAGCGCGGTGGAGCCGCCGACGGACCCGGCGGTGTGGACCCGCAGCATCGGTTTGCCCACCGCGCCGAGCGCCTCGGCGAGGTAGAGCTCCGGCATCATCACGCCTTCGAAGAAGTCCGGCGCCTTGCCGATGACCACGGCGTCGATGTCGGCCCAGCCCAACTCGGCGTCGGCCAGCGCCCGGACGGCCGCCTCGCGGACCAGCCCGGCGATCGAGACGTCCTGGCGGGCGGCCACGTGCTTGGTCTGGCCGACCCCGACGACGGCCACGGGCTGCTTGCTCATCGCGTTCCTCCCGCGCTGCTCTCGAGGACGGCCACCAGGTTCTGCTGCAGGCAGGGTCCCGAGGTGGCGTGGGCGAGCACCCGGCCGGCCTCGCCGCGGTGGATGAGGGCGGCGGCCTCGCCGAGGCGGATCAGGCCGGCCGCCATGACCGGGTTGGCGGCCAGCGGCCCGCCGGAGGGGTTGACCGGGACGCGGTCGTCGAGGTCGAGGGCGCGCCGCAGCACGATTTCCTGCGCGGTGAACGGCGCGTGCAGTTCGGCGGCGTCGAGGGGCGCGTCGAAGGCGCCGGCCGCCGCCGCGGCGAGTCGGGTGGACGGCGACTCGGTGAGGTCGCGCACGCCCGGCTGGTGGGCCTCGATCCGGTGGTCGATGCCGCGGATCCAGGCGGGGTTGGCGTGCAGGGCCCGGGCGGCGTCGCCGGCCGCGAGGATCACCGCGGCTGCGCCGTCGCTGATCGGCGGGCAGTCGTGGCGGCGCAGCGGCTCGACCTCGTAGGGCCGCCGCAGCAGGTCCTCGACGTCGGCGCTGCCGCGCAGCTGGGCGTGCGGGTTCGCGGTGGCGGCGCGACGGCTGCGTACGGCGGTGCGCGCGAGGCCGCGCTCGTCGGTGAGCCCGGCGTCGATCAGTGCCTGGGCCTGGAGGGCGGCCAGGGCGATCGAGTCGGGCCACAGCGGCGCGAGGGTGTAGGGGTCGAGCTGCCGGGTGAGCACGTCGCGCACGCTCCCCGGCGAGGACTTGCCGTAGGAGTAGACGAGGGCGGTGTCGGCCTCGCCGGTCTGCAGCTTGACCCAGGCCTCGTACAGGGCCCAGGCGCCGTCCATCTCGACGTGCGACTCGGAGATCGGCGGCCAGGCGCCGACGCCGTCGAGCGCCATGGTGAAGGAGAAGGCGCGGCCCGCGAGGTAGTCGCTGCTGCCGGAGCAGGTGAACCCGATCCGGTTCGCTGTCAGTCCCGTCTGCTTGAGTACGTCGTGGAGGACGGGCATGACCAGCTCGACCTCGGAGAGCTGGTCGGTGCGCCGGGTGTGGCTGCTCTGGGCGAAGGCGACGACGGCGACGTCGCGTCCGCTGCGGGCGCCGCTGTGCACGGGTGAGGGGGCTGGGCTGCTCACATCCACCTCCGGTAGCTCTCGGGGTCGGCGTCGGGCTCGCCCGTCGGACGGAAGTGGCTGATCGAGGCCAGGCTGGGGCCGAGACGCCGGTCGTCCCAGACGGCTTCGACGCGCTGCCCGATGCGGACGTCGGCGTAGGGGGTGTCGCCGATGCGGGCGTGCAGGCCGACGTGCGCGCCGTCGAGGAGCACGTACGCGTAGCAGTAGGGCACTTCGACGTCGAGGCCCTTGGCGGCGATGTTGACGATGCAGAACGTGGTGACGGTGCCGGTGTGCGGCAGCTCCAGCTGCTCCGGGGTGGCGATGCCGCAGGTGGGGCAGGCGCCGCGGGGCGGTACGTAGACGCGGGTGCACTGCGGGCAGCGCTCGGCGAGCAGCCGCTTCTCGGGCAGCGCGGTGAGGAAGCGGGCCTGTGCGCTGCCGGGGCTGTAGGTGTACTCCAGGCGGGCCGGGATGGTCACCCGGGTCACGGGCTCGGCGCCCGCGAGTTCCGGGATACCGGCCAGGAGTTCGGCGGCCGTGGTCATGCGGCGGGGCCCTCCGCTCGGGTCGGCGACGCCGCCTGTGGGGCGTCGGCGGCTTCGGGCCCTTCGGGCGCGGGCTCGAAGCAGGCGATGTCGGTGATGGCGCCGCTGCGCTCCGCGGCCCAGCGGATGGCGACGCGCATGCCGGTGCGCACGGCGTGGCGCGGCGCGTCGAGCGCGTGCAGCAGCGCCGTGTCCGCGCCGTCGAGGCGGACCAGCACCCAGGCGAAGGGGGTGTCCAACGGCTGGTAGGGGCGCGGTCGTTCGTTCCACGCCCAGGTGGTCACGGTGCCGAGCTGCCCGAGCGGGACCAGTTCGGTCAGCTCGGCCGCGGTGACGGGGTCGTACTCGGCGGGCGGACACAGCACCCGGCCGTCGCTGCCACGCGCCCCGAGCACGACGCGCTCGCGCAGCCCGGTGAGGAAGGCGCCCAGCACGGGGCCGGTGGAGCGGGTGAACGGGAATTCGACGATCAGCGGTGCGCTGAGCACCTCGGGGGGCATGGCGGTACGTCCTTTCGCGATCTTTACGACGGAACAGGCTGTGCGACGGAAGAAGGCGGAACGAGGCGGATTCCGGGGTCCGGGATGCGCCGGTCCCGAGGGTCGGCGGGCCGTGGCCGCAGGCGGGTGGGCGGGCCGTGGCCGCAGGCGGGTGGCGGGCTGCGCAGGCCGCGCGGGGCACCGG
>NZ_BBPP01000010.1:64506-66606 GCF_000787835.1 Streptacidiphilus melanogenes
GGGGCGGGCCGTGGCCGCAGGCGGGTGGCGGGCTGCGCAGGCCGCGCGGGGCACCGGCCGCTGGCGCCGGACCCACGCGGGTGGCCCGCGCGCTGTCACCGCGCGTCATCGCCTGCGGTAGACCGGCGCGCGCTTCTCGGCGAAGGCGCGGGGGCCCTCCATGGCGTCCTGGGTGGCGAAGACCGGCCAGCCGATCTCCAGTTCGCGCTTGAGCCCTTCCTCCTCGCTGAGCGCCGCCGTCTCGTAGACCGAGCGTTTGACCGCCTCGACGGCCAGCGGCGCGGCCTCGTTGACGGCCTCGGCGAGTTCGAGTGCGCGCTTGAGGGCGGTGCCGTCGGGGACGACGCTGCCGACGAGGCCGATGTCGCGTGCCTCGGCGGCGCTGTAGCGGCGGCCGGTGAGCAGCATCTCCAGGGCGTGGGTGTGCGGGATCTGCCGGGCCAGGCGGACGGTCGAGCCGCCCACCGGGAAGAGGCCGCGCCGCACCTCGAAGAGGCCGAAGGTCGCCGACTCCGCGGCGACGCGGATGTCGGTGGCCTGGAGCACCTCCGTGCCGCCCGCCACACAGACGCCCTCGACGGCGGCGATGACCGGCTTGCGCGGTCGGTGCCCGCGCAGCATCGCCTTCCAGTGGAGATCAGGATCGGCGGCGAGCCGCGCGCGATAGGGGTCGTCCTGCGCGAATCCGCCGCCGGCAAGCGCTTTCAGATCCATTCCGGCACAGAAGGCCCCGCCCGCACCGGTCAGCACAATGGACCGCACTTCGTCGTCTGCGTCCGCCTCGATCCACGCGTCGTGCAATCCCACGAGCATGGGTATCGAGAACGCGTTCTTGGCCTCGGGTCGGTTCAACGTCAGGACGAGCGTCGCACCGTGCCTCTCGACGATCAGATGTTCTGTGCCTGCCATGGGGCCGCCTCCGCATGCCGCAGCAACCGAATCCCGCTCAGATCTAGAACAGGTTGCAGTCTTGCTGACGGGTTTTCAAGTGCCGCTTCCAAAATCAACTACGGGCGACGAAGAACAAGTTCGAAGCGTCGGAAGCCTGGAGTTCTACTCGAACCGCTCCTACTCTCCGGCCATGGAATTCAACCTGGCCGATCTGTTCGAGCAAGCGGTTGACCACTACCCCGAGCGCGAGGCGATCAGCTGCGCCTCCGCCGACGGCACGGCCGTCCACCGGCGCACCTTCGCCGAGTTGGACGAACGGGCCAACCGCCTCGCCCACCACCTCCAGGAGGCCGGTCTCGGCCCTGGAGACCGCGTCGGCGTCTACGCACTGAACTGCGTGGAATGGGTCGAGTCCCTGCTCGCGATCTGCAAGATCCGCGCGGTCTGCGTCAACGTCAACTACCGCTATGTGACGGACGAACTGGCCTACCTCCTCGGCATGGCCGAGCCGGCCGCGCTGATCTACCAGGAGCGGTACGCCGACCGGGTCGGCGAGGTGCTGCCGGGCCTGCCGGGCCTGCGGCACCTGATCGTCATCGACGACGGCGCCGCCTCGCCGGGGGCCCTCGCGCCGCAGGCCGTCCCGTACGAGAAGGCCCTCGCGTCCGGCGGGCCGCGGCGCGACTTCCCGCCACGCTCGCCCGACGACCACTACCTGCTCTTCACCGGCGGCACGACGGGCCTGCCCAAGGGCGTGGTCTGGCGCCAGGAGGACGTCTTCTTCGCCCTCGGCGGCGGCATCGACGTCACCAACGGCCACCGCATGGCGGCCCCGGAGGAGATCGTGACCAGCGGGTCCGCCAACCCGATGACCTTCTTCCCGATTGCGCCGCTCATGCACGGCGCGACCCAGTGGGGGCTGATGCAGCAGCTGTTCCGGGGCAACCGGGCGGTGCTGATCGACCGGTTCGCGGCCGAGCGGGTGTGGCAGCTCGTCGGCAGCGAGGCGATCCACGTCGTGATGATCACCGGCGACGCGATGGGCCGCCCGCTGGTCGAGGCCCTCGACCGGCCGGAGGCCGACGCCTACGACCTGACCTCGATGTTCGGCCTGGTCAGCAGCGCGGCCCTGTTCTCCGCGCCGGTCAAGCGCCGGTTCCTGGAGCGCTTCCCGGCCCTCTATCTCAGCGACGCGGTCGGCTCCTCCGA
>NZ_BBPP01000010.1:66855-111179 GCF_000787835.1 Streptacidiphilus melanogenes
TTCCTGGAGCGCTTCCCGGCCCTCTATCTCAGCGACGCGGTCGGCTCCTCCGAGGGCGGGGCGGGCGGGGTCGCCCACTGGAGCGCCGACGAGAAGGCCGGGCAGGGGACGGTCACCACCCGCCCGATCAGCGACTCCGAGGTCGTCGACGACGACCTCAACCCCCTGCCGCCCGGCATCGTCGGCAGGCTCGCCCGCCGCGGCAACATCCCGCTGCACTACCTCGGGGACCCGGTCAAGAGCGCCGAGGTCTTCCGGACCGCGCCCGACGGCACCCGGTACGCGGTCCCCGGCGACTGGGCGCGCCGCGAGGAGGACGGCCGGATCACCCTGCTCGGCCGCGGCTCGTCCTGCATCAACACCGGCGGCGAGAAGGTCTTCCCCGAGGAGGTCGAATCCGCGATCAAGTCCCATCCGGCCGTCTACGACACGGTGGTCGTCGGCGCTCCCGACGAGCGCTGGGGCGAGACCGTGGTCGCCCTGGTCCACCAGCGCGACGGCTCGGCCGAGCTGACCCTGGACGCGCTCCAGGCGCACTGCCGGACCCACGTCGCCGGCTACAAGGTCCCGCGCCGCCTGCACCTCGTGCCGGGGATCGAGCGCACGCCGACCGGCAAGCCGGACATGCGCTGGGCGAAGCGCATCGCCATCGGCTGAGCCGACCCGCCCGGGGTACCTCACGGGGACGGCACGGACGGCAGGGACGACGCGGACAGCGGAGGTGGCGGGGACGGCAATCTCAGGGTTGATCTCAGGGTTCGCCCTCAAACGTCCCTGGAGCGATCCCCGATGTTGCCCGGTCTCGTCCCTGTGGACGAGCTCATCGTCGGATCCAGCGGCTACCGTGGAGTTCTCTGGTCCGGGCGGGGAGCGAGGAGGCTGACCGGCGATGGGTCCTCTGGTCATCGTGGTTCTGCTGGTCCTGTGCGTGCTGATCGGAATCGGTGCGCTCGTCGTGGTGGGCACGGTCAAGGCCGCTCGTGCCGTCGGCGCCAAAGCCGAGAACATGGCCCTCAAGGCGCGTGCCTACACCAACCCCGGCGCGCCGGGCCGGATCGCCTCGGTCCGGCTGCGCCTGCGCGGCGCCCTCGAGGGCACGCGTCAAGCGCTGGAGTCCGCCGCCTCCCAGGACGCGCAGGTGGGCGAGTCGCTCCAGCTGCTGAAGCGCCTGGAGGCGCACGGCGGCGAGCTGGACGCCCAGTTGCGGGTGCTGGAGCACGAGCCCGAGGTGGCCCGTGTCGACGCCAAGCTGCCCGAGCTGCGCGCCCGCGCCGAGCAGATCACGCACGCGGCGGAGGAGTTGCGGTGGGCGGTCCAGGACCGCCAGCACCACTTCTCGGAGGACGAGGTGGCTCGTCTGAGCGACGAGTGCACGCAGGAGGCGGACGCGCTCCGCCACTGGACCCACGCGGAGCCCACGGCCGACGGCGCGGAGGGCCGCCGCAACGAGCCCGGCCGCCTCACCTCCGGCCGCTGGCCCACCGCCGACGAGGTCCTGGGCTTCGTCGACCGCATACGCCGCCCCACTGGCGAGCCCACCAACCCGCGCTCGGCCGAGCGCTGAGAAGGCCGGCGCTGAGAAGCCGGCGCCGAGCGACGAACGCGGAGCCGACGGCCGCCCCGGCCGAGCGCTGATTGCCGAACGCCGAACGCCCCACGAAAACCGTTCGCATCCGTCCTCGGCGCCTCCCTAGCCTGGCGGCATGCCTGACATCGCGCTGCTCGCGCCTCTCGCCTCCGCACTCGCCGACCAGGAGCGGCTGCTGGCCTTCGCCCGCACCGTGATCGCCGGGGAGGCGGGGGTGGAAGCCACCGCGCTCGGGCGGCACGGGGCGCGCCTGGAGCGGGCGGGGCTCGTCGACGTACGGGACGGACGGGTCTACGCCCGCGCCGACGCCTTCGCCCAGGCGATGCGTGCGCCCGAGCGGACAGAGGCGTCCGAGGTGGCGCAGTTGTTCAAGGACGGCCGACTAACAGAGATGCCGACGCGACCGGCACGACGGCTCGCGTTGCTCGCCCACCTGACCGACCGGGCCTTCGAGCGGGGCGTCGCCTACTCGGAGCCCGAGGTCAACATCGCCCTCAAGCAGTACTGGGACGACTGCGCGGCCCTGCGCCGGTACCTCGTCGAGAACGGCTTCCTGACCCGTTCCGCGGACGGGACCTCCTACCGGGTCACGATCACGGCCGACAGCGCGGCCGACAGCGCGGCCGGCGCCGCGGCCGACGCCACGGGCGCGTAGTCACCGCGTGGCCCTCGCCAGCTCCGAGCGGAGCTCGGCCGGGGCGGCGCTGCCGGGCGGCAGGCCCTCGGCCGCGAGGCGGATCACCTCGCGGCGGACGAGGTCGTTGGCGGGCGTCGGCACGCCGTGCAGGCGGCCCAGCATGGAGATCT
Source organism: Streptacidiphilus melanogenes (assembly GCF_000787835.1). Classification (GTDB taxonomy): domain Bacteria; phylum Actinomycetota; class Actinomycetes; order Streptomycetales; family Streptomycetaceae; genus Streptacidiphilus; species Streptacidiphilus melanogenes. The sequence continues at coordinate 69,251 of NZ_BBPP01000010.1, forward strand.
CGCCGTTGAGGAAGTCGACCTCGACCCCGCCACCGCGGGTCAGGCTCTGCCAGGTCGAGCCGCCGGCCCGGACCACGTCCGGGATCGGCACGACGCCCATCCGGCCGCCCTGCACGGCTTGGCGCTCCTCCTCCGACGAGTAGGCGATGCCGGCCGCGTCCAGCACGGCGACGCCCTCGGCGCGCACGGTCTGCCACAGGTCGGCGGAGTTGGGGATGCCGTCGCGACCGACCAGCGCCTCAAGGGCGTTGGCGAGGTTGTTGAGCAGCTTGCCGTACTTCCAGCGCATCACGTCGGGGACGATCGGCGCGTCGAAGGTGCTGTCCTTCAGATCGACCGCGATCCGCTCCGCACAACGGTCCGCCGCGCTCGTGAATCCTCCCAGCGTCAGGATTCCCGAGAGCGGTGCGCAGTGGGTGATGACGGTGCCGGGCTGCAGGTGGGTCGCGGGCAGCCAGACGCACATGCCGACCACGTCGGCGAAGTAGCGCAGCGCGGTGCCCTCGTTGGCCACGCCGTTCTGCGCGCAGACGACGGGCAGCGACTCACCGGCCGTCCCGCCGCCGGTGACGGCCGCGCGCGCCCAGTCGCGCAGCACGGCCTCCGTGTCCTGGGACTTGACGGCGAGCACCAGCACGTCGTCGGGGCGCAGCGGGCCCAGGTCCTCGTGGTGGGCGTAGGCGGGGATGCGCAGCCGCTCGGTGCCCTGCGGGGTGACCAGGCGCAGCCCGTCGGTACGCAGCGCGTCCAGGTGCGCGCCGCGCGCCACCAGTGCGACCTCGTGGCCGCCCTGAGCCAGCCGCCCGCCCATCGCGCCGCCCACGGCGCCCGCCCCGACGATCACATAGCGCATGCCCGAACACTAGCGCCGGTTCTGCGCCGAACCGTGCATTACGCGCGGGCTTACGCGCACAGCGCAGCACGGCCCCGACGACGACCGGCCCCGCCCCTCGCAGGAGGGACGGGGCCGGAGGCGCCGACGGCGGCGCAGCCATCGGGCCGCGGTCACCGGGCTGCGCGCGGCCGCGCGCAGCGGGACGATCAGGCCGCGGCGGCGACGGAGATCTGGCCGAGGACGGCGACGAGCTGGGCGGCGACCTCCTCGTCGTCGACCGGGTGGGTCTCGGCGAAGCGCACGACCGAACCGGGGACGGAGAGCTTGACGTCCTCCAGGACCTTCGCGCCGGCGATCCCGGCGGCCTTGCGGGCCTCGTCCTGGGCCCAGACACCGCCGAACTGGCCGTAGGCGGTGCCGATCACGGCGACCGGCTTGCCGGTCAGCGCGCCGCCGCCGTACGGGCGGGAGAGCCAGTCGATCGCGTTCTTGAGCACGGCCGGGATGGTGCCGTTGTACTCGGGCGAGAAGAGGATGACGGCATCGGCGGCGGCGACGGCCTCGCGCAGCGCGGTGGCGGCGGCCGGGACGGAGCCCTCGACGTCGATGTCCTCGTTGTAGAACGGGATGTCGGCCAGGCCGTCGAGGATGGACACCTCGGCGCCCTCCGGCGCCAGCTTGACGGCGGCCTCGGCCAGCTGCCGGTTGTGCGAGCCGGCACGGAGGCTGCCGACGAGGGCGACGATGCGGACGGACATGGCGATCTCCCGAAAGTGGATCGGTGCGAAGTCTGGTGGGTCTGCGCGGCACGCGGGCCGCGCACCGTGACCACGAACCGTCGGCCAGGACTAGCGGACCGCGGTCCGGTTCATGTCTAACATAAAAGCGGACTGCGGTCCATTTATTCCGTTCGCACGCTAGGCTGGGTCCATGACCCCGCCCTCCGAGCCCATCTCGCTCAGCCCCGAGGCGCGACCCGCCGACGGACGAGCCGTGCTCCCGCTCTACGACCAGGACCCGACCGAGCGCGCCGACGCCGCGCGCAACCGGGCCAAGCTGCTCCAGGCCGCCGCCACCCTCATCCAGGAGCAGGGCGCCGAGCATCTGACGATGGACGCCGTGGCCTCGGCGGCCTGCGTGGGCAAGGGCACCGTGTTCCGCCGGTTCGGCGATCGGGTCGGCCTGCTCTTCGCGGTGCTGGACCAGACCGAGAGCGCGTTCCAGAACGCCTTCATGTTCGGACCGCCCCCGCTGGGTCCCGACGCGGACCCCGTCACGCGCCTGGAGGCCTTCGGGGTGGCGTCACTGCGGCACATGTCCGAGCACATGAACCTCTACCTGGAGGCCGACCAGCAGGCGGCCGCCCGCTACGGCGCACCGCCGCGCAGGGTGCGCACCCGTCACCTGACGATGCTGCTGCAGCAGGCGGGCGTCCAAGGTGACGCGGAACTTCTCGCCGAGACCCTGCTCGGCACGCTGGATCCGTCCTTCGTGCACCACCTGCTGACCAACCGCGGCCGTACCGCACCGGAACTCGAAGCTGGTTGGTGCGACCTCGTCGCCCGCGTCACGCACCGCTGCTGAGCCCGACCGGCGCGGCTGTGCCGCCGTCAGGGTGGTCCGTTCGCGGCACGCCGACGAGCCGCGTCCCGCGGCAACGAGCGGTGTGCTGCCGTGAACGAACGGAGCGGAACCCCACGAGGCGACGCGGCACAGGAACGTGCGGGAGGTACGAGGCATGCGGGCAACCGGTCTGGCGGCGATCTCGGTGGTGTCGGCACTCGCGCTGCCGGCCTGCCTCGGCCCGGCGGACCTGGGCCGGGCCGTTGGCTCGGCCGCCCCGCGCGAGGCCGCACGCGGCCTGACGCCTTCCCCCCTGGCGGGGCGCACCGTGGTCCTCGACCCCGGACACAACCCCGGCAACTTCGACCACCTGGACGCGATCGCCCAGCTGGTCGACGTCGGCAACGGCCGCAAGGCCTGCAACACCACCGGCACCTCGACCGGCGCCGGCTACCGCGAGGCCGACTTCACCCTCGACCTGGCCCGGCGGGTGCGGGTGCTGCTGCTCGCCGAGGGGGCGCGGGTGGTCCTCACCCAGGACGGCGACCGGCCCTGGGGGCCGTGCGTGACCGAGCGCGCCGAGATCGGCAACGCCGCCGACGCGGACGCCGTGGTCGCCCTGCACGCCGACGGGGCGGCACCGGACGGCTACGGCTTCCACGTGATCCTGCCCGCCGAAGTCGTCGCAGGCGCGGCCGACACCCGCCCGATCGTCGGGCCCTCGCGCAGCCTCGGCGTGACCCTGCGCGACGCGTACGCGGACGTCACCGGAGAGCCGTTCGCCAGCTACCTGGGCGGGGGGACCGGCCTGATGGTCCGCTCCGACCTCGGCGGGCTCAACCTCTCGAAGGTGCCGGCGGTCTTCATCGAGTGCGGCAACATGCACAACACGGCCGACGCGGCCCGGCTCTCCGCGCCGACATGGCGTGAACTGGCCGCGCACGGGGTCGCCCTGGGCATCACGCGCTTCCTCACCGCTGCCCCGGCGACCACCGCGACCACCGCGACCACCTCCACACCAACCGGAACCGCCAACCCGGGGAGCAACACCGCTGCCGCCGAAACCGCCCCCACCACGAGGACGACACCCCCGTCAGGCCGCGTCGGCTGACCGTCCGTGCGCCAGGTGCCCGCCGATCATGCCGCCGACGGTGGCCACCGCGAGCCCCGTGAAGCCGAGCAGTCGGCCGCGTCCCGTGCGCCCGCGCAGACGCGCCGCCCAGGACAGGCCGTACAACGTCGTCGCGGTGGCGCTCGCGGCCGCGTGCACGAGGCCGGCCCGGCGCTCCTCGGCGGTGGGCAGCTCGGCCCACTCGACCCAGCCCGCCAGTTCCGCCGGCAGCGCCCCGAGGAACCCCAGGGCCACCATCAGCGTCGCCGCCCGGCGCTCGCCCGGCACGAGGTCCAGCACGGCGGCGGAGGTCCAGCAGCCGATCGGGATCTGCACCAGCGCCGGATGCGCCGAGTAGCCGAGCCACTCGCCACGCAGGCCCTCGCGGACCGCGCCGAGCGGCAGCGAACGCACGAACGGGCGTAGCCGCTCCGCCAGGGGATCGAGCCGGTCGAGCCGCTCGAGTCCGTCGATCCGGTCCAGGGCCTCGTCGAGGATCCACCGCGCCGGACGCGAGGCCGGGAGCGAGCTGCCGGCCCCCGCCGGACGCGAGGCGGCCCTCGCACCGCTGATGTCCATGCTCTGTGGCTAACCGCCCTGCGGACCGCCGAAACCGCGCATGCGCCCGGCCGGGCGCGCGGCCTCACCCGATGAGCCGTTCTCGGCCACCGCGCCGCCGGCCTCGCCCTCCCCGCTGAGATCATCCGGCCCGGTGCGCTCGCCCGGCCCCGTGCGCCCGCCCGATCCGGTGCGCCGATCCGATCCCGTGCGCCGGTCCGATCCAGTCGGCTCTTCCGGCCCGCCGCGCCGGGCTCCGTCCACGCGGTCGCCGAGGTGCCCGCCTTCCCCCGAGCCCGCAGGCTCCACGTCCGCGCCGTCGTCCGACGAGGGCTCCCCCTCGGTGAAACTGCTGCGCACGCTCTGCTCGGGGCGACGGCGGTTCTGTTCGGCGATGGCGTCGAGGACTCGCCGGTCCGCCGGGGTGAGCGGCGGCTGGAGGATGCTGCGCGGCCACAGCCGACGGGCCAGGACGACGTTGACCTCGGCGGCGTAGAGGGAGAGCTGGGCGCCCAGGTAGATCCACCACAGCAGGCCCAGCACGGTCCCGAACAGGCCGTAGATCTGGGTGGCGTGACGCAGCTGGTGCGCGACCAGCGCGCCGCCGAAGGCCTGCAGGGCCGTCCAGATCGGCCCGGCGATCAGGCAGCCGGGGAGCAGTCCGCGCCAGTGGATGTGCGCGGGGGTCAGCACGCGGAAGCAGGCCAGGTAGAGCACGGTGTTGAGGCACACCGACGCGAGCAGTCCGAAGGCGAAGACCATCGCGCCGGAGGAGACCGCGCCCAGGACGGCCGTGGCCGCCGAGGACATCAGCAGACCGAGGCCGAGGGCGAGGATGAGCAGCAGCGAGCGGGCCAGGCGCGGCCAGTATCCGGGGCGACGCACGCCCGGCACGTTCCAGATCTGCGCCATGGCGAACTGGAGCGACTGCGCGATGCCGAGGGAGCCGTACAGCAGGCCGAGACAGCCGATCGCCACCGCCAGCGTGCTGCCCTGCAGGGAGTGGACGCTTCCGCGCAGCTGGTCGCCGATGACGGGGAAGTCGGCGAGGGCCGAGTTCAGCACGTCCTTCTGGAGTCCCGGGTTGCCCCGCAGGGCGAAGCCCAGCGACGTGGTCAGGAGCAGCAGCAGCGGGAACAGGGCAGCGAAGCCGTAGTAGGTGATCAGCGCGGCCAGCGAGCCGCCGCGGTCGTCGCCGTACTTCTTGATCACCCCGAAGACGAAGCCGGGCACGCGTCGGCGCTGCTGCCCGCGATCGATCCGCCGCAGTCCACGTTCCAGGCGGTTGGCCATACCTGGCCTGTTCCCGTCTTCGCGCACGGCATGCCCGACGACGTCCGCCGCGCGGGTGACGTCGTCGGCCCGGCCTCGAGTCGTTTCGGGGCGTCCGGGTGCAGGATGGGTACGAGGTGATAGCCGTGATCTTCGAACTGAAGGCCGAGTACGGTTTCGCATCCGTGGACACAGAGATCCACCTGTGGCATCTGGTCCGCGAGGGCGGCACCGTCGCACTGTGCGACCGGACGATGACCGTCGACAGCAGGACCCGCTCGTCCGCGGACCTGCGCGACATCTTCCCCGAACGCCTCTGCCCGGCGTGCCGGCAGCGCTACTGCGAGCTGCTGCCGAACATGACCCACCCCGCCCCCGCTGCCCCCGCCGCCCACAGCGGCGCCTGAGGGACGCGCGGTCGGCCGGATGGCCGGTCGGTCGGTGAGACGGACGCGCCTCACACCCAGCGCTGCCGCAGGCCCACCAGGGCCTTGCCCTCCGTGGAGAGCAGGCCCACGCGGTAGTCGAAGCGCGGTGTCGCGGAGAACATCAGCCACAGGTACTTGAGGTTCTCCGCGAACCAGTAGCCGGGGGTCAGGTCGCCGTAGTTCTGCGGGCTGCCCGGCGGCGCGGTGACGTCGCGCAGCGTCGTGTAGCCCCCGGGGACGCGCTGCCGCTCCCGCATGGCGGTGAACCAGCGGTAGGCGGCCTGTCGGTAGCGGTCCAGGCCCGTCATCCGCCACAGGTCGAAGGCGGCGTTGGCGTACTCCGGTCGCAGCAGACCGCTGGGGTCCACGGGGCGCAGCGTGGCGCAGTCCACGGACTCCGGCAGCACCGGGTGGCGGTCCAGTACCGCCGTCCACGAGTCGAAGTAGGCCACGCCCTGTTGCGGCGCGCCGCCCTTGGCGAGCAAGCCGGCGTAGAACGAGCCGAGCTCCTGCTGGCGGGTGCGGGTCCCGACGGACCGGCCGGACCGGAAGTCGACCGCGCGGAACCAGAGCCGTCCGCCGATGCGGACGGCCTGGTGGCGCAGGATGGCGGCGGTCAGCGTGCGGTACCAGGAGCGAAGGGTGCGGTCGCGGAACTGGGCGCCTGCCGTGTAGAGGTACTCATAGAAGGAGTCGACCGGCGCGTTCGGCGCGACGGCCGCGGTGTCGGTCCAGCGGCCGGTCTCGACGTGGAGCGAGGTGCCGAGCAGGTCCAGCGCGCTGCGGCGGGAGACCGCGGCCCGGTAGGCGCGGACGCTCGCCTCGTAGTAGCGGGCGTCGCCGGTGAGCCGGCTGAGCAGCCCGAACTCCAGGGCGTTGCTGCCGATCTCGGCCAGGGTGGCGACGTCGCCGTGGACGGCGCCGGTGCGCAGGTTGACGTGGGTGTAGGGCAGACCGGTCGGTGAGGCGGTGAACGCGGGCAGCAGCCGGTCCGCGAGCTCGCGGGCGCGCCCGAGCAGCGCCCGGCGGCCGGTCGCCTGATACCCCGCCAGCACGCCGCCCACCAGGCGGATCACGGCCTCGAAGACCTGGACCGACGCGTCCTGGACGGGGTCCAGGTGCTGCTCGATCCAGTCGCAGCAGAGCGCCGCCTCCAGGTTCTCTCCCATCAGGAAGAGCGTGTCGAGCGCCTCGACGATGGTCAGGCCGAAGGTGCGGCCCGGGGCGAAGAAGTCGTGGTGGGTCCCGCTGAGCGGCCGGACCTCGTCGTAGCCCCAGGCCGCGGCCCGGTAGCCGCGCCAGCCGTGCAGGAACTCCGAGTGCACCTCGGCGGCGAGCCGCGCGTCCGCCGACGCGGGCTGACGGCCGCTCGCCGCCACGCCCAGCACCAGCGCCGAGGCGGCGACGCCCGCCCCGGTCAGCACCCTGCGCCGGGTGGAGCCCGATCCCGTCTCCTGCTCGGAGCCCCGGGCGCCGGGGCCGTGGGCCTCGGGAAGCGGCAGGGGGAGGGAGGGGCCGTCATGGATCAAGGAGGCCACAACCCCCGTTCATCGGATGATCTCCACGCCGAGGGCCTCGCCCGATCGGATTCGCGTCGTGCGGCCGATCGCCGCAGCGGCCCGACAGGACTCTCGGTCGCGGTCGGACCCGACGTCAGAAACGGCCGCGGGAAGGACGGTCGGCAGGATTCGACCGGGCGCCGGGCGGGCATCAAGATCGCGACGAGCAGGGCTCCGCCAGGGCCCTCGGGGGAAGGAACACGACAGTCATGCCTCAGCTCCTGATCGAGGAGAACTTCCAGCACCTGGACGGCGAGGACGTCGAGGAGCTGATCGAGGCCTTCGGCGCGCTCGGTCTCAGCGCCGAGCCGACGCAGCCCCGCACGCCGGGCCCGCACCGCGGCTGGGTGCTGGTGCTGCACTGGCTCCGCGACGACACCACGCCGCTGGACGCGACGCTGCGCGACGGCTCCCTCGCCCAGGCGGTGCGCGGCGCGCTTCGGCACCCGCACCCGGTGGGCGAGGACGGCACGGAGGTGCGCGAGCGCACCCTGCCGCGCCGGATCGAGATACGCGACCGCGAGGACCGTGTCCTGGCGCAGGTCGACCTGGCCGCGTGAGCCCGCGCCGGGCGACGCGCCCGCTGTTAGCCCAGGCCGGATCCGGGTAGGCGTCCCTACGTCGAGCACGAGTCGAGCACGACGGGAGGCCCGCGATGGCCACCGCTACTCCCCCGGCGGAGCCCGCGCCGGACGACGCCGACCGCGACGCCACATCGGAGCAGAACGAGCACGCCTACGACCACCCCAGGGCGGAGGGCGACCCGGACGTGGACGCCGACGCCGGAGAGCCGGACGAGGAGGGCTGAGCCCCACCCTCAGTCGCCCTGCCGCCGCTTACGGCTGGGCGCACCACGAGCCGCCACCCCCGCCGGGGAGACGAGCCCGAATCCGGGCTGGGGTCGACCGGCCCGTGTCCGGCACCGACGCGGGCCGGTACGGGCGTGGCGCGGTGAGACGCGGTGCGAGCCGGCCGCGCCGCGGCCTTGCCCGCACCGCGCAACGACCCCCCGGGCCTCCCTGGCAGGTCGCGGCCGACCCGCGCGAGGCGGGCGACGCCGGGCCCGGCAAAGGCCGTGCCCCGAAGAGCCGAGCCCACCGGTATCCCCTGGTGCCCGTCCCCTGACGCCGCAGGGCCTGAGGCACGGGCTGGGTGCAGTCGAGCCGGACCCGACCCGAGCGACTCCCCCGGGGCGGCTGTGGGGTGTCAGACCTGACGCGTGCGGCCCTCCCAGTACGGGTCGCGCAGGCGGCGCTTGTAGAGCTTGCCGTTGGGGTCGCGGGGCAGCTCGGGGACGAAGTCGACCGAGCGGGGGCGCTTGTAGCCTGCGAGGACGCGGTCGCAGTGGGCGAGGATGTCGGCGGCGAGCTCCGGGCCGGCCGTGTGGCCGGGGGCGGGTTCGACGACGGCCTTGACCTCCTCGCCCCAGTCGTCGTGCGGGATGCCGAAGGCCGCCGCGTCCGCGACCCCCGGGTGACCGAGCAGGGCGGACTCGATCTCGGCGGGGTAGATGTTGACGCCGCCCGAGATGATCATGTCGATCTTGCGGTCCCGCAGGAAGAGGTAGCCGTCCGCGTCGAGCAGGCCCAGATCCCCGACGGTGAAGAAGTCGCCGATCCGGTTGGCCCGGGTCTTCGCCTCGTCCTTGTGGTAAGAGAAGCCGCCGGTGTTCATCTTGATGTAGACCGTGCCGAGCTCTCCCGTCGGAACCGCCTCGCCGCCCTCGTCCAGCACCGCGATCTCGCTGATCGGCCAGGCCCTGCCGACCGTGCCGGGGCGCTCCAGCCACTCACGCGCCGTCGAGAAGGTGCCGCCGCCCTCGCTCGCGGCGTAGTACTCCTCCACGCACTCGCCCCACCAGTCGATCATGGCGCGCTTCACGTGGTCGGGGCAGGGCGCTGCGCCGTGGATCGCGTGGCGCATCGAGGAGACGTCGTACCGTGCGCGCGTCTCCGCCGGGAGGGCGAGGAGGCGGTGGAACTGGGTGGGGACCATGTGCGTGTGCGTGACTCCGTGGGCGTCGATCAGACGCAGCATCTCCTCCGGCGTCCAGCGGTCCATCAGCACGACCTGGTGCCCGAGGTGCAGCGACGCGGCCGCGAACTGGAGCACCGCCGTGTGGTACAGCGGGGAGCAGACCAGGTGCACGTCGTCGTGTCCGCCGCGGATGCCGAAGATGCCGAGGAACCCGCCGAGCGGGGTCTGCTCCGGGGGGCGGCCGATGAGCGGGCGGCGGATGCCGCGCGGGCGGCCGGTGGTGCCGGAGGTGTAGTTCATGACCCAGCCGGTCGTCCGGTCCTGTGGCGGGTCGGTCACTCGACCGTCGAGCAGGTCGGCATAGGGGCGGAAGCCGGGCAGCTCGCCGACCGCGTAGCGGCGTTCCTTGGGCAGCCCGGCCTCGTCCGCCGCGGCGGTGGCGGCGTCGGCGAAGCGCTCGTGCGCGATCAGCGCCCTGGCGCCGCTGTCGGAGACGATCCAGGCGATCTCGGGCCCGACGAGGTGATGGTTGACCGGGACCAGGTAGAAACCGGCCTGCGATGCGGCCAGGTACGCGGTGAACAGCTCGACGCCGTTCGGCAGCACGACGGCGAAGGAGTCGCCGACGCCGAGCCCGGCCTCCCGCAGGCCGTGCACCAGCTGGTTCGCCGCGGCGTGCAGCCGCCCGGCGGTCCAGGCGGCGCCGTCCGGCGCGTGCATCACTACGCGCTCCGGCTCGGCCAGGGCCTGGGCCCAGAAACCCACGGGCGGCGCGGACGCCGTCGGTGCGGACTGGTCGCTCATGCCTGCTCCTCTTCCTGTGCCCGCTCCTGTGCCCGCTCGTGTGCCTGCGCGATGCGGTCCAGCCGGGCGACGGCCTGTGCGAAGCCGCGGGTCAGCTCGTCCATCACGGCGGCGACGGGACGCTCGTCGTTCATCCGGCCCACGATCTGCCCTACGGGCGTGCCGATCAGCTCCGGCGTCTCGTAGGTCTGGATCCGGCTCAGCGCCTCGGCGACCAGCAGGCCCTGCAACGGCATCGGCAAGGTGCCGGGGCTGTCCTCTCCCTCCCACGCCTCCGTCCACTCCGTGCGCAGCTGCCGGGCGGGCTTGCCGGTGAGCGCACGCGACCGGACGGTGTCGCCGCTGCCGGCGGCGAGCAGCTTGCGCCGCAGGACGGGCGAGGTGAGGTCGGACTCGGAGACGGTCAGCCAGATCGAGCCCAGCCAGACGCCCTGCGCGCCCAGCGCGAGCCCGGCGGCGACCTGTGCACCGGTGCCGATGCCGCCCGCGGCGAGCACGGGGAGCGGGGCGACGGCCTCGACGACCTCGGGGACGAGCACCATCGTGCCGATCTCGCCCGTATGTCCGCCCGCCTCGTGGCCCTGCGCGACCACGATGTCGATCCCCGCCTCCGCGTGCCGCCGCGCGTGGCGCGCGCTGCCGGCCAGCGCGGCGACCAGCACGCCCGCGGCATGGGCGCGTTCGATCACGTCGGGCGGCGGCGAGCCGAGGGCGCTGGCGAGCAGCTTGATCGGGTGCTCCAGCGCGACGTCGACGTGCGAGCGCGCGACCTCCTCCATCCAGCCGGTGATCCGCCAGCCGCCGCGCTCGCCCTCGGGCAGCTCCGGGACCCCGTGCTTGGCCAGCTGGGCGCGCACGAAGGCCCGGTGGCCCTCGGGGATCATCGCCTCGACCTGCTCGACGGTGACGCCCTCCACCTTCTTCGCGGGCATCACCACATCGACCCCGTACGGCAGCCCACCGCACCGGTGGTCCATCCAGTCCAGGTCCTTGGCGAGCTCCTCCGCCTCGCCGTAGCGCACGGCGCCCAGCACGCCCAGGCCTCCGGCCCGGGAGATGGCGGCCGCCACCGCCGGGAACGGCGTGAAGCCGAACACCGCGTGCTCGATGCCGAGTCGGTCGCTGAGCGGGGTTCTCATCGCGGCTCCCATGGCTACGGTCCCAGGCTGCTGGGGGCAGCATGGCGCACGCCGCCGGAGAGCGGAAGAGATTTTCTGACAGAGCGTCAGATAAGGGTTGCGGCGTTGCTGCCCTGGAGGCCTCAGCAGCCCTGGACGGGGTGGGTGACGGGCGCCGTCGACGCCTGCAGGATCCAGCCGGCCCCTGACCCGTCGGCGTCGCCGGAGAGCTGCGCCTCGGCCTGATGCCCGCCCGGCAGTGTCCGGTGCCACTGCCCCTGCCACGGACCGGGATCAGCCCCCGCCCCGTCCGCCGTCCAGCCGAGGGCCCGCAGGGACGCTCCCACCTGGGCGACGACCTGCGTCACCGAGCCCGCGCCGGTGAACTGGACCTGGACGCTCGGCGGGTCCCAGCCGAAGGTCGCCGGATCGCCGTCGCAGGAGTCCCACTGCCGGTCGACGGTCCGGCGCAGGGTGACCGTCGCGCCCGACGGGACGGCGGTCAGCACCGGCTGCAGGGCCTTCGTCAGCCGGTCACCCGGGTCCGGGTCCCCGACCGGCGACGGAGTCCTGTCGCCGGCGCATCCGGACAGGACCGGAGTCAGCACCAGAAGCGCCGCGGCGACGGCGGCACGGGCGGCGACCCGCGCCGACCGGCGGGACGGGCCGCGACGGACCGGTCGGATGATCAGATGGCTGGGCACCAAAGGAGTCTGACACGAACCGACAGGTCAGCGCTGCCAGCGTCGGGTCAGGGCCGTCAGGGCGGGCGGCTCCGGGGTCATCCGGACCAGCGAGACCGGGACCGGGCCGATGCCCCGCGCCCAGGACGGCAGCGCGCCGCGCGGCGGGGGCGCCGCCTGGGCGGCGGCGTCGAGGCGGCGCAGGACCTCACGGGCGGAGGAGGGACGGCGGTCCGGGTCCTTGGCGAGCAGGTCCAGCACGAGGCGCTCCAGCGCCTCGGGGATCTCCGGGCGCTCGGCGCGCGGCGGAGGCGGCTCTGCGTCGCGGTGGTCCAGCAGGACCACCAGCGGGTCGCCCTTGAAGAACGGCGGGTGGCCGAGCAGCAGTTCGTACAGCACACAGCCGAAGGAGTAGAGGTCGGCGCGCTCGTCGAGGCCGGTGCCCTCGATCTGCTCGGGCGACATGTAGAACGGCGTGCCGACGGCGAAGGTGTTGCCGCCGAGTCGGGCGGTGACGTTCTCGTCGCTGCCCAGGCGCGCGATACCGAAGTCGCAGATCTTCACGGTTCCGTCGACGGTGCGGATCAGGTTCCCGGGCTTCAGGTCGCGGTGGATGACGCCGCGTTCGTGGGTGTACGCGAGCGCGTCCGCTATCTGGCGGCCGATGCCCATCGCCTCGCCGGGCCGCAGCCGCCGGCCGCGCGCCGCGTCGAGGAGGCGGCCGAGGTCCTCGCCGTGCAACAGCTCCATGACCAGGAAGAGCACACCGGACGACTCCCCGAAGTCGTGCACGACGGTGATTCCGGGGTGCTGCAGGCCCGCCGCGAGGCGCGCCTCGCGGCGGAAGCGCTCCCGGACCAGCTGACCGTCGTTCGGCCCGTCCGGCACCAGGCACTTCACGGCGACCTGACGGCCCAGGGCCTCGTCCTCAGCCTGCCAGACCTCCCCCGCGCCGCCGCGCCCGATCCGGCGTTGCAGCCGGTATCTCCCCTGGACCAGCGTGTTCTCCTCCACCCGAACAGTATGCGGGGCCCGCCACCAGGAGTGGTGGCGGGCCCGCGCCCGTTGTCGAAGGTTTACGTCAACGGGCGTCCGTCACTGCGTGCTCAGCCCGAGGTCGTCGATGACGAAGTCGGTCGTGCCGCCGCTGGTGTCGGTCTCCGCGCCGGTGAACTTGAGCGTGACCGTCTGCCCGGCCCAGCTGGACAGGCTGGCCGTCTTCTGGGCATAGCCGCTGGCCGCGTTCAGGTTCGAGTAGGAGCCGACGGTGCCGAGCACCGCGCCGCTCGGGTTCAGCACCTGGACGGTGAAGGTGTCGGGCTTGGCGGTGGTGGTGTTCTCGGTGGAGTCGACGTGGAGCCAGTAGCTCAGTGTCGCCGCGCACCCCGACGGGATGGTCACCGACTGGGCGACGGTGTCGGTGTCCTTGCTGGAGTTGCCGTTGAACCAGGCGACGTACGAGCCGCCGTGGGCCGGTTCGGCGCTGGTGGCCTTGGTGATCGGGTCGAAACCGAGCGTGGAGGTCTGGGTCCAGCCGGTGCCGCCGGATTCGAAGCCGGGGTTGCTGAGCAGCTGGGCCGGGGTGCAGCCGCCGCCGCTCGCCGTGGTCACCGTCAGCGTGAACGTGGCGGCGTGCGAGCCGGAGGCCGCAGTGCCGGTGACGGTGACCGGGTAGCTCCCGGCCGGGGTCGTGGACGAGGTGGTGACGGTCAGCGTGCTGCTGCCGCCGGCGGTGACCGACGCCGGGCTGAACGCGGCGGTGGCGCCGGTCGGCAGGCCGGACGCGGAGAGCGCCACGGACTGCGCCGAGCCGGAGGTGACCGCGGTCGAGACGGTGGTGGTCGCCGCGGCTCCGGCGACCACGGAGGCCAAGGTCGGGGAGTCGGACACGGAGAAGTCGCCTGCGGGTGCGGCGGATCCGGCGGGGCTCCAGTAGTCCCCGGCCATCACGATCATGACCAGGGTCTTGATGGTCTCGCCGTAGTAGCCATCGCCGTAGGGGTTGGTCTGGAGGTAGCTCCAGATCTTGTCGGTCCAGGCCTGGTCACCGGCGGCCATGGCGGCGGGGCCGATCGAGTCGCCCGCCTCCTCGGCCACGTCACTGGTGTTGTAGCCGGTGCAGTTGAGGTTCAGGTGCGGGTAGACGTTCGCCGGGTTGTCGCCGGAGACCTTCTTGGCGCAGGCCGACCACTTCTGCGCCTCGCTCAGCTCGAACGCGGAGGTGGTGGAGCCGTTCAGCAGCGCGTCGGTGCCCATGTGCCACGGGACGCGGATGGAGTTGTAGCCGACGATGTTGTCCGGCTGGTCCTCCTGGTAGTTGGCGGGTGCGGGCGACGGGCTGGAGCCGTTGGCCCCGACCACGAAGTCGGACAGCAGCCCGTTGGCCGACGAGTAGCCGGAGACGAGCGAGGAGTCGACGGCCTCGGTCCGCTGGACGACCTTGTTCCAGTCGTGCGAGGTGTCGTAGGCGGCGAAGGCCCGCAGGTGGTCGATCATGTGGTCGGACGGCCGGGTGTCCGTGTTGGGGCCGTCGTCCTCGCACTTGAGGTGGCCGTCGGGGGCCACGTCGTGGTTCCAGAAGTTGTTCAGCCAGTTGAGGGCGTCGGCGGTGTATCCGCCCCACTGCTGGTCGGCGAGGATCAGGCCGTAGCCGATGTCCAGGTCGCCGTCCGTGGCGCCGTCGGGGGTGCCAGAGCTGTAGTACTTGCAGCTCTTGCCGTCCAACTGCCACTGCATCAGGCCGTACTGGTCCTCGTGGTCCTTCACCAGCTGCCACAGGCCGTTGAACTCGGTCTGCGCGTTGGCGTCGTAACCGGCCATCAGCGGCACGATGTTCATGCCGTAGCCCTGACCCTCGGAGACCGGCCCGTTGTTGGTCGCGTCCCCGTCGCCCTTGCTGGAGACGTAGTACTCGTTGCTGGCGCACCCGTGGACCAGGTAGGCGGCCTTCCACGAGTCGTACTGCTTCTCGACGGCGGCGTCACGCGTCGCCTGCGAGGCGGACGGCATCACGCCGACCTGGTAGGTCTGATGGGACGGGAACGCGTGGGTGGGGGACGCGGCCAGGGCCGGTGCGGCGGCGGCCAGCGCCACCACTCCGGTGGTCAGGGTACTGACGGCGGCCCCGAGCCCGAGCACGCGCACGATGCGCTCTCTCACGGCGTTGCCTCTCCTTCTCTCGTAAGGAAAGTTTCCTAACTAACGCCCCAGCGCACCGTAGTGAGTGAGCATTCAAGCCGTCAAGACCCCTCGCAGAAACGGCGCTTGCCCGCCCCTCGACTGCGGGGTCAGTTGAACCGGTCCGGGTCCGGGCCGGTGCGCAGGCCGCGGTCGGTCGCGGCGATCGAGGCCATCTCCTCGTCGGTGAGCCGGACGTCGAAGACGTCGAGGTTCTCGCGGACCCGCGCCGGGGTGACCGATTTGGGAATGACGATGTTCCCGAGCTGCAGGTGCCAGCGCAGCACCACCTGGGCCGGGGACTTGCCGGTCCGGGCAGCGATCGCGGTGACCGCGGGATCGTCCAGGACCGCGCCCTGGGCCAGCGGGCTCCAGGCCTCGGTGGCGATGCCGTGCCCGGCGTGGAAGTCGCGCAACTCGGCCTGCTGCAGGCCCGGATGAAGCTCGACCTGGTTGACCGCCGGAACGAGGCCGCTCCCGTCGATCAGCCGCCGCAGGTGCGCGGGCTGGAAGTTGGACACGCCCGCGGCCCGGATCCGCCCCTCGGCGGCGAGACGCTCGACGGCCCGCCAGGACTCGACGTAGAGGTCCCGGGCCGGGGTGGGCCAGTGGATCAGATAGAGGTCGACGTGGTCGAGACCGAGCCTGGCGAGACTTGCGTCGAACGCCCGCAGGGTGGAGTCGTAGCCCTGGTCCGCGTTCCAGAGCTTGGTGGTGACGAACAGCTGCTCGCGCGGGAGCCCGGAGGCGGCCAGGGCCCGGCCGACGCCGGTCTCGTTCCCGTAGATCGCGGCGGTGTCGATGCTGCGGTAGCCGGCCTCCAGCGCGGCGGTGACCGCGGCGGAGGTCTCCTCGTCGGGGATCTGGAAGACGCCGAAGCCGAGCTGGGGGATCTCGACGCCGTTGTTGAGCTTCACGGTGGGGACGGCGGGGGTGGTCATGGGTGATCGGTCCTTGCCTGTCGGGTGCGGTGGCGATGGGGAGGTGCGGGCGCGGCCGCAGCGGCCGCTCAGTGGTGGACGGGGGTGGCCGCCGGGGTCGTGACGGCGGGGACGGCCGGCGTCGTCTCGGGTGCCGTGGCGTGGCGCCGCTCCAACGCGGCGGACCAGAGGGCGAGGACGAGCGCGGAGGCCGCGAGCAGCGCGCCGACCCAGTTCGGGGCGGTGTAGCCGAGGCCTGCGGCGATCACCGCGCCGCCGAGCCAGGCCGAGAGGGCGTTGCCGAGGTTGAACGCGCCGATGTTCACGGCGGAGGCGAGGGTGGGCGCGCCGTGCGCCTGGTCCAGGACACGCTTCTGCAGCGGCGGGACGGTGGCGAAGCCGAGCGCGCCCACCAGCAGGATGGTCACCGCGGCGAGGAGCCTGCTGTGTGCGGTGAGAGTGAACAGCGCGAGGACGACGGCGAGTCCGCCGAGCGAGGCGTAGAGCATCGGCATCAGCCTGCGGTCGGCGAACCGCCCGCCCAAGAGGTTGCCGAGGAACATGCCGACGCCGAACAGCACCAGCAGCCAGGTCACCGCGCCGTCCGAGTAGCCCGCGACGTGGGTCATCATCGGCGCGATGTAGGTGATCGCGGCGAAGACCCCGCCGAAGCCGAGCACGGTCATCGCCATCGCCAGGACCACCTGGACGTTGCGGAACGCGGCCAGCTCCCGGCGCAGCCGTGCGCCCTCCGGGCGGGGCAGGTCCGGGACCAGGGCCGCGATGCCGAGCAGGCCGACCACGCCGAGCGCGGCGACCCCGACGAAGGTGATCCGCCACCCGACGGCCTGGCCGACGAAGGTGCCCAGCGGCACGCCGACGATGTTGGCCACGGTCAGCCCGGTGAACATGGTCGCGATGGCGCCGGCCTTCCGGTGCGGGGCGACCATCTCGGCGGCGACGACCGACCCGATGCCGAAGAACGCACCGTGGGCGAGCGAGGCCACGATCCGCCCGGCGAGCATCACGCCGAAGCTCGGCGCCAGCGCGGAGAGCAGGTTGCCGACGGTGAACAGGCCCATGAGCAGCATCAGCATCGTCCTGCGGCTGATCCTGGTGCCGATCACCGTCATCAGCGGCGCGCCGACGACGACGCCGATCGCGTAGCCGGTGACCAGCAGTCCGGCGGTGGGGATGGACACGCCGTAGTCACCGGCGATCTCGGGCAGCAGGCCCATGACCACGAACTCGGTGGTGCCGATCCCGAAGGCCCCGATGGCCAGGGCGAGGAGTGCGAGAGGCATGAGGCTTCCCTCCGTGCGATTGCTGGTGCGCCTTACATGCGTCGACAATAGTTGCAGACGCGCGCTATATGCAAACGCAGGCTGCTGCCGGAAGCTGGTATTTCACGGCGAGGCGTATCCTGGAGGCCTGCCGCCCCAGGAAGGAGACCGGGCCATGACCGCCACGGACCCCGCACTGACCGCCCTCGCCAACGGCTGGGCCGCCCTCTCCCTTCTGCACGGCAGGATCGAGGCGCACGTCGAGCGGGCCCTCCAGGCCCGGCACGACCTCAGCGTGCGCGAGTACTCGCTGCTCGACGTGCTCAGCCGCCAGCACGACGGCGAGGGCGGGCATCTGCAGATGAAGCAGGTGGCCGACGCCGTCGTCCTCAGCCAGAGCGCCACCACCCGGCTGGTCACGCGCCTGGAGGACCGCGGCCTGCTGGCCCGCTATCTGTGCCCCACCGACCGCCGCGGCATCTACACGGACGTGAGCGAGACCGGCCTGCAGCTCCTGAAGGAGGCCCGGCCGACCAACGACGCCGCCCTGCGCGAGGCGCTCGACGACGCTGCCAGGAACCCCGAGCTGGCCACCCTGGTCAAGGCGGTGGAGTCGATGAACCCGGCCCAGACGCACGCCGGGCACTGAGTCGAGACCCTTCGAATACGATCCTTTCCTCGCGATGAGGAGCACCCCTCGCGGGGGAGTCTCTCGGCAGGTTTCGCAATCCTGCAATATCCACAGCATTGTGAGTGGCCGTTAGCCACTGCTATCAATGCAGGGCATGAACCGTGCACGCCAGGGGTAAGTCCGTGCCAGCGGATGTCATGGGCATGCAAAACGTCCGTTTTGGTGCGGAAGCAGCGGAATGCGAGCGGGGAGACAAGGGACGAACATGCGCGTTGTACAGGGGTTGAGAGTCGCGACGGCTGCGACCGTGCTGGCTATGGTCGCTGTCGGCTGCTCAGGTGGCGGCGGCAGCGGGGCGATCGGGAACGGCGAGAGCGCAACCGCCAAGAAGGGCCCGGTGAAGCAGGGCGGCACGGTCACCATCGCGGAGGTCGGCTCGCAGCCCGACTTCATCTTCCCGTTCGCCCCGGCGACCAATCAGAACGGCTACAACGTCAACCTCACCCAACCGATGTGGCCGTACCTGGTTTACGCCGGCGACGGCGGCCAGTCGGTGGTCAACAAGGACAAGAGCCTCTTCAGCTCACTTGTCTACTCCAATGGCGACAAGCGGATCACCATCACCCTCAAGAGCTGGAACTGGTCGGACGGGCAGCCGGTCACCAGTCGCGACTTCACATTCGTCTACAACCTTCTGAAGGCGAACGCCTCGAACTGGAATGCCCACCTCGTCGGGCTCTTCCCCGAGGACGTCGCGTCGGTGTCCACGCCGGACGCCCACACCGTGGTGCTGGACCTGACCCAGGCCTACAACCCGGACTTCTACACCGACGACGTGCTCAGCACCATCCCGCTGCTGCCCCAGCACGCCTGGGACAAGACCTCCGCGACCGGCGCCGTCGGCGACTACGACTCGACGGCCTCAGGCGCCAAGGCCGTCTACTCCTACCTGCAACAGCAGGGCGCGAAGACGACGGACTTCACCACCAACCCGCTGTGGCAGGTGGTGGACGGGCCGTGGAAGCTCTCGGAGTTCCGGAGCAACGGCTACTACAGCTACGTGCCCAACAAGGCGTACTCCGGCTCGCCCAAGGCGACCCTGGACAAGGTCGTCTTCTCGCCCTTCACCACGGACACCCCCGAGATCAACGCCCTGCGGTCGGGCAGCTCGCTCGACGTCGCGTCGCTGCCGCTGAACGACATCAAGCAGGCGCAGGCCCTCACCTCCAGCGGCTACTCGATCACGAGCGTGCCGATCCCGGGCGTGGCCGAGATCCAGCCCAACCTGTACAACGCCCAGGTCGGCGCCCTGCTCCGGCAGCTGTACATCCGGCAGGCGATGGAGTACCTGATCGACCGGACGCAGATCGTCGACAAGGTCTACAACGGCTACGCGGACCCGGGCAACGGCCCCGTGCCGGTCAAGGCCACCGGCGCCTGGGCCTCGCCGCTGGAGAAGTCCGGCGGACCGTACCCCTACGACCCGGCCAAGGCGAAGGCGCTGCTGCAGGCGCACGGCTGGAAGGTGACCCCGGGCGGGACCACGACCTGCGCCAGCCCGGGCAACGGGCCCACGCAGTGCGGTGACGGCATCGGAGCCGGCCAGGCGCTGACCTTCAACCTGGTCTACTCCTCGGGCCGGGCCACCACGGACGTGCAGAACGCCGCCATCAAGTCCTCCGAGGCCCAGGCGGGCATCACCGTCAACCTCAAGTCGGAGCCGTTCAACACCCTCATCAGCACCATCGGAACCTGCACCGCATCCTCCCACCCGGCCTCCGGCTGCGGCTGGCAGCTCGCGGAGTTCGGCTACGACCCGTACTCGCTCTACCCGAACGGCACGGGCTACTTCGACACCGGGGGCAACGGCAACTCCGGCGGCTACTCCGACCCGAAGATGGACCAGCTGATCAAGGCCACCGAGTACGGCTCCTCGACCCAGGCCTTCCAGCAGTACGAGGACTACGCCGCTCAGCAACTCCCCTGGCTATGGCTGCCGTTGCGCGAGGGCATCCTGGTCTACCGGACGAACCTGCAGGGCATCGTCCCGCTCAACCCGTTCTCCGGCGGGCAGGACTTCGAGGACTGGGCGTACACGTCGTGAGGTGCAAGCGATGACCGCCTATCTCATCCGCAGGATCGGCCAGGCGATCGTGGTCGTGCTGGGGGTCATGGTGCTGACCTTCATCATGATCCACCTCGTGCCCGGCAGCGCCGCGCGGGCCACCCTCGGCACGCGGGCCACTGCCGAGCGCATCGCGATGTTCAACGCCGCCAACGGCCTGAACCAGCCGCTGGCGGAGCAGTTCGTGACGTACGTGAAGCAGGCGGCCGAGGGCAACTTCGGCACGTCGTACTCGCTCCAGCAGCCGGTGTCCACGCTGATCGCGCAGCGGCTGCCGCGCGACGCGCTGCTGCTGGGGCTGTCCACGCTGCTGGCGCTCGCGGTCTCGCTGCCGATGGGGATCTTCCAGGCGGTACGTCGGGGCCGCGCCGCTGACCACGCCTTCACCGTCGTGTCCTTCGTGCTGTACTCGATGCCGGACTTCTTCTTCGCGCTGGTGCTGGTGGCGGTCTTCTCGGTGCAGCTGCACCTGCTGCCCTCCCAGGCCCCGCAGGCGGAGTCCGTCGCCGGGATCCTGGCCGACCCCCGCGCCCTGGTCCTGCCGGTGACCACGCTGACCCTGGTCAGCGTGGCCGGCTTCAGCCGGTACATGCGGACCTCGGCCATCACCACCCTGGCCCAGGACTACGTCATGGTGGCCCGGGCCAAAGGGCTGCCCGGACGGCTGGTGCTGAGCCGGCACGTGCTGCGCAACTCGCTGCTGCCGGTGATCACCATCCTGGGCCTGTCGGCTCCCGGCATCGTGGCCGGAGCGGTGATCGCCGAGTCGGTGTTCAACTACCCGGGGATGGGGCTGCTCTTCTACCAGGCGGCCACCAGCAAGGACTACCCGATCATGCTCGGGGCGACCCTGGTGGTCGGGGTGGCCACCGTCCTCGGCAGCCTGTTCGCCGACATCGCCTACAGCTTCCTCGACCCCAGGATCCGCCATGTCGACGCTTGAACCCCTGGACGCGCCCGAACTCCTGCTGGAGACCGGCCCGTCGACGTCGTCACGCGGCTCCGGACGGCTCGCGGTCCGGGCGTTCCTGCACAACCGGCGGGCTCTGTTCGGCCTGGGCCTGGTCGCGGTGGTCGCCGCGTTCTGCTTCGTCGGCCCTCTGCTCTACCGGACCGACCAGGTCACGGTGCAGCTGAACCTCGCCGACCTGCCCCCCGGCGGAGGGCACCCGCTGGGCACCGACGCCTCCGGATACGACGTGCTGGGGCGCCTGATGACGGGCGGTCAGTCCTCGCTCGAGCTCGGCTTCGCGGTGGCGATCACCACGACGGTCATCGGCACTCTGTACGGGGCGTTCGCCGGCTACGTCGGCGGCTTCGTCGACGCCGTCATGATGCGGATCATCGACACCTTCCTCGCCGTACCGGGCATCGTGCTGCTGCTGATGATGGTCAGCATGTTCACCCCCACGCTGTGGGGGATCATCCTGCTGCTGTCGCTGCTGTCCTGGCTCGGAGCCGCACGTCTGGTCCGCGGCGAGGTCCTCGCCCTGCGGACCCGCGACTTCGTCCAGGCGGCACGGATGATGGGCGGCTCGGGATCACGCATCGTGCTGCGCCACCTGGTGCCGAACGCCGCGGGCGTGATCCTCGTCAGCGGCACCTTCACCATCGCCGACTCGATCCTGACGCTCTCGGCGTTGAGCTTCCTCGGGCTCGGCCTGCCCCCGCCGCACTCCGACTGGGGCACCATGCTCTCCGCGGGCCTCAACTCCCTGTACGACGGCTACTGGTGGCAGGTGTACCCGCCCGCCGCGATCCTGATCGTCACCGTGGTGGCGTTCAACCTCATCGGCGACACGGTCAACGGCGCCCTGGACGCCCCGACCAAGCGTCGCTGAGCCCGCGTTCCGCCCTCCCCCGGCAGGGCGGAACGCAGCGGGCATCCCGGCGTCCGCGGCGCTCCCTCAGCGGCGGACGCGGGGCATGCCCAGACCGATCCAGCTGATGATCTCGCGCTGGATCTCGTTGTTCCCGCCGCCGAAGGTGAAGATGACCGCGCTGCGGTAGCCGCGTTCCAGGTTGCCGCGCAGGACCTCGCCGGCGGAGCCCTCCTTGAGGGGGCCGGCCGCGCCGACGACCTCCATCAGCCAGGCGTAGGCGTCGCGGCGGGCCTCGCTGCCGTAGACCTTGACGGCGGAGGCGTCCTGCGGGGTGAGCACGTTGCGCTGGACGGCGTCGACCATCTGCCAGTTGAGCAGCTTGACCGCGTCGAGGCGGCTGTGCGCGCGGGAGAGGCGCTGCCGCACCCAGGGGAGGTCGATGACCCGCTTGCCGTGGGCGAGTTCGGTCTCGCGGGCCCAGGCCTGCACCTCGGCGAGGGCGCGGTTGGCCATCGTGGCGTGCGCGGCGAGGGTGACCCGCTCGTGGTTGAGCTGGTTGGTGATCAGCCGCCAGCCGGCGTTCTCCTCCCCCACCCGCATGGAGACCGGGACGCGGATGTCCTGGTAGTAGCTGGCGGTGGTGTCGTGACCGGCCAGAGTGCGGATGACGGTGGTGGAGTAGCCGGGGTCGGTGGTGTCGACCATCAGCATGGTGATGCCCTTGTGCGGCGGGGCGTCCGGGTCGGTGCGGGTGGCCAGCCAGACCCAGTCGGCGGTGTCGCCGTTGGTGGTCCAGATCTTCTGGCCGTTGACGACGTAGTGGTCGCCTTCGCGGACCGCGCGGGTCTTCAGTGCGGCAAGGTCGGTCCCGGCGTCCGGCTCGGAGTAGCCGATGGCGATGTCGATCTCCCCGGCCAGGATCCTGGGAAGGAAGAACTCCTTCTGCTCGGGCGTGCCGTACTTCATGATGGACGGCCCGACGGTGTTCAGCGCCATGATCGGCAATGGCACGCCCGCCTGGGCGGCCTCGTCGAAGAAGATGAACTGCTCGAAGGCGCTCATGCCGCGGCCGCCGTACTCGACCGGCCAGCCGACGCCCAGCCAACCGTCGGCGCCGAGGCGGCGGTTGACGTCGCGGTAGAACTTCTTCTGCTCCCGCGGGTCGTTGAGTCGGCCGTGCGCCTCGGGCGGCATCAGCTCGGTGAAGTAGGCGCGCACTTCGGCGCGGAGCCGCTGCTGCTCCGGGGTGTAGTCCAGGTGCACGACGCCTCCAGGTGCGATCGCTGCTGTCGCTGGTGCCGTTCCGTCCGTCGCAGCGCAGACTAGAACGCGTTCCACAAATCTGGAAGAGCCGCGAGCCTGCCCCTGCCTCGCCCTTTGCCCGGGCACCCCCGTCGCGCGGCCGGTGACCCGCGAGTAGGGTGCAGCCACGCGGACAACCGCGGGTACCGCCCAGGGAGGATCACCGGCATGCGCATCGCGGTCATGGGCGCCGGCAGCATCGGCTGCCACCTGGGCGGACACCTCGCCCGGCAGGCCGACGTCGAGGTGACGCTGATCGGCCGCCCTGCGGCGATGGCCGTCGTCGCCGACAAGGGGCTCACGCTCACCAGCGGCCGCCGCGAACCGCTGCACGTCCCCCCGGACCGGCTCACCGTCGCGACCGAGGCGTCGGCCGCCGCCGACGCCGACGTCGTGCTCGTCACGGTCAAGTCGGACGGTTCCCGCGCCGCCGCACGCGAGCTCGCGCCGCACCTGGCGCCCGGCGCCGCCGTGGTCAGCTTCCAGAACGGCCTGCACAACGCCGAGGTGCTGCGCGAGGAACTGCCCGAGCGAGCCGTGCTGACCGGGATGGTCCCCTACAACGTGCTGCAGACCGAACCGGGCACGTTCCACCAGGGCACCGGCGGCGCGCTGATGCTGGACGACGCCGCGCCGGGCGCACCGCTCGTCGCCGCGCTCGCGGCCTGCGGCCTGCGCGTCGAGGCGCGCGGCGACATGCGCGCGGTCCAGTACGCCAAGCTGCTGATGAATCTCAACAACGCCATCAACGCGCTCTCCGGCGTCCCCCTGCGCGCCCAGCTCGGCGACCGCTCCTACCGCACCTGTCTGGCCCTGTGCCAGCGCGAGGCTCTCGCCGCCTTCCGTGCGGCCGGCGTCACGCCCGCCCAACTGGGCGCGGTCCGCCCGGCGCTGATGCCGCGCCTGCTGCGGCTGCCGGACGCGGTGTTCACCCGCCTGGCCAAGACCATGCTGGCGATCGACGCCACGGCCCGCTCCTCGATGTGGGAGGACCTGCAGCGCGGGCGCCTCACCGAGGTCGACTCCCTCCAGGGCGAGATCGTCGCGCTCGCCGAACGGCACGGGCTCGCGGCCCCGGCCAACGCACGGCTCGCCGCGCTCGTCCACGAGGCGGAGCAGGCCCCGCCGGGCGCCGCCCGCGCCTGGTCCGGCCCGGAGCTGCTGGCCGCACTGCGCGCCGCGGACGCGTGAGCGCGCGGAGGGCGAAGAGGGCGCGGAGAGCGCGGAGAGCGCGGAGGGTCTGAAGGCCTGGACGGCCCGGGCTAGTCGACCACCCAGTGGTTGGTCCGCAGCGTCCGCCCGACGAAGCTCACGTCACACTGCTCCAGCAGACGGAAGCCGAGCCTGCGGCAGACGCCGTTGGACGCCGCGTTCCCGACGCCGGGAAAGGCGTGCACCGGCCCCCAGCGCCCGTCCTCGCGGGCGAGGGCCAGCAGGGCGCCCGCCGCCCAGGTCGCGACGCCGCGCCCCTGGTGCTCGGGCAGCACCATCCAGCCCATCTCCGACATCAGCCGCCCGTCCTCCTCGTGGGACCAGAGCACCACCGAGCCGGCGACCTCGTCCCCGTCGGTGACGATCATCTTGATCCAGCCCTCGTTCGCCGCCACCGTCTCGACGTCCCTGGCGACCTTGTCGGGAATCGTCTCCGCCGGCAACGGCCCGCCGAGCTCGGCCATCATCAAGGGATCGCAGCGCATGCGCGTGTAGACCTCGACGTCACCCAGCTCCACATCACGCAGCCTCACGCCGACTCCTCCTCGGACGGGTTCACCCGCCCCATCCTCCACCCCCGGAAGGCAGCGACGCAGGAGAACCCGCCCGGCCGCCCCGGCCCCGCAGAGCACCGCGGGCTCTGCGGCTGTGCGGCTCTGCGTACGACGGACCGTCTCCGCGTGTTGCCGTGGGCGGCTCCGGGCGGGAATGCCTAGGCTGTGCACGGAGGTTACCGGTGAGTGTGGAGGACGGAAAGGCCGACGTCGTGCCGCTGCGCCCGCAGGCGGACGAGGACGGCGGGGCGCCGGCGCGGGCGCCGCTGCGGGTGATGACGCTGCCCGAGCGGGATCGGGTCGGGATCGTGCTCGTGTGCCGCAGCCGCGCACTGGCGCAGGCGACCCTCGACGAGTGCGTCCGCCTGCTGCCCGGCGCGGATCCCGCTCCGGTCGCGGCCGTCGGCACGAAGGCCGAGGGTGTCGTGGCGGCCGCGCGCCAGGTCGACCAGGGCGTCGGCGTCGCGGTGCTGTGCGATCTGCCGGAGACCGCCGCGACGGTGCTCGCGCTGCTGGACCAGGCCGAGGAGCTCGCGCTGCCTTTCCCCATCCGCTTCTGCGACGCGCCGCTGATCGAGGGCGCCGTACCGGCCGTCGCTACCGCGACCGCGGGAGGCGACCTGGCCGCCGTCGCGGAGGCCGCCGAGGACGCCTATCGGGTCCGCAAGACCCCGCCGCACCACCCGCCGCACCTGCTCGGCAGCTGAGGCGCGCCGCCGCCCGTCACGCTCACCCCTCGTGCACGCGGGCGAGCAGGGACATCAGGGTCCGGCGCTCCTCCGGGTCGAGGGGCGCCAGCAGACGTTCGTTGGCCTCGTCCGCGAGCCGGGCGCAGCGCTCCAGCTTGCCGCGGCCGGACGGGGTGACGGTCACCGCGTTCTTGCGCCGGTCGCGGGGGTCGGGCTCGCGCACGACGAGGCCCGCGCGCTCCAGGTGATTGACCATCAGCACGACGTCCTTGGCATCGAACCCGAGCCGGCGCACCAGGTCGGCCTGCGCCAGCGGCCCTCCGTCAGCGACGGCCGCCAGCACGGCGTGGTGGTGCAGCTTCAGCCCCTCCCCCGCGATGGCGTCGGCGACCAGACTGTGCCCCCGGGCGGCGACGCGTCCGGCCAGCCAGCTTGGCAGGGTCTGGAGGCGCGCGAGGGCGCCGGCCGCGGGCAGCGGATCGCTTTGTGCCATGGGGGAAGCCTAGACCGAAACCATTGGACATCCCAATGAATGCCCGGCTAGCCTGAAACTCATTGGGAGCCCCAATGAATTCTGCGAGTCGATCCCCTGCCCTGGAGGTGTCCGTGCGCCGCGTCCGCTACGAGAAGAACGGCGGCCCCGAGGTCCTGTTCGTCGAGGACGTCCCCGAGCCCCGACCGGGCAGGGGCGAACTGCTCGTCCGCTGCGAGGCGATCGGCGTCACCCTGCCCAGCGTCCGCAAGGTCCGCGAGGCGTCGGAGCCCGCGCCGTTCGGCGGCGAGGTGGCCGGGCGAGTGGTCGCCGTCGGGCCCCAGGTGACCGGCTTCGCCGTCGGCGACCTCGTGACCGGGCTCGTCTTCGCCCACGCCTACGCCGAACTGGCGGTGCTGCACCAGTCCATGGCCTCTCCGGTGCCGGCCGGCGCCACCGCCCTCGACGCCGTGGCACTCGTCCGCAGCGGACTCGTGGGGCGCGGGGCCTACGAGGCGGCGCACCCCGTACGTGGCGAGTCCGTCCTCGTCACGGCCGCCGCCAGCGCGGTCGGCGCGCTGGCGTTGCAGTACGCGCAGGCCGGCGGCGCGTCCCGCGTGGTCGCCGCCGTCAGCGATCCGGCCAAGGCGGACTTCGTCCGCGGCCTGGGCGCGGACGAGGTCGTACGGTACGCCGACGCCTCCTGGGGGGAGCCGGTCGACGTGGTCCTCGACGCCGTCGGCGGCGACCTGCTCGGCCCGGCCGTGCGCGCCCTCGCGACGGGCGGGCGACTGGTCGCGTTCAGCTCCGGCGGCGGCTCGGTCGACGCCTTCGAGCTGCTGGTGCGCAGCGCCTCCGTCATCGGTTTCCAGATGGCGGCCGTCGCGCGCAACAGGCCGGAGACGTACGCCCGCTGGCGCGACGAGCAGTGGGCGGCGTTCCGGTCCGGAGCGCTGCGCACCTCGGTCCACGCGACGATCCCGCTGGCCGAGGCCGCCCGCGCCCACGAGCTGATCGAGTCGCGGGCGAACCGGGGCAAGGTGGTGCTGGTGCCCTAGAGGCGCGCCCGGCCGAGGCAGGCGAGGCCGAGTCCGGGTGAGGCCGAGGCGGGCGAGGCCGAGGCGGGCGAGGCCGAGGCGGTCCGGGCGTCAGGCTCCGGCGACGGTCCGCCCAGGCATCGCCTCCGCGAGAGCGGCTCGCCAGGCCGGCGCGCCGAAGGGGTCCGCGAAGTACTGCGTCTCGTGCACCACGTGCTGGTCGGCGAACTCCATGATGCTCACCGAGTACGAGGGCACGCCGTCGTAGGTGATGAGGCACTCGCTCACCCACAGCTGCGCCCCGCCGGTGATCCGCTGGACCGTGAAGTGCCGGTCGGCCGGGTGGCCGCCGCGTTGCGCGGAGATCGCCGCCCGGCCCCGAAACCGCTCACCCGACTGCGGGTAGTCCAGGATCGCGTCCGCCGCGTAGACGGCGTGCTCGGCCTCGGTGTCCCCGCGTTCCGAAGCCCGCCAGTGCTCCTCGATCGCGGCCCTCGTCCTGGAGTCAGCATCCATCGCACCGCCCTTTCGTGGCGATGACAGCCTAGGCACCGCGGGGAGGGTGGAGTCAGGACACGCCGGGGGCGACCGCCGACAGGGCGAACCAGGTGGTCTCCTCGTCGCGCAGCGCCAGGCGCACCTTCTCCCGCTGGTGCGGCGTCACGTCGTCGGGGAGCTCCTCGACCGCGAACCAGCGCACCTCCAGCGACTCGTCGTCGTTGACCCTGACCTCGCCGTCGACGTAGCGGCAGCGGAACACCAGCGCCAGGTACGTCGCCTGGTCCCCGTTCGGGTACACCACCGGCGGGTCGACCATGACGGCGGCGAGCCGCTCAGGGACGACGCGCGCCCCCGTCTCCTCGAACGCCTCCCGCACCACCGCGTCACCGGGTTCCTCCCCCGGCTCCAGAATGCCGCCGAGCAGCGCCCAACGACCGTTGTCGGAACGGCGGGTGAGCAGCACCCGGTCGCGGTCGTCGAGGATCACCCCGGTGATGCCGCTCAGCCACAGCGGATCACGGCCGACATGGGCGCGCAGGTCACGCACGAACTCCGGTAGAGGCATGACGCCCACCCTACGGGTCGTGCCCGGTCGGGGCCGGGCACGGCGTGGTCGCGTCGCGGTGGTACGTCGCTGCGGCGCGTCGCGCATCGCCGATCAGGGCCGCCGGGCCGATGACATCCGGCCAACTCCGGGTCTACCGTTGATCGGCCGGTGCAGGACCGGGGCGATCAGGGGGAACGCCGATGCCGGACACCGCTGTGCCGCCCGGGGTCGACGCCCCCGCGCGGAGCGACACCGTCTGCGATGTCGTGGGCTTCGTGCTGCTCGCGGCCTGCGCCGCCTGGACGGACTACTGCGCGTCCGGACGGGAGGCGCACCCGGAGGGGGCGCTGCTCGGGCTGTTGGCCGTCTCCGCCGGGTACGCGACGGGGCGGATCACCGGGGCGCTTGCGCCGCTGGGCGGTCTGGTCGTCCCGGCCGCCGCCGCGGCCGTGTTCGCGCCGGCCGTCGGGGTGCGCGTACTCGGCGACGACGCCGTCGCCGCCCTGCTCTCGCTCGCGGTCGGCGCGGCCTGCTGCGCCGGGTACGCAGCCCGCGAACGCCGCCTGCGCTGGGCGGCGCGCGGCTGCGTGCTGCTCGCGCTGGTGCTGACGGCGGAGTCGCTGCTCACGAACGCGACGCTCGGCGCGCTCGCGTGCGGCGGCACGCTCGTGGTGGCCGGATCCGTCCACCGAACCCGGAACCGCCGTCGGGCGTTGCTCCTGCTCGGTGCCTGCGCGGCGCTGGCGGTCGGCGCCGTGCTGGTCTGCGCGCACGGCGGCGGGACCGACCCCTCGGCGGGCGGACCGACCGCCGAGGTTTCCGCGCAGCGGCTCGCCGTATGGCAGGACGCCTGGCAGGCGGTGGCCCAGCAGCCGTGGCGCGGCGTCGGCCCGGGCGACTTCGCCGACGGGAGCGCCTCCTCGGCCTCGCTGCAGCAGGCGGCGGAGCAGGGCTGGCCCGGTCTGGTCCTGCTCGGCGGCGCCTTCGCCTGGTGCCTGTGGTGGCTCGGCCGCTCGCCCCGGCCCACGTCGGCGGCGCTGAGCGCGGCGGGCGCGATGACGGCGCTCGGCGTGCAGGCGGCGGCGACCCCGGTGCTGAGCGTGCCGGCGGTCGTCGTGTGCGCCGGCCTGCTGCTCGGGCTCGGGGTGGCGCGGCCGTGAGGCCGCGGCGCCGTCGGGGCGACACGGCCCGGCAGGGCCTACGGCAGGCCGACGAAGTCGGCCATCTCCTCGACGGTGTGGGCGAAGAACGCGTCCGCCGGTTCGAAGGCGCCGACGAAGTGACCGAACAGTTCGAAGCTCACCATCCCGACCAGCTGCGACCAGGCCACCACCCCGCGGGTGAACACGCCCGCGCTC
Organism: Streptacidiphilus melanogenes; assembly: GCF_000787835.1. Classification (GTDB taxonomy): domain Bacteria; phylum Actinomycetota; class Actinomycetes; order Streptomycetales; family Streptomycetaceae; genus Streptacidiphilus; species Streptacidiphilus melanogenes. Next base: position 98,790 of record NZ_BBPP01000010.1, read on the forward strand.
ACCTCGGGGGCCATAGCGGCCACCAGCACGCTCGCCTGCTCGGCGAGAGCCCCGCGCAGCGGCCGCACCGGGGCCGACAGGTCCAGCCGCCCGGCCGCGCCGCGGATGACGCCGACCAGCGCGATCGGGACCCGGGCGGCAGGGGCGATCGTGTCCTGGGGTGCGGCGTAGCCGGGCACAGGCGTGCCGAAGAGCAGGGCGTACTCGTGCGGGTGCTCCTTGGCCCAGTCGCGGACGCCGTGGCACAGGGCGCGCCAGGCGGCGCGCGGGTCGTCGTCCGGGCACGCGGCCACCGCGGTCTCGACCCGGTCGCCGAGGGCGTTGTAGGCGTCGATGATCAGGGCCGTGAGCAGGTCGTCCCGGCTCGGGAAGTAGCGGTAGAGCGCGGACGAGGCCATGCCGAGCGCCCGGGCGACGGCTCTGAGGGAGAGCCGCTGGGCGCCCTCGTCGGCCAGCTGGCGACGGGCCTCCCGCTTGATCTCGAGGGTGAGCTCCTCACGGGCGCGCTCGCGGGCGGTTCGGATCACAGGTGCCATGTCGGACAGTTTGCCACAAGCGAGAGCAGTGCACCCATACGGATGCGCCGATCAAAAACGAGAGCACTGCTCTTGACAGCCCGCGACACAAGGCGGATAGTCGAAGCATGGAAACGAGAGCACCGCTCTCGAAACGGATCTCCGATCTCGACAGAGACCGGCCAGCCAAGGAGCTCACGATGAACGCCGACGCCTCGAACGCCGCCAAGTCCGAGACCCCGCGCCTGGTCAAGCCCGAGGGCGGGTTCATGGTCACCCTCGACCGGATCACCAACAAGATCATGACCTGGCTGACCTACCGCGGCATCAGCCTCCTCGGCTCCCGCATCCTGGCCGTCCGCGGCCGCAAGAGCGGCGAGTGGCGCACCACCCCGGTCAACCTGCTGATCATCGACGGCGAGCGCTACCTGGTCGCGCCGCGCGGCCACACCCAGTGGGTCCGCAACATGCGCGCCGTGGGCGGCGGCGAGCTGCGCCTGGGCAAGAAGGTCGAGCCGTTCCGCGCGACCGAGCTGGCCGACGCCGACAAGCCGGCCGTGCTGCGCGCCTACATGAAGAAGTGGGCCTGGGAGGTGGGCTACTTCTTCGGCGACGTCAACGCCGACTCCCCGGAGGAGGAGCTGCGGCGCATCGCCCCCGGATTCCCGGTCTTCCGCATCGCCGCCGCCTGAGCGGCCCGAACCGTCAGAGGTTCTCGGCCACCCAGCGCCCGAGCTCCTTCGCGCAGCCGTCCACCGAATCCCGCCAGCTCTGCGCCGCGCCCTCACCGGCGTCGTCGCTCACATGCTTCACCAGCCGCACCGGGAGCCCCGTCTGACGCACCGCCTGCGCGACGGCGTAGCCCTCCATGTCCACCAAGTCGGCCAGCTCGGCCAAGCGGGCCCGCGCCGCCTCGTCGGAGACGAAGGTGTCCCCGGTCGCGAGCACCGGCCCACGGCCCGTCAGCCCGATGGGCGCGCCGTAGGTCACCCCGGTCAGGGAGGCGAGCAGCTCGGTGTCGAGGTCGTGCTGGATCACCGAGCTCACCTCGTGCGTGACGCCGCCGAAGCCCGGCTTCAGCGCCCCCGCGGTCCCCAGGTTGACCACCCCGGTCGGCCGCGGCCCCCGCGCCAGCACCGTCGCCAGCGCGGTCGCGGCGTTGACCTTGCCCATGCCGGTGAGCAGCACCGGAAGGTCGGTGTCCAGATGCGCCGCCTCCTCGGCGACGGCCAGGACGAGCAGCGGGCGGGTCGGGTCGATGTCTCCGATGAGGTGCATGAAGCCCATGCTAACGAGGCCTGAAATGCCCGCGGAAAGGCCGCTGCAGCAGCTAGCGTGACCGCTATGAGCACCCATGAGACCTGGACCGCAGTCGACGCCTACCTCAGCAGCACACTCGGCCTGCAGGACCCGGCCCTTGAGAACGCGCTCAAGGCCAGCGAGGCGGCCGGCCTCCCCCGGATCGAGGTGTCCCCGCCCGCCGGACGCCTGCTGCGGCTCCTCGCCCAGATCCAGGGTGCGCGCCGCATCCTGGAGATCGGCACGCTCGGCGGCTACTCCACCATCAACCTCGCCCGCGGCCTGGCCGAGGGCGGCCGGGTGGTCACCCTTGAGTACGACCCGCGCCACGCGGAGGTCGCCGCCGCGAACATCGCCGCGGCAGGCCTGGCCGAGCAGGTCGAGATCCGCGTCGGCAAGGCGCTGGACACGCTGCCGCAGCTGGAGCTGGAGGGCCGGGAGCCCTTCGACCTCTCCTTCATCGACGCGGACAAGGCCAACAACCCCCACTACATCCGCTGGGCCCTGCGCCTGTCGCGCCCCGGGGCGCTCATCGTGGTCGACAACGTGATCCGCAACGGCGGCGTCCTCGACCCCGAGGGCGGCGCCGACATCCAGGGCACCCGCGCCGCCCTGGCCTTCATCGCGGACGAGCCGCGCCTCGACGGCACGGCGATCCAGACGGTCGGCTCGAAGGGCTGGGACGGCTTCGCCCTGGCCCGGGTCCTCTCCGAGTAGCGGGCGACACCGCGGAGTCGGCCGGGCCGACTCGCACGCGTCGCCGGCCCGTGGCCACGCGGCGCGGCCACAGGCCGGCGCAGGTCGGCTCCGTGCGCACGGGCTGGAGTGCGGGGACCGTCCGCCCTCCCAGCCCGATCGGTCGCCCGGACCCGGACCCGGGCATGGAGCCGCGGCAAGCCACACCCGGCGTGGCCCGGGCTCCGGGAACGAGGGAGTCACCGGCCCCGCCGCACGTCGGCAACACCGCCGCCCAGGGGCGGCCAGGTACGCAGCTGGGGCGGGGCCGTCCGCCGCGCGTGGCGTGAGCCTCGCTCGGACCCCGCACGAGCCGACGGGGGGGTGCGGGGCCGCAGCGCCGCGGACGGCCTGCTCAGACCGCGAAGGCGCCCGCCGGAGGTGGCGGGGAAGGGACCGCGTGGGCGTCGGTGACGGCGTGGGCGCCGGAGGCGAAAGCCGTGAGGCGCTCGCCCGAGACCACCCGGGCCGGGAACGGGTCGCCGGCCGTGCGGCGGGTCAGGTCGTCGATGGGGAGGGGACGATGCGAGGCGAGCAGGACGAGGTTGCCGTAGCGGCGGCCGCGGAGGACGGAGGCCTCGGCGACCAGGGCGAGCTCAGGGAAGACGGACGCCGCCGTCGCGACCTGGCCGCGGGCGAAGTCCAGGGGCGCGCCGTCGGCGATGTTGGCGACGTACACGCCGTCCTCCCGGAGCGTGCCCGCGGCGAGGCGCAGGAACTCGACGGACGTGAGCGCCGCGGGGACGGTGTGGCCGCCGGCGCCGCCGAAGACGTCCGTCACCACAAGGTCCGCGCTCGCGGGCGGCGCGGAGGCGATCCAGGCACGCGCGTCCGCCGCCTCGACGGCGAGGTCCGCGGCCGCGTCCCACGGCAGCGCGTCCCGCACGAGGGCGATCAGGCCCGCGTCGAGCTCGGCCACGCGCTGGCGGGACCCGGGGCGCGTCGCGGCGAGGTAACGCGGCAGTGTGAGCGCGCCGCCGCCGAGGTGGAACGCGGTCACGGGCGCGCCGGAATCCGCGCACAGGTCGGCGACGTGCGCGAGCCGCTGAACGTACTCGAACTCCAGGTGCCGCGGGTCGTCGAGATCGACGTAGGACTGCGGGGTGTCGTCCATGGTCAGCAGCCATGCGCGCGAGCGGTCCAGGTCGGGCATCAACCGCGCGGTGCCGAGGTCGACCCGGCGCACCACGGGCCTGTCATCGGGTACCTTCGGCACCGGTTCCTGTCGGACGGCTTCCATGGGGGCCTGGTCGTTCATACGCTCATTCTCCGTGCTGTGCGCGTGAGCCGGAAAACCGCCGGTAAACGAGTCGTTCGTTCACAGTGAAACGTCATGGACACGTCGAACACGCGTTGATCACTTATCGCACACCGACCTACGACGAAATCGGCACGAAAAGTCGTCTCACCGCGTACAACCTTCGTCGGCCGACGGATGTCTTCCATGTGTCCGACGCACTACCGGAAGGAATGCCAGTGCGACAGCCGACCCTCGCCTCACCGGTGCCGCTGCTCCGCGCGCGTACCAGCCGGCGGCTCGCCGTGCTGACCTTCCGGGAGGCGCATGACAGCGGCGTGTTCGCCGCACAGCTGGACCGGGTGCTGCGTTCGGCCACACCGGTGTCGGTGGGCCAGGTGCAGCGGGCCATGTCCGGCGGGGCCCCGCTGCCGCCGCACAGCGTGCTGATCACCTTCGAGCACGGCCACCGCGACGTCGTGACGCAGGCACTGCCGGTGCTGGCCGCGCGCGCCGTGCCGGCGCTGGTGTTCGCGGTTGCGGGGCTGGTGGACACCGACGACCCGTACTGGTGGGACGAGGCGGATTTCCTGGTCGCCGAGGGCGGCTGGGCGCGCAGCCTGTCCGGGCGCGCGGGCGGCTCGGTCGCGGCGGCGCTGGCGGCCATGCCCGACCCGGACCGCCGCCGCAGCCTCGCGGAGCTGCGGGTGACCGCGCAGCACCGGGCACCCTCCGCCCCGCAGCTCACCTCGGCGGACCTGCACCACCTGCTGGACGCGGGCATGAACATCGGCAGTCACGGGCTGGGCCACGCCCGCCTGGACCGCTGCGACGACTACGCGCTGCGCGAGGAGGTCGTCGGCGGCCACCAGCGCCTCACCAAGCTGACGGGCGCTCCGATCACGTCCTTCGCCTACCCCGACGACGTCCACGACCTGCGCGCGGTGTCGCTGCTGCGCGAGCTCGGCTACACCAGCGCCTTCCGCAACGACGGCCGGCTGGTCGACCCGTACAGCGGCCTGCCGGACTCCCTGTGCATCAGCCGTGTCCGCGTCGGCACCAAAACGGCGCGCTCGCGGCTGGACGCCGCGCTGTCCGCGTGGTCGCCCTCCGCCTCCCGCAGACTGCGCGGAGCCGAAGCCGTCTGAAGAGCTCGGCGCCGCGACGACTGAGCGCGCCGCGGCGTCAGACCGTCGCCGGGCCGGCACCATGGTCGGGCCCCGGCAGCGTTTTCGGGCCGCCCCCGCCGTCGGGCCGCTGTCCGTTCGCCGTCGCCGGACGGACACGGGTTGTCGGTGGTGCGTGCAAGAGTGGGCGCATGCTCGACATCACGACGCGTCAGGAGAACGGCGCCCGTCACGTCCGGCCGACCGCCGAGGCGCTCGCCGCGCTGGTCGCAGGCGTCGGCACGCCCGGGAACGCCTTCCTCGTGCTGCACCGCGTCCCCGACCGGCCGCACCACTTCCTGCAGATCTGGCGGGACGACGAGGCGGAGGCCTACACCGTGGAGTTGCGGGACGGCGGTCCGGACCGGCACTTCCGGTCGCTGCTGGCCGATCCCGCCCGGGTGGCGCAGCTGCTGACGGCCTGGGCGCGGAACGCGGACGACGCGGACGAGAGATGGCGGGCGGAGCTCAGCTGGGAGCCGCTGTCCTTCGAGGCGCCTGCGGCCGTGCCTCCGCTCGTTCTTGACGAGGAGTCGCGGAGGGAGCTGGAGGCGCATCTGCGCCTGCTGCTGGTCGGCGGCTACGTCGACCGGGAGGAGCTGGCCGAGGCCGCCGAGGACTACCTCGTGGACGGCGACACGCAGCCGGTCTCCTCCGCTCAGGCGCGCGAGCTGGCCGATCGGCTCTGGGCCGAGCGCCTGGCTGAGCAGGCCGAGTGGGAGGGCGAGACGGATCCCGAGCGGCTGAGCCGCGCGTTCGAGGCACTCGACGACGCCGGGATCACCGCCCGCGAGAACTTCACCTGCTGCCGCAACTGCGGCCACTCGGAGATAGCCGCCGAGGGAGCGCCGGACCGGCGGGGCTTCGTCTACTTCCACTCACAGGGCACGGACTCGGTGGCCCGGGGCGACGGCCTCCGGCTCCTCTACGGCGGCTTCGACGGCTCGGCGGAGACGACGACGGCGGTGGGCCGCGAGGTCCGCTCCGCGCTGGAGGAGGTCGGCCTCCCGGTGGACTGGAACGGCTCTCCTGAGCGGACCATCATCGTGACGCCCCTGGACTGGCGCAGACGCCTCGTCGGCTAAGGCCTCTTCGCCGGCTTGGACCGGTCCTGGGCGCGGGTCAGCGCGCGGCGCGGCGGGAGAGGCGGCCGGAGGCGAGAGCGCGAGCGCGTCCGCGTGGCGGCGTCGCGGAGGCGAGGCCGAGAGTGAGGGTGATGCGGGCGCCGCCCAGGTCCGCTCGGGTGATCCGCAGGTTGCCGCGGGTGGCGATGGCGGCTCGTAGGGCGATGTCGAGACCCAGGCCGGTGGAGCTGTCGCTGCTGCCGCGCGCCAGGGCGGACTCGGGGTCGGCGATGCCGGGCCCCGCGTCCTCGAGGGTCAGCTGGACGGCGAGTGCCGTGCGCGTGACGTCCACGGTGAACGCCGTCCCGGCCGGAGTGTGCCGGAACACGTTGCCGACCAGCGCGTCGACGACCGCGCCCAGGTCGTCGGCCGACAGGTTGACCGGGGTGGGTTCGGAGCTGACGCGCACCTCGCAGGGGCGGCCCTGGTGCTCGGCGAGCGTCGCCCAGAACCCCGCGCGCCGCTCGACGACGTCGGCCGCCTCACAGACGGGGGCTTCGTCGCGGTCGCGACCGGCTGATCCGAGGCGGCTCCCGCCGCCCTGCGCCTCCTTGGTCCGGCCGGAGGCCTCGCCCGGCCTTCCCTCCGACGCCTGCAGGGCGCGGCCCATCGGTCCCGTCGCGAGTGGCGTGCGGGCGGCGGCGATGATCGCCTGCAGCTCCGACTCCAGCTGGTCGATGGCGGCGGTGACGCGCTGCGCGTCCGGTGTCGGCCCCATCCGCTCGGCGGCGAGGTGCAGGGCGGTCAACGGGGTGCGCAACCGGTGCGACAGGTCGGCGACGAGCTCGCGTTCCACCGCAAGCAGCTCCACGACCCGGTCGGCCATCGCGTTGAACGCGGCGCCCACGCGCTGCAGTTCGGGCGGCCCCGAGGGGTCGACCCGGCTGTCCAGGTCGCCGGAGCCGATCTGGTGGGCCGCCCGGGAGAGCCGCCGGGAGGAGCGGACGACCTGCGCCCCCAGCCGGTCCGCGACGAACATCGAGCCGAGCACCAGACACACCGTGAGCAGCGTCATGACGCCCCAGGAGGTGGCGACACCGTCGGTGAGCTGCCCGGCCGGGAGGTACTCCTCGATGACGGCCACGCGGCCCTGCGGTAGGACGACGGGCTGGAGGTAGAGCCAGCCGCCGGGGATGTCCTCGGTGAGGGACTCGCGCTGGGCGGCGGCCCGTGCCAGCAGCTGCGCGGGCGAGTGATCGCTGCCGAGCTGCTGTCCGTCGGGCAGCCGGACGCCGAGCCCGTCATCCGGGTCGAGGCTCGAGATGGCCGCGGTCAGCTGGTCGGTGTCGGTGGTGAGCGCCAGCACCGGGGCCAGTGCGGCGGCGCGCTGTTCGGCGGCGGCGATGTGCTGGCCCCGCGCCTCGGTGCGGACCAGGACGCCGAGCGGCAGCAGGAACGAGAGCGCCACCATCAGCGTGACCGCGAGGGCCACTCCCGCCAGGGAGCGTCTCACGCCGGTGTCACCATCTTGATGCCCACCCCGCGCACCGTCCACAGGTATCGGGGCCGGGCGCCCTGCTCGCCCAACTTGCGGCGTAGCGCCGAGAGGTGGACGTCGATCGTCTGGTCGTCCACGTACGACTCCCGCCACACCTCGGCGAGGATGCGGCGCTTGGAGACCACCTGGTTGGCGTGACCGGCGAGGAAGGCCAGCAGGTCGAACTCCCTGCGGGTCAACTGCAGCTCCCGGCCGTCCAGGTGGACGGTGCGCGCTGACGGGTCGATGCGCAGCCCGCCCACGACGAGGGCGCCCGCGGTCGCCAGCGGTCCCTCGTGCAGCATCGGCCCATGGGCCTCCGGGGCGAGGCTGCCGCTGGCGCGCCGCAGGACGGCGGCCAGGCGGGCGGCCAACTGCCGTCCGGACAGCGGCTTGACCAGGTAGTCGTCGGCTCCGGCCTCGAGCAGACGGATGATCTCGGCCTCGTCGTCCCGTGCGGTCGCCACGATGACGGGGACGCGGGACAGGCCGCGGATCATCCGCAGGGCGTCGGCCCCGTCGAGGTCGGGCAGTCCGAGGTCGAGCACGACCGCGTCGACGTGGGCCTGCGTGATCTCGCGCAACGCCCCGAAACCGTCGCCCACGCTGCGCACGGCGTGGCCGTGCTCCGAGAGCACCTCGATGAGGGAGGCGCGTATCGCGGGGTCGTCTTCCACGACGAGGACGCTGGGCATGCGGCACACCGTAGTGGATGCGGACCCACCCGGCGGATGTGGGGCGGTACGAGCCGCCCCGCCGGATGAGGGAGGATGCGCGAGTGCACCGCCTCTTTCGCTACGGCCTGATCTGGCTGATATGTACGACTTGCACCGTGACGGTCGGCTTCTTCGCGGTCGGCTTCGTCATGGATTCCACCGGCGGAACCCCGCCGACCGTCCAGGCGGACGGCGCGGCCGGCGGGGACACCCGGGGCTCCGCCTCCGCCTCGCCGATCACGGCCTCGTCCCTCACGCCGTCCCCGTCCGCGAGCGCGGTCTCCGCCGCGCCCGCCGGTTCGCACGGGACGTCGGCCACCGGCCACCACGCGTCCACGACGCCGAGCGCGAAGGGCGCGGGCAGCGGCACGGGCGCGGGTTCGTGCCAGGGCGGCGTCGGTGCGCACACCGTGCACGCCCAAGGCGGGCAGGCGTCGGTGCTGTTCGGCAGCAACGCGGTCTGCCTGATCTCGGCCGTCCCGGCCCCCGGGTTCACCGCGCAGACGCAGCAGCTCGACCCGGGCACCCTGGTGATCACCTTCTGCGGCAGCACCCACCGTTCCCAGATCACCGCCCACATCTCGCCGGAGCCCGGCTCCGAGACCCGGGAGACCTCCTGGCAGATCCCGTCGACGTCGATGTGCTGACGCCGCCCCCGGCGGCCGGAGGTGGGCGAGCTGCGGGGCAGGTGAACGCTTCCTGAGGGCAGTCCTAAGAAGCCCGGTTCCGGCTGCCTGACCTGCTGGGACGTGCCTATCGTGGCGGCGCACGCCGACTCGACAGGCCCTTGGAGGTCCCGTTCCCATGAGCTCGCAGCGACACGACGACCTGGCTGCGCGATCCCGTCACCGCGCCCCCGCACGCTGGTTCGCGCCACGCAAGGTGGTGGCGCCCGCACTGGTGGTGTGCGCGGTCGCCGGGGTGGCCGTCGCGGTCTGCCTGCACCCATCGTCCCCGACGGCCGTCACCGGAGCGGCGGTACCGGGCGGCACGACGAGCGCGAGCGCGGCCGCCCTGGGACAGCCGGACGCCCTCGGGACCTCCGTGTCGGCGTCCGCCTCGGCCTCGGCGCATTCCTCGGCGAGTCCCGGCAGCGCAACGCCCGCAGCCGCCAAGTCGGCGGCCGCACGGTCCGTCGGCTCGCACGGCGCCGGATCGGGTTCGAGCGGATCGGGTTCGGGCGGATCGGGTTCGGGCGGATCGGGCTCGGGCGGCAGCAGTGCCGGTTCCGGCAGCGCCGTCCAGGCGGTGCTGAACGCGGTGAACAAGGCCCGCGCCGCCCAGGGACTGCCGGCCTACACCCTGACCACCGGGCTCGACGCCAGCGCGGCCGCGCACGACAGGACAATGGCCGGCGGATGCGGACTGTCCCACGTGTGTCCGGGCGAGGCCTCGGTCGGACAGCGGGAGTCGGCCCAGGGCGTGCAGTGGACCGCCTGCGGCGAGAACATCGGCGAGGGAGGCCCGGTCGCGGCGTCCGCGTCCGCCGAGGCCGCGATGGCGGTCAACCTCACCCAGCAGATGCTCGCCGAGCAGCCGCCCAACGACGGACACCGGCGCAACATCCTCAGTTCGAGCTTCACGCACATAGGCATCGCGGTGATCCGCGACAGCTCCGGGACGGTCTGGATGACGCAGGACTTCTCCAACTGATGCGGCTCAGCTGCGCTTAAGGTTCGGCGCAGCCCGCGCTCACCGGCCGACTGTGAGACTCGGCCGCATGATTCACCGTCACCACCTGCTCTCCGTCCTCACTGCGCTGCTGGCGCTCGGCCTCTCGGCCTGTTCGCCGGGGTCCCACCCCGCAGGGGCGTCCACCTCCTCCTCCGACGACACCGGCGCAACGGCGACGACCGCCACCAGCACGGTCTCCGTCGGAGACCGCGGGGCCCCGCTCGCGCTCGCGGGCCACGGGCTCGACGGCCGGCCGCTGAACCTGTCGTCGTACCGGGGCCACGTCGTCGTCCTGAACATCTGGGGCTCCTGGTGCGGGCCCTGCCGAGCGGAGGCCGGCGGGCTGGAGCAGGTCTTCGAGGCCTACCGGGCCAAGGGCGTCCAGTTCGTCGGCGTCGACACCCGCGATCTGGACCCGGCGCCCGCCCGCGCCTTCGCCCGGACGGCCGGGCTGCGCTACCCGAGTCTCTACGACCCCGACGGCTCCCTGCTGCTGAGCCTGCCGCCGGGCACGGTCAACCCGCAGGCGATCCCCTCCACCTTGGTCCTCGACCGGCGTGGGCGGGTCGCCGTGCGAGCCCTGCAACCTTTGACGTCGGCGCAGTTGACGTCTCTGTTGGCCCCGGTGCTCGGGGAGGCGGCGTGAACGGGACCGTCCAGAGCGGTGCGTTGATCCTCGCCGTCCCGGTGGCCCTGCTCGGCGGCCTGGTCTCCTTCTTCTCCCCCTGCGTACTGCCCTTGGTCCCGGGCTACCTCTCCTACGTCACCGGCTTCTCCGCGGTCGACCTGGCCGAGGCCCAGGGGCGCAGGCGCGGACGGCTGTTGGCCGGGGCCTCGCTCTTCGTGCTCGGCTTCACCGCGGTCTTCGCCTCGGAGGGCGCCCTGTTCGGCTACTTCGGCGAACGGCTGCTGGCGCACCAACGCGCCATCGACGTGGTGACGGGCGTGTTGACGGTGCTGCTCGGGCTGGCCTTCATGGGCCTGCTGCCCGGCTTCACCCAGCGCGAGCTGCGCAGCCACCGCAAGCCCGTCGTGGGTCTGCTGGGCGCACCGCTGCTCGGCGCCGTCTTCGGAGTGGGCTGGACCCCGTGCATCGGACCCACGCTGGCTTCGGTGAACTTCCTCGCCAGCCAGGAGGCGAGCGCGGGACGGGGCGCGTTGCTGACCGTCGTCTACTGCTTCGGCCTGGGACTGCCGTTCATCGCCGTCGCACTCGCCTTCCGCAGGGTGCTCGGCGCGTTCGCCTGGGTGAAGCGCCACTACACGCTGGTGACGCGTCTGGGCGGCGGCATGCTGGTGCTCGTGGGCGTGACGCTGGCCACCGGCCTTTGGGCGCAGCTGGTCTACCAGGTGCAGGTGTGGACGTCCGGTTTCAGCACCGGCGTCTGAGCGCCCGGTGTCTGAGCACCCGGCGTCTGAGCACTGCCATCTGGTGTGCGACGACGAACCGCAGCGCCGTGTGAGCGCTCCCTTAGCCGCGGCTAAAGTCCGCTCCGAACTGCCCTACGGCGCCTTCGAGCCACTCATGCTCGCTGACGCGCCCTCCGGGAACCCCCCAACTGCTTGGCCGTTTAAGCGGTTTCACAGTCGCGCGCACATGCTCCCGCTCCGGGAGCCGGGCATTCTCCGTTCCCAGCTTTTCCTTGATTCCTGTGAATTCCCTGATAATTGATGAGGCGTCATGTCTTTGCGCACCACTCTCTCCTCCACCACCGACCGGATTCCGACGGGCCGGCCGCGCCTGCTGTGGGCTGCCGTCGTGACGGCGGCCGCCACCGCCGCGCTGGCAGCCTGCGGCCCGACCTCCCCTGCCGCCGGCGCTGCCGCGACTCCCGCGACCGGGGAGGTCGCCGCAGCCGCCACGCCCGACTCTGTCGTCGTCTCCGCCACGCCCAGTGCGTCGGCGACGTCCGCGACTCCGCATGCGGCCGCGAGCGTGAAGCCCTCGAAGGCGAAGGCCGGCTCCGCCCACAGTTCCGGCCAGGGCACCGGCTCGGGTTCCGGGTCGGGGTCAGGAGCCGGGTCCGGAGCCGGGTCCGGAGCGACCGTCCCCGTCCCGGCCAACGCGCCGCAGGCGGTCCAGGCGGCGTTCCGGCAGGCGCGCGCCGACGGCAAGAACGTCCTGCTCGACTTCGGCTCCACCTCCTGCTTCGCCTGCCGCACCGTCCACGCGCTCTACTCCGACCCGTCCGTGAAGGCCGAGATCAGCGCGCACTACCACCTGGTCGAGATCGACATCGACAGCAACATGCCCCTGCTGCAGAAGTACGACAGCAGCGGCAGCTACGGCCTGCCCGTCCTGATCGTCGTCAGCCCGTCGGGGACGATACGGGTGGACACCAACAAGACCGGCCACCCGCAGCTGAACAAGACCGGCTTCCTGAACTGGCTGACCCAGTGGGCGGCATGACCGGGATGACCGGGAGCAGGCGTGCCGCACGACCGCC
>NZ_BBPP01000010.1:111385-132573 GCF_000787835.1 Streptacidiphilus melanogenes
GACCCAGTGGGCGGCATGACCGGGATGACCGGGAGCAGGCGTGCCGCAACGACCGCCGCGTCGGTCGCTGCGGCCGCCGCTCTGGCGCTGACCGGATGCGCTGGCGGCTCCGGCACATCGACGGCGCCAGGGCCGACCGGGTCTCCGTCGCCGCCGACCGCGCACTTCAGCGCGGGCGGGGTGGACGTGTCCTTGACCGTCGTCAGCTGGGACGGCGACAGCGGCACCCTCTCGGTCCGCTTCACGCCGCTGAAGCCGACGTACCACCTGTACAGCATCACCCTCCCGCCCGGCGGGGTGGACGGCGTGGGCCGGCCGACCGCGGTCGGCCTGCGCGGCGCGCTGGCTGCCACAGGGCGGCTGACGACCACCGCGCCCCTGCGCCCGCTGAGGCTGCCGGGAGTGGCCCAACCGCTGGAGGTCTACCCGGACGGGCCGCTGACCGCGACCCTCCCGATCCGGCGCAGCGGGCAGGGCGAGGCGGTGGCCCTGGTCAGCTACGCCGCGTGCAGCGAGACCTACGGTTGCCAGATTCCCGTCGCCGACCACCGCGTCGACCTGGCCGTGAGGAGTTCGTCCATCTCGCTCGACGCGGCGGGCTGATCCGAGAGCCCGTCAGTCAGGCACCCGCTCAGGCGTCCTGGTCCTGGAACGCCGCGGCGGGCAGCAGCGGGCCCAGGGCGCCGAGGGCCGCGCCGACGCAGACGTCCCGCAGCTGCTCGCGGGTGCAGGTCGGCTCGGTGAGCCAGTCGACGACCAGGACCTGGACGAAGACCAGCCAACTGCGCAGCACGCTCGAGACCGCCTCCCGGCCGTGCTCGTCGGCGAGCGGGAGGACGGCGAGCAGGCGCGTGCGCAGCGCGTCCAGCTCGCCCGTCATGATCGCCTGGATCACCGGATCGCCGGCGAGCACCCGGTTCGCGGTCAGCACGGCGTTGCGGTTGGCGACGAAGTAGTCGAGGTGCACGTCCATCCCCTGGACGAGCTGTTCGAGGAGCGAGTCGGCCGGATCGATCCGCGTCCGGGCGAGCAGGCTGTCGGCCGCCTCCTGGTACACCGCGGCGAAGAGCGCGTGCTTGCTGGGGAAGTGACGGTAGAGCAGCGCCCGGGACACCCCGCCCTGCTGGGCGACCTCCTCCATCAGCACCTCCTCGTAGGGGCGCTCGGCGAAGAGCCGTGCACCCACGGCGAGCAACTGGGCGCGCCGCTCGGCCGGACTGAGGCGCTTGCGGGGTGGTGGCACGCGACCCAGCTTACTTGACACGTGTCTACTAGGTCGGCCTACTCTGGACCAAGAGCTAGTAGACACGCGTCAACTAAGCGATCACGGGGTGAGCGCCATGGCCAGAACTCTCCGCGTACTCGTCCAGCTCATGGGGTGGTCCTGCGTGGCCATCGGGCTGTTCCACGTCGTCGCCGGAAACGCGGCGATCCCCGGCGCCGAGCACGCCGGCACGACCGTCGACAGCTGGGGCCGCTTCATGGGCGCGAGCTTTGCCGGCTACGGCCTGGCCTGGCTCTGGGCCGGCCGCCAGCACCCGGTCCCGGCTTCGGCGGTCCGCTGGCTCGCCGCCGTCTTCCTCCTCGGCGGCGTCGGCCGCCTGCTCTCCCTCGCCCTGCACGGCTGGCCGCAGTGGTTCCAGATCGCCCTCTCGGTGATCGAACTTGGCCTGCCCCCGGTCTACTTCTGGCTGGCCCCGGCCGACGAACGCGCCACGAAGGCAGCACTGGCCGCCACCGACGCCCCTCGGGGACGGGAGGCCACGGCCTCCGCCGCCCCCGAGGTCCGCTCCTGAGGTCAGCAGCCGTTCAGCCCTGCAGGGCGCGGCCTTCGGGGTAGGCGAGGGCCGCGGCGGGCAGGGACTCCTCGCGGCCGCTGCGCAGGACGGTGAGGGTGCCCTCGCCGGCCTCGCGCAAGGGACGGGCCCGGCGCAGGGCCTGCTCGACGACGGCGCGGGCGGAGCCGAAGAGCCGCAGCTCCGGGCAGGTCTCCGCGAGTGCCGCACTGATCTCGGCGGCGAGCAGCTCGTAGTGCGTGCAGCCGAGCACGAGCGCCCGGGTGCCGGGAGGCGTCTGCGCCGCCGCCGTGGCGACGATCGCGGCGATCTCCTCCGGTCGCGCGTACTCGACCGCGTCGGCCAGCCCGGGGCACGGGATCTCGGAGACGTCCGCGCCGGCCGCGAAGTCGCGGATCAGACCGCGCTGGTAGGCGCTGCCGGTGGTGGCCGGGGTGGCCCAGATCGCGACCGCCCCGCCGTCCGCGGCGGCGGGCTTGATCGCGGGCACGGTACCGATCACGGGGATGTCCGGCTCCAGCTCCGCGCGGATCGCGTCGAGGGCGTGGACGGACGCGGTGTTGCAGGCCACGACGAGCGCGTCCGGCTTCTGCTCGGCGGCGGCGCGGGCCACGGCCAGGGCGTGCGCGGTGATGTCCTCGGTCGTGCGAGGACCCCAGGGCATTCCGTCGGGGTCCTGGGACAGCACGAGGTCCGCGTCGGGACGCAGCGCGCGCAGAGCGGCAGCGGCGGGGAGCAGGCCGATTCCGGAGTCCATCAGTGCGATCTTCACAGCTCTCGCTGCACCTCCGTAGCTTGCCTCTGGCCAGCGGAAAGCCATCGGAAGCGCTCTGCCGGACACCAACGGACGCAAGTCTATGCGGCAGAGCCCTGAGGGACGGCGCTACCCCGCAGGGAGCGGCCCTCGCCCACGCCTGCAGCCCTCAGGATCGCCTGCGGCCGGCCCTCAGCGAGAGGGAAGCGGTGCGACCGGCCGGACGGCGGTGAATCCGCTGTGCTCGTACCGGATGGCGGACAGCAGGAGCACCCACTCGTCACACCCCTGCCAGGGGTGGACGTCGGACGCGCCACCGCGCACCGCCCGGGGCCCGTCGCCCACGCGCGGACGGCCGTCGGCCGGAGCGTCCACGAAGCCGGGGATCCAGACGTCGGCGCAGATCTCGTTCGCCGAACCCATCGCCGCCAGTCCGTACGCGTTCTCCGCTGCGGCCGTCCGCGCCGGGTCGCCGAAGTGGTCGAGCAGTTGCTCCTCGCCGGGCTTGTGGTCACCGCGGAAGGTCAGCGTCGTGGTGCCGGCCCGTGCCGCGTACTCCCACTCGGCCTCGCTGGGCAGCCGGAACGGCAGCGCCTCCAGCAGATCCTCCAGCTCGTCCTCGAGTCGGGCCGTGCCGGAGTCGTTCCCGGCGTAGTCGTCCTGGTAGTCGGGCAGCCAGTGGCGGACCTGGGCGACGGTCAGCGGATGGCGGGCGATCAGGAACGGTTCGACTCGCACCTTCCGTACCGGCCGGGCGTCCCCCGCGCCGGCGAAGAACGGCTCGACGGTGTCCTCGACCCCTCCGCTGCTCTCGATGGCGCGCACCGCGTCCAGTTCGGCATCCGACAGTCCCATGAGGAACGTGCCACCGGGCACCTCCCGGAACTCCACACCCGATGCCGCATGCCGCCATGCCGGGCGCCCCGCCACGATCGCTTCGCTCCACATGGCAGCGGACCCTAACAGCTCGACGGCACGGAGCTGATCGTGTCCCCAACGCGTACCAGGGCGCCGCGCCCGCCCGTCGGCTGTCGCTCGCCGTCCGAGCCGAGTGGCATACTCGCGCGCGTGACGGTGCTGACCTTGATCGCGTGCCTGTCCCTGCTCGCCTGGCTCTGGCTGACCTTCTGCCAGGGCGGATTCTGGCGCACCGACGTACGGCTGCCGCCCCGTGACGCGGACGGGGCGCGGCCCTCCGTGGCCGTCGTCGTCCCGGCCCGCGACGAGGCGGAGGTACTGCCGCTGAGCCTCCCGTCGCTGCTCGCCCAGCGCTACGCGGGCGAGGCCCGGGTGATCCTGGTCGACGACGGCAGCACCGACGGCACCGGCGACCTCGCCCGCAGGCTCGGCGAGGCGCCCGGCGCGCTGCCGCTGACGGTGACCTCGCCGGGCGAACCGCCGGCCGGGTGGACCGGCAAGCTCTGGGCGCTGCGGCACGGCGTCGAGCTGGCCGGGGACGTCGAGTACCTGCTGCTGACCGACGCCGACATCGCGCACGAGCCCGACTCGTTGGAGGGCCTCGTCGCCTCCGCCGAGAGCGGAGCGCGCTACGACCTGGTCTCGCAGATGGCGCGGCTCAGCGTCCGCACCCGCTGGGAGCAGCTGATCGTGCCGGCCTTCGTCTACTTCTTCGCCCAGCTCTATCCGTTCCGCTGGAGCAACAAGCCCGGCTCGCGGACGGCCGCCGCGGCGGGCGGCTGCACACTGGTGCGCCGAGAGGCCCTCGCCCGCGCGGGCGGCGTGGCCGCGATCCGGGGCGCGGTGATCGACGACGTGAACCTGGCCCGGCTGGTGAAGCGCGGCGGCGGCCGCACCTGGCTCGGCCTGGCGGACCGCGTCGACAGCGTCCGCCCCTACCCGGAGCTCGGACAGCTGTGGCGGATGGTCTCCCGCAGCGCGTACGCGCAGCTGCGGCACAACGTGTTCCTACTGGCCGGCACGGTCCTGGGGCTGACGCTCGTCTACCTGGTCCCGCCCGCCCTGACGGTCGTCGGGGCGGTGACCCTGCGACCGCTCGTCGCGCTGCCCGCGCTCGCGGCGTGGGCGCTGATGACGCTGACCTACCGCCCGATGCTCGCCTACTACGGCCGCCCCACCCGCGAGGCGCTGCTGCTGCCCTTCACGGCCGGGCTCTACCTGCTGATGACCGTCGACTCGGCGGTCCAGCACTGGCGCGGCCGCGGCGCGGCCTGGAAGGGCCGGACGTACCCGGCGCCGGAGAAAGCCAGTGCACTCAGGGACGTGGCAGAACGCTAGGGGCGCGGGGCTCCGCCGAGAGGCGGCTCCGCCGCGTGGGCGCGACAAGCCACGCGGGCGATGTCTCCCCGAACGCGCAGGCCACTCACAGCGTGGTGGCCCGCGCCCACGTCCGGGGGCACCGCCCGGCCCAAGGCCGGGGGCGGAGCCGCCTGTCGGCAGCCCCGCCCCCCTGGAGGCTTCGCCTCCTGGCCTGTGCAGCTACAGGGCGACGCCCATCAGCGCGTCGACCAGGCGGGAGACGAGGCCCGGCGCGCCGGTGTCCTCGCCGCCCTCGGTCTCCTGCTTCGCCGCCCAGGCGTCGACCGCCGCGAGCGCGCGCGGGGAGTCGAGGTCCTCGGTGAGCGCGGCGCGGACCTCGGCCAGCAGCGCGGTCGCGTCCGGGCCGTCCGGACGGGAGACCGCCGCGCGCCAGCGCGCCAGCCGCTCCTGCGCGCCGGTCAGGTCGGCGTCGGTCCACTCCCAGTCGCTGCGGTAGTGGTGGTTCAGCAGCGCGAGCCGGATCGCGGCCGGATCGACCCCGTCGCGCCGCAGCGCAGAGACGAAGACGAGGTTGCCACGCGACTTCGACATCTTCTCGCCGTCGAGGGCGACCATGCCCGCGTGCACGTAGTGCCTGGCGTAGGGGTGGGAGTCGGTGTGCACCTGGGCGTGCGAGGCGCCCATCTCGTGGTGCGGGAAGACCAGGTCGCTGCCGCCGCCCTGGATGTCGAAGCCCATCCCGATGTGCTGCAGCGCGATCGCCACGCACTCGATGTGCCAGCCGGGACGGCCGTGGCCGAGCTCGGTCTCCCAGGCAGGCTCGCCGGGGCGCTGCGCCAGCCACAGCAGCGGGTCGAGACGGTTCTTCTTGCCCGGACGGTCCGGGTCGCCGCCGCGCTCGCCGAAGTAGCGGAGCATGGTCTCGGCGTCGTAGCCGGAAACCTCGCCGAAGCGCTTGTCGGAGGCGATCGAGAAGTAGACGTCGCCGTCCAGCTCGTAGGCGGCGCCCTTGGCCAGCAGGTCCTGGACCATCGGCACGATCAGCGGGATCGACTCGACCGCGCCGACGTAGTGGGCCGGGGGCAGCATCCGAAGCGCCGTCATGTCCTCGCGGAAGAGCGCGGTCTCACGCTCCGCCAGTGCCACCCAGTCCTCGCCGGTGGCGACGGCCCGCTCCAGCAGCGGGTCGTCGATGTCGGTGACGTTCTGCACGTACACGATCTGGTGGCCCGCGTCCAACCAGATGCGCTGCACCAGGTCGAAGGCGTTGTACGTGGCCGCGTGGCCGAGATGGGTGGCGTCGTAGGGGGTGATGCCGCAGACGTAGAGCCGAGCGGTCGGCCCGGGGGTCGTGGTCTGCAGCTCGCCCGACGCGGTGTCGTGGATGCGCAGAGGCTGCCCCTTGCCTGGTAGCAGGGGCACCTCGGAAGCGGGCCAGGCATGCATAGCCTCGACTCTAACCGGCTGATCATTCGATCCGCTAACGACCTTCTCGGTCAATCGGCCGAGGTCACCGCCGAAATCCCCCCAAGCCGTACCATTGCGGCCCCCGCCGGCCCGCAGGCATGGGAAGCGCCACGCCGGGGAAGTCGATCAGCAGCTCATCGGCCCATCGGGTTCGGTGAGGGCTCCGTCGGGTTTGGCAAGAGTTCGATCAGTTTCAGTAGGTTTCGGTCGAGTCAGGAGCGCTGTGGACATCCTGGTGGTCCAGCACGAGGACGGCACCGGCCCGGGTCTCGTCGGTGCCGCGCTGGAGGCCGACGGCCTCCGCCTCGACCTGAGGCATCCGTGGGCGGGGCTTCCGCTCCCGTCCTCGCTGGTCGGTCACGACGCCCTGCTGGTGCTCGGCGGCGCGCCCAACTGTGAGGACGACGCGGCCGCGCCGTGGCTCCCGGCCGTGCGGACCCTGATCCGCGAGGCGGTCGGACGTGGCGTGCCGTTCCTCGGCATCTGCCTCGGCGCCCAGATCGCGGCCTCCTGCCTGGGCGGCCGGGTCGTGCGCCGCAGCGGGCCACCGGAGCTGGGCGCGGTGCCCCTGCGCCGGCTCCCGGCCGCGACGGACGACCCCGTCCTCGGGGCCGTCCCTGACGGCGCGCGGGCGGCCCAGTGGCACTGGGACGAGATCGCCGAGCTCCCGCCGGGTGCGACGCCCCTGCTCACCGGCGACGACTGCCGCCACCAGGCCTTCCGTCTCGGCGCCACGGCCTGGGGCGTCCAGTTCCATCCGGAGGTCCTCGCCGCCGACGTCGTCCCGTGGGTCGCCTCCGACGGCCCGGCGGCCCGCGAGGCCGGCGCCGACCCCGACGCCGCCCTCGCCTCCCTCCACACGGCCGAGCCGCAGCTCCGTTCGGTCTGGACGTCGACGTCCCACGCCTGGGGCGGCGTCATCCGCGCCCACGCGAGCGCGACACGCCGCTGACGCCCCCGCTCCCCACTGCCGGGATCAGCGCTGCGCCGCGCGGAGGTTGCTGACCAGGGCGAGGAACAGCCCGTAGTTGGGGATCTGGGCGATCGGCTTGGCCGCCAGCGCGGTGCGGCGGCCGTGGACCATGACGCGCACCGAGCCCTGACCGACGGTGATGCGGTCGAGCAGCGGCCAGGTGACGGTCCCCTTGGTGCCGCACACGAGACCCTGCTGGGTGACCGTGAAGGGCCCGAACGGGACCGGGTAGCCGGCCTGGGCGGCGGCGAGGACCCGCGGGAGCTGCGCCTCGACGACGCCCTGCTGGACCGTCTGGATGAGGTGCTGGATGTTGTCGTAGAACTGCGTCAGCTTGGTGCTGCGGCCGTCCGGCTCGGTCAGGGTGAGCAGGTACTGCGTGTTGGTCCTGACGCCGTTGTAGTAGCTCTCGGTGATCCTCTGGTGGGCCGTCAGCGTCGCGAAGCGGTGGACCGCGACGGGACCGTTCACGTCGTACACGACGACGCCGCGCTGGTGCAGGTCGACGCGCTTGGCGGCGGCCTTCTTCGAGTGGTTGGGGAGCCGCAGGACCATCACCAGGAAGAAGATCGCGATCGGGCTCAGGACGACCGAGGCGAACAGCGCGACGATCATGAACCACATGACGAACTGCCGCCCCGTGCCCCATCGCTTGGCCCAGTAGGTGAAGACGCCGGGGCCGAGCTCCGACTCGTCGACGACGAGCCCCTGGGGAGCGGTGGGGGCGTAGGGAACGGTCATGGAGGCTTCCTCGGGCAGAGCGCGGCCGTTGCGGGCGGCGACACTATGCCGGACCGCGCCCTGAGGCCGCCACCGCGGCGAGCGTTTTGCCGCGATCCTCCTGTCCGGGGCGGCGAACCGAAAGCCGAAAACGGCTCAGATCGGCGGCCAGGGCACGGCCGGCCAGTCCGCGGAGGGGTAAGGGTGGTGGCCCTCCTTCAGCAGGTCGTCCACCCGGGCCCCGGCCGCGGCGATCTCCGCCGCAGTCAGCAGCGGTGCAAGCGCCGCGCCGAGTGCGCCGTCCAACTCCACACGCAGACGGCCCAGGGCCTCCGTCGCCTCGGGGGCCAGCGGCTCGCCCGCCCAGCCCCAGAGCAGCGTGCGCAGCTTCCCGGGGACGGCGAAGGTGACGCCGTGGTCGATGCCGTAGAGGCGGCCGTCCGCCGCCGTCAGCAGGTGGCCGCCCTTGCGGTCCCCGTTGTTGA
Organism: Streptacidiphilus melanogenes; assembly: GCF_000787835.1. Lineage (GTDB taxonomy): Bacteria > Actinomycetota > Actinomycetes > Streptomycetales > Streptomycetaceae > Streptacidiphilus > Streptacidiphilus melanogenes. The sequence continues at coordinate 119,819 of NZ_BBPP01000010.1, forward strand.
GGACCGCGTCCAGGACGGCGAGGCGGCGCAGGCGTTCGTCGTCGGCGTGGACGAACAGCGCGGTGCGGCCGGGCTCGACCTCGGCGAGGCCGATGGCGCGCCAACCGGGCTCCGGCTCCTCCCCCGGCTGCAGGCTCAGCAGCTCCGGCGCCTCCGGGTCGGGCTCGACCCATATCTGGCACATGCCCTCGCCGAACGGCCCTTCGCGCAGCGCCGTCGGCGGGACCAAGCCCCAGCCCATCGCGGCGGAGACCAGGTAGGCCGCGGTCTCGCGGCCCGCGAGCGTGCCGTCGGGGAAGTCCCACAGCGGGCGCTCGCCGCGCACCGGCTTGTAGACGCAGACGGCACTGTCACCGCCCGGCACACCGTCTCTCCCGCCGGCTGCCCCGTCGGTTTCCGGGGCCGAGACGGTGCAGTAGAAAGCCGCGTTGGAGGCGTCGGTGATCCGCCCATGCACCGTCAGCTCGCCGTCGCGCAGCAGGGCCAGCGCCCGGTCCGGGTCGGCCGCGAGGGCCGCGCACGCGGCCGGGTCGGCCTGCGGCACGCCGACCGGCTCCGGGCTCGGCGCCGGGCCGTCCGCGTTCAGCGCCGGTAACCGTTCTGACGCGGGCACACATGGCCCTCCGGATCGAGCGGCAGACTGCAGAACGGGCACGGCGGCCGGCCGGCCGCGACCAGATCCAGCGCGCGCTTGGCGAAGACGCGGGCCATCGCGCCGTTCAGGCGCACCCGCAGCAGCGAGGGGCCCTCCTCCTCGTCCTCGAAGAGGGTGGGCTCGTCGGCCTCGTCCTCCCCCTCGACGACCTCCTGCGCCTCGACGACCAGCAGCTGCACCGTTTCGTCCCAGGCCAGCGCCATGGTGCCGACCCGGAACTCCTCCTCGACGGGGGAGTCCAGCGGGGCGGAGTCCATCATCTCCGGCGGAGCCAGGGCCGGCACGGTCGTGCTGCCGCCCGAGCGGCGCACGACCTCGTCGAGCAGCTCCTCGACCCGCTCCGCCAGCGCGGCGACCTGGCCCTTCTCGAGCAGCACGGTGGTGATCCGGCCGCGGGCACTGGCCTGCAGGTAGAAGGCGCGGTGGCCCGGCTCGCCGACCGTGCCGGCCACGAAGCGCTCGGGGGGGTCGTAGAAGAACACCTGGCGGGGCACGATGTCTGCTCCACGGAATCGGAGGGGGCGACTGTCTGGTCGAGTCCTGGTGATACCGAAACGATCTCGCGATCGATCTATTCCACCCTACCCACTGGTCACCGGGTTCCGGTGTCGCCGCCCACCACTGCGTCGTCGCCGCCGCCCGCGCCGTCCTCCCCCTCGGCGGGGCGCGGACGCGGCGCGAGGCCGCCGAGCTCGCCCGTGTCGCCGAGCCGCAGCAGGTAGGGCCGGGTGGCGGTGTAGCGCAGCGCGGTGACGGAGGCGGGCTCGACCGAGATGCGCTGGAAGAGGTCCAGGTGCAGGCCGAGCGCGTCCGCGACGATGGCCTTGATCACGTCGCCGTGGCTGCAGGCCAGCCAGACGGCGTCCGGCCCGTGCTCCCGGGCGACCTCGGCGTCCCACTCGCGCACGCTCTCCACGGCGCGACGGCTGAGCTCGCGCAGCGACTCGCCCTCGGGGCCGGGGAAGGTCGCAGCGGACGGCTGCGCCTGCACCGTGGCCCACAGCGGCTCCTTGGCCAGCTCGGCCAGCGGGCGGCCGGTCCAGTCGCCGTAGCGGCACTCCCCCAGACGCTCGTCCAGCCGCATCGTCAGCTCCGGCCGGGCCGTGAGCAGTGGCGCGAGGGTCTGCCGGCAGCGGTCCAGCGGGCTGCTGACCACCGTCGCCACGGGAAGCCCGGCCAGCCGCTCGGCCAGCGCCTTGGCCTGCTGCTCGCCGTGTTCGTCCAGGGCGACGCCGGGGCTCCACCCGGCGAGGATCCCGGAGGAGTTCGCGGTGGATCGGCCATGTCGGACCAGCAGCAGAGTCGGCATGCTGCCCAGCCTAAAACAGCCGGGTCCGGTCAGTGCCGGCCTGTCAGTGCCCGCTGCTACGTTCACGGACATGACGACAACGAAGTCGCCCCACACGGGGACGGAGAAGGAGATCCTGCTCCACAGCATGGAGCGCCACCGCACCGCCGTGCGCTGGAAGCTCGAGGGCCTGGACGACGAGCAGCTGCGCCGGCAGCTCGTGCCGTCCGGCACGTCGCTTCTCGGCCTGGTCAAGCACCTGGCCGCGGTGGAGTACGGCTGGTTCTGCGAGACCTTCGGGGCGAAGAGCGAGCCGCTGCCCTTCGACGACGACGACACCGACGCCGACCTGCGCGTCGAGCCGGGCGAGACGACGGCCGACCTCCTCGCCTTCTACGACCGTGCCTGCGCGGCGGCCAACGCCGTCATCGTCTCGACGGATCTGGACGCCACGGGCACCTCCTGGTCCGGTGCCGAGGTCTCGATGCGCTGGGTCCTGGTCCACATGATCGAGGAGACCGCTCGCCACGCCGGGCACGTGGACATCCTCCGCGAGCTCCTCGACGGCATGACGGGCGACCACGACCGCTCCCCGGCCGCCGACGCCGCGACCGCCGAGCCGACCGGGACCGCGCCGGAGACGTCCGTCTGAGCGGCTCGCCGCCGCCTCACTGAGGCGGCGTCAGCCGCCCCAGGCCACCTTCCAGCAGCGCGAACGCATGTTCCGCGTCGGCCTCCGCGCCGGCGTAGCGTGCGTCGGCCGACTCCCCGTCCGCCATCCGGTGGGCGTTGTCCTGCGACAGCGCCCACTGCACCGCGACGATCTGCACGGCGGCCAGGCGCGCCGTGAGTTCCGGTGTGTCCGCGGTCTCCCGCAGGGCCCGCGCGAGTGAGCGTTCCGCGCCGGACTTGAAGGTCTCCATCCGGGCCACCAGCGAGGGCGAGTCGAGGATCATCCGGGTGAGCCGCAGCACCTGGGGGTGGTCGTTGAGCCCGCTGATCGGGTCCCGCTCGCGCAGTCCGTGGAGGAAGTGCTCGCGCACCGCGGCCAGCGGGTCCGTGCCGGGCTCACGGGCCCGCACGACGCGCGCGAGTTCGGTCTCGTGGTCCGCGAGGCGATGGACCACCAGGTCTTCCTTGGTCGGGAAGTAGGCGAAGAGGGTGCGCTTGGACACCTCAGCCGCCTCGGCCACCCGAGCCACCGACACCTGGTCGAAGCCGTGCTCGAGGAAGAGCCCGATCGCGGCGTCGGAGATCGCCGCGTGCGTCCGCTGCTTCTTCCGTTCCCGCAGCCCCGGCTTGCTCTCGTCCACGATCTCCACGGTAACAGCCGGCTCCCCCGAGAGCATTTCTGCACTTGGTATACTTTTACTCCGGGGATAGTCAGGCGAAGGAGTGAGGGCATGACGGAGTTGGAGACCGAGGTCGTCGTCGCGGGCGCGGGGCCGACCGGGCTGATGGTGGCGAGCGAACTGGCGTTGGCCGGGGTCGAGACGCTGGTGCTGGAGAAGCTCGCCGAGCGCAGCCGGCAGGTGAAGGGCGGCGGTATCCAGCCCCGCACCGCCGAGCTGCTGGAGCTGCGCGGCCTGCTGGAACCGCTGCTGTCCCGGGCGACCTCGCGCGAGCCTGTGGGTGGTCACTTCGCGGCCCTCCCCGTCCCGCTGGACTGCACACCCTGGCAGACCCGGCACCCGTTCCCGATCGCGATCCCGCAGTGGGAGATCGAGGAGGTGCTCGAAGAGCGGGCGGTCAAGGGCGGCGCTCGCGTGCTGCGCGACGCCGGTGTCACCGGCGTCGCGGCGGACGAGGACGGCGTGGTCGTGACGGCAGACGGCCTGCAGGTGCGCGCCCGCTACCTGGTGGCCTGCGACGGCGGCCACAGCACCGTGCGGAAGCTGCTCGGGCTGCCGTTCCCCGGCCGCCCGGGGACCCACCAGGCGGTGCTCGCCGACATCCAGCTCACGTCCGTGTCGCCGCTGGTCCCACAGCAGCTGGGCCACATGAGCACGCTCACCCGCCAGGCCGGCGGCTACTGGGCCATGACGGCGCCGCTCGGCGACGACCGTTACCGCCTGACCTTCGGACGCACCGGCCCCGCCGACGAGACGGCCCTGACGGAATTCGACCGCGACGCGCCCGTCACGCACGACGAGATCGCCGCCGCCCTGGAGGCCGTCTACGGCCCGGAGACCACCCTGGGCGCGGTCGCCAACGCGTCACGGTTCAGCGACGCCACCCGGCAGTTGGAGCAGTACCGGGCGGGCCGCGTCCTGTTCGCCGGGGACGCCGCCCACATCCACCCGCCGCTGGGCGGGCAGGGCCTGAACCTCGGCCTCCAGGACGCGTTCAACCTCGGCTGGAAGCTGGCCGCCACGCTTCAGGGCCGTGCCGCGCAGGGTCTCCTGGACAGCTACCACACCGAACGCCACCCGGTCGGCGCGCAGGTCATCCACCACACCTCGGCCCAGCGCGTCCTCGCGGACCCGCACCCCACCAAGGACGTGGCCGCGCTGCGCGACATCGTCGTCGACCTGCTGCGCCTGCCCGACGCCAACCGTCACATCGCCGGCCTGATGTCCGGCCTCTCCCTGCACTACCCGCTTCCGGGCGACCACCCGCTCACCGGCCACCGTCTCCCCGACGCCGAGCTGCACACCGCCACCGGGACCACGCGCCTGTCCGCGCTCTTCGCCTCCGGCCACGCGGTCCTCCTCGACCTCACCGGAGCGCTCCCGTCCGACCTCCGGCTCCCGCCCGGCATCGACCTCGTGCGCGCCGCCTGCGCGGAGGGCCTGGGCGCCTCCGCCCTTGCCGTCCGTCCGGACGGCTATGTCTGCTGGGCGACAGCCAACGCCACCGCGGACGTGGACGTGGACGAGCTTCGCGCCGCGATCACGGACTGCATCGCCAAGTAGCGCCGGAGGGACGGGGCTTCAGCGGTCGTGCAGGGGTTTGCCCGCGGTCGGTCGGGAGCAGGTTCGGGGCGCCTGCCGCACCGTGCCGGTCCCGAGGAAGGCGGACACCAGCCCATGTTCGAACTCCACGCTCTGCGTGACCTGTTCGCCAGGACCCCGGGCCAACGGCTCGGCCCCGAGCCGTACACGGCGGACTTCGAGGAGCGGTTCCGGCGCATCGGGACGGACGGCTTCTGGAAGCTGGAGTGCCGCCAGGACTACCAGGAGCACGGGTTCCCGAGCTGGGAGGCGTTCCGAGAGGGCGACTGGACCGGCGCCCTGAAGCTGATCGACGACCTGCGGCCCGAGTTCGAGCGCGACCGCGCGCAGCTCGTCGCCGCCGGCATCGGGCACCACCGGGTCCGCGTGGTCACGGAGCCGCTCAGCCCATACGTGCAGTGGGAGCTGCACATCCTGCACGCCAAGGACCACTACGGCGAGAACGTCCGGGTGCTCACCACCGCCCAGGCCCCAGATCTCCCGGACCTCGTCGTCCTCGGCGACGAGGCGGTGTACGACGTCCACCACACCGGCGACGGCACGCCCGCCGGAGCGACCCGCTACACCGACACCCCGCTCGTCCGCGCCGCACGCACCCTGGTCCAGCGCCTGCACACATCCGGCGAACCGCTCCGCAGCTACTTCCCCCGCGCAGTCGCCGGCCCCACCCCGCCCTGCGGGTGAAACCGGGCCCGCACCACGGGCACGCCCAACAGCAAGGCCGACGTGGTCAGCTGACGCAGACCAGTCCCAGCAAGCAGAGGGTGGGTGGGGTCGTGGAGCTGGTGGCGGGCGAACTCGTGCTGGAGCTCGGCTGCGTGGTGGCGGTCGTGGGGGTCGACGTCGGGGTGGCGGCGGTGGACGGCGGCGCGGTGGGGGTGGTGCGCGGCGCGCGCGGAGCGGCAGGGCGGACCGAGGCCTGCCGAGTCCCGGCTTGGGTACCCGCCGGAGCGACCGCCTGCGTACTCGAGGCCGCAACGGAACGACCCTGAGCGACGGGCTGCCGGTCCGTGGTGGCCTGCGTCGACGCCGACACCGACTGCTGCTGTGTCGAGGTGGCCACGGGATGCGCCGGTGTGGGGCCGGCGGCACTTGACGGAGTGCCGACCGGATCCACTGTCTGCGGCGCCGTAGCCGCGTTCGGGTGCCCGGGGGGCGCGTTGTCCGGCAGGGCCGCAAGCGTCAGGCCTCCGCCGAACAGCGCGAAGACGGTCGCGGTGGCGGCCCTGCGCTTGTGCTTCTTCAGCTGTGCCAGGTTCCGTCGCCGCGCGGCGCGCCCGCCGACGGCCGCGGAGACCGGCGCCGGCTCATCGGGTATCGCGGTCGCCGGCTCGCTGTTCCCCGCGGAGCGGGAGTCGGTCAGGAAGTAGGTGCCGCAGCCCGGACACGACAGAGCTCCGTTGACGTGCCGACGGCACGAAGCGCAGTAGTCCACGAGCGGCATCCAGGGATCTCGAACAGAATCTCGCACTGGATCACCGTAAGCACCTCCCGAGGACAGGGCGTGGGGGCATGGTGAGGCTCTTGGAGAGATCCGATGCCCGGCAGCCGCGTCCGCAACCCCTCGGCGGCTGCGGACGCTTCAGCGACTGCGTGCTAGGCCAGGCCGGCCTGGTCGAGGGCCTCGACGGCGGTGCGCAGGGCGAGGATGCGCTCGTCGAGGGTGAAGCCGCCCGGGGAGAGGTTGACGGTGGTGACGCCGGCGGCCGCGTAGGCCTGGAGGCGGTCGGCGATGCGGTCGCGGGTGCCGACGAGGGTGGTGGAGTCGATGAGCTGCTGCGGGACGGCGGCCGCGGCGGCGGCCTTGTCGCCGGAGAGGTAGAGCTTCTGGATCTCCTCCGCCGCCTCCTCGTAGCCCATGCGGCAGGCGATGCGGTTGTAGAAGTTCTGCTCCTTGCTGCCCATGCCGCCCACGTAGAGCGCGGTGTAGTGGCGGAAGATGTCCGCCGCCGCGGCGAGGTCCGCCTCGCCGTCGCTGGCGGCGACCGCGATCGGGACGTTGGGGGCGACGTCGAAGCCGTCCAGGGTCAGGCCCGCCTTCTCCCGGCCCGTGCGGACGGAGGCGAGGGAGAGCTCGGCCTGCTCCGGGGCGAAGAAGATGCCGAGCCAGCCGTCGGCGATCTCGCCGGTCAGCTCCAGGTTCTTCGGGCCGATGGCGGCGATGTAGAGCGGGATGTGCTCGCGGACGGGGTGGATCGTCAGCTTCAGGGCCTTGCCCGGGCCGCCCGGCAGCGGAAGGGTCCAGTTGGCGCCGTCGTGGGTGACCCGCTCGCGGGCCATGGCCTTGCGGATGATCTCCACGTACTCGCGGGTGCGGGCCAGCGGCTTGTCGAACTTGACGCCGTACCAGCCCTCGGAGACCTGCGGACCGGAGACGCCGAGGCCGAGGCGGAAGCGGCCGCCGGAAAGGGTGTCCAGGGTGGCCGCGGTCATCGCCGTCATCGTGGGCGTACGGGCCGGGATCTGGAAGATCGCCGAGCCGACGTCGATCCGCTCGGTCTTGGCCGCCACGTAGGCCAGCACGGTCGCGGCGTCGGAGCCGTAGGCCTCCGCCGCCCAGCAGACCGAGTAGCCGAGGCGGTCTGCCTCCTGCGCGACGGCGATGTTGTCGGCGTCGTTGCCGAGCCCCCAGTAACCGAGGTTGATCCCGAGTCGCACGCTGTTGCCTCCTGACGAGCGGGCCGTCGGCGCTGCCTTGATGGGCGCCTGGGCCGACTCTAGTCCGCGGGTCGGCACGGGACTACTGGCAAGTAGCAAGCGTGGGGGCGCTCACACGTCGGGACACGCCGCCGAGCGGGTGATCCCCGATGCCCCCGGGGGCAGGTCGATCCGCGTAGGCTCGCCCCGCGTCCACCGCATCTCCCCACCGCCATCACGGACGACAGACAGAAGGCAGCCTCCCGTGCAGCAGCGTCATCTGGGCCGTACCGGCCTGCGCGTGTCCCGCCTCGGACTGGGCACCATGACCTGGGGCCGGGACGTGGACGAACACGAGGCCGCCGACCAGCTCAAGGCCTTCGTCGATGCGGGCGGCACGCTCGTCGACACCGCCGACGTCTACGCCGACGGCGCCGCCGAGTACCTTCTCGGGCAGCTGACCGAGAGTCTGGTCCCCCGGGCCGAGCTGGTGATCGCCACCAAGGCCGGCAGCGTCCCGGACCGGGACCGCCGCTTCGACGGCTCGCGCGGCCACCTGCTCCAGGCGCTCGACGCCTCGCTCAACCGCCTCGGCACCGACTACGTGGACCTCTGGCAGGTCCACGCGTTCGACGAGGACACCCCGATGGAGGAGACGCTCCAGGCGCTCGACCTCGCCGTCTCCAGCGGTCGGGCCCGCTACGCGGGCGTCAGCAACTACTGCGGCTGGCAGCTGGCCAAGGCCGCGACCTGGCAGCGCGCCGTCCCCGGCCGGACCGCGCTCGCCGGGACGCAGATGGAGTACTCGCTGCTGCAGCGGGGGATAGAGCGCGAGGTGCTGCCCGCCGCGCTGGACGCGGGCATCGGGGTGCTGGCCTCCTCCCCGCTCGGCCGCGGCGTGCTGACCGGCAAGTACCGGCACGGCACCCCGCCGGACTCGCGCGGCGCGTCCCCCTCCTTCGGCGCGTTCGTGCAGCCGTACCTCGACGAGCGCGGGCGGCGGATCGTCGACGCCGTGACGACCGCCGCCGACGGGCTGGCGACGACGCCCATGCAGGTCGCCCTGGCGTGGGTGCGCGACCGCGCGGGCGTGACCGCGCCGGTCCTCGGCGCTCGCACGGCCTCGCAGCTCCAGGCCGCGCTCCAGGTCGAGCGGCTGGTCCTGCCCACGGAGATCCGCGCCGCGCTCGACGACATCTCCGCGCCGGTGCACGTCTACCCGGACCAGCACTGGACGGCGCTGTACTGAGTCGGTAAGCGGTGCGGACAAGCGGTGCGCGGTGGTGTCAGTGCGGACCGATAGCGTTTCCCGGGTAAGGAACAGTCCCCACCCGAAGGGTCAGCACCGATGACCGACAGCGCAGCCATGGTCACCGAGCAGCTCGCCGAGGCGATCCGCGCGGCGGACGGCCGGGCGCAGGACGTCGACGCGCAGGCGCGCGACGCGCTGGCCGACACGGCGGCCGTTCTGGGTGAGGGCGGCGCGCCCGCGGCGCTCGCGGGCGCGGTGGTGGCCAGCCTCGGCGAACGTGCGGCGGAGCTGCTGCGAGAGGACCCGTGGGCCGTCCTCGGCGTCCCCGGCGTGCAGCCGTCCAACGCGGACGCCTTCGCCCGCGGGCTGCTGGGCGCGGATGCCGCGCCGGGCGACGCGCGGCGCGCGGGCGCGCTGGTCCAGTGGCTCCTGGAGCGCGCGGCACTGCACGGCCACACGGCCGTCGACCTCGCCGAGATCCGCGCGGGCCTCGCCCGCGAGGGCGTGCCCGATCCCGATGACGCCCTGCTCGCGGTCGTGACGGACGGGCACGTCATGACCTTCCAGGAGGAGGGCGACGACGAGGACGAGTCCGAGGACGGCCCGGTCGGCCGCGTCCTGCTCGCCCTCGACCGTCTCGCCCTGGCCGAGGAGAGCCTGGCGGACGGCCTCGTCCGCCTCGTCTCCACCTTCCCCGGCCGCGACGCCGCGCCGGGCGGCGAGCAGTGGTCCGCAGAGTCGCGCGAGGCCGCCTTCGGCGCGGGTGAGGACGCCACCGCGGATGGCGAGTTCGCGGCGGCGGACGAGCTCGGGACGGACGGCCCAGCGGGCACGGCCGAAGCCCGGGGCGACGCGCACGCCACCGACGCCGACGGCGGCGAGCCCGGGGCGGACGGCCCTGCGGGCACAGCCGAAGGCCGACGCGGCGCGCCGGAGGCGCGTGGCGACGGCGACGGGCCCGAGGCGGACAACCCCTTGGGCACGGCCGAAGGCCGGGGCGACGCGCACGCCACGGACGCCGACGGCGGCGAGCCCGGGGCGGACGGCCCTGCGGGTGCGGACGGAGCGCGGGGCGACGCGCACGCCGCCGGGGGGCCTCACGCCGAGGCAGCCAGTGACAGTGCCCGCGTCGGCGGCGCCGACGCCCGGCGCCCCGGGTGGGAGGAGGTCGTGGCGAGCGCGCCCAACTCCTCCGCCGCCGCGCTGATCCGCGCCGTCGCGGACGCGCCGCTGGTGCTGCACACCGGCGGGGAGACCGCACGGAACGAGCCGGTCGCGCTGCTGCGCGCCGCGCGCGAGCTCGGCCTGCGCGCCACCCTCGCGGCAGCGCACGCCGACAGCGCCTCCCGGCTGAACGGCGGCGTGGGCACCACGGGAGAGCCCGCCGACACGGCGACTTCCGCCACGTCGGCCCTCGGTGCCGACGATGCGGGCCACAGCATGCGGCCCGAGGAGGCCGGCGCGCTGCCGCTGGCGCAGGTGCTCGCGACGACACCTCGGGACGGGGACGGCACGCTCGCGCTCGATCTGCTGATCGTCTGCGACGCCCCCTCGCTCGACATCGAGCTGGCCGCGACGCTCGTCGAGTCGCTGGCCGACGGCGCGCGGCTGGTGTTCAGCGGGGATCCGGGGGATCTGTGGTCGCCCGGTCCGGGGCGGGTGTTCGCCGATCTGCTGGCGGCCAGGCCCGGCCCGGTCGTGGCCTCGCGGCAGCCGGACTTCGGGCCGATCGGCGAGCTCGTCTCGGGCATCGGCATCGGCGAGTTCGAGCCCGTCGGCTCCCCCGACAAGGAGGTCGTGCTGGTCCAGGCCCGGGACGGGGCCGAGGCGGTGCACCGGGCCGTGCAGCTGGTCGGCGACTCGATCCCGCGGGCGCTCGGCATCCCGGCCGAGCAGGTCCGGGTGCTGACGCCGGTCCACGCGGGGCCGGCCGGCACGCGCGCGCTCAACACGGCGCTGAAGGCCCGACTGAACCCTGGCCCGGGCCAGTTCGGCGGCTTCGACGCGGGCGACGCCGTCGTCCACGCACCCTCGCCCAGCGCGCTGCGCGAGGGCGTGGTCCGTCGCGCGGTGCCGGAGGGTCTGGAGATCGCCTTCGGCGACGAGACCGCGGTCGTCGCGCGTGAGCGCATCGGCGAACTCCGCCATGGCTGGGCGCTGACGGCGCACCAGGCCGCGGGACGCCGCTGGCCCGGCGTTGTCGTCGTGGCCACGCCCGAAGCGGGCCCGGAGCTGACCCGTCAGTGGCTCTACACCGCGTGCGGTCGCGCGGAACGACACCTGTCCCTGGTCAGCGGGATGGCCCCGGCCGCCCTCCAGCAGAACGTGGCCGCCCAGGTGGCCCGTCCCCGCACCACGCGCCTGCGCGCCATCCTGGTCGGCGAGTGACCGACGGCGGGGTCCGCGGACGTCAGCGCGGTTCGAGGGCCTCGGCCAGCCAGGTGTACGCCGCCACCCGGGACGTCGGCGGCTGCTGACCCTGCATGACGGCCAGCAGCCGTCGGTAGCGCTCGAGCCGGTCGTCGACGCCCGCGTCGAGCTGGGCCCGCAGCCGGGCACGGACCGCTGCGCGGCGCTCGGGGCCGGGGTCGTCGAGCAGGCGGTCGACCACCTCCGCCGCGCCGCGCGCATCCGGTGCGAGCCCGTCGCGCAGCGCCGCGCCGACGGTGCTGTCGAGGCTCTGCGCGAAGAGACACGTTGGAGGAGAAGACGCAGGCGCGCGCCTCAGCTGGGGTCGGCGGGCTCCAGCTCGTCGTCGTAGTCCTCGATGACGTCGAAGCGGCAGATCAGCAGGTCCTCGTCCGCGACGTCGAACGGTTCGGCAAGCCACTCGCCCGGCTCTGCCACCGGCTCGCTCGCGACGACCCAGAGCGTGGAGTCGCCCTCCTCCAGGCCGAACTCGGCCGCGTGGTGGGCCACACGGTCGGGCTCGTAGTCGCCGAAGAGCGCGCGCAGCGACGCCGCGACAGTGGTGCCGCCGACGGTCTCGCGCAGCAGGCCCGGGTCGGTGACGGTGTAGTCGCGGCGGATCAGGACGGAGACCGCCTCGGGCTCGATGCGGTCGAGCAGGCCGTTGCCGCCGGGGCGGGGGACCTCGAAGGGGGTGAACTCGTCGTGGACGCGGTCCAGCAGGTCGTCGTAGACCTCCGCGGCGTCGGCGAGGGTCTCGTACGCGCCGGCGACCCGGGGGTCCCCCACGCCCGCTCTCCCCTCCACCGCGGCGAGATGCGCGTCGATCGCGGCCTTGACGGCCTCCGCGGCAATGCGTACCTGGGCGATCTGAGCTTCCGTGGGACGCGCGACATCAGACATGGCACGCACGCTAGTCGGTCGCGGGTGCTCTGCGCACGGGTGTTATCCGGGTCGTAGTAATCCGATCACGGGAACCTTCCGCGTCGGTTGCCGGAACGCCGCCCTGGGCAGCCTTTCTGGAGCCGGGCCGATCCCGGTCGTACGCTTGTCCTCTGTCGGCCCGCGGGAGGAAGTGACTTGACCCCATCTCTGAGCAAGCCGCCGCGCAAGATCGTGCGGCAGCCCGAGTACGAGTTCCGCTCGTTGCTGCTGCCGCGCACCGTCTCGCGGAACGAGGCGCGCGCGCTGCTGACCGAGCAGGCGGAGTACGGTCACTGGGAGCTCGACCGCCTCCGCCTGTACCCGGACGGGCGACGCAAGATCACACTGAAGCGGCGGATCATCCGCCAGGTGCGCAGCCCGCTCAGCAGCTTCCTCGACGACTAGGTCCTGGACGACCAGGAGCCGGCCTCAGCCGACCGGGGCCGCCCAGGCCCTGCTACGCCCCGCGCCGCGTGCGGCGGTAGAGCAGCGCGCCGCCGGCCGTCACCAGGACGCCCGCGGCCCCCATGATCATGGCTTCTTCGCCGCCACCGGTCTCGGCCAGGTGGCCGGTACCCGGCGAGGAGACGTTCTGCGGCGGCGGGGGCTGCTGGGCCCCCCTGTTTCCGCCGTTGC
>NZ_BBPP01000010.1:132755-142493 GCF_000787835.1 Streptacidiphilus melanogenes
GGCGGCGGGGGCTGCTGGCCCCCCTGTCCCCGCCGTTGCCACCCGTCGGACCGCCCGTGTCGCAGCCGCCGGAACCGCCCATGCCCCCGCCCGAGCCACCCATCGGGCCGGTGCACGAGGGGCTCGGCGACGGCACGCCACCACCGGTGTGCCCGTGGCCGCCGTTGGCGCAGGAGTTGCCGAAGGCCGGGTTCGCGGCGCCCGGAGCGTTCACCGTGTCGCCGCAGACGTTGACCGGCACGTCGACCGGGACCTGCACCGCGTTGCCCGACCCCAGCCCCGGCGAGCCGTGCGCGCCGCCCTGGGCGAGGCCGCCGGAGCCGCCGCCGGAACCCCTGGTCTCACCCGACCCGGCGGACCCGTGCGAACTACCGGAGCCGTTCCAGCTGCCGGAGCCGCTCGACCCGCCGGACTCACCCGAGCCGCCGCGCGGCGAACCGCCGACGTTGGCGCACTTGTTGCCGTAGGCCGGGTTGAGCGCGCCGATGATGTTGACCGTGTTGCCGCAGGCGTTCACGGGCACCGCGACCGGCACCTGGATCGCGTTGCCGGAGCCCACGCCCGGCGAATCGCTGGCCGTGCCGCTCGCGCCCGAGTCGGCGAAGGCGGAGCCCGCCGCCAACCCTGCCGTGATACCCGCGGTGGAGGCCAGCACGCTCCCGGTCGCCATGACCGTGAGCAACCCGCGTTTGGCCGCTTGTCGCATGTGTTGCCCTGCTCTCAGTCGTGCTCGTGGTTCTTGCTTCTCGCCCCGTGGCCCCCGTACCAGTCCCAACGAGAGTGAGCCCTGCTGGGCACGGTTGACTCCACATCAACTCCACAAACGAGAGTCCGGACGGAACGAAACGGGCACGGCCCGCGAGGAGTGGCGCCTCCTGGGACCGTGCCCGCTGTCACGTACCGAGTCGGTGATCCGGAGGGTTCCGGCTCACGCTCAGTTGTTCTCGCAGTGGTTGCCGAACGCGGGGTTAAGCAGACCGATCACGCTGATGGTGTTGCCGCAGACGTTCACCGGGACGTGGACCGGCACCTGGATCACGTTGCCGGACAGCACGCCCGGGGAGCCCCAGGCCGCACCCTGAGCCTGGGCACCGTCGTTGGCGCTGGCGATGCCGGCGCCGGCCAGGCCGAGCGCACCCGCGGCGGCGACGACGGCGGCGATCTTCTTGACCTGCATGGTCTCCTCCTTCAGTGGGAACAGCCCGTTCGGTGAGCTGCATATGGGTGAACGACGCTGCGGCAAACGGGGTACGTCCGCCCAACAACCTTCACCCGCTGGAGTGAGAAGTCCGAAAGCCAGCACGAATGCGGCGGTACCGCCCGTGCTGCCGGTGCCCGACGGTGTCGGCCGGGCACCGCAGGGCTCAGCAGGCGTCGATGAACCGGTCCAGCACGCGGACGCCGAACTTGAGCGCGTCGACCGGGACCCGCTCGTCCACGCCGTGGAACATCCCGGCGAAGTCCAGGTCCGGCGGGAGCTGCAGCGGGGCGAAACCGAAGCAGCGGATGCCGAGGTCGGAGAAGGCCTTGGCGTCCGTGCCGCCGGAGAGCGTGTACGGCACGGCGCGGGCGATCGGGTCCTCGGCGCGCAGCGCCTTCTGCATCGCGTCGACGAGCGGCCCGTCGAAGTCCGTCTCCACGGCCTTGTCGCTGTGCACGTCCTCGCGCCGGACGCGCGGGCCGAGGACGGCGTCGAGCTGGGTGAGGAACTCCTCCTCGTAGCCGGGCAGGAAGCGCCCGTCCACATGCGCGGTGGCCTGGCCGGGGATGACGTTGACCTTGTAGCCGGCGCCGAGCATGGTCGGCTGCGCGGTGTTGCGCAGGGTGGCGCCGATCAGCTTGGCGATACCGCCGAGGCGCTCCAGCGTGGTGTCCATGTCCTCCGGGTCGAGCTCGACGCCGAGGGCGTCGGAGAGCTCGTCGAGGAAGTGCCGCACGGTCTTGGTCACACGGACCGGGAACTGGTGGCGGCCGAGACGGGCGACGGCCTCGCACAGCTCGGTGATGGCGTTGTCCTTGTTGGTCATCGAGCCGTGCCCGGCGGTGCCGTCGACGGTGAGGCGCATCCAGTGCATGCCCTTCTCCGCCGTCTCCACCAGGTAGAGCCGCAGCTGCTCGTTGACGGTGAAGGAGAAGCCGCCGACCTCGCCGATCGCCTCGCTGACACCCTCGAAGAGCCCGGGGTGCTTGTCGACGAGGTGATGCGCGCCGTAGACGCCGCCGGCCTCCTCGTCGGCGAGGAAGGCGAGCACGATGTCGCGCGGGGGCTTGCGTCCGCTGCGCAGCCGGTCGCGGACGACCGCGAGGGTCATCGCGTCCATGTCCTTCATGTCGACCGCACCGCGGCCCCAGACCATGCCGTCGGCGATCTCACCTGCGAAGGGGTGGTGCGTCCAGTCGTCCGCGTTGGCGGGCACGACGTCGGTGTGGCCGTGGATCAGCAGGGCGGGGCGGGAGCGGTCCTCACCCTCGATCCGTGCGACGGTGCTCGCGCGGCCCTTGGTGGACTCGATGATCTGCGGCTGGAGACCGAACTCCGCCAGCTTCTCGGCGACGTACTCGGCGGCGGCGCGCTCCCCCGGGCCGGAGTTGTCGCCGTAGTTGCTGGTGTCGATCCGGATCAGGTCCCGGCACAGCTCGGCGACCTCCGCCTCGCCGAAGCCCTCCCCTTGACGGCCCGCACCCACTGACTCGCTCACGCTGCTCCGCCTCTCTCCGAAGATCTCTTCGTGCCCCATCCTCCACCGGGCTCGCGCGGGGCCCAAGTGCGCCACCCGCGTGCGCCTCGCATCGACGCAGGTCCACGGCATGATCACGTCCAGGAATCGGGTTTCGGAACCACCGCTGATCTTTGCTATGGTTAACCCCGTCAGCGAGCGAGGCCGCAAGGCCGAAGCAAGCAGACCACTCCGATGCGCGGGTGGCGGAATGGCAGACGCGCTAGCTTGAGGTGCTAGTGCCCTTCGGGGCGTGGGGGTTCAAGTCCCCCCTCGCGCACGCATCGGATCGGCCCTCCCGGCCTCGCCGGGAGGGCCGATCGCTTTTTCCGGAACTCTTCCGGCACTCTTCCGGCGCTCTTCGGGCCAAGGCGTGTGCGTGCCTGCCGGGTTCCGGCCGCCCGAGCGCTTCTCGGGGTCAGGCCACCGGCGTCAGGCCACCGGCGTCGGGGCAAAGCGGCCGGAGACCGCGAGGTCGGCCTCGATGCGGGCGGCGGCGGCGCGCAGCGCCGGGAGGACAGTGGCGCGGCACTCGGCCAGGGACCGACGGGCCGTGTGCATGGAGACGTTGACCGCCGCCAGGACGCAGCCGTCAGCGGCGTGGATCGGGACGGCGATCGAGCGCAGTCCCTCCTCGAGCTCGTCGGTGACGACGGTGTGGCCGTCGGTCGCGGTCCGGGCGAGTGCGGTCGTCAGCGCGGCGGGGTCGGTGAGCGTGTGCGCGGTCAGCGGCCGCAGGTCCTCGCCCGCGAGGAGCGCATCGCGAGCCCCGGGTGGGAGGGCGGCGAGCAGAACCCGGCCCATCGCGGTGGCGTAGGCGGGAAATCGGGTGCCGACGCTGATCCGGACCGACATCACGCGGGAGGCTGCCACGCGCGCGGTGTAGCGGATGTCGTGACCGTCCAGGACCGCCATGGATGCCGAGTCGTGGACCTGGGCGACCAGGTCGGCGAGGTGCGGCGCGGCGAGGTCGGCCAGGGTGAGGCCGGAGAGCGGGGCGTAGCCGAGTTCCAGCACGGTCGGGGTGAGGCGGAAGCTCCTGCCGGTGGCGGTGACGTAGCCCAGGTGTTCCAGGGTGATCAGGGCGCGGCGGGCGGTGGCCCGGGCCAGGCCGGTGGCCTCGGCGACGGCGGAAAGGCTGAGCTCGGGCCGGTCGGCGCCGAAGGCGGTAGGCACGAGCAGGCCGCGGGCGAGGGACTCGATGAAGTCCGCTCCGAGCTCCCCCTTCGAGACGGCGGCCGCAGCCGCGCTGCGGCCGCCGGTCGACGACACGGCCGGGGACGAGGTCGAGGTCGGGGTCACCGTCGGCGACGAGGCCGGGTGCTGCTCGCGCGGCGCGCGGAGCACCGACTCCATCTCGTCGCGGGCGGCGGTGAGCGCGGGAAGGAGGACCTCCCGCAGGTGCGGGGCGCTGTGGCGGCTGGTGTGGCTGACCACGCTGACCGCGCAGACCAGCGCGCCGGTGGCGTCGTGGACGGGCACGGCGAGCGCCACCAGGCCCGACTCGATCAACTGGTCGTCCAGGGCCCAGCCGTCACGGGCGGCAGCCTCGGCCCGTGCGCGCAGGTCGGGTACGTCCGTCCCGGCTGCAACAGTCCGTCCGGTCGGGCCAGTCGGGCCGGTCGAGCCGGTCGGGACGGTCGGGACGGTCGGGACGGTCGAGCCAGTCGGGACGGCGGGGAACGACTCGGGCCCGCGCGCGGACCACGCCGTCCAGTCGTCCTCGCTCCACCGCGCGGCGAACAGCGGTCCCGGGGCGGTGCGTTCGAGCGGCAGCAGGTCGCCGATGCGGAAGCTGAGCGAGAGGGTGCGGCGCCGGGTTGCCTGGTGGACGAAGCGGATGCCGGACCCGTCGGGGACCGCGAGGGAGACGGACTCGTCGAGTGTGTCGGCGAGGCGGTCGGCGAGCGGGCCGAGCAGGTCGGGCAGGCGGACCGAGGCGAGGTAGGCGTTGCCGACCTCCATCAGCGCGGGCGCGAGGGTCGCGGTGCGGCCGTCGACCCGCAGGTAGCCGAGGCGCGCGAGGGTCGCGGCGATCCGGTCGGTCGTGGCGCGGGCCAGACCGGTGGCGCGGGCCAGCTCCCCGAGGGTGAGCGACTGCTGCGGCGCCGCGGTGAGAGCGCGCAGCACCGCGACGCCACGCAGGAGCGGGCCGACGGCTTCGGCGGGGGCTTCGGCCGCCACTGCGGCCGGGGCTTCCGTCGCGGCTTCGTCGCGGAGGGCGGGCATGGGCGGACTCCCGGTGGGGTGTTGACAGCAGTTCCCCGCGAGCGCAGACTGCGGGCAACGTTCGCTGTGAACAATAGTTCACCTTGCGAACACTGGCAAGCAGCACGGAACTCCAGGACTGAGGACTGCCCATGGACAAGGTCCATCCCAGCGCCGCTGCCGCGGTGCACGACATCCCTGACGGCGCGTCGCTCGCCGTCGGCGGCTTCGGCCTGAGCGGCGTGCCGGACACGCTGATCCAGGCCGTTCACGCGCTCGGCGTGACGGACCTGACGGTGGTGTCGAACAACTGCGGCGTCGACGGCGGCGGGCTCGGCGTGCTGCTGGCCGCCGGGCGGATCTCCCGGGTAACCGGCTCGTACGTGGGCTCCAACAAGGAGTTCGCCCGGCGCTACCTCTCCGGCGAGCTGGAGGTGGAGCTCGTCCCGCAGGGGACGCTGGCCGAGCGGCTGCGCGCGGGCGGCTGCGGCATCCCGGCCTTCTTCACCCCGGCCGGGGTCGGCACCCTGGTCGCCGACGGCGGTCTGCCCTGGCGCCACGGCGCCGACGGCGGTGTCGCGGTCGCCTCCCCGGCCAAGGAGGTGCGGGAGTTCGACGGGCGTGAGTGTGTGCTGGAGCACGGCATCACCACGGACTTCGCGCTGGTCCGCGCCGCCCGCGGCGACCGGCACGGCAACCTCGTCTTCAACAAGGCCGCCCGCAACTTCAACCCGCTCGCCGCGATGGCCGGGCGGATCACCCTCGCCGAGGTCGAGGAGCTGGTCGAGCCCGGCGAGCTGGACCCGGACGAGATCCACCTGCCGGGCGTCTTCGTCCAGCGCGTCGTCGAGCTGACGCCGTCGCAGGCCGCCGCCAAGGGCATCGAGCGCAGGACGGTGCGGACCCGATGAGCTGGACGAGGAACGAGATGGCGGCCCGCGCCGCCCGCGAACTGACCGACGGCTCCTACGTCAACCTGGGCATCGGCCTCCCCACCCTGGTGCCGGGCTTCCTGCCCGAGGGCGTCGACGTGGTGCTGCACTCGGAGAACGGCCTGCTCGGCGTCGGCCCCTACCCGACCGAGGACGAGGTCGACCCCGACCTGATCAACGCCGGCAAGGAGACCGTCACCGTGCTGCCCGGCGCGGCGTTCTTCGACTCCGCCCTCTCCTTCGGCATGATCCGCGGCGGCCACATCGACACGGCGGTCCTCGGCGCCATGCAGGTCTCCGCCCGCGGAGACCTGGCCAACTGGGTGATCCCCGGAAAGCTGGTCAGGGGCATGGGCGGTGCGATGGACCTGGTCCACGGCGCCCGCAGGGTGGTCGTGCTGACGGAGCACACCGCCAAGGACGGCTCCCCGAAGCTCGTCGAGGAGTGCACCCTGCCACTCACCGGCCGCCGCTGCGTCCACCGGATCATCACCGACCTCGGCGTCCTCGACGTGACCGAGGCGGGTCTGGTCCTGGTCGAGACCGCGCCCGGCGTCACGCCGCAGGAAATCGCCGACCGCACCGCCGCGCCCGTGGCCGTCACCGACGCCGTCGTCGGCGTCGGCGTCGGCGTCGGCGTCGGCGTCGGCGTCGGCGTCGGCGTCGGCGTCGGCGTCGGCGTCGGCGTCGGTGACGGTGACGGTGACGGTGACGGTGACGGTGACGGCGGCGACACCGCTGACACCGCCAACACCCGGGAGAGGTGACCGCGCCTCATGTCGCCCACGCAGCAGGAGATCTCCGCCGAGATCGCCGCCCAGGCCGCTCCCACCAGCGGGGCCTTGCACCCCGAGCGTCGCTACCCGCCCTACCGCAGCAGCCTGTTGCGCCACCCGAGCCAGCCGGTCGTCGCCCTCGAGGACCCCGACGCCGTCGAACTGTCCGGGCCCGTCTTCGGCGTCACCGACGTCACCGAGCTGGACGCCGACCTGACCCGGCAGCACCACGGCGAGCCGCTCGGCGAGCGGATCACCGTCACCGGGCGCGTGCTCGACCGGAACGGCCGCCCGGTGCGCGGCCAACTGGTGGAGATCTGGCAGGCGAACGCCTCCGGCCGCTACGCGCACCAGCGCGACCAGCACCCCGCCCCGCTGGACCCGAACTTCACCGGCGTGGGGCGCTGTCTGACCGACGACGAGGGCGGCTACGCCTTCACCACGATCAAGCCCGGCGCCTATCCGTGGCGCAACCACACGAACGCCTGGCGCCCGGCCCACATCCACTTCTCGCTCTTCGGCACCGCCTTCGCGCAGCGCCTGGTGACGCAGATGTACTTCCCCGGCGACCCGCTCTTCGCCTACGACCCCATCCTGCGGTCCGTCACCGACGACGCCGCGCGGCAGCGGCTGGTCGCCGCCTACGACCACGAGCTGTCCGTCCCCGAGTGGTCGCTCGGCTACCGCTGGGACGTCGTCCTCGACGGTCCCGCCGCCACCTGGACCGAGGAGGGCCGCTGATGCTTCCCACCCCTTCGCAGACCGTCGGCCCCTTCTACGGCTACGCCCTGCCGTTCCCCGACGGCGGCGTGGTGGCGCCCGCCGGCCATCCGGCGGCGATCGTCCTCCACGGGCGGGTCCTCGACGGTGACGGCGCGCCGATCCCTGACGCGCTGCTGGAGTTCTGGCAGGCCGCCCCGGACGGCGGCCGCGAGGGCCGGCCCGGGTCGCTGCGTCGCGACCACACCACGGGCGGCTACGCGGGCCGCGACGGCCTCAGCTTCACCGGTTTCGGGCGCGTCGCCACCGACGCCGACGGCTCCTGGACGCTGCACACCCTCGCGCCGCCCGCCGAGACCCCCTACCTCGCGGTGTGCGTGTTCGCTCGCGGCCTGCTGCACCACCTCTTCACCCGGGTCTACCTGCCGGACGCGCGCCCCGACGACGTCCTGCGCCGGATACCCGTCGAGCGGCGCTCCACGCTGTTCGCCCAGGAGGAACGCCCCGGGTTGTTCGGCTTCGACATCCGGCTGCAGGGGGCCCCGCACGAGGAGACGGTCTTCCTTGACCTCGCCTGAACCGAACCGCGAGCCCACGCCCGAATCGGCCATGGACGCCGCCGACCTGGGCCTGCTGAACCCGGTCGGGGTCGGCTCCCCCGCCGCGGCGCTGACCGGTGACCCCGCGTTCCTGCGCGCCATGCTCGAGGCGGAGGCGGCGCTCACCCGCGCACAGGCCGCGCTCGGCGTCGTGTCCGCCGACGCCGCCGACGCGGTGGCGCAGGCCGCCGCGCGCCGGCAGGACTTCGACGTGCGCTCACTGGCGCTGCGGGCGCAGGCGGGCGGCAACCCGGTGATCCCCCTGGTCGCGGACCTGCGCGCGGCCGTGCCCGCACAGCACGCCGACGCCGTGCACCGCGGCGCGACGAGCCAGGACATCCTCGACACGGCGACGATGCTTGTCGCCGCCCGCGTGCGGAGCGTGCTCCGCGCCGACCTGGACCGGATCGCCGACCGGCTGGCCGTCCTCGCCGCCGAGCACCGGGCCACGCCGATGCCCGGCCGCACGCTGACCCAGCACGCGGTGCCGACCAGCTTCGGGCTGAAGGCCGCCGGCTGGAGGAGCCTGGTCCTGGACGCCCGCGACCGGCTCGCCGCACTGTGCCTGCCCGCCCAACTCGGGGGCGCGGCCGGAACCCTGGCCGCCTTCGGTCCGGCGGGACCGGCGCTGGCGGACCGGTTCGCGGACGAGCTCGGGCTGGACCGGCCGTCGCTGCCGTGGCACGTGCTGCGCACGCCCGTCGCCGAACTGGGCGCGTCCCTGGCGTTGGTCGGCGGCGCGCTCGGCAAGCTCGCCGCCGACGTGCTCGTGCTCTCGCGCACGGAGATCGGCGAGCTGGCGGAGGGCTCGGGCGGCGGTTCGTCCGCGATGCCGCACAAGGCCAACCCCGTCCGGGCCGCCCTCATTGCCTCGGCGGCACGGCAACTGCCCGCTCTGGCCTCGGTCCTGTTCTCCGCGATGACGGCCGAGGACGAGCGGCCCGCCGGTGCCTGGCACGCGGAGTGGCAACCGCTGCGCGAGGCGCTGCGCCTGGCCGCGGGGGCGGCGGCGCACGCCGTCGCCCTGGTGGACGGCCTGCACGCCGACACCGCCCGGATGCGCGCCCACCTGGACCTGACCCGGGGACTGATCGTCTCCGAACGCCTGCTGGACGCCCTCGCCCCCGCTCTGGGACGCGGAACCGCGCGCGCCGTCGTCACCGCTGCCTCCCGCGAGGCCGTCGCCGACGGCGTCGAACTCGGCACCGCGCTGGCCCGGCAGCCGGAGCTGGCGGCCCGGTCGGAAGCCGCCCCGCCCCAAGCCGCGCCGTCCGAATCCGCGCCGTCCGAATCCGCGCCGTCCGAATCCGCGCCGTCCGAATCCGCGCCGACGGCCGACGCTGCCGACGCTCACGCCGTGCCCATCCCGGCCCTGCTCGACCCGACCGGATACCTCGGCGCCGCGCCGGAGCTCACCGACCGCGCGCTCCGCCGCCAACCCGCCCCCGACGAACCGCGCCCCGTGCGCCCGGACCAGCACCAGGACCTGAGCCCGTGACCCAGCCGCCGCACCGCCCTGCCCTGCACCATCGCACCGACGGCCGCCCCGACGCCCCGCCATTGCTGCTCGGCCCCTCGCTCGGGACCTCGCTCGCGCTGTGGGACGGGCTCGTCCCCGCCCTGGCCCGCACGCACCGCGTGGTGCGCTACGACCTCCCCGGCCACGGCGGCACCGCCGCCACCGCCCTCCCGTCGCTCGCCGGGCTCCCGGCACCCGGGACGGCAGGCGCGGCCGACGGCCCGACCGCCACCACCGTCGCCGACCTGGCCGCACTCGTCCTCGCCC
>NZ_BBPP01000010.1:143026-191645 GCF_000787835.1 Streptacidiphilus melanogenes
CCACCACCGTCGCCGACCTGGCCGCACTCGTCCTCGCCCTGGCCGACCGTCTCGGGATCGAGCAATTCGCCTACGCGGGCGTCTCGCTCGGCGGAGCGGTCGGCGCCCACCTCGCCGCCCACCACCCCGAGCGGGTCACCTCGCTCGCCCTCATCTGCTCGTCCGCGCGTTTCGGCGAATCGCAGGGCTGGCACGACCGCGCCGCCGAGGTACGCGCCCACGGCCTCGCCGGGCTGCTGGACGCCTCCGCCGCCCGCTGGTTCACCCCGGCGTTCGCCGCCTCCCCCACCGCCCGCGCCCTCCTCGCGGACCTGCGGGCCGCCGACCCGGCCGGCTACGCCGCGTGCTGCGACGCCCTGGCCGCCCTCGACCTGCGGCCCGCCCTGAAGCAGATCACCACGCCCACCCTCGTCCTGGCCGGACGCGAGGATCCGGCCACCCCGCCCGCCCAGGCCCGCGAACTCGCGGACGGCATCGCCGACGCCACGCTGGTCGAACTGCCCAGGGCCGCCCATCTGGCCCCCGCCGAGCAGCCCGACCGCGTACTGGCCGCCCTCACCCGCCACCTCTCCGAGCCCTCCGCCCTGGATCCGGTCTACACCCGGGGTCTGACAACGCGCCGGCAGGTGCTGGGCGAGGCGCACGTCGACCGGGCCGTCGCGGCCACGACCGACTTCACCGCGCCCTTCCAGGAGCTGATCACCCGTTACGCCTGGGGCGAGATCTGGACCAGGCCCGGGCTGGACCGCCGCGTCCGCTCCTGCATCACGCTCACCGCCCTGGTCGCCCGCGGCCACCACGAAGAACTCGCCCTGCACGTGCGCGCGGCGCGCCGCAACGGACTGTCGGCGGAGGAGATCGGCGAGGTGCTGCTCCAGTCCGCGATCTACTGCGGCGTCCCCGCCGCCAACGCCGCGTTCGCGATCGCCGACCGGGTCCTGCGGGAGGAACCCGGCACCACCACCGACGGAGCGGAGACCGCCCGATGAACCAGACCGCCGCCCTGCCGCACCGCACCACCGTCGGCATCGTCGGAGCGGGTCCCGCCGGCCTGCTGCTGGCCCGGCTGCTGCGCCGGGCAGGCGTCGACTGCGTGGTCCTGGAGAGCCGCGACCGCGCCTACGTCGAGCAGCGCCAGCGCGCGGGGATCCTGGAACAGGGCACCGTCGACGCGCTCCGCGGCTGCGGCGCAGCCGACCGCCTCGACCGGGAGGGCCTGGTCCACGACGGCGTGGAGCTCCGCTGGAACGGCCGCGCGCACCGGATCGACTTCCCCGGGCTGACCGGCGGCCGCCGCGTCTGGGTCTACGCCCAGACCGAGGTGGTCAAGGACCTGATCGCGCTTCAGCTCGCCGACGGATCGCCGCTCGCGTTCGAGGCCGAGGTCACCCACGTCACCGGCGCCGACACCGACCGGCCCGTCGTCCACTACCGCCATCTGGGCCGTGAGCGGACGCTCGCCTGCGACTACGTCGTCGGCTGCGACGGCTTCCACGGCGTGGTGCGACGGGCGATCCCGCAGCACGCGCTGCGCGGCTACGAGCGCCGCTACCCCTACTCCTGGCTCGGCGTCCTCGCCGACGTCGCGCCGTCGAGCGAGGAACTCGTCTACGCCCACTCGCCGCGCGGCTTCGCGCTGCTCAGCATGCGTTCGCCGACGGTCAGCCGCCTCTACCTCCAGGTGCCGAACGGCGAGGACCCCGCCGACTGGCCGGACTCGCGGATCTGGGACGAGCTCGAGACCCGCCTCGCCCTCGACGGCGGCTGGACCCTGAAGCGCGGACGGATCACCTCCAAGGCCGTGCTGCCGATGCGCAGCCACGTCACCGAACCCATGCGGTTCGGCCGGATCCTGCTCGCCGGGGACTCCGCCCACATCGTGCCGCCGACCGGCGCGAAGGGCCTGAACCTGGCCGCCGCCGACGTGGTCGTCCTGGCCCGCGCCTTCGCCGCCCTGCGCACGAGCGGTTCGACGGAGCTGCTCGACGCCTACTCCGACACCTGTCTGCGCCGGGTCTGGCGGGCCGAGCACTTCTCGTGGTTCATGACCACGACCCTGCACGCCGACCCGGACCAGTCCGCGTTCCGCACCCGGCTCCAGGTCTCCCAGCTGGACCGGATCGCCTCCTCGCGCCACGCGGCGGCCGAACTGGCGGAGAACTACGCGGGCCTTGCCATCGGTTGAGCCCGGCACGGATGCCCGACGGCGGTCCCTGCGGCGGTCCCTGCTTGGATGGGGCCATGAGTGATCTTCATGTGCTGCGCGTCTTCTGCGGCCCGGGCGGCGCGGCGGGCAACGCGCTGGGGGTCGTCACGGACGGCTCCGCCTTCGCCGGTCGGGAGCAACGCCAGCAGCTGGCAAGGGAGTTGGGCTTCTCCGAGACGGTCTTCGTCGACGACGCGGCGGCGGGCCGGGTCGACATCTACACCCCGAGTGCCCGCCTGCCGTTCGCGGGGCACCCGCTCGTCGGCACGTCGTGGCTGCTGCGCAGCGAGGGCTTCACCGTCGACATGCTGCGGCCGGAGGCGGGGGACGTCGCGGCCTGGCAGGAGGGCGAGTTCCACTGGATCCGCGGCCGCGCTCAGTGGGCGTCGGGCCGCAGGACGCAGCGGTACGACAGCGTCGCCGAGGTGGACGCGCTGGCCGTGCCGCCTCTGGGGACGGGCTGGCTCTACGCCTGGGCCTGGTCCGACGAGGCGGAGGGCGCCGTCCGTACGCGGGGCTTCCCCGGCCGCGGCGACGGCATCGACGAGGACGAGGCGACCGGCGCTGCCGCGGTCGTGCTGACCGCGGAACTGGGCCGGGCGCTCGACATCCGGCAAGGGGTGGGCTCGCAGATCCTCACCCGGCCGGGCCCGGACGGCACGGTGGAGGTCGGCGGGCGTGTCGTCCCCGTGGAGGTCCGCCGACTGCGGCGGGCCTGAGCGCCCCGCTCACCAGCGACGGGCTCCGGCAAGGTGCGCCCCTGGTGCCGCGGCGCGGCTCCTCGCCGACCCCGGCGGCCCCGCCGATCCGCGCTCCGCGGCTACGCCGCGAACGTCGCCTCGAAGGCGCTGCGGTTCGTCGAGGGCTCGCTGCGGTCCCACACCGCGAAGACCACCCGTGCGAAGACGCCGTGGTACGCCCCGCCCGGTGCGAGCCAGGAGCGGAACGCGCCCGCGACCTCGTGCGGGTCGTTGCGGAAGACTCCGCATCCCCACGCGCCCAGCACCAGCTGCCGCGCGCCCTGGTCTGCCGCCACGCCCAGCACCCGGCCGGACCGGCGGGCCAACGCGGAGTGGATCCGCGGGCCCGCGTCCGGTTCACGGCGCAGCAGCGCGCCGGCGTTCGGGGCGGGGCTGGTGAGGAAGGACGCTGTGAACGGCTCGGCCGCGAGAGCGCCCCGGTCGTCCCGGTGCACCGGCACCGAAGGCGACCAGATGACGCGGTCGCTGTAGAGCAGGTCGTCGGACGCGCGGTGCGCCTCGTAGTACTCCGGGGCCTGCAGCAGGCAGGGATGGAGGAGAGCGTTGCGGCACAGGTCCTCCTCCTGTGCACGGGCGCCGCCCAGGTAGCCGCCGCCGGCGTTGCGCGCGGAGGCGAAGTTCAGCACCGCGACCGGGCCGTCGGCCGCGAGGCGACGGGCCGCGGTCAGGCTGCCCTCCGCTGTCACCTCGATCACCGTCGCGAGGACGGCGTCGTCGCGGGGCGTGTCCGGCCACTCGTCCGGGCCGAAGCAGCGGGTGCCGGCGACGGCCGCGGCCAGGGCCGGGCCGATCTCGACCTCGGTGCCGTCGACGGCCACATAGCGACCGGTCTCGGCGATGACCTGGTTCCGCGCCGCCACGGCGCGCAGTCGGCTGCTCATGTCCCCGCACGCTAGGACAGCGGACCGGTTCGGGGCGACCGAATTCGCGGCAGGCGTCCGGGCGGCGGCGTGCCCGGACGGGTAGCGTGGCGGCATGAGTGACCTGATCCTGGTGCGGCACGGCGAGACCGAGTGGAGCGTGTCGGGCCAGCACACCAGTTGGAGCGACATCCCGCTCACCGAGAACGGCGAGGCGCAGGGCCGGGCGCTGGCGCCGCTGCTCGCCGAGCACAAGATCTGCCTGGCGCTGGTCAGCCCGATGCGGCGGGCCCAGGACACCGCGAAGCTGGCCGGGATGAACGCGGTGGTCGACCGGGATCTGGTGGAGTGGGACTACGGCGCGTACGAGGGCGTGACCACGCGCGAGATCCACCGCACCCGGCCCGACTGGAACCTGTGGACGGACGGCGTGGCGCCCGGCCCGCCGGAGCACCCGGGCGAGACGCCGGAGGAGGTCGGCATCCGCGCCGACCGGGTGATCGCCAGGGCCGAGGCTGCGCTGCAGAACGGCCGCGGCGGCGATGTGGTGCTGATCGCGCACGCGCACTTTCTGCGCGTCCTGGCCGCGCGCAGGCTCGGGCTGCCGCCGTCCGACGGGGCGCTGTTCCAGCTGGCCACGGGCACGATCAGCCGGCTGAGCACCGAGCACGGCCGCCATGTCCTCGCGTCCTGGAACGAGCAGCCGCGGGGTTGAGCCGGAGGGTCCGCAGAAGGGTGCTCCTTGGAGTGACCCTTCTCTCCCTTCCTTGGATAAATCGTCCCGAACCCGGACAGTGGAACGAGCAACGACTCTGCCCCCGATCCGGAAGCCTCCACCATGACCGACCGCCGCACCCGCTCCGCCGCGCTTGGCGTGGCCGCGCTCGCCGCCGTCACCGTGGTGCCGCTCGCCGCCTGCGGCGGGTCCGCCACGACCGTGAAACCGTCCGCTGCCGGGGCCGCCTCCAGCGCGACGACCGGCGCCGCCGCGCCGAGCACGAAGCCCACCGGCAGCCCCAGCTCGAGCCCCTCGTCCAGCGCCTCGAAGCAGTCGCAGCCGTCCAAGCGCAGCAGCGCACCCGCGGGGTCGGGGGACGTGGCGGCCGCCTCTTGCAGCAACACCTCGAAGCTGGCCGGCTGGTCCAACCAGCGGCTGGCGATGTTGACGATCGCCGTTCCCGTCGACGAGGGCAACGTCGCGGCCGCCACCCCGGAGGTCGCGGCCGGAGCCGGGGGCGTCGTGCTCTTCGGCAGCTCCGCGCCCGCGAACCTCGGGCAGCAGATCAGCGCCCTCAAGTCGCACGTGCCCGGCGGCCACGGCCTGCTGGTGATGACGGACGAGGAGGGCGGCGGCATCCAGCGCATGGCGAACCTGGTCGGCTCGCTGCCCTGGCCCGCCTACATGGGCGGGAACTGGAGCCCGGCGCAGATCCAGCAGAACACCACGGCTGTCGCCCAGAAGATGGCTGCGGCCGGTGTGAACATGGACCTCGCGCCGGTGGTCGACGTCGACGGCACGAACGCCGCCCCCAGCGCGCAGAACCCCGACGGGTGGCGTGCCTTCAGCGGCGACCCGTCCCTGGTCGGCCGCGACGGCACGGCGTACATGAAGGGCATGATGGCCGGCGGTGTGATCCCCGTCCTCAAGCACTTCCCCGGCATCGGCGGTTCGAGCTACAACTCGGACCTCGGTCCCGCGAACACCATCCCGTGGTCGAGCGAGCAGCAGACCGGCATGGCGCCGTTCCAGGCGGCGATCGCCGCCGGAGCCCCGGCGGTCATGATCTCCAACGACAAGGTCCCCGGCCTGACCTCGACGCCGGCCGGCCTCTCCCCGACGATCATCAACGACGAGCTGAAGGGGCACCTGGGCTTCCACGGCCTGGTCATCACCGACGCGCTCGACGCCAAGGCGATCTCCGCCGCGGGCTACTCCGTCCCCTCGGCCACGGTCCAGGCGCTGCGCGCCGGCGCGGACATGGTGATGTTCAGCCAGGAGCCGGACACCCCCGGCCTCACCCAGCAGACGGCGAACGCGGTCGTGGCCGCCGTCAACGACGGCAGCCTCTCGCGTGCGCGGCTGATCGACGCGGCGAACGCCGTGCTGAACGTCCGCCACGTGAACCTCTGCGGGTAGTCGAGGCACCAAGGACGGGGGCGCGGCGCAGCCGAAGCGAAGGGTCCGCTGCAACCGGGGTCAACTAAGCTGACCGGCGATGGCCTCCTCCGTTTCCGGCTCAGCCTGGTACCGCTCGCTCAAGACCGCTACCCGGTCCGGGCTGACGGTGGAGCGGGCGACGAACCAGCCCCTGGCCGCGCTGCGCGGCGCCCTCGGCGTCGCGATCGCGCTGTTCGGCGCGCTCGCGCTCGGCGGGCCGGCGATGGCGACGTCCGCCGCGCTCGGCGCGCAGCTCGCCGGGATGGCCACCTTCCAGCGCAGCTACCGTCCGCGCCCCTGGCTGGCGCTGGCGACCGCGCTGGCGCTGTCGTTCAGCACCTTCGTCGGCTACGTCGTCTCGCCGTGGCACCTGCTGTTCCTCGCGGTGCTCGCGGTCTGGGCGTTCGCAGCCGGAATGGCGTGGGTCGCGGGGCAGACAGCCGGGATCCTGGCGTCGATGGCCGTCACGGTCATGATCGTCGCCGTCACCCTGCCCGCCAGCGTGCCGGAGGCGGCGCAGCACGCGGGCGTCATCGCGGCAGGGGGCGTCATCCAGGCGCTGCTGGTGGTGCTGTGGCCGGTGGACCGGTGGAGCGCGCACCGCGAGGCCCTCGCCGAGGCGTGCGGGTCGATGGCCGACTACGCGCGACGGCTGCGGCACGACCCCTTCGCGCCGTTCGACCCCGATCCGCTGATGGCCGCGCGCGAGGCCGCGATCGTGACGCCGGGTCAGGCGCGCAGCCGTCCCTCCGAGCTGGCCGGGGTGCGCTCGCTGGTCGAGCGGCTGCGTCCGGCGCTGGCCGCGCTCGCCGATCCGCGCGTCGGCGCCGCCGAGGAGGGCCGCGAACGCGACCGGGCGCGCGAACTGCTTGCGGCCGCCGCCGAGATCCTGGACGCGGCCGCCCGCTCGATCCGCAGCGGGGAGGGCGCGCAGGTCCCCGAGCGCGCCTACCGCGCGCTGGCCATCCCCGACGGCGGCCCGGTGCTGCACGGCATCGCCCGGCACACCGCGCTGCGCCTGATCGGCCTGCTGGCCGAGGTCACCGACGCGCTCGACTCGCCCGTCGACGACGACCAGCCGCGCTACCTGCGCCGCCCCGGCGTCCGCGCCCTGCTGCCGCTCACCGCGGCCGCGGTACAACGGAACTGGACGCAGCGCTCGCCGGTCATGCGGCACGCGGTACGCGTCGCGGTGGTCGTCACGCTCGCGGAGGGCCTGGGCATGCTGCTGCCGTTCGGGCACGGCTACTGGGCGGCGATGACGGTCATGATGATCATGCGCCCGGAGTTCTCGCAGACCTACACCCGCGGCGTCGCCCGGCTCGCGGGCACGGTCGTCGGCGTCGGCCTCGCCTCGGTCGTCATGGTGCTGGCGAAGCCGGCGCCGTGGGTCTGCGGCCTGCTGGCCGTCGTCGCGGTCGGCTGCGCGTACCTGACCATGCGCGCGGGCTACATGGCGCTCAGCGCGCTGGTCTCGGTCTACGTCGTCTTCCTGCTCTCGATGGACGGGCTCGTCCTGCGGTACACCGCCGAGGAGCGCGTCGGCATGACGCTGCTCGGCGGGTTCCTCGCCTTCGCCGCGTACGCGCTCTGGCCGACCTGGCAGACGGTGCGGCTGCCGGATCGCCTCGCCGACTACATCGACGCCGCGGGCCACTACGCCGCGGCCGGCCTGGAGGCCTTCGGGGACCCGTCCGCACACAACCGGCGTGCCCTTCGCGACGCCCTGCTGGACCATCGCGCGGCCCGGGCCGCGCTCACCGCGACGGAGGCCTCCGCCGAGGCGGAACCCGTCCGCGCGCGGGGCCTGCGCCCGTCCCAGCTCGCCGACGCCCGCGCGGCGATCTCCGCCATCGGGCGGACCACGATGCTGATCGAGGCCCACGTCCCGACCGCCGAGGGCGACTCCCCCGGCGCGACCGCCTTCGCGGCGGTCGTCCGGGAGCAACTCGCCCACGCGGCCCAATCCGTCCGCGCGGGCGCACCCGTCGACCTCACCCCGGTCCGGGACGCCTTCACCACCTGGTCGGAATCCGAGGACGGCACCCCACCGGAGATCATCTACGACGCCTCGATCCTGACGGAGGCCATGACGGGCCTTCAGGACGCCCTGGCGTCTTAGGTCCTGGCCGACGGATGTTCCGGGCCCGGGCCGCCTGGCACGCACTCCCCGCCCTTCGGCCGGGAGGTGCCCCAATGCCGCGTTGGCGGTGGGCAAAAGCACGGCCCAGCCCGTGGACGTTCCGCCGCCTTGCAGGAGCGCACGCGCCGGACGGCCCGGGCTGGTCCGGATCCGCCGGACGGGGCCCGGGGCCGACACCCTCCCGCACAGGCCCCGGCCGTCGCTCGGGCGCGCGACACGTACGGTCGGGGGCCGGCAGCAGTGCCAGCCCGGGGCACGCCCCCCGGCCGCACGCGCCGAGCGTCCGGCCGAGCTCCCGCCGAGGCCGCCGGCCCCCGAGCATGCCTTGCGCCCCTCGCGGGTCGTCGGGCAGCGACCGTGCGGCCTAGTCGCCGAGCTTGGCGAAGAGCGGGGTGGACTTCGGCAGCACGCCGCCCTGCGGGGTACAGCGCTCGACGATCCGCTGCGCCGCGTCCGGGAGGAAGGGGCGCAGTTGCTCGCCCACCTCGCGGCAGGCGGCGACAAGGGCGGCCAGCGCGGCGTCCAGGGGAGCCGAACGGGCGCCGGTGCGTTCGGCCTTGGCGAGCTCCCAGGGGCGGGTGCGGTCGATGCAGCGGTTGGCCTCCTCCACGAGGGTCCAGACGGCGGCGGCCGCCGTGCGGTAGTCGAAGGCGTCGAGGGCCGCGTCGACGCGGCCTGCGGCGCGGGCACAGACGGCGCGGAGCTCGGAGGTGGCCGTGGTCACCGTGGTGGGTTCCGGGACGACGCCGTCCCGGTAGCGGTGGACCATGGTGACCACCCGGTGGACCAGGTTCCCGAAGCCGTCCGCGAGGTCCGCGTCCGCCCGGGCGATGAGGCGCTCCTCGGTGAAGTCCGCGTCGCCGACGCGCGGGACCTCCCGCAGCAGCCACCACCGCACCGCGTCCGTGCCGTAGCGGGCGACCAGCTCGGCGGGGTCCACCACGTCGCCCGCGGACTTGCTGATCTTCCGGCCGGACACCGTCAGGTAGTCGTGCACCAGCACCCGCGTCGGCAGCGGAAGGCCGGCGGACAGCAGCATCGCGGGCCAGTAGACGGCGTGGAACCGCAGCACGCCCTTGCCGACCAGGTGGACGCGCTCGCCCTCGCCCGCCCACCAGCGCTGGAACTCCTCCGCCGGAGCGTCGCCGCCGAGGCCGAGGCTGGTGACGTAGTTGCCGAGGGCGTCCCACCAGACGTAGACGACCTGGTCATCGTCGCCGGGCACGGGGATGCCCCAGCCGCGGGCGCGGGCGCGGCTGCGGGAGACCGAGAAGTCCCGCAGGCCGGAGTCGATCAGCGCCAGCACCTCGTTGCGGCGAGAGGCCGGCTCGATGCGCAGCGCGCCGCTGGTGATCAGCTCCCGCAGCTGCTCCTCGTACCGCGAGAGCCGGAAGAACCAGTTCTCCTCGCTGACCTCCTGCGGCTCCGTCCCGTGGTCGGGACAGCGGCCGTCGACGAGCTCGGCGTCGTTGTAAAAGGCCTCGCAGCCCACGCAGTACCGGCCGGTGTACGCCTTGCGGTAGAAGTCGCCGGCCTCCGCGCAGCGCTGCCAGAGGTGGGCGACGCCGGCGCGGTGGCGCGGATCGCGGCTGGTGCGGATGAAGTCGTCGAAGGAGAGCGCGAGCGGCTGGGCGAGTTCGGCGAAGGCGGCCGCGTTGCGGTCCACGAGGTCCTGGACGGCGACGCCCTCGGCCTCCGCGGCGAGGACGTTCTTGAGCGAGTTCTCGTCGGTGCCGCTGAGGAAGCGCACCGCGCCGCCGCGCGAGCGGCGGTGCCGGGCGAGCACGTCGGCCTGGACCAGCTCCAGGGCGAAGCCCAGGTGCGGCCGGGCGTTGACGTACGGGATCGTGGTGGTGACGTAGTAGCTCATCAGGCTCTTCTCCTGCCTCGGTGCGGCTCGGTGCGGGAGGGGCCTGTGGCTCGGACATGCGAGAGGCCCCTGGACGGGGGCCTCGAAGGAACGCGCGCGCGTCGTTCAGCAGCCCCGGTAGGGGCGCATCATTCGACGGGTCGGCGCGGAGATCATGGACGCAGGTTACCAGAGCCCGCGGCCTGCGGGCCCTGCCGTTTCGCCGGGCTCGAGCGGTGCTGGGCGGCGCCTTCGAGCGGATCTGCAGGTGGCGGGGGTGGATCTACAGGTGGCCGCGGATGAACGCGCCGACCTCGGCGGCCCAGTGGGCATACTCGCCGCGCATCGCCGCGTCGCCGCCGCAGAGCTTGGCGACCTGCGGGTCGGTGAGCCGGTCCGCGTCGTCGGCGGCCAGCATGGTGGAAAGTCGTTCCATGGTCGCGGCCAGCCGCTCGGCGTCGTGGTGGCTCAGCATGACCAGCCGCTCGGTGCGGCCGATGGTGGTGGAACCGGGCATGAGTGCCTCCCGGGATCGCTTTCGCACGCCTCGAATCGTTCCCCACCCACGGTAGATCCGCTCGCGCGGATCCGCTCGACAGGCTCACTGTGCTCCTGGCGGGCCAGGACGGGCTGACCTCCCCTGCTGCTCGAGGTGCAGCTCGGCGGCGGCGCCGACCGTGAGGCCGTCGCCGCCGCCTTCGCTGAACGACGACTCAGCGGACGACGTTGATGAAGCTCATCATCCCGTTGTCCTCGTGGGCCGCGATGTGGCAGTGGAACATGTAGCGGCCCGGGAAGTCCTCGAACGCGATCCGGATCACCACCACGCCCGGCTTGCCGTTCTGCTCGTACGGCACCGGGATGATGTCCTGCCGGTTCGTGTAGGGCTGCGGCACCCCGTTGACCGACATCACCTGGAAGTCCGAGGTGTGCAGGTGGAAGGGGTGGATCTCACCGGAGGTGTTGTAGATGGTCCACTCCTCCACCGTGCCCAGCCTGGCCGGGGTGGCGAAGACGGAACCGTCGCTCATCATGAACTGCTTGCCGTTGATGAAGAAGCTGTCGCCGTCCGCGCTCTCGGACAGGACGAGCTTGCGCTTCTGGGCGATCTTCGCGCCGGCCAGGTCGGGCGCGGCGGTCGGGATGCGGCCGGAGACGGCCGGCAGCCGGCCCGTCGTCGCCCCCCGCACGTCCATCCGGAGCAGCTGGGTGTTCGGGTAGTCGTCGCCCTGCGGGCCGTTGGAGTAGGCGAGCGTGCGCAGCCAGGCGCCGCCCGGCTCGGATCCGGCGGTCACCAGCACGTCGTAGCGCTTGCCCGGCGGCAGCAGCAGCTCGGAGGCCGTGCGCACCTTGGCGACGGGCGCCCCGTCCTCACCGACCACGGTGAACCGGTACCCGTCCAGCTGGAGCCGGTAGAAGATGTCCGCGCCGGCGTTGGTGAGCCGCCACAGCTGGGTCTCGTTCGGCCGCATCGACAGCACCGGGCGCAGTTGGCCGTTGACCAGGCGTACGGTCGGCGCGCCGGAGTCGATCGAGGTGGTGCCGGTGTTCTGCACGATCGAGCCGTCCGCCGCGATCTGCGCGTCCTTGAACACCAGCGTGTGCGCGGTGATGTGACGCAGCTTCGGCGGCAGCAGGGTGCGGTCGTCGCCGACGATCAGCGCGCCCGACAGGCCCGACGAGATCTGGTTCTCCACGTCGCCGGGAACGAACGCGGCCGGAGAGCCGCTCATCCCGCCCATGTCGCCGCCCATCGGCCCGGACATGTCGTCGTCGATGTCGTCGGCGACCATCGCGCCGGGCTTGGGGCAGGTCGTGCCCATCGCGTGGCTGTGGTACCAGAAGGTGCCCTGCGGGTGGTTCTTCGGGATCGCCAGCCGGTACGTCAGCGACTGGCCGGGCGCGACGCACAGGAAGGGGTCGTCGGAGACGCCGGTGGGCGCCACGTGCAGTCCGTGGAAGTGCAGGTTGGTGGCGACGGTGAGGTGGTTGACCAGCCGGATCGTCACCGCCGAGCCGGGCGCGACCCGGACGGTCGGCGCGACGAAGCTGCCGTTGTAGGACTGGCCCCAGACCTTGCGCCCGGAGAGGTCGAAGCGCGTGCGGTGCGCGTCGAGGGTGATCGTGATCTGCTTCGTGGCCGAGGTGTCGGCGTCGGCCGGATCTCTGAAGGGACGGCCGGAGACCATCCCCTTCTCCTGTGCCGCCGTCGACGGCGGCTTCGGCGCGGACGAGGCCAGCGCCTGTCCCCCGAAGACCGCCCCCGCCAGGACCGCGGCCGCGGTCAGCCCCTGGACGAGGCGCCGGGTCCGCCGCGGTGTTCTGGCCGCCGGCCCCGCATTGCCGGTCGAACGCCCATTCATCAAGCCCCCCAATGGAATTGGAATCCGGGCAGCCCGAAGAAGACCCCCCGATTCAGAACAAACTGAGAGGAAGCATGGCGATTGACGGCCTCACAGGCAAGACTCAGCAATTCCCGAGACGTATCTCACGTCGTCATCGCCGGGCCCGGCCGCTACCTCATGCGGAGGATGGACCGTCACCGACCCCTCTTCAGGCGCGTTCTCGCCTTCTAGGCTGGCTGCGTGGCAGACCAGACCCCCTCCCCCGACCGGATCCGCCCGCTGTGGAGCGCCAGGCGATCGCGCTACCGCGGCCTCGTAGGTCTGCTGCTGACCCAGGCGTTGTCATTGACCGGCACCCGCGTCTCCGCCGTCGCGCTGCCGTGGCTGGTGCTGACCACCACCGGCAGCACCGCCCTCACCGGCCTGACCGCGTTCTGCGAGCTCGGCCCGTACGTGCTGGCCAAGGCGGCGGCGGGCCCGGCCATCGACCGGATCGGGCCGCGCCGGATCAGCCTGCTCGGCGATCTGGTCAGCGCGACGGCGGTGCTGGCCGTGCCGATCGCCCACGCGGCGGGCGCGCTGCCGATCTGGCTGCTGCTGGTCCTCGTCGCCGTCATCGGCTCGGTGCGCGGGCCGGGCGACGCGGCCAAGGTGGCGATGACGCCGGACGCCGCCGACGACGCGCGGGTGCCGCTGGAACGCGTCACCGGCCTGTCCGGCGCGGCCGAGCGGCTGGCCATCACCGCCGGCCCGGCGCTCGGCGCGGCCGCCGTGGCCGGGTTCGGCGCAGCGACGGCGCTGGTCTTCAACGCCGCCACCTTCCTGCTGAGCGGTGCGGCCACGGCCCTGGCCGCACCGCAGCGCCGGGTGCAGGAGGCGGCGGCCGAGGAGGACGCTGGCTACTGGGAGCGGCTCGGCAAGGGCTTCGCCTTCCTGCGCGGGAACCGGCTGTTGGCGACGGCGGTGGGGCTGACCGTGGCCACCAATTTCCTGGACGCCGCGTGGTCGGCGGTGCTGATCCCCGTCTGGGTGCACCGGCACGGGCTCGGGGTGGGCGCGGTCGGCGCGGTCTTCTCGGTGATGAGCGCGGCCTCGGCGGCGGCGGGGCTGGTCGCCGCATGGCTCGGCGAACGGCTGCCGCGCCGCGTCACCTTCCTGGCCGGGTTCGTCGTGGCGGGCGCGCCGCGCTTCCTCGTCCTCGCGCTCGGCGCGCCGCTCGGCGCGGTGCTCGCCGTCAGCGCGGTCTCGGGCTTCGCCGCAGGCTTCCTCAATCCGATCCTGGCGGCCGCGGTCTACGAGCGGATCCCGCGCGAGCTGGTCGGCCGCGTCATCTCGGTGGCGGACGCGGTCTCCTGGGCGGGCGTCCCGCTCGGCGGCCTGATCGCCGGAGCCGCCCTCGGCGCGGTCGCGCTGGGCCCGGTCGCCGCGACGGCCGGCCTGCTGTACTGCGCCGTCACGACGCTCACGGGCCTGCGCCCGGAGTGGCGCGAACTGGACGCCGAACCGGCCGCCCGCACCGACTCCCACCCGAGCCGCGCCCCGTCCCACCGCCCCCTGCCGGGCGCGTCCCCGGCCAGCAGCTGACCTGCGCCGTCGACGTCCGGGCGGGCAGCGCAGTAGGGTGTTCGCCGACGAGCGAACACCCTGGGCGATCCGGACGGAGCAACCGCCATGACCCCGAGCACGGAGCGCGCGCCGGGCACGAGCCACCGCGCCGCGCCGGAACACGCGAACCTGGACGAGGTGCGCCTGGAGACGGCGCTCCTCGCCCTCGCCGATCCGGTCCGCCAGACGCTCGTGCGCGCCCTGGCCGAGGCGGGCGACTGGGAGCGACCCTGCGGCAGCTTCGACGTGCCCGTCACCAAGGCGACGCTGAGCCGCCACTTCGCGGTCCTCCGCGAGGCAGGCCTGCTGGAGCAGCGCGACGCCGGGCCCAGGCGTCTCAACCGCCTCCGGCGGCCGGAGTTCGACGCACGCTTCCCGGGGCTGCTGGCTCTGGTCCTGGCCGACTGACCCGAGCTGACCCGAACAACCAGGAAAGCCAGGAGCGAGGGCCCAGCCCCGGAAGACGTCTCAGCGGATCGGCAGGCCGGACAGGGTCCGGGCGATGACCAGGCGCTGGATCTCGCTGGTGCCCTCGAAGATGGTGTAGATCGCGGCGTCGCGGTGCATCCGCTCCACCGGGTACTCGCGGGTGAAGCCGTTGCCGCCGAAGATCTGGATGGCCTGGCCGGTCACCCACTTGGCCGTCTCACCGGCGTAGAGCTTGGACATGGAGCCCTCGGCCGCGGTGAAGGGCTGGCCGGTGGCGGCCATCCAGGAGGCGCGCCAGACCAGCATGCGCGCGGCGTCGATGCGGGTGCGCATGTCGGCGATGGTGAAGGCGATGCCCTGGTTGTCGATGATCGGGCGGCCGAACTGCTCGCGGGTCTTCGCGTACTCCAGCGACTCCTCGTACGCGGCGCGGGCCAGGCCGACCGCCTGGGCGCCGACGGCCGGACGGGAGGCCTCGAAGGTGGCCATCGCGGCGTTCTTGACCTGCTCGACCCGCTCGCCGCGGGCGACGGCCGCGGCCCGCTCGCGGGTCTTCGCCAGGCGCTCGTCCAGCTTGTCCTTGCCGCCGAGCAGGCAGGAGCTCGGGACGCGCACGTTGTCCAGGACCACCTCGGCGGTGTGCGAGGCGCGGATGCCGTGCTTCTTGAACTTCTGGCCCTGGCTCAGGCCCGGCGTGCCCGGGGGGATGATGAAGGACGCCTGGCCGCGCGCGCCCAGCGCCGGGTCGACGGTGGCGACGACCACGTGGACGTGGGCGATACCGCCGTTGGTGGCCCAGGTCTTGGTGCCGTTGATGACCCACTCGTCCTTCGCCTCGTCGTAGACGGCGCGGGTGCGCATCGCCGCGACGTCCGAGCCGGCGTCCGGCTCGGAGGAGCAGAAGGCCGCGAGCTTCGGGTCGTCCGGGGTGCCGAACATCTCCGGCGCCCAGGTTCCGACCTGCTCGGGCGTACCGTTGGTGACGACGCCCGCCGCGGCGAGCGCGCTGCCGACGATGGCGAGCGCGATGCCCGCGTCGCCCCAGAACAGCTCCTCCATCGCGATCGGGATGCCCAGACCGGTCGGGTCGAACTGCTGCTGGGCGAAGAAGTCGAGCGAGTAGATGCCGACCTTGGCGGCCTCCTGGATGATCGGCCAGGGGGTCTCCTCGCGCTCGTCCCACTCGGCGGCGGCCGGGCGGATCACGTCGCGCGCGAAGCCGTGCAGCCAGTCGCGGACCGCGATCTGGTCGTCGTTGAGAGCGAGGTTGAAGCCGGTCATAGGTGTGTCTCCCCGGGCGCGAGGCGCGGACTGGATTTATTTCCGCCAGGTGTTACCGTCGGTAACGCGCTCCACAGTTTGTTACCAGGCAGTAAGGATGTCAAGGCAATGCCGAGCCCCGACCGCGCCGACCGGCGTGAGGTGCTGTTGGACGCCGCCGACCGGGTGGTCCGGCGGGAAGGTCCGCGCGCGAGCATGAACGCCATCGCGGCGGAGGCGGGCATCACCAAGCCGATTCTCTACCGGCACTTCAAGGACAAGACCGGCCTCTACCAGGCGCTGGCGGAGCGCCACAGCGCCGCGCTGCTGGACCGCATCCGCGAGGCGCTGGCCGCTCCGCTGGAGCGGCGCGAGCTGGTGGAGAACGTCCTCGACACCTACCTCGCCGCGATCGAGTCCGCGCCGCAGGTCTACCGCTTCCTCGCCCACCCCGACCCCGCCGCGGACGGGCTCTCCCCCGCCGGCCCGCTCGCCCCCACCCTGCGGGCGATCGCCTCCGAACTGAGCACGGCCATCGCCGGCCAGATCGACCTCGGCCCGGACCGCGACCTGCTGGCGACGGCCTGGGGCCAGGCCATCACCGGCATGGTCCTCGCCTCCGGCGACTGGTGGCTGGAGCAGCCCGGATTCCCCCGCCACCGGATGGTCCAGACCCTCGCCGACCTCCTCTGGGGCCGCCTCGCCGCCGCCGCGGACAACCCCTCCGCAACGGCCAACCACAACGGCTCCCACATCCGCGAGGAAGCCCGCGACTAGGGCTGCGCAAGGCCAACCTTTTGCCAGGTCAGCCGCGGCGTCGCGGGGGCCGCCTCCCGGCCGAAGGCCGAGGGGGCACGTGCCTGGCCTCGTGGCAGGGCCAAGAGTGGAGCACGCGGGACTACTCGCTCCGCCCACCCGCGTCTTCCCGGTTCCGGGTGGCCGCGGCGCGGGCGAACCGATCCCGACCGTGGCGGCCGGTCGGCCTCGCACGCGCGGAGCGCTCTCAGCCGGTGCGCCTGGGGCGCCTACAGCGGGAGCCGGAGCGCGACCGTGCTGTGGGAGTGGGCGAAGCCCGTGCGCTCGTACAGGCGGCGGGCCGGGTTGCCCTCGGTGACGGTGAGGGACAGCGAGGGGCCGCCCTCCTTCGCGGTGACGGCGAGGGCGCGGCGCAGGAGGAGGCCGCCCAGGCCGGGGAGGGAGTCCTCCGGGTCGCGGAAGAGGTCGACGACCGCGGGACCGGTGAGGGCGAGGTCAGCGACCGAATGCCCAGCCCGGGGCAGGACCGCCGCGGCGAGGGACGAGTCGCCGTTCTCGTGGCCGATCATGATGCCCGCGACCGGGCGGCGGCCACGCACGGCGACCACGCTGCCGCCGAGCAGACCGCCGAAGAGGCCGCCGCCCATCAGCTGGGCGAGCCGGTCGAAGTCCCCGGCGGGGTGGTCCGGGTGGGTGGGCGGATAAGCGCGCCGGTGGATACGGAAGAGACGCCGGGGGCTCACCTCGTGCGGCGCGACGAGCGCCAGCTCGGGCGGCAGGGGCGGGTCCGACCAGGACGGATCGGGAGCCCGCACCCCGAAGTCCCAGACGTAGTGGTGCGCGTAGCGGCCGTGACTGAGCGAGGCGTCCAGCAGCAGGCGGGCGAAGGCGTCCTGCGGCCCGGTGACCCGGAGCTCGGCCATCCAACCTGGCAGGCGGCGTCGGACGACCGCCGCCGCACGGGCGGGGTCCGCGTCGCGCGCCGGGCGCAGGTCCGCCGCCCACCAGAAGTCGTGGCCACGCAGCAGCCCGCGCACCTGGACGAAGTCGGCGACGGCCGTGCCGTCGTCGTCCCGCACCGACCAGCGCTCGGGCTGCGCGCACCACTCGTCCGTCATGCGCGCCCCCCGCCGACCGGTGCGTCACCGGCGGGGACGTACCAGTCGGCGCGTCGCATCGCGCGCAGCGCCCGCGCCCTGCGCCAGCCGGTCAGCTCGTCGAGGAAGACGCCGCCGTCGAGGTGCGCGGCCTCGTGCTGGAGGCAGCGGGCGAAGAAGCCGGTGCCCTCGATCTCGACCGGCGCGCCGGTGAGGTCCTGGCCGCGTACCACCGCACGGTCGTAGCGGGGGGTCTGCGCGCGCAGGCCCGGCAGGGAGAGGCAGCCCTCCTCGCCGGCGATCACGACACCGTCCGCCTCGACCAGGACGGGGTTGACGACATGTCCCAGATGGCGCACGTCCTCGTCGTCGGGGCAGTCGTAGACGAAGACGCGCAGGCCGATCCCGATCTGATTCGCCGCCAGCCCCACTCCGTCGGCCGCGTACATCGTGGCGAACATGGACTCCACCAGGGAGACCAGCTCCTCGTCGAAGCGCTCGACCGGCGCGCAGGGGGTGCGCAGCACCGGTGAGGCCCAGGCGGTGACGGGGTGGACGGTACCGGCGCTGCCGGGAATGCGGGAGAGCATGGGAGGACTCTATGTGTCCCCGCTCGAAGCCGTGCCCGAGCCCGTGCGCGAGCCCATGCCCGAGCCCGTGCCGAGGCCGTGCGACGGTCCGTGGGCGACCGGGTCGTGGACGCCGCCGACCGCGGAAGCGATCGTGCCGGTAGGCTACGGGCAGCCGGGGGCACACACGTCCCGCAGGCCGTCCCGCAGGAGGAAAGCAACCGATGTCAGCGCATCCCGATTCGGCCGCGACCTCGGCCTCGCTGAACGCCCGTGCCAAGCTCGCCGTCACGGCCGGCAAGGCCGCCGCCGCCGTGTCGCGCGCGGCCGGCCGCGGCAGCGGATCGGTGATCGGCGGCCGGGTTGCCCTCAAGCTCGACCCGGACCTGCTGCGTCGCGTCTCCGAGGGCCTGGACGTGGTCCTGGTCTCGGCCACCAACGGCAAGACCACGACGACCCGCCTGATCGCCGAGGCGCTCAAGGCTGCGGGCCCGGTGGTGTCCAACGCGCTCGGCGCCAACATGCCGGCCGGCATCACCTCCGCGCTCGCCGACAGCGGCGAGGCGCGCTTCGGCGTGATCGAGGTCGACGAGAAGTACCTGAACATGGTCGCCAGGGACACCAACCCGAAGGCGATCGCGCTGCTCAACCTCTCCCGCGACCAGCTCGACCGCTCCTCCGAGACGCGCATGCTCGCGGAGAAGTGGCGCGAGGGCCTGGCCGGGACCGAGGCCGTCGTCATCGCCAACGCGGACGACCCGCTGGTCACCTGGGCGGCGTCGTCCTGCAAGAAGGTCATCTGGGTCGCGGCCGGCCAGGCCTACAAGGAGGACGCCTGGTCCTGCCCCAGCTGTGGTGGCGTCATGCAGCGTCCGGACGAGGAGTGGTTCTGCCCGAGCTGCGGGTTCCGGCGTCCGCAGCCGCACTGGGCGCTCCAGGGCGAGTTCGTGGTGGACCCGCAGGGCAACCCGTGGCCGATCCGGCTCCAGCTGCCCGGCCGGGCCAACCTGTCCAACGCGACGAGCACCGCCGCCGTCGTGTCGGTCTTCGGGGTGCACCCGCAGATCGCGCTGCAGCGCATGGAGTCGGTGCAGGCCGTCGCCGGGCGCTACGAATCGGTGCTGGTGAACGGCCGTGAGGTGCGGCTGCTGCTGGCGAAGAACCCGGCCGGCTGGCTGGAGACGTTCAGCCTGATCGACCCGGCGCCGTCGCCGGTGGTCCTCTCCGTCAACGCGCTCTCCGCCGACGGCACCGACACCTCCTGGCTGTGGGACGTCGACTACGAGCGTCTGGTCGGCCACCCGGTCTTCGTGATGGGCCAGCGCAAGCTGGACCTCGCGGTGCGGCTGGAAGTCGCGGGCGTGCAATTCCAGGTCGTCGACTCGATCCAGCAGGCCGTGGCGATGGCGCCGCAGGGCCGGATCGAGGCGATCGCCAACTACACGGCCTTCCAGCAGCTGCGCCGCGACGTGGCGACCCCCAACTGACGCCGGCCCGGGACTTGAGGAAGAGGACTCCCCGTCATGACTGACAGTGCCCTGCGGCTGATCTGGATCTACCCGGACCTGCTCTCCACCTACGGCGACCGCGGCAACGTGCTCGTCGTCGAGCGCCGGGCCCGGCAGCGCGGACTCCAGGTCGAACGCGTCGACGTGCGCTCCGACCAGCCGGTGCCGACCAGCGGCGACATCTACCTGATCGGCGGCGGCGAGGACCGTCCGCAGCGGCTCGCGGGTGAGCGGCTGCGGCAGGACCCGGGCCTGGGCCGGGCGGTGGAGAACGGCGCGATCGTCTTCGCGGTCTGCGCCGGATACCAGATCCTCGGCCACGAGTTCATCGACGACCGCGGTGAGCGGACCGCGGGCCTCGGTCTGCTCGACGTCTGGTCGACGCGCGGCGAGGGCAAGCGCAACGTCGGCGACATCGTCGCCGAGCCCGACCCGCGCCTGGGCCTGCCGACGCTGACGGGCTTCGAGAACCACCAGGGCGTCACCCACCTGGGGCAGGGCGTCTCCCCGTTGGCGCAGGTCACCGTCGGCGGTGGCAACGGCACCGGCGAGGGCACCGAGGGCGCCTGGCGGGACACCGTCTTCGGCACCTACCTGCACGGGCCTATCATGGCCCGCAACCCGCTGGTCGCGGACCTGCTGATCAAGCTGGCCCTCGACGTCAGCGCGCTGCCGCCGGCGGACAACACCTGGTACGACGCGCTGCGCGCGGAGCGCATCGCGGCGGCCCAGGCCACCTCCTGAGCCGCGGGCGGGACAACCTCCCGAGCCGCGGGCAGCGGACCGGCTCAGGGCAGCGGCAGACAACCGAACACCGCCGGAGGCTCACGCACACCCCTGCCGAGCCTCCAGCACCCACCCTCACACTCCCCCCGCAGGGCGCCGACGGCGCCGCCCTGGCGACCGGGCCGGCCTGACCGGAAGCCGACGCTCGGTATCATCGCGATAGGGTTGTTTTGTCCGATTCCGGTCACCGCGCTCTGCTCGGGAGTAGTTGAACGATGCGTATTGGTGTGCTGACCAGTGGTGGGGACTGCCCAGGTTTGAACGCCGTGATCCGGTCCGTGGTGCACCGCGGCGTGGTGGACCACGGCGACGAGATCATCGGCTTCGTGGACGGCTGGCGCGGCCTGCTGGAGGAGGACTACCGCGAGCTGACGCTGGACTCGGTCTCCGGCATCCTCGCTCAGGGCGGGACCATCCTCGGCTCGACCCGCGTGCAGCCGAGCAAGCTGCGCGACGGCGTCCCGGCGGCCAAGGCCATGTGCGAGCGGCTGGGCCTCGACGGCATCATCCCGATCGGCGGCGAGGGCACCCTCAAGGCCGCCCGGATGCTCTCCGACGCCGGGCTGCCGATCGTCGGCGTGCCGAAGACCATCGACAACGACATCGCCTGCACCGACGTCACCTTCGGCTTCGACACGGCCGTCTCGGTGGCCACCGAGGCCCTGGACCGGCTGAAGACCACCGCCGAGTCGCACCAGCGCGTCATGGTCGTCGAGCTGATGGGCCGCCACACCGGCTGGATCGCCCTGAACGCCGGCATGGCCGCCGGCGCGCACGCGATCGTGGTCCCGGAGCGCCCCTTCGACATCGGCAAGCTGACCGCGGTCGTCGGCGAGCGCTTCGAGCGCGGCAAGAAGTTCGCGATCGTCGTGGTGGCCGAGGGCGCCAAGCCGGAGCCCGGCACCATGGAGTGGGAGCGCGGCAGCATCGACATCTACGGCCACGAGCGCTTCGCGGGGGTGGCCACCCGCCTCTCCGGCGAGCTGGAGCGGCGCCTCGGCAAGGAGGCCCGCCCGGTCATCCTCGGCCACGTCCAGCGCGGTGGCACGCCGACCGCGTACGACCGCATCCTGGCCACCCGCTTCGGCTGGCACGCGGTCGAGGCGGTGCACAAGGGCGCCTTCGGTCACCTGACGGCGCTCCAGGGCACCGCGATCAACCTGGTCCCGCTGGCCGACGCGGTCGCCGACCTGAAGACCGTCCCCGCGGAGCGCTACGCCGAAGCAGAAACGGTCATCTGAGCCCGGGGCAGCCGACGGTGCCAAGCAACGGGCGGAATGTCCGATTAGCGTGGCCTCATGGAGATCCTCGCCTACGGCGTCCAGGCCGACGAGAAGCCGCTGCTGGAGGCCGCGTTCGCCGGCCGCCACGAGGTGCGGTGTCTGGAGGTGTTCCTCGACTCCGACACCGCGCCTCTGGCCGCCGCACACGAGGTGATCAGCTCCAGCGTCAACGCCCAACTCGACGCGACCACGCTGCGCACCCTCGCCGAGGGCGGGACCCGGATGATCGCGCAGCGGTCGACCGGCTTCAACAACATCGACCTCGACGTCGCGGCCGAGCTCGGCCTGACCGTCGCCCGGGTCTCCTACTACTCTCCCTACGCCGTGGCCGAGTTCGCCTGGACCCTGGCCCTGGCGGTCAACCGCCGGGTGATCCGCGCGGCGAACCGCACCCGCGAGTTCGACTTCCGCCTCGACGGCCTGATGGGCGCGGACGTCCACGGCATGACCGTCGGCGTCGTCGGCACCGGCAAGATCGGCGAGTGCTTCGCCCGGATCGGGCACGGCTTCGGCACCCGACTGCTGGGCTGGGACATCGCCGAGAACGCCACCTGCCGCGACCACCTGGGGATGGAGTACACCTCGCTGGAGCGGCTGCTCGCCGAGTCCGACCTGATCTCCCTGCACGTCCCGCTGCTGCCGGACACCCACCACCTGA
Organism: Streptacidiphilus melanogenes; assembly: GCF_000787835.1. Taxonomy (GTDB): domain Bacteria; phylum Actinomycetota; class Actinomycetes; order Streptomycetales; family Streptomycetaceae; genus Streptacidiphilus; species Streptacidiphilus melanogenes. Next base: position 165,300 of record NZ_BBPP01000010.1, read on the forward strand.
TCGACGAGAGCGCCCTGGCGCGCATGAAGCCGGACGCGCTGCTGGTCAACAGCAGCCGGGGCGGCCTGGTCGACACCCACGCCCTGGTCGAGACGCTGCGCGCGGGACGGCTGCGCGGGGTCGGCCTGGACGTGTACGAGGAGGAGACAGGCCTGTTCTTCCTCGACAAGTCGCTCGAGGGTGTGGCCGACGACACGCTGGCGCGCCTGATGACCTTCCCGCAGGTGCTGGTGACCTCCCACCAGGCGTACTTCACCGCCACGGCGGTGGGGCAGATCATCGACGCGACACTGCGCAACGTCGAGGACTACCTCTCCGGACGGCGCACCGAGAACACGCTCGTGCCGCGCTGAGGCACGCGGAGGCGCGCCGGGGCACCCGGTGACGGAGGACATTCCGGACGGTTCTACCCTGGTGCGGTAGCTGTGCGCACCACCACGAGGGAAGCAGGGACCGCCGATGGGCAGCATGCCGGGCATGCCGGGTATGGACCACGAGCTCGCGCCCTTCACCTTCGGGCGGGCGCTGGCGTTCCACCCCTCGGCGGACTGGTCGTTCCTGGCGTTCGCGAGCGTGCTGCTGGTCGGCTACGTCGCAGGCTGCGTCCGGCTGTGGCGGCGCGGCGACAAGTGGCCGGTCGGCCGCCTGGTCGCGTGGCTGCTCGGCCTCGCCACGATGGTGATGGTCACCTGCACGGGCCTTGGCCAGTACGGCATGGTGATGCTCAGCGCGCACATGATGCAGCACATGGTGCTGTCCATGCTGACGCCTATTCTGCTGCTGCTGGGCGCGCCGATCACGCTCTCGCTGCGTGCGCTGCGCCCGGCCGGGCGAGGCAGGCGCGGCCCGCGCGAGCTGCTGGTGGCGCTGCTGCACTCGCGTTACGTCAAGGTGATCTCGCACCCGGCGTTCACGATCCCGCTGTTCATCGCCAGCCTCTACGGGCTCTACTTCACCCCGATCTTCGACTTCCTGATGAAGTCGCAGTGGGGTCACTTCGCGATGATGGTCCACTTCCTCGCCGTCGGCCTGGCCTTCTTCTGGCCGATCATGGGTGTGGACCCGGGGCCGCACCGTCCGGGCTACGTGCTGCGGATCCTGGAGCTCTTCGTCGGCATGCCGTTCCACGCCTTCTTCGGCGTGGCCGTGATGATGGCCTCGGGCCTGATGGTGAACACCTTCGCGCACCCGCCCGCGTCGATCCACGTGAACCCGCTCACCGACCAGCACCTGGCCGGCGGGCTCGCCTGGGCGTTCAGCGAGATCCCGACGGCCGTGGTGCTGATCGCGCTCACCTTCCAGTGGGCCAAGTCCGAGGAGCGGGTCTCCCGGCGCAAGGACCGCGTCGCGGACCGCAACGGCGACCAGGAGCTGGAGGCCTACAACGCCTACCTGGCCCGTCTGGGCCGGCGCCAGGCGGGCTGACCCGCCGTCCGACCCGTTCGGGTCGGTCAGCTGCCGCGGCCGGGGCCTAGCCGCTGATCATGCTCTCGTAGGGCACCTGGCGCAGGTAGAGCGCGCCGCAGGTGTGACAGAGCGGCTGCTTGGTGTGCGTCCACGCCGAGTCGTGGTCGACCGGCGCGGCCGGGTCGAGGTCGCGGTTGCACAGGGCGGTCAGCGCGCCGTCCTTGGTCATGTGCCACATCTTGACGGCGCCCTGGTCCCCGAGTTCCGCGCGCATTCCGTAGACGTTCATGTCCGATCCTCCCGGGGCCACGGTGACGTGCCGGCCCGCTCAGACCAGGATGCGCCTCAGTCGAAGGTGCGGCCAGCCTGGGCGGTCAGGCCGTCGAAGAGCAGGTCCAGGCCGAACTCGAAGCGCTCGTCGCCGACGTTGCGGGTGAGCGCCCCGGCCATGGCCACGATCATCGGGTAGCGCTCCGGCGGCAACGACGCGAAGAAGGAGCGCACGCCGCCGATGTAGGCCTCGACCTGTCCCTCGTCCGGCACCCCGCCGGGCCCCTGGCGCGAGCTCTCCTCCAGCGCCGTCGCGACGACGTAGAGGCTGATCACGTCCACCGCGTAGGCGCAGACCTGCTCCGGCAGCCCGCCGGCGCGCAGCAACGCCAGCATCGTCTCGGCGGCGTCGAGCGCGCCCGGCGAGGTGGGGATGTTCTGGATCATCGCCGCGCGGGCCAGGTCGCCGTGGGACACCAGGTTGTCGCGCTGCTGCCGCAGGAAGTCCTTGGCCTGCTCGCGCCAGCGCTCCGCATCCGGCGCCGGGTGGTCCAGATCCCCGTAGACGCGGTCGAGCAGCAGCGCCAGCAGTTCGTCCTTGTTGGCGACGTGCGCGTAGAGCGAGGCCGCGCCCGTGCCCAGCTCCTGGGCGACCCGGCGCATGTTCAGCGCGTCCAGGCCCTCGGTGTCGACGATCTTGAGCGCGGTCTCGACGATCAGCTCGCGGCTGAGCGCCCGCCTCTTCCGGCGCGGTTCCGCACCGAAGGAGCCAGGCCAGGTGGGCGTGGACGCAGTCGTCATGAGGACAGCCTAGTTGACACGAACGGCGTTCGCTAGTAGAACAGTGTTCGTAGCAACGAACGCTGTTCGGTCACATCGACGACGACCGCCGACTCCTCGAGGAGCTCCCATGTCCACCGCCACGCCCGACTCGGTCCGCGCGGACCCGCCGCCCGCCGTCGTGGCGCATCCGCTGCGCAGGATCGCGCTCGCCGCCATCCTGCTCGCCGAGATCATGGACCTGCTCGACACCACGATCATCAACGTCGCCGCGCCGACCATCCGGAGCGCGCTGGGCGGCGGGACCAGCCAGATCCAGTGGGTCAGCGCCGCCTACACGCTCGCCTTCGCGATGCTGCTGATCACCGGGGCCCGGCTCGGCGACCTGGTCGGCCGCAAGCGGATGTTCCTGCTCGGCACGGTCGGCTTCACCGTCTGCTCCGCGCTCTGCGCGGCGGCCACCGGCGCCGGGATGCTCATCGGCGCCCGCGCCTGCCAGGGCGCCTTCGCCGCGCTCGTCATCCCGCAGGGGCTCGGGATCATCCGCGCGGTCTTCCCCGCCGAGGAGGTCGGCAAGGCCTTCGGCGCCTTCGGGCCCGTCCTCGGCCTCTCGTCCGTCGCCGGACCCTCGCTCGGCGGCCTGCTGGTCGGTTCCGACCTGTGGGGCACCGGCTGGCGCATGATCTTCCTGATCAACCTGCCCGTCGGCCTCGCCACCACGCTGCTCGGCCTGCGCGCCATCCCCGCCGACCGCGGCACGACCGGCGCCCGGCGCCTCGACCTGCCCGGCGTGGCCGTCCTCAGCACCGCGATGGTGCTGCTCGTCTATCCGCTCATCCAGGGGCGCGAACTCGGCTGGCCCAGCTGGACGTTCGTCTCCATGGCGCTCTCGCTGCCGATCTTCGCCGGCTTCGCCGCGCTCCAGCGCCGCCAGGCCGCGGCCGGCCGCGCACCGCTGGTCGATCCCGCCCTCTTCCGCGGCGGCGCGTTCCGCTACGCGATCGTGGTCGTCGCGCTGTTCAACGCCGCGATCACCGGCCTGATCCTCACCCTCACCCTGACGCTCCAGCTCGGCGCGCACTGGACCGCGCTCCACGCGGGCCTGACCTTCATCCCCATGTCGCTCGGGATCGTGGTGGGCGCGGTGGCCGCCGGCGCGGTCCTCGGCGCGCGGTTCGGACGCCGGGTCATCCACGCCGGAGCCGTGATCATGGCCCTCGGCACCCTCGCCCTCTGGGCGAGCCTGGCGCACTGGGGTCTTCCGGTCACCACCTGGGACCTGCTGCCCGCCTTGGTGGTCACGGGCGTCGGCATGGGCCTGATGATGGGGCCGATGTTCGAGATCGCTCTGACCGGCGTCACCTCCGAGCAGTCGGGCTCCGCGGCGGGCGTGCTCAACGCCCTCCAGGAGCTGGGCGGTTCGATCGGCGTCGCGGCCCTCGGCACGGCATTCCTGTCCTGGGCCTCCCACCACGGCTCGGTCACCGCCGCAGGCTGGACCCTCGCCGCCGTCGTCGCCGTCATCGCCCTGGTCGGGCTCACGACCTTCGCTCTGCCGCGCATGCCCCGCGCCGAGCAGCCGCACTGAGTCCCGGCCGCACCCCCGGCCGCGCGGCTCCGCCACCACACGGGCGGAGCCGCGCATCCGCGCGTTCGTCGATCGGCGACTACTCCGCGCCGGGGTACTGGTTCGGCACGTAGCCGAGGTCGATCGGTTCGGTCGGGGGGCCGTCGCGGCGCAGGTCCTCCAGCAGGGAGACCAGCGTCGGCGGCCACAGCACCTCCGGCACCCCGGACAGCTCCTTCGGGGTGAACCAGCGGCAGGTGAGGATGCCGTCCGCCGCGAAGGAGGCCGTCAGGTCCCCGACCGGATCGCGGTGCGGGGCCGAGGCCAGGAAGATCACCTCGTGCTGCCGGACCAGGCCCGTGTCCGGGCGGTGGTAGTCGTGCTCCCAACGCCACAGTTCCGGGCCGGTGACGACGTCGGTCCAGCCGGTCTCCTCGACGGTCTCGCGCAGCGCGCCGGCGAGCGGCGCCTCGCCCGGTTCCAGGCCTCCGCCCGGCAGCACCCAGTGGGGGCCGACCTCGGCGTCGTGGTGGAGTTGGAGGAAGACCGAGCCGTCCGGGTCCAGCACCAGCAGCCGGGCCGCGGCGCGGCGCGGGCGCTCGGCGGACTCCGCGGGCGAGGGGCGGACGGCGAGCAGGAACCCCTGACCGTCGGTCACCCGGTCGGCGCCGTAGCGCTCACACAGCTGCCGCTCGTCGGTCTCGTGGACCAGCCAGCCGTGGGCGCGCAGCCACTGCGCCTGGTTGCGGCCGAGGCCGCCGCGCCACAGGCGGGTGGCCGGCGCCATGGCCGGGTCACGCCGGGCCATCTCCCGGGTGCGGCGCAGGGCGCCGTCCCGGACCAGTGCGAGGCGGCTGCCCGGGGCGGAGAGAGCGCCGAGCCGGTCCAGCAGCGCGGCCGCGTCGGCGGCGTCCAGGTAGATCAGCAGGCCCTCGACCAGCCAGGCGGTCGGCTGCTCCGGGGCGAAACCGGCGGCGCGCAGCGGCGCCGCCCAGTCCTCGCGCAGATCCGCCGTCAGCACGTGCCGCTCGACGCGCGGGTGGGCGTCCGCCTCCGCGAGGACGCGCTCCTTGAAGGCGACCATCTCCGGCAGGTCCAGCTCGAACAGCCGCACGCCTTCGGGCCAGTCGAGGCGGAACGCGCGCGCATCGAGGCCCGCGGCGAGCAGGACCACCTGGGTGCAGCCGCCGTCCGGACCGACCGCGTCCCGCAGGTAGTCGTCGAAGTAGGCGGTGCGCAGCACAAGGTGGGCGGCCATCGCGGCCCACGCGTCGGTGCGCTCTGCGCGCGGGGCGCGGGGGCCGTTCTCCGCGGCGACGGCGGCGCGCAGGAAGACGGAGGCGTAGGGGTCGTCGAAGAGCCGGTCCGGACGGGCGCTCTCGACGGCGCGGGCCAGCGCGACCCCGAGCGCGGTGCGGCCGACCCCCTCGGGCAGCGGGGCCCCGGACGGGCTGCCAGGTTCCTGATCATGGGTCACCCACCCAATCTAGGCGGCGTGTCGCGCCACGCGGAAGGGGATGAGGATCCGGCCGGTCGGCGGTCGCCGAACGGCGTGGTCCGTCCAGGTGAACGCGTTCCTCCGATTAGCGCATTCGCCCAGGTCATTCCCTATTCCCGGCGAAAGAAATGGATTTTCCGATAAGGATCAGGGTTGCTCCGAACGCAGCAAGAATTGCGCCACAAACCAGGCGTGACAAGAATCACAATGGTCCGGCGGAACGTGAAGCGGCCATAAAAACCTGCCAATACTGTCCGCCGAACGAACAAAGTCCTCGCCACCGTGGCGGGGCGGTCCGGCCGGACGCCTAGTCTCGCCACCGGTCGGACGCCAGGTGCTCACACACACCTGACAGGCGAGAACGGGAGACCCAGGCAGGACGGCACGGCGTCAGGGAAACGCCGGGCCTTGGGGTGAAGCCGCACGCAGAAATGGCACGCGGCCGGGCAGCTTCTGGAGCCCGAACCCGACAGGGACGACTTTCGTAGGCGGTTCCGGAAGGGCTTCCGCATGTCCGCGTCCAATGATTCCGCGCATCACCATGCCCTGAACCACATCCAGAACCAGAACCACTGCAACGGGCAGAGCCGGGGCCGACGCGCACGCCGCCCCGAGGGCCACGGTGTGAACACCGGTAGGCACCACAGCGTCGATCGGACCAGGCAGCACACCCGGCGGCTGAGGACCGGGATCACCACCCTCGCCACCACTGGCGTCCTCCTCGGCGGCACGGTGGCGACCGCGCCCAACGCCGACGCCGGCACCCTGACGATAGGGCAGCGGGCCCTGGGCGTCGCCCAGTCGAAGCACGGCGACCCCTACCGCTGGGGCGCGACCGGCCCCAGCGCGTTCGACTGCTCGGGCCTGACCTACTACGCGTTCCGCCGCGTCGGCCGCCCCCTGCCGCGGACCGCGCAGGCGCAGTACAACCGGGTCCGGCACATCTCGTACTCCCAGCTGCGGCCGGGCGACCTGGTCTTCTTCCACTACGGCTCGTACGTCTACCACGTCGGCATCTACGCCGGTCACTGGGAGATCTGGCATGCGCCGCACTCCGGCAGCTACGTGAAGCTGGAGCGCATCTGGACCCGCTCGGTCTGGTTCGGCCGCGTGAGCTGAGGCGGGCTCGATGGGCCGCCGGATTCGGCCGCTCTGAGGGCCGGTGTCGACCGGGCCGCCATGGAAGCCCGGCCGACACCGCGCGCGGCGGACGGGCGCGTCACTCTCCCGGCCGAATCCGGCGCGGGAACGGGGTGTGGCTGAACGACCGGACCAAGTCGATCGCGAGGGTCACGCCCCACCCGCCCGTCCAGGTCAGCCCGCCACCTCGCGGAAGTCACGCAGTCCAGGGGCCCGGAACCGCGCCGACCGGCAACTCCGCGGGACTCGAGGACTGCCCGCGCCCCTCACGCCGACGCGCGGGCACACCGTCCAGCAGCAGAAGCAGGACTCGCGCCTGGGACAGGGGAGGCACCCCGCAGCACGTCCGCGCCGCCGCGGCCGACCAGGCCCGCGCGGCGGGATCGTCCGGCTGGCGCGGGGTTTCCCGGTTCCCCGCGTGGCGACGCCACGCGGGCACGCCTGGACCCCGGCGTGCAGGCGCAAGGCGCGGCCGGTCGCGTCCGCCCGTCGACCCTGACGGGCTAGCGAGCGCCCTGCGGGGCGGTTTCGGCGATGAGGCGGACGGACCAGGCGATCTGGGCGTCCGTCAGGTCCGCGCGGGCCGTGAGCCGGAGGCGGGAGAAGCGGTCGGGGACGGACGGCGGGCGGAAGCAGCCGACGCCGAGGCCGCGAGTGCGGAGCTCCGTCGCCCAGGCAAGCGCCGTCTCCGGGGAGGGGGCGCGGACGCCGACCACGGCCGCGTCAGGGACGCTCGCCTTGAGGCCCTCCGCCCGCAGCGCGGTCGACAGGGCGTGGGCGACCTCACGCGCGCGCTGCGCGCGGGCCGGCTCGGCGCGCAGCACGCGCAGCGCGCCGAGCGCGGCGCCCGCCGCGGCCGGAGCGAGACCGGTGTCGAAGATGAAGGTGCGCGCCGACTGCACCAGGTGCTCGATCACCCGGCGCGGGCCGAGAACCGCGCCGCCCTGGGAGGCGAGCGACTTCGAGAGCGTCACCGTCGTCACCACGTCGGGCGCCCCCGCGAGCCCGGCTGCGGCCGTCGCGCCCGCACCGCCGGGACCGAGCACACCGAGGCCGTGGGCGTCGTCCACGACCAGCGCCGCGCCGTGGTCGCGGCAGACCGCGGCGAGCTCGGCCAACGGCGCCGCGTCGCCGTCGACGGAGAAGACGGTGTCGCTGACGGCGATCGCCCGCTCCTCGCTCCGCGAGGCCAGCTCGGCGCGGAAAGCGTCCGGCTCCCGGTGCGCGGCGCGCGCGATCCGGGCCCGGGACAGGCGGCAGCCGTCAATCAGCGAGGCGTGGTTGAGCGCGTCGGAGACGATCAGCGCACCGGGGCCGGTCAGCGCGGTCAGCGCCGCGAGGTTCGCGGTGTAGCCGGAGGAGAAGACGAGCGCGGCCTCGGCCCCGCAGAACTCGGCGAGCTCGCGCTCCAGCTCAGCGTGCAGCTCGGTGGTGCCGGTGACCAGGCGCGAGCCGGTGGACCCGCCGCCCCAGCGCAGCGCCGCGTCGGCGGCGGCCCCGGTGACGCGGGGATCGTGGGTCAGGCCGAGGTAGTCGTTGCTCGCGAGGTCCAGCACGTCGCCGACGGCGGGACGGGGACGCAGCGTCCGCACCAGCCCGGCGCTGCGACGCTGCTCGGCGGCGCTGTCGATCCAGGCGAACGGGTCCGCGGTGGCGATGCTCATGGGCCGACCCTGTCAGCTCGCCCCCCGACGGGACAACTCACCTCGGTGCGACATGGATCACGCCTGTCGGGGACGTCGTGGTTGAATAAATGAACGGCTGTTTATAAATGGAGGTGCGCAACCATGGGAACCGCTGGAGGAGCGCTCAGGGGACAGGTCGCCCTCGTCGCCGGAGGCACCCGCGGCGGCGGGCGCGGCATCGCCGTGGAACTGGGCGCTGCCGGGGCGACGGTCTACGTCACCGGCCGCAGCAGCCGCGCCACCGGGCGCTCGGACCTGGACCGCCCGGAGACCGTCGAGGAGACGGCCGAGGCCGTCTCCGCGGCGGGCGGCACCGGCATCCCGGTCCGCGTCGACCACAGCGAGCCCGCGCAGGTGCGGGAGCTGGTGGCCCGGATCGACGCGGAGCAGTCCGGGCGACTGGACGTCCTGGTCAACTGCGTGTGGGGCGGCGATCCGCTCACCGAGTGGGGCCGCCCGCTGTGGGAGCAGGACCTCGACCAGGGCCTGCGGCTCGTCCGGCGTGCGGTGGACACGCATGTGATCACCAGCCACCATGCGCTGCCGCTCCTCGTCGCGCGCGGGCGGGGCCTGGTCGTGGAGGTCACGGACGGGAACACCGCGCGGTACCGGGGCTCCTTCTTCTACGACCAGGCCAAGGCGGCCGTCATCCGTCTGGCCGTCGCCCAGGCGGCCGAACTGCGCGAACACGGCGTGGCGGCGGTGGCGTTGACGCCCGGGTTCCTGCGCTCCGAGGCGGTGCTGGAGGTCTGCGGTGTGACCGAGGCCAACTGGCGTGACGGCGCGGCGGTGGACGCCGACTTCGTGGCATCCGAGAGCCCGGCGTACCTCGGTCGCGCGGTCGTGGCGCTGGCCGCGGACCCGGATGTCCTGGAGCTCTCCGGAAAGGCCCTCGCCACCTGGGAGTTGGCACCGCGCTACGGATTCACCGACGCGGACGGCTCGCAGCCCGACTGGGCGGCGTACTGGGCCTCGACCCTGGAGGCGAAGCTCGGCCCGCTCTGATCCGGCCTCGGCGCGGATCGGCCGGGCGGGAGTTCAGCCCGAGCAGGCGCCGCGTTGGGCCTGCTGCCATTCACAGCGCGGGCACATCGGCGCGCCCGGGGTGTCGGCGGCGTACTCCGTCGGCTCGTCGCACAGCACGCAGGCCGCCACCGGCTCGCCGGGCTCCGCCCTCACGGGGACGGCGGCGGGTACCGGCGCCGGACAGTAACCCTCGGACCCGGGCTCGTTCATGCCGGCGCCTCCCGCCTCACTCCGTCCTGCTCGATCTCACTCGACCCAGATGGCCGCATCCCCGACGTCCGCCGACAGCGCGTACTGCGTGGCGGTCAGGGTGGCGGTCGAGGTCTGGTTCGCCCCGTTGACCGCGGCGGTCTGCACGACGGTGACGAAGCGGCCGATCTGCTGGACCCGCTGCTGCTCCGTGGCGATCGCCTGGGTGACGCCCGGGAGTTCCTGCGTGGGCTGGCGGAAGGTCGCGACCATGCCGGCCTGGCTCGCGGTGCCGAAGAGCGGCTCTGCGCGGCGCGCGGTCGCCGCGTCCGGGTATCCGAGGACGGTGACCGAGGCCATCACGGTGCGGTCGGTGCTCACGTAGGTGGCCGCGACGTAGCCCTGGCAGGAGGTGGTGACGCCGGCCGGGGCGTTCGGGGCCAGGACGTCCGCGCAGTTCGACGCGGTGGCGAGGGCGTAGCGGGTGGCCTGGAACGGGTTCGGGTTGCCGACCCCGGCGGGAACCTCGACGGTGGCCGGGAGGATCTCCGTGGACTCCGGCACGGTCGAGGGAGCGGCCGAGGCGGCACTGTCACCGCCCTGGGGGGCGGACAGGCTGTCCTGGGACACGCTGCCGCCACTGCTGCTGCCGGATCCCGTGCCCCCGCCGGCGTAGTGGACCTCCGCCCAGGTCGTCACCGCGGCCGCCACCGCGAGCGCGCCTATCAGCGCGAGCGCGCGCGTACGGCGGGGCCGATGGTCCGGAGCCGGCTCTCCGCTGGTCGTCATGCTGACTGAGTGTAGGCCTCAAACGCCCGTCCGAACGAGCCGGGTCTGCGCTGGCCAGGGCCTTCGCGCGCCCTTTTGGCGGGCTCTCGCCGGGGACGATTGTCCTCGGAAGTGGGTGATCCAGGACAACACACCCAGTGCTGTGTGAGATGTTCTATGCGGTTCCGCTATGGCGGCGCTCGATCCCGGCAAGGCAGGATCGCTGCCATGGACCTGCTCGACACACTCGTCTCCAAGGCGCTCGACCGCGAAATGCCCACTCGTGAGGAGGCGCTCGCCGTCCTCGCCACCACGGACGACGAGCTGCTCGACGTCGTCGCCGCCGCCGGCCGGGTGCGCCGGGCGTTCTTCGGCCGCCGCGTCAAGCTCAACTACCTGGTCAACCTGAAGAGCGGGCTCTGCCCGGAGGACTGTTCGTACTGCTCGCAGCGCCTCGGCTCCAAGGCCGAGATCCTCAAGTACACCTGGCTCAAGCCGGACCAGGCCGCGGCCGCCGCCAAGGCCGGTGTCGCGGGCGGCGCCAAGCGGGTCTGCCTCGTGGCGAGCGGGCGCGGCCCGACGGACAAGGACGTGGACCGGGTCGCCGACACCATCGCGGCGATCAAGGAGGAGAACGAGAAGGTCGAGATCTGCGCCTGCCTCGGCCTGCTCTCCGACGGCCAGGCCGAGCGCCTGCGCGACGCGGGCGTGCACGCCTACAACCACAACCTGAACACCTCCGAGGGCACGTACGAGGACATCTGCTCCACGCACGACTTCTCCGACCGCGTCGACACCGTCCAGAAGGCGCAGGGTGCGGGTCTGTCCGCCTGCTCAGGTCTGATCGCGGGCATGGGCGAGAGCGACAACGACCTCGTCGACGTCGTCTTCGCGCTGCGCGAGCTGGGCTCGGACTCGGTGCCGGTCAACTTCCTGATCCCGTTCGAGGGCACGCCGCTGGCGAAGGAGTGGAACCTCACCCCGCAGCGCTGCCTGCGCATCCTGGCGATGGTCAGGTTCTGCTTCCCGGACATGGAGGTCCGCATCGCCGGCGGCCGCGAGGTGCACCTGCGTTCGCTGCAGCCGCTGGCGCTGCACATCGCCAACTCGATCTTCCTCGGCGACTACCTCACCAGTGAGGGCCAGGCCGGCCAGGCCGACCTCGAGATGATCGCCGACGCGGGCTTCGTGGTGGAGGGCTCCGACGAGGCCACCCTGCCGCGCGACCGCGAGCACGCGGACGTCGCCGTGCGCCGTCGCGGTGCGGGCACCGACCTGCCGCCGAACGCGTGAGCACTGACTCCTCCGGGGTCATGGACGTCGACCGGCTGCTGGAGCTCGACCGCGCCCACGTCTGGCACCCCTACGGAGCCATGCCGGGCGCGGCCGAGCCCTACCCCGTCTCCTCCGCGAGCGGGGTCCGGCTGCGGCTGGCCCGCCCCGTGGAAGGGCGGGAGGAGCTGATCGACGGCATGTCCTCGTGGTGGTCAGCGATCCACGGCTACGGGCATCCCGTCCTCGACGAGGCGGTCCGCGCCCAGCTCGGGCGAATGAGCCACGTCATGTTCGGCGGGCTCACCCACGAACCCGCCGTCCGGCTGGCGGCCAGGCTGGTCGAGCTGACGCCGGAGCCGCTGCAACACGTCTTCCTCGCGGACTCGGGCTCGGTCTCGGTCGAGGTCGCGGCCAAGATGTGCCTGCAGTACTGGCGTTCGCAGGGCCGCCCGGAGAAGCACCGGCTGCTGACCTGGCGCGGCGGCTACCACGGCGACACCTTCCAGCCCATGTCCGTGTGCGATCCCGAGGGCGGGATGCACCAGCTGTGGACCGGGGTGCTGCCGCGTCAGATCTTCGCCGACGCGCCGCCGGACGGCTTCGACGCCGCTCCGGACCCGGCCTACGTCGCGCATCTGGAGGAGCTGCTGGCCCGCCACGCGGCGGAGGCGGCGGCCGTGATCGTCGAGCCGGTCGTCCAGGGCGCCGGCGGCATGCGCTTCCACTCCCCCGCGTACCTGCGCGTGCTGCGGGAGCTGTGCGACGCACACGACGTGCTGCTGGTCTTCGACGAGATCGCCACCGGCTTCGGCCGTACCGGCGCGCTCTTCGCCGCGGACCACGCGGGCGTCTCGCCCGACGTCATGTGCGTCGGCAAGGCCCTGACGGGCGGTTACCTGACGCTGGCCGCCGCGCTGTGCACCACCCGGGTGGCCGAGGGCATCAGCCGGGGCGAGGTCCCGGTGCTGGCGCACGGCCCGACGTTCATGGGCAACCCGCTGGCGACGGCGGTCGCCAACGCCTCGATCGACCTGCTGCTGGGCCAGGACTGGCAGCAGGAGGTCAAGCGGATCGGCGCGGGGCTCGACGCGGGCCTGGCCGCGGCGCGCGATCTCCCCGGCGTGCGGGACGTGCGCGTGCTGGGCGCTATCGGCGTCGTCCAGCTCGACCACGACGTCGACATGCGCGCGGCGACGGCGGCGGCCGCCCGGGAGGGCATCTGGCTGCGGCCGTTCCGCGACCTCGTCTACACCATGCCGCCGTACGTTACCTCGGACGCCGACCTCGCGACCCTGTGCGCAGGCGTCCGCGCGGCGGCGGCCGCGGGCTGAGCCCCGCGGGCACGGCGCGGTTCTTCGCCGCGCGGTTCGCCGCGATTCGACGGTTCCCTCGCGCTCGGACCCGGCCCGCAGCGCGGGCCGGGTCCGGCGACCGCATGCTGCAGCACTGTCGGGCACCGGCCGGGCCGTGTCCCCACCGGTTTCCACCCCACCACCCCAACGAGGAAGCGACCCCGCACCGTGAGCACCATCCTTCTCGTGACCGGCACCAACACGGAGATCGGCAAGACCGTCACCACGGCGGCGGTCGCGGCGCTGGCCGCCGCCGACGGGCGGAAGGTCGCCGTGATGAAGCCCGCGCAGACCGGCATGGCCCCCGGCGAGCCCGGTGACCTGGAGGAGGTGCGACGGCTGGCGGGCGAGCTGACGTTCAGCGAGCTCGCCCGCTACCCGGAGCCGCTGGCTCCGGGCACGGCGGCGGCACGGGCCGGGATGCGCACCCTCACCCCGGCGGATATCGCCGCCGAGGCGGCGCGGCTGGCCGAGACGCACGACCTGGTCCTCGTCGAGGGCGCAGGCGGCCTGCTCGTCCGCTTCGACGCGCAGGGCTCGTCGCTGGCGGACGTGCCGGCGGAGCTGGCCGCGCTGGGCCACACGGCGGAGGCGCTGGTCGTGGTGACCGCCGGGCTCGGCACGCTGAACCTCACCGAGCTCACCGCGGAGGCGCTCCGCGCCCGTGGCATCCCGCTGCACGGCATCGTCATCGGCGGCTGGCCCTCCGAGCCGGACCTCGCCATGCGCTGCAACCTCGCCGACCTCCCGCTGGTCGCGGACGCCCCGCTGCTGGGCGCGCTCCCCACCGCCTGCGCGGGCCCCGAGGTCACGGCCGCCGCCTTCCTCCCGATCGCCCGCGCCTCCCTCGCCCCCGCCCTCGGCGGCACCTGGGCCCCGTAAGGGGGCCCGTCCAGGGCGCGAGGAACTGCCGATCTGCGGCTCCTCCCCCCCGGCCTTCGGCCGGGAGGTGCCCCCAGCGCGGGCGCGACCCACGGTCCGCTGCGCTCACGCGAGGAGCTGCACCGTCCAGGGGCGCGAGGAACTGCGCGACAAGCCACCGGCATGCGGGTGGTCATCGGCGTGCAGGGCCATCCGCACGCCGGTGGTTGCTCGCGCAGTTCCCCGCGCCCCTGAGGGTCACCCCCCGAACTGCCTAAGGGTCTCTCCTCGATCGTGCGGCGGATGCCGCCCCGCAGACACGCGCCTAGGCTCGGGGTGAAGTTGTTCCACCCGCCCGGCGAGGGGGAGAGGGATGGCGGCAAGCGGACAGCCCGCCGCGCGGGCGGTGGGGTTGTGCAAGGCGTACGGGAGCGGCGAGACCGCCGTCCTCGCGCTGGACCGCGTGGACGTGGAGATCGACGGCGGGCGCTTCACTGCGATCATGGGGCCGTCGGGGTCGGGGAAGTCGACGCTGATGCACTGCCTCGCGGGGCTGGACAAGCCCACCGGCGGGGAGGTGTACGTCGGCGACACGGAGCTGTCGCACCTCGGCGACAGAGCGCTGACGCGGCTGCGCCGCGACCGCATCGGGTTCGTGTTCCAGGCGTTCAACCTGCTGCCGACACTGACCGCCGAGGAGAACATCACACTGCCGGGCGACATCGCGGGGCGCAGGACGGACGCGGCCTGGCTGCGGCAGGTCGTGGAGACGCTGAACCTGGGGGACCGGCTGCGGCACCGGCCGCACGAGCTGTCCGGCGGGCAGCAGCAGCGCGTCGCCGTCGCGCGGGCCCTCGCCGCGCGGCCGCAGCTGATCTTCGCGGACGAGCCGACGGGCAACCTCGACTCGCGTTCGGGCGCCGAGGTCCTCGGCTTCCTGCGGCGGAGCGTGGACGAGCTGGGGCAGACGGTGGTCATGGTGACCCATGACCCGAACGCGGCGTCCTTCGCCGATCTGGTCCTCTTCCTCGCGGACGGGCGGATCGTGGACCGGCTGGAGGGGCCGACGGCCGACGCCGTGCTGGAACGGATGCGCCGCTTCGACGTGCGCGGGGGCAGTCAGGTGACGCTGCCCGCACCGGACGCGGACTGAGGCCGGGGGCCGACATGCTCAAGGCGACGCTGCGCAGCTTCCTCGCCCACAAGGGCCGCCTCGCCCTGTCGATGCTGGCGGTGCTGCTCTCGGTGGCGTTCGTCGCCGGAACGCTGATGTTCACCGACACCATCGGCTCGACCTTCGACCGCCTCTTCCGTTCCACCTCGGCGGACGTCAGCATCACCGCCCACAACGACGTCGCCGGGCGCAACGACCAGAACTTCTCGGGGACGGTGCCGACCGTCCCGGCCTCCCTGATCCCGCAGGTCGCGCACATACCGGGCGTCGCGGCCGTCAACGGGCGCGTGTCGATGGCGGGCATCGTGCTGACGGACGCGAACAACAAGAGCATCGGCGCGATCGGCGGCGCCCCGACCATCGGGATCAACTGGAGCCCGGGGCCCAACTCGCCCGTCGATCTCACCTCCGGCACCGCCCCCTCCGGAGACGGGCAGGTGGTGGTGGACTCCGACACGGTCAGCAAGCACCACCTGGTCCTCGGGCAGCAGTTGCACGTCATCGGGGCGACGGGCGGGTTCCCGGTGCGGCTGACCGGCATCGCGACGTTCAACACGACCAACCCCGGCGCCACCCTCGTCTTCCTGGACACCGGCACCGCGCAGCGCCGACTCCTCGGACACGAGGGCGTGTTCACCTCCGTCGACCTGACCGCGGCGAAGGGGGTCACCAACGAGCAGCTGCGCGACCGGGTCGCGCCCGTGGTCGGCAGCGCCTACGACGTGAAGACGGCCGAGCAGACCGCGAAGGACGCGGCGCAGACCCTCGGCGCCTTCCTGTCGGTGATCAAGGACGCGCTGCTGGGATTCGCCGGGATCGCGGTGCTGGTCGGGGTCTCACTGATCCTCAACACCTTCTCGATGCTGGTCGCGCAGCGCACCCGCGAGCTCGGGCTGATGCGGGCCCTCGGCGCGAGCCGGGAGCAGGTGAACCGGTCGGTGCTGGTGGAGGCCGCGCTGCTCGGGCTGATGGGCTCGACGCTCGGGCTCTTCCTCGGCGTGGGTCTCGCCCTCGGGTTGATCAAGCTGATCGCGCGCGGCGGCATGGTGCTCAAGGGCAGCCAACTGGCCGTCCACTGGCCGACGATCGTGGCCGCCTACGCCGTCGGGATCATCGTCACCACGGTCTCGGCCTACCTGCCCGCGCGGCGGGCGTCGCGGATCTCGCCGATGGCCGCGCTCCGTGAGGCGGACACCCCCGGTCGTGGCGCGCCGTTGCGGATCCGGGCCGTGGTGGGGCTGGTGGTGCTGGCCGTGTCGGCGGGCCTGCTGGTCGGGGCAGCGACGGACAAGGACCTCGGCCAGGCGGGCATCCTGCTCGGCGGGGGCGTCCTGCTGAGCCTGGTCGGATTGATCATCATCGGGCCGCTGCTGGCCACGCCGGTGATCCGGCTGGTCGGCGGCTGGTTCCCACGGGTCTTCGGCCCCGTCGGCACGCTCAGCCAGCGCAACGCGCTGCGCAATCCGCGCCGCACCAGCGCCACGGCGTCCGCACTGATGATCGGGCTGGCGCTGGTCGCGTCCCTCTCGGTGGTCGGCTCCTCGATGGCGGCCTCCTTCGACGCGCAGATCGACAAGACCATCGGCGCTGACCTGATCGTGCAGAACAGCACCGGGCTGCCGTTCCCGAACGAGGTGGGCGACACCGTCCAGGCCACGCCGGGGGTGGGCCTGGCGGTCCGCGGCCAGGGCACACGCGGCGCGCTCGTCGCTGCCGACGGCACCCAGCAGAAGACGGTCGTGGTGGGCACGAGCCCGGGCCTGGACAAAGTGGTGCGGATCGAGATGCGGAACGGCACCGTCGCCGCCGGCACCGCGCCCGGCCACGCGATGATCGGCTCCAACTACGCCGACGCGCACGGCCTCCACCTGGGCAGCCCGGTCACGATCCTCTTCCAGAGCGGCCGGGCCGGCACGTTGACGGTCGGCGGGATCGACGTCACGGACACCAATCCGGGCGGCCTGGGTGACGAGCCGGTGGTCGCGTCCTCGACGCTGCGTCAGTACGTGCCGGGTGCGCTCGACGACATCGTCTTCGTCAACGTCGCCCCGGGCGCCGACAAGGAGCAGGTCAAGAGCGCGCTGACGACGGCGCTGGCCAAGGACCCGCAGGTGCAGGTGCGCGACCAGACGGACTACAAGAAGCTGGTCCGGGGCCAGATCGACCTGCTGCTCAACCTGGTCTACGGGCTGCTGGCGCTGGCCATCATCATCGCGATCCTGGGGGTGGTGAACACCCTGGCGCTGTCGGTCATCGAGCGGACGCGGGAGATCGGGCTGCTGCGCGCGATCGGGCTCGGGCGGGCCCAGTTGCGGCGGATGGTGCGGCTGGAGGCGGTCGTCATCGCGCTGTTCGGGGCGGTGCTCGGTCTCGGGCTGGGCCTCGGGTGGGGGCTGGCGGCGCAGCGGCTGCTGGCGGCGAAGGGGCTCCAGTCGCTGGCCATCCCGTGGTCGACGATCATCGCGGTGGTCATCGGCGCGGCGGTGGTGGGCCTGCTGGCGGCCCTCGGCCCGGCGCTACGCGCCTCGCGGCTCAACGTGCTCGACGCCATCGCGCACGAGTAACCCGGGGGCGGGCACGGCGCTCGGCTCGGGCGGAGCGGGCGACGCGGCGGGGCCGGCCTGCGTCAGCAGGCGGGGCAGGGCGAGCGCCGACTCCCAGAGCTCCTCGGCCTCCTCCGGCTCCGGATCGACCCCGTCCAGCAACGGCTGGAACCGCTCCGCCGCGCGCCACAGCTCGTCGGACACCACGACGTCACGCTCCCGCAGCTCGGCCAGGCGCGTCAGCAGGGCGCCGCCGACGGCGCGCAGCTCGGTCAGGTCGGGGCGGGTGTGCGGAAGTTGAGCCTCCATACGCTCGACCGTACGCCTCGACACTGACAACCGACGCGGTGCGCGAGGGGCTGCGCCTGCGCGCTCAGCCCAGCGGCCGGACCCAGCGGCGCCAGTGCTCCTCGCGCTCGTATCCGGCCGCCGTCCAGGCCTGTTGGCCCGTCTCGTTGGCGACCAGCACCATGGCGTCCGCGCGGCGGCCCCCGACGGCGAGGAACCGGGCGTGGGCGGCGTCGAGCAGCGTCCGGGAGACGCCCCGCCGCCGGTGGCCGGGGTGCACCGCCAGCCGGTAGAGGCTGGCACGCCAGCCGTCCCAGCCCGCGATGACGGTGCCGACCAGCTCCCTGCCCCGCTCGGCGAGGATCAGCGCCTCGGGGTCGCGCTCGATCAGCCGGGTCACCCCGGCGACGTCGTCGCTGACGCTCGTCCCCTCGGCGGCGACCTTCCAGAAGCCGAGGACGGCGACCACGTCGCTCACCTCGGCGGTGCGTATGCGCAGTTCTTCCACGGCGCCCAGCCAAGCAGGCGCGCGGGGCGGCCCGCCGGCCTTTCCAGCAGTCAAGACGAGCGGTGTACCGGTGGGCTCCGGAACGCTCCCCCTAGCATGTCTGTGTGGCCGATACGGGAGGGGAGCAGACGCCGACGTCCGTCGGCGACCTGTTGCCGTGGGCCGTGCGCGGCGTCCGCACCGGCCGGGCGTGGGTCGTCGCCGCCGATCCTGAGGTGCTGCAGGAGCGTTGGCGTCGCCTTGCGTCCGCGGAGGCGACCGAGCGGGCCGAGCTCTTCGAGCCCACGCGCGCCCGCACCCCCGAGTCCGCCGTCCCCGGTCTGCCGGGCCAACGGACGAGCACGCGCCGGCTCTCCCGGGAGCCCGGCGAACAGCCGCCGCTGGTGCGCGTCCGTCACCGCCCGCTGGACCGCGCCTGGATGCTCGCCGACCAGCGGCTGCTGGACCAGGCCCGCCCCGAGCTCTGGCGGGCCGACGGCCCGCGCCAGCGCTACCTGCTGCTGCAGCCTGACGGCCGGCCGGGCCCCGCGCCGGTCACCGTCAGCGCGGAGCTGCCCGTCGACCCGGGCGTGCGGGCCCACCCGCTGCACCGACGTCCCGACGGCCGCGAGCCGAACCTCGCGCCCGGCCTGCTGCGGTTCCTGCGCCGCGCCTACGCCACCGCCGTCACCGCCGAGGACGTGCTCGCGTGGATCGCCGCCGTCTGCGCCCGCCCGGGCGCGCCGCGCGACGCCGTCCCGCTGCCGCGATCCGCCGCCACCTGGGCCGCGGGTGTCGCCCTGGGCCGCCGCGTCGTCGACCTGCACACCTTCGTCCGTCCCGGGCTGCGGCCCCCCGACGGGCGGCGGACCTTCATCCGCCACCCCGTCGACCGGCACCCGCTGGAGCTCGGCTACGACGCCGACGAGGAGACGCTGCTGCTCGGCGAGGGCCGGCTGGCGCCGGTTCCGGCCTCGGCCTGGGCGGCGGAGCCCACGCTCCGCGAGTGGTTCGCCGACCGCACCGCCTTCCGGAGCGCGCCCAGCGGGACGCTCGGCGCGCTAGGTCTGACGGTCTGGCCGCAGCGGGCGACGACGGAGCTGATCGAGCTGGCGACGACGCTGGCGCTGCTGGCCGACCTGGTCCCCGCGCAGGACACGCTGGCCGCCGACGGCGGTCCCTGGTTCACCCGTGCGGACCTGTACGAAGCGGCGATCCTCCCGGTCCCGGCCACCGCCCGCCGGCCCGCCTCCGTGCTGGACCGCCTGGAGGAGGGCCCCGAGGGCCAGTACGCGCTGCTGTGAGGGCTCCGCCCGACGACAGCGCCGAAGACACCGCCGAGGACGCCGCCGAGGACGCCGCCGAAGTGTTGCCGTTTGATACCGAAGCACCGACTGAGCTGCGGAGACGCTCGCCTGAGCGTCACCGCCCCGGCTACCATCCGCCATACGTCGACGTCTGGTGTCGACACGGACACGGGAAGCGCGGAAGGACCGAGAGTGGCCCAGCTCACCGGTGGTGATTCCTCACTGCTGCGGCGGATCAACTCCGCGGTGACCTTGCGGGCTCTTCGCGGCCAGGCCGTGCTGACGCTCACCCAGCTGGTGGGCGAGACCGGACTGTCCCGCCCGACCGTCGAGGGCGTCATCGAGGGTCTGATCGAGTCGGGCCTCGTCGCCGAGGTCGAGGCCGTCGACGAGGGCGTACGGCAACGTGGCCGCCCCGCGCGGCACTTCCGCTTCCGCGCGGAGGCGGGGCACCTGCTCGGCATCGAGATCGGCACGCACGGCGCCCGCGCCATCATCTCCGACCTGCGCGGCCGCACGCTGGGCGCGTACGGCCGCCCCATCGACGAGACCACCGAGGCCGACGAACGCCTCGCCCTGGTCCGCGCCACCGTCGCCGAACTGTTGCGCCGCGGCGGGGTCTCCCGCGAGTCCCTGTGGGCGGTCGGTGTCGGCACGCCGGGCGTCGTGGACGCGGACGGGGTGGTGCAGCTCGGCACGGCCCTGCCGGGCTGGACCGGTCTGGACCTCGCCAACCGGCTGCGCCGCTCGTTCCGCTGCCCGGTGCTGGTGGAGAACGACGCCAACCTGGCCGCGATCGGCGAGCACTGGAAGGGCGCGGCCGTCGGCATGGGCGACGTCGTCTTCGTCCTCGCCGGCCTCAGCCCCGGCGCCGGGTCCCTGATCGGCGGCCGCCTCCACCGCGGCTTCGGCGGGGCGGCGGGCGAGATCGGCAGCCTCCACCTCCTCGGCCAGGAGGACGAACCCTCCCAGCTGCTCTCCACCACGGAGAGCAAGCTCCGCGACCCCTTGGACGAGGCCGCGGTCGCCCGCGTCCTGAGCCTCGCTCAGCAGGGCGACCACGTCGCCATGGACGTCCGCGACCGTTTCGTCGCCCGCCTCGTGCGCGACGTCGCCGCGCTGGTCCTGGCGATGGACCCCCAGATCGTCGTCATCGGCGGCTGGGCCAGCGGCCTCGACGGCGTCGTCGAGCCGCTCCGCAAGCAGCTGGGCCGGCTCTGCCTGCGCCCCCCGGAGGTCCAACTCGCCGCCCTGGGCGATGCCGCGATCGCCATCGGCGCGGTGAAGCTGGCTTTCGACCACGCGGAGAAGCAACTGTTCTCGGTCGAGCAGTAGACAAGCCATCAGGGGGCTTCCGACTGCCACGCGAAGCGTTCGGCGCCTGGTTATCCTTCAGCCGTGGAGCTCTACTTCGATCCAGTCCCTCTGCTCGGCGATGCGCGCGGAGCGTTCATGGGGCGGTGGTCGGACCGGAAGTGGCTCAACATACCCGGGCCCTTCTACGGGGCCGAAACGGACAACTGCGGCACGGGCCGCCTCCACGCACCGGGGCTTGTGCTCTACGAGGCCGACTACTTCACCGAATACGTGTACCGGCAGCCCCGAACGGCACAGGAGCTTCGGCAGTTGGCCGACTCAGCGGACGCCGAGGCGTTCTCCGGCTACGGCTGCGACGGCGACGCCCACTGGACGCCGGCAACGGTCCGGGCCTGGTGGCGGGATCGAGGACGGATCAGGGAGTACCTGCGGAGTCGGCGAGCCGCGTGGGAGACCGACGACGCGAAGGCGGGGCAAGGGGTGGCCGCGGCCGCCGAGGACTGCACCGCCTACCTCGACGGCGAGCTGGCCTCCCACCTCCGCGTCTATCTCTTCTGGCTCGAGGAGCGACGCTCTCCGACGGAGCTGGACCGGCTGCCGCAGCTCTGACGCCCGAGGCCACCCGTCGGCCGCCCGTCGCAGAGCCGCGGAAGCGGGCGTCGTCAGGACGCCGCGCGGACCTCGACTCCCGCGTCGCCGAAGGTGAGCTTGCAGGTGTCTGCGCGGTAGGTGGAGATGGCGACGGCGAGGGTCTTGCCGGCGTCGCCGGCGTAGCGGGTGGTGAGGACGAGGACGGGGATGCCCGGGGGGCGCTCCAGGAGGCGGGCCTGCTCCTCCTCGGCGACGCCGAGTTCGACCGCGCGGGACTCGCCCTCGATCGGGAGGGCCTGGAACTGCTTCAGTACCGCCCGTGCCCGGCTGGACTCCGCGAGGAAGCCGGGGACGTGCGGCATGACGGCGGCGGGGACGAAGAGGGTCTCGGTGCCCACGGCCTGACCGGCCATCATCCGGACCCGGCGGACGGTGTGCACCTCGGCCGGCTCGTCGCCCGTGATCCCGAGGGCCGCGGCGACCGCCGCGGGCGCGGCGCCGATGCCGCAGTCGACGATGCGCCAGGTGTCGCGGCTGGACGCCTCGGCGACGGGGATGCCCATGCGGGGCGCGGCGATCAGGGTGCCGATGCCGCGACGGCGGACCAGGCGGCCCTCGAGTTCGAGCTGGTCCAGGGCCTGGCGCAGGGTCGCCCTGGCGACCCCGAAGCGGGCCGCGAGGTCGCGCTCGTTGGGGAGCACCTCGCCGGTGTGGAACTCCTCGTCGATGGTTCGGACCAGAACCGTGCGCAGCTGCCAGTACTTCGGTTCCGGTACCGCCGCGGTCGCTGTGGTCCCCACCCTGGCCTCCGGCTGTGTGCGCCCTGCTGACAGGGGCGTGATTACGATCCCTTATTTATTAAAGGACGTTGCTTTAAGGCGACCATAGGGGCAGCCGGGGCATTGGTCAAGACCAATGACAGACGCCCAGGTGGCGGGCCAGTCCGAGGCGTCCGCAGCGCATCATCCAGGCGTGGTTCGCCCGAAATGCCGGTCTTCCGGGCAGGGCCAGCAGCCGCATCAGCGGCTTGCGCACCTCGACGTCCTCGTCGAAGACCGCGACCGTCCGCCCGGCCTCCGGGCCGCGGCTCACCGTCCAGCGGGTGAGGCCGTCGAGATCGCCGGTGAGGCGGGCCACCAGGACGCCGGCGTCCTGGTCGTGGCGCACGGCGAAGGCCGTGACGTGGAGTTCGTAGGGGAGCAGCGAGCGGAAGCGCATCCGCCCGCTGTCCTCCGTCAGTTGTCGCACCTCGGTGATCTGCGGCCACCACAACGGGTAGTCGATCGGAGCGGCCAGCGCCGCGAAGACGCGCTCGTACGCGGCCTGCAACTGCCAGCGGGAGCTGAAGCGGTAGCGGTGGAGTTCGGCCTGGCGGGAGGAGAGGGCCATGCCGCCAGTCTCGGCCGGTTCAGGCCGGCATGTCGACGCGCCCGTCGCCCGTGAGCGCGAAGCCCGGTGCGTGCACGAGCTCCCACAGGTGGCCGTCGGGGTCGGCGAAGTAGCCGCTGTAGCCGCCCCACTCGGTCGGCACGGGGGCCTTCACCAGATCCGCGCCCGCGCCGAGTGCGACGGCCATGGCCGCGTCGACCTCCTCGCGGCTGCCCAGGTTGACGGCCAGGGTGACCTCGCGGAAGACCGGCTCGCCGCCCTCGGGGACGCCCGCGTCCGCGGCGAGGTCCTGCGTCGGGAAAAGGCCGAGGGTGGCGCCCGCCGTGCGGAACCAGGCGATCGTGCCCGGCTGCGAGACGGAGGAGAGCGGCCAGCCGAGTGCCTGGTAGAAGGCGACGCTCCGGTCGAGGTCGGTGACGCCGAGCGTGATGACGCTGATCGCCGCGGGAAGAGTCATACCGACAGGCTAGACAGGGCCCGGGCGAGAACCGCCGCACGACATCCGGCAGGATCGGGGGCCGGCACGACCGCGCGCAACGACCCTCCGCAAGGGAGCCCCCATGGCCCAGCCGCTCGACCCGCAGTCCCCCGCCGTCCACTCCCCCGTCCCCGGCCCCGCCCCGCTGGTGGCCTCCGTCGCCGGGCGCACGCCCGAGATCAGCGACACGGCCTTCGTCGCGGTCAACGCCACCGTGCTGGGGGACGTGAGGCTCGCCCCGGGAGCGAGCGTCTGGTACGGCGCGGTGCTGCGCGGCGACTGCGAGACGATCAGCATCGGTCCCGACAGCAACGTGCAGGACAACTGCTCCGCGCATGCGGACTTCGGCTTCCCGGTGCAGGTCGGGGCGCGCGTGTCCGTCGGGCACAACGCGGTGCTGCACGGCTGCACCGTCGGGGACGACTGCCTGATCGGCATGGGCGCCACGGTGCTGAACGGCGCGACGATCGGGGCCGGCTCGCTGGTCGCGGCGAACGCGCTGGTGCCGCAGGGCATGCAGGTGCCGCCGGGTTCGCTCGTCGCGGGAGTCCCGGCGAAGGTCCGGCGCGAGCTGACGGACGAGGAGCGGGCGAACCTCAGGCTCAACTCCGAGTGGTACGTCGCCCTCGCGGCCCAGCACCGGGACATCCGCCCGGTCGAAGGCCCCGCCGCGCCGTGATCGCATAGTGTCGTCCGCATGAGCGACGACACCCTGCGTTCCGTCCGGATCGAGCGCACCAGCGCGGGCCGGTACACGGCGACCAACGTCCGCGGCGGCAGCATCACCTTCGGTTCCACCGGCGACGCCGACTTCACCCCGGTCGAGCTGCTGCTCGCGGCGATCGGGGGCTGCACGGCGGTCGACGCCGACATCGCGACCAGCCGCCACGCGGAGCCGGTGGAGTTCACCGTCTCCGTGCAGGGCGACAAGGTCAGCGACGAGGACGGTCAGCACATGACGAACCTGGCCGTCTCCTTCCGCGTCAGCTTCCCGGAGGGAGAGGGCGGGGACCGCGCCCGCGCGATCCTGCCCCGCGCGGTGAAGACCTCCCACGACCGCCTGTGCACCGTCAGTCGGACGGTCGAGCTGGGCACGCCGGTCACCTCCGTCATCGAGGACGTCTGACCGGCTGAGGAACCCCGTTGACCGGCCGCTATGCTGACCGGCGGTCAACGGGGAGGTAGGTCCATGGGAGAGTTCGAAGCACCGCCCACCTTGCAGGAGCTGATGCCGCTGCCGCGGCGGTCGCGGTTCGGAGTGTGGTGCCAGTTCCTGGCGCAGTGGGTCCTGCTGCCCGTGGGCGCCGTGTTCGCACTGGCCGTCGCCCTGCTGCTGATCCTCTCGGACGGGGCGGCCGACATCCCTGCCGGCGAGGACAAGATCAAGCTCGTGGTGTACGCGCGGGCGCGCCGTGGGTTCCTGCTCCCGTGGAGCCGCTGCCGCCTGGAGCGGGTCGGCACGCCTGCGGAGTGGGCCGCCCACGTGGAACGGACGCTCCGCGACACGATCGCCAAGGTCGAGAAGCTCGACGCGAAGTACAACAAGCCCCGGCCCGGCGAGCCGTTCTTCCAGCGGCCCGGGCGCACCATCGCCGTGGCCGCGGCGCACTACCGGGGTGCCGGGATCGGCGTGCTGGCCGATTCGGCCGGCCCGCTCGGCTGGTACGTCAACTGGCCCGCCACCCGCCAGGCGAAGCTGCGCACCGTGTACCTCAGCCGCCCGGCCGGCAACTGAACCCCGCTCCGCCCGCCCACCGGCGGGACGTTCAGCCGTCGAGGTAGGCCAGCACCGCCGGCACGCGGCGGTTGTCGTCGTCGGAGGGCTGCAGGTCGAGCCGGACGAAACCCGAGGCGGTGTGCCTGGCCACCGCCACGGCGCCGCGCACGGAGTGAGGCGCCGGACATGAGGGGCTGGGGGGCGTGAGTGGCGCCGGGGGTGCGGGGTACCCCTCCCGCCCCCGGCGTGTCCGGTGGCGACACGCGCCCCTAGAATCGTTGCACTATGAATCAACCGCCCCGCTTCCGCAGCATGGTCGCCCTCGGCGACTCCTTCACCGAGGGCATGTGCGACGACCTCCTCCCGGACGGCCACTACCGGGGCTGGGCCGACCGTGTCGCCGAGCGTCTCGCGGCCGACGCGGAGGACGGGTTCCGGTACGCCAACCTGGCGGTGCGGGGCAAGCTCATCGGTCAGATCGCGGACGAGCAGGGCGACGCCGCGGTCGCGCTCGGCGGGGAGCTGGTGACCCTCGCGGGCGGGCTCAACGACGTGATGCGGCCCGGCTGCGACATCGACCACGTGGAACGCACCCTCGCCGCGCTCGCGCAGCGCGTCGCCGCGCAGGCGCGGCAGGTCGTGATGTTCCACAGCGTCGACCCGAGCCGCCGGATGCGCGGCAGCGCGCGGCTGATGCCGCAGATCCTGCGGTTGCAGGGCTTCGTCCGCGACTTCGCGGCCAAGCACGACAACGTCGTGGTGGTGGACCTGTTCCATGTGCCGGCCTTCGACGACGCGCGGATGTGGGCCGAGGATCGGCTCCACTTCTCCGCCGAGGGCCACCGACGGGTCGCCGAGGGCGTCCTGCAGGCGCTCGGCTACCCGGCCGCGTTCGACTGGCGCGAGCCCCTCCCGGCAGCCGCGCCGATCCCCCGCCTCACCAAGCTGAGCGCGGACCTGCGCTGGATCCGCGTCCACGTGCTGCCGTGGATCGGCCGCCGCCTCACCGGCCGCTCCAGCGGCGACAACCGCCCGGCGAAGCGCCCCACCCTCGACGCCTACCCGGGCGAGGCCCAGGCCTGATCCGCGGGCCTGATCCGCAGGACATGATCGGCACGAGCTGAGGCCGGGCCCGGCCCGGAGGCCCGTACCGCCCGGCGCCGCTCCACCGCGTGTGACGGCCAAGGCCCGGGCGTGGCCCCGAGACGCAGCCGCTGATCGCGGCGGGGCGCCCCCC
>NZ_BBPP01000010.1:191801-231388 GCF_000787835.1 Streptacidiphilus melanogenes
TGGGACGGCCAGGGCCCGGGGGTGCCCCGAGACGCAGCCGCTGATCGCGGCGGGCCGCCACTCGCGCGGCGGAGCGGCAGAATGACACCGCACGGTCGCGCCCAGTCGTCGTCAGGCGGTGGCGGAAGCGGCCGCGGTGACAGTGACGCCGGTCCAGTAGGCGCCGGCGAAGCCAGCACGGTCGCGCCGTCCCGGCGTCAGGCGGGGGCGGACGCCGGGACGGTGGCACCGGCGAAGCCGGCACGGTCGCGCCGATCCGGCGCCAGGCGGTGCCGGAAGCGGCCGCGGTGACAGTGACGCCGGTCCAGTAAGCGCCGGCGAAGCCCGTGCGGGCGCGCCAGCCCAGCGTCAGGCGGGGGCGGACGCCGGGACGGTGGCACCGGCGCCGGTCAGGTAGGCGCTGGCGAAGCCCGTGCGGGCGCGCCAGCCCAGCGTCTCGTAGAGCGCGCGGCCCGCCGGCGTCGCGCCGAGGACCGCGCGGGTCGCGCCGGCGGCCCAGGCCTGCTGCTGCAGGGCACGCATGACGACGGAGCCGAGCCCGCGGCGCTGGTGGGCCGGGGCGGTGAGGATCTGGTCGGGCACGGTGACATCGCCCGCCAGGCCCGCCTGGCCGCGTGCGGCGAGCGATCCGTCCGGCGCGACGACCAGGGCTCGGACCACGCCGCCGCGGACCCAGGTACGCAGGTCGTAGTCCGGCGGCAGCGCCCCGGCCGCGTCCTGCGCGTCCGGCTCCAGTTGGACGGTCATCAGGAACGCCGCCGTGTCGAACGCCCAGCTCGGACCGAGCCACGCGCCGACCGGCCGCTGCGGCTCGTCGCACGGCTCGGGCAGGAACACCTTGAGCCACCAGCCCTCCACCTGTGCCCGGTCGGCTGCCTCCCGCACCCGCGCCTCGTCGGCGTCGACGACGACGTGCCGGGCCACCTGCCCCGGCTGCCCCACGTCGATCGTCCAGCCCCACGGGCGCGCCACCGGCTCGGACGCCCCGCGCGAGACGACCCACCCCGAGATCCAGTCCGTGACGACGGACGTGACGGGGCGGCCGAGCGCGACATCCACCGACGATGTAAGAGATGAACTCGTCATGGAGCCATTACAGCAGGCGGCACCGACAACCGCCAGGTCAACTTCCTCTGGGCAGCTCAGCCCCAGCGCAGCTCAGCCACAATGCAGCTCAGCCCCAGGGCGGCTGAGGCTCAGGGCGGCTGAGGCTCAGGGCAGTCGGCCTCAGGGCAGCTTCGCGGCCAGCACGTCCACAGGCTCGATCTTCACGCTCTGGGCGAGCAGTCTCGGCCCCTCCGCGCGCAGCAGATCCGCGATGCGGCCGTGCAGGTGGACCTGGCGGGCGGCCTCGTCGGGGAAGGCGTCGAAGACACCGAAGCTCGTGGGTCCGAAGCGGAGCGGGAACCACACCGTGGTGCCCTCCTCCTGCCGCGCCAGCTCCAGCGCCGCGCCGCGCAGCAGCTCGCCGAACTCCTCGGCGCACTCGGGCTTCGCCTCGAAGCGCACCAGATAGCCGACGTCGGTGCCGGAGGTGCTGGAAGCGGTCACGACGGACTCCTCTGCGGAAGACGGGACGGACGGGACGGGCTGTCCGCGCCTGCCGCCCACGCTACGGCCGCGCACCCACCCCGGCGCAGTGACGGATCCGGCGTGTCCGTTACCGTTTCCGACATGAGGGTCTCCGTCCTGGTGATGGACCAGGTCTTCGACTCGGGCCTGGCCGCCGTGCTCGACGTGCTGCGGACCGCCGACGCCCTGCGTGGCGAGCTCGCCACCCCGCCTCCGTCCTGGCAGGTGCGGTGCGTGAACCCGGCGGGGCGCACGCCCGTGCGCACCGCCGCGGGGCACACGGTGGACGCCGTGCCCTTCCCGGAGGCAGGGCCTGCGGACCTGTTGGTCGTCCCCGGCCTCTGGTATCCGCGCGCCGAGAGGCTGACCGCGTGGGTCGCCTCCGCCGCCGCCGAGCCGGCACGGGAGGCGGTGCTCGCGGCCCGCGCACAGGGGGCCGCGCTGGCGGCGGCGTGCGCGGGCACGTTCGTCCTCGCCGAGACCGGCGCCCTCGACGGGCTTCCGGCGACGACGAGTTGGTGGCTGGCGCCGGCCTTCCGCAAGCGCTATCCGCAGGTGGACCTGGACGAGCGCCGGATGGTCGTCCCCGCGCCAGGGGTGACCACGGCCGGGGCCGCGTTGGCGCACCTCGACCTCGCCCTCGCGCTGGTCCGCGCGACGAGCCCCGCACTGGCCGAGCTGACGTCCCGTTACCTCGTCCTCGACTCCCGCCCCAGCCAGGCCGGTTACGCCATACCGGGCCATCTCGCCCGGACCGACCCACTGGTGGACGCCTTCGAGCGCCACCTGCGCGGCCATCTGGACGAGCCGCTCAGCATCGCCGGCGTCGCCCGCGAACTCGGCGTCAGCGACCGCACGTTGCAACGTGCGGTCAGCGCCGCACTCGGTATGACGCCGATCCGCTTCGCCCAGCAGGTACGCCTGGAACAGGCCGTCCACCTGCTGCGGACCACGGATCTGCCACTGGACACGGTGGCCCGCCGGGTCGGCTACGAGAACGGCACCACGCTCGCCACCCTGCTGCGACGCCGCCTGGGCACGACTCCCGGACTGCTGCGGGATCATCCCTGAGCGAACCCTGCGCCACAGCAGTCGAGAAGCGCTCGCGAGGCGCTCGCATAGAAATGGGACATTCCACTTCAAATCCAAGCTTTACTTCGCGGTCATGATCGGTTCGTGATCACGAAACACTGGTTCGGCAACATGACGGCATGAAGCGATCCCATGCCCAGCCGTCCCTCTCGTCCGTCCGCGCCCGCTGGCGGCGCGACACCGTCGAACTCTCGGCCGTCTTCGTCGCCGTCGCGGTCGCCGATCTCGTCGCGAACATCGTGGTGCACGGCCACGACGGACCCGTGCTGCTGCTCGCCTCCGCGCTCGCACTCGGCGCCACGGCGGTCTGGCACAGTTGGTGGACACACCGTCACACACACGCCCCGCCAGGCTCGATCACCTCGACATCCGGCTCCGCGGCCGCCACCGCGCAGGCCCAGGCGCCGGGCCTCGACGCCGAGACACTCCCGGCTCCGACGGCCGCGACCCCGCCGGAGGAGGTCGCCCTGTGGCGGATCCGGGTGACCGTGGCCGACTCGCCGGGCAGCCTCGCCTCGCTGTGCCGGGCCCTGGCCGACATCCCCGTCAACATCGTCTCCATGCAGGCCCATCCGCTGGCCGAGGAGACGGTCGACGAGTTCGTCGTGCGCGCCTCCCCGCTGCTCGCACCCCAGGAGCTGAGCCGCGCGCTGGTCGCAGCCGGCGGCTCGGAGGTCTGGGTGGAGCGGGCCGACCCGCACGACCTGGTGGACGTCCCGACCCGGGTGCTCACCATGGCCACCCGCACCGCCCACGACGCGGCAGAACTCCCGCTGGCACTGCGGCAGTTGTTCGGCCGCTGCCGGATCCGCTCGCTGCCCGGCGAGTCGCTCGACGAGGACGAGCTGGACGGCGCGGTCATGCGCCTGCGCGATCCCGCCGGCGGCGTGGTTGAACTGACGCGCTCTCAGCCACCTTTCACCCCGACGGAGTTCGCCCGCGCCCGGGCTCTCGTTGAGCTGGACGCGCAGCTCGGCCCGCGCGTCCCCGAGGACCGCGCCACGCTGCACGTCAGCGGCGAGCGCGCCCCGCACACGATGGGCGAGATCGCCGTCCGCCGCGCCGAGCCCGGCGACCGCGCGGCCGCGACCGCGATGCACGCACGCTGCAGCTCGCGCACGCTGCGCCAGCGCTACCACGGCCCCGTCGCCGACGTCGACCGCTACCTCGCCCACCTGCTCGACCCCCGCCACGGCCAGACCCTCGCCGTCGAGTCCGAGGACGGCGCGATCGTCGCCCTCGCCCACCTGCTCTGGGACGACGACGCCGCCGAGATCGCCGTCCTCGTCGAGGACGCCTGGCAACGCCACGGCATCGGCGGCGCGCTGGTCCAGCGCCTCACCGAACTCGCCCGCACCGCTGGCGTCGCCACGGTCTACGCGGTCACCAACTCCTCCAACAGCGGCATGATCGCCACCCTCCGCCGCCTCGAGGTCCCCCTCGACTACCAGGTCGAGGACGGCACCCTGGTCATCACGGCCCACCTGTCCCCGACCCTTGCGCTGACCGCGCCTCAGTAGCATGCCCGTACGACGCTTGGAAGGACGGCCCTGTGTCGGTCAGGGCCGTCCGCGCGCGTAGGCGGGGGTGGGCAACTCCCGTCCCCCGGGCAGGGCTACTCCACCGTGACGGACTTCGCCAGGTTGCGGGGCTTGTCCACGTCCCGCTCCAGGGCCACCGCCGCGTGGTAGGCGAGCAGCTGCAGCGGGATGCCCAGCAGGATCGGGTCGAGCTCGGGCTCGTTGCGGGGGACGAGGATGCAGTCCTCGGCGTACTTGGGGTCCGGCGCGGTGTGGCCGACCATCAGGACGCGGCCGTGGCGGGCGCGGATCTCGCCCAGCGTGGTGAGGTTCTTCTCCAGCAGCTCGTCGTCGGGGACGACGGCGACCGTCGGGAGCTCGGGGCCGATCAGGGCCAGCGGGCCGTGCTTGAGCTCGCTCGCGGGGTAGGCCTCGGCGTGGACGTAGGAGACCTCCTTCAGCTTCTGCGCGCCCTCGCGCGCCACCGGCCAGCCGCGCACCCGGCCCACGAACATCATCCCGGCGTTCTGCGCGTACTGCGCCGCCAGGCGCGCGATCTGCTCCTCCTGCGCCAGGATCTCCCGGATCTGGCCGGGCAGCGCCTTCAGGCCGGCGCAGATGCGGCGGCCGTCCGCCGGAGAGAGGTCGTGGACGCGGCCGAAGTGCAGCGCGATCAGCGCGAACGCCACCGCCGTGGAGGTGAAGGCCTTCGTCGAGGCGACGGAGATCTCAGGACCGGCGTGCAGGTAGACGCCGCCGTCGCACTCGCGCGCGATCGCACTGCCGACGGTGTTGACGACGCCGAGCACGCGGCCGCCCTTGCGCTTGATCTCCTGGACCGCCGCGAGGGTGTCGTAGGTCTCGCCGGACTGGCTGACCGCGATGTACAGCGTGTCCGCCTCGATGACGGGGTTGCGGTAGCGGAACTCCGAGGCCGGCTCGGCGTGGGCGGGGATCCGGGCCAGCTCCTCGATCAGCTGGGCGCCGAGCTCGCCGCTGTAGTACGCGGAGCCGCAGCCGAGGATCTTGACGCGCTGGAAGGCGCGGGCCTCGCGGGCGTCGAGGTTCAGGCCGCCCAGGTGGGCGGTGGCGAAGCGCTCGTCGACGCGGCCGGAGAGGGTCCGCTCGACGGCGGAGGGCTGCTCGGAGATCTCCTTGATCAGGAAGTGCGCGTGCCCGGCGGTGTCGTAGGAGGCCTCCTCCCAGTCCACGGTCGACGGCTGCTTGGCCGTCATACGCGCGTCCTGGGTGAAGGTGCTGAAGCCGTCCGCGCGGACGGTCGCCAGCTCGCCGTCGTCGAGGTGGACGACCTGACGGGTGTAGCGGACCAGCGCGGCGACGTCCGACGCGGCGAACATCTCCTTCTCGCCGATGCCGAGCACGATCGGGCTGCCGTTGCGGGCGACGACGATCCGGTCGGGGCGCTCGGCGTCCAGCACGGCGATGCCGTAGGTGCCGACGACGCGGGCGAGCGCGCCGCGGACGGCGTCCTCGAGCTCGTCGGCGTCCTTGGCGTGGGCGGCGACGAGGTGGGCGAGCACCTCGGTGTCGGTGTCGGAGGCGAAGACCACGCCCTCGCTCTCCAGTTTGGCGCGCAGCTCCTCGGCGTTCTCGATGATGCCGTTGTGCACCACGGCGAAGCGCCCGGCGCCGTCCAGGTGCGGGTGGGAGTTGGCGTCACTGGGCTCGCCGTGGGTGGCCCAGCGGGTGTGGCCGATGCCGGTCGTGCCCTTGAAGCGGCCGGGGACGGCGGCGGCCAGGTCGGCGACCCGGCCCTTCCTCTTCACCGTCTTCAGTCCGCCGGTCTTGCCGGTGACGGCCACGCCGGCCGAGTCGTAGCCCCGGTACTCCAGTCGGGCCAGACCCTCCAGCAGGATGGGCGCCGCGTCCTTGCCGCCGATGTAGGCCACGATTCCGCACATACGTACCGACTCCCGTTCGTCGAAATGGTCACCCGTAGACCAGTCGGCGCAGCTGGCGGGCGGACAGCTCGGGTGCTGCCACGCGGCGCTGCCGCAGTTCCTGACCGATGCGGGTGAAGATCTGGTCGTTGGTCAGCCCGCGTGCCTGCAGCTCGCCGTGGCGGCGGCGCACGTACTCCTCGGTGCTCTCGCCGAAGTAGGCGAGCACGTCCGCGATCACCCGGGCGGCTTCGCCCGGGTGGAGCGCGGTCGTGCGGAGCAGGTGCTGCAACAGGTCGTCGTGAGGGTGGCTGGCCTGGGACACGACGCATGACCTTACGCAGGATGAAGACGCTTCTCCAAGAATCCTGCCCGATATCGGGCAGGATCTCGCGCTAACGGCCGCCGGACGGGTTGTCCGAGGCGTCGTCGGGCTTGCTGTCGGGGGCGACCCGGGGCCGGTTGCGCTGCGCGGAGACCAGCCAGGCGCCGCCGCTCAGCAGCAGGACCAGCGCGCAGGCGGTCGGCACCCAGTTGCCCCAGCGGTCGTAGAGCGTGCTGCCCGTCGCCAGTGGCACGGTGTAGACCGTCGCGCCGGAGGTGTTCTTGCCGAGCCGCTCGCCCACCTGGCGGCCGGAGGCGTCGTAGGCGACGCTGACGCCGGTGAGCGTGGCCTGCACGACCGGACGGCCGGTCTCGGCGGCCCGCAGGGCGGCCAGCGAGGCGTGCTGCTCCGGCGCCCAGGTGTCCTGGAAGGTGGGCGTGGCCGACTGGACGAGGATCACCTGCGCGCCGCGCTGCACGAGCGCCCGGCTCATGTCGGGGAAGGCGGACTCGAAGCAGATCAGCGGGCCGACCTTGAGCGTGCCGCCGTCGCGCGTCGGCACCGTCATCACCACCGGCTCGCTGCCGCGCCGGCGGTCGACGGCGGCGGCCTTGGAGAAGTCCTTGATCCAGCCGAGGACCGGCCGCAGCGGGATGTACTCGCCGAAGGGCACCAGGCGGATCTTGTCGTAGCGCTGACCGGTCAGCCCGCTCGGGCCGACGAGCACCGAGCTCTTGTAGATCCCGCCCTTGCCGGGCCGCACCGCGTCGACGTTGACCAACAGGTCCGCCCCGGTCGAGGCGGAGAGGGCGCTGAGCCGCGCGGCCAGGTCCGGGCGGGCGCCCAGGTCGAACGAGACGCTGCTCTCGCCCCACAGGACCAGGTCCGGGCGCGAGGCGGTGAGGGTCGCGCTGAGCTGCTCGCCGCGCACGGTCCGGTCGCCGACGGCGTCGTTGGCCACGGCCATGCCGGGCTGGACCACGCCGATGGCGGCGGTCCGACCGGTCGACTGCGGGACGGGCGCCCAGGCGGTCAGGGCCACGGTCGCGGCCGCGAGCGAGAGCAGTGTCAGCCAGGCCACGGCCGACCGCCCCCAGGCCGCCAGCAGGACGACGACCGCGGTGTTGACCGCGACGATCAGCAGGCTGTCGAGCCAGACCCCGCCGACCGAGGCCAGCCGCAGCGCGTAGTGCTGCTGGTACTGGCTGGCCCCGAGCAGCCCCCACGGTCCGCCGAGGTACTGCCAGGACCGGACCGTCTCGGTCAGCAGCCAGCCCGTCGGCACCAGCACGAGGGCGGCCAGCGCACGCCCGGCGTCCGGTGTGCCGTGCAGCAGACGGCGCACCAGCCAGCCCCAGGGCGCCCAGAGCACGCCCAGGCAGGCGGCCAGCACCACGATGGCCGGGCCGACGGAGGGAATGAGCCAGCTCATCACGCCGATCAGAAAGCCGATCCCGCCCCACCAGCCGAGCCAGGCGGCCCGCCGGGGGGTCGGCGCGGCCCGCAGCACCAGCATCAGCGGCACCAGGCACAGGTAGGCGAACCACCACCAGCCCGGCGTGGGGAAGATCAGCACGGGCAGCGCGCCCGTGGCCGCGGCGAGCAGCGGCATCCTGGCACGCCGCCAGAACCGGGCGAAGCGTCCGCCCTCACCGCGCGGCGCGGGTGCGTCGCCCTGCTCGCCCATCGCCTTCCTCCCAGCGACGACGCTCACGGTGCCCCTTTTCCACGCCATACGGTCGGACCCCTCCAGTCTCTCGTGCGATCAACGGTTGAGCACCTTGTTTGCGCACGGCGGCGGGTGCGATGCACCCTGGAACGGACGGGAGGCTGACATGGCATCAGACGATCCGCAACCTCGGGGGGCCCGTTCGGGTTCCGGCCGCCGCGAGCTGCACATCCGTGGCGGAGGCCATCCCGCCGGGGGCGGGCGACACCGGCGCGGGCGCAGGGCCGTCATCGGCGCGGCGCTGGTCGCCACGGCGCCGCTGTGGCTGCTGATCGGTTACCCGCTGGAGCGGACCTGGGGCCGTCCGACCGATCGGGGCAGCCTCGGCTTCGACGTCACCCGCCATCCGCTGGCCATCGCGCTGAGCGCGCCGATGCGCTTCGTCTCCGACCGCGTGCGCGGCCGGGGCAGGCGCCCCGGGCCAGACTCCGGGCCCGACCTCTCCGGCGACCGCTTCCCGCGACGGCCGAAGCCGGCTCCCCCGGGCGATTCGGTCTCCCTCAGCGAGCCGCGCGGCTGACGGACGGCCCCCGGCCGGGCGGCGACGCCCGGCTCAGGTCGGCCTACCAGCTCTGGTCCGAGGCCCGGACCAGCATCTCGTTGACGGCCACGCGCCGGTCGCGGGTGACCATGTAGGCGACGGCGTCGGCGATGTCCTCCGGACGGAGCAGCTCCAGCCCCTCGACCTGACGCTCGATCGCCTCCCGTACGCCGTCGCGCAGATGCGAGCTGAGCTCGGTGGCCACGGTGCCGGGTTCCACGACGCCGACCCGCACGCCCAGCTCCCGCACCTCCTGGCGCAGCGCCTCGGTGAAGCCGTTGACGCCGAACTTGGTCAGGTTGTAAACGGCCGTCGCAGGCCGGGCGACCCGGCCCGCGGTCGAGCTGATGTTGACCAGGTCGGCGACCCGGCGCGGCGAGTCGGCCGCGGCGCTGATCAGGTGCGGCAGCGCCGCGTGGGTGACATGCAGCAGACCCTGGACGTTGATCTCCACCATCGCGTCCCAGTCGTCGAGCGACGCCGCGGCGGCGGGCCCGACGTGCATCAGACCGGCGTTGTTGACCACGGTGTCGAGCCGGCCGAGCTCCGCCGCCACGCGTGCGACGGCGCCGGCGGCCTGCTGCCGGTCGGTGATGTCGGCGACGACGACGAGTGCCGTTCCGCCGTCGGCCCGGATCCCGGCCGCCAGCTCCTCCAGCCGCTCCCGCCGACGTGCGACCAGGGCGACCGCCGCACCCTCCGCGCAGAGGGCGCGTGCCGTCGCCGCTCCGATGCCGCTGCTGGCGCCGGTCACCAGCGCCACCGTTCCGTTCAGTCGTGTACCCATGTCGTCCTCCTCCGGCTAGGCTGATTATCCGGAACGCGTTCCGGTTTCCATTTCGACAGTAAGCGGAACTGGTTCCGCTTGCAAACAGGCCTGACGAGGAGCGGGATCGGTGGACGAGAAGGACGGCGCGAGGCGGCGGCCGCTGCGCGCGGACGCGCAGCTCAACGAGGACCGCGTGCTGCGCGCGGCGGCCGAGGCGTTCACCCGCGACGGCGTCGACGCCTCCGTCAAGGACATCGCCCGCGCCGCGGGCGTCGGCGTCGGCACGCTCTACCGCCGTTTCCCCTCCAAGGAGCTGCTGGTCGAGGCCACCTACCGGAACGAGGTCCGGGCCCTCTGCGAGGCGGCGCCGATACTGGCCGCCTCCTCGCCCCCGAGGGAGGCGCTGCGGACCTGGATGGTGCGCTTCATGGAGTTCATGGCGGCGAAGCACGGCATGGCGGCGGCCCTGCGCGTGGTCCTCTCCGACGAGGGCGAGCGCCTGCAGACGCGCACGGACCTCACCGAGGCCGTCCACCACCTGCTCGGCACGGGCGTCGCCCGTGCCGGCGTGACCGCGCGGGACGTCCTGATGGCCCTGGGCGGCATCAGCCTGATCGCCGAGAACGACCAGGACCCGGAGCTCGCGGTACGGCTCATCGACCTGCTGCTGAACGGGGTCCTGAAGGCCCCTACAGTGTCCGCATGACCAGCGACTTCCGCTCCGCCGCGCACGACGCCGTCGACCTGCTCGCCGACTACCTCGACGGGCTCCCCCAGCGGGAGGTCTGGACGCCCATGCCCGCCGCGGCCCGGAGCGAGCTGCTGGAGCGGCCGCTTCCCGAGGACGGGACGGAGCTGGCGGCGCTGGTCCGGGCCATCGAGAGCGACGTGCTCCCCTACCCCATGGGCAACGGGCACCCCAGGTTCTTCGGGTGGGTGAACGCCGCGCCCGCGCCCGCGGGCATCCTCGGCGCGTTCGCCGCGGCCGCGATGAACCCGAGCTCCGCCGGAGGCGACCACGCCGACGTACACCTGGAGCGGAGCGTGGTCCGGTGGCTCGCCGAGCTCGTCGGCTTTCCCCACCCGGCCGGGGGCGGGCTGCTGACCTCCGGCGCGTCGATGGCGACCATCGTCGCGCTCGCCGCCGCCCGGAACCGCGCCGCCGCGGAGCTCGGGGTGAACGTGCGGGAGGAGGGCGTCGGCGCGCTGCCGCCGCTCGTCGGCTACGTGAGCGCCGAGACGCACTCGTGCGTGCGCAAGGCCGCCGAGCTGCTCGGGCTCGGCAGCAGGCACCTGGTCACCGTCGCGACCGACGCCGCCGGGCACATGATCCCCGAGGCGCTGCGCGAGCGCGTCCGCACGGACCGGGACGCCGGGCTGACGCCGTTCCTCGTGGTCGGCTCCGCCGGGACGGTGAACGCCGGCGTCGTGGATGACCTCGGCGCGCTCGCGGACGTCTGCGCCGAGGAGAAGCTCTGGCTGCACGTCGACGGCGCCTACGGCGCCTTCGGGCGGCTGGATCCGGTGGCCGCGCCGCGCTACGCGGGCCTGGAGCGCGCGGACTCCTTCGCGCTGGACCCGCACAAGTGGCTCGGCGTCCCGGTGGACTGCGGCTGCCTGCTGGTCCGCGACGCCGAGCAGCTGCGCGGGACGTTCAGCCTGGTGCCCGCCTACCTGCGCGACGACGCGGCGGGCGGGCTCGGCTGGTTCTCCGAGTACGGGATCGAGCAGACCCGCCCGTTCCGCTCGCTGAAGGTCTGGGCGACGCTCGCGGCCGCGGGCCGCTCGGGGGTGACCCGCGACGTCTCCCGCTGCTGCCAACTCGCCCGCGAGCTCGGGCGGATGGTCGAGGAGGACCCGGACCTCGAGCTGCTGACGCCCGTCGAGACGTCCATCGTCGCCTTCCGCTACGCGCCCGCCGACGCCGACACCGAGACGCTGCACCGCGTCAACGCGGCCCTCGCCGTCGCCGTCCAGGAGCGCGGCCGGGCGTTCGTCACCGGCACCGTCCTGAACGGCCACGAGGCCGTCCGCGCCTGCCTGTTGAACGCCCGCACGACCCGGGGCGACCTGCAGGTCCTGCTGGACGAGTGCCGCGCGGCGGGCGAGAGCCTGCAACGGGGGCATGCGGCGGCGTAGGTCGCCGGCGCCGGACGACGAGCCGGCTAGCTGATGTGCGACTTGCGGTCCGCCTGGTCCGCCGCGCCGCCGCGGCCGACCAGGCCGCGGGGGTTCTCCGCGAACTCCGCGAGCCGCGCGCCCATCGCGCGCAGCCGCATCGGACCCACCGCGCCCATGATCATGGGGACCAGGTAGCGCTGCGGCTGCATCCCCCGGAGCCATGCCTGGGCGTAGACGTGCGCACTGCGCCGCGCGATGCCGTCGGCCAGGCGGTCGACGGCCGGGCCCAGCGGGTAGGTGCGGTTCAGCGGCCAGGGCAGGGCCGCGCGCATGTCGCGCATGACCGGGTCCTCGTCCGCGCCGCGGACCATATCCGTGTCGGTCCAGCTCAGATATCCGACACCGACCTTGACGCCCTTCAGCGCCAGCTCGGGACGGATCGAGTGGGCGAACGCCTCCACCCCGCTCTTGCTCGCGCAGTACGCGCTCATCAGCGGCGCGGGAGTGATCGCGGCCAGCGAGGCGATCTGCAGGAAGTACCCCTGGGAAGCGGCGAGCGCCGGCAGGAAGGCCCAGGCCGTGTTCGCGCTGCCGACGAGGTTGACCTCGATGACGCGGGTCCAGACGTCCGGGTCCGAGTCGGCGAAGGGCGCGCCCGTCGCGATGCCGGCGTTGGCGACCACGACATCGACCCGGCCGTAGCGGTCCAGGATCTCCGCGGCGACGGCGTTCAGCGCCTCGCGGTCGGTGACGTTGGCCTCCCACCAGCCGGCCTCGGGGCCGCACTCCTCGGCGACCCGCTTCAGCTCGTCCCGCTCCAGCCCGACCAGGGCGACCCGCGCGCCGCGCGCGGTCAGCACCCGGGCCAGCTGCGCGCCCACGCCGCGCGCGGCTCCGGTGATGACGGCGACCTGCCCGGCCATGCTCTTGCTCGTCGACATGTCGATCTACCTCTCAGACGTCCAGGGTCAGGCGTGGGCGGGCTAGGCGTTGACGCTCGCGGCCGGGGCGGAGGCGGGCGCGTGGATCAGGTCGTACTCGTGCAGGTCCACCGTGCGGGTCTCGCGGCGGAAGTGGCCGGTGGTGCCCGGCCACAGGGTGGTGTTGTTGCCCTTCGCGTCGAGGTACCAGCTGCGGCAGCCGCCGGTGTTCCACACCGTCCTCGCCATCCGGCGCTGCACCTCGTCGTTCCAGCGAAGCTGCGCGGAGGCGGTGACGTCCAGCGCGGCCGCGCCGCTCGCGTCCAGCTTGCGCAGGTAGTCCGCGAGGTAGTTCAGCTGCGACTCGATCATCAGCACCATCGAGCTGTTCCCGAGCCCCGTGTTGGGGCCGATGACCAGCAGCAGATTGGGGAAGCCGCGCACGGTCGTGCCGCGCAGCGCGGCCATGCCCTCGGTCCACTCCTCGGCCAGCGTCCGGCCGCCGGCGCCGGTGATGTGGTCGGCGACGGGCAGATCCGTGACGTGGAAGCCGGTGGAGAAGACGATCGCGTCGACCTCGTGCTCGGTGCCGTCCGAGGCGACCAGCGTGCTGCCCTTGACCTCCTTCAGGCCCGCCGCGACCACGTCCACGTTCGGCTGGGCGAGCGCCGGATAGTAGGTGTTGGACAACAGGACGCGCTTGCAGCCGAAACGGTAGTCGGGCGTCAGCCTGGCGCGCAGGTCCGGGTCCTTGACGGCCCGCCTGAGGTTGGCGAGGGCCAGCGCCTCGGGAGCGCGCAGCAGGCCGGGGCGTTTCACGAAGGCGCCGACCTGGTACTCGCGCACCAGCCAGAGGGCGCCGCGCAGCGCCTTCTGGGCGGCGGGGACATGGCGGTAGACGAAGCGCTCGGCGGTGGTGATGTCGCGGTCCATCCGGTTCATCACCCACGGCGGGGTGCGCTGGAACAGGACCAACCGGCCGACCTTCGGCTGGATGGACGGCACGATCTGGATCGCGGAGGCACCGGTGCCGATGACGGCGACGCGCTTGCCGGCCAGGTCGTAGTCGTGGTTCCACTGCGCGGAGTGGAAGACCTCGCCGGGGAAGTCCGCGATCCCGGGGATGTCCGGGACGGACGGGTCCGAGAGCGGGCCGGTGGCGGCGACCAGCACCTTCGCGCTGTAGCGGCCCTGCTCGGTGTCGACCTCCCAGCGGCCGCTCGCCTCGTCCCAGCGCGCGCCGGTGACCATGTGACGGAACCGCAGGTGGCCGCGGAGGCCGAAGCGGTCGACGACGCTCTCGAGGTAGCTGCGGATCTCCGGCTGGCCGGAGAAGGTACGCGGCCAGTCGGGGTTGGGCGCGAAGGAGAACGAGTACAGGTGGGACGGGACGTCGCAGGCGCAGCCGGGGTAGCTGTTGTCGCGCCAGGTGCCACCGACGCTGTCGCCGCGCTCCAGGACGACGAAGTCGTGTTCACCCTCCTGGCGCAACCGCACGGCGGCGCCGAGACCGCCGAATCCCGAGCCGATGATGGCGACCTTGACCCGTTGGACCGCCGCGCTGCTCCCCATGCCCTCACCTTCCACCCTTAACTGTGCCAGTAATCAGTGGCGCAATCGAGAGACTAGGGGACGCGTCGCGGCTCGGGAAGGCTTCGGACGGCGGAAGTTACGCGCCGGTACGCGACAGCCCGGTGAGCAGGCGCTCCAGTACCTCGCCGGCCTCCTTGCGCGCGGTCTCGTGGTCCTCGGCGCGGGCGATGTAGAGGCTCGCCTCGGAGATCAGCGCCGCCAGCATCCGGGTGAGCGGGCCGATCGGCATCGGCGAGATGCTGCCCTCGTCGATCGCCCGGGCCAGCTCCTCGGCCAGCAGCACGTACCCGTGCTCCTCCACGAGCGCGTCCCAGGCGCTGTGACCCAGCACGGCCGGACCCTCGACCAGCACGATCCGCTGGAAGTCGGGGTCGTTGCAGGCGTCCAGGAAGGACTGGAAGCCGTGCCGCAGCAGGGTCCAGGCGTCGCCGCTCTCGCTCTCGGCGCGCGCGGTCTCCTGCTCGACCAGCCGCTCGGCCATGTCCTGGGCGCACTCGCCCATCACGGCCCGGAACAGGTCGGCCTTGTCCTTGAAGTGGTGGTAGAGCGCTCCCCGGGTGACCTGCGCCGCCGCCACGATGTCCTCGGTCCCCGTCGCGGTGTATCCGCGCTCGGCAAAGAGGGTGCGCGCGGCGCGCACGAGCGCGCGCCGGGTGTCGGCGGTGTGTTCCGCGCGCCGATTCCGCGACGAACGCGTCGACCGGGGTGCTGTCATACCTGCATCCTGTTCCATACAGACTGTATGTTAGAAGAGGGCCACGGACCCGTCGCCCGGGGGAACGGAGAGAGAGATCATGGGACTCCCACTCAATCTGACCGTCAAGATGGGCAGCTACCTCCTCAAGCAGAAGCTTCTCCGCCGCGAGAAGTTCCCACTCATCGTGGAGGTCGAACCCCTCTTCGCCTGCAACCTCGCCTGCGCGGGCTGCGGCAAGATCCAGCACCCGGCGAGCGTGCTCAAGCAGCGCATGCCGGTGGAGCAGGCGGTCGCGGCCGTGGAGGAATCGGGCGCCCCGATGGTCTCCCTGGCCGGCGGTGAGCCGCTGATGCACCCGCAGATCGACGAGATCACCCGCCAGTTGCTGAAGCGCGGCAAGTTCGTCGTGCTGTGCACCAACGCGGTGCTGCTGCCCAAGCACATCCACAAGTTCAAGCCGCACCGGAACTTCGCGTGGATGGTCCACATCGACGGGCTGCAGGAGCGGCACGACGAGTCGGTGAGCAAGGACGGCGTCTTCGACCAGGCCGTCGCCGCCATCAAGCAGGCCAAGGCGGCGGGCTTCCAGGTCTACACGAACTCGACGTTCTTCAACAACGACAGCCCTCAGGACATCATCGAGGTGCTGGACTACCTGAACGACGAGCTCAAGGTCGACCGGATGCAGATCTCGCCCGGCTACGCCTACGAGAAGGCGCCGGACCAGGACCGCTTCCTCGGCGTCGAGCAGACCCGCACGCTGTTCAAGAAGGCCTTCGGCGACGGCCGCCGCAAGAAGTGGCGGCTCAACCACTCCGCCCTCTACCTGGACTTCCTGGAGGGCAAGCGGGACTTCGAGTGCACCCCGTGGGCGATCCCGTCCTACTCGCTCAAGGGCTGGCAGAAGCCGTGCTACCTGATGGCCGACGGCTACACCCAGACCTACCAGGAGCTGCTCGACACCACCGAGTGGGACAAGTTCGGCCGCGGCAAGGACGCCCGCTGCGACAACTGCATGGCGCACTGCGGCTACGAGCCGACGGCCGTGCTCGCCACGATGTCCTCGCTGCGCGAGAGCATCCGCGCGGTGACGGCGGGCTGAGCCCGCGCCTTCGTCCGTCCGTCGGGCCGCTGTGACCTTCCGGTCACGGCGGCCCGTCCCTTTCGTCCCTGGCGTGGCGCGTCGGCGCGTCACTAGCATGCCCCCCAACGAGCGATCCACTGAGCCAACCGGGTGATCCAGGCGTTGGACCGTCCGGGCGATGGGGGCGTGCATGACCGCGAACACGAACGCGAAGGACGAGCTGGACACGTTCCACGTGCTCACAGCGCTGCTGTTGACCCCGGGGCAGTTCCCGAGCGTGCTCGGCGACGACTACCCCGAGGCCTGCGCGGTGCTCGGCCTCGAACCGTGGGCCGACGGCTACGGCCTGCTCTTCGGCCAGGACGCGTCCGGCGCGCGCTGGACCGTCGTCTCCGACGACGCCGCACTGATCGGCTGCGCGATCGCCGCATGGGACTGCGGCATGCCGTACGAGCTGTCCGCGCCGGACCGCACGGTCGTCGACACCATCGCCGGCTGGCCGCTCGCCCTCACCGTCGCCACTCCCGGCGTCCCGGACCCGCACGACCCCCGCCCCGCACCCGGCGCGAAGCTCCTCACCGCCCCCGACCCCGCGGCCTGGGGCCCCGCGCAGCGCCGCATGGCCGCCGACGACGTCGCAAAGCAGTGGCTCACCTGGCGCCGGCAGGTCGGCCTGCACGCCTCCTTCGACGAGACCGGGGCGCAGCCCCCCGCCCACATCCAACGCGTCCTCACCGAGGCCATCGGCTACACCAGCGACCCCCCGCCCGCCGGCCGCGTGCGCTCCGCGCCCGGCCCCGAAGGCGCGCGCATCGTCCGCGCCGACGGCCCCGGCTGGTCGCTCGCCGCGAACACGGAGGACATCGCCCTCCTCCTGCTCGACGAGAAGCCCCACGAGGTCCTCCCCCTCGGCCGCGGCCCGTCCCTCCCAGGCCTCCTCCGCGCCCTCGACGAGATGGCCCGTACGTCGGCGTAGCCGACAGGGGCGCGGGGAACTGCGCGACAAGCCACCCACAGCGGTGCGATCCCGAGCGGGCAGGGCCATCCCCCTCGGGGGGGTTCTCGCGCAGTTCCCCGCGCCCCTGGGTGGTGCAACCGTCCGGGCAGCCAGATATCCGCCGACGCTGCGAGTCCTCGCAGCACCACATCGGAACCGTCGCGGGGCTGCGGCCGGACCACGAGCGGGTCAAGGCCTTCCGGCTGCTGGTCCGGCTGCTCGGAGTCGCCGACGCGCGCCGCAGGGAGCAGTGCCGGGCCTGGTTCGGCGAGGCCCCGTGCCCTCACGACTGGCACCGGCTCGGCCCCGCGTCCCCGGGTGGGAACAGCCTCGGGTAGGCGCAGACTGGTGGGGTGACGTCCATCAGCAGGCGCGGGGTTCTCGCTCTCGGGGCCGGGGTGGTGGCCGGGGTGGCCGGTTGCACGTCGTCGGCTCGGCATCCGACAGCCACGGCGTCCTCGCCGCCCTCGTCGTCCGCGCGCCCCTCACCCACGCTCACGCACCCCGGCACCCGCCCGAGCCCGAGCGCGTCGGCGCTGCACGTCACCGCGCCGTGGCGGCCCAGCCCGAACGACATCCAGCCGGAGGTGAAGCTCCGTGCGGTGCGCTTGATCGAGGCGCTGGGCACCTGGCCGCTCGGCGGCCAGGGCGTGGACGCCGCGCGGAAGCGCGCGGCCGCGGCCGGGTACGACCCGGCGCTCGCGGATCAGGCCGGGGGTCTGTTGACGGGCGCACCCCAAGCCGCCGTGCAGGTGCTGGAGGCGCAGTACGGCGGCATCCTCAGCGACTCCGCCAGCGTGCTGGTCGTGTGCCGCCAGTACACGCCGGGGAACGACACCGGCGGCACCACCGTCGACGTGCGGCTCAGCGCCGCGAAGCCGGTGTGGAACGTGACCGCGCTGCATCCCGCCGTTCCGGGCCCGCCGGCGTCCTCGCTGTCGGGCGCGGCCCGCGCCGTCCTCGCCGACGTGGAGGCGATCACCCTGCCGCCCGCCGCCCACGCGGACGTGCTGAGCGGCAACGTGCACGACAGCGCCCTGAACGCGATGCTGACGCTGG
Organism: Streptacidiphilus melanogenes; assembly: GCF_000787835.1. Classification (GTDB taxonomy): domain Bacteria; phylum Actinomycetota; class Actinomycetes; order Streptomycetales; family Streptomycetaceae; genus Streptacidiphilus; species Streptacidiphilus melanogenes. Next base: position 209,722 of record NZ_BBPP01000010.1, read on the forward strand.
CGCGCAGCCACCGGATCATGCTCAGCGTGGTCCGCTCCGGGCACCCGATCTACGTCTTCGGGACGAACCGTCCCAGCGACCACCCCATGGGCCGCGCCTTCGACGTGTGGACCATCGACGGCCACGCCGTCATCGACCCGGCGACCCCGCGGTCGCTCGTGGAGAGCTTCATGCGCGCGGCGGCCGCGGCGGGTTCCTACAACGTCGGCGGCCCCTACCTCCTCCCCGGCGCAGGCAACCAGTTCTTCAGCGACGACACCCACCACGACCACGTCCACGTGGGCTTCGACTTCTGAGGCCGGGCCCGGTTCGTTCCGCGAGCGCGTCCTCGAAGCAGAACAGCGCCACCAGGGCCGGATCGTGGAACCCTCTTCGGCTCGCGACCGAAGAGAATAGGCGACCACAGGACAAGCCTCAGAGCTGCTCGGGCAGCCCGAACCACGGCAGGACGCTGCTCTCGAAGCGCGAGAGCGCGCAGATCCGCTCGCCGCTGAGGCCCAGCACGATCAGGCCGGTACCGCGGCGGACACCGCCCGGCATGCGCAGGTAGGCGCCGAACGCGGGCTGGCCGTTGGCGCGGGTGGGGACGAGGTCGAACCGTCGGCCCGCGCCGAACAGGGCGGCGACGAAACGGGAGACGATCGCGCGTCCCTCGTACTCGAAGGGGATCGGCGGCATCGACATGAAGACGTCGTCCGTCAGCAGCGTCACCAGGGTCTCGAGGTCCGCCGCCTCGTAGGCGACCACGAACCGCGCGACCAGGGCCTGCTCCTGCGGCGATCCGGCCGCCGGCGCGGGCTTGTCCGTGCGCGTGCGCCGCCCCAACGTCGCCCGCGCCCGCTTGAGCGCGCTGGTGACGGACTCCACCGTCACGTCCAGCATCGCCGCGACCTCACTCGCGTGGAAACCGAGCACGTCGCGCAGGACCAGGACCGCGAGCTGACGGGGCGGCAGCAACTGCAGGGCGGTCACGAAGGCCAGCGAGAGGGACTCCGTCTGCTCGTAGCGGGCCTCGGGCCCGGGCGGCTCCGGGGCCGCGTCCGCCGCAGGCGCGTCGGGGAACGGTTCGAGCCAGACGGCCTCGCCGAGCCGGGACGGTTCGGGCGGCACCACGCCGGGGACGTTCCACTCCCGGGCACTGCGCCGCTTCGCCGAGCGCAGCGCGTTGAGGCAGCGGTTGGTGGCGATCCGGTAGAGCCAGGTGCGCAGGGAGGCGCGGCCCTCGTAGCCGCCGAGGCCCTGCCAGGCGGCGAGGAGGGTGTCCTGGAGCGCGTCCTCGGCGTCCTGGAGCGAGCCGAGCATTCGGTAGCAGTGGACCTGCAGCTCACGTCGGTGCGGCTCGGTCAGCTGGCGGAACGCCTCACCGTCCCCGGCCCTCGCCCGCTCGATCAGCTCGGCACTCACCCGCGTCGCCCTCCTCAAGGCACGTCTCCTCCATCCTGGGCAGACACCGGCCGGGGCACGAACTGGGCGGTCCCGGACCGCCCAGTTCCCCCTCCCCCTCCTGTCTGCACCAACGACAGCACAACGAGGAGGCAGAGATGTTGCTCAAGGACAAGATCGCGGTGGTCTACGGCGCCGGTGGCGCGGTCGGCGGTGCGGTGGCGCGCGCCTTCGCGGCGGAGGGGGCCGTCGTCCTTCTCACCGGTCGGCGTCTGCCGACGGTCGAGGTGGTCGCCAAGGAGATCGTGGTGGCGGGCGGATCCGCCGAGGCCGCCGAGGTCGACGCGCTCGACGAACAGGCGGTGGAGGCGCACCTTCGGTCCGTGGTGGAGCGGGCGGGCCGGGTGGACGTCTCGTTCAACGCCGTCGGCGTTCCGGATCGCACGATCCTCGGCACGCCGCTGGCGGAGCTGGACGTCGAGACCTTCCTCCGCCCGGTCACGGACTACACGCGGTCGTACTTCCTGACCGCCCGGGCCGCGGCGCGGCGGATGCTGCCGCAGCACTCGGGGGTGATCATGACGGTCACCGCGCTCCCGGCCCGCATGGGCAGCGCGCTGAACGGCGGCTACGGTCCGGCGTCCGCCGCCAAGGAGGCGATGACCCGCGACCTGTCCGCGGAGCTGGCGCCGCAGGGGATCCGGGTGGTCGGCCTGCGTCCGCACGGCCTCCCCGAGACGGCCTCACTGCGAGCGGTGCACGGAGCGAAGGCCGAGGCCAGCGGCCTGAGCTGGGAGCAGTTCGAGCAGTACCTGGCCGCCTCGTCCCACACCCGGCGGACGATGCGGCTGCAGGAGCTGGCCGACGTGGCGGCCTTCATGGCGTCGGACCGGGCCAGCGGCATGACCGGGACCAGTGTCAATTTGTCGATGGGCCGACTCGACGACTGACGTACCGGAAAACGACGGGCCGGAAACGGGGAGGGCCCGGACCGCAGCGCGGTCCGGGCCCTCACAGGCGGGAGGCCTCAGTGCGCCGGCGGCGCGTCCGGGGCGGGGCCGCCGAGGGCCTTCAGCGGGATCTCCTTGAGCACCAGCGCGAAGCCGAGCGCGATCACGATGAACGGGACACCGATCAGGAAGAGGTCGCCGATGGCGTGTGCGAAGGCCGCGGTGACGTGGTGCTTGACCGGCTCCGGCAGGGCCTTGATGGCCTGGACGTTGTTGGTGTCCATGCCCTTGAGCGCGCCCGCGCCCTTCGGCGAGCCGGCGAACTCCTGCGTCAGGTAGTGGGTCAGCCGGCTGGTGAGCACCGTGCCGAAGATCGCCGTACCGATGGAGGCGCCGATCTGGCGGAAGAACGTCGCCGAGGCGGTGGCGACGCCCATGTCGCGGAAGTCCACGGCGTTCTGGACCGCGGTGACGACCGTCTGCATGGTGAGGCCGAGGCCTGCGCCGAAGGCGAAGGCGAAGAGAGCCACCTGCCAGTACGGCGTGCTGTTGGTGAGCGTCGACAGCAGCAGCAGCGAGCCGATGATGACCAGCGCGCCGATGATCGGGAAGATCTTGTACTTGCCCGTCTTGGCCATGACGCGACCGGAGCTGATCGCGGTGGCCATGATGCCGGCGACGGCCGGGAGCATCCCCAGGCCCGACTTGGTGGCCGACATGCCCTGCACGGCCTGGAGGTAGACCGGCAGGTAGATGATGCCGCCGAACATGGCGAAACCGGCGAAGAAGCCGAAGCCGTTGCCGATCCGGAAGACCGGGTTGCGGAACAGGCGCATCGGCAGGATCGGCTCGGTGGCGCGCTGCTCGACCAGGCAGAACACCACGGTCAGCAGGACCGAGCCGATGCACAGGGCCAGGCCCTGCCAGCTCGTCCAGCCGTAGCTGGTTCCGGCCCAGTTCAGGTAGAGCAGCAGGCTGGTGACGGCGGTGACGATGAGCGCCGAGCCAAGGTAATCGATCTTGTGCTCGCGCCGGTTGACCGGCAGCTTGAGCGCGAAGGAGCAGACGACCAGCGCGCCGATGCCGACGGGCAGGTTGATGTAGAAGATCCAGCGCCAGCCGATCGAGTCGGTGAACCAACCGCCGAGCAGCGGGCCGGCCACGCTGGCCAGGCCGAAAACGGCGCCCATCAGGCCCTGGTAGCGGCCGCGCTCGCGCGGGGGTATGACGTCGCCGATGATCGCGAAGGCGAGCGACATCAGGCCGCCGCCGCCGATGCCCTGGATGGCGCGGAAGCCGATCAGCTCGCCCATGTTCTGGCTGAGACCGGCCAGCGCGGAGCCGACCAGGAAGATCACGATCGCGGCCTGGAAGATGATCCGGCGCCCGTACAGGTCGGAGATCTTGCCCCAGAGCGGCGTCGCGGCCGTCGAGGTCAGCAGGTAGGCGGTGACCACCCAGGAGAGCTTGTCGATGCCGCCGAGCTGGCTCACGATGGTGGGCAGCGCGGTGCCGACGATGCTCTGGTCCAGGGCGGCCAGCAGCATGCCGGCCATGAGGCCGCCCATGACGACCATGATCTGCTTGTGGCTGAGGTAGTTGGGGCCGTCGGCCGGAGCCTCCGGACCGGGCGGGGTGACCGGGGTGTCGGTCGAGATCTCTGACATGCCAGGCACCGTACTGCATGGGTAGGACAACCGATACGGCGGGGCTAGCCTTACGGCAAGTAAGCTGCGAACGGCGAGGTTACCGGCCGTTCACTTCGGTGTCGGCGGCCCGTTCTGCCCGGAAAAGTCCCGCTGGAGGGCGACCCCGTCCCCCGAACTCGTGGCGGTCGCTTGCCAGCACCCGCACTCCCGCCGCTAACGTGCCAACATGCAGACGGACGATCGACGCGCAGCCGACCTGGAGGAGCTGGGCCTCACCAATTACGAGGCCCGGGTGTACCTCGCCCTGATCCGCCGCGACGTTTTCACCGCGGCCGAAGTCGCCAGGGAGGCGGGTGTCCCCCGACAGCGCGTCTACGACGTGCTGGAGGGGCTGATCCGTCGGCAGCTCGCCGTGCTTCACCCCGGCCGGGTCGCCGGGTACTCCGCGGTGGCTCCCGACACCGCCGTGGAGCGGCTCATCGAGCAGCAGCGGCGCTCCCTCGGGCGGCTGGAGCGGCTCTCCAGCGAGCTCGCCCGCGAGCTGGGCCCCACCTTCGACAGCGGCCGCACCCACACCGACCCGCTCGACTACGTCGAGGTGCTGCGGGACTCGGCCGACATCAGCGAGAGATTCGCGCGGCTGCAGACGACCGCCGAGCGCGAGCTGCTGAGCTTCTCCAAGCCGCCGTGGTTCACCCCGCCGGAGAACCTGGCCGGCCTGGAGGCCAGCGCCCGCCTGCACGCGGCGGGCCGCACCGTGCGTTCGCTCTACTCCCGCGAGGTGCTGGAGGACCCGGCCCTGGTCGAGGTCATGCACCTGTTCGTGGACGCGGGCGAGGAGATCCGCATCGCGGACGAGCTCCCACTGAAGATGATCATCGCGGACGGGTCCACGGTCATGTGCGACATGCCCGACCCGGTGGCCCGCGACAGCGCGACGACCTCGCTGTGCATCCGGCACCCCTCCCTCGCCGAGGCGCTCTCGCTGGCGTTCCACTCCATCTGGGACAGCAGCCTGACGCTCGCCGAGGCGCTGAAGGACCGTCAGCCGGAGCTCGCCTCGGAGTCCGCGGGCTCGGCCGAGGCCGCCGACGCCTCCGCCCCGGACTCCCCGGACTCCCCCGAGGGTTCGAAGGACACGGAGCCGGACGGCTCCCCGGCCTGATGCTCGTCCCGCAGCACCCGGCGCAGCACCTTGCCGAGCATGTTGCGGGGCAGCGGATCCACCCGGAACTCGACGATCTTTGGCATCTTGTAGCCGGTGAGCCGAGCGGCGCAGTACTCGAGCAGCGCCCGCTCGGTGAGCCGGCTGCCCGGCTTCACGATCACGCATGCCTTCACCGTCTCGCCCCGGTAGGGGTCCGGCACGCCGACCACCGCGGCGTCGGCCACCGCGGGGTGCGCCAGCAGCACGTCCTCGATCTCGCTGGGGAAGACGCTGAAGCCGGAGGCGATGATGACGTCGCGCTTGCGGTCGATCACGGTGACGAAGCCGTCCGGGCTCATCACGGCGATGTCGCCGGTGAAGAGCCAACGGTCGTGCAGCATCGCCGCGCTGTCCTCGCGCTCATGCCAGTAGCCGGCGAAGACCTGCGGACCGCGCACCACCAACTCCCCCGCCTCACCGTGCGGTTGCTCCTTGGCCGGGTCGTCCTCGGCGACGATCCGCACCTCGGTGCCGGGCAGCGGGATCCCGACCGTCCCCGGACGGGCGTTGGCGTTCAGCGGGTTGGCCAGCACCACGGGTGAGGCCTCGGACAGCCCGTAGCCCTCGACGAGCCGAGCGCCCGTCAACTCCTGGAACCGGTCCACGGTTTCGGGCTCCAGCCGCATCGCGCCGGAGATGCAGTACCGCACCGAGCGCAGCGCGCGGTTGACCGCGGGGCCGTGCTTCTCCGCCTCGTTCATCAGCGCCTGGTACATCGGCGGGACGCCGGGGAAGAGCGTCGGTCGCCACCGGCGCATCGTGCCGACCACGAGCGCCGGGTCGAAGGTCGGCAGCAGCACCGTGCGGGCCCCGGCGGCGGCCGCCACACCCAGGCACATGGTCATTCCGTAGACGTGGAACATCGGCAGACAGGCCAGCAGCGTCTCGCGGCCCGGCCGCAGCTGCGGATACCAGGCACGGACCTGGTGGGCGTTGGCGACGAGGTTGCGGTGCGTCAGCATGGCGCCCTTCGGCGTCCCCGTGGTGCCGCCGGTGTACTGCAGCACGGCGACCGCATTGCGGGGGCTCACCGGCCCGAGCGCGGCGCCGCCGCGCCGGGGTGGCCGGCGCGGCACGTCGCCGAAGCGCACGGCGTCCGCATCCTCGGGCAGGGGCGTGCTGAGCTTGGCGCGCAGCGCACGGGAGCGGGAAAGGGGCAGCCGCAGCGCGAGACGCGCCCGGAGCGGGAGCGCGTCGGCGAGGCACGCGACCACCACGTGCCGCAGGGCGGTCCGCCCGCGCACGGCGTCGACATGCGCGAAGGCGCCGTCGTGGACGACGGCGACGGCGGCGCCGCTGTCCTTCAGCTGGTGGGCCAGCTCGGACTCGGTGTACAGGGGGTTCGTCGGCACGACGATCGCGCCGAGCCGCAGCGTGGCATAGAAGGCCACCACGTACTGAGGGCAGTTCGGCAGCACCAGCGCGACCCGGTCGCCACGGGTGACGCCGAGCGCGGCCAGGCCTTCGGCGAAGGCCTCAGTACCAGCCGTGGGCCTGCCAGAAGGCCCAGGCGGCGTTCGGGCTGCCGTAGGTGCTGTCCATGTAGCCGAGCGCCCAGCGGATCTGCGTGGCGGCGTCGGTCTGCCAGTCAGGGCCGGCGGAGGCCATCTTCGAGCCCGGCAGGGCCTGCGCCAGGCCGTACGCACCGGAGGACGGGTTCGTCGCCGTGACGTTCCAGCCGCTCTCGTGGGAGATGATCTGGTCGAAGGAGGCGAGCTGGTCCGCGGGGACGATCTGCGCGGCGATCTGCTGCGGACTGCCGGACGGGGCGGCGGGGGCCTGCTGGACCGGCTGACGCTGCTGGGAGCGGTTCGCGGCCTCCTGGGCGGCGCGCTGCGCCGCAGCCTTGGCAGCGGCGGCCTTCTCCGCCGCCTTGGCGGCAGCGACCTTCTCCGCGGCGGCCTTGTCGGCGGCTGCCCGCTGGGCGGCTGCCTTGTCCGCCAGGGCCTTCGCAGCGGCGGCCTTCGCAGCCGCGGCCTGCTTCTCAGCGGCAGCCTTCGCGGCGGCGGCCTGCTTCGCAGCGGCGGCCTCGGCCGCCTCCTGGGAGGCCTGCGCGCTCGCACTGGCGACAGCGGCCTTCGCGTTCGGGTCCGCGACCGCGGTGTGCGCTCCGTTGCCCGGGAGAGCCACCGCGGCGGTGGCGGCGAGGCCCACGGCGGCGACGGAGCCGGCGATGGCGATGCCGCGCTTGCGCAGGCTGAACGAGGGCAGGGAAGGCATGAAGGAAGCTCTCCATCGGTTGGCTGGGCGGCCACCGTCCGCCCGCAGCGCGGGACAGGTGCGCTGCGGGATCGGACGGCGCCGTTGGCACGCCGGTTTCGGGCTGGTGCCGGACTGCGGGCGAAGCCCTGCGCACTACTTCGATCGCGGGGCCGCCGTGACGACATCGCCATTGATAACAAGCGGCCTCCGGGCGGATCAACGCGCGTTTCTACTATGCGCATCCGTAGTGGAACAACGTTCGCCGGATCGGGCGGCAGCGGGCGTGCGAAAGGTGCAACGGAGATCGCCAGGGGACGTAAGCCCTGTGTGAAGGCTCTGCGCGCGGCGAAAGGTCGTCCACGGTCCTCCGCCCCCGAAGATCTTGGGATGCGAACAAACGATCAACTATCGCCGGTCGTAGGACCGTCCGGCCGTGTGGTGGGGCTCACAGAAAAGCCGAAGGGCGCCGCTCGTGCGGCGCCCTTCGGATCAAGCTGGTGGAGCTGGCGAAGCTGTGGAGACGAGAAGCGGAGACAGAGGTCAGCGCACCGTCAGCCGGGCGATCAGGGCGAGCAGGGTGAGGGCCCGCTCGCGCTCGATCTCGTCCAGCGGCGTGAGCAGCCGCGCCTGGACCTCCGTGACGCCGCCCCCGACCTCCTCCAGCAGACGCGCGCCCGCAGGGGCCAGCGCCAGCAGGTTGCGGCGGCCGTCGGAGGGGTCGCGCCGACGCAGCACCAGGCCGCGACGGACCAGACGGCTGATGAGCTCGGCCATGGTCGCCTTGTCCAGCGAGGTGCGCTCGCCGACCGTGCGCTGGTCGATGTCCGGCTCTGTGGAGAGCGCGTCCAGCACGGCGTGCTGCGGCGCGGTGAGCTCTGTGGAGACCAGCTCGGTCCACAGCCGCGTGTGCACCTGCTGGGCGACGCGGATCAGGTAACCGATCACGCGCGGGGCGTCCAGCAGCGGACGGGCGTCGACCATGGTCTCCAGCGCGAGGTTCTCCATCCGCGCCATGCGCGCCAGCGCCATCATGAGCTCGGAGCGCTCCGGCTCCGAGAGCGGCACCAGCAGCTCGCGCTGGACCACCGCGACGCCGGTCGACGCCTCCTGCATGACCTGCTCGCCGTGCGGCGACAGGGTCAGCAGCTTGCGGCGGCCGTCGGCCGGGTCGCGGCGACGCAGCACCAGGCCGCGACGGACCAGCCGACCGACCATCTCGGCCATGGTCGCCTTGTCGAGCGAGGCGCGCTCGCCGACCGTCCGCTGGTCCGCACCCGGCTCCAGAGCCAGGGCGATCAGCGCGGCGTACTGCGGCGCGGTCAGCTCCGCTCCGACGTGCTCGGCCCACAGACGCGTGTGGACCTGCTGGGCTATGCGGATCAGTTGACCAGGCGACTGGGACAAGCGGATCGGCGTGCCCGTCATGTCGATATCCCCCAGCACCATAGGACCGTCCTGAAGTGTTCCCGACGCTTTTTCAGCCCTGTGGGTGGGCGCGTTCGGATCGTGAGCGGCGCGACCGTGGGGAAGCCCCATGTGGGGGTCCTGTGTACGGAGTTTTCGGCCGGGCAGCCGTCGGCTGCTGGCCGACACTATACAAACCAGACAGACCAGAGCGACATGGCCCAGAGGGCCGCGATCCAATCGTGATCCGAAGCGATCGTTGGTGTCCGACTCAGATCGGTTGCAGGCTTCTCAGCAAAAGCTCGGCAAAGGAAGCGCCAATGGCCTGGGGGGTCAGCTCCCCGTCCTTCCGGTACCAGCTGCCCAGATGGTGTACTCCGCCGAAGAACTGATGAGTCACCAGGTCCGCCGGAAGATCGGTGCGGAAGACGCCTTCTTGCTGCCCCTCCTCGATCACGGCCCGGAAACGCTCGTGGTAGCGGCGCCGGTCCGCCCGGACCTGGGCGAGCCGGTCGGGCGGGAGCATGTGCATCGACCGGAAGGAGACCATCGCGTCGTCGAGGTGCTCCAGCGTGCTCACCACCACGTCGGCCGCCGCCGCGCGCAGCCGGTCCGCCACCGGGCCGGGCACCTCGGCGGTATCCGCCAGACGCTGCGACTGCACCACCAGCAGCCGGGTGTAGATCTGCTGGAGCAGGTCGTCCTTGGACGCGTAGTAGTGGTACATCGCGCCCTTGGTCACTCCGGCCAACTCCACGATGTCCTGGACCGAGGTGGGGGCGAAGCCTCGCTCCGCGAAGAGCCGGCTGGCCGCGGCGAGCAGCCGCTCCTGGACGGGGACCGCCATGTCGACGCGCGCTGCCATGGGCGTCCTCTCTCCTGTGACGGCGTACCGCGGCGTACCTCTTACGACGTATCGCTCCGGCGTGCACTCTCGGATGTCAACGTGGTGCGAACCACGCGCGAGCCACTCTAGTCGACATACCTACCAGTCGGTATCGTGACCGCCATGAGCACTCCGACGCCCCCGGGGCTGGACCTCGACCGGCTGCGCGCCCATCTCGGCACCGGGCCGCTGACCGCCGCCCTGATCTCCGGCGGCAAGTCCAATCTGACCTACCGGCTCACCGACGGCAACCACCGCTGGGTGCTGCGTCGCCCGCCGCTCGGCCACGTCCTCGCCACCGCGCACGACATGGTCCGCGAGCACCGCGTCATCGCCGCCCTCGCGGACACGCCGGTGCCGGTCCCCCAGGTGCACCTGCTCTGCGAGGACACCGAGGTCGTCGGCGCTCCTTTCTATCTGATGGACGAGGTCGTCGGCACCGTCTACCGCACCGCCGAGGACGCGGCCGGGCTCACTCCGGAACGGGCCCGCACGCTCTCCGCCAACCTGATCGACGTCCTCGCCGTGCTGCACGCCGTCGACCCGGCCGCCGCCGGGCTGGCGGACTTCGGCCGCCCGGAGGGCTACCTGGAGCGGCAGGTCTCCCGCTGGCACCGCCAGTTCGAGGCCTCCCGCAGCCGCGACATCCCCGGCTTGGAGGAGCTGCAGCGACGTCTGAGCGACGGCGTCCCCACGCCGCAGCGGGCGACGATCGTCCACGGCGACTACCGCCTGGACAACACCATCGCCGCCGCCGACGACAGCATCGCGGCCGTGCTCGACTGGGAGATGGCCACCCTCGGCGACCCGCTCGCCGACGTCGGCCTGATGAAGGTGTACTGGGACATCGCCGGCCGCATGCCCGGCAACCCCGTCGCCGGAGCCGTCAGCCCCGAGCTCGGCTTCCCGGCGATGCGCGAGCTGGAGGAGCGCTACGCCGCGACCACCGGCCTCGACCTCACCCCTCTCCCCTGGTACACCGCCTTCGGCCAGTACAAGCTGGCGGTCATCGCCGAGGGCATCCACTACCGCTTCATCCAGGGCAAGACGGTGGGCGAGGGCTTCTCCCACCTCGGCGCGATGGTCCCGCCGCTGGTCGGCCTCGCCCTCGACAGCCTGAACCGGAAGGCGGGCGACTGATGGACTTCCGCTACGACGAGCGCACCGTGGAGCTCCAGCAGCGGCTGCTCGCCTTCATGGACGAGTGCGTCTACCCCGCCGAGCCGGTGGCCGCGGCCCAGCTGCGCGCGTCCGACGACACCTGGGCCCGCCCGGCGGTCATGGCCGAGCTCAAGGCGGAGGCCCGGCGGCGCGGGCTGTGGAATCTGTTCTTCGTGGACCAGCACAGCCTCCCCAAGGCCGAGCACGGCGCGGGTCTGACCAACCTGCAGTACGCGCCGCTCGCCGAGATCACCGGGCGCAGCCCGTACCTCGCGCCGGAGGCGCTGAACTGCGCCGCACCGGACACCGGCAACATGGAGGTGCTGGCCGAGTTCGGCACCCCGGAGCAGCAGAAGCGCTGGCTGACACCGCTGCTGGAGGGCGAGATCCGGTCCGCCTTCTGCATGACCGAACCCGAGGTCGCCTCGTCCGACGCCGCCAACATCGCGACCCGGATCGAGCGCGACGGCGACTCCTATGTCGTCAACGGGCGCAAGTGGTGGTCCTCGGGCGCGATGAGCCCCGAGTGCGAGATCTTCGTCGTGATGGGCCGCACCGACCCGAACGCGGAGAAGCACCGTCAGCAGAGCATGATCCTGGTCCCGCGCGACACCCCCGGCGTGGACGTGCGGCGCGGCATGGAGGTCTTCGGCTACACCGACGGCGCGCACGGCGGCCACGCCGAGATCGTCTTCACCGACGTGCGCGTCCCGGCGGAGAACCTCATCGCCGGGGAGGGCCTCGGCTTCGCCATCGCCCAGGCCCGGTTGGGGCCGGGCCGGATCCACCACTGCATGCGGCTGATCGGCATGGCCGAACGGGCGGTGGAGTTGATGTGCCGCAGGGTCGTCTCGCGCACGGCCTTCGGCAAGCCGCTGGCCGAGCAGGGCGTGATCCAGGAGTGGATCGCCGAATCGCGGGTCCGGATCGAGCAGTTGCGCCTGTTGGTGCTCAAGACCGCCTGGCTGATGGACACCGTCGGCAACAAGGGCGCCCACACCGAGATCCAGTCGATCAAGATCGCCACCCCGGCCACGGTCGAGTGGATCATCGACAAGGCCATCCAGGCCCACGGCGCGGGTGGCGTCTCCCAGGACTACCCCCTCGCCCAGCTCTGGACCGCCGCGCGCACGCTGCGCTTCGCCGACGGCCCCGACGAGGTCCACAAGCGGTCGCTGGCGCGCCGCGAACTGAAGCCGTACCTTGCCTGACCAGCATTGTTCATGACCAGCCGTCACTCACCCTCAGGAGAAGCACTCTCATGACCGAGCAGAACCGTGTCGCCATCGTCACCGGAGCGGCGCGCGGCATCGGCGCCGCCACCGCCATCCGCCTGGCCGCGGACGGCTACGCCGTCGCGGTGATCGACCTGGAGGAGTCGGCCGGCAAGGACACCGTCGAGAAGATCACCGCCGCGGGCGGCAAGGCCCTCGCCGTCGGCGCCGACGTCAGCAACGCCGAGCAGGTCGCCGCGGCCGTCGACCGCGTCGTGGCCGAGCTGGGCGCGCCCACGATCCTGGTCAACAACGCCGGCGTGCTGCGCGACAACCTGCTGTTCAAGATGTCCGAGTCGGACTGGGACACCGTCATGAACGTGCACCTCAAGGGCGCGTTCCTGATGTCCAAGGCCTGCCAGAAGCACATGGTCGACGCCGGCTACGGCCGCATCGTCAACCTGTCCTCCTCGAGCGCGCTCGGCAACCGCGGCCAGGCCAACTACAGCGCCGCGAAGGCGGGCCTGCAGGGCTTCACCAAGACGCTGGCCAAGGAGCTGGGCAAGTTCGGCGTCACCGCCAACGCGGTGGCCCCCGGCTTCATCGCCACCGACATGACCGCGGCGACCGCGGAGCGCGTCGGCATGGGCTTCGAGGAGTTCAAGGCGGCGGCCGCGTCCATGATCCCGGTCAACCGGGTCGGCGTGCCGGACGACATCGCGCACACGGTCTCCTTCCTCGTCAGCGAGGGCGCGGGCTTCGTCTCCGGCCAGGTCATCTACGTCGCCGGCGGCCCGCTGGACTAGCGCGCAGCGCCAGCAGGGGCGCGGGAAACTGCCCATCTGCGGCTCCTCCCCCAGCCTTCGGCCGGGAGGTGCCCCAGCGTGGGCGCGACCACCCCAAGCCGACGGCCCGCTGGCCAAGCCCCTTCAGGGGCGCGGGGAACTGCCCGACAAGCCACCCCAGGTGACGAGTCCCCGAACGCGCAGGGCCATCCGCACGCCGGTGGTTCCTCGCCAGTTCCCCGCGCCCCTGGCGGTGCAACCTCACCACCATCGAAAGGTGACCGTTTCGTGGATGCAGAACTGAGCCGCGCGATCCGCGACTTGCTCGACTCGTACGATCCCGCGACCACTCCGGTCGCGGAGTTCCTCGGGGCCCGCTTCGACGCCGGGCTGGCGTGGGTGCACTTCCCCGAAGGGCTGGGCGGGCGGTCCGCCCCGCGGAGCGTCCAGCAGGAGGTGAACGACGCCTTCGCCGCTGCCGGGGCCCCCACGCTCGACATCGGCCGACACGGCATCGGGCTCGGCATGGCCGCGCCCACCCTCCTCGCCCATGGCAGCGACGAGGTGCGCCGCCGTTTCCTGCGGCCGCTGTGGACCGGGGAGGAGACCTGGTGTCAGCTCTTCTCCGAGCCCGGCGCCGGCTCGGACCTCGCCGCGCTCGGCACCCGCGCCGTCCAGGAGCCGGAGACGGGTGACTGGATCGTCGACGGCCAGAAGGTGTGGACCTCCCTCGCCCACGAGGCCGACTGGGCGATCCTGGTCACCCGCACCGACCCGGACGTGCCCAAGCACCGCGGGATGACCTACTTCGTCTGCGACATGCACGCCCCCGGCGTGGAGGTCCGGCCGCTGCGCCAGGCCACCGGCGAGGCCGAGTTCAACGAGGTCTTCCTGACCGGCGTGCGCATTCCGGACGCGCACCGGCTCGGCGCCGTCGGCGACGGCTGGCGCGTCGCGCAGACGACGCTCATGAACGAGCGGGTCGCCATCGGCGGCCACGCCGAACCCCGCGAAGGCGGAATGATCGGCGTCGTCGCCCGGACCTGGCGCGAGCACCCCGAACTGCACACGCCCGCCCTCAAGGACGCGCTGCTGCGCCTCTGGGTCGACGCCGAGGCCGCGCGCCTCACCTCCGAGCGGCTGCGACAGCAGCTCGCCGCCGGGCAGCCGGGCCCGGAGGGCAGCGCGGCGAAGCTCGCCTTCGCGCGGCTGAACCAGCAGATCTCCGGTCTGGAGCTGGAGCTGCTCGGCGGGGAGGGCCTGGAGTACCACGACTGGACGTTCCGGCGGCCGGCCAACCCGTCGATGCTCGAAGGCAGCCCCGGCTACCGCTACCTGCGGGCCAAGGGCAACTCGATCGAGGGCGGCACCTCGGAGATCCTGCGCGGCATCATCGCCGAGCGGGTGCTCGGTCTCCCCCAGGAGATCCGCGTCGACAAGGACGTTCCATGGAAGGACCTGCCCCGATGAACGCCACGACCACCGACCAGGGCGGCGCGGACCTCGGCTACAGCGAGGTCGAGGAGGAGCTGCGCGCCAACGTCCGCGCGCTGCTGGCCGAGCGGGCCCCCGCGAACGCGACGCTGGCCCGCACCGAGGCGGAGCAGACCACCGATCTCGCGCTGTGGCGCGCCCTCGCGGGTGAGCTCGGCGTCACCGGTCTGCCCGTGCCCGAGGAGCTGGGCGGCGCGGGCGCGAGCTGGCGCGAGACCGCCGTCGTCCTGGAGGAGCTGGGCCGGGCCGTCGCGCCCGTCCCCTTCTTCGGCAGCTGCGTGCTGGCGACGGCCGCGCTGCTGGCGCTCGGCGAGCGCAAGATCCTCCCGCAGCTGGCCTCCGGCGAGGCGATCGGCGCCCTCGCCATCCCCTTCGCCAGCGCGCCCGGCGGAGCCTTTCCCGCGGACGTCCGGGTGTCGCAGGGCCTGCTGTCCGGCACGGTCCGCCAGGTCGCGGACGCGCTCACGGCCGACGTCCTGCTGGTCCCGGCGGTCGCCGCGGACGGCACGGCGGAGCTGTACGCGGTGACGGGCGCGCTGGTCGAACCGACGGTTTCGCTCGACATGACCCGCCAACTCGCCGTCGTCACGCTGGAGGAGGTCGAGGGCATCCTGCTCGCCTCCGGCTCGGAGGCCGCCGCGGCGCTGGACGCGGCGCTGGAGACGGGTGCGGCGCTGCTGGCCAGCGAGCAGCTCGGCGTGGCCGGGTGGGCACTCACCACGACCGTCGCCTACGCGAAGGAGCGGCACCAGTTCGGCCGTCCCATCGGTGGCTTCCAGGCGGTGAAGCACCGCTTGGCGGACCTGTGGGTCCTGGTCACCCAACTCCGCGCGGTCGCCCGCGCGGGCGCGGACGCGGTCACCCGCGACGCGGAGCGTGCGCTCTACGCCGCGCTGGCCCAGGCCTTCGCCTCCGGCGCTGCGGTCACCGCGACGGAGGAGGCGGTGCAGCTCCACGGCGGTATCGGCTTCACCTGGGAGCACCCCGCACACCTCTATCTCAAGCGCGCGAAGAGCGCGTCCATCGCCCTCGGCACGGCGGACCGCCACCGCGCCCGGATCGCCTCCCTCACCCACCTGTAGTCGCACGCACCCCAGGGGCGCGGGGCTCCGCTGATGTGCGGCTCTCCGCCGGCCTCCGACCGGGCGACCCCTCCGGCCTTCGGCCAGAGGGGTGCCCCGAGCGTGGGCGCGAGAACCCGGCCTGCGCGGATGGCCCTGCACCTCGGGGACCCTCTGCACGCCGCGGGCTGGTCGCGCCCGTTCGGCTCCGCCGCACATCGGCAGGGCCTCGCGCCCCTGCACGTCTGCAACGTCCCCCACCTCAGAAGGAACCCTCATGTCCAAGGTCGCAATCGTCACCGGCGCCAGCCGGGGTATCGGGTTCGCCGCCGCGCAGGCGTTGGTCGCGCGCGGGGACCGCGTGGTGATCACCGGGCGGGACACCGCCTCGCTCGACGAGGCGGTCGCCGCGCTCGGTGGACCGGAGGTCGCCCTCGGCGTCGCGGGCAAGTCGCACGACAGCGCGCACCGGGCCGAGACGGTCGAGCGGGCCATGGCGGCGTTCGGGCGGATCGACCACCTCGTCAACAACGTGGGCACCAACCCCGTCTTCGGTCAGATGGTCGATCTCGACCTCGACGCGGCCCGGAAGATCCTCGACATCAACGTCGTCTCCACCCTCGGCTGGGTCCAGCTCGTGCACCGGGCGTGGCAGGCCGAGCACGGTGGGGCGATCGTCAACGTCTCCTCCGTCTCCGCGCTCGGGCCCGCGCCCGGGATCGGGATGTACGGGGCGAGCAAGGCCGCGCTGATCCAGCTGACCCAGCAGCTCGCACACGAGCTCGCGCCGAGCGTGCGGGTCAACGCGGTCGCGCCCGCGGTGGTGAGGACCAAGTTCGCGGAGGCGCTCTTCGCGGGGCACGAGGAGCAGGTGGTCAAGAGCTACCCGCTGGGGCGGCTCGGGGAGCCGCAGGACGTGGGCGGGACGATCGCGTTCCTGCTGTCGGACCAGGCCGCGTGGATCACCGGGCAGACGATCGTGCTGGACGGCGGGCTGATGCTGGGCGCCGGACTGGCCTGAAATCAGCACTGGCCGAAATGTGACGGAATGCCTCCCGTTGCGGCCGGCCGGGAATTCCTACCGGTCGTGTCGGGAGGAAATCGGCGCCGCGTGCATTGCCCAGGAAAGCGGAGCCCAAACCGCCGGTCGATCAAGGATGATGCAGATCACATCCCTGTGCGTGCGACCAGAAAAAGGCGTCGACCTTTATTCAGATCCGACAATCCACCAGGTCACATGGTTGTCACGAAGATGACCTCGGGACCGGAGTTGAACCCGCAACACTGTAACGTCGAAGGGGTGCGTAGCCAGAGAACCGAGGGGACCCTGCTCGAGCGGGAGCTCGACAAGCCGGTGGAGGAGCAGCCGCCCAGCCGAGAGCGCTGGCGGCCGCTGAGCCGTACTCACAAGATTCTCTTCGGGATCACCCTGGTCGCATACGCCACGATCATCGTCGCCGTCTTCTCCACCTCACGCCTGGTCGCGCTCGACTGGGAGGTCATGAAGTGGAAGCCGTACGAGCACTGGCCGCAGTTCTGGGACTTCCTCAACTACTACGTCATCGCCGGACAGCGCGGCCCCGCCGCCATCGTGGTGTCGGCCTGGCTGGGCTGGCGGTCCTGGCGGACGAAGTCGTGGCGGCCGCTGCTGGTGCTGGGCGTGTCGCTGGTCCTGCTGAACATGTCCGTGGGAGCGGTCAAGATCGGCACGGGCCGCCTGGGGCCGCACTATGCGCACATCTACGGCTCCAACGAGATCTTCCTCGGCGGTGACATATTCCCGTCAGGGCACACCGCCAACGCGGTCGTGACCTGGGGCGTCGTGGCGTACCTGGCCACCCGCTGGCGCCGCACCGGCGCCGTGCTGGCCTGCTGGACAGGCCTGTCGGTCGGCGCCACGACGGTCTACCTCGGTACGCACTGGGTGACCGACGTCGTGGCCGGCTGGTGCGCCGGCGCACTGGTGCTGTTGATCCTGCCGCTGTTCGAGCCGATCATCACCAGCGCGGACGACCGGATGTGCGGCTACTGGGCCGAGACCGTCGGCCCGAGACTGCGCGAGCGCTTCGGCGGACGCGGTGGGAACCGGCCCGGCGGCAAGGTCAACCTGCCTGTCCGGCCCGACCAGAAGCGGACGTCCGTGCCGATGGCTCGCGATCATCGGGACATCCCGTCACGTGCCAATCGGTCAGTTCCGATCGTCTCCTGACATTCGCCCCGTCCCTTCGAATGCCGCTTCTAAAGTCCTGCGCATGGCGAACATGGAAGCTGCACTCAAGGACGCGATGAGCATCGAAGGCGCCATCGGCGTCGCGCTCGTCGACTACAACAGCGGCCTGGCCCTGGGGACACTGGGCACCGGAACAGAGCTCGACCTCAACGTCGCCGCGGCGGGGAACACCGACGTGGTCCGGGCGAAGATGCGCACGATGGAGATGCTGAATCTCCACAACGAGGCCATCGAGGACATCCTGATCACGCTCACGGCCCAGTACCACCTGATCCGGCCGCTGACGAACAAAGGCAGTCAGGGGATCTTCCTCTACCTGGCGCTCGACCGGCAGCGTTCGAACCTGGCCATGGCCCGCCACATGATCCGGCGGATCGAGGAGAACCTCGAGGTGTGACAGCCCTGGGGCGCGGGACCGAAGCCTCGCGCCCCAGGGCTGACTACCGGGCGGCCACCGCCTGCTTGATCAGTGTCTTGCCGAAGTCGCGCATCAGGCCGGTGCCGCTGTGGGCCTCGTCCATGATCTCCTCGAAGGCCGAGACGAAGCGGTCCACCTCGGCCTCGCCGATGATCAGCGGCGGGATCAGCTTGATGACCTCGAGGTGGTCGCCGGAAACCTGGGTCAGGATCCGGTGCCGCTGCATCAGCGGGACGACCACCATCTGCGCGAACAGCCCCTTGCGCGCCGCCTGCAGCGCGGACCAGCCGGTGCGCAGCTTGAGGGACTGCGGCTTGCCGAATTCGATGCCGATCATCAGGCCACGGCCGCGCACGTCCGCCAGCATCTCGTACTTCGGAATCAGCGCCGCGAGCCGCTCGCGGAACACGTCGCCGACCTGCCGCGCGTTCGCGACGACCTGCTCGTTCTCGAAGACGTGCAGGGTCGCCAGGCCGGCCGTCATGGCCTGGGCGTTGGAGCCGAAGCTCGCGGAGTGCACCAGCACCCGGTCCATCGACGAGTAGACCTTCTCGAAGATCCACTCCTTGCCCAGGGTCGCACCCACCGGCACGTAGCCGCCGGACAACGCCTTGGCGACGCACACCAGGTCCGGTTCGACGCCGGCCTCGTGCTGGTAGGCGAAGAAGTCGCCGGTGCGGCCGAGGCCGGTCTGCACCTCGTCGGCGATCAGCAGCGCCTTGTGCTTGTGCAGCAGCTCCTGAGCGGCACGCAGGTAACCGTCGGGGGTGGCGTGCACGCCCTTGCCCTGGATCGGCTCGACGATCAGCGCCGCGACGTCGCCCTTGCGCAGCTCCCGCTCCAGCCGCTCCAGATCGCCCAGCGGAATGGCCGTGTCCGGCAGCAGCGGGGCGAAGCCCTTGCGGAAGCCGTCCTCGCCGTTGACCGAGAGGGAGCCGGTGGTCAGGCCGTGGAAGGCGTGGTGACAGTAGAGGACGCGCGGCTTGCCGGTCGCGTAACGGGCGAACTTCAGGGCCGTCTCGACGGCCTCGGTGCCACTGTTGCCGAAGAAGACGCGGTCCAGGTGCGGGGCGTGGGCGAGCAGCTTCTCGGCCAGCAGGCCCGGCAGCGGCTGGCAGTCGAAGCGGGTCAGGTCGGCCAGCTCCAGGTCCATCACCTGGTGCAGCGCGTCCCGGACCACCGGGTGGTGCCGGCCGAGGGCGAAGATGCCGAAACCAGCCAGCATGTCGAGGTAGTCGTTGCCCTCGGCGTCGTAGAAGTAGGCGCCCTGCGCCCGCTCGTAGACCTTGTCGAAGCCGATGGTGCGCAGCATCCGCGGCAGCTGGTGGTTCAGGTGGTCGGCGTGCAGGCGGTAGCGCTCGCCGCCGCGCTCCTTCAGCAGCGCTTCGACGTCGAACGGCGCTCCCTTCTCAGAAGCGCTGCTGGTCTCAGCTTCCATGGTGCTGTTCCCCTCCAACGGTGTCGGGCGTCAGGCTGTCTGTCGTGCGGTAGGCGTCCCCGCCCACCAGGCCCAGGGCCTTGGCGAAGACGACGGTCTGGGCGGCGATCCCCGGGCCGGTGAGACCGATCTCGTCCAGGATCTCACCGCGCGCCGCGTGGTCCAGGAACCGTTGCGGAATGCCGAGTTCACGCGTCGGCACGTCGATGTCAGCGTCCCGCAACGCCTGAGCGACGGCCATGCCGACGCCGCCGACGCGGCCGCTGTCCTCGACGGTGACCACGAGCCTGTGTCGGGCGGCGAGTTCCACCAGGGCAGGGTCGACCGGCTTGACCCAGCGCGGGTCGACGACGGTCGTGCCGAGGCCGTCGGCCGTCAGCAGCGCGGCCGCGTCCAGGCAGGCGGAGGCCATGGTGCCGACCGCGACCAGCAGGACCTCGGGCATCCGCCCGGAGGTCTGGGTGCGCAGCAGCACGTCGACGCCGCCGATCCGCTGCTCCGCCTCGATCGGCGGCCCCACCTCCGCCTTCGGATAGCGGACCACGGTCGGCGCGTCGTCGACCTCCAGCGCCTCGCGCAGTTCGGCGCGCAGCTGGTCGGCGTCGCGCGGGGCGGCGATGCGCAGGCCGGGGACGACCTGGAGGATCGACAGGTCCCACATGCCGTTGTGGGAGGCACCGTCGGTACCGGTGACACCGGCCCGGTCGAGCACGAAGGTCACCCCGCACCGGTGCAGCGCACAGTCCATCAGCACCTGGTCGAAGGCGCGGTTGAGGAAGGTCGCGTAGACCGCGACGACGGGGTGCAGCCCGCCCGTCGCCAGGCCCGCCGCGGAGACGGCGGCGTGCTGCTCGGCGATGCCGACGTCGTAGATGCGGCTCGGGAACTCGCGAGCGAAGGGCGCGAGACCGACGGGCTGGAGCATGGCCGCGGTGATCGCGACGACGTCCGGGCGCTCCCGGCCGATCGCGACCATCTCCTTGCCGAAGACGGAGGTCCACGAGACGCCCGTGGAGGGGCGCAGCGGCTCGCAGGTGATCGGGTCGATCGCGCCGACCTGGTGGAAGTGGTCCGCCTCGTCCAGCTCGGCGGGGCGGTAGCCGCGGCCCTTCTCGGTCAGGCAGTGCACGATGATCGGCCCGCCGAAGCCCCGGGCGCGGCGCAGCGCGGACTCGACGGCGGCGATGTCATGGCCGTCGATCGGCCCGATGTACTTCAGGCCCAGGTCCTCGAACATGCCCTGCGGCGACTGCGCGTCCTTGTAGCCCTTCTTCGCGCCGTGCAGCGCGTCGTAGATCGGGCCGCCGACGACGGGCGTGCGCTGGAGCGCGTCCTTGCCCCAGGACAGGAAGCGCTCGTAGCCCTGGGTGGTGCGCAGCGTGGCGAGGTGGTTGGCGAGGCCGCCGATGGTGGGCGCGTAGGAGCGCTCGTTGTCGTTGACGACGATGACGACCGGGCGGTCGCTCTCGGCGATGTTGTTCAGTGCCTCCCAGGCCATGCCGCCGGTCAGCGCGCCGTCGCCGGTGACGGCGACGACGTGCCGGTCGTCGTGCCCGAGACGCTGGTTGGCCTTGGCCAGGCCGTCGGCGTAGCCGAGGACGGTGGAGGCGTGGGAGTTCTCGATGACGTCGTGCTCGGACTCGCTGCGCGACGGGTAGCCGGAGAGCCCGCCGCGGTTCTTGAACCGGTCGAAGTCCTGGCGTCCGGTCAGCAGCTTGTGGACGTAGGACTGGTGCCCGGTGTCGAACAGGATCCGGTCCTTCGGGGAGTCGAAGACGCGGTGCAGGGCGATGGTCAGCTCGACCACGCCGAGGTTGGGCCCGAGGTGCCCGCCGGAGCGGGTGACGGCGTCGATCAGGAACTCCCTGATCTCCTCCGCGAGCTTCGGCAGCTCCGTGGGCGGCAGCAGGCGCAGGTCGCGGGGGCTGCGGATCGATTCGAGCAGGGACATCGACTCACCTTCGTTCCGTACAAGACCTGCTGGACTACCTGTCGCCCTGTTGCCGGGGCGCGCTCCTAGTTGCTGACGGCGACCGACGGCATGCCGGACTCCACTCCCGCGTCCTGCATCTGCTCGGCCAGCTTCAGGGCCTCCTCGATCAGGGTCTCCACGATCTTCGACTCCGGCACCGTCTTGATCACCTCGCCCTTCACGAAGATCTGCCCCTTGCCGTTCCCGGACGCG
>NZ_BBPP01000009.1:0-84703 GCF_000787835.1 Streptacidiphilus melanogenes
GGGGAGAACGGGGTCGGGGTCGGTGGCGTCGGGGCGGGGACCGCCGTGAGCGGGGTCGGGGTCGGCGCGGCAGCGGGTATCGCGTGCGGCGCGTGCTGGTCCGAGGGGGCGGCCTGGGGTATCGACGGCGGGTCGGCGGGCTGGGCCTGGGGGCGGGCGACCAGGCGGCGACGCGCCGTCAGCGCCCGCAGTTCGTCGCTCGTCGAGCGCGCGGCGCGCATCAGCTCGGAGCGCTGGAAGCGTCGGTCGGAGGTGCGGCCGCCGCCGTCGGACAGCGTGCGGGCCTCCTTCGGCGCGAAGGGCAGCAGACCGACGACGGGCGCGCCGAGCGCGCGGGAGATCTCCGCCGCGGCGTACGGGCCCTCGCGGACCAGCAGCAGGGCGAGGGCGTCGCTCACGCCCTCCTGTGCCAGCTCCGCCGTCAGCGCCGCGACGCGCGGACGCGCGGTGCTCAGACCGCGCAGCGTCGTGCGCAGGACGGCGACGACGGCGTCGGCGCGGCGCGCCAGGACCGCGGAGGGGCCGTGGCCGCCGGAGCGGCCGAGGTCGAGGATGACGTCGCAGCCGTAGCCGTCGAGGGTGCGGCACGCCTCGGCGAGGGGCTCCCAGGTGTAGACGAGGGCGGCGGCCTGCGCCGGATCGGTGAGGCCGGGGAGCAGCAGGCGGTCGCCGGTGCCCTGCGGGGACAGGTCGATGCACTGGTCCCACATCTCCTGGAGCAGGCGGCCGCGCCGGTCCGAGACGGCGAGGTTGCGCAGGCCCTTGTCGGCCCGCACCTCGCCCCGGAGCGCACCGGCCAGCACCGCGCCGCCGTCGGGGTCGGCCTCGACCAGCAGCACCCGGCGGTGCTCGGTCAGCGGCCAGCTCAGCAGCAGCGCGAGGGCCGCGCTGGTCGCCCCTGGCGCGCCGGGACCGCCGGTGATCGCGACGACCGCCATCAGCCGCCTCCCTTCGTGCCGGGGGCGGCGAGCAGCACGGCGAACTTGCCGCTCGCGACCAGGTCGGCGACGGGCGCCGCCTGGTCGCCCGGGACGGCGACGTCGACGACGGTGGTGCCGTCGTCCACGGAGGTGGCGCCGACACTGACCACGCGCACGGTGACGGACTGGAGCAGCGTCGCCCCGGTGCCCGTCGCGCCCGCTCCGCCTGTCCCCGCGGTTCCGCCGGAGGCTGTGGTGGAGCCCGGCAGCGTCTCCGCGCCGGTGCCGGTGCCGTTGCCCTCGGCCGACGGGGTGTAGACGAGCACCACCCACGTTCCCGCGGTCAGGCCGGAGGCCGGGAGCTGGGCGGGTTTGGCGTCCACGCCGAGCACCTCCTGACCGGTCTGGACGAGCGGGTCGTTGGTGAGGTCCTCGGCGGTGAGCAGTTGTCCGGCCTTGAGGTCGGTGGTGGCACGCATGTTCAGGACGTGGCTGTCGGCGGAGAGCGGGTGCAGGGCGGGGTCGAGCGATATCCGCACTTCCGTCAGGTCGGCGGCGGTCAGCGGTTGTCCGGCCGGTACGTCGTGGGTGAGCGCGAGCACGGGGACGCGCTGGCCCGTCGTCAGGTACAGCGCCGCGCCGCCGAGGCCGCCAGCGGCAACCAGGGCGACGCCGAGGGCGAGCACGGCGGGGCGGCGCTTCCGCCGTTGCGGGGCGCGCGCGGGTGCGGCGGTCGGGCGTTGTCCGGCCGTGAGCGTCGGCGACGCGGGGGCTTCCACCGTGGTTCGCCTCTTTCCTTCGTCCGTGGCGTTGCTGTGCGTTCCTTGCGTTCCTTGCGTCTTGCGTTCTTGCGTTCCCTGCTGAGTCGTTGCTGATCGGTGCGGTCAGTTGAGGACCTGGATCTCCTTGACCGCGAGGTCGATCTGGTTGGCGCTCTGCATGTCGTCCAGGCCGAAGTTGCCCTTCGCGCCGGTGCTGGCCTTCCAGCGCACGTGCCAGCCGACCACGGCGGTGATGACGTAGCCGTCGTTCGCCTTGTCATAGGTGTAGGAGCAGCCGGCGACGAACCCGGTCTTACTGCTGAACGCCGTGCCCGGTCCGTGGCACACCGTCTGGCCCTCACCGGTGTTCCAGGTGACCCCGGTCGACCAGACGTAGGCGGTGACGGAGAGTCCGGGCACGCTGGCGGTGGCCCAGTCGGGCGCGCTCGGTGGGATGTAGGTGTTGTCGTAGCCGTCACCCTGCTCGCCGATCCAGAGCATGACGGGCGAGTTGACCAGCCCGTGCTGTCCGTCGCTGGGCGCGCTGTGGATCACCGCGGCGCGGCGCGGGATCTTCGCGATCGCCCAGGCGGCGAGCTCACCCGGCGTCACCTGCGGCGGCATGGGGGGCGGTGCGGCCATCCAGAGGGTGACGGTGCCGCCGCCCGCGTCGAGGGAGCAGGTACGGACGTAGACGGCGCCGTCGCCCGGCTGGTGGCCCTGCCACAGCGGGTCGCCCGCGGGGGGCTGCGGCGTCATCTGCATGTAGTAGCAGCCGTCCTGGGCGGACAGCCAGCCGATGCCGGGGACGTAGCAAGCCATCGGGGTCGGGCCGTACCAGCAGGCGCCGCCCTGGCCGCCGCCCCCGCCGGAACCGCCGCCGCCCGTCGGGGGTTTGCCGCCGTGGCCGACGACGACGCAGACGTAGCTGTTGTCGCACGGGCCCACATCAGCGTGCGCGGTGCCGCTCGCGCCCACCAGGCCGCCGAGCGCCAGGGTGAGCGCGGCACCGACCCGCACCCACACCGGTCGGCCGCGCCGACGCGCGGGCGCGGCGCTCAGCATGTTCTGCCCGTCTTGCGGGTGACTTCACTGATCATCCAGGCTCCTCCGACGGTACGGGCCGTCACCACCAGCGGGTAGCGCAGCAGTCGGTCGCCGGGCTCGCTGGTCCGGCCGCCCTGCGCGGTCACCTGGTGCCAGCCGGAGACGTCCAGGCAGTCCTGGAGCGTCGCCTGCTGCTCCCCCGCCGCGCCGCGCAGCGGGCCGACGGCGGTGACGACGGGGTGGATCTGGGGGGCTCCCGACATGAGCAGCCCGGCCGAGACGAGCCGCACCACGTTGGCGTAACTGTCGCTCAGCGCCTCACCGGTGGCGTAGGTGGACAGGTCGCTGCCGTCCGCATGGCCGGTGGACATCGCGCGTATCTGGGCCGCCCAGTAGCCGCGGTAGGCGCGGAGCACGACCTCGGCCGCCGGGCCGCTGATCCCTTGGGCCGGGCGCAGGCTGGGGGCGGGGGCGCTGGCGGGGCTCGAGGGCGCGCCGTCGAGTGTCTGGGCGCTGCCTGCATCGCCGCAGGCGGTGAGCAGCAGACCGATCGCGGCGACCAGCAGCGCCGCTCCCGCGAGGCGGCGGGTGGGAACGCCGAGCCGACTCGTGGTGGTGACCGTCGTGACCGGCCGTGGTGGCCCGCTGAGCGGGTGGGCCTTTTGGTCACGTAAAGGGTGGTTCAGGAACGCGGGTCCCAGGCGCCGCATGGCTCCCCCCTTGCCGCCGATTCCCCGGTTGACGGTGTTCAGCACCATATGCCTCGCACAGCGCGGTGTCCCGGGTTGTGGCTGAAATTCTCCCCACGGTAATGCCCACGTCAAGGTCACTCACAGGAATATGCCGATGTCAATACCCGGGAGGCGTCGGACCACGCCGGGGACCGGGCCTGAGCAGGCCTCGGAGCAGCGCACGGTTGCGAAGCAGCAGTCGGCTCGCGTGGGGCGGAGCGGTCCAGTGCGCGGCGGGCGGCGGGCCGCCGCGACCCGCTGCCGCCTGCGGCGCGTCCGGGTCGAGGGCGACCAGGGTCGGATGCAGCAGGCCCGGATCGAGCACGGCTGGCGCACCGGGCACCCCGGCGTCCAGGAGCGTGCCGAACACCTCCGCAAGCGTCCCTGCGCGGCCGTACGCCGGAGCGCGCCCCCGGCGCGGGGGCTCGTAACGCGCCACCCGGCCCCACACCGGCACCGTCGACGTCGCCGTCCGCACCCACTGCGGCCACTCCTGCCACGCCTCCTGGTCCGCCGTCAGGTCCACCACCAGCAGCGACTCCGCGGCCGAGCCGTGGGCCATGGCACTGGTCACCCAGTCGCAGGCCAACCCGCGCTGCGGAGCGCTGTCACGCAGGCTGCCGGCGACGACGAGGACGGGACGGCGCCGGCGCTGGTCCCAGGCGAGCTGGCCGGCCAGGTAGACCAGCAGCAGCCGCCCCTCGCGGGCGGCAGCCTGCTGGAGCGCGGCGAGCGCGGCGTTCGCGTCGGCCTCCGGATGCACGGTGGTGACCCGGCAGCGTCCCGGACCGGCGTCCGCGAGCGTCGCCGTCACGGCACGCCAGAAGCGCTGTGCTCCCTGCGCCGCGCCGAGCGAGCCGCCGAAGGCGCGCTCGTCGGGGCACTCGGCACCGAGGAGCACGAGCTCCACCCCGAGATCCACGCCACCCCCACAGCTGACCACACCGGAACGTTCCAGAAGCGAGCCGTCGAGGAGACGCCCCGGGCGCGCACCCACGGCGGAACCGTCCCCCGCCGTCCGCACCACGCGCCTCACCTGCTCGCCCCGGCCCTCTACCCCCTGCCACCGCACCAAAAACCGTCCACTCAGGCCCGGCCCCTGCTGACCGACGCACTCACGGCGCGCACGGGCCCAACCCCGAGCGGTCGAGCCCCACGCGCTGGGCGCACAGGCGGACTGCGCCCGGCGGGCGGGGTGAGCCCGGTACGAACAGAGCGTCTGAGGTGGCACGCCGACAAGGTGTGCGCCGTGCGAGCCGGGCGGGCGGACGGCCGAGTCCGGGCGGCGGGAGGGTCGCGCGCGTGGAGCCGAGCAGTGGTCCGGTGCCCGGGCCGACCGCGGCGTGCCGGTCCGACCGCCGCACGGCCGCACGCCCCCGCACGCCGAGGCCGCGACCCTCGCGCGCGCCGTGACCTGCGCCACATTCAGGAGGGGTGGACCGGGGGCTACGCTCCGGACCATGACCACCTTCGCCTCCCTTGAAGACCTCGCCGCCGCCGTGGGAACCGAGCTCGGCAGCAGCGACTGGCACCTCGTCGACCAGAAGCGCGTCGACCTCTTCGCCGAGGCCACCGGCGACCACCAGTGGATCCACGTCGACCCGGAGCGCGCAAAGGACGGGCCGTTCGGCACCACCATCGCCCACGGCTACCTGACCCTGTCGCTGATCCCGGTGCTCGCGAAGGAGTGCTACAGCGTCGAGGGCGTCCGGATGGCCGTCAACTACGGCTCGGACAAGGTGCGCTTCCCCGCGCCCGTCCCGGTCGGCTCCTCCGTCCGGGCGACGGCCGAACTGGTCTCCGCCGACTCCGTCTCCGGCGGCCTCCAGGTCGTCGTCCGCTACACCATCACGAGCAAGGACGGCGGCAAGCCGCACTGCGTCGCCGACACGATCACCCGCTTCTACGCGTGAGGCACGCGTGAGCCACACCTGACGGGACGGGCACGCCCGGGTCGCCGCCCGGGCGACCCGGGTGGCGCGCGGGTAGGCTGCGAAAGATCGTCACGCAGTTACCGCTCACCGCGTCTCCTGGAGGTGCTGTGCCCGGCCGTGCCCGTCCCGAGGGGTCCCCGCGTCCCGCGGAACCGACCTCGCCGTCCCTGCTGCTGGACCCGCTGACCTCCCTCCCGTCCGTCTCGCTCCCCTCCGTCACCGGCCCGCTCTCCGAACGCCTCGAGCGGCTCGGCCGCCTCGGCCGCCGCGGTCGCACCGGCCGTGTCCGCCCCGAGGGCTTCGGCTGCGCGGCCGAGCCGACCGGCGAGCGCCTGACCCGCATCCTGCGCTCGCCGCAGTTCGTCGACGGCGCCTTCCGCAACCCCGTCCGCACCCGGCGGATGCTTCCCGGGACCACGCTCGCCGCCCTGCAGGCGGCGCTCATCGAGAACCGCGACCGCCGCCGCCCGGCCCGTGCCGTGCCCGTCCACCGGCTCACCGCCGAGCAGCTCGCGCTCCCGCCCGCGACCGGCCTGCGGCTCACCTGGCTCGGGCACGCCGGGGTGCTGGCCGAGATCGGCGGGCGCCGCGTCCTGTTCGACCCGGTCTTCGGCGAGCGCTGCTCGCCCGTCCCGGGCTTCGGCCCGCGTCGGCTGCACCCGGCGCCGATCCCACCCGCCGAACTCGGCGCCGTCGACGTCGTGGTCGTCTCGCACGACCACTACGACCACCTCGACCTGCCGGCCGTACGCGCGCTGGCCGGGCGCGACGCGGTCTTCGCGGTGCCGTTGGGCGTGGGCGCGCACCTGGAGTTCTGGGGCGTCCGGCCCGAGCGGATCGTGGAGCTGGACTGGCACGAGTCCGCCGAGGTCGCGGGGCTGACGCTGACCGCCGCACCCGCGCGCCACTACTGCTCGCGCGGGCCCCGCACCAGCCGCTACCAGCTGTGGGCGTCGTGGATCGTCGCCGGGGGCGGCCACCGGATCTACCACAGCGGCGACACCGGTTACTTCCACGGCTTCGCCGAGACCGGCGCCCAGCACGGGCCGTTCGACGCGGCGATGATCCAGGTCGGCGCCTACAGCCGGTTCTGGCCGGAGGTCCACATGACGCCCGAGGAGGGCGTCCGCGCCCACCTCGACCTCGGCGGCGGTGTGCTGCTGCCGATCCACTGGTGCACCTTCGACCTCGCCCCGCACGCCTGGGACGAGCCGATCGAACGGACGCTGGAGGCGGCGCTCGCCCACGAGGTCCCCGTCGCCACGCCGCGTCCCGGGGAGCCCTTCGAACCGGCCGAGCCGCTGCCACAGCGCGCCTGGTGGCGCGTGATCGCGGCCCCGGGCGCGCACGAGGACGTCGACGGCGACACCCAGTCGCTCGTCCCCATCCCCGCCGACCTCGGCGCCGCCGCCACCGCGGACGCCGCGGACCGGCCGGACGAGGACGACGAGAACGACACCGTGGGCGCGCCCGCCTGACTGCGGCTCGCCTCAGCTGCGGCGCAGCGCCAGCAGGCGGAAGGTCGGGTCAGGCCGCTTGCGGTCCTGGTCCGGCAGCGCGGCGAGCCCGTCGAGGACGCGCTGCCGGTCGGCGGGCGCGAGGCGGCGGGCCCAGAACTGGTACCGGTCGCCGCGGATCAGGTCCGCGAGAGAGGTGGGCGTCGTGCCGCGCAGATGCGCGGTGAACGCCCCCTCCCCGACCGGCTCCAGCCCGAAGTCCGCCCCGTGCGCGACGATCCGCGCGGTGGCGTCCTGCTCGGCCGCGCCCACGGCGTTGTCCCGCCGCGGCCGCAGCTCCCCGAGCACGTCGTCGATGTCGCTGCCGACGTCGTGGCAGGCGTCCTTGTCGACCGTGCAGACCACCACACCACCGGGACGCAGGACCCGCGCGAACTCCGCGACCACGGGCCGCGAGTCCGGCAGCAGGTGGAGGAGCCACACGCTCGTCACTGCGTCCAGCGCCCCGTCCCGGAACGGCAGCCGGTCCGCGCTCGCGCGCAGGGCCCGCCCGGGCAGCCGGGAGTTCGCCAGCTGGAGCATGGCCTGGGTGAGGTCCACGACGACGACCTCCCGCCCCTGGCGCACGAGCCGGCGGCCGATGATCCCGGTGCCGCCGCCGACGTCGGCCAGCACGCGCACGTCCCTGGGCAGCAGTTGCTCCAGCCCCTCCGCCGCAGCCTGGGCCCGCACCTCTCCCCCGCGCGACTCGTCGTAGCGGTGTGCCTCGGACTCCCAGGAGAACTTCGCCGTCGTCATGCGCGGCAGGCTACGCCGCGCATGATCGTTCGTCATCGGCGCGGGGCGGTCCTCGGGAAGTCGACCAGGTCGAGGTAGAGCGGCAGACGGCGTCGCTGCGGCCCCGGGCGGACGCCGCGGGCGTAGGTGAACCGCCGGCCGTCGAGGACGTCCGTCACCACGTTCTCCGAGGCGGCGCGGCCCCGCAGGAAGAACCGGTCGAAGGCGTAGGGGATGCCCTGGGAGGCCAGGGCCGAGGACCGGTCCATGACCTGGAAGTGCAGGTGCGGCGCGGAGCTGTTGCCGCTGTTGCCCAGCTGGCCGACCTGCTGTCCGACCCGCAGGTGCTCGCCGAGGTGGACGTGCGCGCGGACGCTGCCGGGCTTCATGTGCGCGTACAGGGCGTAGTAGGTGTGGCCGGCGTAGGTGAACTTCTCGATGATGTGGTTGCCGGCGAAGTCCGCGAGCGGCAGTTGCCCCAGCGGCGGCTCCATCGTCGGCACCTGGTCGGGCAGGCCGTCGCGCAGCTCGACGACCTCGCCGTCGGCCGCGGCGGTGACGGGGGTGCCGTAGTAGGCGTAACTGGAGATCTTCGTCGCGGGGCCGGTGAAGAGCCGGTCGCGGTCGTTCAGCTTGATGAAGTCGATCGCCGAGCGCTCGGGGAAGTTGGTCCGTCCGTCGAGGGGGTTGACCGAACCGCGGTGGGCGCTGACGAGTCGGCAGCATCCGTTCGCGTCGAACCACCGCGTGCCCGCCAGCGGCGGGGCGACGACGGGAGCGGGGAGGTGGGAGACGGCCGTCGGTGCGACGGTCACGGTGACGTCGGCCGGGACGAGGCCGCCGGCCTGTCCGGTCGGGAACGTCACCCGGATCCGGTGGACGATCTGGCGGGGGATGTCGGCCCTGCTCGGGACGGTGGCGTCCAGCCAGACGATCCCCTCCTGTCCGGGGCCGAGGACGGCCTGCGGCCCGGGCGCCGTGCCGATCTTCGCGATGGCGAAGTGCGTGGCGACCTGATCGCCCGTCAGTGAGTCGAGCACCCGCGAGGGGTGCGCGCGGTCGAGGGCCCGGACCGAGTCGATCGTCGCGGGGTCGCCGCCGAAGTTCACCAGCAGCAGCTCGTACGGCATGTGGATGCGTCCGTCGGTGCCCTCGACGGGGACCGGGGAGATCGTCGGTGCGACCGAGACCGCGGTGACCTGGTCGCGCGCGGGGCGCGCGGTCCCCCAGGCGGCGGGAGAGCCGCCCGAAAGGCCGACGACGCCGGCGAGGATGGTCGAGGCGAGAGCTCTCCACATGATCGTTCCCCTGGGGTCGGTGGGGCGCGCGGCCGCGAGGCGCCTGCGCCTGCGCCTTCGCCTTGATTCGGACCGACCCTAAGTCGCCTGCGCCCGAGGGGACGCCCGTTGATCCGAGCGTGGGTGTGTCGCCGGCCGTCAGCGCGTCCGCGTCAGTGTGTCCCCGTCGGCTTGTCGGCCTCAGCCGATCTGTTCGGCCAGGGCGACGATGACACCCGCGGGGCCGCGGAGGTAGCAGAGCCGGAAGACGGACTCGTACTGCGCCACCTCGCCCAGCAGTTCGGCTCCGTGGGCGCGCAGGCGGGCGACGGTGTCGTCGATGTCGTCGACGGCGAACATGACCCGGTGCAGGCCGAGCGTGTTGGGCGGCGGGTTCCGCGGCACGGGCTCGACCGGTGCGGGATGGTGGTACGTCGACAGCTCCAGCCTGCCGTGGCCGTCCGGGGTGCGCATCATCGCGATCTCGCTGCGGACGCCGTCGAGCCCGACGGTCAGGTCCGCGAAGCGGCCCTCGATCTCCTGCCGGCCTTCGAGCTCCAGGCCGAGCTCGGTGAAGAACGCGACGGCGGCGTCGAGGTCGTCGACGACGATGCCGACGTTGTCCATCCGCTGAACAGTCATGTCCCCGAGCATAGAACCGCGCAGTAGCCGCTCACCGGAGCCGCCACGGCGTCCTCGCGCCGGAGGCGAAGGCCGCCTGCCCCTCGGCGAGGGACTGGGGGTCGTTGCCGACCTGGATGAGCGTCTTCGCGACGTCGAGGGCCTGCCGGTAGCCGAGCTCCTGCGCGTACCAGACCGCGCGCAGGGTCGCCTGGACGGCGAGCGGGGGCTGGGAGGCGAGAGCGGCGGCCGCCCGCCCGGCGGCCTCGCGCAGCTCCGACGCCGGGACGACCTCCTGGACGAGACCGATCTCGTACGCACGGCGGGCGCTGATGCGCTCGTGGTTGCCCATCAGCTGCATGCGCATCACCTCTCCCAGCGGCATGCGCTGCAGCATCGCCATCGACTCGAAGACCGACGCCATCCCGTACGTCGTGTGCGGGTCGAAGAAGGTGGCGTGCTCCGCCGCGATGATGAACTCGACCTGGCCGAGGAGGTAGAACGCACCGCCGCAGGCCATGCCGTTGACGGCGGCGATGACGGGCTTCCACAGGTCGCCCGCCGTCTTCGGGCTGATCCAGTCGCCGGGGTCGTCGAAGTGCAGCGGCGTGCCGCCACGGGTGCCGACACGCAGCTCCGGGTCGGCGAGGGCGCCGCGGTCGACGCCGGTGCAGAAGGCGCGGTCGCCCGCGCCGGTGAGCACCACGACGCGGACGGCGTCGTCCTCACGCAGCTCGCGCCAGAGCGTGCGCAGCTCACGCAGCATGCGGGCGTCGAAGGCGTTGTGCACCTCGGGCCGGTCCAGCGTCACCCAGGCGACGCCGTCCTCGCCCGCCTCGTAGTCCAGGGTCTCGAAGCGGCCCACTCGGATCCTCCCGCACTCCGGTGCACCGAAAGTCCGGCCCAGTCAGACTCTGGCGCAGTGAATGAGAACACGTTCTACTAGTGCCTCATCGTCCGCCATCCCGGCGGGAGGGGGAAGGCCATGCGCGCACAACGCCACGGACGCCGCATCATGATGACCCCCGGGGAACGCGACGCGTTCCTCGGCGCGCAGCGCACCTGCCGGGTCGCCACCGTGTCCGCCGACGGGCGTCCGCACGTCACGCCGCTCTGGTTCGCCTGGGACGGCTCCGCGCTGTGGCTGTACTCCATCGTCCGCAGCCGCCGCTGGGCGGAGCTGCGGGTCGACCCGCGCGTCGCCGTGGTCGTGGACGCGGGCGAGGACTACGGGGACCTGTGCGGCGTCGAGGTGACCGGCTCGGTCGAGCCGGTCGGCGAGGCGCCGCGGACCGGGGCGGAACCGGTCCCGGAGCTGGAGACCGTCGAGAAGGCGTTCGCGCTCAAGTACGGCTTCGGCGGGCAGATGTTCCACGACGGACGTCACGCCTGGCTCCGGATCAGGCCGGAGACCCTCACCTCCTGGGACTTCCGCAAGCTGGGCGGCGTGTTCCGGCCTTGAAAGGGCCGTTGACATGCAACGTTGTGCAGATCACAGCGAGGGGGCAGTTGCGGTCTGAAACGATAGGGCGGTGACAGCCGCGACACCGCACCAGCCAGCCTCCCCGTCCTCCCCCGTCGGACCGACCGAGATCAAGGGGTTCGACGACCTGCTCAGTCTCGACGAGATCGACCAGGGACTGTTCCGGGGCTGGTGCCACGCCGGCGCTCCGCTGCGCGCTTTCGGCGGGCAGGTCGCGGCACAGGCGCTCGTCGCCGCCGGGCGCACGGTGAGCCCGGGACGGCTGGTGCACTCGCTGCACGGCTACTTCATGCGGCCCGGCGACCCGCGCCGCCCGCTGGTCTACGAGGTCGAGGCGCTGCGCGACGGCGGCTCCTACACCACGCGCCGGGTCACCGCGATCCAGAACGGCGAGGCCGTCTTCACCCTCTCCGCCTCGTTCAAGATCCCCGAGGAGAGCCCGGACCGCCAGCGCGAGATCCCCGACCTGCCCGACCCGGAGGGCCTGCCCGACCCGTACGCCGCCTGGGCGGCGGGCGGCCCCGAGAACTACTGGGGCACCACCGGCCGACTCACCCTGGACATGCGGATCATCCCCCGCGACCGTCCCGGGCTGCCCGTCGAACTTCCGGGCGTGGTACAGCAGTTCGTCTGGCTCAAGTCGGCGCAGGCGCTGCCGCAGGACGAGCCGCTGATGCACGTCTGCGCCCTGGCCTACCTCTCCGACCTGACCCTCGCCTCGACCGCCGCCCTGCACGTGCAACGGCCGCGGGCCGAGCGGACCGAGCCCTCGCAGATCAGCCTGGCCTCGCTGGACCACGCGATGTGGTTCCACCGGCCCTTCCGCGCGGACGAGTGGCTGCTCTTCGCCCAGCGCAGCCCCTCCTCCTCCGACGGCCGCGGCCTCGCCCAGGGCGAGTTCTACACCCGCGACGGCCGCCTCGTCGCCTCCGTCGTCCAGGAGGCGCTGATCCGCGTCCGCAGACCCAAGCCCCAGGACTGACGGGACCGAATCGGGCCGACCGGACCGGCGGGAGCCGGGAAAACCCGCCGCCCCCGGACGTCGCAGCCGCCCGGGGGCGGCGGGCACGGACGCGACGCGAAGGGACTCGGCATGGGACTCGGCCTGGACCGACCGGTACTGCAAGGCTCGCTGCTGCGCCTCGAGCCGCTGGAACACCACCACGCGGCCGACCTCGCCACGGCAGCCGCGCAGAACCGCGACTCCTACGGCTTCACCCTGGTCCCCGCGCCGAACCGGGTCGACGCCTACGTCGACGCCCAGCACGCACGGCGCGCCACTGGCCTGCTCGCCCCCCTACGCGCAGATCTCGCGCGACCGGACGCGCCGTCGGCTGCACCGCGTACGG
Source organism: Streptacidiphilus melanogenes (assembly GCF_000787835.1). Taxonomy (GTDB): domain Bacteria; phylum Actinomycetota; class Actinomycetes; order Streptomycetales; family Streptomycetaceae; genus Streptacidiphilus; species Streptacidiphilus melanogenes. The sequence continues at coordinate 12,358 of NZ_BBPP01000009.1, forward strand.
GGCCCCGCGCTGGGCGGACTGGACCGAGGAGCCTGCGCTCTTCGCCGTCGAGGTCGGCTGGACCTGGCTGGCCGCGTCCGCCCAGGGCACCGGCATCAACGCCGAGGCGAAGCTGCTGCTGTTCCGGCACGCCTTCGAGACGTGGGGCGTGGCCCGCGTGGATCTGAAGACCGACGCGCGCAACGCCCGGTCCCGCGCCGGGATCGCGTCCGTGGGCGGGGCCCTCAAGGGCGTCATGCGCTGGTCCGCACGTTCCTGGGTGCCCGGCGAGGAGGGACGGCTGCGCGACGCCGCCGTGTTCTCGATCGTCTCCGACGAGTGGCCCGAGCGGAGGCGCGCCCTTCAGGCGCGCGTCGCGGCGGCCGTGGACCGTGCGGCTGAGGGCCGACCGCAGGGCCTAGGCTGACGGTCATGAAGATCGACGACGTGACCGAGATCCTGCGCGAGGCGGCGGAGACCGTGATCCTGCCGCGCTTCGGGGCACTCGCGGCCGGTGAGGTGAGCGAGAAGACCCCAGGGGAGCTCGTCACCGTCGCCGACCGGGAGGCGGAGGCGCTGATCGGCCGACGGCTGCGCGAGCTGCTGGACGCGCCCGTGGTCGGCGAGGAGGCGACCGCCGCCGATCCGACGCTGCCGCGCGCGCTGAACGAGTCGCCCGCGGCGTGGGTGGTCGACCCGATCGACGGCACCGGCAACTTCGTCGCCGGACGGCCCGGCTTCGCCGTGATGGCGGCGCTGGTCAGGGACGGCGAGACGGTCGCCGGGTGGATCCTGCGGCCCGTGGACGGGACCGCGTACGTCGCCGAGCGCGGCTCGGGCGCGTGGCGCGACGGGACCCGCCTGCACCGCGGCCCCGCGCCCGCGGACGCGGCCGAGCTGCACGGGGACGTGCTCACCCGCTTCCTCGACGAGCCGGCCCGGGCCCGCGTCGCCGCGGCCGCGCCCCGGTTCGCCTCCCTCGGTCGCGGGGCGAGCTGCGCGGGCGTCGACTACCCGCGCCTCGCCGAGGGCGAGCGGGACTTCGTGCTCTACCGGCGCATCCTGCCGTGGGACCACGCGCCCGGCACCCTGCTGCTGGACGAGGCCGGCGGCTACGCCCGCCGCCTCGACGGCTCCCCCTACCGGCCGGGCGAGGACCGCACGGGCCTGCTCGCCGCGGCGGACCCGGACTCCTGGGAGCGGGCGCGGGCCCTGCTGACGTGAGGGCGATGTGAGGCTGGCGTGGAGCTCATGAGAACTTCGTGTGGTCGCTGAACCGTGGCGGCGCCGGGTGCGTAAACCATCCCCAACGGCCCCTCACACCACGGGAGTAACACATGACGACCACCCCGCAGCGTACGAACGAGGACGAACCGGACACCACCCAGCCCGCCGCCTCCCACCCTGCGCGCCGCACGGTCCTCGCCGGCGCCGGTGTCGCCGGTGTGGCCGCCGTGCTCGCGGCGTGCTCCAGTGCGGGCGGCGGGAGTACCGACTCCGCTCCGCCGTCCCAGGGGAGCGGGGACGGCGCCCAGAGCGGAGCGCCGAGCAGTGCGCCCAGCGGCGCGCAGGCGCAGGGCGCGGGCACGGTGCTCGGCCCCGTCTCGGACGTGCCGGTCGGCGGCGGCAAGGTGTACTCGGCGGAGAAGGTCGTCGTCACCCAGCCGACCGCCGGAACGTACAAGTGCTTCACGGCCGTCTGCACGCACCAGGGCTGCACGGTGAACAGCGTCTCCGGTGGCACCATCAACTGCCCGTGCCACGGCAGCCAGTTCCACATCGCCGACGGCTCGGTCGCGGGCGGCCCGGCGCCGAGTCCCCTCGCGGCCGAGAAGATCAGCGTCAGCGGCGGGCAGATCACGCTGACCTGACGGTCGGATGAGAACCCCGTTCCACTTCCGGGGGACGCCCGCGCGTCCCCCGGAGTCCCGCGCCGCATGCCACGGCCGGGTGGTCGGCCTCCGCGCAGGGGAACCGGCTGACGAGGCGTCATACACGTGCAACGGGGTTCCCGGTACGATGGCGGCGTGTCCAAGGTAGACCTGTCACCGAGGCCCGTCGAGACCATGTCTCCTCGCCAGCTGGAACGCCGGAAGCACCTGATCGACGCAGCTCTGACCCTGGTCTCCGAGACCGGTGTGGAGCGGCTGCAGATGAAGCAGGTCAGTGAGCGCTCCGGGGTCGCCCTCGGGACGACGTACCGCTACTTCTCCTCGAAGGACCATCTCCTGGCCGCCGCGGCGTCCGACTGGCGGGCCAAGCTGATGGACGATCTCGCCGCGGAGCTGCGCGGCTCGGTCCCGCCCACGCGCGGCAGCGACCGCGTCGTCCGCTTCGTCCGCCGCGGCATGCGCGCGTTCCAGCGGCAGCCCAACCTCGCCCGGCTCCTGGTCACCGTCACGGTGTCCACCGATCCGTTCGCCAGCGAGGTCGTCGACGCGATGGCGGCGACGGGCCGCGCCTCCCTGCTCGCCCTCATGCCGGACGTCCCGCCCGCGGCGCGGGAGGTGGTCCCCCACCTCATCGACGCGGCGTGGCAGAGCGAACTGGTCGCCTGGGTCACCGGCCGCAGCACGCTGGCGGACGCCTTCGCCCGCCTCGAGGAGGTCATCCGCCTCGTCCTGGCGCCGTACGGCGCGGGCTCGATGGCCGTCTGAAAGCGGGCTGCGCCGTACGGCGCGGGCTCGATGGCCGTCTGAAAGCGGGCTGCGCCGTACGGCGCGGGCTCGACGGCGATCTGGGGACGTGGGCGCGGCAGACCGTCAGGTTCGGCCTGCGCAGGACGCGAGGCGGTCGGCGAGGGCGGCGACGAGCTCGCGCAGTTCGGCGGGGCGCTCGATGACGAACGGCCGGTCGAGCGAGGCGAGGAGCGGCGGCAGCCAGTCGAGCCGCTCCGCGCGCAGTTCCACGCGCAGCCAGCGCTCGGCCGCCGGGTCCCCGCTCGGCGCGGGCTCGTGCTCCTGCCCGTGCCCGTGGTCGTGTTCCGTCACGGTTGCGACGCTTGCGGGAAGGCGCGCGCGGATCTGCTGGACCGTCCCGTGGATCCGCAGGGTCACCGCGTGCCGGTAGTCGGCCGTCGCGAACCCTGACAGCACACGCTCGGCCGGGCTCGGTCCCTCGGGCGGTTCGAAGGAGCCGGGCAGCGTCCGCGCGTCCGCGATGCGGTCGAGCCGGAAGGTCCGCTCCTCGCCGGCCCCCGCGTCCTCGCCCGTCACGTACCACCGGCCCGCGTGGGCGACGATCCCGTAGGCGTGCAGCGTGCGTTCGCTGCGGCGTCCGTCGCGGTCGGTGTAGCGGACCGAGACCGGTCGGCGGTGGCGCACCGCGTCGGCGACGGTGAGCAGGACCTCGGTGTCCGGGGCGTCCCCGGCCCCGAACCCGCCGGGCCGGTCCGTGAAGTCGAGAGCTTCCAGCAGGGCGTCGAGCCGCCGGGCGATGTGCCCCGGCAACACCCTGCGGATCTTCGCCGACGCCGTCTCGTTCGCGGTGAGCTGGGCCGGCGCCAGCCCCGCCCGGCGGCCGGCGACCAGGCCGAGCAGTACGGCCAGCGCCTCCTCGTCGCCGAGCATCAGCGGAGGCAGGCGGTAACCGCGTCCGAGCCGGTATCCGCCGTACCGTCCGCGCACCGACTCCACGGGCACGTCCAGGTCGATCAACTGGTCCACGTACCGCCGCACGGTGCGCCCTTCGACGCCGAGCCGGTCGGCGAGCTCGGCCACGGTACGGGTGCCGCCCGACTGCAGCAGCTCCAGGAGTGTCAGCACGCGGCCGGTGGGTCGGGACATGTTCCAAGCCTAGCCCGAATACCGGACCGATTCTGTCCGGTATCTCTCCTAACCTGCGAAGCGCAACGCCTCCAGCCAAACCGAGGAGATCCCATGGACTTCGTCTCGATCCGCATCATCACCGGCGACGTGGCACGCCTCGTCGACTTCTACGAGCGGGCCACGGGTGCCCGGGCGACGTGGGCCACCGAGGACTTCGCCGAACTCACGACCGCCGGCGCGACCCTCGCGATCGCCGGCACCCGCACGGTCCCGCTCTTCGCCCCGGGCTCCGCCCGCCCGGCGTCCAACCACACCGTGATCACCGAGTTCCTGGTCGACGACGTGGACCGCGTCCACCGGAACCTGAAGGACTTCGTCACCGACTTCGTGACCGAGCCCACCACGATGCCCTGGGGCAACCGCTCCTTGCTCTTTCGCGACCCGGACGGCAACCTCGTCAACTTCTTCACCCCGGTCACCCCGGCGGCCATCGAGAAGTTCACCCGCCGACGTGACGCCTAGCGGGCCGCGCCCTCCGCGGCGTAGACGCGTTCGGCGCGGCGGAGGGCGGTGCGGAGGTGGGCGGGGTCGGTGAGGAATCCGCTGCCGTCCGGGGGGATGAGCCAGTGGTAGGGGCCGTGGGAGACGCGGGGGAAGGGGACGCGGAGCGGCTGGCCGCGGCCGGCGGCGGTGACGCCGCGGATGGGCGGGGACCAGCTCGCGGCCGTGCCCACCGGGACGAGGACGGAGACGAGGCGCTCCGCGACGGCGCACAGGGCTGGGCCGGCGTCGCCGGCGAGGCGCAGGCGGTCGAGCGCCTCGAGGCCCAGCTCCAGCTCGGCGCGGACGACGTCCCAGACGACGCCCACGGCCAGCTCGGCGCTGCCGTCGGGGCGGCCGTTCCATTCGGCCAGGGTCGAACCGGGAACGGGCGCTGCGCGCAGCAGCCAGCCGATCGCCCGCGAGCTGTCCGCCATGGCAGGAGGGTAGGGCCTGCCCCCCGCGAGACGCACTCCGATTGCGCGTTATTGCGAATCTCGTCCCAGTTGCGGCGGAACGGACGCGTCAATCACCTCGTCGGACTGTCCGCACTCCGCCAGGACGGAGGAGACGATCGCGCGCGCCGCCGAGCCGTAGCGCGCCACGGTGACGTAACGGTCGAACACCCGCCGGTACAGGGCGATCTCGCTCTCCTCGAAGACGTTGACCTCGGCCGTCCAGGTCTCCACCTGGACCAGCCGGTCGTCGAAGATCCAGAACGAGTGCAGGGGGGCCAGCGGAAGCGTCGCGGTGTCGGGGATGACCCCGAGGCGGACGCCCGGCAGCGACGCCACCGCCAGCAGCCGGTCGAGCTGGCCGCGGTGCGCCTCGGGCGGGCAGAGCCGGGCGCGCAACGCGGCTTCGGTCAGCACGAAGTGGAACTCGTGGCCCGCGTGGTAGAGGACGCGCTGACGCTCCATCCGGGCCTCCACCGCCTGCGGGACGTCGTCGGGCGTGCCCTGCAGGGCGACGAGCGCGGTGAACAGCGAGCGTGCGTATCCGGCGGTCTGCAGCAGGCCGGGGACCATGCCGGGCTCGAAGACGCGCAGCACGGTGGTGGCCCGGTCCAGCTCCATGCCGACCCGCTGGCGCGGGGCGTGGCCGGCCCGCAGCGAGCGGCGCCAGGTGACGTAGTGGCTGTCCAGGGCCTGGAGGCGGGCGGTGAGTTCGGCGGCGGCGTCCGGCTGGCCGCAGGCGCGGGACCAGGCGGCGAGGTCGGCGTTGGTCGGGGTCTGCCGGCCGTGCTCGATCCGGGAGACCTTGGACGGGGCCCAGCCGAGCCGTTCGGCGAGCTCCTTGCCGTTGAGGCCGGCGTCCCGGCGCAGGCGGTGCAGCCAGGCGCCCAGCGCCTCGCGTTCGCGCTGAAAGTCCGTCATGAAGCCGCCGCCCCTCCCGAACGCCCTCCCGGGACTCGGCGGCCTCGCCTCCCGGGCCCGCGCCCGGCTCGGCGCTCAGCCCAGGAAGGTCAGCAGCTCCCGCGGGATCTCGACCGCGTCCTCCCCGGGCAACAGATCCCGCAGCTGCTCGCGCGCGTGCGGATCGGTGACCGCGTACCCCTGGACGACCAGGGTGCCCCGGTCGGTCGCGTAGAGGGTGGGGCAGTTGCCGTTGTTCGAGGTGGTCCCGAGGAAGGTGAGCCGCATGGTCAGGGGGATCCCTTGGCAGGTGCGTTCAGTGACAATTGCTAGCACTCCCATGACAGAGCGCGCAAGCAGAGTGACACACCGTAAGATGCGTGAGGCGGATACAAGGCGCGCGCCTCCGGGAAAGCGCCCCTCACCCACCGTTCAGCGGAGCGTCCAGCGCGAAGGCCGCATTGACCAGCGCGACGTGGGTGAACGCCTGCGGCGCGTTCCCGAGCTGGCGACGCGCCGCCGGGTCCCACTGCTCGCTGAGCAGTCCGAGCTCGCCACCGACCGCGACGGTGCGGTCGAACACCTCGGCGGCCTCCTCCGAGCGCCCCCCGAGCGCCAGCGCCTCGGCCAGCCAGAAGCTGCACGCGAGGAACGCGCCCTCGCCGCCGGGCAGGCCGTCGGCGGTCGTGGCGGGGTCGTAGCGGCGGACGAAGCCGTCGAGGTCGAGCTCGTCGCGGATCGCGTCCACGGTCCGCGCGACGCGCGGGTCGTCGGCGGGCAGGAAGCCGCACTGCGCGAGCAGCAGGGTCGCGGCGTCCAGGCCGTCTCCGCCGTAGGCCTGGACGAAGACGCCGCGCCGCGCGTCGTAGCCCTGGGCGCAGACGTCGGCGTGGACGGCGTCGCGCAGCGCCCGCCACTCGGCGAGCGGCGCGGGCAGCCCGGTGGCCTCGGCCATCCGGACGGCGCGGTCCGCCGCCACCCAGCACATGACCTTGGAGTGGGTGAAGTGCCGCTTGCCGCCGCGCATCTCCCACAGACCCTCGTCGGGCTCGCGCCAGCGCCCGGCGACGGTGGCCATCAGGGACCGGAACAGGCTCCAGACCTGGCGCTCCATGGGGATCCCGGCGTCCAGCGCCCGGTGCAGCATGTCGGCGACCTCGCCCTGGATGTCGAGCTGCACCTGCCCGACGGCGGCGTTGCCGATCCTGACGGGCCGCGAGCCGTCGTAGCCGGGCAGCCAGTCGGCTTCGGTCTCGGGCATCGCCCGCTCCCCCGCGACGCCGTAGAGGGCCTGCACGCCCGAGCGCTCTCCGGCGATGGCCCGCAGCAGCCAGCGCCTCCAGGAAGCGGCCTCCTCGCGGTAGCCGCCGCGCAGCAGCGCGGCGAGGGTGAGGCTGGCGTCGCGCAGCCAGCAGTAGCGGTAGTCCCAGTTGCGGGGTCCGCCGAGCCACTCCGGCAGGGAGGTGGTGGGGGCGGCGACGATGCCGCCGGTCGGCGCGTAGCTGAGGGCCTTGAGCGTCAGCAGCGAGCGCAGCACGGGCGCACGCCAGGGCCCCCGGTAGCGGCAGCGGGCGGACCAGCCCTCCCAGCCATCCAGGGTCTGCTGCAGGCTGCGTTCGGGGTCGAAGCGGCGGGCGGCGGCCAGGTGCGAGGGCTGCCAGGTCAGCGTGAACGCGACGCGCTCCCCGGCGGCGACGGTGAAGTCCGAGCGGGTGCAGCCGTCGGCGCCCTCGCCGGCGCCGTAGGTGTGCACCCCGGGCGGGACGGAGAGCCAGGCGGCGTCCGGTCCGGCGACCGCGACGCGGTGGTGGCCGGTACGCCGCACCCACGGGACGACCCGGCCGTAGTGGAACCGGACCCGCAGGCTGCCGCGCATCGCGACGCTGCCGTCCACGCCCTCGACGAGGCGGACCAGGCGCGGCGGCTCGCCGTCGCGGGTCGGGGGCCGCTGCGGCATGAAGTCGAGCACCCGGGCCTCGCCGGTCGGGGTGCGCCAGCGGGTCTCCAGGACGAGGGTGTCGCCGAGGTAGCGGCGGCCCGCGGGACGCGCGCCGTGGTCGGCGGGGGCGAGGGACCAGTGGCCGTGCCGCTCCTCGCCGAGGAGGGCGGCGAAGCAGGACGGCGAGTCGAAGCGGGGCAGGCAGAGCCAGTCGACGGAGCCGTCCGCCCCCACGAGGGCGGCCGTGCCCAGGTCTCCGAGAAGCGCGTAGTCCTCGATCCGTCCCGCCATCAGTCCCGTCCCGCCCGTACGTCGACGACCGGCGCCACGCCATCTGGGGGCGGGTTCGAGGAGAGCCGGGATCGATCCCGTGCGAAGTACCGCCGCTTTTGCGCCATTTGTCATAACATGGTGCCTCGCAGCCCCGGTATGTCGCTACCGTTGCCGCTCCCAACCGGGAAGGAGCGCACCCGTGGCCGGTCACACCTGGCAGACCTGGTCGCCCAGCTGGGTCGATCTGGAGACGCCGAACGCCGCGCGCGTCTACGACTACTACCTCGGCGGGAGCCACAATTTCGAGGCCGACCGGCGGATGGCGCGCCAGGCCATGGAGCAGTGGCCGGACCTGCCGAAGATCATGCAAGCCAACCGGGCCTTCCTGCGCCGTTCGGTGCACTATCTGGCAGCCGGCGGCTTCACCCGCTTCCTGGACATCGGCTCCGGCATCCCGACCCTCGGCCCCGTGCACGAGGTGGCGCGGGAGCTCCAGCCGGACGCGCGGGTCGTCTACGTGGACCGCGATCCGGTCGCGGTGGCCCACAGTCAGCTGATGCTGGAGGAGGACCTGCTCAGCCGCGTCGTGCAGGCCGACCTGACCGAGCCGGACGAGCTGCTGGCCCAGCCGGACGTCGCGGCCCTGCTCGAACCCGGCGAGCCGGTGGCGCTGCTGCTGGTCGCGGTGCTGCACTTCGTGCCGGACAGGCTGCACCCGCACGCCCTGGTGGCGCGGCTGCGTGACGCGCTGCCGCCGGGCAGCGCGATGGTGCTGTGCCACGCCTGCCGCGAGGGCCGCCCGGACCAGGTCGGCCCGCACCAGGACATCTACGCCCGCACCCGGACGCCGCTGACGATGCGCGGCCGCGAGGAGATCGGGCGCTTCTTCGACGGCTTCAGGCTGATCGATCCGGGCCTGGTCTACCTGACGCAGTGGCGCCCGGACACCCCTGAAGCGGTGGGGCCGCATCCGGAGCGGCTTCCGGGCTTTGTCGGTGTGGGACTGCTGCCGTGACCGCCGACCCGCAGGGACCCGCCCCTCCGCCCGATCCGCCGGAAGCAGGAAAGGCCCGGGCGGCACCGGAGGCCGCGTCTCCCCGGGAGACGGCGCGGGAGTCCGCGCAGACGTTCCCCGAGCGCTGGACCGCCATGCTGCGGCGGCACGGCACCTCGCTGCACCCGACCAAGGTCACGGCGCTGGGCGCGCGGACCGCCGCGATGATCTGCGAGGGACGGCCGGCCTCGGCTGCGACCACCCTGGTCGGCGCGCACTTCACCGACCCGGACCTGCTGGTCGAGGCGGTGGGGCTGTTGCGCAGGGCCCCGTCGTCGCAGACGGGCGACCCGGCCGGGGCCTTCGCCGCCGCCTGGGCGATCGCGCTGCGCGAGCGGACGCTGCGCCAGCAGGAGACCATCCGCACGGCGGCCGACGTCGCCCGTCGCGAGGCCGAGCAGGCGCTGCACGCCTCCGAGGCGCGGTTCCGCGCCCTGTTCGAGCACGCGGCCGTCGGCATCGGGGTGGGCAGCGTCGAGGGCGAGATCCTGGCCGCCAACCGCTCGCTGCTGGAGATGTTCGGTGCTCGGCTGGAGGACCTGCGCGGCCGCGCGGTCACCGAACTGGTGCACCCCGAGGACACCCCCGAGATCTGGCAGGCCTACGAGGACCTGATCGGCGGCAAGCGGGAGAGCTTCCAGTGCGACAAGCCGTACTACCGGCAGGACGGCGAGGTGGTCTGGACGCACCTGACCGTCTCACTGATCCGCGACGAGGACGGCACGCCGCGCTACCAGGTGGCCATGCTGGAGGACATCACCGACCGCTACCGCCTCCAGGAGCGGCTGCACCACCAGGCCACCCACGACCCGCTGACCGGCCTGCCCAACCGGGCGGCGTTCTTCGAACGCCTGGAGGAGCTGTTCGCGACGGCCGCGCCGGGGGCGCACTTCGGCCTGTGCTACATCGACCTGGACCGGTTCAAGATCGTCAATGACTCGCTGGGCCACGCCACCGGCGACCAGCTGCTCGTCGAGGTCGCCGGACGGCTGGCGACGGCGCTCGGCCCGCTCGGCCACACCGTGGCCCGCCTCGGCGGCGACGAGTTCGTCGTGTTGCTGGAGCACTGCGACGGCGAGCACGACGCCGTGGCCGCCGCCCGCACGGTGCTGGGCGCGCTGCGCGAGCCGATCCTCATCGACGGCCACAAGCTGGCGATCGGCGCCAGCGTCGGCGTGCTGGAACGGCCCGTCGGCACGATCACCCCGGGCGCGGCGGTACGTGCCGCCGACCTGACGCTCTACCGGGCCAAGGAGGCGGGCGGCGCCCGCTGGACCCTCTACGACGCCCGCACCAACGCCGAGGCCGTCAGCCGCTACACCGTCTCGGTGCGGATGCCGATGGCTTTGGACCGCGGCGAGTTCTTCCTGGAGTACCAGCCGCTGTGCGCGCTCACCGACGGCTCGCTGGCCGCCGTGGAGGCGCTGGTGCGCTGGCGGCACCCGCTGCTGGGCATCCTGCAGCCGGACGAGTTCGTCCCGGCCGCCGAGGAGACCGGCCTGATCCTGCCGCTCGGCCGGTGGATCCTCAGCCAGGCCTGCGCCCAGGCGGCGGACTGGCAGCGCCGCTACGGCAGGCTGGCCCCGCAGGTCAACGTCAACATCACCGCGCGTCAGGCGCGGAACAAGGGCCTGGTCGCCGACATCGGGCGGATCCTGGCCGACACCAACCTCGAACCAGGCCTGCTGCAACTGGAGATCACCGAGAGTACCGCGCTCGGCCCGCGTGACGAGTCGCTGCGCGTGCTGAACGCCCTGGTGGACAAGGGCATCACGCTGGCCGTCGACGACTTCGGGACCGGCTGGTCCAACCTCGCCTACCTGCGTGACCTTCCGCTGTCCGGCCTCAAGCTGTCGAGCTCGTTCATCGGCGAGCCGTCCGGCGAGCCGGTGCCGGACTCGGACGTCGCCTGGCGCATCATCGGCGGCCTCGCCGACCTGTCCCGCAGCCTGGGACTGACGCTGACGGCGGAGGGTGTGGAGACGCGCGAGACCGCCGAGCGGCTGCGCGCGCTGGGCTGCGACTGGGGGCAGGGCTGGTACTTCGGCCGTCCGGTCACGCCGGAACAGCTGGAGGAGCTGTTCCTGGCGAATCACTAGAAAAGCCGCAAATTGCATAAAACCCGGTTAAATAACCTTGACTTCCGGCCTTCGAGCTGACGATGATGTTCCCCTGGCAGTTGTTGGCACGGGTCTTTGACCCGACCGTGATCGACTGCCGACGTGGTGGTCGACGCTTCACGCGTCCAGATCGACCGGCGGCACGGGGGCGAGGCTCGGGGGCGGGCTTCGGAGCCAGGGCTGGGGCACTCCGCCGATGCGATCGTTCCTGACCTCGTGCGGGCCGCAGGCCCGCGCAGCGGTGACGCACGCCCTGATGGCGCATGCCCCGCCGCCCTCCGGAGGGCATCTCCGATGAGTACCGGCAAGCCCCTGACCATGCCCCCGATCCCCCGCAGCGCCGCCGACGGAGTGCCCCTGCGCCGTGCGACGGACCGACCGCGGACCCGATCCACCGTCAGCCTGGTCATCCCCGCCTACAACGAGGCGCGCAACATCCCCTGGGTCTTCCAGGAGATCCCACGCTGCGTGGACGAAGTGCTCCTGATCGACGGCGACTCCCACGACGCGACGGAGCGGATGGCCCGGCTGTGCCGGCCCGCCACACGCATCCTGCGCCAGGACGCGCCCGGCAAGGGCAGCGCACTGCGCACCGGCTTCCTCGCGGCCCGCTGCGACTACGTGGTGATGCTCGACGCCGACGGCAGCATGTGGCCCGGAGAGATCCCGCACTACATCCACTTCCTGGACAACGGCTACGACTTCGTCAAGGGCTCGCGCTACATCGCGGGCGGCGGTTCCCAGGACCTCACCACGATCCGCTCGTTCGGCAACAAGGTGCTGGTCGCCGCCACCAACCTGCTCTACGACGCCGCACTGACCGACCTGTGCTACGGGTTCTGCGCCTTCCGGCGCAGCTTCCTGGACGAACTCGACCTGCATGCGCCCGGGTTCGAGATCGAGACGGAGATGGTGGCGCACGCACTGCGCTCGGGCCTGCGCGTCGCAGAGGTCCCGAGCCTGGAACTCCCCCGCCGCGCAGGCCGGTCGCACCTGCACGCGCTCTCGGACGGCCGACGCGTGCTGCGTACCCTGCTCGCCGAACGACCGAGGACCACCGAAGGCGTTCGACGACCGGTCGGCGCGGCGGCGGGAACGGGGGAAACCCGATGAGAGGCCACGACCGGCGCTCCGCAGCAGCCTGTCCCTGCCTTGCCGCACGCTATCTGCGCTACACCCCCGTCCGGGTCGTGGAACTGGAGCTGGACCGGCCGCAGGAGCTGCGCGCGCCGGGCGGCCTGGGTCCCGTCGTCCCGAGCGGACGCGTGTCGGCGCTGGTGCGACTGCACGGACACCCGCTCGGGCTGGTCCAGGCCGACGGCGCACCCGGCGATCCGGCCGGGCTCCGCCGGGCGCTGGTCGCCGCCGCCCATCGCGAACTGACCGTCCCTGAACAACGCCGCCCGGAACAACGCCGCCCGGAGGCCTCCAGGCCCCAGGCGACCGTCAGCGTCGTCGTCGCCACCCACAACAGGCCCGACTCACTGCGCCGCTGCCTGGACTCGCTGCTCCGCACGCGCTACCCGGGCCTGGAGGTGCTGGTCGTCGACAACGCGCCCGCCACCGCCGAGGCGCGGGAACTGGTCCTGACGCGGTATCCGCCCCAGGTCCGCTACCTGCGCGAGCCCGTCGCCGGGCTGGCCCGCGCGCACAACCGCGGTCTCGCCGCCGCGCACGGCGCGGTGGTGGCGTTCACCGACGACGACACCATGGTCGACCCGCGCTGGCCGGTCGCCCTCGCCGACGCCTTCGCGACGGACCGTTCGGTCGGCTGCGTCACCGGTCTGATCCTCCCGGCCGAGCTGGAGACGCCCGCCCAGGCCGCGCTCGAGGCGCACGGCGGCTACGCCAAGGGCTTCGCGCCGCGCCGCTGGTCGATCGGCGAACCGCCGACGGGCGAGCCCCTCTTCCCGTTCGCCAGCGGCCGGTTCGGCTCCGGCGCGAACATGGCGTTCCGCACCTCGTTGCTGCGCCGCCTCGGAGGATTCGACCCGGCGACCGGCACCGGCACCCCGGCCCGCGGCGGCGACGACCTGCTCGCCTTCTTCCGCGTACTGACCTCGGGCGCGTCCCTGGTCTACCAGCCGGACGCGATCGTCTGGCACCACCACCGCCGCACCCTGGACGCGGTCCCCGCGCAGGCGTTCGGCTACGGGGTCGGCTTCGGCGCCTATCTCGCGGCCGCAGTGCGGCACCAACCGGCAGCGCTGCCAGCGCTGTTGAGAATCCTGCCGCGCGGCGTCGGGGTGGCCCTGCGGGGCACCGGCCGACGCGCCGCGCCGAGCCCGCCCGTCGCCGGGGCGAGCCCGGCGGAGCTGGCCCGGCTGCAGCTGCGCGGGCTCGCCTACGGCCCCATCGGCTATCTGCGCAGCGCCCTCCAGGACCGGTACGGCGACAAGTCCGGCTCAGGCCGGGCCCGGACCGGGAGCCGGAGGCGGGGACGGGACGGCGGGCGTCGGCGCCTGCCGACGACAACGACGAGGACGGTGAGACCAGGTGCGGCCGGCCTGCGGCGCTGACCCGGCAGCCGCGCCCACGCTCTCGGTGGTGATCTGCTGCTACACCACCGACCGCTGGGACGACGTGCGCGCCGCCGTCGCCTCCGTGGCGGCCCAACGGCCGCCCGTGCTGGAGACCGTGGTGGTCGTGGACCACTGTCCCGCCCTGGAGCGGCTGGTACGGGAGCAGCTCGCGGACGGGACGCGTGTACGGGCCGTGGCGAACGCGGAACGCCGCGGCCTGTCCGGCGCGCGCAACACCGGGGTGGCCGAAGCCCACGGGGAGGTGGTGGCCTTCCTGGACGACGACGCCGCGGCGGAGCCCGGCTGGGCGGCGGCGATCCTGGCGGGCTACGCACGCGGGGCCGGCGTGCTCGGCGTCGGCGGGGCCGTGCTGGCCCGCTGGGAGGGCGAGCGCCCCCACTGGTTCCCGCCGGAGTTCGACTGGGTGGTCGGCTGCTCCTACCGCGGTGGTCCCGAAACCGCCACGGCCGTGCGGAACTTCATCGGCGCGAACATGTCCTTCCGCCGCGCCGCCCTGCAGGCGGCAGGGGGCTTCCGCACCGACCTCGGCCGGGTCGGCACCCGTCCGCTGGGCTGCGAGGAGACCGAGCTGTGTCTGCGGCTCACCGCCTCGCGCCGCGACGCGGAGCTGCTGCACCGGCCGGACGCCGTCGTCCGCCACCACGTGCCGCCGCAACGCGGGACCTGGCGCTACTTCCTGACCCGCTGCTACGGCGAGGGCCTGTCGAAGGCCGCCGTCACCGCCCGCACCGGCGCCTCCCGGGCACTGGCGAGCGAGCGCGCCTACCTGCGCCGTACCGTGCCGCTCGCCGTCACCGCCGCGCTGCGCCCCGGCCGGCAGTGGGCCCCACGCCGCGCCCTCGCCCTGGGCGCGGGCGTCTCCCTGACCGTCCTCGGCTACGCCGCGGGAACACTGCACCGGCTGCACCGGCCCGCACCGCCGGCCTCGTGGGTCACTCGCCTTCGGGCGCTCCTGGCCCGACGCGCCCTTGGGCTCGCGACCGAGCCGCCCGCGACCGCCCCGGCCGAGTCCGGTCTTCCTGTCGGCGTGGTCGCCGTCCCCGTGCTGCTGTCCGCACGGCCGGCCCCGCGTCGGCGGACAGGTGGTGGGACATGACCCCCGTGCCGGTGCTGCTCTACCACTCCGTCAGCGACTCGCCGGCGGAGTGGATCGCGCCGTTCACCGTCTCCCCCGCCGCGTTCACCGAGCAGCTGGACCGGATCGCGGACGCGGGCCTGACCGTCGTCTCGCTGCGCCGTCTGGTCTCGGCGATCCGTGGCGGCCCGGCGCTGCCCGCGCGACCTGCGGTGCTGACCTTCGACGACGGCTTCGCGGACTTCTACTGGACCGTCGCCCCGCAGCTCCAGTCGCGGGAACTGCCCGCAAGCCTGTTCGTCACGACCGGGGCCGTCCACCCGCCCGGCGGCTCCCCGTCCGGCAGCCTGCTGGGCCCGGCCGACATGCTGAACTGGCGCCAGATCGCCGGCCTGGACGCGGTCGGCATCGAGATCGGCGGCCACTCGGTCACCCACCCCCAGATGGACACCCTCACCAGCCGCGCGCTCTGTGAGGAGCTGCAGGTGTGCAAACAGGAGCTGGAGGAGGCCCTCGGCCACTCCGTCAGCAGCTTCGCCTACCCCCACGGCTACTCGAGCCCGGCGGTGCGTCGCAAGGTGCTGCGGGCCGGCTTCGACTGCGCGTGCGGGGTGGCCAACGCGTTCAGCTCGACCTCGGACGACACGCTGCGGCTGGCCCGACTGACCGTCCGCGCGGACACGACCGCCGCGACGTTCCAGGGCTGGCTCGAAGGCCGGGGCGCGCCGACCGCCCCCTTCCCGGACCGCTGGTCCACCGTCGGCTGGCGCGCCTACCGCCGTCTGCGCGCCCGACTCGGCCTGCCCGTACCGTGCTGAGCCCGGGTCCGGGTCAGACGGGCGTGTGCCATTCCCACTCGTCGGGCCCGCCGCCGCGCCACTCGACCGGACCCGGCTCGTCGAAGTGGTCCGCGTCCAGCCCGGCACGGCGCATGAACTCGGCGACGTCCGCAGGGTTGTAGGCGTGCCCCACGGCCCGGCCGAGGATGTCGACGCGCCGGAACGGCTGGTCGCCGTGCCCCACGTCGACAGGATGGACGACCACCTGGGCCGGCTGCTCTTCCGCTGACTCGGTCATCGCACCAGGCTGCCCCAGCCGCCGCCGCTCGGCACGCGCGGGACCGCCACCCGCCACTCCGCGTGACCCACCCGATCGGACGCCCCGGCGGGCACTCCCCCGCCGCCCCTGCTGAGCTGAGCGCGCTCAGCAGGAACCGAGCCAAGGAGTGCCCCATGCCGCAGAACCGCATCACCCCGCAGGACGAGGACGCCGACGCCCTCGCCATGGTGGAGGAACCGGACGCCGACGACCTGTCCGACGAGGACTTCCTCGACGACATGGACGTCGTCCTGTCGGACGAATGGCCGTAACCGTCCCCACCCCGCTGCCAAAGGCTCCCGCGCGCCCAACACGCGGGAGCCTTGTCCGTTTCTCTACAGCCCGAGGTCGGACAGGCCGGGGTGGCCGTCGGGGCGGCGGCCCAGCGGCCAGTGGTACTTGCGCTCCTCCTCGGCGATGGGCAGGTTGTTGATGCTCGCGTGACGGGCGCGCATGAGGCCGCCCTCGTCGAACTCCCAGTTTTCGTTGCCGTAGGCGCGGTGCCACTGGCCGGAGTCGTCGTGGTACTCGTAGGCGAACCGGACCGCGATGCGGTTCCTGTCGAACGCCCACAGTTCCTTGATCAGGCGGTACTCCAGCTCCTGGTTCCACTTGCGGGTCAGGAACCCGACGATCTCGTCGCGGCCGGCGACGAACTCCGCGCGGTTGCGCCACTGCGAGTCGGGGGTGTAGGCGAGGGCGACCCTCTCGGGGGCACGGGTGTTCCAGCCGTCTTCGGCCTGCCGGACCTTCGTGATCGCCGTTTCCCGGGTGAAGGGCGGGAACGGGGGACGTTGCTCGGACATGACGGGCTCCTTCGGGAGGTTCTTCGCTGTGGGCGAGAACGAGCGTTCTCGACTCTGTCCGTTACGCTATGAGAACGCTGGTTCTCACGCAAGGGGCAGAACGATGGACACCGATCTGGCACGTGAGCGGATCCTGGACGCCGCCGAAGATCTCTTCTACGCACGCGGGATCCAAGCCGTCGGCATGGACGTGATCCGCGACGCCTCAGGCGTCACGCTGCGGCGCGTCTACCAGCTGTTCCCCTCCAAGAGCGACCTCGTCGAGGCATACCTGGCCCGCAGGGACACTCGCTGGCTCCAGAGCCTGGCCGCCTACGTCGACGCCGCCGCGGGAGCCCCGGCAGAGCGGCTGGCGGCCGTCTTCGACTGGCTGGAGAACTGGTTCGCGCAGTCCGACTTCCACGGATGCGCGTTCATCAACTCCTTCGGCGAGCTGGGCGGCACATCGCCGCAGGTCGCTGCCGCGGCCCGGCGCCACAAGGACACTTTCCACGCCTACCTGCGCGAGCTGGCGACGGCTGCGGGAGCGACGGCTGACATCGGCACCCAGATCGCCCTGCTGGCCGAGGGGGCCATGACCACCGCCGCCATCTCAGGCACGCCCGCTCCAGCCCGCCAGGCCAGGCAGGCGGCGCAGACCCTGCTCACGCTCGAGACAGGCAGGGCCAAGCGCTGACCTGTGTCTGAGGCTCCTAGTGCTGCCAGACCTTCACCCACTGCACCTGCATGTCGGCCTGGTTGACGTTCGCCGGTGGGGCGTACGGGTAGCCGACGGCCAGGTTGAGGATCACTTCCATGGGCAGGGTGGGGATCTCCGCGGGGTCGGCGATCCGCCAGCGGGCGACGCCGTCGACGTACCAGGTGACGGACTTCGGCTCCCAGTCGACCCCGAAGACGTGGAACCCGGCCGGGAAGTTCACCGGGCCGAACCAGTTCTGACGCTGGGCGGCGCCGCCGTCGGACTTCTGCCAGTGGAGGGTGTTCTGCACCGCCTGGGTGGTGCCGCTGAACTCGGCGATGTCGATCTCCTGCGGGACGTTGTGCTCCGCGGGGAGCAGCCAGAACGCGGGGAACATGCCCGCCTGGGGCGGGATGCGGATGGACGCGGCGAAGTAGCCGTGCAGGAAGGTCTCGCGGGGCTGCGCGTTCCAGCTGTCGCGGCCGGTGGTGACCATGCCCGAGGTCCAGGGGTAGGTCTTGCCGTCGCTGCCCTGCGTGGGCGTGCGCTTGGCCTCCAGGTTGAGTGTGCCGTCGGCGACGGAGACCTGGCCGGGCTGGTACCACTCGAGTTCGCGGTTGCCCGCGTTGGTGCAGCCGGAGTCGTTCCAGTCGTAGCAGGTGGCCCAGTGGGCGGTGTCGAGGGAGTCGCCGCCGAAGTCGTCGGAGAAGACGAGGTTCCAGGAGCCTGAGGCCGCAGGGGTGCTGCCGGTGTTGCTCGCGGAGCTCCCCGAGGTTCCGGGCGGCGCTCCCACCACGGAGCCGCCGGACTCACCGCTCCCGGCTGCCCCGGCTGCCCCGCTGCCGGGAGAGGTGCCGCCGCAGGCCGCAGTCAGGCCCAGCAGCAGGCAGGCTGTCGCGGCCCAGAGCCGGCGGCCAACGGGCATCGGACCCACCTCCTCAGCCGGCCACGGAGCGGGGGGCCACCGCGTCGGCGTGTCCGTGAACCAGTGTGGATCGGGGGGCGACCGGTGCGGCATCCCCCGGCCGGGCGACAGTGCTGCCGGGCAGTTCGCAGGTCCGCCTGCGTGCCCCGGGCGCCGTCACCGGCCCTTGACCGCTCATCGGACCACGCTCCCCGCCCGCCCGTGCCGGTCCCGCCCGTGCCTCATCGGGCCGTGCCTCATCGGGCCGTGAGTCTCCGGAACATGCCGGTCCAGACCGTGCGCCTCCAGGCTGTGCGCGGCCGTCAGGTCGGCGTTCTCCAGCGCCAGCCGGGCGAGCCGCCGCAGGGCGCCGCGTCGGCCCGCCTCCGGCAGGGCCAGGACCGCGAGCACGGCTCGCGTCTCGTGCGGCAGCGAGGGCGGACGGCAGATGTGGCAGTGCCCCGGACGGTGGCCGAGGAGCGCGGCGACGGCGTCGGCCAGGCCGGCCTGGTAGGCGCCGGGGGCGACGTGGATGCCGGGCTCGGCCCACTTCCGTGCCTGCGCGGGCACCACGCCGTTGCGCGACCAGCGCAGCAGCGGCAGGTCGGCCGGACCTCCGCCGACCGCGAGCACCGGCGGCTCCGCGGGCTCGCCCATCAGCGCGAGCAGCGCTCGCACGCCCTCCGCTGTGTCCGCGCCGCGGGGCACGAAGTCGGTCTGCTCGGCGCCGGGCACGACGTCGAAGAGGCGAGCGAACCGACGCCCCCTCAGCAGCTCGGCGGTCTCGGCCTCGGGCAGCCCGGTGCGCCGCCCGTCCGCGCGGCGGACCGAGGCGCGCACGCACCAGTGCGACAGCGGGTCGGTCTCGTGGCCCGGTCGGGAGGCGAGCAGGACGGCCAGCCCGGCGTCGCCCTCGCCGCGCCGCGCGTCGTCGAGGACCACGCGGACGCGCCCGCTGCCCGCGTCGACGCAGGCCGCGCCGTACTCCCCCACGCCGCCCGCCATTCCGTAGGCCGCACAGCGGTCGCCCACCTCGGCGAGGGAACGGCCCGTAGCCGGCAGCGCCCGGAAGCCGTGGGCGCGCAGGGCTCGCAGGGCCATGACCCCGAGCGGGGAGGCGGCGGGAAAGCCGAGGACGTCGGTCTCCAGCACGCCGTCGACGTCGAACACGCACCACCCGCGTGGCTCGGCCGGAGCCCGCCGGTCGAGGTCGGCCAGCAGGGCGCCCGCGAGGAACCGCTGCGCGGCTCTGGCCTGCGCCCTTCGCGCCCGGGCCCGCAGCATCGGGCCGTCGGCTGCGCCCGCCCCGGCCGTGAGCCGGACCGTGTTGCGGGCCTGGACCAGCTGGAACAGGAACCAGGATGCCGGGTCGACGCGACGGCCGGTCAGCAGGGTGAAGTGGCGCAGCAGTTCCCGTTCGGCCTCGTCGTCCGGCGGGCCGTGGGCGACCGCGCCGGCCAGGTCGTAGACGGCGTCGTAGCAGGCCAGGTCGAGGTCGGCGAAGCCGCCCTCCGCCCAGTCCAGCTTGCGACCGGCGCCGTCGCGGTCCGCCGCCCAGTGCTCGGGGGCGGTGCGGCCGTCGACGAGGCACGGCTGCCGCGCGGACGCGAGCAGATGCCGCGTCAACGGCTGGACGAGCGCGGGCCGCAGCAGCACGGCGGCCCGGCCGAGCGCGGGGGCGAGCGTCCGCGCGGCGGACTCCCAGACGGGGTCGCGCCCGCCGAGCCGCCCGCTGCGGTCCTCGGGCAGCGGGAGCCTGCGCTCGCGCTCCGCCAGGTAGACGGCCAGCTCGCGCGGTTCGACGGGCTGCTGCTGACCGCCTGCGGGACCGGACAGACCGGGCGGACCGGCCGGACCGCCTGCCGGGCGGTCGCGGAGCAGCACGCCGTCGGCGAAGCCGTACACGCGCGGGACGAGCCCGTCGAGGGCCGCTGCCGTGGCCGGGGCGAGCCGTCCGAACCGGCCGACGCCGGTCCATTCGGCGCACAGGGCGAGCTCTTCGCGCACGCCGTCGCGGTGTTCGACGACGGCGTCGACGGGGACGCAGAGGTGTCGGGTGCGCGCGACCGGCCCGGGCGCAACAGCCCGCACGTCGAGCACCCGCACGCCCGTCAGCAGCCGCGGCAGCAGCGCCGCGAGCACGCGCGGCGCGAGCAGGGTCGGCACGTGCCAGGCGGATCCCGGCAGCATCACGCAGTCGTGGCGGGCCAGCCGCTCCGGGACGACGGCCGGGTCGGCGAAGCAGGCGAAGACGGGGACGATCGCGGCCGCCGGAACCCCCACGCGCTGCAGCGCGGCCGCTGCTTCGGCGAGCGCGCCGCCGGTGACCGGCGGCTCGTCCACCAGCAGCACGCGCGCGGCCGACGATGCGCCGGGAGGCGGCGGGAAGCCGGGCCGGGTCGTGGCCACGGCGACACGGCGGTACCCCAAACCGCGCAGGGCCGCTGCCAGCAGCGGCGCGAGGTAGCTGCCGGAGGTGCGGACGCCGAGCACCAGCATCGGCGGCTCCCGGGCGGGGTAGACCCGGGCGAAGCGGCGGGCCAGCTCGGCGATGTCGTTCGGGTGCTGGTCGAAGCTGCGGAAGCAGGCGGGCGGGCGCAGCAGATCCCGCCCGACGAGCCGCGCGGCGGGACCTGGCCCGGCCAGGACGCGTCCGGCGGTGACGGCTCCGGCGTCGTGTCCCAGGGCCAGGCCCGCGAGCGTCAGTGTCAGCCGCGTCGCCTCCCGGGCCCAGGCGCGCAGCGAGCGGGTCGGCGGGGCCGCCCGGTATCCCGCGCCGACGGCGTCGAGCGCGCGGGAGGCGAGGCGCAGCGCGGGACGCACCCCGGGACCTTCGGCCCCGTGTTGGGTCAGGTGGACGAGCAGACGGCGCGTCGGCCAGCTGACCCCGTCGATCCGGTCCTCGACGATCTGCGACGCCCCAGCCGACCACAGGAACGCGTCCAGCCACGCGTCCGCGGCGAGCGCCGCGCACAGACCACCCAGCGCCTCGTCCAGCGTCGCAAACGGGTCCGGCACCAAGGCGCCCGTCTGCCCGAACGAGGCCGGGGCCCCGGCCGCGCCCGTCGGGCTCGCCTCGCTCCTGGTCGGGCTCATCATCGGGCTCCCGGGAAGCCGGTCGGTACGGGGGCGTCCTCCTCCGTAGGCACTCTTCGTTCAAGGGTGCACCCCGTGACAACGCCGGGCGAGTCGAACCGGTTCACGCCGACGGCCGTCCGACCGCCGCCGACCGCCGCGTGCGGACGGCGGTCGGCGGCCGGGCTGGGCGAGTTCAGCGACGCGACGGGTCAGCGACGCGTGACGGCCGGGATCACCCCCTGCCCGTAGGCGTCGATCACGTCGTCCACTGCGTCGTGCATGGCGTAGACGGCGAACTGGTGGACGCCCAGCGCGCGCAGCCGCTCCAGCTTGGCGACGTGCTGCTCGGCGGTGCCGATCAGGCAGAACCGGTCGACGATCTCGTCCGGGACGAACGTCGTGTCCGGGTTCCCGGCGCGGCCGTGGTGGGAGTAGTCGTAGCCGTGGCGCTCCTTGATGTAGGCCGTCAGCTCGTCCGGGACCATGCCCGAGTGCTCGCCGTAGCGGGCGACCAGGTCGGCGACGTGGTTGCCGACCATGCCACCGAACCATCGGCACTGCTCGCGCGCGTGGGCGAGCTGTTCCGCGCTGCCGTCGGTGACGTAAGCGGGCGCGGCGACACAGATGGTCACCGTGTCCGGGTCGCGGCCCGCCTCCTCGGCGGCCCGGCGGACGGCCTTGACCATCCACTCCGTCAGGAACTCGTCGGCGAGCTGGAGGATGAAGCCGTCGGCCTGGCGGCCGGTCAGCTCCAGCGCCTTGGGGCCGTAGGCGCCCATCCAGATCGGGAGCTGCGCCCCCTCCCCCACCCAGGGGATGCGGATCATCGTCCCGTCGAGTTCGGCCTCCCTCCCCTCGGCGAGCTCCTTGATGACGTGCATGGCGTGCCCGAGCCGCTCCAGCGAGGCGGGCTTGCGGCCCGCGACCCGCTGTGCGGAGTCGCCGCGGCCGATGCCGCAGACGGTGCGGTTGCCGAACATGTCGTTCAGCGTCGCGAACAGGGAGGCGGTGACCTCCCAGGTGCGGGTGACGGGGTTGGTGACCATCGGGCCGACCGTCAGCCGCTCCGTGGCCGCGAGGATCTGGCTGTAGATCACGAACGGTTCCTGCCACAGCACGCAGGAGTCGAAGGTCCAGCCGTGGGTGAACCCGGCCGCCTCCGCGCGCTTCATCCGCTCGACGAGCAGACGGGCCGGGGGGTCGGTCTGGAGCACGAGGCCGATGTCCATGCGGGGCCTTTCAGTGGTGCGGTGCGGGGGGTGGTGCACGGGATTGCGTGCAGGGCCGCGCTCAGTTCAGATACGCGCAGGTGGCGCGCGGCACGAAGGTGCCGTGGCCGGCGTGGCCGAGGTACTCGCCGCCGTCGACGACCACAGCACCGCGCGACAGGACCGTCCGGGCGCGGCCGGTGACCTGGCGACCCTCGTACGCGGAGTAGTCGACGTTCATGTGGTGGGTCGCCGCCGACATGGTGTAGCGGTCGTGCGGGTCGAAGACCACGATGTCCGCGTCCGCGCCGGGCGCGATGGTGCCCTTGCGCGGGTAGAGGCCGAACATCCGGGCGGGCGTGGCGCAGGCCAGCTCGATCCAGCGACGGCGCGAGATGTGCCCGTCCAGGTGGGCCTGGTGCAGCAGGTCCATCCGGTTCTCCACGCCCGGCAGTCCGTTGGGGATCTTCGAGAAGTCCCCGCGGCCGAGGTCCTTCTGGCCGACGAAGCAGAACGGACAGTGGTCGGTGGAGACCACGGACAGGTCGTTGGTCCGCAGCCCGCGCCAGAGTGCGGCCTGGTGTTCCCTGGGCCGCAGCGGCGTGGAGCACACGTACTTGGCGCCCTCGAAGTCCGGCTCGGCCAGGTTGTCCGTGGACAGGAACAGGTACTGCGGGCAGGTCTCACCGAAGACGTTCAGCCCCAGGTCGCGGGCCTGCGCGAGCTCGGCGACGGCCTGCTCGGCGGAGACGTGGACGACGTACAGCGGGGATCCGGCCACCCGGGCGAGCTGGATCGCCCGGTGCGTCGCCTCGGCCTCCAGCAGCTCGCGCCGCACCTCGCCGTGGTAGCGCGGGTCGGTGTGCCGGGCGGCGAGGGCCTGCTCGACCAGGACGTCGATGGCGATGCCGTTCTCCGCGTGCATCATGATCAGCCCGCCGTTGCCGGCGGAGCGCTGCATGGCGCGCAGGATGCGGCCGTCGTCGCTGTAGAAGACGCCGGGGTAGGCCATGAACAGCTTGAAGCTGGTCACGCCCTCCTCGACAAGGAGGTCCATCTCCTTCAGCGACTGCTCGGTGACATCCGACATGATCATGTGGAAGCCGTAGTCGATCGCACAGTTGCCCTGCGCCTTCGCGTGCCAGGCGTCCAGGCCCTCGCGCAGGCTGTGGCCGACGCTCTGCACGGCGAAGTCCACGATCGTGGTCGTGCCGCCGAAGGCGGCCGCCCGGGTGCCGGTCTCGAAGGTGTCGGAGGCGAAGGTGCCGCCGAAGGGCAGCTCCATGTGCGTGTGCGCGTCCACCCCACCGGGGATCACGTAGCAGTCGGTGGCGTCGATCGTCCGGTCCGCCCGCCAGGCCTGGGCCTCCGGACTCCCCGTCGCCGCGAGGGCGACCACGCGCTCTCCGTCGATCAGCACGTCGGCGTGGAGCTCGTCGGCGGCGGTGATCACCAACCCGTTGCGGATGACGGTCCGTCCGTGCGTCACAGTGCCTCCTCGATCGCCCACAGCTCCTTCTGCGCCCGGTCGAGCGCCTGCACCAGCAGCTCCGCGCCCTGCTCGGCCTCGTCGACGGTCAGCGACATCGGCGGCGCGATGCGCAGGGCGTTGCCGAGCGGGCCGCCCTTGCCGATGAGCAGACCCAGGTCGCGGGCGTGTTCGAGCGCCATCGCCGCGGCGGCCGCGCTGGGCTCGCCCGCGCGGTCCACCAGTTCGACGCCGAGCATCAGACCGCGCCCGCGCACCTCGCGGACGACCGGCAGATGCCGCGCCCCGGCCTCGAGCCGCTCGCGCAGCACCGCGCCGACGCGCCGGGCGTTGCCCTGCAGGTCGTGTTCCAGCAGGTGCCGCAGGTTGGCCAGCGCCCCGGCCGTGGTGACGGGGCTGCCGCCGAAGGTGGAGATGGAGTTCGCGCCGAGGGAGTCCATCAGCTCGGCGCGGGCCACGACGCCGCCGATGGACAGGCCGTTGCCGAGGCCCTTGGCGAAGGTCAGCGCGTCCGGCGGCCCGGCCTCCGCGTGGGCCTGCCAGCCCCAGAAGTGGTCGCCCGTGCGGCCCCAGCCGGTCTGCACCTCGTCGCTGATCCACAGGATGCCGTGCCGGTCCAGCACCCGCTTGAACGCGGCGAACAGCCCGTCCGGTCCGTGGGTGAACCCGCCGACGCCCTGGATCGGCTCGGCGATCAGCGCGGCGACGGGGCCGCCGACCTGGCCGAGCATGTCCTCCAGGTCGGCGGTGCAGGCCTCGACGAACGCGGCGTCGTCCAGGTGCGCGAACGGCCCGCGCGTGCGGATCGAACCGTGCACGTAGAGAGTCTGCAACGGCGAGAAGCTGGTCGGCGACCAGGAGCTGTTGCCGGTGATGCCGATGGTGGAGAAGGAACGCCCGTGGTAGCTGTTGCGCATCGCCAGCACCTGGTTGGAGCGCCGGTAGCCGGTGGCGAGCAGCAGCGCCGCGTCGTTGGCCTCGGTCCCGGAGGTGGTGAAGAAGACCTTGGCGTCCGGGATGCCGGAGAGCTCGGCGATCTGCTCGGCGAGCTCGACCATGGGCGAGGAGAGGTAGAGCGTCGAGGTGTGCAGGATCCGCCCGGCCTGGTCGGCGACGGCCTTGGTCACCTCGGGCAGCGCGTGAGCCGTCATCGTGGTGAGGATGCCGCCGAAGAAGTCCAGGTAGCGGCGGCCGTCGGAGCCGTACACGTGCCGGCCCTCGCCGTGCGTCAGCTCCAGCGGCTCGCG
Source organism: Streptacidiphilus melanogenes (assembly GCF_000787835.1). Classification (GTDB taxonomy): domain Bacteria; phylum Actinomycetota; class Actinomycetes; order Streptomycetales; family Streptomycetaceae; genus Streptacidiphilus; species Streptacidiphilus melanogenes. The sequence continues at coordinate 37,512 of NZ_BBPP01000009.1, forward strand.
GTAGTACAGCGCCAGCCAGGACGGGGTGACCGCCCGGTGCCGGTCGAGCAGGCTCTTGGCCTCGTGGGCGGTGTCGTCGGTCGTGTCGTCGGTCATCACCACTCAGGCCTCCGTCAGCGGGCCGTAGGCGTCGGGGCGGCGGTCGCGGTAGAAGGCCCACTGGTTGCGGACCTGCTCGATCAGTCCGAAGTCGAGGTCCCGGACCACGAGCTCCTCCTCCTTGTCGGAGGCGACCTCACCGACGAACTGGCCGCGCGGGTCCACGAAGTAGCTGGTCCCGTAGAAGTCGTCGTCGCCGTACTCCTCCACCCCGACGCGGTTGATCGCGGCAATGAAGTACTCGTTGGCCACGGCCGCGGCCGGCTGCTCCAGCTGCCACAGGTACGCGGAGAGCCCGCGGCTGGTGGCGGACGGGTTGTAGACGATCTCGGCCCCGGCGAGGCCGAGCGCGCGCCAGCCCTCGGGGAAGTGGCGGTCGTAGCAGATGTACACCCCGACCCGGCCGACGGCCGTGTCGAACACCGGCCAGCCGAGGTTGCCGGGGCGGAAGTAGTACTTCTCCCAGAACCCGTGGACCTGCGGGATGTGGTGCTTGCGGTACTTACCGAGGTAGCTGCCGTCGGCGTCGATCACGGCGGCGGTGTTGTAGTAGAAGCCCGACTGCTCCACCTCGTACACGGGCACGACCATCACCATGTTCAGCTCGCGCGCGAGCTCGCGCATCCGCGTCACGGTGGGCCCGTCCGGCACGGGTTCCGCCCACCGGTAGTGCTCGGGTTCCTGCACCTGGCAGAAGTAGGGGGCGTTGAACACCTCCTGAAACCCGATCACCTGCGCACCCTGTGCGGCCGCGTCCCGCGCGTACCGCTCGTGCACTTCGATCATGGACTCGGTATCCCCGGTCCACTTCGCCTGCACGAGTGCCGCGCGCACCACGCGCGGCACTCCCTGCATGGACCCTTGCATCGACCTGCTGACGGATTCCGACATGTGCGGCGCCTCGCCTTCAGCGTGGATCTACGTGCGTAGAAGCATGGTCGTTCCCGACCTTGATGGCAATATGTCGGGCATACCACAACCCTGGCGGTTCTTCCCTGCTCAGGGGCGTGTCGCACCCTCCGTGGTCAGCAAACGGTCAGCACGGGTCGCGGAGGGGTCCCACAGATGGCTGCAAAGTCCCTGGCCCACGGCATGGGGAAGTTCTTCAAGGGCTGCAACATCGAAGCGGCGGCCTCCGTGTCGCTGGGACACTGGCTCGTCGCGATCATGTTCGGAGTCAGCGGCCTGGCCGTCCCGGCACTGGCTGGTCGGGCACTCCACGGCGAACCGCGCCGCAAGAGCCGACCGTCAGCCTCCCGGGGGCCAAGCGCCCAGACCCCCAAGTGAGATCACTGCACCAACGGCGTGGTCCCCGCCCTCAACCCCCATCCGGACGTCGATTCCGGCCTGGTGACTGGCCACCGGGAGCTGTGCCGCACTGGGCTGGCTGACGGCCGTGACCTGGAACGTCGCGGTTCCTCCGGCAGGACGACGGTCAAGGACCCACCCGGTGGCGATGGCGTGCCCGTGATCGGCCCGATCGCGGGCACGGCCGGCGGGCCGAGGTCCCGCTCTGCGTCAGCCGGGGCGCTTGGCTCTCAGACGCCTGGGGTACCTTCGGCCAGCAACTCGGCGACGATCGCAATGCCGAGGGCGTAGCCAGGCGCACCTGAGGTGATCAAGGCCGTCTCGGCGACGCCGACGAGCTCGGCGAGGTCGGCGCCGACGTGGAGCGCGCCGCGCGCGTGCAGCCGGGCCGAGCCCTCGCGTCCGAGCGCGAGCAACTGACCGAAGTGGACCAGCTGCTGGACGCGGTCGCCCAACGGACTGTCGTGCAGCACGGTGTGCCGCAGCGCCATGAAGTGTTCCTCGGTCTCCAGGCGACCGAACGTGTCGGCCACCGTCAGCCGCTCCTCCGCGCCCTTCGGCACCGCGCCGAAGGTCACCCGGAATCGGTCGCGCAGCGCTTCCAGCCGCTCAGCTGCGGCTGCGGCATCGCCGCTCACCGCGCGGCCCGCACGATCGACGCGCGCACGGCGTCGAGCGCGCCATCGGGGAAGTCGACGGCCCCGCCCAGCGCGGCAGCGGCGATCTCGGCCTCGGCGCTCTCCTCGATCGCCATCACGAGCAGGGCGGCCGCGGCCGGGTCGGGCCCGAACACCAGCAGACCGTGGTTGGCCAGCAGCACCGCCGACGTGGTCGGGTGGGAGTGCAGGGCCTCGGTGATGCCGCTGATCGCGGCGTCGGAGCCGCGCGGCGCCCAGGGCACCACGGGCACGGGCTCCGCCTGCCCGAAGCGCAGCATCGGCTCGGTCCGGCACGGCAGCGGGCGGTGCGCCGCGGCGAACGCGGTGGCCGCGGGCGAGTGGGTGTGGATCACCGCGCCGACGGGCGGTCGTTCCCGGTAGACGATGCCGTGCATCGCCACGATCTCAGCGGCCGACGTCTGCAACTTCCCCTCAAGGACCTGCCCCTCGCGGTCCACGACCGCGACCTGCTCGGGCCGCAGGCCGCGCACGAAGCCCGGCGTCAGCAGGAACCGGTCCTCGTCGAGGCGGGCGCTGAGGTTGGCGTGCCCGGAGTGGGCCATCACCCCGGCCTCGAACAACTGCCGGACGGCCTCGACGATCTGACCGGCCCGCGCCACGCGGGTCCCGGCGTGGCTATCGGCCTCGAACTCAGTGGTCACCATGGTCTCCCTGGCTCGGTCGGCGGCTCGGATCGCCGCCGCATCGTTCGGAGTCCATCGGACAACTTAAACTCAGGTTCAAGTCAAACGCCCATGCCAGGAGGACGCACGTGCGCATGACGATCGGCCGGCTCGCCGCGATCACCGGGGTACCGGCGTCGGCGATCCGCTACTGGGAGCGGCACGGCCTGCTGCCGGAGCCCGAGCGCCGCAGCGGCAAGCGGCGCTACCCGCCGGAGGCCGCCGAGCGGATCATCCTGCTGCGCAAGTGCCAGCGAGCCGGGCTGACCCTGGCCGAGATCGGCGAGTTCCAGCAGGAGAAGGCACGCCGCGAGGAGATGGTCCGCGCCAAGATCACCGAGGTCGACCAACGCCTGGTCGACCTCGGCCACGCCCGCCAGTTCCTCGTCCACGCCCTCGAATGCAGCAAGCCGGACATCCTGGCCTGCCCCACGTTCGCGCAGCAGATGGAGGCCTGGCAGGCGCAGACCACCGACCCCGGGCCTTGACCCCGCCAGCCTCGGACGCTTCGGGCAAGCAGTCGGCGGACGTCATGGCTTCCGCCGCCCGCACCTCAGTCCCGGATGCCCACACCTGTTCCCCATCCCCGGGCCGCCACCGCCGCATCGACGCGGGACGACATGACCTGTTCGCTGCGTGCGTGGACGCCCACCCTGCCCGGACCTGGAGCTGGTCGACCAGAGGGTCGCTGACCGCCTTTCATGCCGGCGACAGGCCTGGTCATCGACCACGGCACCGATGCGCTGTGTACTCACAGGTCGAGAGCCAGCGGCAGGCGTTCCATCGCCAGACTCGTCAAACGCAGGTCAGGAACAGGGCTACTTGGACGGCAGGCCCGACGCGAACGAGCAGCCCTGGTCGATCCAGTCTGCAAGGGCGTCGTCCTCGGACAACGCGGGCGCCTCCACGACGACCCAGCCGCGCATCGGGCGCCCGGTGAAGTCGAACAGCCGCGTCCCGGTCCGCGCCAGGGCCGCATCGGTGGAGTCGGGGCCCACCCTGACGATCATCTCGTCGCCGATCACGCCTACGGCCAGGTTGCCCCTGTAAAGGAAGGACAACCCGCCGAACATCCGCTTCTCGGTGACGGCCGGATCCGTCCCAAGTCGGGCACGGATTCGCTCCGCCAGTCCTTCGTCGAAGGCCATCGGTGTCCTCTCACTCCCACTCATGTCGCGCCTGGTGCAACGGGCCCCGAAGATCCCGAGCAACGGTGAGCGCACATTGCGCCCCCGCACTCCAGCGTCCGTCGGCAACACCCAGCTCGCACGTCGTCCCCGCACCCGATGGCGTCTCAATCTGGCGGCACCGTGTCAGCCCGCACAGCCGAGCCGGCCCGGTCAGGCATGCTGACGTTCAGGGCTCACTGAAGCCTCGCCGATGAGCGTCAGCGCTCTTCCGGTCTGACGCTCCGTTGGGTCGCTGGGAGCCGAAGTTCCTGGGGGGATCCCCGCGGGACTGGGCTACTCGGTCACTACGTTGAATGCCTCGTAGATCGTCGGTTGGCCCATGGGCATTCCGGCGGCCCGCATCAGCGGGGCGAGTTTCTCTCCGAATTTCTGGAACGCCTCTTCGGACTCCCAGACGTCCGTCACGATCCACCCCGTGGGGCTGGGCCCGGCGGCGTGGGAGATCAGGCCGGGCACCGGCCAGTCGTTTCGCTTCCGCACCAGGCCGCGTCCGCCGGTCATCTCGTTGGTGACCTGCTCATATTGCGCCTGGGTCCCGCCGGGGATGTCGAAGACGATGATGATTGCCATGATTAAAATCCACTTCGATGGTGTGCCGCGACTGGGCTTTGCGTAACTCAGTGGATCAGGGCACGGATCAGGTCGCTCGGACGACGCGGCCATTCGGCCGCGCCTTTTCAGGCGATGCCCGGCGCGTGACCCGTCAGGCCGCTCGCGAGCAGGCCCTCGGGTGAATCCCGGGCTCGCGTTGCGTCTCCCTGTCCGGTGACGTCGGCCACCTTCCGGCGGCAAAGGTGACGGATTGTCAGGCTGGTGACGCCACGGCAGACCAGACGGGCTCCTGTGGCCCGTTCCTGCCGCTCATGAGTCGTGCGAAGATCACGACTTGGCAGTCGCATCGGGGAGTAGGGGACTTGGGTACCTGGGGGGTCTGGCGCCACCGTTCGAACTGAGCGCGTGGTTCGGGTGGCGGTCGGTACTGATGGAGCCGGACGGGCTGGTCTGGCCGGAGCCGGGACAACGGGTCCACATCCCGTACGAGGAGCTCGCCGGGGTCTTCGTGGAGCGGCGGCTGCGAATCGAGGTGGGCGCCGGGCAGTCCCACGGCCGCATGGACTTCCAGATCGGTGGCCCGGGAGCGAAGATCCAGGCGTTCGCGGACGACCGACGAGCCGGACGAGTCGCAGGCCTTTCTGGACTACGGCACCGAGCACAGCCTCGCGTTCATCCTGCAGCCCCACCGCCACCGGCGCCCTTGCTGCGGCCGAGCCAGGGGCACGTAATCTCGTCTGCGCCGCCCACTGTCACGGGCCCCGAGGTCAGGTCACGACCTCGGGACCCGGATGTCACTGACCCTGCTCCGTCACAGGCGGCCTACGGCGGCCAGCGACGGCAACGCTACTCCCGGCGAGCAGGTAGACGATGGACTCGATGGCCTTGCTCTGCTCGATGCCGAAGTCCGGGTGGACCAGGTAGAGCACGATCACGACCACGATGACCACCGTCGGCCACGACGGCGGGAGCAACTGGGTCTCGGGCTTTGCCTTCACGGTTCTCCTTCAACGCACTCACGGATGTGTGGTGGGTTGTCGGGGCCGCTCCGGTGCAGCTCGGTCGATCTCCAGCGGTATCCGCGAGATCAGACGAGACCGGCCCCGACTCGATGTAGATCTTCGGCCCAACGGGGGGTGCTCGGCCGAAGATCAAGAGAGGGGAGCCGATGACGACCAGTCAACGGGATCTGCCCTTTCTGATCGGTGCCAAGCCCGACGGAGACCACGTCACGCATCACCGTGCGCAGCGACCCTCACCGGGCTCGAACTCGGATGTGACCACTCGATTCTTCTCCATCCAACCGGCCGAAGTGTCAACTTCCGCCAGTTCGCTCGAGAGACTTCATCCGCCGCCCAGGACCGGGACGGCTCCACCAGGCGAGGCCACGCAGGATCATCCGACTCGGACGCTACTGAGCTTGAACCCGTGATGTCGGCTGCCTTCGGGTCATGACCGGAGATCTGGGTGGATGAGTGAGCCCTACCAAGCCGGGCGTGGATCCTGGCGCTCGGTGCGGAATCCGGGCGGAATGGTCGTTTCCGTTCGCCACAGCAGGCCCGGGTCAGCTGGGTACTCCTCAGTGGTCGGCGCTGGAGGGTGTAGACGCCTATGGCCAGGAAGTGGCACCTCGGTCAGCACGCCCTCTTGGATCATCCACAGCCCAAAGCAGTCATCTTCCTCGTCATGGATGAGTACCTGCACGCTCGCAGGTTCCGGCCACGCCAGCGACTCCAGCTGTCGAAACAGGCCGGATCGCGGACGTACATGGTTGAACTCGATCACCCACCCGTCGACAACCGGGTGGAGCCGCTCGAAGCGGCCATGCCAGGCACGCGAGTCATCCGGCCGTGTCAGGGGTTCCATCACCTCGTCCGCGTACCGTGCCAGCACGATGACCTCAGCGATTCTGCTCATGCCGAAGTATCTGCGCACTCCGTGGGTCGGCGACAATCGAATTCCAGGTCCGACCGAGGTGACGGTGCATCTTTGACCGCTCACGGTGCGGTGGATCGGACTCGGCTTCGCCTTCAGCGAGCTCTACTCCGTGCTCACCCGGGCCTGGCAGGCCCGGCCCGGCATCAGCCCGGCGATCAGCAGAACGTCTTGACCCTCATCCGGATGAGCGCGCAGTTCGCGCCCCCGGCACGCTGGGCCGCGTGGTTCGTGCGGCTGGCCGTCAGGTCTGACCACCAGGCCACTCAAAGCAGCAAGGCCGCTCGCAGGAACAAGGTGCCGGTGGCCCTGTCGACCTGTCAGGCGCCCAGGCGCGCCTGCGGTCGACACCATATGGATTGTGCTCGAATTGAATGGTGGGCCAGGTGGATTCCGGAAAGGGAAATCATGGTCGAGCATGCGACGGAGACCACGACCGCTCCCGATGAAGGCTCCGGCGAGTGGATCGCACCCCCGGATGCCAAGTGGGCGGAGTTCGAGGTGTGTGGCGGTCAAGGCGGCCACGGGGTTGACACCTCTGGCTCGGCGGGCTGGGGCGGTGGCGTCAAGGCGGTCGTGCCGGTCCGGCCGGGCGACCGCCTGACCCCCGTCGTGGCCCGCTGGAACAACGGCCGGGCAGGGGGGCACGGGTATACCAACGGCGGCAACGGCGGTGACAACGCCAGTGGCAGCACCGGACACGGTGGTGGGGGTGGTGGCGGGTCTTCGGCCGTGTTGCGCAACGGCGAGCCGGTCATCGTGGCCGGTGGGGGCGGTGGTGCGGGCGGCGGCGGTCTCACTGCGAAAGGCGGTGGCGGAGGGGACGGCGGCGATCCGCCCAAGGCCGGCACCAGTGGGCAGACGATGCCCGACGGGCAGGGCGGCGTCGGCGGGCCCGGGGCGCCGACGCGATGGAAGCAGCAAAACGGCAGAAGCGGCGAGGGCGCCAGCAAACTCGGAGCCGGTGGCGGAGGCGGTGGCGGCGCCGGCTACGCCCCGGACGGCCACGGCGGAGGGGGCGGGGGCGATGCCGGCACCTACAGCTCAGCCGGAGGCGGAGGGGGCGCAGGCGCCTCCTGGGTCGTCGACGGTGCCTCTAAAAAGATCACCAAGGCCTGGCACGGAGAAAGCGGAAGCGTGAAGTTCATCGCGTGGCACAAGTAGCGCCGGGCAGACCCTGACGCTCACCGCGTTCCCTTCCCGCCTGTGAGTGCTTGGCCGTTGGGGCAGACCGGGCGGACCGCAAAGCGCCCGCGTGCCCGAGGTGAGCACGGGGCCCTGGTGCTTGGGCGCTGTCGGTGGGTCAGCCGGAGTTGGTCTCCCGGCCGTCCGAAGCAGTGCTGCACCCGTCGGTGAGGTGGGCGCCGACGACGGCGAGCCGGACCCGAGGGGTGAGCAGCCGGGCGATCCGGGCGAGTCGCTCGCCGGTGTGGGCAGGGGCCGATGGATCTCGGCCGCGGCCGCAAGGCTGCAGCCCGGCGCGGAAGAGCAAGATCCCCACGGGCACTGATTGCCAAGGTGTTGGCTTCGTCGGGCGGAGCAGACCGACAAGTCGGCAGGCGCGGCAGAGCGGGCGCCCCCGTCGAGGACCGTCGCGGATCAGTCACGCTACCGCCGGTCGGGAGGGCTGAGTCTTCTCCTCTGCCCGCGCTGGGTTGTTACAGCCACCCTCGGCGGATCGCCTGGGCGCCGGCCTGGAAGCGGCTGGTGGCGCCGAGGCGGGCCAGCAGGTCCGTGATCCGGCGTCGCAACGTGCGCTCGCTGACGCCCAGTTGGCGGCCGATCGCGTCGTCCTTCAGGCCCGCGTGCAGCAGGTGCAGCAGCGCGCGCTCGGCCTCGGTGAGATCGGGATGCGCCTCGGCCGTCTCGTGTGCATCGGCGGAGAAGACGGGGGTGGCCTGCTGCCAGCTCGCCTCGAAGAGTTCGACGAGGGCGTCGCACAGCCGGGAGCGGTGCACCAGGGCCGCGATGCTGCGCGTTCCCGCGCTGCTGGTGCTGAGGGGGATGACCGCGTCGCGGCGGTCGATGACGACCATCTTCAGCGGGACGCGCGGCAGCACGCGGGAGAGTTCACCGGCGACGACGAGGTCGCGCAGCAGCGCCGCACGCTCGGGGATCGCCAGGACCTCGCTCGCGTACACCGCGCGCACCCGGACGCCGCGGGCCAGCAGTTCGCGCTCGACGCGCGAGGCGGTGGCGTCCGGGGTGACATAGGGCGGGGTGTCGAAGGCGAGGACCTCCTCCTTCGCCCCGGCGAGCAGTTCGGCCAGGCTCGCCGTGATCGCCGCCGGTCCCTCGACGACCTCCACCAGGCGCAGCGGGTCGCTGCGCAGCATGCGCTCGTGGTACTCGGCGGCGTAGGTCTCCACCGCCGCAGCCGTGCGCTCCAGTTCCAGGCGCTTGGCGTGGATCAGGGTCGTCAGACCCACCCGCGGGTCGACCGCGTGGTACCGGCCCGGGCGCCCGGCCTCGACGAAGGCGAGGTCGAGGGCGAGGAGCGCGTCGAGCGCGCGGCGGACCCGCTGCTCGCCGACACCGAGCAGCGCGGCCAACTCCGCCACGCCGGTCGGCGAGTGCGCCACGAGGCACCGGTAGACCTCCTCCACCTGGTCGTCCAGCCCCACCGAACCCAGCATCGCGGCACCCGTTCCTCTGACCATGCGTCCACCCTCGCGGACCGAACCCCGCGATCCTATGGCCGGGACCGGCAGCTGACCGGTTCCGGCCGTCACCAGACCTCCCGGAGCCGCTCGGATCGCTGGGAGAGTGCAACAACTCCGCGCGGCGTCGCTCCGAGTCCGACTCGGCGTGGCCGCCGACGCGGTCCGACGAGGCCGCGCCTCCTGAGACGAAGTGACGGACACCCATGACATCTGGAAGGGGCATACGCTCCGGTGCGGTCGCCACCGTGCTGGCAGTGGCCGCCGCCTTGCTCAGCTCACCGCTGGCCCACGCCGGCGGCCAGCCGAGCCGGAAGGACATCCGCCTGAACGCCGTGGCGCTGGCCAAGCTGAGCCAGCGTTACGAGAACCGGACCGACGGCACCGCCGGGCAGGTCGCCGCGGAGGAGGGCAAGGCGACCGCCGCGCCCGCGCTCCCGAGTGCGACGCCGGGCACCAAGCCGTCCTCCGGTGCCCACACCGCCGGCGCGGCGGGCGGCTCGTCCGCCTCCGCCACCGGGCCCGGCTTTCAGCAGACCGGCCAGTGGGAGACCGCACGCGGCTTCGCCGAGACCACCGCCCTCCCCGGCACCCGCGACTGGGTCGGCGTCTTCTCGGGCGGCACGGTGGGCCGCTACGACGCCCACGGCGACCGGATCTGGAACCGCCCCGCCACCTCGCTCATCAAGGACTGGCAGGTCACCGCCCAGAACTGGTACCAGCCCTACCCGTACACCCCGAACCTCTACGTCGGCTACAACCCCTACGAGATGTCCACCACCGGACAGCACCCGTACGTCACCGGCGACTTCAACCACGACGGCGTCGACGACGTGGTCGTGGCCTACGCGGTGGGCGACCAGCCCGCCCGGCCGTTCACCTCGCCCGGCTCGCAGCTGAACTACGGCACCTTCCTGACCGTCCTGGACGGCCGCACCGGAAAGACCGTCTGGAGCAAGCTCGTTCCGGGCTACGTCGGCACCATGCTGGTCCAGAGCGGCAAGCTGATCGTCGCCGAGTCGACCGGCCCGCAGTGGAGTGTCGACCCCGTCGCCCAGCAGGGCGACAGCCGCAGCAATCTGACGGCCTACAGCTTCACGCCGAGGAGCGACGGCACCCTCGTCGGCACCACCGACTGGACCTACTCGACCAAGGCCCCCTGGGCCAACTGGGGCGACGTCGAGCCGACCGGCCACGACCAGATCGCCGCGACCTGGTCCGACACCCCGCTCGGTCTCGGCGACCCGCGTCCGGCCGACGGCAACGTGCTGCTCATCGACACCGCCGACGGCGCGGTCACCATGCACGCCAAGACCCCGGGCTACCCGCGCATGGTGGCAGAGGACCCGTCCAGCGACAGGGTTCTGGTCGTCGAGCAGAACGACCCCTTCGACGCGGTGCGTTGGGACCTGACCGCCTTCGAACCGCGCAGCGGCGCGCGCAGCGTGATCGCCGAGCGCGACGGCAGCGTCCCGGAGGCCCTCGCCGTCAACCCGGCGGCGAAGGGCGGCCAGGCCGTCTACGCCGTGGCCGAGCTCGGCATCAACGCGGACCTGAGTGACGGCCAGAGCACCGTCTCCGGATGGGACGCCAAGGGACGGACCCTCTGGACGTACACCACCGCATCGACCGTCGGCGGCCCGAACGCGCCCACCCTGGCGCTGGCGTACCGGACCGGCGGCCACGGTGAGGTCGTCGCCTCGGTCTCCGACCCTGGCAACCCGACCGCGAGCCTGCCCGACGGCCCGGAGCACACCCAGCTGATCGGCTTCGACGCGCGCGACGGCCGCATCGACTGGCGGAACCAGGGCGCGCTCTCCGGCGACACCCTGACGCCCTACCGGAACGGCCTGCTGACGGTCGGCTACGACGACACCGCCTACAGCGTCGACCCGACCACCGGCCGTTCCGCCGCGATGCCACTGGCCGGTGACCCCTACGCCGCCGCCACCGTCGACCTCGGCGGCCGACAGGAGCTGATCACCGGCGGCCAGAGCCGCGGTCTGTTCGGCCTCGACGCGCGCACGCTGAAGAACCCGACGCCGACCGTGCTGTGGCACGCCACGCTGGACGGGTCGGTGCACGCGATCAAGGCGCTGCCGGGCGGCCGCCAGGTCGTCGTCGGCACGGACGACGGCTTCTCGGTCGTGGACGCGCGCACCGGTACGGTGCTGCGCACCGTCCGCACCGGCGGCTTCGTCGCCTCGCTCACCGTCACCGGTGACGGCCACGGCGGCACCGAGATCGTCGTCCCCGGCGGCAGCCTCACCGCCTACCGTCCCGACGGCCGCGTGCTGTGGACCTACCGGCCCACCGGCACGGCGGGCAAGAGCCTGGTCTTCTCCAGCGTCACCACCGACAGCACGGGCCACCTGCTGCTGGAGTACGGCGGCGCCGAGACCTCCGGCCTGCTGACCGCCGCCAGCGACCCGGCGCCCACCGCCGTCAGCCTGGACCCGGCCACCGGCGCTCCGGTCTGGACCGAGACCACGAACGACCCGGGCGCGGCCACCATCGTGCCGACCAACCCGGCGCTGGCCTCCGCCGACATCCCCGGCGGCGACGGCCACGGCGTGGCCTTCGCCTTCGACGGCACGTTCAGCACCAGCGCGCACCTGGTCCAGATCCTCGATTCCCGCACGGGAGCGGTGATCAGCACCCACGAGACCGTCGGTTCCAACACCTTCCTGGGCTTCGCGGCGTCGAAGGCGGACGGCCTGGTCGAGCTGCGCACCTTCGACATGACGGACTACCCCGCGGACGGCAGCGCGCCCTTCGACGTGCCGACCTTCCTCGGCTTCCACTCCGGGACCTTCGCCACCACGCCGTCCGGCACCTCCGCCTTCGTCGGCGCCTACACCAGCCTCTTCTCCTACAACACCCCGTTCCCCTCGGGCCAGGACTCCCTCAAGGAGAGCGCGACCGCCTTCGGACTGGGCGCCGGCCAGGTGCAGGCCGTCGACCTGAACGACGGCAAGGGCAGCGACGTCCTCGGCCTGCCGGTCGACTGGCGGGCGCTGGACATCTCGCTCCAGGCAATCGGCGGCGACACCTTCGAGCCCGACTACTACCCACACGGCGTCAGCACCTTCAAGTTCGCCGACAACGTGCCGTCCGGCATCCCGGTCCCGCCGACCACCGGAGGGACGACCGCAGGCGCCGACACCACCTCCGCCGGGACGGTCGCAGCACAGCAGGAGCTGCTCTACCCCGCGCCCGCGCAGGCGTCGACCTCCGGCGTCGTCGGCCGGAGCAGCGCAGGCCCCCTGAAGGACCAGGGGATGCCGGTGGGCACCGCGGCGCTCCCGATCGAGGTCACCTCCAGCACCCCGACCGCCGAGCCGCTCTCCTCCCCCGCCGACAACGCCACCGAAGTCACCCGCGGCTACACCCCGCAGCAGATCCAGACCCGTCTCGGCCTCAAGGGCGACGGCACCGGCCAGACCATCGCCATCGTCGACGCCTACGACTACCCGACCGCCGAGGCGGACCTCAACCACTTCTCGGCCCACTTCAACCTGCCACCCACCTGCGACACGGTGAGCTCGGGCACCGACTGCTTCACCTTCAAGCAGCAGTACGCGGACGGCACGCAGCCGGAGGGCAACACCGGCTGGAACGAGGAGGAGGCCCTCGACATCGAGTGGGCGCACTCCGTCGCCCCGCACGCCACGATCGTCCTGGTCGAGGCCGCCGACCCCTCCATGGCGGGCTTGGAGCGCGCGGACGACGCCGCGGCGGCGCTGCACCCGACCGCGGTCAGCAACAGCTGGGGCTCCGGCGAGTTCTCCGAGGAGGGCTTCTACGACGGCCACTGCAAGCTCGCCGACTCGGTCTGCGTGCAGTCCACGGGCGACAACGGCTACCCCTCGGGTTACTCCGCCACCAACCCGTACGCCCTCGCCATCGGCGGCACCAGTCTCCAACTGGACTCCGCGGGCAACACGTTGAGCGAGACGGCCTGGCGCAGCACGGGCGGCGGGCTCAGTTACTTCGAGCCGCGCCCCGCGTACCAGGACGGCGTCCAGTCCTCGTCCTACCGCGCCACGCCGGACGTCAGCATGGTCGCCGACCCCGCCACCGGCGTCCCGGTCTACCTGACCCTGACCACCGCGAGCGGCAACCGCTCGCTGTGGCTCGAGGTCGGCGGCACCAGCCTGGCCGCGCCGATCTGGGGGGCGATCATCACCGACGCCGACCAGCTCCGCGCCATCGTCGGCAAGCCCCACCTCGCCTCGGCCGGCCCGGACGGCGACACCGCGCACGCGGACGTCTACGCCCTCGGCAGCCACTACCTGAGCGACATCATCTCCGGCTCCAACGGCCTGTGCGGCACGGAGTGCACGGCCGGTCCCGGCTACGACACCGTCACCGGCCTCGGCTCCCCGACCAGTGGCGTCGACGCGGCGCTGGCGGCCATGAAGTGACAGCTGGTCAGTCGCGCTGACCAGCCAGACCGCCGTGGGGCCCGACGCAGAGAACGCATCGGGCCCCACGCCCGTGGACCAGCCTCGAAGGAGGGTCAGAGCCGCGGCGATGGAGCGCCTGAGGATCGCTTCGCCGGCCCGAGGGCTCCGGCCGCCGCTTGCATACCTTCAGCTCGACGCGGGTCAGTCGAAGACCGCGTCCGCGACGAAGAACACCAGCAACGCACCGGTCAACCACGGAAACCCGACGCCGGGATGAGTGCACCGCGCGGACAACCCGCGAACAGTTCTGCGCGCACCCGTTCCGGTCCTGGCCGGCGAGGCGGACAATGTGTCCGTCCGCGGTCCGTCCCAGGGCGGGGAGGTCCAGGTGGCTGCATCCACGAGAAGTGGCGTCATCGGCCGGGGTGAGCCGGGATGACCCGCCGGCTGCCGTCACTGCGCCGCAGAGGTGCGGCCTCACCGGAGGAGCCGGGGCCCGGCGAGACTCCGGCTTTCGAGCCCGCCGCGCCGATGCCGTCGGCCCCGTCGACCCCGTTGGCATCCACACCCGCACCGGTGGTCCAACTGCGCCAGGTGGTGAAGACCTATGGCACGGGGGACGCCGCAGTGCACGCCCTGACCGGCCCGTTGGACGCGGAGGGGCGGGCGCTCGGCCTCGACCTCACCATCCAGGCCGGGGACTTCGTGGCCGTCATGGACAGCTCCGGCTCGGGCAAGTCGACCCTGATGAACATCGTGGGCTGCCTGGACGCCCCGACGTCGGGGCGGTACCTGCTGGACGGCATCGATGTCGGGAACATGGACGAGCACCAGCTCTCGCTGGTGCGCAACCGCAAGGTCGGATTCGTCTTCCAGTCCTTCAACCTGGTGCCGCGGATGACGGTGGTCGACCAGGTCGAGTTGCCTCTGACCTACGCCGGCGTGAGGCCGGCGGAGCGCCGCCGACGCGTGCTGGCAGCCGTCGGCCTGGTCGGGCTGATGGACCGTGCGGAGCACCTGCCCCATGAACTGTCGGGCGGTCAGCAACAGCGGGTCGCCGTGGCCCGCGCGCTGGTGATGTCCCCCTCGATGCTGCTGGCGGACGAACCCACGGGAAACCTCGACAGCCAGAGCACCATCGAACTGATGTCCATCATCGACCGGTTGAACGCCGCACGACGCACTGTGGTGCTGATCACCCACGAGGACGAGGTTGCCCGGCATGCCAAGCGGGTGGTCCGCCTGGTGGACGGGCGCATCGTCTCCGACGTCCGACAGGCGCCGCTGGACGGGCTTCCCCCGGCCCTTGCCGACCCGGAGGGCTTCGCGGGGCATTCACACCGCCAAGCGGTCCGCGACACCGGAGTGTCGGCGACAGGAACACTGGCCGACGGTACAGCCTGATCGGGGCGTCAGTCTGCGTCGACAGCCGTGACCTGGGCCCGGACGGCCGAGGACGCGCAGGCGCCTCCCTCGGCGGAGGTCGGTGTGCGCGGCCGGTCGCGGTCACCCCGCGGGTTGCCGCCCGGCATGCGGCGGGGTGGGCGCCGGACCACGCACGGTGCGGCCCGGCGCGGGCTTGCGCAGCTCCAGGTCGGGGGTGCTCAGTCGGCGCGGAGGCCGGCCGCGTCGAGCAGGGTCTGCGCCGTGCTCGTGGCCAGGCCGTCGAGACCGCGCGCCTGGACGACGCCCCAGGCGCCCGAGCCGTCGAAGACGACGGTCAACTGCCGGGCCAGCAGCGCGGGGTCGTGCGCGTGGCCGCGCTCGGCCTCGCGTTGGAAGAACGCGGTGAGCCGGTCCTTCTGATGGCGCGCCACCTCGCTCGCCGGGTGCCGCGGCGACTTGAGCTCCATGGCCGCCGAGACGTAGGGGCAGCCGCGGTACTGCGGGTCCTCGGCGATCTGCTCCAAGGCGTGGAAGACGTGCAGGATCCGCTCGCGCGCAGGGCGCTCGTCGTCGGGCGGCAGCAGCGCGTTGGTGTAGTCGGTCGCTTTACGCCGCAGGCTGGCCGCGACGACCTCGTCCTTGCTGTCGAAGTGCAGGTACATGGAGCGCTTCGAGATGCCGGCGGCGCGGCAGAGCGCGTCGACGCCCACGTGGACGCCCTCTTGGTAGAAGAGCTCCGCGGCCGCGTCGAGGAGGCGCTCGCGGGCTGAGAGGGCGGGGGCGGCGGTCGGGGTCGTCATGGCTTCAGGGTACGTCGTCACCCACGGCCGTGAAACCGATCGGTTTCCGCTCGTCGGGAGGGGGAACGGACCGGAGCGCGGCCCCGACCGCGGACGGCTTGCGACTCCCGCTTGATCGATGGAAACAGATCGGTTTACTCTGAGGGGAAACCGATCTGTTTACCCAGGGGAGAGCAAGATGACCCAGATCAAGGACGCGGTGGCTCTGGTCACGGGCGGAAGCCGCGGCATCGGCAAGGCCTTCGTGGAGGAGCTCTACGCCCGCGGCGCGGCGAAGGTGTACGCCACCGCCCGCGACCCGCGGGCCGTCACCCACCCCGACGCCGTGCCACTGGCCCTCGAAGTCACCGACCCCGCCTCGGTCACCGCGGCGGCGGCGCAGGCCAAGGACGTGACGATCCTGATCAACAACGCGGGCACGGCTTCCCACGCCCACTTCCTCGACTCCCCCATCGAGGACATCCGCCGGGACTTCGAGGCCAACTTCTACGGGCCGCTGCACATGACCCGGGCCCTGGCACCCGCGATCGAGGCGAACGGCGGCGGGCACATCCTCACCGTCCACTCCGTGCTGTCGTGGATCGGCCTCGCAGACTCCTACAGCGCCTCCAAGGCCGCCGTGTGGTCCCAGAGCAACTCCATGCGGCTTCACCTGCAGCCGCGCGGCATCACCGTCACCGGGCTCCACGTCGGCTACGTCGACACCGACATGACCGCCGGCGTCGACGCCCCGAAGGTCCGGCCCCAGGACGTCGCGGCGCTGGGGGTCGACGGCATCGAGACCGGCGCGTACGAGGTCCTCGTCGACGACCTCTCCCGGCAGGTCAAGGCCGGCCTGTCGAGGGACGTCTCCGTGCTCTACCCGCAGTTGGCCGGATAGCCTGCGCCGGCGCTGACACGACCCGCCTCCGCGGGCCCGCGGCCAGGCCACCCCGACCGCACGACAGCGCGACAGCGCGGCCGGTCCAAAGCCGCCAGCCGGCGGGCTGCGGGCCGCCTCCCCACCACGCTCTCGGTCGGCGATCAGTCGGCGATCCTGGCGTGCATCTCCCAGACCAGGATCTCCGCGGGCTCGACCGCGGTGACCCTCTGCCCTCCCGTCGCCGTGAAGCGCACCGCGTCACCGGCGCTCAGCGGTCCAACGCCTTCCAGGGCGACGTCACCACGGGGAACGAACAGGTGGAGGAAGGGCGCGTCGGGCAGTTCGATGCTCTGGCCGGGCCGCAGGCGGGCGGCATGCAAGGCCGCGTAGCGGTTCTTGATGCGGATGGCGGAGGCGCCGTCGTGCTTGTCCATGCCGGACGCGACGGGGACCAGACCCCCGGACATCAGCTCGTGGTCGATCTCGAGCTGTTCGTAGCCCGGCACGATGCCGGCCTCGTCGGGGACGACCCACATCTGGACGAAGTGCACCGGCTCGGTGTGCGCGTCGCCGCCGTTCAGGCGCCAGGAGTCGTTCTTCTCCGAGTGCAGGATGCCGGTACCGGCACTCATCCGCTGCGCCAGCCCGGGATAGATCACGCCGGAGTGGCCGGTGGAGTCCTGGTGCACCAGCGATCCCTGCATCACCCAGGTGACGATCTCCATGTCGCGGTGAGGGTGGGTCTCGAAGCCGCTGCCCGGGCGGACGAGGTCGTCGTTGTTGACCAGCAGCAGCCCGTGGTGGGTGTTGGCGGGGTCGAACCGGTCGCCGAAGGAGAAGGAGTGCTTGGAGTCCAGCCAGCTGATCTGCGTCCGAGAGCGGTCGCCGGCACGGCGGACGTCGACCTGAGGCCTCATGTTGGCGGTGCTCACTGTGATGGTCCCTTCAGATTCCCTGTCACGCTTCGTGCCTTGCTCAGCGTAGTTGATGCTTCAACTATTCCGGAGGGCCCGGATCGCCCGCGCGCCACCACGGAAGGGAATACACGCAGGCGTGGCTCCGGTTGCTGGAAGACATCGGATGGATTCTCCGGAGGCGTCACCTGCGCGAGCAGCGGCACGCGATGCGGCAGCGGCCGGGGGTCGTCCTCGGCGAGCGGGCGCGGAGTTGGTTGCGATGAGCCTCTTGGGACCTGGAGTCACGTTCAGTCGCGTCGGCGCGCCCACGAGGGCGCGTCGAGGACTTCGGACCGGGCGGCGTCTGCTGGTCGCAGTCATCGCGGTGACGGCGGACGCGGCAGCCGCCTTGCTCCTCGCCGGCCACGGTATGGCCGTCACCTTCGTCGGCGTCGCCTCGGCGATCCTGGCCTGGGTACTGGCAGGACGTCTGACAAATTGGCAGCCGCGGTCCACCCGCGAGGCCTTCGAAGACTCGGAGCGACGATGAGCGCGATCGTGCGACCGCCGTCCTCCAGCGCAGTCACCCGTCCGCGCAAGGAACGCGCGACTCGTTCGGGTGGGCGGTGCACGCGGCGGGAGGGGCGGCATGCCGTCGAGCTTCTGGCCGTCTCGGCGCTCGGCCTGGTCCCGTGGACGGTCGTCCTGGGGCTGACGCTGCCCTCCGACTACCGCGTGCATGCGTGGAGCACCGCCTGGGTGGGCTTCGACGTGATGCTGCTGGGCGGCATGGCGACGACCGCCGTGCTCGGCCTGCTCCGCCGCCGGGCCGTCGTCATTCCCGCGCTGGTGACCGCTGTGCTGCTGGTGTGCGACGCCTGGTTCGACGTCTCCCTCGATCTCGGAACGTCCGGCGTGTGGACGTCCTCCGCACTGGCGGTGTTCGTCGAACTGCCGATGGCGGCGTTCCTCTTCCGCAAGGCCTACACCCTGCTGCGCCTGCAGTGGGGACCCCCGGAGCCGAAGCCGATCGTGGACGACGCCGCCGACTAAGGGAGCGAGCCCCCAAGCTGCCGACGCAGCACCGCATTCTCATGCCGTAGCACCAGCAGTTCAGCGTCCTTGGCCGTGGTGCGGCGCAGCAGGACGCCCGGCACGGACAGCATCACACGGGTGATGCGGTCCAGGATCGACACGATCACCCGCACAGCATCCCAGCCGCCGGCGAACGCCTCTCACGCAGGTCCCTGCCTGCAGCGATGACTTGACGAGCCCCACAGGCTCGTCCGGCCGCGTCACTCGCGACGGTCGACGAGCAGCACTTCGAACTCCTCCAGGGCGATGACGTTCATCGGGACGTCGGAAGTCGCCCGCGCCCTCGCGGCGGACTGCGCGCTGCGGGAGGCGGCCAGGGCGTCGCGGGTGGTCCACAGGGTGCCGACGGAGCCGATGCCGGTGCGACGGTCAGCGAGGAGCGCTGCCCCCGCGAAGCCGGGAGTGGTCTCGAACCCCGGCAGGGCTGCGGTCCGGAACAGCTCGGCCATCTGGTCCAGCCGGTCGGGTGGGATCTGGAAGCGCGCCAGACGGAAGCCGCCGCCCGCCTCGACCTGCGGGTTCGGCGTGTACGCAAGCGCCTCCAGCGTCATCACCGACAGCGAGGACGCGAAGGGCGCCAACAGCTCCGCGCGCCGCTGCTGGACCTGCTCGTTGCTGGAGTGCGCCGCTTCGACGCTGTCCCACCAGCTCCCCATGGTGATCTTGCCGAGCTCGCGGTCGGCGAACAGTCCGTAGCCCCGGTAGCCCGGCTCTTCGGACAGCAGCTTCACGGCCTCCACCAGCAGCCCGTCCAGAGCCTGGTCGATCTTTCCCGGATCGCCTGTCACGTAAGTCGTGCGTACATGCATGACCGGCCCCCAATCCTGTGTCGGCATTACTGCCTACGACGCTCCTCTTGCGAGGACCGCGTCGCAACCAGGTGCCGAGATGGGACCTCCCGGCCGGAGATGGGACTCGGTCCGGCTCCCGCGGTCGATGTTCCGTCTGCGAACGGAGCGGTGGCGGCAAGGGTCCGCTCGCCATACGCTCGATTCATGGCCAGTGCCTCGGGCCCGCCCAGGCGCACAGCGCACTGGACCCCGCGCCTGCGGCGGCGGCGTCGGGTCGGACTGATACTCCTGGTAACCGCAGCAGTCCTGGCGGCAGCAGCCCTGATTTTCATCCTGTCCTCCCTCGGCGGTTCGACCGCCACTCCCTCCCCCACGGTGTCACCGACAGCGACCGGCACCCTGCCTGGCGGCGCCTCGCCGCCAGCCGTGCCGGCACCTGCCCCCTCGGGTACGTTGGCGACGGTCGGCGCGACTGGAATCGGACTGACGGCGATCCTCGCGATCGTGACGGCCCTGGCGGCCCTTCTGACGGGAGTCGGCGGCCTGCTGGCCGCGTTGAGCTCCTACCGCAAGGCGCGCGCGCCGGTCGTCGCGGGTCCGCCGGGGCCCTACGCGCCCGGCCCGTGGAGCTCGGGGGGCCCGCCCGTCGAGTGCGCGGACGAGTTGCATTGGAGCAGCGCCGACGACGCGAAGAGCCCTTCGTCGGCGAGGCATTCGGGCCCCGTCCGTTCGAGACGCCGGCGGCGCCCGGCCGCACCACCTCGACATGTCGGGGACAGGGGGCCCA
Organism: Streptacidiphilus melanogenes; assembly: GCF_000787835.1. GTDB lineage: Bacteria > Actinomycetota > Actinomycetes > Streptomycetales > Streptomycetaceae > Streptacidiphilus > Streptacidiphilus melanogenes. The sequence goes on from NZ_BBPP01000009.1 coordinate 57,624, forward strand.
GGTGACGCCGGACAGCCCGCCGTGGCCGTCCGAAGCCGGGCGCTCAGACCAAGGTGCGACCCGGGGCCGGACGCCGGGACGGCCCTGCAGGTCGGGGGCCAGGAGCAGCGGATCTTGGACCTGCTCCTGGAACGAGTCGGCGGGTTTGGATCCCTGCGCTCCGGTGGCGGAGTGCGGACGGATTCGACTCGTGTCCTGGCCTTGGCAAGGGAGTTGAACCGGCTGGAGTTCGTGGTCGAGACGCTGCGGTGCGCCCTGGAAGCGCCGGCGGTGGCGGCCCCCCGACTGGCTGTGCTCCTGCCGGGTGGTGGACGAATCCTGGCAGGAGCGCTACTGACCACGCGCGGACACCTTCACCTCCCGAGACGGAAGGAGACCCGGGCCGAGCTGGGACAAACGGTCGGCATGGACGGATACGCGCTCTTGGAATCCGTCTATCACCGCCCGTAGGTCACGGATCGAGGCAGTCACTTCTTCGGCTTCTGATCACCCTCGACAACGACCAAGGAGCCGTCCGATTCGAAACGCAGAACCCGGGGTCCTCGTGGCTCCTCGGTTGCTTCATGCGACGGCCCAGGATGAAGCTGCTGCCAGCGCTGATTGAGGATGTCGATGGCGTCGTGGAGAGAACATCCCTGCAGCTCACGAATCGCCTTCACGGCGGAGATCATGCGCCCCTCCAGGATGTCCCGATCCACGCACTCCGGTAGCTCGGCCATGTTGTCTCCCGCCCTGTACGTACAGCAGGAAGGTACAGCCACCCTGGCGTTCGCAACCGGATCGCTTGCCTACCGCACTCAGGGAAGGGATGATCCTCCGCGGGCCGATCTAGGGGGCAGCCGTGTTCGTCGTTGTCCTGGGCAGCCTGCTCATCCTTCAAGCCGTGGTCTTGCGTGTGCTGGAGTGGACGAAGCTCCGAAACCGTGGTGGCACCCGTGACCCCCTGTATGTCGTGTGGGCCTGGTTTCCCCTCCTCCTGGGAAGTTCGATGCTGCTCAGCAACCTCCCGCGGCTTGTCGGCGCGCCCCACGGCGTCGTCGAGATCTGCGACCCACTGGGGGGTCTGCTGGCACTCATCGACGCCGTCTGGGCCTTTCGGGTGGCGCAGCATGCTCGGGCCCGCAAGGCTCGGTCCCATGCCGAGGCACAGCGTGGGTAACGGCCGTAGAGCCGTGCCCGATGCGTGCCCGTTGGGGCGGTAGCCGACGGGGAACTCCGGGGAGACAGGCCGGCTTCGGGGAGCCGCACATTCGGGCGAATGCCCAGATCAGCGATGCCATGTACGGTGCGCAGGTCCAGATTCCCACGCTCAGGTCTCGTCGCTGGCCGGACCATCAGAATCGAACTCGACCCTCAGGTCAGGTCGGTACTCCGAGCGGTACTGACCAAGTTGGGACCTGAGCATTGCGGCCCCGAGTGGGACCCTGGCCACGAGGTGATTCCATCCGACGAGGCGTAGGTGGCTCGGGATCTCAACCAGACCTTTCACGGCGTCCCAGAACGCATCCCAGTTCCGGCCGTAGAACGAGGGAAAGTCCAGTTGGAACGCGAGCAAGTCATGCAATTGGCGCTCGTCTTCAACGGCTCCGACATCAATCGTGATCACGTGCAGCATGCTCCCAGAACGGGCAGATTCGAGCCGTCCCTGGGCCATCGGGATCGATCGGCGATGACAAAGCGGTCAGCCTCTGACCTGTGGGGGACGGTTACCGACCAGGGCAGTCGCATCGAATTGCCAGTTCCTGCGCAACAAGCGCCAGGAGCAGGAGTGGGGGTCGCGAGGGACCCGCCTGGAGAAGCGATCCTGCGCCCCTCCGGCTACGCACCGGCGCCACGTGCTCGGCGCCCTGCGACCGGCTGACCGCTTCACCGGATCTATCCTGGAGCCATGGCCACGGTCGAACCGGGCACGGCGCCGGACTGGCGGGCCGAGGGCGTGCGGGTCGTGCCCGCCGACGCACTCGACTCGAACACCCCGCAGACGCCGGGGATGCATCGAGCTGCGGCGATCAATCAAGCTCGGGCGGGGGCGCAGAAGCTGTGGGCAGGGACCGTCACGATCCACCCAGGGGCGAGGACCGGGGCACACCACCACGGCGAACTGGAGAGCGTGATCTACGTGATCCGCGGTCGTGCCCGCATGCGGTGGGGAGTGAACCTGGAGTTCACGGCAGAGGGCGGCCCCGGCAGCTTCATCTTCGTGCCACCGTTTGTGCCGCACCAGGAGATCAACGCCCTCGATGACCAGCCTCTCGAATGCGTGGTGATCCGCAGCGGCCAGGAACCCGTCGTGGTCAACCTGGACATCACCGGGGTCGCCGAGCCCGTGACCGTTCCCTGGATCGATCCCACCCACCCCGCCAGCACGGATCCTTGATTGTGCCGCTCAAGCTGGCGAGACCTGCGAGTCCGGTGTCGACATGCGACGGCCAGGTCACCCGTGCTCGTCGGGGGTGGCCCGACGTGCCACCCCAAGACAACAGGGCTCTGGCATTTCAGACAGTAAGAAAGTAGAGGGCTGGTCAGCAAGACCACCCCAGGCTCTCAACTCGGGCTTGCCCGGACGCAACGCAACGACCTGCACCCGCCCGTCGCCAGTCAGAGGATGACGGCCTCAGGAATGGCGCGCCTCAGCCCCGCCGACCAGGTCGCCAGCAGGTTCGATCAGTGCGGCATGCCAACCCGGGTGGTTGGTCAGGCGGCTGGCGCGACGAGGTGGGAAATCCCGTGCGATCAGCCCTCCTCCGGAGCCAAGACGGGGGCTCACGGTGCCGGTGCGGGCTTTCGCGGTGCGGGTCCAGTCTTCCGTCTGGCGAGTCAGCCGGCGCAGGACGGAACGGGTGACCGCGAGGTCCTCCGGCGAGATGCCCGCACCTGTGGTCCTGTGCGCCGCGGCGGCCCGGGAGGCAATGGCCCCGAGCGCTTCGCGCCCGACATCGGTGAGGGCCAGCAGGGGTGAGGTGCGGTGGTCGGGGTTGTCCCGAAATTCCGCCAGGCCGTCGTGGACGAGGCCGGTGGCGATGCGCTGCACGCCCGGGCGGGCGACTCCGAGGCGGCGCGCGGCACTGGCCACGGACAGCGCCTCCTCGCTGACCACGCTCATCAGCTGCCAGCGGGCCCGTGTCTGCCCCTCCGCGCCCGCCAGGATCTCGCCCGCGCGGCGCAACGTGCCCGCAGCCTTGTTGCTGTTGCTGCCAGAGCGGATTGCGAGACGCTGAGAGAAGCACCGCCCTGCACCGCCCCGGCCCCGCGCGCGGGAATCCGGCCGACTGGGAGGACGTCCGCATGTCCGCCACCGACGAGTTGCTGAGGAACAACGAGGAATTCGCCGCTCACCCACCCGCACCGCTCGAGGCGTCGCCGGCCAAGCATGTCGCGGTCGTCGCCTGCATGGACTCCCGCATGGACACGTCCGCCGTTCTGGGCCTCCGCCCTGGTGAGGCCAACGTGATCCGCAACGCGGGCGGAGTGATCACCGACGACGTCATCCGTTCGCTGGCCATCAGCCAGCAGCAACTGGGGACCCGCGAGATTGTCCTGATCCACCACACGGACTGCGCCCTGCTCGACCTCGCTGACGACGCCTTCAAGCAGCGGGTCGAGGCCGAGTCCGGCAGCAGACCGGACTGGCCCGTGGAGGGTTTCCGCGATCTGGCGGTCGACGTCCACTGGTCCATCTTCCGTGTCAGGACCAGCACCTTCCTGGCCCACCGCGATGCGGTCCGCGGATTCATCTACGACGTCACCACCGGACGGCTCACCGAGGTGACCTAGAACGAGCAGGCAGAGCTGAGACTCAGACCTGGCGCATCGCGAGCGGAGGCGTTTCGCCCCCGGGGCACGCCGGGAGGCGGCGGCCGTCGGGGTTCCGTCCGAACGGGTCCAGCCGGCGCAGCCGCGGACACGGGAACAGGACCAGCCCGAGCCACTTGGCCCGACTCCTGCGTGGGTTCAGGAGGTGCGTGGGTTCAGGACGGAGGCCGGAACTGGGGCCCGTAGGTGCCGGATCCGTCCGGCAGCGGCAGTTCCATCAGCTGCACGGCCGGGGACTCCAGCGCGCGCATGGCGCGCACCGCGGCGTCCAGGCTGGCAGGCCCGCCGCCCGCCCAGGCGCTGTCCAAGGAGCCCAGGACGGTGGCGTAGGTGCTGTCGAAGACGTCCAGCAGCTGTCCCACCTGCGGCGACGGGTCGGGCCAGCCCCCGGTGGGCACCTCGGCCATGGGCCGGGCATCGGGAAAGGGGACGGCTTCGCCGGTGAACCCCCAGGCGTCGCCGCTCTGCACCAGCCGCCGTCCGTGGTAGATCTCGGCAAACGCGTAGTAGTGCGCGAGGTGGTCGTCCTGGGAGGCGTCCTCCGGGGAGGCAGAAGTCCCCTCGCCCTGCTCCCTGACGGTCTCGATCGACTGTGCCACCGCGTCGAGGTCCGCGATCGGCACCAGGTCGTCGGCGCCGATCCGCACCGCGAGCTGACCGTCCGTCGACAGTCCGGGCGCCACGTTCTGGAAGGCGTCCTGCAGTCCGCCGTAGAAGGCGCCGATCGTCAGCCCGACGTCGCGGGCAAGTGGTGTTTCGGGGGCTTCGATCGCCATCATGACGTCGTGCACCAGGGACGGGGTCAGGCCCGACAGACGGACCGTGACCCCCGGCCGCACGCCGCCGGGCAGCGGGCCGGGGTAGACCGGCGCCGCGTCCCTGATCCGCGGGCGGCCACCGACGGCGACGAGCAGGTTGCAGACGACGCCCAGGTGGTACATCTCGTCGTCCACGATGCGCCGGATCAGCTGGGCGGCCTCGCTGTCCCGGTCCTTCACCGACCACCAACCGCACAGGTACGGCGGCAGGGTGGACAGCTCCAGCTCCACGGCGACCTGCAGCGCGTCCTGGATCCAGCCCAGGTCGCGATCGCGCTCGGCAACAGACAGCAGGCTCGCGACCGCCCCTCCCCCGCCGCCCGCGAACGGACTTCCGTCCGCAGGCACGTTCGCCCGCGCCGGACGCGCCAACGTCACCGAGGCGGCCGCCGCAGCGGCCGCGAGCAGAGTCCTACGACCCAAGCCCTTCCGCCCCTGCCCGTCGCAACCCATGCCGCTGTCTGCCACGGATACCTCCACCACGCCTCTCCCGGCACCCGTCCTTCCGGCTGCCGACCGCGTCCCCCAGCCGTTCGGGGACCGCACCCCGAAGCTAACAGCCACTTCCGTGCCCACCCGCGCATCCGGCCCTCTCCCGCCGTTCCGCCACCCGATCGGGGCAACCCATGGCCTGACGGTACGACGCACTCCGCGTCCAAGGCGCCGAGCCACCGCCGCAGACGCCTCGTCGACCCGGGCCGAGCCCGGCCGCCCGAGCGGCGGCGCGGACGATGCGCGGTTACCGTGAGGCTGCGTGCATGGCCGAGCAGGGATCACCCGGGCACGGTGGGGGAGCCAGAAGCAGACGTGTGCGACGACATGCGGGAGTACGGCCTTGAGCACTGCTGGCACCGGCGCATCATCGCGGTACCTGGTCCTCGCAGCGATGATCTTCGCTGTCGCGATGACCTTCATCGACCAGACCATCGTGTCGATCGCGGTCCCCGAGATCCAGCGCGAACTCGGCCTGACCGCGACCGGCGTGCAGTGGGCGGTCAACGCCTACCTGCTGACGCTGGCCGCCTTCTTCGCCTTCGGCGGCAGGCTGGCCGACACCGTCGGGCACCGCAAGATGGTCGTACTCGGTGTCCTGCTCTTTGCCGGCGCCTCGGCCTGCTGCGGGTTCACGCCCAAGGGCGACTTCGCGGAGGCCTGGCTCATCACCTTCCGGGCCGTTCAGGGACTCGGCGGAGCGATCATGTTCCCCGCGGCACTCGCCATCGTGGTCCAGAGTTTCGCCCTGCGGGAACGCGGCCGGGCGCTGGCGCTGTTCTTCGGCATCGCCGGCGGCCTGACGGCCATCGGACCGGTCCTGGGCGGTTACCTGACCCAGTGGACCTGGCGTGCCATCTTCTGGGTCAACCTGCCGGTGGCGGCGATCGCACTGATCCTCATCGCGGTCTCCAGACCGGAGACCGAAAGCCGGCCCGCCCGAATGGACTACCGCGGCCTGGCCCTGATCGTCAGCGGGGTCGGCTTGAGCGTGTTCGGCTTCCAGCAGTCCCAGACGTGGGGCTGGTCGAACCCCGCGATCGGCCTGTGCATCGCCCTGGGCATCCTGCTCCTGGTCGCCTTCGTGCTCGTCGAGAAGCGCACCGCATCGCCGCTCATCCAAGTGGACATCTTCCGGATCCGGGCCTTCGCCGCGCAGAACCTCGTGCTCGGCATCTCCATGCTCGTCTTCGTCCCGGTGTTCTTCTTCTCCAGTGAGTACGCGCAGATCGCCCTGGGCGACTCCTCCTCGGAAGCCGGAATCTTCCTGCTCTACTTCTTCATCGGGTTCGTGATCGCCTCCCAGCTGGGCGGCCGCATGCTCGACCGCATCGGCGCGAAACGGCCGGTGGTCCTCGGCTGCGTCCTGGCCGCCGTCGGGTTCTACCTGTGGGCCCGCGACGCGACCACGCTCAGCTTCAGCTCGCAGCAGTGGGACGTGGTCCTGGCCGGCGCCGGGATGGGCTTCATGCTCAGCCCCGCGAGCACCGATGCGGTCAACCGGGCCTCACGACTGTCCTACGGCGAGGCGACCGGCATCACCCAGACGGTCCGCAACTACGCGGCCAGCCTGGGGCTGGCGATCCTCGGCACCGTTCTCGTCACCGAGCTGCGCTCCCAGGTCACCGGATCCCTGATCGCCCAGGGCGTGCCCTCGGCGCAGGCGGCCTCACAGGCGGCGCACCTCTCCCAGCTCCAGTCCAGTGGCACGTCGAGCACCGCGGCGATCCCGCACTTCTTCCGCGTCGACTTCGCGCACGCGACGCAGACCGTCCTGTACTGGATGGCCGCCATCATGGCGGTGGCCGCAGTCGCCGCGATCGCGGGCCTTAGACCGGGGCTCCAGGCCGACAGCGTGGCCGAGGAACGCCCGGAGACGGCAACCGAGCAAGATCACACCCGGTGAGCCGGCGCCCGTTCAGATCCTCGCACGCGTCAGTCTCAGGGAGTCCTGGGGCCGTGTTCGGATCAGCGGGCGACCGAGATAGCGAAGGGCGTGAGCCCGCTGGACCGGATCACGTGGGGGACGAACAGGATCGCGGCCTCTGTTGCGCGGGCGGTCTGGATTCCGCCGAGATCGGTGATCCACTCTGTGCGCCAGCCGAGGCCGGTGAGCAGTTCGCGGACGGTCTGCTTGGCCTGCGGGTCCTCGCCGGAGAGGAAAGCGGTCGGCGGCTGGGTGAGCGTGTCCGGAGCGGTCATCACCGGGAAGAGCATGGTGTTGAGTGTCTTGACGACGCTGGTTTCGGGGAGCGCCTCTTGGAGCTGTTCGGCAAGGCTGGAGCCGGGGTAGAGCAGGTCGGCGGGCAGTCCGTCCGGTCCGTCGGTGGTGGCGTTGGAGACGTCGACGAGGATCTTGCCCCGCAGTTCCGCGCGCAGGGCGGCGAGACGCTCCAGTGAGCCGGCGCCCGGGGTGGCGTTGATGACGATCCGGGCTGCCCGGGCAGCGTCGGCGCCGGCGCCCGGCGTGCGGTCCGCCACGGTCACCTGATGCCCTGCCCGGGCAAGGGCGGCGGCCAGGTTGCCGCCGACGCGGCCGTTTCCGAGTACGGCGATGTCGTTCACGTGGATTCGTTCCTCTTGGTGGGTTCTCGTTTGGGGTCAGCGCGAGAGCGTCGATGCGGCTTCGGCGTGGACGCCGGGTGCGGCGGCCAGGAAGCTGCCGCTCTGCGGGGTCCAGGGGCGGCCCTGGGCATCGGAGATCCGCCCGGCGGCCTCGGTGACGAGCAGCGCGCCGGGGAGCAGGTCCGCCCGAGCGCCGGCGAACTGCCAGAAGGCGTCGATCCGGCCGGCGGCCACGTTCAGCAGGTGCAGCGTTGCGGGCACGGCGGTGCGCACGACGAGCGCGTCGAAGAGCATCGCGGTGATCGAGGACCCGACGCGTCGCACGACCTTCTCGTCCTCGTCCGGCCGGGCCTGGCTGGTGGCCACGATGCTCAGGGAGAGGTCCGTGGTCCGGGAGACGCGCAGCGGGCGGCCGTCGAGGTGGGCGCCTGCGCCGGTGAGCGCGGTGTAGGTCTCGCCGGCCAGCGGGAGGTGCACCACGGTGAGGACCGGCTGGTTGTCGCGCACGAGGGTGGCGGTGACCGCCCATTCCGGCAGGGCGTGCAGGTGGTTGACGTTGCCTTCGGCCGGATCCACGACCCACCATTCGCCGGGCGGCAGCGCGCCGCCGTCGAGCTCGTCCTCCACCCATCCGGCCTGCGGGCGCAGTTCCGTGAGAGCCGGGCGCAGGATGTCAAGGGCGGTGTCGTCGTTGGCGGCGAGCGCGCGCATCAGCTCGTCGCGGGTCTGGTAGCGGACCACGTCGCCGAAGCGCTCGCACAGCGCCGAACCGGCAGCGCGCACGGCGATCGCGGTCCGGTCGAGGAGGTCGGCGTCCAAGGCGGCGACGTCGGCGGTGGTCCGAAGCGTTTCGGACATGGCGAACTCCCTTGTGAAATAAGAGGTGATGAGGCCGTTCGGGCCGAACTGTGCGCTCTGTTCAGCGCTCTGGTCTCGAAGGTATACAGCCCATGGATTAACTTCAAATGCATGTAAGACACGACTAGGATTACTCGCATGCAATTGGATTTGAACCTGCTCGCCGCGCTCGATGCGCTGCTGGAGGAGGGCAGTGTGGCCGGGGCGGCCGCGCGCCTGCATGTCACCGCTCCCGCGATGAGTCGGAGTCTGGGCCGGATCCGGCGTACGACCGGGGATCAGATCCTGGTGCGCACCGGCCGCTCGATGACCCCGACGCCGTACGCGATCGCCGTCCGGGAACAGGTCCACCAGCTGCTGCACCAGGTTCAGGGGGTGCTGGCACCGAGCCGTGAACTCGATCTGGCGACGTTGGAGCGCACCTTCACACTCCGTTGGCATGACTCCCTGGTCGCCGTGAGCGGTCCTGCACTGCTCTCGGCCGTGCGTACCCAGGCGCCAGGCGTGCAGTTGCGCTTCGTGGCGGAATCGAGCATCGACACCCCCGAGTTGAGGCGCGGCGAAGTGGACCTGGAGGCGAACGCCAATCGCCCGGGCGCACCGGACATCCATGCCGAGAACGTGGGCGGGACCCGCCTCGTCGTCGTGGTGAGACAGGGGCACCCCCTCACCCGCGTCAGGACCGTCACGGCGAAGCTGTACGCCGCCGCTGAGCACGTGACCGTCTCGCGACGCGGAAACCTCAGCAACGCACTCGACGACGCCCTGGCGCAGCTCGGCCTCACTCGCCGCGTGGTGGCGACCGTGCCCACGGAAGCCGCCGCGCTGGAGTTCGCGCGTGGCTCCGATCTCCTGGTCTGCGTCCCTGAGGCCACCACGCGGTCGGTGGTGGCCGACCTCGGCCTGGTCGTGCTCCCCCTCCCGCTCGAACTGCCCTCCGCACCGGTATTCCTGTCCTGGCATCAGCGCTACGACACCGACCACGCCCACGCCTGGCTGCGCGGGCTGGCTCGAACCGCGCTGGCCCTGGGCGCAGGGCCGTCGTAGTCGGTGGGCCCAGCTCGCCCGGCCGCCTCCAGGCCGGTGAGCAGGTTGAGCAAGCCGGCAGGGGCGTTGCTCAGATCCTCACTGAGCCCGTGGGCCCCGGGGTGGTCACGTGGTGTGCCGGCGTGAGAACCCCGGGACCGTCGTGAGGAGGACCCCGAAGACTGGAGCGCCGCCATTCGAGTGGGCCACGGGTCCCGAGGAAAGCCACGGGGAACGTCTGAACTTATGAACCAGCGAACCCACATCAAGACGACGGTCCCCAACGGACTCGTCGACGACGCAAAGGCGATCTTGCAAAGCCTGACGGGGAGGGAGCCAAGCTGGACGCTTCGGATCGACTCACAGACAACCTTCGTCGGGACCGAAGTGCCTGGGGACCAAACCGTGGACGTGGAGGAGATCCTCTCCGGGATCGACACGGACATCGAGTTCGTCGTGCAGCTCACCCAGTAGCAAGCAAGCCCTGCGACTCAAAGTGGGGGTCCGGCGCCATCTGCATCCGAACCAGTCTCGTTCGCCGACGGCAGGGCGGTGGATAGCCCTGCGGCCGGTGTGGTGCGGGCGAACGTTGTGCTTGGTCCAGGCGCTACGGAACTCCTCGCAGACCAGGGCGGTGCCGAGCGTCATGGCGCAGATCGTCCACGATGGACTGATCTCCCGTTAGGCAGGGTCCGTATGGCGGACCGACTCGGATACCTCGTCCGGTCCCGGCGCGCGGAGGAGCAGGAAGGAGGTGTGGCGCCGCAGCGTGAAGCCGATGGACTCGTAGAGCCGGATGGCGCCTGTGTTGGTGGCGGCCGCGTGCAGGAACGGGGTCTCCCCGCGTTCCCTGATGCCGGCGGCAACGGCGCGCACCAGGCGGGTTGCCAGGCCCTGGCCGCGGTGGCCGGGGTCGGTGCACACCGCGCTGATCTCGGTCCAGCCGGGCGGATGCAGCCGTTCTCCCGCCATCGCGATCAGACGGCCGTCCCGGCGGATGCCCAGGTAGGTGCCCAGCTCGACAGTGCGGGGCAGAAACGGCCCGGGTCGGGTCAGACCGACGAGATCGAGCATGTCCGGCACGTCGTCAGGACCGAGGCGGATCGCCTCCGGAGCCGGTTCCGCGCGCAGCGCGGTGTCGACGAGCTGGACGCCCTGGCCCGACTCCACGATCTGCCAGCCCTCAGGTGGTGCGGTGATGGCTCCGTTGACGGGGGTCACGTTGCCGGGCCCGACCAGCGCGGCGAGGTCGTGCCACGCGCGGGGGTCGTCCGGGTCGGCGAGCGCGGTGAACGGGGAGATGTCGACGGGGTAGCGGGCCGCGTGGCCGAGGCGCTCGGCGAGGTGGGCGTGCGGGCCGGTGAGCGCGGCCCAGGCGGGGTTGTCGAGTGGGTGAGGCGGCGGGCCGAGGCGATCTGGCGACTGCGGCGAGTGGACGCGGGTGGACATGGTGGTGCGGGTCTCCCTCACGCAAGGGGGCAAGGGGCGGACCCCGGAGGTACCGGGGTCCGCCTGTCGGAGGCGTCGGCGCGCAGATGGACGCGGGTAGTCAGGCGTTGGTGAGCGGCAGACCGGGCGGGTTGATCTGCGAGGTGGGGACGGCCTCGTTGGAGAGGTTCCAGGCGGTCAGCCACGTGGCGTACTGACCGTTCTTGATGAGGTAGTTGATGGCATCGGCGATCGGCTTGACCAACCCGCTGTCCTTCTTGGTGGTCGCGGCGATCAGCCCTTGAAGCGTCGCGCCGGCGCCGGAGTAGGTGCCGGCGTTGCGGGTCGGGTTGGGGGTCTTGGCATCCTGGGCGATCTGGTAGGCGATGCCGGGGTTGGGGCCGAAATAGGCGTCGATCTTGCCGCCGACCAGGGCCAGGTGCGTGGCGTTGTCGTCGGGGAAGTACTTGATCGTGAGCTGCTTGCCGGCGGCCTTCAGCTTGGCCTGCCACTCCAGCAGGATCTTCTCCTGGTTGGTGCCGGCGCCGACCGCGACGGTCCTGCCCGCGAGAGCGGTGTAGTCGCCGTCGAAGTTCCAGGTGCTGCTCTTGGTGACCTCGAAGGCGAGGTTGTCCTCGCGGTAGGAGGCGAAGTCGTACTTCTTCTTTCGCTCCTCGGTGTCGGTGATGTTGGAGAAGCCGACGTCGGTGCGGCCGCTGTCGATGCCGACGAAGAGGTTGTCCCAGGTGGAGTTCTGCACGACGGGCTTGAGGCCGAGGACGGCGGCGACCAGACGGCCGAAGTCGGGCTCCGATCCGGTGAGCGTCTGCTGGTCGCTGCCGACGAACGCGAGCGGCGGGAATCCGGCGGGCAGCGCCCCGACGCCGATGACCAGTTGGCCGCTCTTGGCCACGGAGGCCGGCAGTTCGGCGTGGAGGGAGGCGACCTCGGCGACCTTGATGTCCGTCTTCGTGCCCGCTCCGTTGGCGAGGGCAGCGACCGTGACCGCGCCGGTCGACGCGTTGTCCGCGGAGGTGGCGGCAGCGGATGAGGCGGCGCTGCCGCAGGCGGCGAGGCCCACGCTCAGCGCGGTGGCGGCGGTTCCTGCGGACAGGCTGCGGAGGACTCTGCTGGTGTGGGTGCTGGGCATGACGGTTCCTTGCTTGCTCGGTGGCCGGTGCTGGGGATGCACGGGTCGGGGTGGCGGTCGGTGGCTCGGTTCAGAGGACCCTGCTCAGGAACTCCCTGGTGCGGGGATGCTGCGGGTGGTCCAACACCTCGCTCGGCGTGCCCTGTTCGAGGATCCGGCCGCCGTCCATGAAGACGACGCGGTCAGCGACCTCGCGGGCGAAGCCGATCTCGTGGGTGACGATGACGAGGGTGGTGCCGCCGGCGGCCAGGTCCTTGATGACGGCGAGCACTTCGCCGACCAGTTCGGGGTCGAGCGCCGAGGTGGGCTCGTCGAAGAGGATGACGCCCGGCCGCAGCGCGAGCGCCCGGGCGATCGCAACCCGCTGCTGCTGTCCGCCGGACAGCTGCCGCGGATAGGCGTTGGCCTTCTCGCCCAGGCCCACTCGGCCGAGCAGGGTGCGTGCCAGCTGCTGCGCGTCGGGCTTGCGCAGTTGACCGGTCGCGACGGGGGCGGCGGCGACGTTGTCCAGGACGGTGAGGTGCGGGAAGAGGTTGAAGTTCTGGAAGACGAAGCCGATCCGACCGCGTTGGGCCAGGATCTGGCGCTCGCTCAGTTCACGCAGCCGACCGCGGTGCCAACGGACGCCGATGGGTTCGCCGCCCAGGCTGACGTGGCCGAGCTGCGGCTGCTCCAGGTGGTTGATCACGCGGAGGAGGGTGGACTTCCCGGACCCTGAGGGGCCGATGATGGCCGTCACCTCGCCCGGGGACACGGTGAGGTCGATTCCGTCGAGGACCCGGTGGCCTCCGTACCACTTGTGGACGCCGCGGACCTCGACCGCGACGGCTGCGGTGTCCGCGTCCAGGGGGATGTCCAACTCGGGCTTCAGGATGCTCATGACGCGGTCTCCTTCCGGATACGGGCGATCAGGGCGGTCAGCGTGGTGCGCAGGCGCTGCAGCGGGGTCGGTGGCAGGGTCCGCAGGGCGCCGCGCGCGTAGTGGCGTTCGACGTAGAACTGGACCACCGAGATGACGCTGGTGAGAATCACGTACCAGACGGTGGCGACCAGCAGCAGCGGCACGATGTCGCCCGGGTAGGTGCTGCCCATGCTCTGCACCGAGCCGAACAGGTCCAGCAGTGAGACGTAGAAGACCAGCGAGGTGCTCTTGACCAGGCCGATCAGCTGGTTGACGTAGGAGGGGACGATGGCGCGCAGCGCCTGCGGGAAGACGATCCGGGTGAACTGGTAGCGCCGGGGCAGGCCGAGGGCGGCGGCGGCCTCGTGCTGGCCCTGGTCGACGGAGAGGATGCCGGCGCGCACCACCTCGGCGGCGTAGGCGGCCTCGTTGAGGCTCAGCCCGACGACGGCGATCACCATGTCGGTGGCCAGCTTCGACTCGTCGACGTGCCAGAAGGCCGGCCCGAAGGGCACGCCGAGGCTCAACGTGCGGTACAGGGCACTGAAGTTGTAGAGGAAGAGCAGCACCACGATCAGCGGCACCGAGCGGAACAGCCAGACGTAGACCCAGCTGGTGGCGCGCAGCACCGGGCTGCGCGAGAGCCGCGCCAGCGCGAGCACGACGCCGCCCGCGAGGCCCAGCACGGCGCTGTAGGCCGCGACCTCCAAGGTGATGGCGAGCCCGTCGGTGATGACCGGTCGGGCGAACCAGTACTGGAAGCGGTCCCACTGGTAGAAGGGATTGGTCGCCAGCCCGTGGACGACCTGGGCGAGAAGCACCAGCGCCACCGCGCTGGCGATCCATCGGCCCGGACGGCGCAACGGGATCACCCGCTGCGTGGACGGTGCGTCCGCGGCGTGCGTGGCCGCGGCCTGCGCCGCGGCGAGTCGTCCGGGTGGATCAGCGTCACGGCGAGGAGCCGTGTCCGGGGGAACGGCAGGGGCAAGCGAGTCGCTCATGTGTGAACTCCGGCCAGGGCGGGGGGCGGTGCCCGTGCCGACGGGCACCGCCACAGCGGCGGAAGGATGCCGTACCGGGGCGCGCCGGGGCACGCCGCACCGGGGGCGGGCGGCAGGGATGCACGCGGTGCAGGGCACGCGTGGAGGTACGTCCCGGCCGGACGGGCCGGGAAAGCTGTCAGCTCTGACGGGGAGAGCAGTCAGCGCCCGTACACAGGGCGCTGTTGACCCTCAGCAGGTCGACGGCGCGGTTCAGGAACGCGGCAGCGCGACCGCGGTGGCGGCTTGCGGCCGTCCCCGGAGCTGCGTGCATCGCCGTCACCCTTGCCGTTCCGCCCCGAGGGGCATCGCGCTTACCGACACTTCGGTCCGGTCCTCACCTGGGGCACCCCGCCGCGTGGGGAGGGTTGCCGGTCAGCAAGCCAGGGCTTGTCACTGACACTCATGACCGTGCTGGTCGGCAAAGCTAGATCGCTGATCCGGCGGATGTCAACGTCGGGCCGAGGCGTGAGATCGGGCTCCGGTCAGGGAGCGTCAAAACCGTTCGGTCAAGCGCTCGTTGAGAAGGGTCGGCGCACGGTCGGGGCCGCCGCCCGAGTGATCGTTGGCTTTTCAACGGGATTGTGTCGGACGGCGCTGTCGGGTTACGGTGCAAACCAATCGACCGGGACGGAGGTGACGAGAGTGCGACAGGCCCGAGTGCCCCTCGCTGCCGTCACCGTGAAGGCCCGCTGCCGCGTCACGACCACGTTCGCGCGGCTCCACATCGATCTCCAGCGCGTGACCACCGCGCTGTGTCCGGCCTTCTAGGACGCCTCGTGCCGGCGCGCGCCGCCGCGCCACGCTCGGCCGCCTGAACCACGCCTGCTCACCACCCGACCGCGTCCCCTCGCGCGCAAGCCGCCGGTCGCGGCGTCGGTGCGTGATGCCGTGCGCGTCTTCGGCGACCACACCCCGTCGGACCACACCCCCTTTCGAACCGGAAGCGGCCCTCCCATGCCCCAGCACCCCCTGCGCGAAAACCCTTCCCACCTGCACCTGGCCGTCGCCCTGGACGGCGCGGGCTGGCATCCCGCCGCGTGGCGCGAGCACGACGCCCGGCCCGACGAGCTGTTCACCGCCCGCTACTGGGCCGACCTGGTCGCGGAGGCCGAACGCGGCCTGCTGGACTTCGTGACGTTCGAGGACTCCCTCAGCCTCCAGTCCGCCCACCCTTTCGAACCGGACGAGCGGACCGACCAGGTGCGCGGCCGGCTCGACGCGGTCCTGACCGCCGCCAGGGTCGCACCGCTGACCCACCGCATCGGGCTCGTGCCGACCGCGGTCGTCACCCACACCGAGCCGTTCCACCTCTCCAAGGCGATCGCCACCCTCGACCACGTGAGCAACGGCCGGGCCGGCATCCGGGTGAAGGTCTCCGGACGGGCCGACGAGGCCGCGCACTTCGGGCGGCGCCAGGCGCCCCGGCTCGGTGCGGAGGACTTCGACTCGGCGTCAGGACAGGCGGTGCTGCAGGAGCTCTTCGGCGAAGCGGAGGAGTACGTCGAGGTCCTGCGCAGACTCTGGGACAGCTGGGAGGACGACGCGGAGATCCGCGACGTCGCCACCGGCCGGTTCATCGACCGCGCCAAACTGCACTACATCGACTTCGAAGGCAGTCGTTTCAGCGTGCGCGGGCCGTCCATCACACCGCGGCCGCCCCAGGGCCAGCCGGTCGTCGCCGCGCTCGCCCACCGCGACGAGCCCTACCGACTGATCGGACGCTCGGCCGATCTGGGCTTCGTCACCCCGCGCGACACCGGGCACGCGCGGCAGATCGTCAGCGAGATCCGCGAGGCGCAGGCAGCTGCGGGTCGCGCGGACGAAACCGTGCACGTCTTCGGCGATCTGGTGGTCTTCCTCGACGAGGACCCGGGGGCGGCGGCCGAGTGCAAGGCGCGGCTGGACCGGAAGGCCGGCGCCACCCACACCAGCGACGCGGGCGTCTTCACCGGCACCCCGGCGGAGCTCGCCGACCTGCTCCAGGAATGGCAGCAGGCCGGGCTCTCCGGCTTCCGCCTGCGGCCCGGCGCCCTCCCCTACGACCTGGAGCAGATCACCCGCGGCCTGGTGCCCGAGCTCCAGCGACGCGGGATCTTCCGCGCCTCCTACGAGGCGTCCACGCTGCGCGGGCTGCTCGGCCTCCCCCGCCCCGCCAACCGCTACGCCGCAGCCGCCGCTGCGGCACTCGTCTGAGCCGGAAGGACCGCACGCGCCATGAGCAAGCCCGTCAAGCAGATCCACCTCGCCGCGCACTTCCCCGGCGTCAACAACACCACCGTCTGGAGCGACCCGGCCGCCGGCAGCCACATCGACTTCAGCTCCTTCGTCCACCTCGCGCAGACCGCCGAGCGGGCCAAGTTCGACTTCCTCTTCCTGGCCGAGGGCCTGCGACTGCGCGAGCAGAACGGCGAGATCTACGACCTCGACGTGGTGGGACGGCCAGACACCTTCACCGTGCTGGCCGCGCTCGCCGCCGTCACCGACCGGCTCGGTCTCGCCGGGACCATCAACTCGACCTTCAACGAACCCTACGAGGTGGCACGGCAGTTCGCCTCGCTCGACCACCTCTCCGCCGGACGGGCCGCCTGGAACGTGGTCACCTCCTGGGACGCCTTCACCGGCGAGAACTTCCGCCGCGGCGGCTTCCTGGCCCAGGAGGACCGCTACCAGCGCGCCCGCCAGTTCCTCACCGCGGCCTGGGAGCTCTTCGACTCCTGGCGCGGCGACGAGATCGTCGCCGACAAGGAGAACGGCGTCTTCCTGCGCGATCCGAACCCGGGCCGGTTCGACCACCACGTCAGCGAGTTCGACATCTCCGGCCGGTTCGACGTCCCGCGCAGCCCGCAGGGACGTCCGGTGATCTTCCAGGCCGGCGACTCCGAAGCCGGACGCGAATTCGCCGCCTCCGCCGCCGACGCCATCTTCACCCGCCACGGCACCCTGGAAGCGGGCCGCGCCTTCTACGCCGACGTCAAGGGACGCCTCTCCCGCTACGGCCGCTCCCACGACGAGTTGAAGATCCTCCCCGGGGTCACCTTCGTCCTCGGCGACACCGACGCCGACGCCCAGGAGAAGGCGCAGCTGATCCGCCGTCAGCAGGTCAGCGGCCAGACCGCGATCCGGCGGCTGGAACAGGTGTGGAACCGCGACCTGAGCGCCTACGACCCCGACGGGCGGCTGCCTGAGGTGGACCCGCTCGTCGGCGAGCACACCGTGGCCCGCGGCTGGGCGTCGGTGCGGATGCACCGCGACCCAGTGGCCGTCGCCGCCGAATGGCGTGCCCTCGCCGAGGCCGGGAACCTGTCGATCCGCGAGCTCGTCATCGAGACGACCGGCCGCCAGACCTTCGTCGGCACCCCGGACCAGGTCGCCGAGAAGCTGAACGAGTTCGTGCAGACCGACGCCGCCGACGGATTCATCCTCGCCCCGCACCTGACCCCCGGCGGCCTCGACGAGTTCGCCGACACCGTCGTCCCGCTGCTCCAGGAGCGGGGTGTGTTCCGCTCCGAGTACGAGGGCGAGACACTGCGCGACCACCTGGGCCTGGCCCCCGTCCGCCGGGCGGCGGTGGCCTCGTGAGATTCCTCGCGATCACCTTGATCGTGCACGCGCCCGACCCCGTCACAGGTGTGCAGAAGTCGACGCAGGAGCGCTTCCAGGAGGTCGTGGACAGCGCGCTGTTCGCCGAGGAGCTGGGCTTCGACGGCTTCGGCGTGGGTGAGCGCCACGAGCGGCCGTTCATCTCCTCCTCGCCGCCGGTGGTGCTGAGCCACATCGCCGCCCTCACGCACCGGATCCGGCTGTTCACGGCGGTGACGACGCTGAGCCTGCTCGACCCGGTGCGTGCCTACGAGGACTACGCCACCCTCGACCACCTCTCGCAGGGCCGTCTGGAACTCATCATCGGCAAGGGCAACGGCACCGCCCAGCGCCAACTGTTCCACGTCACCCCCGAGGACCAGTGGGACCGCAACGCCGAGTCGTACGAGCTGTTCCGGCGCCTCTGGCGCCAGGACAAGGTGACCTGCACGCCCCGGTTCCGCCCCGGACTGACCGACGCCGAGGTATGGCCCCGGCCCTTCCAGCAGCCCGTCCGGGTCTGGCACGGCAGCGCGACCAGCCGCGAGTCGGTCGACCTGGCCGCCCGCTACGGCGACCCGCTGTTCTCCGCCAACGTCACCAACCCGGTCGAGCCCTACGCCGAGCTCGTGCGCCACTACCGCGAGCGGTGGCGGCACTACGGCCACGACCCTGCCCTGGCCGTGGTCGGCGCGGGGACGGCCGGCTACTACGCGGCGCGCACCTCGCAGGAGGCACTGGCCGCCTACCGGCCCGTCTTCGAAGGCCGGTTGGCCTTCCAGAGGCGGCTGGGCCTGGAGCCCGTCTTCCCGACCCTGGAGGACTTCGTCGAGCGCAGCTCCGCGCTGATCGGCAGCCCGCAACAAGTGATCGAGAAGGTGCACCGCTACCACGAGCAGCTCGGCCACAGCGTGCTGCACCTGCACGCCGACGCCGACGGCCTCACCCGCGCCCGGCACCGCGACAGCCTGGAGCTGTTCCAGTCCGACATCGCCCCCACGCTGCGCCGGGAGATCCCGGATCCGCCGTGGCCATGGAGCCCGGTCACCGACACGCCCGCGACCGACGCGCCCGTCCCCGCCGCCACGGCGCCCTGACCCCACGAAGGATCGATCCACCATGGCCAACACCCCGCTCACAGTCCTGGACCTCGTCCCGATCTCCTCGGGCTCCGACGCGGCCCAGGCCCTGCGTAACAGCGTCGACCTCGCCCAGCACGCCGAGGACCTCGGCTACGCGCGCTACTGGTTCGCCGAGCACCACCTCAACCCAGGCGTCGCGGGCACCTCGCCCGCCGTCGTGCTCGCACTCACCGCCGCCGCGACCTCGACCATCCGGCTCGGAGCCGGAGCCGTCCAGTTGGGCCACCGCACCGCCCTGTCCACCGTCGAGGAGTTCGGGCTGCTCGACGCGCTGCACCCGGGCCGGTTCGACCTTGGCCTCGGCCGCTCCCCGGGCCGGTCCGCGCCGACCACCGCGCGCCGGCCCGCCCTGGTCGGCGCGACGCCCGTCGTCGACGGCCACACCCCGAACGGCCTGCGGATCCCCGCCCGCTTCTCCTTCGACCACCTGCTGCGCCACCCGCGCCTGGCCCTGCACCAGCGACTGCTCCAGCTGCCAGGCGCGGAATCGCAGCCCTACGACGAGCAGATCGCCGACATCCTCGCCCTGCTCGCCGGCACCTACGCCACGCCGGACGGCGCCCGGGCGCACGTCGTACCCGGCGAGGGCGCCGACCTCCAGGTATGGATCCTGGGCAGCAGCGCCGGGATCAGCGCCGAGGTCGCGGGCGCGCACGGCTTGCGCTTCGCCGCGAACTACCACGTCAGCCCGGCCACCGTGCTGGAGGCCGCGGAGAGCTACCGCGCCGCGTTCAAGCCCTCCGCCGAACTCGACCGCCCGTACGTCAGCGTCTCCGCCGACGTCGTGGTCGCCGAGGACGAGGCCACCGCCCGTGAACTGGCCACCGGCTACGGCCTGTGGGTGCGCAGCATCCGCAGCGGCGACGGCGCGATCGCCTTCCCGACCCCGGACGAGGCCCGCGCCCACGTCTGGACCGAACAGGACCGGGCGCTGGTGGCGGACCGCACCGAGACCCAGTTCGTCGGCTCGCCGCGCCAGGTCGCCGACCAGTTGGAGACGCTGCGCGACGCGACCGGCGCGCACGAGCTGATCATCACGACCATCACCCACCGGCACGAGGACCGGCTCCACTCCTACGAGCTGCTCGCCGAGGAGTGGGAGAACCGATGACCGCGGCCCCACCGGAGCTGAGGCCCCTCGGACAGCGGGAGTTGCGGCGCGCCTTCGGCGCGTTCCCCACCGGGGTCACCGCCCTCGCCGCACTCGGAGACGACGGCACGCCAGTCGGGCTGGCCGCCAGCTCGTTCACCTCCGTCTCGCTCGACCCGCCGCTGGTCTCCGTCTGCGTCGCCCACACCTCGACCACCTGGCCGCTGCTGCGCGACCGCGCCCGCCTCGGGGTCAGCGTGCTCGGCGCCCACCAGGCGGAGGCCTGCCGCCGGCTCGCCGCCCGTGGCGGCAACCGGTTCGCGGGCCTCGACTGGACCGCCACCACGGACGGGGCGGTGCTGATCGACGGCGCGAGTGCCCGGTTCGACTGCAGCGTCGAACGCCTCGTCCGGGCCGGCGACCACGACATCGTGCTGCTCCGCGTCCACGAACTCGACGCCGACCACGCGATCGCGCCCCTGGTCTTCCACGCCAGCCGCTTCCACCGGCTCGCCACCCCTGACAACCCGACGGAGACTCCCACATGACAGCACAACAGACCGAGGCCGACGCGTTCACCCGCGAGTGGCAGCAGTGGCACACCCAGAGGGAAAGCGCTCTGACGGACCCGCACGGCTTCCTCGCCGTCACCAGCCTGCGCTGGCTCGACACCGAACCCTCCCGTTACCCCGACGCGCCCGGCTCCTGGTCCACCGGCAGCGACGGCGTCAGCGTCCACCTGGGCGCGGGCGAGGAGCTCGTCGTCGACGGCGCCGTCGTGCGCGGACACCACCGTTTCGGCGTCATCCCGGAGCGGGCGAGCGTGTTCGCCGGCGTGGGCGGCGCCGTGATCGAGATCGCCAAGCGCGGCGGCCACGACATCCTGCGCCCGCGCCACCCCGACCACGCGCTCCGCGTCGACCACGTCCCCACCCCGGCCTACGCGCCGGACCGGCGCTGGGTGCTCGCCGGCAGCTACCTGCCCTTCGACACGCCGCGCCCGGTGACCGTCGGCGCGTCCGTCGAGGGCCTGGAGCACGTCTACGACGCCCCCGGAGAGATCGAGTTCGAGACAAGCGACGGCTCGACCTACCGCCTCACCGCCTTCGAGGGCAGCGGGCCGGGGAGTCTGCTGGTGCTCTTCACCGACGCCACGTCCGGCGTGACCACCTACGCCGCCAACCGCTCCCTCTCCGTTTCGGCCCCGGACGAGCACGGCCGGGTCGTCCTCGACTTCAACCGCGCCACCAACCTGCCCTGCGCCTACACCGACCTGGCCACCTGCCCGCTGCCTCCCGCCGAGAACCGCCTCCCGCTCGCGGTCGAGGCCGGAGAGAAGATCCCACACGAGCGCACCTGAGCCACGCGCAAGACGGACGGGCCGGTGTCCGGGCTCCGATGGGAGTCCGGACACCAGCCCTCTTCTCGCGCGGGCCGACGCAAGGAGTGACCGCGGGTCTCCAGGATGCGGCGAAGATCGGCGCGGTGTCGACGGAGTACTACCGCCGCTGAACAGAGGCGACGCTTGGTGCGGTGCTACGACCACCCCTGAGCGGCCGTCGACGACCATCAAGGATCAACGGGTCCGACTCGGCCTCCCCGGCGCGATTCCCGTCCGCCGGCTGGCGACTACGATCACGCTCTGACTATCTCCGGGAGGGGTGAACGGGACCGTGAAGGCATCCGGATACGTGGCAGTCGCGGTTGGCGGCGTCGCACTGCTGGCTCTGCTCGGCTGGGGTGCGAAGTCCTTCCTGGACGCGACGTGGGGACTCCCGGACAACCATGTCGCGGCAACCGATTCGCGGATCTGCCCGCAGACCACAGGCAACAACGTCTCCCTCCCCGACGCGACCGCCCACTTCGACCTCGTGGTCCCCCCTTCAGCGACCCACCTCGTCTTCACCGCCTCCGCCGGCGGCATGCAGGGTGAGATGGACCTCTCACTGCGATTCACCACGACCCCTGCCGGCCTTGCCTCGTTCCTCAAAGCCGCCGGACTCTCCCGACCGAGCGTCACCGCCAAGATGTCCGTGGGCGACTGGATCCCCTTTGGACCCGGGGAAGCCGTCCAGCCCGCGTCGGGCCCGTGCGGCCTGACCCCTCCGGTCAACCCCACCATCCAATACACCGGGGACGGCCCTGGCAGCGCCATGGAGAAGAGCCCGCGAGCCGTGGCTGTCGACAGCACGACCGATCCGGACCACCCCGTCGTGTGGGTCGACGGGGTGGACCTCTGACAAGCGTCCTGCGCCGCCTCGACGAGGGCTGGGGTCTCCGGATCAGGGAGTCAGCATTCGGATTGGAACAGATGGCGATGCATGGGACTCCCCACATGGCCGATACAGGCCGAGCCCAGCGCGCCAGCCGCACTGTGGGCCCCTGGCCGCTCCAGATTACGCAGGTCAGAGATGGTGCGAACCTGCCAGTGGGGCCGCTGGCTCCCGTCGGGGAGCCCCGCCCTCACTGCCGCAGTTCCCGCCACCCAGGCCCAGTAAGGCCCAGTAGGCACCCCACGCGCCGGGGCTGCCCTTCAGGCGTGTCGACTGTCCGTACGTCGGCGGACCTGGAAGCGATGCAGCCAGGCGGATCGATGTCCAGGAGCCCCGGCCTTGCCGCCCGGTGCGACAGCCTTCTCCCGAGCGGCCTGGCCGGCGGCCCGCCCTTGGACCCGGGCCGCCCTGGCACGGGCTTCGGCTGCCTCGGCACGAGCCTGCGCGGCCTGCTCCTTCGCTTCCTTGTGCTGCTCGGCGACCCTGTCGCGCTCGCGCAGGGCGACCGCCGCCTGCTTGCGCGACTCCCGCACGTCGGCCCGTGCCAGTCGTCCGAGACGTGACCTGCGGCGTGCGCCCGCGACCAGCATGCCGAGCCCGAGGACAGCCAGTGCACCAACGACGATGCCGAACAGGAACAGCTTGCTGCCGGAGCCGGTCAGTTGGTAGCCGAAGACCGAGAAGCCGCCTCCCAGGCCGTGCGCCGAACCGGTGTTGCTCACCGCTCCGGCGACCCCGACGGCGACTGCGGCCATCAGGATGACGAGACCGACCAGGATCATGATGCCTCCCGCTTTCCCTGGACGAGGGCCGGGGGCGTCCTTCCCCGTGCCGGTGGGCGTCTGCCCGGCCTCCCGGCCGCCATGCGTGCCGAGAGCGACGAGCGCTCACCAGGACCGGGGGCGGTCGTGGATGACACCCCGTCACAGCCCTGGCCCAGCCAAGGTTCTCGAGTTCACCGGGCGGACGCAGGCGCAGGTCAGCGGCCGCGCTCCCACGAGACTCTAGGATGTCGCCGCGAGCAGGCTCTTCCGGCCGGCCCGTGCACCGGAGAGGAGCTTCGATGTCCCATCGGCCTGCCGTTCACCTGGCCATCCCGGTCGACGACTTGCCCGCCGCCCGCCGCTTCTACGGGCAGGTGCTGGGCCTGCCCGAGGGACGCAGCACCGACCACTGGGTGGACTGGGACCTCGAGGGTCACCAACTGGTGACCCACCTGGTGACGACCGCGCCGCAGCCGGTCGGCAGCAGCCAGGTCGAACGCCACACGGTGCCGATCCCGCACTTCGGTCTGCTCCTGACCGACGAGCGCTTCCACGAGTACGCCCAGCGGCTGCGCACCGCCGGGGTGCGCTTCGACATCGAGCCGTACCTCCGCTTTGCCAAAGAGCCCGCCGAGCAGTGGACCATGTTCTTCCGGGACCCCGCCGGCAACGCCCTGGAGTTCAAGTCCTTCCGCGACGAGTCGATGGTGTTCGCCCGATGAGGGGCGTACTGGTGACCGGCGGCTCGCGCGGCATCGGCCCGCGCCGTCGCGCTGGCTTTCGCCCGCGGCGGCGACCGGGTCGCGGTGCAGTACGCGGGCGGCCGCGCGGACGCCGAGGAGACGTTGCGCCAGTTGCCGGGCGAGGGGCATGCGCTGATCCAGGCCGACTTGGGCGAGCCCGGCGCGGCCGAGCAGGTGGTGGCCGACGCGATCGCCGCGCTGGGCACAGTGGACGTGCTGGTGAACAACGCAGCCGCGGCACCCACAGCGGAGAATCGGCACCCGATCGCGCAGACCCCGCTGGCCGACTGGCAGCGGATCTGGCGACGCATGGTCGACGTCAACCTGCTCGGTGCGGCCGATCTGTGCTGGGCCGTGGCGAACCATCTCGTCGGCCGCGGCGTCGGCGGTGCGATCGTGAACGTCGGCTCACGCGGCGCGTTCCGGGGCGAGCCCGATTTCCCCGCCTACGGCTCGACAAAGGCCGCACTGCACTCGCTCGGCCAGTCCCTGGCGGTGGCGCTGGCTCCGCACGGCATCGCGGTCACCTCCGTCGCTCCCGGGTTCGTCGCAACGGAGCGGCAGGCGGCGAAGCTGTCCGGTCCCGAGGGCGAACGCCTGCGGGCGGAAAGCCCGTTCGGCAGGGTCGGCACCCCGGAGGAGATCGCCGCCACCGTGCACTTCCTGGCCTCGCCCGCCGCGGTCTGGGCCTCCGGAACCGTCGTCGACCTCAACGGCGCCTCCTACCTGCGGACGTGATCCGTCGGGCGGGCCGAACCGGACGCCGGCGACGGCACGCCCCCTACAGGGTGGGGTCGTGCGGCAGCGGAACGGCGCGCACCTGCGTGCCCGCTGACGGTCCGGGATCGAGCGGAACAGGCAGATCTGCCCCGTGTCGACGGTCATGCAATTCCCCACCAACGGCGCCAGCTTCCCCGCCCACACGTTCGAACACCACGTCTCAGGTCCCGGGGACCCATTCCACGGGAGGGGGCATGCGACTGTAGTGGGGCCCCCTGGTGCCGTACTGGGCGAGGTGCAGGATTTCGCCGCCGACCTGGAGTTCGGCCGGCGGAGGGTTGGGAACGGAGATCCGCGGGTGACGCCGGCCGTCGACAACAGGGCGCCTGCCGGAAAGTGTTTCGTGCCGCGCTGGATGTCGAGACCACTCTCGCCGCGCGCGGTCTCCTGCGTCACGTTGGCCACCAGGCACCAGCCCAGCAGCCCGTCCGGCGTCTCTTCTTCGGTACGTTCCGTGTCTGCCACACCGAGAATCCTCAGGCACGACACGGGACGTGAACCAGCGCTTATCAGCTGATCCGACCGGAGTCCCAATGGCCCGCGCGCTTCGCCCCACCCCGGCAGCCTCGGTCTTGACCAACACGATCCACGACGCGCACGACGGCGGCGATCCCCGCCCCGATGACAACTCCCCGTTCACGGCCGTCCCCCGGGCTTTCACGGGGTGGCTGCTCGGAAGGCCGGAGCCCGACGGGAACGACGCGGCCACCGGACGACGCTTCTACCACCCCGCGGACCCCGGGGTCCCCTTGAACGGCCCCTGGATCCGCGAGGTGATCCAGCCCCCGTAGAACTGGCCGGGTTGCGGCCGCACGGGTTCCCCGTCCACCGTGCACTGGTCCACCCGCTCCGGGTAGAAGGCCACAGCGCCGGTCAGCGCCCGGAAGTCCGGTGACGGCGAGGGGTAGCTCCAGGCTGCCCTTCGGCTGACCCGGGCCCCGACGCGCACGTCCCAGTAGACGGCTCGGCCCTTCCACTCGCACCACGACTGTCCCGCGCCGCGGTGCAGGATGCCCGCGACGATGTCTGCCGCGGGCACGTAGTAGACGGGCGGATGGCTGGTCTCGAGGACCCGGATCGTGCGGGTCGAGTCGGCGATGACGGCACCGCCGAACACCACGGTCACCCGGCTGCGGCTGGGAACCAGCACGGGCGGGCGGGGATAGTCCCACACGCATTCGATGCCGAGGTCGTCGAAGTCCACGCCGGGCGTCCTACAGGCGGGGCACGGACCGCGCCGGGGCCGACAGGGCGTGCGCCGGCCGCGCGGGCGCGGCCTGCTCAGGGTGACGGGCGCGCCAGTACGGGTTGTCGTGGGGCAGTTTCATGCTGACGCGCCCGTACATGCCGAACGTGGCGACGATCAGGCCCATGGCGAAGCTGAACAGCACGTTGACCATGCGGAACGCCAGGAGGTTCGCGCTGCTCTGCAGGAGTCCGAGGTTAACGAAGCCGCTGAGCACGAACAGGCCGCCGACCACGATGTTGATCGTCGACGCCGTGTTGCCGCCGACCACGGCGCCGGCGATCAGGACTGCCGCGAACACCAGCGAGACCACGCTGAGCAGGCCGTTGCTGGACAGTCCTGCCACGCGTTCGCCCTCGGTGCCGAAGAACGCCAGACCGTTCGCCAGGCCCAGGCATCCGAAGACCAGCAGCACGACACCGCACACCCCGGCCCCGTACCGGTAGACCTGCGCGAGCCGGTGGTCCACCGGCAGTTCGTCCTTGAGCTTCATCGCGTCCTCCGCATCAGTGGGACCGCTCTGAGGATCTACGCTCGGGGACGGTCCCCGTACGGGCGATGCGCATCGCTTTCGCAGCGACCCGTACCGGGCAGCGGGTGGGTCACGGACCGACGACGGCACCTCCCTCGTGCGGGAGCACGTGGGGGGCGCTCGGCAGATGTCCGGCGTGTCGCGCTGGGTCCGGCGGAACGGGACGGCGGCTCTCAGCGCACGGGGCGGCGTCCGCCCGCGCGAAGACGCAGGACCCCGACGGCACCTGCGACCACGAACAGTGCGACTCCGATGACCAGGAGGTACACCAGGCCCTTGGCGACAGCCCCGACGATGCCGAGCGCAATCGCGGCGATGACGAGCAGCAGCATCCAGACCATCTCCGTGTCTCCTTCGTAAGGCGCTTCGTATGGCGCTTGACGGCCGAGGGGACCCGGCGTATCCGACCTCTTTCAAGCCGCATGTGCCCCGGAACGCGGGCGACATGCGTGACGTGTCGATCGTCGCCGTCGCACGGCCGCTCCTGACCGAGTCCGAAGGTGTCGCGCATACCGCGCCCCCGGCGGGGCACGCGCTGCGTACCGCATCCACAGCGACGGAGGTCGAGATGAGCATGGGTGACAAGGCCGCGAACACCGGTGACAAGCTCAAGGGCAAGGCCAAGGAGGCCGCCGGTTCCGCGGTGGGCAACGAGCGTCTGAAGGCCGAGGGCAAGGCCGACCAGGCCGCCGCCGATGTCAAGCAGGCCGGCGAAAAGGTCAAGGACGCAGCCAAGGACGCTTTCAAGCGCTGATCCCCGGGAGCGCCGGCGGGGGGCGGTGCGGCCATGGCCGCACCGCCCCCCGCTTTGACCGAGGGCTACGCCCCGGGCGACTG
>NZ_BBPP01000009.1:84945-103191 GCF_000787835.1 Streptacidiphilus melanogenes
GCTACGCCCCGGGCGACTGCCTGGTGCTCGACACCGACGGCTTGGCCCCCGCCGAGAACGCCGTGCAACCGACCGCAGCGTGTGCGCGGCGAAAGAGTCCCAGGGCCCGCGCCGACACGTCAGGCGACGAGTGCCTGACGCAGTGTCGCCAGGATGTTGGTCAGAAGCCGGGAGACCTGCATCTGGGAGACGCCGATGCGCTGCCCGATCTGTGTCTGGGTCAGTTCCTCGACGAACCGCAGATGCAGGATGGTGCGCTCGCGTTCGGACAGGGCAGCCACGGTGTGCTTCAGCGACAGGATGTTCTCGATCGTCTCCAATGCGGGCTCCACCTTCCCAAGGCGGTCGTGCAGGGAGTGGTCGTCCTCGTCGCTCCCCGGGGTCTCCAGGGTGCCGGCAGTGTAGGCATTGGCCGCGATCTGGGCCTGGACGACGTCGGCGGCCGGGACGCCCATCCGGGCGGCGAGCTCGGGGGTGCTGGGCTCACGTCCGAGCTCGCCGTGCAGGGCCTCACTCGCGCGCGCGAGTTCGATTCGCAGCTCCTGCAGCCGACGCGGCACGTGCACGGACCAGCTGGTGTCACGGAAGTGACGCTTGATCTCACCGCTGACGGTCGGCAAGGCGTAAGTGACGAACTCCAGGCCCCGCTCGGGTTCGAAACGGTTGATGGCCTTGATCAGGCCCACGACGCCGACCTGGACGATGTCGTCCATGGACTCGCTGCGGTGGGTGAACCGCGACGCCGCGTGGCGCACCAGGCCCATGTTCAGCTCGACCAGCGTGTTGCGCACGTAGGAGTACTCCCTCGTACCCTCCTCCAGCCCACGCAGCCGCGCGAACAGAACGTCCGTCATCTCCCGCACCTCGCCGAGACTCATCGTCGAGGGATCACCCGGGAGCAGCGGCTGTGGCAGCGGCTCGGCGGGCAGGCAGGTTTCGAGGCGGTTCCGCTCGACGGTTTCGACAGTCACGGTGCTTCCCCTCCAAGATCCAAACCGCACACGACGAAACCGCGTCTACCCGGACGCCCGCAGGGCATGCACGCGGATTTCCGCCCCGCTCCCGAGCGGGGCCGCTGATTCCGGCACCCGGACCGGACGCCCGTGTGCTTCGCCCTCAGCCGCGCAGCTCTGTGTGGAGGCGGACGGAGGTTCCCTGCTCCGGAGTGGACCGGATCTCGGGAGGTCTCACAGCTGGTGCACGAGCCACAGGCCCCGTCCACCCCGCTGGCTGCTGGTGGGCCTGGAGCGCCCGGCCAGGGGATCCGAGATGTAACCGATGTCGCGGAACTCGCACACCAGCCGGTGGTCCTCGCGCCAGGTGCGGAACACGCCCTGTCCGCCGCCGTGCCGGATGCTGTTGGCGGCCACCTCGGTGGCGGCCATCCAACTGGAGCGCCGGCTGCGGACGTTGGGCTCAGCTCTGCGGCTGCGCGGCCTCTCCGCACAGGCCCGGGACCTGATGTCCCACACCGGCGTCGACCAGATGATCACCGTGCTGCCTGAGCTCACCCTTCCGAGGCCCTCGAGAAGTCCGGGCCGCCCTGCACGCGGCTGCCGAGCAGCCATCGGCAGTGTCATCTGGATCGTCTTCGCAGGCCGGTGGCTCGCCCTGGGCCACCCGCCCACGAGCATCGCCTTGTTCATCACGATCATCGGTGTCCCGCTGGCCATCGCCAATTCCGTGACGGCGGGTCAATCGGCCTCAGCCACGGTTTCGTCCCTTCACCGCGCCGGGTCCTCGACGTGTCCCCCTGGGAGGCGACCTGAGATCCAAGGGAATCTCAGAGTGGGGGACTAGCATACGGAGAGTGACCGAATCAGCTGCTGATGCTCACACCACACACCCGGATGCGGCTGCACTCCTCAGGTCGCGGAACTATCTGGCACTGCTGCTCATGGGCGCCGTCATCGGTGTGCCCGTCGCGGCAGCGGCGTACTTCTTCCTCAAGGCGGTAGGCGAGGTCCAGACGTTCGCCTTCACCACCCTGCCCAAAGACCTCGGCTTCGCCGGCGAACCCGCCTGGTGGCCGCTGCTGCCGCTGGCGCTCAGCGGCTTCGTGGTCGCTCTGAGCATCCGCTATCTGCCGGGAACATCCGGGCACAAGCCGGCCGAGGGCTTCAAGACGGGCAGTCCCGTCGAACCTGCGGACCTCTACGGCATCCTCCTCGCCTCGCTCGCCACCCTCTGTCTCGGCGCGGTGCTGGGACCCGAGGCGCCGTTGATCGCTCTGGGAGGCGGGCTCGGCGTGCTCGCCGTCCACCTGCTCAAACGCGACGCGCCTGCCACGGCGACCGCGGTCATCGGTGCGGCCGGAAGCTTCGCGGCAGTCGCGACACTCCTCGGCTCGCCCATCACCGGGGCATTCCTGATCATGGAGGCCGCGGGGCTCAGCGGTCCTCTGCTCGGCGTCATCATGGTGCCGGGCCTGCTCGCCTCGGGAATCGGTGCACTGATCTTCGTCGGCCTCGACAGATGGACCGGCTACGGCACCTTCAGCCTGGCGATCCCGCACATCCCCGCCTTCACCACGCCCGACGCCGCCGAGTTCCTGTGGGCCGTCGTCATCGGTCTCGCAGCGGCCCTGTTCGGCAGCGGCATCCGCTGGCTGGCCATGTTTCTCCAGCCAAGGGTCGAACCACGCATGCTTTCGCTCACACCGGTTGCCGGCCTGGCCGTGGCCGGGTGCGCCATCGCCTTCGGCGAGGCGACCGGCCGCGGCTCCTCGGAGGTCCTGTTCTCAGGCCAGAGCGCCTTGCCGACCCTGGTGCAGAACGCGGCCGGTTGGACGGCGGGCGCGCTGGTGCTGGTGGTGCTGTTCAAGGGGCTCGCCTACGGCATCTCGCTCAGCTGCTTCCGGGGCGGCCCGGTGTTCCCCAGCCTGTTCATCGGCGCGGCAGGCGGTATCGCCTTCTCCCACCTGCCAGGGCTTCCGATGATCGCCGGCGTCGGCATGGGGGTCGGCGCCATGGCTGTGACCATGCTCAGGCTCCCGTTGACCTCGGTACTGCTGGCCAGTCTGCTTCTGGCAAGCGACGCGCTCGCGCTCATGCCTCTGGTCATCGTGGCGGTCGTGGTCGCCTACGTGACCGCTGCAAGGCTGGCACCGATCGCCACGCCGCAGACGGACACCGGCGGCACCTCCCACCCCGCGACAGCCTGACCTGCGCCGTCCGCCGTGGTCGGCACCGAACCCGGCCCGAGGACCACCACGCACCGGCGGTCCCCGGGTCGGGTCAGCGCTTCGCGCAGCGGTGGGCCGAGGACCACGGCCCGACTGTCAGGCCGAGGGCGGGTCCGCATGAGTCCCGGCTCGGCGCACAGCCCGCCGGGTGGCGGCAGTGCCGCTGGTCAGAGCACGTCGCCATGGCGCGACACCCTCGATCTCGATCTCCAGGGAGAAGCTGAGGAACGTCCGGATCAGTACGATCACACCGAGCACGGCGACGTTCTCCAGAGTGGGCGCGACGGCCACCGTACGGATCAGGTCCGCCGCGACGAGAACCTCCAGCGCCAGCAGCAAGGTGCCCCCGAAACACTCCCGCAGCACCTGGTAGCCCTCACCCGCTCGCCCCGTCCGCCTCCAGGACCGCCAGGCGAGGACCACGGCAAGCACGAAGCCGAACACCAGGATCGCCGCGCCCAGGCCCTCGAAGCCCTGGGCGACGCGGTCCATGACATGAGTGAACGACACCTCAGGCCTCCGAGCCTCGTATCGCACAGCCTGCATCCATCCTCACCCGCCGGTCCCGTGCCCGGCGACTTCACCTGGCGCCCACGCCGAGCTGACCGCCTCCTGCCCGGAGGTGCAGGGTCAACGCGGCACGTCTGCACAGCCCCAAGTGGTCCGGCAGCAGTCACGGGATCACAGCACGACCCGGGCTTCCGCCCACAGGTCCGGCGGAACGGTCCTCAATCGGCCCACCATCTCGGCGAGCGGCACCAGCTGGAAACAGTCGTACCGGTCGGGATTGCGTCGCGTGTGGTCAGCCCTTCAGGAGGCGGCAGCGGCGGCCGTGCACGACCGCCGGCGTCAGCCGCAGGACCCGCTCGTCCGCGCCCGGATGCCAGCGCCCCTCCGACGCAGGCGCGGACAGGCGACCGATCTCCGCCGGATCGCGGATGCGCTCGACGCGGCCGGTGATCGCGACGCTCTCGGTGCACCGGCCCCGCGGGTCGGGTTTGTCGGCCTGGAAGACGACGACGTCGCCGTCGCCCAGGTGGTCCAGGCGTCGGTCCCCGCCGTCGCCGAACACCCAGGCCGTCCAGGTCCAGCAGGCAGGAGACCGGGACGACGACTGGGAGCGCCTGCTCGGTGAAGATCACACGTCCGTACGGGCAGGCCGCCAGCAGGGCCAGGCACTGCGCATGGTCCAGGCGAGAGGTACCGGTCGTGCTCACAAGCTCCAGTCTCACGGTCACCCCCGCGCAACCGCTTGGGCCGGTCGGCCCTGACGCTGAACCAACACAGTCCGTACGGGCTGCACAGGAAGCACAGCCGGTCCGTCAGGCGGCCCGTTCCGGTGACCGGTCGTGCAGCAACGCGCCGACGCCGTCCGTCAGCGGGAGTTCCCCGCGGGGCATGGCGACGAGTTCGCCGCCCGCGCCGACCAGGGCCCGGAGTACGGCGGCGTCGGCGGGCGCCGACCAGCAGGCCGAGGCGTCCAGTGGTCGCAGCTCCTCTCTGTCCACGCCGACCCGGCTGGTGGCGGCACCCACCCACAGCTGTTCCCGGTCCAGTTCGCTCGGGGTGTCGACGAGCAGCACCGCCACCGCGCCCCCGCGCAGCGCCTGCGTCGTCGCCGCGAGGCCCTCCACGGCTCCTCCGCGCCGGGCCCGTTCCTCCAGGAACCTGTCCAGATGCTGACGGTCACGGCTGCTCAGCCGGCCGTCGAGCAGGTGGCCGAGCTCGGTCTCGAACAGCAGTCGGCCGGGCTCGGCCGGCTCCGCCACGACGTCGATGCGCATGACGTCCTCGCGCAGCCGAGGCGGCAGCGTGTCGTACAGCACCGAGCAGGCCCATCGGTCGCCGGACATGACGACGACCTCACTGCCGGCGTGATCCGCCTCCGCCGCCAGAACGGCTGCCAGGGCCTGCGCCTCCTGGCGCCACTCCCCCGCGGACGCCTGCCGCACGTCCGGTTCCGGCGGCGCGGCGCGCGCGAGCGGCCAGCGGCCGGTCTGGGTCTCGGCCACCAGCCGTGACGCGCCGTCCGGTTCGTGGACCCGCCGCACCTGGACCGCCGTGTAGGGGATGTCCGGCGCGTGCTGGAGGGCCAGGGGCATGGCGTCCGGCACGAAGGTGACCGTCCCCCGGTCACGTCCAGGTCGCTCGGCCAGGGGTTCGGCCAGCGCCAGCCTGCCATGCGCCGCGAACAACGCCATGCCACGGCCGGTCAGGGCCGAGTCATCCGGGGGCATTCCGTGCCCGAGCGCTCCGAGGGTGGCCACGTCGGCGCCCTCAGCGGCGAGTTCGTCGCGTAGGTGCGTCCACCCGACTGTCGTGGCCGGACGCCCGTCACCGTCGCCGGGCGCGTCCAAGTAGACGCACGCGAAGGGCCCGGGACGGGCGTAGAGCGGGCGGAGGAAGGAGAGATCCACGGCGCGCCTCCTCGGTTCCGACGCAGGCAGGGCGGCCGCTTCCCACGCTACGCGCCGGTCGCTGCGCCGGAAGGGCCGGTTGGTCCTGGTTCGCCTTCCGGCACAGCAGGTTCCCGCTCCAGCCCCGGCAGAGCCGCGGCAAGCCTCAACCAGTCGCGCAGCGCGGCCGGGTCTGCGTCACCGCAGCGGAGCCCGATGTATCCGTCCGGCCGGACGAGGGTGAGGCCCTCGCCGGGCAGTCCTTCGAGACGGTGCACGGTGACATGCGGTCCGAGAGTCGGCAGGGCCGGGGCCGCTGGCTGCGGGCGCAGAAGCAGGTGGACTCCCGGCGTCGCCAGCTGAGTGTGGAGTCGGCTCACGCGGCCGAACACAGCGACGGAAAGATCCGGAAGCCGGTCGCCGGCACGCCAGCCGGCCGGTCGCGGCGGGGCCTCGACGGAAAGCTCGCTGCCGCGGTAGTGGATCCGCAGCTGCGAGAGGGTGCGGACCCCCTGCGCGACCAGGCGCCGCCGGTGCAGCAGCAGCGGGGCGGCCGGCGCTGCCAGAGGTGCGACGGTGCCGCGCAGCCAGGAAGGCAGCGGGGCGGTGGAGGCTTCGCCCCAGAAGGCGGCGTGGGTCAGCAGCAAGCGGCTGAGGGCGACGGGGCGGCGCTCCCCGCTGTAGCTGTCGAGCAGGGCCCGCAGACCCGCCGGCGGTGTCCCGGAGGCAGCTGCATAAGCGAGCTTCCAGCCCAGGTTGGCCGCGTCCTGGATACCGGCGTTCATGCCCTGACCGGCAGCGGGTGAGTACGTGTGTGCGGCGTCCCCGGCCAGGAACAGCCGTCCGGACCGGAACGTCGGAGCCAGTCGGTGCTGCAGGGGCACGCGCGCCGACCACGCGACCTCACCGATCGGGCCTTCGAATCCGGCATCCCGCAGAAGCCGGTCGAGTTCGCAGCGCTCCACGGGTGGGCCGGGCTGGCCGAACACGGGGGCGGGCCCCTCGGGTGCGCGCCGGGTGGCGAGCATCCGCCATGTGGCCGACTCGCCGAGTGGGAAGAGGAACACCAGGCCCCGCCGTCCGGCCACCACGTGCGTGCCGGTGTCGCGGTCGCCGTCCTCGAACTCCAGGTCCGCCAGGACGACCTCCTCCGGATACGGGCCGCCGCGCCATCCGATCCCGGTGAAGGCGCGGACCGTGCTCGCTGGGCCGTCGCACCCCGCGACGAACCGGCAGCCGACTTGTTCGAGGCCGAGCGGGGTGCGCAGTTCAGCGACGGCGCGGTCTGCGCCGTCGGTGGCGCCGAGCAGCTCGGCACCGCGCTCGATCCGGATCCCGCGTTCTTCCAGTGCCGCGCCGAGCACCGCCTCGACGTCCGCCTGGCGCACCAGCGTCAGATGAGGGAAGGAGGTGTCGGGCAGGGCCAGATCGGCGAGGCGTTCCTCGACGACGTGGTTCCCGAGGTGCAGGGCGGCTGCCGGGGCGGTGTCCGCCCGTGCGAGCAGGGCGTCGGTGACGCCGAACGGGCGCAGCACCTCCAGGGTCCGCGCGTGCGTGATCAGCGCACGGGAGGGGCGGAAGGCCTGCGGCCGCCGCTCGACCACACGCACACGGGCACCGTGGTGGTGAGCCGACAGCGCCAGCGCGAGGCCGGTCGGCCCGGCGCCGACCACCAGCACGTCCAGCGCACCGGCGGTGCGGCTCACGGCGGGCCCACGGGCAGCCACCACGCGTCCTCGCCACCGGGGCGTGTCCGGCCCCGTCGTGGTGAGCGGCTGGTGAGTTCGTCCCGGTGGACTCCGGGCTGGAGCGCGTAGCGGATCGAGCCGCGCGCGCTCACCAGCGCGAGCACCCGCCACAGGCTCCGCGCATAGTGCTCCGCCCGCTCCGCGCCCTCCCACTCGTAGACGCCCCGGTAGCGTCCGTGCTCGTCGGCGGCCAGCCAGAGTTTGGACCGGAATCCCGGGAAGCCCACGAACAGCGGGGTGTTGAGGATGCTCTCCCAGCGGAAGAGGGTGTGGCCGCGCCCGTGGACCCCGCGGAGCCGGAACGCGACGACGAGCGCGCACGCGTCCACGGCCGTGCCATCGCCGAGGCGGGTCTCGCGGTACACCCGCGCGGAGGAGCCGTCGGCGAACAGCA
Organism: Streptacidiphilus melanogenes; assembly: GCF_000787835.1. Lineage (GTDB taxonomy): Bacteria > Actinomycetota > Actinomycetes > Streptomycetales > Streptomycetaceae > Streptacidiphilus > Streptacidiphilus melanogenes. Next base: position 92,668 of record NZ_BBPP01000009.1, read on the forward strand.
TCCGGCTGCCGACCCGTCCGCGGGTGAGCCGGACCCGTCCGCGGGCGAGCAAACCCGCACTCGCGGCGACGCACCGCGCTACCGCGGGCCACGCTTCCGTGGGTGGCGCGGGTCGCTGGGGCGGCATGGCGCTCTGCCGGCCTTCGGATCCGCGGAGTGTGCGCGTGATCCGAGTGCTGAGGTCTCGCGCGTGGATGGCTGCCATGGTCTCACTCCGGTTTCCATGCCCTGTCGCCGGGGATGTTGCGTTCCTGCCGCGCCGGCTCACACGGCCTGGCCGAGCGGCCCTTCGTCGAACGGCTCATCGGTGAGCGCGCTCCAGGAGACCGGACCGAGCAGGTCCGCATAGCGCTGGAACACGTCGAGGAAAAGGTCGTCCACGGCCAGCAGCCCGACCACGCGCCCCTGGACGACGGCCGGGAGCCGTCGGCGTCCGCTGCGCCGGAAGGCGCGGTAGGCGTCGGCGAGGTCCGCGTCCGCGTCCAGAGTGACAACGGGCTCGGACATGACCGTGGTCACCGGCGCCTCCAGGTCCCCGCCGAGCGCGACCGCCCGCACCGTGGTGTCGCGGTCCGTGACAACGCCGAGGGGCGCTCCGTCCCTCGTCACCAGGACGCAACCCACGTCGTGCGCACGCATGGACTCGGCGGCCCGTCGGATCGAGTCGCCGGGGCCGACGGTGACCGTCGGAGAGTTCATCACGTCGCGGACGCGCATGACCGGTTCACCCCACTACGTGGCTGGCGCGGAGGTCGTCGTCGACGAAGCCCAGCTGCGAGTCCAGGCCGACCACGCCGTCCGTGCTCCGGCACAGACGCTCGACCACGGGCACCAGGCTGCGACGCGGCACCCGGCCGACGAGGGTCACCACACCGTCGACGACGTGGACCTGTACGGCGCCGGGGTCCAGCGTCAGTGTCTCGCGCAGCACGTCGTACTCGATCTCCTCGCGGATGGCGCGGTCGGTGCGGACGAAGACGCGCAGCAGGTCGCGGCGGCTGACCATGCCGATCACGCGGTCCGTACCGTCCACGACCGGCAGCCGCTTGACGCTGTGCTGCTTCATGGCACGGGCGGCCTCCACCACGCTCCAGCCGGAGTGAGCGGTGAACACGGGCGCGGTCATCACGTCCTTGGCGGTCGCCGCCGCCACGCCTGGCTCGAACTCGGAGGCGGAGCGCAGCGCCGGTCCGCGGCCCTCGGGCTCGGTCTGCGCCGCCTGCTTGCGCAGCAGGTCCGCCTCGGAGACCAGGCCGACCAGTCGCCCGGAGCCGTCGAGCACCGGCACGGCGCTGATCTCCTGCTCGGTGAGGATCTCGGCGATCTCCTTGAACGGCGTGTCCGCCTGGACGCTGGTCACTTCGCGCGTCATCAGGTCGTCGACGATGCGGTGTCTCATCTCGATCTCCCTTCCCGGACAGGAGCCTCCTGGCTTCGGGACGCGCGGCCCCGAACCAGGAAGCCGTCCACCCTGTTCCAGCGTCGGCCCTGCGGCCCATGCGCCGCAGCGGCCGGGCGGGCCACGGCGATAGGCCGATGGTCCCCCGACGTGCTCGCCGGCCCCTACGGAGCACGGCCTGGTCATGCCTGCCCTGCCGCCCCGGTCGGTGGGTCGTATGCTGCGGCCGTGCTGACATTGGACGAGCTCGAGACCGCATTCCGTTCGGCTGAAGCCGACCTCGAGGGCCACCTCGAACGGGTCGCCGCGAAGTACCAGGCAATGATCCCCGACTCACCGGAGTGGCCCGGGCCGGGGCCCGATCCGGAGGCCGAGCAAGCACGAACGCGCGCGGTTTCGGATACGGAGCGGGCCAAGACGGCTCGACTCCGGCAGGCCGCGATGGAGGCCTCGCTCCTGCTGACCAGGGCGCGCGTCGCGTCGAGGCTGCAGGGCGGCCGAGCCGACCAGTGACCGTCGGCATCGCGGACACCCGGTGCGGACGGACCATGGGACCTGAGGTCGCAGGTCCCGACCGGCACGCCTCGCGTCATCGGACGCGCCGCAGCCACCGAGGAGCAACACGATGCAGCACCACGGCGTGTCCGCCGTGCACTCCGGCCTCACGTTCGCCTTCGACGAGACCCGCGCGCTCGAACCCCGGGCGGCCCGTGCGGTGGAAGCCGCCGCGGCGCTTCCACGGTTGAACCGCGACCTGCACACAACAGCACGGAGGCAGACAGCCACGGCGGGGGCGCTTCTCACGCGCCAGGGACAGCGTCGGCTCAGGGCTGCGCCTCGTCGCACGCCATGGGACGCCTCCGCGTCCCGACGTGCAGGTGATCACGCGGGTCGCCTTCGGTGCCCCGGAGCAGGTGCTGCTCGACGCGGCCGAGGACGCCGCAGTGATCGTCCTCGGTCGCCACCGTCGCCACCACCGCACCGGGCTCCTGCTCGGAACCGTGCCCCAACGCGTTCTGCACCGGGCCGGGGCGCCGGTCGCCGTGGTACCGAACTTGAGCTGCACGCCGGGTTTCACGCGGCTGCACGCCGGGCTTCACGCGCGGCCGAGGTCGCGCCCGAGCTGGATGCCGAGCACCCGGTCCAGCCACACGGACGCCTCGAACCTGGCCCCGTCCGGCAAACCCGGATCGTCCGCCACCTCACCCAGCAGCCCCAGAAGACCGGGGGTGTCCAGGTCCGCGTCGAGCAGCCCGCGGGCGCGGTCCCGGACCGTGGGCGGCACAGGCGCGGACGGGGCCTGCGACCAGTACGCCACATAGGCGCGCCAGCCTGCCAGAGCACTCGCGGCGTCGGTCAGGACGGCCGCGCTGACGGCCAGCGGATCCCGATAGGGCGTGGCGAGCAACGCACACCGTCGCGCCGAGGCGTCATGATCTGTCGGATCAGCGGGCAGTGGCGGTACCGGCGCGGGGGCGCTCGTCGGCCCGACGCGCAGGACGACGCTCGACCCGCGAGGGGTGCTGGACCCGCCGGTCAGCACGTGGACGTCGGCGTGCGGGTCGCTGTCGGCCTCGGGCACGCGGAGGTCGTAGCAGTCCAGGAGCCGGTCCAGCCGCCTCGCCTCCAGGGGCGGCAGCTCCGGCGCCTCGATCGCCGGGAAGACCTGCACACCTTCCATTTCCAGGGCGCGCAGCAGCACGTCGGCGACGACCAGGGCCCGCACCTCGTCCCACCCCGCCACCAGGCCCGAGCACTCCAGGTGCACGCGAAGCCGTAGCGCGCGCCGCCCCGGCGGCGGCAGCGCGACGGAGTTCCCCCGGACCGCGTCGAAGACGTGCACCACACGCTGACGCTATCCCGGTTCACCCGTGGCCGCAGCGGAGGCGCCGTGCGAGCCGACCGACCCCGCTCTGCCCACCTCCGGCGGCGCGGCGCACGGCATCGCGCGGCGCCTGCGTGGCCACGGCTACGACGTGGCGCTACACGCCGACTTCGGCCGCAGACCTGCTGCGCCGGAACCTCCTGGTCTACGGGCTGGGTGGACTGGTCCCCTGCCGTTCATCGGGATCAGGCTGATCGACCTGACGGTGGTCCAGTTCATCCCCGGGCTCGGCTGACTGGCCCCGCGGATCCAGTGGGCCGCCCGCTCAGTCGGAGGATCCTGACAGCTCGATCTCCGAGCGGGCACGCGCGGCCCGGTCCGCGTTCCGGGCACGCTCCGGTTCCCACAGCCGGAGCGTGCGCGCGCCCTCGCGCAGCAGCACCAGAGCGATCAGCATCGCGGCCGCCGGGTCCGTCCACCACCAGCCGAACCGTTCGTCGGCGGCGAGGCCCGCGAGCGCTGCCAAGGCGAGCGCGCCGCCGACGAGGCTGAGGATCCCGTCGCCGCGCAGGGCCTGGTGGTCGAGGAGCCTGCCCAGGCGCAGCTTGACCACGCCGAGGGGCGGCAGCACAACCAGGGATCCGGCCAGGAGAACGAGCGAGGGACGGCTGTGTGCCAGGTGTGCCCCCGTCGCCAGCAGCTCGGCCGCCTGCGCCAGCACGTAGGCCGCCGCAGCGAGCATCGCACCCGCGACCGCCCGCGTCGCGACGCGCTCGTACCGGTGCCGGTCGGGCGACCTGCCGACGCGGTCGCGACCGGCTCTGAACAGCCACACCAGGACCGCCGAGGCGGACCCGTCGATCACCGAGCTGAGGCCGAAGGCGAGCAGGGACAACGAGCCCGCGACCGCGCCGACGGCCAGCGACGTCAGGCCCGCGAACGCCGCCCACGCGACGGACACGGTGCACGCGACCACGGCGACCTCGACCCGACGGGCGCGCAACTGCGGCGGGTCGCCGACGTGTCCCGTCCGCCGCATGGCGTGGATCAGCCGACTCACCATGTCTGTTCCTCGACGCCGGACACGTCTCCCCGATCTCGGGCATCCTCGACCTGCTTCAAGACTCCCTGCCGCCGCAGCGGCGCGGGCGGCACCGCGTGTGTCTTGACGCAACCCGCACACCCGAGCCCCGAATCCTGACGCCATCGGCCCGAGTGGCCGCAGATGTCGGATCGGGCCGTCGCGGGCGCGAACAGCCACTCTCCCTGCCGATCGATCCGGCTTGTGTGGACGCCGAAACGGCAGAGGACGCGGAGGGGAACCTGCACGCTCACTGCCTGGTTGCCACGCGGTTTCTGATGTGACGCCGGCTCGCTCGTGGTGGCGCCCGTCACAGCGGTCACAAGGGTACGTCAAGAGGCGCCGCCTCGACGTACGGGCGGCGTCAACGTGGCAAGGGACCCTTCCGTTCGTGAGTTGGAATGGCCTGCGGCGGCTCGCGTGTGCCGCCATCCCCGTCGTCACACGAGAAGAGAGTTCGCCATGTCCCACTCGGGGCGCGTCGTCGTCGGAGTCAGCGGAACGCCGACCAGCCTGCAGGCGCTGCGCGCGGCTGTCGTGGAGGCCCGCAGGTCACGGTCGCAGCTGGTCGCCGTCCTGGCCTGGACGCCGCCGGGCGGCGAGATCTCCTACCGGCGTGCGCCCTGCCCGCCGCTGCTGCGGGTCTGGGAGGACGAGGCGGCGCGGCGGCTACGCAACAGCTTTGACGAGGCGTTCGGCGGGCTGCCGGAGGATCTGCCGGTGGAGCTCGTCACGGTACGTGGCGAGGCCGGGGTCTCTCTGGTCTACGTGGCCGACCGATCCGAGGACCTGCTGGTCGTCGGTGCGGGACCCCACGACGCTTGGGCCCGGCTGTTCCACGGATCGACGACGCGGCACTGCGTCGGCCATGCCAACTGCCGGGTGCTGGCCGTCCCGGCGCCCGAACTGCTCGCCGAACTCCCGAGAAGCCTGCGCCACCGCGTACCCGTAGCACCGCGCGAGCTCACCACCGCCGTCCTGCCGGCGGCACCGGATCCTGCCCACCCTGAGCCTCGGCCCTGATCGGACGACGGCGAGGGCTCAGCGTCCGTCCTGACAACAAGGATTCGTCAAGATCGCCAGCCTCCCCGTACAGGGCCCGTCAATGGCCGGAGGAGCCGCCGGTCGCCGCGGTGGAATGATCTCGGACGGCGGTCCAACCACGACCGCCTCGGACCCGGGGGAAGCAATGGCCGGCCTGCTGATCGAAGAGAACTTCCAGCACCTCGACGGCGTGGAGGTCGAGGAGTTGATCGAGGCGTTCGAAGACCTCGGCCTGAGCGCCGAGCCGACGGGGCCGCGCGGCACGCAGCCGCGCCACGGCTGGGTGCTGCAACTGCACCTGCTGAGAGAGGACGCCACACTGCTGACCCAGGAGTTCCTCTCCGGACCGCTGGCGGACGCGGTGCGCGGCGTGCTGCTGCGTCAGCATGCCGTCGGGGTCGGGGGCACGAGCGTGCGCGAGCGCACGCTGCCCCTCCGGGTCGAGATCCGCGGGCGGGACGGCCGAGCCCTCGCGACGGTACCGCTCGGCGGCGGCCGCTGAACCTGCGTTTCCCGCGGCTTCGCAATCGCCGTTGCGAAGACCGCGTCAAGATATCCGGGCCCGGCGTCATGCCCGCGTGAGGATGGCGCTCCCGGCCGACCCACCTGGTGTTGAATCGACCGGATGGCGGGGCACGGCGCGTCTTCCCGGAGAGACCGCGACGCGCCCGCCCACCAGACCTGCGGGCCGGGCTCCGACGGCCGTACTGGCTCGCAGAAACGGGGCGGTGGGAAGGATCGTGCTCCTTCCTGCCGCCCCGTGAGTATCGGGAGGGTCCACTCCCCCGGACCGCCGCGAGAGCCGAAGCGGCGTCAAGAGCGGTGGGACAGGCGTATGGGCGGTGTCAGAACCACCCTGACGCCGGAGGGCGTGGTCTGGCCCTGACGAGGCTCGAGTTCGACCTGCTCGCCCGCCTTGTGGCGGAGCCGTTGCGGGTGTTCACACGCGAGCAGTTGCTCGAGTGCGTGTGGGGCGTCGCCCCCGTCGGAGGCGAGCGGACCGTCGACGTCCACGTGCTGCGGCTGCGGAGGAAACTCGGGCCTGACTTCCGGCAGATGATCGCGACGGTGCGCGGAGTCGGCTACAAGTACGACCCGGGCCCCTGACCTGCGGCGGTCGCTACCTCTCGTCCGTGACGGGCTTCCCGTTGATGGACTCCTGGTAGACGTCTGCGTAGGTGCGCGAGTCCTTGACCAGGTCGTCGCAGAAGGCGGCGACGTCACTGCCGATGAGCGCCAGGACTCCCGTTCCGGCCGCGACACCCTCCTCGAAGAAGTCGACGATCCCGGGGAGCAGGGGCCCGTCAGGCAGGTCGACCGGTCCGACCTTGAACAGGTACCGCTGCATCTCCTTGTAGACGATCTGGTAGTCCGGCGGAAGCGCCTTGACCCGAGCCATGTGCGCCCGCCACTGCTTCTTGCCCTCGATGATGTCGGCGATGCCCACGTCAGCCTCCCAGCCGGCCCAGTTTCCTTGCGACGTTCCTGTTCAACTGCTCGCGCCAGCGGTCGCGATACGTCCGCGCGCCCTCTCCGCCGACCAGCGCCGTGCAGAAGCTCGGAATGTCGTCGCCGAGCACCTCGCTGACGCTCTGCCCGTCCGCCGACGCTTCTTCGAGCAGTCCCAGGGCGGCGTCGAGGAGGGGCATCAGGTTGCGGCCAGTGAAGTCCCCGTAAGGGAAGAGGTGGCCCTTGATCTGCTCCCACGCCCCTCGGTACTCCGGCGGCAGTGCCTCCGCCCGGGCTTCGAACGCCTTCCACTCCCTGGTGAGATCGCTGCCGGTGATGGTCTCCCAGAAGCTCATCGCCCGCCCTCCTTGAGCCTGTCGATGCGTGATGAGAGGTACTCCCATTTCGCCCAGAACGTCGCGAGTTCCGCGCGGCCGGCGTCGTTGAGCGTGTAGAACTTGCGCGGCGGCCCCAACTCGGACGGTCGTTTCGTGACCTGGACGAGTGCCTTCCGCTCCAGTCGCAGCAGGATGGTGTACACCGTCCCCTCGACGACGTCGGCGAAGCCGAGGTCGTTCAGCCGCCGCGTGATGGCGTACCCGTAGGTCTCTTCGCCGCCGATGATTTCGAGCACGCAGCCCTCGAGTGTGCCCTTGAGCATCTCCGTCAGGTCGTCCATGCCGGCCCCTGTCCGATCCCTTCCAGTACTGCGTAGCACTGAGTACCACTATACGGTACCACCGAGTAGATGGCTCTGCCCAACGCACGGCGAGCACAAAGGAGGGCCGCGCGTCCCGTCCCGGCGTCGCGACCCTCCTCCGTCCTGCAGCTCGGGGCCTCAGAGCTCGTAGCGGTAGCCCATGCCGGGCTCGGTGAGGAGATGGCGTGGGTGCGCCGGATCGCGCTCCAACTTGCGGCGCAGCCCGGCGAAGTAAACGCGGAGGTAGTTGGTCTTCTGCTCGTGACCCGGTCCCCAGACCTGCTGCAGGATCTGATGCCCGGTCACCAGCCTGCCCGGGTGTGCCAGCAGCACCGAGAGGATCCGCCACTCGGTCGGCGTCAGGCGCACCGCGGGACCGGCTCCGTCGGTCCGCCGCACGATGGCGCTCCCCAGGTCGACGGTGTAGTCGCCGATGACCGCCGTGGGCGCCTCCGGTTCCGCACGCGTCGGGCGGCGCAGCGCGGCACGCAGGCGGGCGAGGAGCTCGTTCATGGCAAAGGGCTTGGTGACGTAGTCGTCCGCCCCGGCGTCGAGCGCCCCCACCTTGTCCGCGAACTCCCCACGGCCCGAGAGGACGATCACCGGCACAGCATCGACGAGGGCGACCTCGGGGTGCCTCGCGAGCACCGCCCGTGTCGAGTTCCGTGAACGCGCGCCCCGGTAGTCCCGTTCCAGTCGAGGAACCGTCTCCAGCCCCTGCAACTGAGCCTCGGTCTGGCGGCGTCCATGGCACTCGGCGAGGGCCACGACGACGTCCTGCCCCCGCTCGGCCCCCCGGTGGGCCTCGTCCAGCATCTTGTAGGTCTTGCCGACGCCGGGGGCCGATCCCAGGAAAACCTTGAGCTTCCCCGGAGGTGACGGGCCATTACCACGCGTTGACACGCGCACTCCCTTGCCGATGGGCGGATGCTTCGGTGCGGCCCGCGACGCTCATGGGCGTTGCGGGCCGCACCGGACCAGGAATCAGCTGAGTTTGGTCAGCGCGAGGTTGAGCTCCAGGACGTTCACCCGGGGTTCGCCGAGGAAGCCGAGGTTGCGGTCCTGGGTGTACTGCTTAACGAGTGCCTGGACCTTGTCGACACTCAGGCCGCGGGCCTGGGCGACCCGGTTGACCTGGATGGCGGCGTAGGCGGGGCTGATGTCCGGGTCGAGGCCGGAGCCGGAGGAGGTGATCGCGTCGGCGGGCACCCGGCTCTCGGGGACGCCGTCGAACTTGGCGATGTCTGCCTTGAGCTGGGTGTAGCTGGTCACCAGGGTGGCCGAGTTGGTGCCCTGGTTGGTGCCGGCCGAGGCGGTCGGGTCGTAGCCGAGGGCGCCGGCTGCCGAGGGGCGGGACTGGAAGAGCTTCGGGTCGGGGCTCTGGGACTTGCCGTCCTTGGAGACGATGGTGAAGTTCTGGCCGATCAGGGAGGAGCCGACCACGGTGCCGTGGGCGTCCTTGACCAGCGAGCCGTTGGCCTGCTTGCTGAAGGCGACCTGCGAGACGCCGGTGATCATCAGCGGATAGGCGAGGCCGCAGATCACCGTGAACAGCAGCAGGATCCGCAGACCCGTCAGGTGGTTCCGCACCGGAGTGGGAAGGGGTTTAGCCATTGTGTGTCACACCACTTCTGGTCAGTGCAGGCCGGGGATGTACATGATGAGCAGGTCGATCAGCTTGATCCCGACGAAGGGCAGGATCAGACCGCCGATGCCGTAGATCCCGAGGTTGCGGCGGAGCAGCGACTGCGCGGACGAGGGCCGGTAGCGCACGCCGCGCAGGGCGAGCGGGATCAGGCCGATGATGATCAGCGCGTTGAAGATGATCGCCGAGGTGATCGCCGACTTCGGCGAGTGCAGCCCCATGATGTTCAGGTGCCCCAGGCCCGGGTACACACTGGCGAACATCGCGGGGATGATCGCGAAGTACTTGGCGACGTCGTTGGCGATGGAGAAGGTGGTCAGCGCACCGCGCGTGATGAGCAGCTGCTTGCCGATCTCCACGATCTCGATGAGCTTGGTCGGGTTGGAGTCCAGGTCCACCATGTTCCCGGCCTCCTTGGCGGCCGAGGTACCGGTGTTCATCGCCACGCCGACGTCCGCCTGCGCGAGCGCGGGCGCGTCGTTGGTGCCGTCACCGGTCATGGCGACCAGCCGGCCGCCCTCCTGCTCCTTCTTGATCAGGGCCATCTTGTCCTCGGGAGTGGCCTCCGCGAGGTAGTCGTCGACGCCGGCCTCCTCGGCGATCGCGGCGGCCGTCAGCGGGTTGTCACCCGTGATCATGACCGTCTTGATCCCCATGGCCCGCATCTCTGCGAAGCGCTGCTTGATGCCGGGCTTGACGACGTCCTTGAGGTAGATGACACCGAGGACGCGCGCCGGGGCGCTGCCCTTCCGCTCCGCCACGACGAGCGGGGTGCCGCCGAGGTTGGAGATCCGCTCCACCGCGACGTCCAGCTCGTTGTCCGTCTGTCCACCGTTGTCCTTGACCCAGTTGGCGACGGCCGCGGCCGCACCCTTGCGGATCGAGTGGCCGTCGACGTCGACGCCCGACATGCGGGTCTGGGCGGTGAACTCGATCCAGGTGGCGTCGGCCAGCTCGCCCTGGTGGCGCTCGCGCAGGCCGTACTTCTCCTTCGCGAGGACCACGATGGAGCGACCCTCGGGCGTCTCGTCCGCGAGCGAGGACAGCTGCGCGGCACTCGCGAGCCCGGCCTCGTCCGCCTCGCCGACGGTGACGAACTCGGCTGCCTGGCGGTTGCCGAAGGTGATGGTGCCGGTCTTGTCGAGCAGCAGCGTCGACACGTCGCCCGCGGCCTCGACGGCGCGGCCGGACATGGCCAGCACGTTGCGCTGCACCAGCCGGTCCATGCCCGCGATGCCGATCGCCGACAGCAGAGCGCCGATCGTCGTCGGGATCAGTGCCACCAGAAGGGACACCAGGACGATGATCGTCTGCTCGGCCCCGGCGTACTTCGCCATCGGCTGCAGGGTCACGACCGCGAGCAGGAAGACGATGGTGAGCG
>NZ_BBPP01000009.1:103496-150681 GCF_000787835.1 Streptacidiphilus melanogenes
CCGAGGTGATCTTCACGACCACGCGGTCCGACAGCACCTTCGTGCCGCCGGTCACCGCGGAGCGGTCGCCACCGGACTCGCGGATCACGGGCGCGGACTCGCCGGTGATCGCCGACTCGTCCACCGACGCGACACCTTCGACGACGTCGCCGTCACCGGGGATGACCTGGCCGGCCTCCACGATCACGTGGTCGCCGAGACGCAGCTGCGTAGCGGAGACCTCCTCCTCGCGCACCCCCGTCATGCCCGGCGTCCAGTCGCCGACGACGCGGCGCGCCATCGTGTCCGTGCGGGTCTTGCGGAGGGTGTCGGCCTGGGCCTTGCCACGGCCCTCGGCAACGGCCTCGGCCAGGTTGGCGAAGACGACCGTCAGCCAGAGCCAGACGGTGATCACCCAGGCGAACACCGACGGCTTCTCGATCGCCGAGAGCGTGGTCAGCAGCGAGCCGACCTCGACCACGAACATGACCGGGTTCTTGAACATGACGCGCGGGTCGAGCTTCTTGACCGCGTCCGGGAAGGACTTCAGCAGCTGCTTCGGGGCCAGCAGGCCGCCGCCGATTCTGGGCTCGGCAGGGAGCTCGATCTGCGGGGTCTCCGGCGCCTCGGCCGGAGAGTTGAGCGTGGGAGTGGACATCAGTGCAGGCCCTCCGCGAGCGGCCCGAGTGCCAGGGCCGGGAAGTAGGTGAGCCCGACGACGATGAGGATCACGCCGGAGAGCATTCCGACGAAGAGCGGGCTGTGGGTCTTGAGGGTGCCGGTGGACTCCGGCGTGTGCTGCTGCTTGGCCAGCGAACCGGCCAGCGCCAGCACGAACACCATCGGCAGGAACCGGCCGAACAGCATCGCCAGGCCCAGCGCCTCCTGCCAGTGGGTACTGGTCACGGTCAGGCCCGCGAAGGCCGAACCGTTGTTGTTGGCCGCGGAGGTGAAGGCGTAGAGCACCTCGGAGAAGCCGTGAGGGCCGGTGTTGGCCATGCCGCCGCCGTGACCGGCGCTGAGCGACATCGCCAGACCGGTGCCGCAGAGCACGATCGCCGGGGTGGCGAGGATGTACAGGGAGGCGAACTTCATCTCCCGCGCACCGAGCTTCTTGCCCAGGTACTCGGGCGTGCGACCCACCATCAGACCCGCGACGAAGACCGTGACGATGGCCAGGATCAGGATGCCGTACAGGCCCGATCCGGTACCGCCCGGAGCGATCTCGCCGAACATCATGTTCAGGATCGCGGTGCCGCCGCCCAGCGGCGTGAACGAGTCGTGCATCGAGTTGACCGCACCGGTGGACGTCAGCGTCGTGGAGGCCGCGAACAACGACGAGGCGGGGATGCCGAACCGGACTTCCTTGCCCTCCATCGCGGCGCCGGCGATCTTCGCGGCGACACCGGAGTGCTGGTGCTCGAAGAAGGTGATCAGCGCGGCCGAGGCCATCCAGTACAGGCCCATGACCGAGACGATCGCGTAGCCTTGCTTCTGCGACTTCACCAGGGTGCCGAAGGTGCGGCACAGCGCGAACGAGATCACCAGCAGGAGGTAGATCTCCAGCAGGTTGGTGAAGGCGTTCGGATTCTCGAACGGGTGAGCGGAGTTGGCGTTGTAGAAGCCGCCGCCGTTGGTGCCCAGCTCCTTGATCGCCTCCTGCGAGGCCACCGGGCCGCCCGGGATCGACTGGGTCGAGCCGGAGAGCGTGTGCACGATCTGCGCGGCGTGCAGGTTCTCCACCGCACCGCCCGCGACCAGCACCAGCGCGAAGACGACCGAGATCGGCAGCAGCACCCGCAGCGTGATGCGGGTCAGGTCGACCCAGAAGTTGCCGAGGGTGTCGGCCTTGTGGCGGATGAAGCCGCGGATCAGCGCGGTGACCACCGCGATGCCGACGGCCGCGGACAGGAAGTTCTGCACCGCCAGACCCGCCATCTGCACCAGGTGGCCCATCGTCGCCTCACCCGAGTACGACTGCCAGTTGGTGTTGGTGACGAACGAGGCCGCGGTGTTCCACGCCATCGCCGGCGAGACCGCCGGGAAGCCTAGCGAGAGCCACAGGTGGCCCTGCAGTCTCTGGAGGGCGTAGAGGACGAGCACCGATATGAAAGAGAAGGCGAGGACGGACCGCAGATATGCGGACCAGGTTTGCTCCGCGTCGCCGTCGACGCCGATCAGCTGGTAGATGCCCCGCTCGACACGCAGGTGCTTGCGCGTGGAGAGCACGTGGGCCATGTAGTCGCCCAGCGGGCGGTAGGACAGGGCCAGCATCAGGACCAGGGCAAGGGCCTGCAGGAAGCCCGCGAGGGTTGCGTTCACTAGAACTTCTCCGGACGGATCAGAGCCGCGACGAGGTATCCGACCAGGAGGACCGAGACGATCAGCCCGATGATGTTGTCAGCGCTCACAGCCGCTCCACCCCCTTGACGATCAGGGCGAGGACCGCGAACACGACGATCGTCACCCCCACAAAGAACAGGTCCTGCACGGGAATCGCACCCCAGAACGAGAGCTCCGACCCGCCCCGGGAGAGACCGGGTGGGTGCCGCCGACGGCAGCAGAGAACAGGAAAACGCATGTGGGGAGCAGGTCAGAGCGTCCTTAACGCCTCGTATGCGCCCACCACGGGAACCTGAGCGCTGCCTTAGCGCAGCCGATACCGCCCCGAGACCTCCGACACCGGATCGAGACCGCCGCGCGGAACCGCCGATGCCGAGGAACACGGCCGTGACAATCCCGCCGGTGCCGCTCATCGCTCCCCTTCCGCCCATGCCGCCTGGCCTCCACTCTCTGCCCAGCGCGCGGGTCGAACCCGGGACGGCACGCCGGGGTCAGGACGACGTCAAGGACAGGGCCCCGGGCGTACAGGGTGCGTCAAGGAGCGTCGTTCCGGGTCTGTCGAGGGCGTGGAATGGACACGTGGCCCTCTGTTGGACGCCCGATGAGCAGAGCAGTCGGAAAGAAGGGTGTGCCATGGTCCAGACCTCGACGGCTCCGACCGCGACAGACAGGACCCCGCGAGTGATCGTCGGTGTTCGTGACCGCGCCGGGGACCCGGCGCTGCTGCACCGGGCGGCGGCCGAGGCGCGTCGGCGGCATGCCGTGCTGGTGCCGGTGCTCGCCTGGACTCCGGTCGGGGGCGAGGCCCTGCACCGCTCCCACCCGAGCCCCGAGCTGGAGCACGCGTGGGAGCGCAACGCCTGCGCCGAGCTCGACGAGCTGCTGACCGACACCTTCGGCCCCGAGGAGCCGGTGCGGGTCCAGCCCGTCGCAGTCTGCGCGGAGACCTTGCGGGACGCGGTCACCGCAGTCGCGGTGCGGGAAGGCGACGTGGTGTTCGCCGAGACGCCGCGCCCCTCGGTGTGGGCACGGCTCGGCCTGCGCCACCACGGATCGGAACGCCACGGCGTCGCCCGGGCCCGCTGATCAGTTCCGGCGGTCCGAGCGCTTGATCCCCCCAAAATTCTGATGGCCCGTCAAGGCAGCGTTGAGGAACCAGGATCGTCGACCACAGCCCGAGCCTCCGCAACGGCGAGGCGGGCCACCTTTTCGAGCCCGCCATCCCTCCTTCGATGGTGCCCGGCACTCCGCGAACTCCCGCGCCGGCGTCAGTCTGCACCTCGCCCTCGCCCACGGCTTCGCCGCGTGCATGGACGCCACTCTCACCCCGGAGGACACCCCGGGCGGCGGCCTCACGATGGTGCTCGGCCTGCCGGCGTGGAAGGGCTGACGACTGACGTGGCGGTCGGGATCGGTAGCCCCTCAGCGAGCCATCCGGCCGGTCTGCGCCAATGGGCCCATGGCGGCTGCGGCCGCCCGAACCCCGAACAGCTCCGCGAGCACCTGACAGCTGCCCGCAACGCAGGAGACGAGCCATTCCGGCGGGCCGGCCGCACTGGGTACGGAGGGCACCACCGGGTGGCTCGTCGCAGGGGCCGGCGCTGCGGCGTCAGCCGGGGCTCGGTACGGCGTGCGCCGGATGCCTCGCGCGGTCCGGTCTGACCTGGCAGCGCATCAGCCGTGGTGGCGGCAGTGGCGGCCGGGTGCCTTGACCACCTTGGTGATGTGGGTGGTGTGCGGGGCGTGGACCTTGACGAGCGCGGTGGTCTGCTTGACCTTCACGTCCGCCTTCGCCTTGGCGCTGTTGAGGTTCGAGTTGTGCGCACTGCTGGTGTTCTGGTTGATCACGGTGACGTTGACCGGAGGGGTCTTGCCGTGTGACCCGTCGGAGTCCGGGTCGCCCTTGACTCTGGTGGGGTCGAGCACCGTGATCGGAGCCCACAGGTCGTTGCGGTTGCTGCTGGACAACGTGGCCGCGTTGGTGACGAGCGCGGGGGCGTTGTCGGCGACATCGACGAGCAGATAGATCGGCGGGTACTGCGTGTTGGGGGCGAGCGAGCCGGGACGCGTGCAGGTCAACGTGGGCAGCGAACAGAACCATCCCGCGCCGTTGATCGCTGTGGCGGTCAGGCCCGCCGGCAGTGCGTCCGTCACCGTCAGGAAGGCGACCGGCGAGGTGAACCCGGGGCCGTAGTTGGAGACCGTGATCGTGTACAGCGCGTTGTGCTGTCCCCGGTGGAACTCACCGTCGTGCGACTTGGCGATGCTCAGCATCGGCTTGGGCACCGGAAGGCGCGGCTTGCCCTTGTCGGCGTTGATCTGCGCCGGGGCCGGCCGTGAGGCCGCGGGGGTGAGTGGGTGCAGGTGCACCGGGAGGGTGTGGGCTCCGGCCGGCTGAACGCGCCCCGAGGGCTTGAGGGCGACGGCGCCCGCGGAGGGGGCGGTCACGGCGACGACGACGGCGCTCGCCACCAACGCGGCGGCTATACCGGGACAGCGCATGTGGATCTCTCCTGATTCTCAGGCGCGGCAGTAGCCATGCACTCTGCGTGACTGTCAACCACTCCGTGTAATCGCGAGCCTAGGAGGTCCCGCCTTGTGCCGCTCGCCAAATACTCCGGGCGGGGGCGGGCGGGAGTCACGTCCGACCATCGAGCGTGCCGCCGCAGCGGCACACGCCGCCCGCGACACCTGTCCTCTCACACGTGCAACCGCCCCTGACCCGATGATCCGCTCCCTGGGACGGCCGGGTTGCGCAGCCACCAGCGGCCCAGCCGCTCCCCGGGCACGGCAGGGCGCAGGCCTGAAGGGCCTCCTCGTCGACGGTAGGCGCACCTGGGATCGGGCCAGTTCGGGGATGCGGGCCCGCAGGAGAAGGGCTCCAGATCCTTCGACCAGGGGGACTGCCCTACAGGCGCTGGGACGAGCGGATGCGCCGACCGAGGGCGGCCGCCTGCCCAGTCCCCCGGTGCTCGTCGAGATAGCGGGCCAGTTGGGCGAGTTGGACGTTCACCGCAGCGGACTGCATGCCCTGCGCATGGTCCAGGGCGGTCTCGACCGCCCGGCAGGCTTCGCTGATCTCACCCGACCGGAAGTGAGCTGTGGCAAGCAGGCAGAAGGCGAGAACCTGGTCGGTCAGCCGGTCCGGGCTGCGGGATGCGCTGGCCGTCTCGAACTCGCTTCGGGCTCGCTGCAGTTCGCCGAGCTCGAGGAGGCATCGCAGCGTGGTGTCGGCAAGTTCGGCTGCCCCGAAGTAGTCGAGCCAGGCGTCGTTGTCGGAACTGGCCTCGATCAACCCCTTGGCCGATCGCTCCAGGCTCAGCGCGGTGGCCCGGGCGTCCTGGCGGGCAGCCTGAAATCGGGCCTCGGCCGCGTGCAGGGCGGCCCTGGCCCGCCGACCGTGGCCGGCGGTGCCGAGCAGGGCCGCGCGCACCAGGTCGAAGGTATCCGGATGGTCGCCTGCCAGCGGCGCGTGTTCGGCCAGGGCAGCCAGGACGTGCGCGCCCAGCACACGGTCCTCGCCGTGGTGGGCCATGGACAGGGCCAGCAGCAGGTAGCGACGGGCCAGTCCGTGGAGACCTGCGTCGTGGGTGTAGCGGCCGACGGACAGGTGGGCGAGGGCGGCGGAGCGGAAGACGCGGCGCCCGACGGCGCCCGGGTACCGGCCGGTCAGCAGCGGCGTCAGGCTGCTTTGCAGGAACTGGACCGCGGGCAGCCGGGCCGCGAAACCGCCGGTGCGACGGGCGATCAGATCGAAGGCCTGGAAGGTGGTGCTGAAGCGGGCGAGATCGATGGGCGTCACCTCAGCGCCGGGGCCGTGGCCGACCGGCGCCGGCGCAGTGTCGGCAACCAGCCAGTGCAGGGCCGGCCCGCTGAGCGCGGCTGCCGGGATCCCGTAGCGGGTGGAGCTGTGCTGGTCCAGGTCGCTGACCCACAGGGCACGGGCCACGGCGACGAGTTCGACCGGATCGTCCAGGAACTCGGCCGTCCACGGGGAGCGTGCCGAGCCGGCGGGCCCGGCCATGCCGATATCAGCGGTCGTGACGATCCGGCCGAGCCTCAACGCGAGTGTTTCGGCGATGAGTTCGGGCGGCACGGCACGGCTCATCCGGCCGTCGCGCCACCGCTGCACGCTGGTGTGCGTGCACTTGGCGTCCCGGCCGTGTCGAGCCGCCGTGTCCCGCACCGCGCGCGCGAACTGCTTGTTGGACATGGCGGCCTGCTCGATGAGTGAGATGAGCTGCGAGTTCGGCCGCAGTGCGGGCGCCGGTGCGGCGTACATGCCACTGCTCATGCAGGGCACTTTAGGGGCCCGCGCGGGGCGTTCCATTTCGGTTGCGTTAATTCGTGCGCTCTGAGCCCTGTTATGACAAGTGGACCCCCAGTGAGCCCTATTGCCGACAAGTGAAGATCTGATTTTCTACTTCCCTGCGCCCCCTTCACAGGAACCCCGCGTGGCGTGGCGCAATCACCCGGAGTAGTCCGTCCGCGCCTCTGCGCACGGTCTCCATTCGACCAACCGACAGGAGCACTCGTGACACAGTCCCGATCTCCGCTGACAGGCACCTGCCATGGCTAGGGGACACGGCCGCGACTCCGAGTCACTTGAGACGCATCCCGCGCGCGACGACCTGGCGCTGCGCACCGCGTGCGAGGACGCCGCCATGGGCCGCTGGGACGCACCACGCGACGTGATCGCGGCCGGCGGGCGCGACTGGGACCGCAGGGTCTTCCGGCTGCAGATTCTGGCTCGCCACGGGGTACGCCTGCGCTGGGCCGAAACCTGGGCGGCTGCCGAACCCGGCAACCCGGACGCCGTGGTGATGCTCGCGCACGTCCAGGCGCTGCGCGCCATCCTGGCAGGTGAGACCCAGGACCGTGAACTCCTGGACGCAGCCTGGCAGACCTGCCTGCGGGCCGCCGACGCACTGCCGCCGGACCCCTCGCCGTGGCTGGTCCTGATGGCGCTGACCCGTACGCTGGCGCCGGACACCAAACTGATGCAGCAGTTATGGGGCGAAGCCAGCCGCCGCGACCCCTACAGCCGCGAAGGCCACCACGAACTTCTGGCTTACCTGATGCCCCGTCACCAGGGCTCCGCTGCCATGATGTTCGACTGGGCGCACGAGCGGGCCCAACTGGCCCCCCGGGGCACGCCGATCGCGGTGCTGCTCCTCGTCGCACAGGCCGAGCACTACCGTCACCGCACGCAGCAGGATCCGCAGAACCTGCGGTTGGTCATCCACTCGTGGACGGACCGCCCCGACGTCGACCTCGTGCTCGACCACTGGTGGAGCTTCCGTTCACCACGGCGCCATGCCAACTTCATCGACGACGCGCACTATCTGGCGCACGCCCTCTCCTTCGCCGGCCGGCACGCCGAAGCGGCGGAGGTCTTCGAGGAGATCGGCCCCTACATGAGCCAACTCCCCTGGGCCCTGTGCGGTGACGCGGAGCAACTGTTCCGCAGCCACCGGGAGCAGGCGATAAAGCCGGTCCGCGCAGACCGCGGCCGTTGGCGTCGATCGACCTGAACAACCAGACCGGCCTGACGATCCGGCCGGACTGAACGATCCGGCCGGACTGGTCAACTGATCGAGCGTCGACCCCGTTGACGTGCCCTCACACTCCCCCGCCCGTCCGCAGTCCCCCCGAGAGGAAGAGGCACCGTGCCCCTGGAACCCGAGTACCTGTCCGACGAGGAGCGCCTCGCGCAGCTGGGTTACACCCAGGTCCTGGCCCGGCGCATGTCAGGCTTCTCGAACTTCGCCGTCTCCTTCACCATCATCTCCATTCTTTCCGGCTGCCTGACCCTCTACGGCTTCGGCCTCACCACCGGTGGTCCGGCCATGCTGACCTGGGGCTGGGTGCTGGTCGGCGCCATGACCCTGTTCGTGGGCCTGGCGATGGCCGAGGTCTGCTCCTCGTACCCGACCTCGGCGGGACTGTACTTCTGGGCGAAGGAGATGGCACCGCCGGCTTCGGCGGCTGCATGGGCCTGGTTCACCGGATGGTTCAACGTGCTGGGCCAGGTCGCGGTGACCGCCGGTGTCGACTTCGGTGCCGCCACCTTCCTGAACGCCTACCTCGACCTCCAGTGGGGCTTCAGCACGACCGCCCAGCACACGATGGTGCTCTTCGCGTGCATCCTGCTGCTGCACGGTGCGCTGAACACCTTCGGCGTGCGGTTGGTGGCACTCCTCAACAGCGTCAGCGTCTGGTGGCACGTCGGCGGCGTGCTGGTCATCGTCGGGGCGCTGATCGTCGTTCCCTCCCACCACCAGTCGGCCGGATTCGTCTTCGGGCACTTCGTCAACGGCACCGGCTTCCACTCCGGGCTCTACGTCGGCCTGCTGAGCCTGCTCGTCGCTCAGTACACCTTCACCGGCTACGACGCATCGGCCCACATGACCGAGGAGACCAACGACGCCGCGGTGGCGGGCCCGCGCGGAATCGTCCGCTCGATCTGGCTCTCCTGGATCGCCGGATTCGTGCTGATCGTCGGCATCACCTTCGCCATCCAGAACTGGGACAGCACGCTCAACACCGCCACCGGGGTGCCGCCGGCCCAGATCTTCATAGACTCGCTCGGGCTGACCGGTGGCAAACTGCTGCTGCTGGTCGTGATCGGCGCCCAGCTGTTCTGCGGCATGGCCTCGGTCACCGCCAACTCCCGGATGATCTACGCCTTCTCGCGAGACGGAGCGCTGCCCTTCAGCCGGGTCTGGCACCAGATCAACCCCAACACGCGCACACCCACCAAGGCCGTCTGGCTGGCCGTGGGAGCCGCGCTGTCACTCGGCCTGCCCGACCTGATCAATGCCACCGCATACGCCGCGGTGACCTCGATCGCCACCATCGGCCTGTACATCGCCTACGTGATCCCGACCTTTCTGCGGCTCCGTCAAGGGAACCGATTCCAGCGCGGCCCGTGGCATCTGGGCCGGTTCAGCCGCCCGGTCGGCATCGTCGCGGTGGCCTGGGTGCTGATGATCACCGTCTTGTTCATGCTGCCCCAGGTCAACCCGATCACCGCCCGGAACTTCAACTACGCCCCAGTCGCTGTGGCCATCGTGCTCGGCTTCGCCACGCTCTGGTGGTTCGTCTCGGCCCGCACCTGGTTCCTCAACCGGAACCACCCGCACAACAGCAAGCTGACCGCGCCCGACCAGGTCGCCGCGAAGTCGCTGTCCCGGTAGTGGCTTGACCTGTAGGGATGATGACAGTCGAGGTGGATCGCCGAGCTGCACGGCCGGGGCGTCCCGGTCGTGCGGTTCGCGCCACCCCGGACCGATCGCCTCCCACCAGCCACGAGCTGGCACTCGATCAAGCTCCGCACGCCCACGACCAGTCCGACAAGCGCGTCGAGGGTTGGACCAAGGTCCCCCTCCACCCCCGAGCCGCCATGAACTTCGGAGGGGACGAGCACGAAGCAGGCGTCCCCTCCGAAGGTGTGACTCAGTCCAGCATCAGCGAGGATGCTTGATCGTTGAACAAGGCTGGCACGTCCGTGCAGTGGTCGGGCGCGACAGTGAAGGCGACGCCGTGGAAGCTGGGCTGCGAGAAGAGCGTGACCGGGGTGCCGGTGTGGTTGCAGACCGAGCTCACGAGCTTGTCGAAGCGATAGTCGGAGAGCCAACCGATGGGCTCGTCGGCGAGCAGGACCGCACCGTTCGTGGGCCGGTTGAGCCCGTAGTTCTCGTACAGGCAGACGAACCCGTCACGGCAGAGTCCGGCTCCCTGCCCGCTGGGAAAGACGTGCACGCTCGAGGGTGCGGCAGAAGCCGACTGCACGGGCGCCAGGGCGAGGGCGGCAAGCATGGCAGCGCCCAGGACGAGGCGAAGGCGACACTTCAAGGATCTCTCCTCGGATCAGTTGGGGGAGGTTCCCCCGGCTGCCTCGCATGATGAGCAGACGATTCGGGCACGCCTGGTAGGCACAAGCATTTGTACGAACAATCACTGGATCGAGACACTCGCGTACCGTCCGCCAGCCGCGGACATCGCGAGGCCCTAGGGCCGTTCGCGTCGTCGTCCTCGTCCTCGCTCTTGGCCCTCACGTTCTGGGGCGCTCATCACGGTTCCTCCCTCGTCCCCTGATCGTCGTGCCTGCTCGCCGTGGGTCGGGTGTTCTTCCTCGGCCTTCGCCGGTCTCTGTGGAGAGGCCGGTGCCGGGCAAGGACGGTTCGTCGTCTTCGCGCCGCCACTGGTGCGGGATGACACTGGCGGTATGGACGTTCCAGCCGAGCAGGGCGGTGTCGGCACATCGCCGGTGCCGTTGACGCCGATGTGGCCCGTCATCGGGTCCTTGCCCGGGGTGGACCGGGAAGCGGAGTTCGCCTTCGAGCCGCTGTGGAACGGCGCCCGGGTGCTTGTCCACCTGCCCGGCGACGGCACCCTGCTGCTCCGCGGCGGCACCTGCGGTGTCGATGTCACCGGCCTGTACCCGGAGCTGGAACACCTTCCCGAGCTGCTGCCCGACGGTCTGGAAGCGGTCCTGGACGGCGAAGTCGTCGCCCCCGACCCCGACACAGCGCGGCCGACGTCGGTCGCGCGCATCCAGGAGCGGATGAGCCTGCGCCACCCGGGCGCCATCGCCCACGCGCTGGCCGAACTTCCTATCCAGCTGGTTCTCTACGACGTCCTCTACCTCGGCAACGAGCCCACCCTGCTCCAGCCGTACACCGCACGCCGGGCACTGCTGGACGACCTCGACATCACCGGCCCCCACGTACTGGTGCCGCCGTACTGGCCGGCCATGGCCCGCGAGGCGTACGACCACAACCTCCAAGAGGGTTTCGACGGGGTCGTCGCCAAACGACTCACCAGCGTGTACAAGCCAGGCCGGCGCAGCACCGAGTGGATCCGCGTCAAGCACCTCGCCCCCACCTGGAGCCCCGGCACCTGACCGGACAGCTGCCGGACGCGCACGGCCGTGAGCATCCGTCGCCGTGGCGGACAGCCGTGTGAGACTTGCCGGTATGGAATCGAACCCGGTCCTCCCCCGAGGCTTCCATGCCGTGACGCCCCGCATGTTCGTCGACGACGTGGAGGCCGCTGTCGGGTTCCTGCGCGCGGTGTTCGACGCCACGGGCGAGGTCCAGCCGAACCGTCCGGCGCAGGTGCGCATCGGAGACTCCGTGGTCATGGTGTCGGGCGCGGACCAGCGCGAGGCCTTCCCCGCCTTCCTGTACGTCTACGTCGACGATGTCGACACCAGATACCGCCGTGCGCTCGCGACCGGCGCGGAGAGCCTGGAGGAGCCCAGCGACACCCCGTACGGCGATCGCCGCGCGATGGTCCGCGACCCGTTCGGCAACGTGTTCCAGATCGCCACGCACCAACGCTCCTGAACGGTGCCCGCGGGGCGTGCCCAGCAGGCGTTCCGGGCGCTGGCGCGCGCCGTACGCGGGAAGCACATAGGGTCGTCCCACACGAACATTCAGGCCCGACGCCGTGAGACGGCCCGCCGGCCCACCCGAGCCGTGACCTCCGGCCTCCGCGGCCGCAGAGCAGCGCCGCTGGAAGGACTGACGACCGGGCCGCCCGGCGCGTTCGCCATCCCGGCAAGGAGGTCACCGTGGCTGCTCTGACCCCCGGTTTCCGTGCCCGCAGACGGGCGCCCGGCGACCGCCTTCCCCCGGGCCAGTTCACGACCGAGGGCTTCCCGGTCCTGTCCGCCGGCCCGACCCCCGTCGTAGGAACCGACCGCTGGGAGCTCACGCTGACCACGGAGACGGGGGACCGGCGCTCCTGGACGTGGTCCCGGCTGATGGCTCTGCCGCAGGACGACCTCACCACGGACCTGCACTGCGTCACCCGCTGGTCCAAGTTCGACACCCGGTGGGGCGGGGTGAGCCTGGACGTGCTGCTCGAGGGCGTGGACACCCACGCGACGTACGCGTGGATCGAGTCCTACGGGGGCTACACCACCAACCTGCCCCTGGCAGACCTGAGAGACGGCAAGGCGTGGATCGCGCACACCTACGACGGGCGTCCCCTCCCCGCCGAACACGGAGGCCCGGCACGGCTGCTGGTCCCGCACCTGTACCTCTGGAAGTCCGCGAAGTGGATCAGCGGCATCCAGTTGCGCCTCACCGACCAGCAGGGGTTCTGGGAGTCCCTGGGCTACCACGACTACGGCGACCCATGGCGCGAGCAGCGCACCTGGGGCGACTGACCGGGAGGCGCGGATGAGCGGCTGGACGGTGGCGCGGCTGGTGGCGCGGACCAAGGAGTCGGACACGGCCCGCACGCTGCACCTGCAGGTCCCGGGGTGGCCGGGTCATCTGGCCGGCCAGCACATCGACGTCCGGCTCACCGCCGACGACGGCTACCAGGCCGTCCGCAGCTACTCCCTGTCGGCGCCGGCCGACGGCGACCAGGTCGCCATCTCCGTGCAGCCGGCCCCGTACGGCGAGGTGTCCCCCTACCTGGTCGAGGAGTTTCCGGAAGGCGCCGACATCGAGGTCCGCGGGCCGCTCGGCGGCTGGTTCGTGTGGCGCCCGGACCGCACGGAGCCGGTCCTGCTCGTGGCCGGCGGGTCGGGCGTCGCCCCGCTGGTCGCGATGCTGCGGGCTCGCCTCGCCCTGCCCGACGGACCGGCGTTCCGCCTGGTCTACTCCTTGCGCCGTCCGCAGGAGCGCTGGTTCGGCGACAGCCTGGACGCGCTCGACGGCCGCTCGGACGTCGCAGTGGACTACGCGTACACCCGCGAAGCCGCGCCCGGGGCCACCCGCCCGGTCGGCCGGGTCCGCCAGGAGGACCTGCTGATCGACGGCTTCACTCCGGCGCAGCGGCCGCTCTGCTTCGTCTGCGGCCCCACGGCGTTCGTGGAGCACTGCGCCGACATCCTCGTCGCACTCGGGCACCGGCCGGACCGGGTGCGCACCGAACGCTTCGGCTGACAGCCGGCCCGATCCAGGAGGAAGTCATGCCCGTGCAGGACGGGAACGCACTCGCCGGTCCCCTGTCGGAGGTCTTCGCCGTGGAGGTGACCAGCGCGTGGCGCCTGTGTCCCGGGTGCGGGACCGACAGCACGGTCGGCGCCCTGCGCGTCTACACCATGGGAACGGCCGCGGTCGCCCGCTGCCCCCACTGCGGGGAGATCGCCTTCCGCCTGGCGCGGCACGCCGAAACGCTCTGGCTCGACTTCGGAGGCGGCGGCGCCCTGCGCATCCCGGTCACCGGCTGACGGTCCTCCGCCTCGGCCCCGATCTGACGGGCAGACAACAGAGGTGCCAGTTCCCCAGATGCGCGGTCGGGTGACCCGGCGGACGATGAACGAAGGAGCGTATCCGGACGTGCGGGCCACCGTGAGATGTGGCTGATTCCCAAGGCCGGGAGGTGCTTCTGTGAGTCAATCCCATGTCGTGAGGACGGGAGCGCAAGCCTCGTCCACGCAGCCACCCGCGGGCACCGGGGGGCGCGACCTGTTCTGGGCCTTCGCCCCCTGGATCATCTTCGACGTGGTCGCCGGGCCCAGCACCTGGAAGCTGGCCGCCTTCGCGGCCCTGGTCGCCTCCGTCGTGCTGGCCGTCCCTGACGTACGGAAAGGGCGCGGCGCACCCAGACTTCTGGACCTGGTGGGGATCGTCTTCTTCGCTGTCATCAGCCTCCTGGCGCTCGGGCTGGACCGGGGACAGCTGCTCTGGCTGGAGACCTACGCCCAGGTCATCTCCAACGGCGTGCTGGCGGTCACCGCGCTGGGGTCACTGCTGTTCGTCCCGTTCACCGAGGCCTACGCACGCGAGTCGGCGCCGCCCGCGGTCTGGAACACACCGGCGTTCAAGCAGATCAACCGGGTGCTCACTGCGGTGTGGGGGCTGGTCTTCGCCGTGACGGCGGTCCTCGGCCTGATCGCGCTGCACGTGACGTCCGGCGCGGACTGGCTGAACTGGGTCATCCCGGCCATCCTGCTCGTCGTGGCCGTGCGCTTCAGCCGCTGGTACCCGGCCTACGTCCGTGCCCGGAACCACCCTGCGGACACGGCCCCACCGGCAGCCGACGGCCACGCCCCGCACTGACTCCGCCCGCGGACGCCGAACGCGAAGCCTTGGGCGGGCAGCGCGGCGGCGTCATTCGCCCGCGGCGTCCTCGGCCTCCCAGCGCAGCAGGTCCCCCGGCTGGCAGTCGAGCACGTCGCAGAGCGCGGCAAGGGTCGCGAACCGCACCGCCTTGGCTCGGCCGTTCTTGAGGACGGCCAGGTTGGCGGGCGTGATCCCCACGCGCTCGGCGAGCTCGCCCACGGACATCTTCCGCCTGGCCAGCATCACGTCGATGTCGACGGCGATCGGCATCAGATCACCTCGTCCAACTCGGCCTGCATCCGCGCCGCTTCGACATCACGCGCGACGGCCTGGGCGAGCAGCATCCTCAGCACGAGCACGATGAGCGCGACCCCCAGGATGGCGACGCCGACGCCGCCCATGATGAGGGTGACGCCCGGGTCGTCCCGCTGACCGGGCGCATTCAGGGCCGTGACCGCGAACCACAGGAGGGCGGCCGCGACGATCGCCCCGATCACGCCGTCCACGTACCGGAAAGCGGCGAGGGAGAAGACGGTGCCGCGGCGCACCATGGCCACGAGCCGCCACACACAGCCCAGCGCGACCTGGGCCGACACCATCCCCAGGATCGTGATCACGCGGAACCCGGTCAGCGGGACCGATGCGTCCTCCGGGTCGCTCCCGCTGGCCAACACCCACACCATCAACGCCTGCACGAAAACGGTGCCGGCGAGCACCAGCACGATCACGGCACGCAACGCACACACAGCCAGCTTGCCCATCGCCCTCATCCCATCGATTGACGGCAGGAATCTATCGATTGTCGATAGCTACGGCAAGGATGTCGGCGCTTCGGCAACCTCCGCGTGCGGACGGGCCGCCCCGGCGGCGCAGAAATCCCCTACGACAACCCCGGCGCCGGGCTTGTTCTTGAATGGTCGCTCATGTATTTTTCTGCCATGCCCCGACCTCGAGAGTTCGAGCCCGATGCCGTGCTGAACCAGGCCATGCTGCGGTTCTGGTGGCAGGGGTACCGGGCCACGTCCATCGAGGATCTCGTGAAGGCGACCGGAGTGAAGCCCGGCAGTCTCTACAGCGCGTTCCCCGGCGGCAAGCGGACGCTGTTCCTGAAGTCGCTGGAGCGGTATTCCAAACTGGTCGTTCCCCAGAAGCTCGGCGAACTCGCGGCGCCCGGCGCCTCACTGGCCGCACTGCGCGGCTACTTCGACGGGCTGGTGCACGACCTGCTCAGCCCGGAGGGCCGACAGGGGTGCCTGCTGGTGAACACCGCGATCGAGAACGCAGCCGAGGACGACGAGGCTGCCGCCGTCGTGCGCGGTCACCTGGCCCGCCTCGAGGAGTGCATGTCCACGGCCCTGCGCAACGCCCGCGACGACGGAGAGGTACGCCCCTCCGTCGACCCGGCCGGCAACGCCAAGCTGCTGGTGGCGACCTGCCAGGGGCTGATGGTCGTGGGGAAGGCCAACCCCGACGAGACGCTCCTGCGCGCCATCGTCGACAACGCCTTCGCCGCCCTCGTCTGAGTTTTCGTCCAGGGCCACCGCACCCGGTGGCCTCTTTTTCGGCGCACATAGTTGAACAATCGCTCAAGAATGGAGCCTGCTCAATGAAGGCCATCGTCATCTCCGCCTACGGCGCTCCCGAGGTGCTGCGCATCACCGATCTGCCCGACCCCGTGCCCACGCATGGCGAGGTGCTGATCCGGGTCAAGGCCTTCGGCCTCAACCACGCCGAGGCCTACATGCGCTCCGGCGCCTGGGGCGACGTCGCATCCGTGCCGGGGATCGAGTGCGCCGGAGTCATCGAGGCCGACCCTTCCGGTCAACTCGCCCCCGGGGCTCGGGTCGTGGCGATTCTCGGCGGCATGGGGCGCACCCGGAACGGCAGCTACGCCGAGCTGGTCACGGTACCGGCCACCAACGTGGCCGTCGTGAACTCACCCCTGGGATGGGCCGAGTTGGCCGCCGTGCCGGAGGTCTACGCCACGGCGTGGTTGGGACTGTTCGGCAACCTCGGCCTGCGCCCCGGCGAGCGGGTCCTGGTGCGGGGAGCGACCTCGTCCCTCGGCCAGGCCGCGCTCAACCTCGCGGTCGACCACGGCGCGAGAGTGCTCGCCAGCACCCGCAATCCGGCGCACGCGCCACTGCTGAAGGCGCTCGGTGCCGAAGACGTCCTCATCGACGGCGGTCAGCTGGCCGCCCAGGTCAACGGCGGTGGCAGCGCAGTTGACGCAGTGTTCGATCTCGTCGGCAACAACGTGCTGCGCGACTCCCTCGCCGTGGTCCGCCCCCGCGGCCGGGTCTGCCAGCTCGGCTTCCTCGGTGGCTTCGAGCCGGTCCGTGACTTCGACCCGATCGCCGATCTGCCCACCGGCGTACAGCTCAGCTTCTTCGGCAGCGCCTTCGTCGTGGGCAGCCCGGAGTTCCCCCTCAGCGACGTCCCGCTGGATGCGATTCTCGACAAGGTCGCGTCGGGAGCCTTGCCGGCAGGGCCGGCACGGAC
Organism: Streptacidiphilus melanogenes; assembly: GCF_000787835.1. Classification (GTDB taxonomy): domain Bacteria; phylum Actinomycetota; class Actinomycetes; order Streptomycetales; family Streptomycetaceae; genus Streptacidiphilus; species Streptacidiphilus melanogenes. The sequence continues at coordinate 120,350 of NZ_BBPP01000009.1, forward strand.
CTTCCGCTTCGACGAGATCGTCGAAGCCCACCGCGCCATGGAGGCAGGCACGGCGCTGGGCAAGATGGTCGTCAGAGTCGACTGACAGCGGGAGCGGGATCCGGCCGGACCGGCGCGGTGTCGGTTAGGGTGGACGCAGCACGTTGCGCGCTGAGCGGCGGTGGGGCCCGCCGTATCCGAACCGCGGCCCTGGCCGCCAACGGTCCCTACTTGTGACAGCTGCATCCTGCCGTGTCGGGGTGCCCGCGAGTAGGAGAGGTGCCCCCCGTGGACGGACCCGTACCCGAGACCGCGGCCGAAGGTGTCGATCCCGACCTGGATCCCCTCGCGCTCCGTCACTCCTCCTTCTCCGGGCAGCTGCCCGTGGTGGCCGTCGTAGCGGTGGGCGGGGCGGTCGGCGCCTGCGCCCGCTACGGACTGGGCCTGGCCTGGCCGGTCGCGCCGGACGCCTTCCCCTGGTCGACCCTGGTGATCAATACCTCGGGATGCGCGGTGATCGGCGTGTTCATGGTGCTGATCACCGAGGCCTGGACGGCGCACCGCCTGGTGCGTCCGTTCTTCGGCACCGGGGTGCTGGGCGGCTTCACCACGTTCTCCACCTACGCGGTCGACGTCCAGCGCCTGGTCGACGGCGGCCACACGGCGACCGGCCTGGGGTACCTGGTCGGAACGCCGGTGTCAGCGATGCTGTCGGTGTGGGCCGCCGCCGCGGCGACCCGGTGGGCGATCGGGCGGAGGACGCGATGACGAGGCTGACGGGATCGGCGCTGCGGCTGACGGTGTTCATCGGCGAGGGGGACGTGTGGCACCACAAGCCGCTGTACAGCGAGATCGTCCACCGCGCGCACGCCGCCGGGCTGGCCGGCGCGAGTGTCTTCCACGGCGTCGAGGGCTTCGGTGCCTCGTCCCGGGTGCACACCTCCCGGCTGCTCTCGCTCAGCGAGGACCTGCCGGTGGCGATCATCATCGTGGACTCGGCCGAGCGCGTCCGGGCGTTCCTGCCCCAGCTGGACGAGCTGGTGAGCGAGGGCCTGGTGATCCTCGACGACGTCGAGGTGATCCGCTACGTCGGCAGGGGCAGGTACGCCGAGGGAGCGACCGGATGAACTGGCTGATCGTGATCGCGGGAGCCCTGGTCGGGGCCCCGGCACGGTATCTGACGGATCGTGCCGTCCAGTCCCGGCACGACAGCGTCTTCCCGTGGGGCACCCTCGCCGTGAACGTCTGCGGCAGCCTCGTGCTGGGCCTGACTGCGGGAGCCGTTCACGCGGGGGCCGCGTCGACGCAGGTGCAGTTGCTGCTTGGCACCGGGTTCTGCGGGGCCCTGACCACGTACTCGACCTTCTCCTACGAGACGCTCCGCCTGGCCGAGACGGGCGCACGGTTCTTCGCCGTCGCCAACGTGGCCGGCAGCCTGGCGGCCGGCCTCGGGGCAGCCTTCCTGGGCAACGCTCTGGCCCGGGCGATGTGGCACTAGCAGCAGGCTTCCGGGGGTCAGGCGGTGGCCAGCGCGACCTCGGTCGACTTGATCAGGGCGACCACCGAGGAGCCGGCGGCGAGGCCGAGTTCGGTGACGGCGTCCTTGGTGATGGCGGCGGTGAGTTCGCCGCCCTGGACGGAGACCTTGACGGTGGCCATGGCGTTGCCGGTGGCGACGTCGGTGACCGTGCCGGGGATCTGGTTGCGGATGCTCAGCCCGGACACGGAGCCGGTCGCCAGCGAGACCTCGGTGGACTTGACGACGGCGCGGACGGCGCTGCCCTCGTGCAGGCCCAGGTCCTTGACGGCGTCCACGGTGATCGCAGCCGTGATCTCCTGACCTCCGTCCAGTCGCGCCTTGACGGTCGCCATGGCCTCACCGGTGGTGACGGAGGTGACGGTGCCGGGGATCTGGTTGCGAATGCTCAACGTCATTACGGACGACCTCGCATTTAAATAGGGTCAGCTGCTTTTTCTGGATTCATCTCCCACTCTACCGACATTCTTTTCAGCAGGAGTCGGGAACAGCATTCGCGATGGAATGACGGAGTGTCCTCCTGCATTTCGGCACTGATTCCGGCGATCGCCTGGCAGGTGCAAGGCCTCCCCCATGGCCCTCGCAGCTGCGAGGGCCACAGGTCATACGGCTGGGCTAGTGCCAGGCATGTCGGCCGTGGTGCCTGGCATATCGCGTTCTACGGTGGTCGGACGCCCACGTGCCGACTGCCAGGGAGACCATGTGAACCGCTCCACCCGCGCCTGCGTCGCTGCCGCTGCCGTCCTGGCGCTCGGCGCCTGTTCCTCCGGGGGCTCGAAGGAAACGACCGCGGCTTCGACCAGCTCGGCTTCGCCGTCCGTCAGCGGCACGGTGACGGTTTTCGCGGCAGCCTCGCTGCAGAACACCTTCACCCAGCTGGGCAAGATGTTCGAGGCCGCGCATCCCGGCACCCATGTCGTGTTCAATTTCGGCGGCAGCGACACCCTTGCGGCCAGCATCGTCAACGGGGCGCCGGCGGACGTGTTCGCCTCCGCCAGCCCCGCGACCATGAAGACCGTGACGGACAAGGGCGACGCGGCGGGCACTCCGGTCGTGTTCGCCAGCAACGAGCTGGAGATCGCCGTCGAGCCGGGCAACCCCGAGCACGTCACCACCCTGCAGAACCTGTCCAGCCCGTCGCTGAAGGTCGTGCTCTGCGCCAGGACCGTGCCCTGCGGCGCGGCGGCCCAGAAGGCTCTGGCCGCAGGCCATGTGACGGTCACCCCGGTCAGCTACGAGCAGGATGTCACCGCGGTCCTGACCAAGGTGGAGCTCAAGGAGGCCGACGCCGGGCTCGTCTACCAGACGGACGTCAAGGGCGCCGGGAACAAGGTCACCGGCGTCAACTTCCCCGAGGCCGCCTCGGCGATCAACGACTACCCCATCGCCACGCTCACCCACGCTCCCAACGCCGCCGGGGCCCAGCAGTTCGTCGCCCTCGTCGAGTCCCCCGAAGGCCAGAAGGTCCTCAGCGACGCCGGATTCAGGAAGCCCACGGCCGCGTCCTCCTCGCCGAGTCCTTCCGCGTCGTAGCCGTCCGTCGCGGAGCCCGGGAGCCGGAAGCTGCTCCCGGGCTCCGTCGTGCATGGGGACAGGAGTGGCCCTCACGGCCACGCTCCCTCACGACCGGTGCGCGTGGGTGTGCGGGCCGTGTAACGCAGGGCGCGCCCGAGGCGTGACGGCCCGGAAACCCGCTCTTCCTACGGTGATCGTCGTGGGTGCCTCCCACCGTCCGTCATGTTCCCGCGAGACGGGGTGACCGGCGTGATCGTGGGAGGGGAAGCCCGGTGGCGTTGCCGAAGTCGCAGGCCCAGGCTGTTCGGACGGTGTGCTCCTACTGCGGGGTCGGCTGCGGGATCGTGCTCGACACCGTGCGCGACCCGGCGACCGGCCTGCGGCGCGCCGTGAAGGCGTCCGGCGACAAGGCCCACCCGACGAACGCGGGACGGCTGTGCACCAAGGGCGCCACCAGCGTGGACATGATGGCCGCCTCCGGTCGCGCCCACACCGCGCTCGTGCGCACCGAGCGCGGCGCCGAGGCCGTGGAGACCGACGTCGACGCCGCCGTCACCGCCGTGGCCCGACGACTGCGCGCGATCATGGACGAACACGGGCCGGACGCGCTGGCGTTCTACGTCTCCGGGCAGATGTCCCTGGAGGCCCAGTACCTCGCCAACAAGCTGGCCAAGGGATTCGTGCGCACCAACCAGATCGAGTCCAACTCCCGCCTGTGCATGGCCAGTGCGGGCTCGGGCTACAAGCTCTCCCTCGGCGCCGACGGGCCGCCCGGCTCCTACCGGGACTTCGACCGGGCGGACACGTTCCTCGTCATCGGCGCCAACATGGCCGACTGCCACCCGATCCTGTTCCTGCGCATGATGGACCGGGTCAAAGCCGCCGGCGCCAAGCTCATCGTCGTCGACCCGCGCCGCAACGCAACCGCCGACAAGGCCGACCTCTTCCTCCAGATCAAGCCGGGCACCGACCTCGCCCTGCTCAACGGCCTGCTGCAGCTGCTGGTCGCGAACGGCCACACGGACGACGAGTTCATCGCCGAGTTCACCGACGGCTGGGACGGCATGCCCGCCTTCCTCGCCGACTACGCACCCACAAGAGTCGCGGAGATCACCGGCCTCGCCGAGGCCGACATCCGGCAGGCCGCGCAGTGGATCGGCGAGGCGGGCGAGTGGATGAGCTGCTGGACCATGGGCCTCAACCAGTCCACCCACGGCACCTGGAACACCAACGCCCTGGTCAACCTCCACCTGGCCACCGGCGCCGTCTGCCGCCCCGGCTCCGGGCCGTTCTCCCTGACCGGCCAGCCCAACGCCATGGGCGGACGCGAGATGGGCTACATGGGACCGGGGCTGCCCGGCCAGCGGTCCGTGCTCGTCGACGACGACCGCGCCTTCGTCGAGAACCTGTGGAAACTCCCTGCCGGAACGCTGCGCACCGAGGCGGGGCGCGGCACGGTGGAGATGTTCGAGCAGATGGCCGCCGGCGACATCAAGGCCTGCTGGATCATCTGCACCAACCCCGTCGCCTCCGTCGCCAACCGCAAGACCGTCATCGCCGCATTGGAAACCGCCGAACTGGTCATCACCCAGGACGTGTTCGCCGACACCGAGACCAACGCCTACGCCGACGTCGTGCTGCCCGCCACCCTCTGGGCCGAGTCCGACGGCGTCATGGTCAACTCCGAACGCAACCTCACCCTCGTCCAGGGCATCGTCGACCCGCCCGGCCAGGCCCTGCCCGACTGGCAGCTGATCGCCCGCGTCGCCTGCGAGATGGGCTTCGCCGACGCCTTCGGCTACACCTCCTCCGAGGAGGTCTTCGAGGAACTGAGGCAGGCCTGGAATCCGACGACCGGCTGGGACCTGCGCGGCGTCAGCTACGAGCGCCTGCGCGGCACGCCCGTCCAGTGGCCCGCGCCGACGGCGGAGGGCCCGGACCGCAACCCGGTCCGGTACCTCAACGACGGCGTCAGCCAGACGCTGCTCGTGCGCGAGGACGGCAGCAGGCCCCGGCTGGCCTTCCCCACCGCGAGCGGCCGCGGGCAGTTCTTCGCCCGCCCGCATCTGCCCGCGGCGGAACTGCCGGACGACGACTACCCGTTCGTGCTCAACACCGGACGCCTCCAGCACCAGTGGCACACCATGACCAAGACGGGGAAGATCAGCAAGCTCGCCAGGCTCAACCGGGGCCCCTTCGTCGAGATCCACCCCGAGGACGCCGCCCGTCTCGGCGTCGCCGACGGCGACCACCTGGAGATCGCCTCCCGCCGCGGCCGCGCCGTGCTTCCCGCCGTGGTCACCGACCGGGTCCGGCCCGGCGACTGCTTCGCACCGTTCCACTGGAACGACCTGTTCGGCGAGTACCTGAGTGTCAACGCAGTCACCAACGACGCCGTGGACCCCGTCTCCTTCCAGCCCGAGTTCAAGGTCTGCGCCGTCTCGCTCAAGCCGGTCCCCGCACCGTCCACGCCCACCGCGCCGTCGACCGCGCAGGCGACCGCACAGTCGGCCACGCCGACGCACCGGGCGGACCCGCTACCCGCCCCTCGCGGAAGCGAACAGGTCGCCGCACTGGCCGGCCTGCTGGGCGTCGCGGACCTCGCCCCACCGGCCTTCGCCCCCGCCGAGCGGCACTACCTGGCCGGATTCCTCACGGCACTGGAGTCCGCTCCCCCGCCGGGCACCCGGCTTCCCGTGCTGCCCGCCGACGCCCCGATCGCGCCCGAACGGGCAATGTGGGTCAACGGCCTGCTGGCCGGGACGTTCTCCCGAACAGCAGTCGACGCCCAGCCGTCCCCCGCCGCCCCGCCTGCGCCGACTGACGCAGTACTGCGTCCCCAGCCCGAGGTTCAGCCCGAGGTCGTCGTCCTGTGGGCCTCACAGACCGGAAACGCGGAGGAAGCCGCCGCGGCGACGGCCGCCCGCCTGGCCGAAGCGGGCTGGACGCCGCGGCTGCTCAGCATGGACGACACCAACCCGCACGCCCTCTCACCCGACGTGCCGGTGCTTCTGGTCACCAGTACCTTCGGCGACGGAGAAGCGCCGGACAACGGATCCGCCTTCTGGGACTCCCTCACGACGAGCGGCCTGCCGGGAGCCGAACGGCTGCGATTCTCCGTCCTGGCTCTCGGCGACTCCACCTACGACGACTTCTGCGGCCACGGTCGGCGGCTGGACGAACGCCTGGGCGAGCTCGGGGCCACCCGGATCGCGCAGCGCGCCGACTGCGAACCCGACGACGACGAGTCGGCGCGTCACTGGATCGACCGGGTCCTCACCGCCTTGAGCCGACCCGCGGCCACCTCGTCCGGCACCACCCCGACGGTGTCCCCGCAGCCCGGTCCGGCCGAGCCGGCTGCACCCGGGAGCTCGCCGGCGCCGACCGCCGGATCGGGCTACTCCAAGGACTCCCCGTTCGGTGCGCTGCTGGTCGGCAACCGGCTCCTCAGCCTGCCCGGATCCGCCAAGGAGGTACGGCAGTTCGCGTTCGCCACCCGCGGCGGGGCCTCGGCGACCTCGCCTACGAGGCCGGCGACGCCCTCGGCGTGCGTCCCGCCAACAGCCCCGATCTCGTCGCCGAATGGCTGGCCGTCACCGGGCTGGACCCGGAGGAGGCCGTGACCGTCCCCGACGCGGGAGAGCTACCCCTCGCCGAGGCGCTGCGCACCCGGCTCGAGATCGCCAAGATCACCCCGGACCTGCTGCGTTTCGTCGCCGAACGCGCAGGCGACCGCGAACTGCGACAACTGCTGCGTCCTGACAACAAGGACGCCCTCGCCAGGTGGAGTTGGGGCCTCCAGGCGGTGGACCTGGTGGGCGCGTTCCCCGTCCGGGCCCGGGCGACGGAATGGGCCGGGGTCCTGAGGCGCCTCCAGCCCCGGCTGTACTCGATCTCCTCCAGCCCCTTGGCGCACCCCGACGAGGTACGCCTGACCGTCTCCGTCGTCCGCTACGCGAACGACCTCGGGCGCAGCCGAAAAGGCGTCTGCTCCGCCTTCCTGGCCGACAACGCCGACGACGGACCGATCCCCGTCTTCGTCCAGCGCTCACCCCACTTCCGACCGCCCGCCGATCCCGCCACCCCCATGATCATGCTCGGTCCGGGCACGGGAGTCGCGCCGTTCGTGGGCTTCCTGGAGGACCGTCAGGCCCGCGGCCACACCGGACCGAACTGGCTCTTCTTCGGCGAGCAGCGCGAGGCGACCGACTTCTACTACCGCGAGGAGATCGCCGCCTTCCAGGCCTCCGGCCACCTCGACCGCCTCGACCTCGCCTTCTCCCGGGACCAGCGCAACAAGATCTACGTCCAGGACCGGATGCGGGAACACGGCCCGCGCCTGTGGGACTGGCTGCGAAGCGGCGCCCACTTCTACGTCTGCGGCGACGCCGGCCGGATGGCCAAGGACGTCGACGCGGCCCTGCGCGAGATCCTCACCACCCACGGCGGCCTCGCCGAGGACGAGGCCGCCGCGTATCTCAAGCAACTCGTCGCCGAAAAGCGCTACGTCCGGGACGTGTACTGAGGAACCACGCCGATCGGCGCGCGGGTCTGTTCGGTGAGGGCTCGCTGGCGATGCCACGCGGACGTAGTCTGGCAGCACGGGTGTGTCTCTCTCCCCCGCGACCGGCGGTACGTGGTCTGGATGTTCATGAGCCGAAGCCAGAACCTGCTGGAGCCGTTGCGTTACGTGTCGGCCCCCTACCAGGCTGCTGCCGCCCGCACGCTCTCACTGCCGGACACCGCGATCGAACGCGGCACCGAGACACTGCCCGAGCCGGCCGACCTCGGCCTGGCGCCGTCGGCCACGGCCCGCCGGCTGCGGGCGGCGGTGGCGGCCCTGCGCGAGGCTCCTCGCATGGCGTCCGCGCTGCATCACATGCTTGAGGACGCGATGACGCTCATGTCCGCCGAGTTCGCGAACGTCCAGATCGTGGACCCGCGTGACGGCTCCCTGGTCCTGGTCGCACAGAGCGGCTTCGGCCCCGCGTTCCTGGAGCACTTCGCCGTCGTCCGCGACCACGGCTCGGTGTGCGGTCAGGCCGCTGGGCAAGGCACCCAGACCGTCGTGGCGGACGTCCGGGCCGAGCAGTTGTTGGAGCCGCACTGGGAGGTCTTCCGTCTCGCCGGTGTCCGCGCGGTCCAGTCCACGCCCCTGGTCGACGGCGCCGGCCAGCTGATCGGCGTCGTCTCGACGCACTCGCCCTGGCCGGGAGACCCGTCCGAAGAGGACCTGCCGGTCATGCAGCTCTACGGCCGGTTCGCCGGCGACACCGTCGCCCGCCTCCTCGACGGTGCCTCCGCGCCCTAGCCGGGGCCGCTTTGCCGGAGCCCGGAACAGGTGCCGATTGCCCCGGCTCACCTGCGGGATTAGCGTGGCGGGAGAAGGGCGGTGATCGGGTGACGGGGGTCCTGGAGCAGGCCACCGCCGCAGCCGCCGGCGGGGGCTTCACGTTCGTCGGCCGCAAGCGGGAACTCGACCTGCTGCTCGCGGCGATCCGGCATCCGCCGTCCGTGGTGATGATCCAGGGCGAGGCGGGCATCGGGAAGTCCCGACTGGTCCACGAGGCACTCGCCCTGCTCGACGGCGAGGGGCTGCGGGTGCTCAGCGGATCCTGCCATCCCCTGCGCGAACCGTTCCCCTACGGCCCGGTCGTGGGCGCGCTGCGCACGGTGGAGGCATGGCTCCCCGAGCTCGACCGCATCCCGCCGACGGTCGGCGCGCTGGCTCCGCTGCTTCCGGACCTCGCGGCCCGGCTGCCGCAGCCGCCCCCGCTCCCGGACGACCCGCCCGGCCGCCGCCACCAAGTCGTCCAGGCGGTGCGCTCACTGCTGACGCTCATCGGACCCACGGTGCTGATCCTGGAGGACATGCACTGGGCCGACGACGCGACCCGCGACCTGCTCCTGCAGCTGGCCCGGGACCTCCCGGAGCAACTGGGCCTGCTGCTGACCTACCGGGCGGAGGACCTTCCTCCCGGCACCGCGGTCCTGGGCGCCGCCTACCGCCAGCCGCCCGGCACCAGCGGGACCACGATCCGCCTCGGCCCGCTGACCCGGAGCGACATCGACAGGCTCGCGGTCGCCGCTCTCGGCGCGTTCACCCCGCAGGACCTCGGCGCCACCTTGTACGAGCGCAGCGAGGGCCTGCCCCTGGTCGCCGAGGAGGACCTGCTGACCCTCTGCGAGTCCGGGCGCCATCTCGACCACGGCGACCTGGCCGCCGAGCTACGCGGGGCGGAGGTGCCGCGCGGTCTCAGCGAGGCCGTCACCGAACGCCTGGACACCCTCTCCCCGTCCGGTGCCGCCATCGTCGACGCCGCGGCGGTCCTGGCCGTCGCGGCCGAAGAGGCGCTCCTGGCGGCCGTGGCCGGGCTGGACCGCGAGCAGAGCCACGAGGGACTCACCGACGCGCTGAGGGCCTCCGTCCTGCACGAGACGGACTCCGGGGCGTACGTGTTCCGCCACACGCTCGCCCAGCAGGTCGCCTACACCCACATCTCCGGGCCGCGACGCGCGCGCCTGCACCGCCGGGCCGTCGAGGTCCTCTCGGCCACGACGCCCGCTCCGCTGGTGCAGATCGCCCACCACACCCGCGCCGCAGGAGACCGCGAAGCCTGGCTGGGGCGCGCGGAGGAGGCAGCCGACCACGCGACCGCCATGGGCGACACCGGCACCGCCTCCACCCTGCTCCGGCAGATCCTGCAGAGCCCGGGGCTCCCCGCAGAGCCGCGATCACGAGCCGCCCTGGCGCTGGCGAGGGCCGCCGCCTTCGGAGTGGACTTCGAATCCAGCGCGGCCGTCCTCCGCCGCATCCTGGCCGATCCCCAGCTGACCGGACCCACACTCGGAGAGATCCGGCTCGGCCTCGGGCTGCTCATCGTCAACCACGACGGCGACGCGACCGGCTTCAGCGAACTCGAGCGGGCCGCCGACGAACTGTCCGCCCGCCCGGAGCGGGCCGCACGGGCGATGGCGGCGCTGGCCATCAGGGAGAGGGGCCCCGGCTCCGAGCGGGCCGAGGAGTGGCTGGAACGCGCCGAGCAGCTCGTCAGCGACAGCCCGAACGAGGCGGTCCGCGCAGCTGTGCGGGCCACCCGGCTGAGCCTGATGGCCCGCGAGGGCGACCCCGCGGTCTGGCCCCTGTTGGACGCGCTGCCGCGCCGGTCCGAGGACCTGGAGGTGCTGCGCCAGACCGTCCGGGCCCTGCACAACGTGGCCGAGAGCACCATCGATCTCGGGTACGACGCCCGCGCGACCGACCTCCTGCAGGAGAGCCGCGCGCTGGCCGGGCAGGTGGGCAATCCGGGCATCGAACGCTGCTGCATGGTCGACCTGCTGTGGCTGGACGGCGCCGCAGGACGTTGGAGCGGCCTGGAGGAGCAGTTCGCCGCGCTCACGGCGGCCTACCCGGAGTTTCCCCCGAAGGCCGAGAGCGCGATGTGCCTCGCCCGGATCGCCCTGGCCGAGGGCCGCAGCGGGCTCGCCAAGGAGCTGGCCGACTCCGCGGCCGAGCACGCCCTGCGGCACTTCGAGGTGAACATCTCGCTGCGCGCCGCGGCCGTGCAGGCCGAGGTCCTGCTCCGGCAGGGTGACGCGGAGGGCGCCCGCGTGGTCGTCGAACCGGCCGTCGCCGTCCTGCGCGAGGCCGGGGCGTGGGCGCGGCCGAACTCGCTGATCACCCACGCGGTTCTCACCCTGCTCGCCTGCGGCGACCGGATCTCGGCCGAGCGGTTGGCCGACGAGTTCGAGACGAACCTGGCGGGCCGGGACTCGCCTGCGGCCCAGGCCGAGCTCCACTACGCCCGCGGCGCGCTGCTCCAGGACTCCGCTCCACTGCAGGCGGCCGAGCGCTTCCAGGCCGGTCGGCTGCTGCTGACGGAGATGGGCCGCCCGTACGAGGCGGCTCAGGCCACCGAGGCCTACGGCTGCGCTGTGGCCCGGACCGACCCGCAGGCGGCCGAAGCCCCGCTGCGCGAGGCCCTGGACGTCTACACCCGTCTCGGCGCCGGCGCCGCCGTCGCGCGGTGTGAGCGCAGGATGCAGGAACTCGGTCTGGGGCAGCCGACGCGTGGCGGAGGACGCGGCTACGGGAACGAGCTGTCACCGCGCGAGCAGCAGGTCGCCGAGCTCCTCGCGCGCGGCGCCACCAACCACGACATCGCCCAGACCCTCTTCCTGTCGCCGCGCACCGTGGAGAAGCACGTCGCCAGCGTGCTCAAGAAGCTGGGCACGACCCGGAGGAACGTCCCCACGGTCTTCCAGGTCGACACCGGGTGACAGCCCCACCCAGCGGGAATCGACCGGTTTGGGTATACGCCCATCACCCACTCCCCATAGCCGCACCCCATGGACGGACTGCACGGTCGAAGTGCGAGCCCGCGCGCACCTCTCGCGGGACCACCGAGGAGCTGAGCATGGCCCCCGTCCACCATCCCGACACCGCCATCACCGCCATCACCGCCGACACCGCGGTCACCGCGGTCACCGCGGTCACCGTTGCCGACCGGTACCCGGTGCCCCGCCCGGCCGCCACCGCGGCGCTGTGCAGCAGCGCGGCGGTCCGCGCGGCCGTTCCCGCCCTGCGGCACTTCGCCCGCAACGCCGCCCGCCGCTGGGCGGTGCCCGCGGACACCGTCGACGCAGTGTCCCTGGTGGTCACCGAACTCGTCACCAACGTGGTCCTCCACAGTGACAGCCCCCACCTCACGGTGTTGATCACCCACGACGGTGCCGAGGTCCGTGTCGAAGTGAAGGACGCCGGGACGTGGCGGACCCGCACCTCGCCGCGTCTGGTTCCCGAGGACGACGACGCGCCGTGCGGCCGGGGGCTGGACCTCGTCGCGCAGTACTCCACCTGGTGGCTCGCCTCCACCGGGCCGGTCGGCACCCGGGTCGTCGCCAGCATCCCTGTTGCGCCGCCCCCAGCCTGAACACGCGAGCCCTGGGCCCGTCCCTCGCGTCGGATTCAGGCGAGGTGCCGCAGCTTGGCCGGGTCCACGATCAGGTCGAGTGCGGCGATCCGGCCGCCGACCACGGTGAAGCCGAGGACGGACAGGGGCTCCTCCCGGGTGCCGAAGAGCAGGCCGGGGGCTCCGTTCACCAGGACCGGGTGAGCGCGGGCGATGAAGTGTGGTGCCGTGCGCAGGACATGACGGGCCACCGCGTCGGCGCCGACGCGGGTCGGGAACCCGGCAGGTCCGGCCCTGCCGAGGTCGCCGCGCAGGACGACGTCGGGGGCGAGGACGTCCAGCAGCGCCTCGAAGTCGCCCGCTCGGGCCGCGGCCAGAAAGGCGTCCACGACCCGGCGCTGGCGGGACGGATCGGCGTCGGGTCTGGGGGCGGCCTGCACCCGGTGACGGGCGCGGCTCGCCAGCTGACGGGCGGATTCGGGGCTGCGGTCCAGGATCCGGCCGATCTCGTCGAACGGCAGGGCGAAGACGTCGTGGAGCACGAAGGCCAGACGCTCGGACGGCCCCAGGCTCTCGAGGACGACCAGCAGGGCCAGTCCGACGGTGTCGGCGAGGACGGCCTGCTCCTCGGGCCCCGGCTCGGCCGTCTCGACGACCGGTTCCGGCAGCCAGGTACCGGTCTCGTGTTCGCGGCGGCGCCGGCGCGCCCGCAGCATGTCCAGGCTGATGCGCCCGACGACGGTCGTCAGCCAGTAGCCGAGGTTGTCGATGGTGCCGGCGTCGCTGCGGTCGAGGCGCAGCCAGCACTCCTGGACGGCGTCCTCGGCCTCGGCGACGGAGCCCAGCACGGTGTAGGCGACCGCCCGCAGGTGCGGCCGGGCGAGCTCGAACTGCTCCGCCAGCCGTTCCCGGTCCGTCATCGCGGCCTCCTGATGCGGTGGGTTCCCGTCCCTGCCGGTCTTCCTGTAGTAGACGTCCCGGACCCCCCGTTCGTGACAGCCGTCACGTTCGGCAGGCGCCGGACGTCTTCCTGGTCGGGGCAGAGCCAAGGAGGTCCACCATGCCAGTACGCCACATCGCCGCAGGTCCCGCGCCCGCACGACAGGGGTCCGCACCGCCCGGCGCCGAGGGACCGGCCTTGGAGGTCCGGCAGCTGACCAAGGTCTACCCGAACGGTGTCCGCGCCGTGGCCGGCGTCGACTTCACCGTGGACGGCGGCGAGGTCTTCGGACTGCTCGGGCCCAACGGCGCGGGGAAGTCCACCACCATCGGCATGCTCACCACCGCGGTCACCCCGACCTCCGGCACCGCGTACGTGGCCGGCCACGACGTCGTCACCGAGCCGCTCGCCGCACGGGCTGCCAGCAGCGTCGTCTTCCAGGACTCCGTCCTCGACCGCGCGATGACCGGCCGCCGCAACATCCGCCTGCACGCACAGCTGTGGGGCGTGCCGTCGACCTCGGCCGCCCGCCGGACCGCCGAGCTGGCCGACGCCTTCGGCCTGGACGCTCTCCTGGACCGGCCGGTGGACACCTACAGCGGCGGCGAGCGACGTCGCCTGGAGATCGCCCGCGCCCTGGTGTCCGAGCCACGGGTGCTGTTCCTGGACGAGCCCACGGTCGGCCTCGACACCCGGATCCGGTACGAGCTGCTCGACCTCATCGGCCGTCTGCGGTCCCGTTCTGCGATGACCACAGTGCTGACCACCCACTACCTCGACGAGGCGGAGCGGCTGTGCGACCGGATCGCGGTCGTGCACCAGGGCCGGATCGTCGCACTCGACAGCCCGGCGGCGCTGCTCGCCCGGCTCGGCCCCGAGGTGCTGGAACTGCGCGGCAGCCGCGACCACCAGGGCGCGCTGGCGCTGCTGCGAGCTCGCGGCCTGGCCGACGGAGCAGCGTTCTCGGTCGGCACGACGCTGACCGTCCCCCTGGCCGGATCTGCACGCGAGGCCGCCGACACCCTCGCGGCGCTCGGCGACGGCGCCTCGTCCTTCACCACCCGCCGACCCACCCTCGACGACGTCTACCTGCAGCTCACCGGCAGCAGCCTGACCGGTGACTGAGCCACGGAGCCCACCATGACCACGCTCACCCTCCCCCTGGTCCGCCCGGCCCCGACCGTCGGTCCCCGGCCCCTCGCCGCCTGGGCGGCGCTGACCCGCCGCCGGATCGCGCTCAGCGCCCACACCCCGCGCGAAGTCCTCGCGCCCCTGGTGACACCGATCCTGTTCGCCCTGGTGATCGCCCCGGCACTGGCACGGCTCATCCCGACGAGCGGCCCCGGCGGCGTCGACTACAGCTCCTACGTCATCATCGGGACGATCGGTCTGCTCATTCCGCTCAGCTGCACCTTCGCCGGCATCGGGGTGATCGTGGACCGCACGGCCGGTGCCCGTCGCGAGCTGATCGCCGCCCCCGTCCCCCGCTCCCTGATCGTGCTGGGCAACCTGGCGGTGGCCCTGCTGACCAGCCTGCTCCAGGTCGCGGCGCTCCTGCTGGCCGGGTGGGCGCGCGGCGCCCGGCTCGACGTCACCGCCGCCGGCTTCGGCTGGTTCGCCGCCGCCGTCCTGGCCTTCACGGTCTTCATGTACGGCGTGTCCGAGATCCTGGCCAACCGCATCCCCACACAGGAGGAGTACGTCGGCCTGACCCCGGTGGTCGCGATCCTCCCCTGGTTCCTCGCCGGATCCCTCTTCCCCGTCACCGCCATGCCCGCCGGACTGGCCGCCGTCGCCCGCGCCCTGCCCACCACCCATGCCCTCGCCCTGCTGCGCTACGGGCTCCTGGACCCGAACGGCCACGGCCTGCACGACATCTGGGGAGTCGGCGACACCGCCACCGCGGCCGGACTGAGCCTCCTCGTGCTCACCGCCTGGGCCACGGTGCTGACCGCCCTGTCCCTGCGTACCTTCCGCCGCAGCGCCGTCACCTGACGCCGAGCCGGCCTGGGTTCCTGGTCCTCCCTGCTGTTCGGGTGTCCGAGCGGTCAAGGTTCGCGGACGTCCCGGCGGGGCGGGCCGAAGCCGTACGCCCCCGGGGTGACAATGCGGCATGGCTGAGAAGACCGAGGCATCGAACGGCTCGTCCGTGATGACCGGTGCCGCAAGGCTTGTCCTGCTGACGCTCGCCTCGGGACAGTTCCTGATGGCGCTCGACAGCTCGGTGATGAACGTGTCCATCGCGACCGTCGCGAAGGACGTGGGCACCTCCGTGACCGGAATCCAGGGTGCGATCACGGCTTACACCCTGGTGATGGCCGTGCTCATGATCCCCGGCGGCAAGGTCGGCGCCATCATCGGCCGCAAGCGGGCCTTCATGATCGGGTGCGTGGTCTACGCCCTCGGCTCCTTCACCACCGCCATCGCGCCGAACCTGCCGGTGCTCCTGCTGGGCTGGTCGTTCCTGGAGGGCGTCGGCGCGGCGCTGATCCTGCCCGCGATCGTCGCGCTGGTCGCCGGGAACTTCGGGGAGCGGCAGCGGCCGGCCGCCTACGGGCTGGTCGCGGCCGCCGGGGCGATCGCGATCGGGCTCGGGCCGCTCATCGGCGGCATTGCGACCACGTACTTCTCGTGGCGGTGGGTGTTCGCCGGAGAGGTCGTGATGGTCGTCGGCATCCTTGCGCTCGCACGTCGGGTGGCCGACGCCCCACCTGATCGACGTCCGCGGATCGACGTCGTGGGCGCGGTGCTGTCGGCTCTGGGGCTGGGCGGCTTCGTCTACGGTGTGCTGCGGTCGGACGAGTGGGGCTGGTTCAGCCCCAAGCCGGGCAAGCCGTCCTGGTTCGGCTTCTCGCCGGTCGTCTGGCTGATGCTGGCGGGCCTCTTCGTGATCTGGCTGTTCTTCCGCTGGGAGCACCGCCTGGCCAGGCAGGGCAAGGAACCCCTGGTCGACCCCGACCTGCTGCGCAACCGGCAACTCTCGGGCGGCCTGACGATGTTCTTCTTCCAGTACCTCATCCAGATGGGTGTGTTCTTCGTCGTCCCGCTGTTCCTGTCCGTCGCGCTCGGCCTCTCCGCCCTCGAGACGGGGGTCCGCATCCTGCCCCTGTCGCTGACCCTGCTGGCGGCGGCGGTCGGCATCCCGCGCCTGCTCCCGGAGGTGTCCCCGCGGGCCGTCGTCCGGATCGGTCTGCTGGCGATGGTCGCCGGTGCCGTGACGCTGATGGCGGCCCTGGACACCAGCTCCGGAGCGGAGGTCACCACGGTGCCGCTCCTGCTCGTCGGTCTCGGCATGGGGGCGCTGGCTTCCCAGCTCGGGTCGGTGACGGTCTCCGCGGTGCCGGACGAGCTGAGCGCCGATGTCGGCGGTGTGCAGAACACCGTCACCAACCTCGGCGCCTCCATCGGCACCGCCCTCGCCGGATCCGTCATGATCGCCGTGCTCACCTCGTCCTTCCTCAGCAACGTGGAGCAGAGCCCGGCGATCCCGGCCGAGGCCAAGAGCCAGGCCACCGTCCAGCTCTCCGCCGGCGTCCCGTTCGTCTCGGACGCCCAGCTCCAGGCCGCGCTCGACAAGTCCGGCGCGAGCTCGGAGGCCTCCCAGGCCGCGCTCGACGCCAACGCCGACGCCCGGATCGACGGTCTCAAGGTGGCCCTGGCGATCCTGGCCCTCACCGGGCTCGTCGGGCTGTTCTTCGTGCAACGCATCCCCACGACGCAGCCCGGATCCGCGCACCGTCCCGACGACTGACGTCCCGCGCTACGCGTCGCCGCCGACGGCGTCGCTGATCGCGTTCAGCGCGCGGACCAGGGTGGTGTAGTCGCCTGACGCGACCGGTTTGACGAGGTACTCCTGGACGACTTCGGCGTGGACCGCGGCCGCCTGGACGAAGACCTCGCACCCCCGGGCGGTGGCCGTCACCACGGTCACTCGGCGATCCGTGGGTGACGGCCGACGACGGACCAGGCCTACCTCCTCCATGCGGTCGATCAGCCGGGTGACACCACCGCTGGTCAGGACGAGTTCGGCGCCGAGGGCACGTTGGGACAGTCCCTCGCCGGGCTTGCGGCACAGCTCGATCAGGACTTCGAACATGGTGTGGTGGATCCCGCAGCGGGCCCGAAGGGCCGCATCGATCCGCTGCTCCACGCCGCCGGCCGCCTTGACCAGCAGGCCCATCTCGCGCACCAGATCGCTCTCGGCCGCCCGTGCCGCCTCGCGGTCCGCGCCTCGCTGGGAGTCCATCTGCGCCATCCTCCGTCCAATTCCTGACCACTCACTTGCTTACTGCTCAGGTAAATCCTACGGTGAGCCGCATCTCACCCGCCACACGGTAAGGAGCGGCAGTGATGGATCTCGACCGCTGGCTGCACGAAGCGACCCTGACGGTACGTCAGTGGTCCGACGGCTTCGGCCCCTACCAGCCGCATTCCGCGCTCGACGTCGCCGACGAGGACTTCGCGCCCGCGTTCGCCGAGTTCGCCGAACGCCTGCGGGACAACTATCCGTTCTTCCACCCGCGCTACGCGGGCCAGATGCTCAAGCCACCGCACCCCGCCGCCGTGGTCGGCTACCTCACCGCGATGCTGATCAACCCCAACAACCACGCCCTGGACGGCGGCCCCGCCACCGCGGCCATGGAACGCGAGGCCGTCGCCCAACTGGCCGCCATGTTCGGCTTCGACACCCACCTCGGGCACCTCACCACCAGCGGCACCATCGCCAACCTGGAGGCCCTCTTCGTCGCCCGCGAGAGCCATCCCGGCCTCGGCGTCGCCTACAGTGCCGAAGCCCACTACACCCACGGCCGGATGTGCGGCGTCCTCGGCGTCGAGGGACACCCCGTACCCGCCGACGGATCGGGACGCATCGACCTGCAGGCCCTGGAGGCTGTGCTGGCGACCGGCCGGGTCGGCACGGTCGTGCTCACCACCGGCACCACCGGCCTGGGCGCGGTGGACCCGGTGCACGAGGCGCTCCCGCTGTGCCGGCGCTACGGAGCCCGGATCCACCTGGACGCCGCCTACGGCGGCTTCTTCACCCTGCTGGCCGGCGCCGACGGGCCGGAGGGACTCCCGCCGCAGCCCTGGCGGGCCGTCGCCCAGTGCGACTCGGTGGTGGTCGACCCGCACAAGCACGGGCTCCAGCCCTACGGCTGCGGCGCCGTGCTCTTCCGCGACCCCGACGTCGGCCGCTTCTACCTGCACGACTCCCCCTACACCTACTTCACCTCCACCGACCTGCATCTGGGCGAGATCAGCCTGGAGTGCTCCCGCGCCGGAGCGTCGGCCGCCGCGCTGTGGCTCACCTTCCGCCTGCTGCCACCCACCCTGCAGGGACTGGGCCGCGTCCTGGCCGCCGGGCGCCGCGCGGCCCTCACCTGGGCCGAACTCATCGACGGGTCCGATGCGCTGACCCTCTACCAGCAGCCCGAACTCGACATCGTCGGCTACTTCCCCGCCGTCGAACCCGCCGCCCTGTCCGCCATCGACGAGGCCTCGGCGCGCGTCCTCGCCCAGGGGATGACCGCCCCCGACCCGGTCTTCCTCAGCACCCTGCGTGCCTCCGCCGACGCCTTCGCACATCGCCACCCCGCCGTCCGCCGCGACACCGACGGCGCCCGCATCCTGCGCAGCGTCCTGATGAAGCCCGAGAGCGAACAGCACGTCCACCAGCTCCACACCCAGGTGGAGAAGCTCCTGTGACAGCGACCGCTCCCCGGCCCTGGTCGGCGCCCGCCGGGCCGCCCACAGAAACCGTTTGGCGGACCGTCGCGACCACTGCTACGTTTCCGGAGGCCGTGCGAGAGAACGAGGAGGTGGTACCCGTGAACGCAGTATCGACATGGGTGCTCCCCTCCGGGGTCACGGTCGGGCGATAGGTCGTCCGGGAGCGCCGTAGGAGTGCACTCCCGAAAGGCACGACCATGCATTTCACTTCTGAGCAGCGGCTCGACGAGGGTCTCGTCGAGCGCGCATTCACCCTCGGCGAGATCCCCGGCATCCTGTGGACGCCGGAGTCCGCCTCCGCGACCGCACCGGTGCCGTTGATCCTGCTCGGCCACCCGCCGCTCGGCCTGAGCAGGATGTACCCCCGGCTGGTGGGGCGGGCCCGGCAAGCCGCGGCGGACGGCTTCGCCGCAGCCACCATCGAGCTTCCCGGGAGCGGTGACCGGCCCCGTTGGCCCGCCGTCGAGCAGGCCCGCGCCGACCTGCGCCGGGCCATGGAGGCCGGCGAGCCGGTCGGTGACGAGATCATCGACGCCCTTGTCCTGCCGCTCGTCGACAGGGCCGTCCCGGAATGGCAGGAAGCCCTGGACGCCCTCCTGTCGCTGCCCGAGATCGGCGGCCCTGTCGGCTACTCAGGGGGAGTGATCTCCATCGGCGTCCGCCTCGCGGCGGTCGAGCCGCGCATCGTGGCCGCCGGCCTGTTCGCCGGCAGTCTCGTGCCGCGCGCCGTCTTCGAGGAGGCCCGCCGAGTCACCATTCCGCTGCACGTCCTGCTGCAGTGGGACGACGAGGGCAACGACCGGCAGGCCGCCCTGGACCTGTTCGACGCCTTCGGTTCCAGGGAGAAGTCCCTGCACGCCAACATGGGCGGACACACCGGCGTCCCACAGTTCGCGGGGGACGCTGCGGCCCAGTTCTTCGCCCGCCACCTGAAGTGAGACCGCGCCATCGGGCCACCGGCGGACGGTGAGCCGCGCTGGCCGGGACGACGCCTGTCGAGCGAAGGCCTCAGCGCTCGTCCGGCGTCTGCAGCGTGGGCTCTGCCGACTCGGCGGGGCCCACGCTGCACGAGGCACCGCCGCCCGGTCGACGAACCGACACCTACCGCCGCGCGGCCCGCAGCCGGCGTCCGGTCACGAACTTGGCGGGGATCAGCAGCAGCCACACCCCGACCGCCGCATGAGGCGAGACGAAGGCGACGGGAACGGACACGCCGAAGACGATCGCGGTGGCGGAGAGGTCCCGGATCACGCTGCGCCCGAGCTCGTCGGTGATGTGCCGCGCCTGCAGGTGTTCACGTCGCCAGACGGTCGTGGCGATGGAGATGTGGAGCGCGACGGCAATCGTGATCGCGGCCGCGTAGAGGGCGACGGCGAGGGACTGCTCGCGGTACTCGGCCAGCAGTGCCGTGGGGAAGGGCAGCAGCGCGATCGCTCCGAGCGCCGCCAGAGTGAGTCGCAGGACGGTCGTGTCGACGCGGCGCATCCGCAGGAACAGTTTCCGCTGGTCGCGCCAGAAGGCCCCGATGATGTAGAAGCTCCACACGTAGGCTCCCAGCTGCGCCCAGAGGTGGCTGATCGCATGCCGGAACCCTGCGGGGTCCAGTCCGTCGGGGACCTGCACGTCCAGGACGAGCAGGGTCATCGCGATCGCGTAGATTCCGTCCGACAGCGCGATCAGGCGTTCCGGACTGCCCTCGGCATCCCGTTCGGATCCGTGCCCGGACCCCTCCTCGGCCGCACCCGACGCCTGCGCGGACATACCGCTCCCTGCCTTCGCACACCTCGGGGAACGGCTCCTTTGACGGGCAGCCGATCTGCCGGTTCGTGATCCCAGCAGCCTTCCAGAGCGTCCTGCGCTCCCCCGCTCGCAACACGCCGGAGTCGGACGCTCATCGGGGTTCGAAGGTCCTGATCAGGGACTCGTCATGGACGTACCAGCGGACGTGGCCGCCGACCTCGATCTGGCATCGCCACCGCACCGGCTTGCCTTCGCCGTTCCAGGTCCAGGCCCAGACGACGGCCTCCTCCCAGGTTCCGTCGGCCATCGCGACAAGCGCGTCCCGGCGGCGCGTGGAGCAGGGGTCAGCGCCGGTCGGTGCCGCGGCACACCTCAGCCGCACCGGCCACCCGTCCGGCACATCCTGGTTGAGCGACGGATTCGGAGCCGGATGAGTATCGAACATGTATTCGAGTATACGTCGGGTCGATGCCACCGGCGATGTCGGATTCGCTGTGACTGAGCGCTCCAGTTGGCGGATGGGTGCCTGAGTTGGCGGGTTAAGCGGCGCAATTGCCGGGCAAGGACTGGCAACCCCGTCCACCTGCGATTTTGCCCATCCGATCTCCTGGGCGAAGCTGACCGGCATGCACCACTCGCTCACTCACTGGGACAGTCCCTTCATCAACTTCAAGGACTTCGACTTCCCTGATGGTCGCGGCCACGGATACCGATGGGTGCACATCAAGCGATTCCATCTGCCAGCCGACTCGCCAACCGACCGGGACCTACTGGCGGCCCTGATCGCCCACCCGGAGTTCCGAGACACCTACGACGGAGCCGGCGTCTGGCTTGAACCACGCCACGGCCAGTGGTGGTCGGACCGGATCACTCCCCGTACCTACACGGCCGTCGACGAGTCGACTGCGACCAGCATGGTCCACACCTGGGCCACCGATGGCGTCGCGCTTCCCCCGGATCTCGACATGAGGTTGCGCGAGTCGGTCTACGCACCGATCCGCCAAGCGACGAGCTTGTACGCGCTCGGGGCTCTCCCCGAAGACGCGCGCCATGACCACGGCCCCATCCACATCGAGTTTCACGAACTCATCCTTATCGACCGCCGAACAGGCACCCTCGCGCTCTTGGTTGCCGCCGACGACTGACACAGCTGTTTCGACGACCTGGGCCGGGGCCGCCGAGCGTGTCGCATACACAGCCTCAGTTCGCGACGGCGGCAGAGTCCGCGCCCGCGCCTAGCGCTGCCTGTATGCGTGCTCCTTGCGCCCCATGAGATCGTCCACACATCCGTTCACGGCGTCGTGCCAGGGCTGGACGTCCGTGATCATCACGGGGTTGTCGTTCGCGTATTCCCAGAGGAAGCGATCACAGTCGCTCGCCGCTGTGCCCTGGTCGGTGAGGGGCGTCTTGATGTTCAGGAACTTCGCCCGGTCCGGCCCCTGAGCCTCCCCGTAGCCCCAGTGGTAAGCCTGGCTCGCCGACGGGCCGGGATCGTTGGTCCGGGTGACAGCCACCGCGACGCCGAGCGCCACCAGGACTCACCAGCTTGTGGTGCGCGTCCAGGAGGGCATGGACAGCATCGGGCTGTGCCGCGATATCGCAGATAGCCTGTCAGCGAGCGGGCAGCACACCGTGAGCGTGCTGCGCGCCTCCGATGCCGGTACTGCCACGAGGGGGAGTTATGGGGTTCACGGCGGCTGCCGCTCGGGCGGCGGCTGTGGTCGTCGCTACCTGGCTGGGGCTGTTCGTGCTGATGGCACTGCTGGGATCGCTTCTGCCGAGCTCTGGGTCCCACCGCACCCTCTGGCCCACGGTCGTCACGCTGTGGCTGCTTTCGCTGCTCCTCGGGCCGCTGGTCGCCTGCGTCGCGTTGCGCCGGTGGATCGCCGGCAGCCGGGCCGGGAGTCCGGATGAACCGCTTCCTCCCGGACCGTACGCACGAGCCGAGCAGGACACGCCGCAGTCCGACGGGCATACGTGGCGGACGGACGCGCCGCCCCCTCCGCGGTCCGACGAGCAGAGGCACTTCCAGCCCCCGCGCGCCGCGGAGGGCCCGGACGCCGAGGCCCGGCGACAGGCCCATGCGGAAGCCGACCGGAAGCATGCAGAAGCCAAGCGCACAGCCGAACGGGCGCGTCAGGAGGAAGCCCGACGACGGGCGGCGCGCAACCGCCGACTGCGCGAACGGGGGCGGCGGTACTGAAGGACACAGGCCGGTTGGGAAGGGAACCGGCCGGGAAGGGAACCCGCTCGGCCCGGAGCGAAGCCTCGCTGCCCGCGGCAGCATCGCCTCGGACGCGGCCCAGGGTGGGTCTCGACCCCGGAGTGTCGCCTGCCAGGGCATAGCCTGACCGCATGCTGTCGATCGTCGGGTTGATGAAGCGGCTGCTGGTGGGCGTGCCCGTGCCGAACGAGAAGCTCGGTGAGGCGACGCTGCCGAAGAAGATCGCACTGCCGGTCTTCGCCTCGGACGCGCTGTCCTCGGTGGCCTACGCCACCGAGGAGATCCTGCTGGTCCTGTCGGCCGGCGGGGTCGCGTTCTTCCACTTCACCTGGTATGTCGCGGCCGCGGTGGGGCTGCTGATGCTGGTCGTCGTGGCCTCCTACCGGCAGAACGTGCACGCCTACCCGTCCGGCGGCGGTGACTACGAGGTCGCCACGGAGAACCTGGGCCCGAAGGTCGGCCTCACGGTGGCCAGCGCCCTGCTGGTCGACTACACCCTCACCGTGGCGGTCTCGGTCTCCTCGGGAGTGGCGAACCTCGCCTCGGCCTTCCCCGTCCTGAACCACGAAGCAGTGCTGATCGCGGTGCTGGTGATCGCGACGATCATGCTGCTGAACCTCCGGGGCGTGCGCGAGTCCGGGGTCGCCTTCGCGATCCCCACCTACTGCTTCGTCGCCGCCGTCGGCCTGATGATCCTCGCGGGCGTGCTGAAGATCGCGACCGGGCACCAGCTCGTCGCCGAGAGCGCGGGCTACCAGGTCAGGCCGACCGGGACGTTCACCGGCCTGGCCCTGGTCTTCCTGCTGCTGCGGGCCTTCGCCTCGGGCTGCACCGCCCTCACCGGGGTGGAGGCCATCAGCAACGGCGTGCCCTCGTTCAAGCCGCCCAAGAGCAAGAACGCGGCCACCACCCTGGCCCTGCTGGGAACGATCGCGGTGTCGATGTTCGCCGGCGTCACCGCGCTGGCCCTGGCGAGCCACGTGCACGCCGCGGACCCGGCGAACCTGGTCGGGCTCCCCCCGGGGCAGACCCCGCGCACCGTCATCGCCCAGGTGGGCCGTTCGGTGTTCGGCGCCGGCTCACCCCTGTTCTTCATCCTCCAACTGGTCACCGCGCTGATCCTGGTCCTCGCGGCGAACACGGCGTTCAACGGCTTCCCGGTGCTCGGCTCGATCCTCGCCCGGGACGGCTACATGCCCCGGCAACTGCGCACGCGCGGCGACCGCCTCGCCTACTCCAACGGCATCGTGCTGCTCGCCGGTTTCGCCATCCTCCTCGTGATCGCCTTCGACGCCTCCCCGACGCGGCTCATCCAGCTCTACATCGTGGGCGTGTTCGTCTCCTTCGTGTGCAGCCAGACCGGCATGATCCGGCACTGGAACCGGCTCCTGCCGGTCACCACCGACCCCGCAGCCCGCCGGCACATGCTGCGGTCCCGGGTGATCAACGCGATCGGCGCCGCCTTCACCGGCGTCGTGCTGGTGATCGTGCTCGCCACCAAGTTCGCCAAGGGCGCCTGGATCGTCGTGCTCGCCATGCCCGCCATCTGGCTGCTGATGCGGGCCATCCAACGCCACTACGCCGCCGTCGCCACCGAGTTGGCCCCACCACCGGTCCTGCGGGTCACGCCGCCCTCGCGCAACTACGCGGTCGTCCTGGTCTCCAAGCTCCACCTGCCCACACTCCGGGCGCTCGGCTACGCCATGGCCACCCGCCCCAACCGCCTGGAAGCGGTCACCGTGGACCTCGACCCGGCGGAGACCCAGGCGCTCATGGCCCAGTGGGAGGAACGGGACATCCCCGTCCCGCTGACGGTGATCGACTCCCCCTACCGCGAAGTCACCCAGCCGATCGTCGAGCACGTCAAACGCCTGCGCTCCGAGAACCCCAACGACATCGTGACCGTCTACATCCCCGAGTACGTGCTGGGGCACTGGTGGGAACAGCTCCTGCACAACCAGTCCGCCCTGCGGCTCAAGGGCCGACTCTTGTTCGAACGCCGCGTCGTCGTCGCCAGCGTCCCCTACCAGCTGCGATCCGCCACCCACGGCGGCACCGAGCCTCCCCCGCCCGGCGGCCTGAAGCGGCGCTGACGACGAGACGGAGCGGCACCCGGCTCCACGGTGAACCGGGTACGCTCAGCTCATCGGCGGGAGGTCGACGGGGTGGGGGCGACGTGCCGGAGTCGGATCCGTTGGACGGCGACATGACCGCCCCGCGCTGGACGCCGTCCACGGTCGACCCGACCGTGGCCACGCCCGCGCGCATCTACTCGTACCTGCTCGGCGGCAAGGATCACTTCCCGGCCGACCGCGCGGCGGCGGAGAAGGCCCTGGAGTCGCTGCCGGTCCGGGACTTCGCCCGCGTCAACCGCGCCTTCCTGACCCGCGCCGTACGGCACCTGGCCGAGACCGGCCTGGACCAGTTCCTGGACGTCGGCATCGGCCTGCCCGCCCCCGGCAGCACCGCCGAGACCGCGCTGTCGGTGCGCCCCGACGCGCGGATCGTCGGCGTCGACAACGATCCGATCGTCCTGGCACACGCCCGCGCTGACGGCGGGGAGCCCGCGCCGTCCGGCACGACGGTCGTCGCCGGGGACGTCCGCCGTCCGGCGGAGATCCTTGCGCATCCCGAGGTACGCGCCCGCCTGGACTTCGACCGGCCGGTCGCGGTGCTGCTGGTCGCGGTCATGCACTTCGTCACCGACGAGGACGACCCCTACGGCGCGGTGCGCACCCTGATGGACGCCGTCGCCCCGGGCAGTGTGCTGGTGCTGTCGCAGGTGACCGCCGACCTGGACCCGGAAGGGATACACGCGACGGCGAAGGCCTACGCCCGATCGTCGGTCAGGACCGCCGTGCGCAGCCGCAAGGAGATCTCCGCGTTCTTCGACGGCCTGGAGCCGGTCGACCCCGGCCTGGTGATGCTGTCTCAGTGGCGGCCGGACGAGCGCGTCCTCGCCGGGGACGACCGGATCGGGATGTTCGGCGGCGTGGCCCTCAAGCCCTGAGGCAGGGTGGTCAGTGGTTCGTCCCGGGGTGATGGACGGCCCGGCCGCCGAGAAGCGTGTGGGTGGGGTTCAGGTCGCGCAGTTCGTCGGCGGGGCTTCGGCCGGGGTCGCGGTCCCAGATCGTGAGGTCGGCGAGGCGGCCGGGGGTGAGCGTGCCCCGCAGGTGCTCCTCCCCCAGCAGCCGGGCCGCGTTGACGGTGTGCAGGGCGACGGCCTCGTCGTAACTGACAGCGTGCTCCGGGCCCTGGACGCCGATGACGGTCTGACGGGTCGTCATGCCCCACACCGAGCGCATGGCCCCGAACCGGCCGACGGGGAAGTCCGAGCCGGCGGTGATCAGCGCGCCCTGGTCGAGCCAGCCCCGGGCGGGGAAGAGCGCGGCCACGCGCTCTGGGCCCCAGAACTCGCGCTCGACCTCGGCGGTGTCGTGCAGCAGCGGTTGCTGGATCGTCACCGGAATGCCCAACGCGGCGGCGCGGGCACGCTGTTCGACGCCGGCCAGGCCGCCGTGCTCCATGACCAGGGTCCTGGCGGGCAGGCCCGGGTTGCGCTCCAGGACGCGTTCGTAGACATCCAGCAGGACGCGGACGGCACGGTCGCCGTAGGCGTGCGTGCCGACCCGCCAGCCGCGGCGGACCACGGCCTCGACGGCTTCGACGAGGGCGTCGGGTTCCCAGACGAGCGTCCCGGAGAAGGCGTGGTCGCAGGCGTAGGGCTCCTCGGTGGCTCCGGCCTCGAGGCCGCCGTCGAGGCCGAACTTCACTCCCCACACCTGAAGCCACGGATCGGCGCGGTAGCGCCAGTCCTCCATGGCGTCGAGAAGGTCCTCCACCTGCGCCGCGCTGCCCAGGCCGAGGGCCGAGACCAGCGCGCGGACGCGGGTGCGCAGGACGCCGCTCTCGTGGGCGGCGAGCAGGAGGGAGTAGTCGTCCAGGGAGACCGCGCAGTCGCGGACGGTGCCGATGCCGGTGGCGGCGTACTGGCCGCTCGCGACGCGGAGCCCGTCGATACGCCGGGCCCGGTCCGCCGCCGGGACGAACCGTTCCACCAGGCCGAGGGCGTTGTCGATCAGTCGGCCGTTCAGGCGGCCGTCGGCGTCGCGGCCGATCACGCCACCGGGCGGCACCGGCGTGTCCTCGGTGACGCCCGCCAGCCGCAGCGCGTAGGTGTTGACGACGTCGTTGTGGCCGCCGCGCTTGACCAGGACGGGGTGCCGGCCGGTCGCCCGGTCGAGCTCCGCCGCGGTGGGCATGCGGCGCTCGGCGAGGTTGAGCTCCTGCCAGTTGGTGGTGGTGCGGATCCACTCCCCTTCGGGGGTGCGCGCGGCGCGCTCCCGGATCAGGTCCAGGAACTCGGGAATCGTGCGGGCCAGGTGGACGGGCACGTCGTGCGCGCTGTGCCCGGCGAAGATCAGGTGCGTGTGGGTGTCGTCGAAGGCGGGCAGGACCGTCGCCCCGGGCAGGTCCTGGACGACGGTCCTCGCGGTCACCAGGTGGTCGAGGCCGTTCGGGTCCCGGGAAAGCGCGGCGATGCGGTCGCCCCGCACGGCCAGGGCTCGCTGCGGAGCCTGTCCCGGCACCAGGGTGTGCACGGCCTCGGCCCGGATCAGCAGATCGGCACCGTACTCGGTCATGTTCTTCCTCCGCCTCGGTTCACTTCGCAGGTCCTGCGCTGACGAGACCGTTCTAGGGGCGTCGCCGCCGATTCCCGCACTGCGGATGCCTTCGAGCGAGGAAACACGACACCAAGGCCGCCTATAGTGCAGATCATGCGCCAGTCACTGGACGAGACGGACCGCCGGATCGCCGCCGTCCTGCTGGCCTCCCCCAGGGCCGGCTGGCGCGAGATCAGCAGCTGTCTCGGCCTGTCCGAACGAACCGTCGTCCGCCGCGCGGCACCGCTGTACGCCGACGGCACCCTGCGCGCCACCGTGGTCCGCAACCCGATGCACTTCCCCGGGCTGATCCCGCTCGCCCTGCGCATCCGCTGCCGCCCCAACAAGATCCGAACCGTCGCCGCGGCCCTGGCCCGCCGCCCGGACACCGTCTGGGTCGACATTCTCGGCGGCGGCGACGAGATCTCGGCGGTCTTCTTCCTCGACGGCCCGGACGCCCGCAACGCCCTCCTGCTGCGCGACCTGCCCGCCACCGAGGCCGTGAACGCGTGGACCGCCCACACCCTGCTGCGCGTCTTCCCGACCGCGTTCCGCTGGACCGCCGGCCTGCTCACGCCCGAGGAGACAGCCCGGCTGACGTCCCGACCACCGATCGCCACGGCGACCGGCGTCACGTCCCATCCCGCCGACGCGGCTCTGATCACCGCGCTGACCGAGGACGGCCGCGCCACCTACACCGACCTCGCCCGCCGCGCGGACACCACCGCGCTCACCGCCCGCCGACGTCTGGAAGCGCTGGTGCGCGGGCAGGTTCTGCGCCTCGCCACCGAGGTCGACCTGGCCCTGCTCGGCGCGCAGGCCGAGGCACTGCTGTGGCTCTCGGTACAGCCCGGCGCGCTGGACCGGACGGCGCAGGCGCTCAGCGTCCACCCCCAGGTCCGGTTCACCGCCGCCACCACGGGCCCGGCCAACCTCCTGATCGCCGTCGCCGCGACCGATCTTGACGCCCTCTATGCCTTTCTGGTCACCACCGTCGGTCCCGTCGACGGCATCACGACGGTGGAGACCACTCCCCTGCTGGCGACGGTCAAACGCACCGGCCTCACCCGCCTGTGACCGCTGGGGCGAGGCGGTTCACGAAGGGGCGCGCCGCTCCCAGGAGTCCGGGCCGCCACCGCGCCACTCCACGACGCCCGGACTGTGAACCAGCGCCGTGTCCAGGCCCGCACGGTCCATGAACTCCGCCACGTCGGCCGTGGCGTACGCGTGCCCGACAGCCTGCCCGAGAACGTCGACCCGCCGAAAGGGTCTCCCGTCCGTCTCCACCTCGACGGGCTGAACCACCACATGCGGCCGGTGTGCACTCTCAGCATCCATACCGCGCGCCTGCCCCGTTTCCCGCGGGTCACGCCTCGCCCGCGCCATGCGGGCTACGGCCGTCCGGAGCAGCTTTCCGGTCGTGCCGGTCGACCGGACCCGTCGAAGGGAAGCAATCCCGTCGTGCTCGTCCTCGCCGTCGTCTTCGCCGTCCTCGGAGCGGCCAGCAACGCGGCCGGTACCGCCTTCCAGCGCAAGGCGGCCGCCACCGTCACCCGCGGCGGCGGCCTCAGGCTGCTGCTGGCCCTGGCGCACCGGCCGGCCTGGGTCGCCGGCATCGCCGGAGTCATCGGGGCTGCCCTGTTTCAGGCCCTGGCCCTGACGTTCGGCCCACTGGCCCTGGTCCAGCCGATCTTCATCCTGGAACTGCCCTTCGCCCTCCTGATCGCGGCGCCGCTGCTGCACCGACGGCTACCGGCCGCCGGCTGGTACGGCGTGGCGACGGTCGTGCTCGGCCTCGCCCTGCTGCTGGGGAGCGCCGCGCCTTCCGGCAGCACCAGCCAGGCGCCCATGGACCGTTGGATCCCCGCTCTGGCCGTCTGCCTCGGCCTCATCGCAGCAGCCGTCCTGGCGGCGGCGCGCTCCGACTCCGCGCTCTTCCGTGCCACGAGCCTGGGCACCGCCGCCGCCGTCGGCAACGCGCTCACCGCAGCCCTGCTGAAGTCGGCGACCGGGACCTTCTCCGACCACGGCCTGTCGGCCTTCCTCACCACGTGGCAGACCTACGGATTCGCCCTCACCGGCATCGGCGCCGTCCTGCTGCTGGAGAACGCCCTGCAGGCCGGCTCCCTCGCCGCCTCGCAGCCGGCCCTGACCATCGGCGACGCCACCGTCAGCCTGCTGCTCGGCATCACCTTGTTGGGTGAGACCATCCGCACGGGCTGGTGGGTGATCCCCGAAGTCGCAGGCATCGCCATGATCATCGCTGGCGTCCTCACCCTCACGCGCGCCGTTCCGCACATCCGCGCCTCGACCGACTGACGCACGCTCACGACGACGGGGCCCGCGGCTCCGGTGCCCCGCGTGCACAGGGCCTGTCGTGCGGATCAGGCCGGATCAGGCCGCGGCGTCAGGGTGCGCGGATCGCAAGGCGGAGGCGGGGGTACCCCCGGCCGAAGGCTGGGGATCGTGCCCTGCCGTCGCGCGCCCGGCGCGGTCCACACGACAGGCCTAGTCCTGCCGCAGGCCGTCGACTGTGACCTGCTGCTCCTCCAGCCTGGCGCGGAGCTGCTCGGCCCGTCTCCCGGCCGCCGCCAGCTCGTCCTGGGTCCGCGCGGCGTCGTCCTCGGCCGACCGGAGTGCGCCGCGCGCCTGGTCCAGGGCCTGCTCCGCCTGCCGGAGCCGCTCCTGGCTCGCGCGGCGCTGCTCGGTGGCGTGCTCGGCCTGTGTGCGGGCGTGGTCGAGGGCGGTGGCGGCGGCGCGCTCCTCCGCCTCCAGTCGGTGCAGTACCTGCTCGGCCTCGGCGAGCCGCCGCTCCTGCCCGCCCGCCCGGACCGGTTCTTGCCCGAGGGGCGGGGACGGGCGGCCCCGGGCACGTGCGGGCGCGCCCGCGGGCAGGTCCGCGAGCGTACTGCCGGAGGCGAGGCCGTGGGTGAGTCGGCCTGCGGCGAACTGCTCGGCCACGTTGTCGTCGGCGAGGACGGCGCGCAGTGTCTGGTCGAGTTCGTCCGCGGCCTGTCCCCCGACCGGCTGCCCGGCCTCCGCCGCCTCCCGACGCGCCTGCGCGGCGACGGCTTGGACGAGCGCAGTGCGC
>NZ_BBPP01000009.1:151004-250802 GCF_000787835.1 Streptacidiphilus melanogenes
TGCGCGGCCGCGGTCGGCCTGCGCAGCGCCCTGATCCGCTCCGCCAGCTCGCGCTCCCCTGCGCGCTTGGCCTGGTCAGCGGCCTTGTTCCGGGCCGCGGTGAACTCGCCCGGCGGCAGCGCGAACAGCGCGTCGGCGACGTCGTCGAACCCGGATACGTGCGGGTTCCCGGATGCTTGTGACGCCGCCGGCAGTCGGGTTCGCCGCTGCGCGCCCACCGGAGGATGCCCGCCTTCGGCCGACCCTCGAGTCATACCTGCCGCGTCCCTGAGTCGCCTGCCCGTCCCTTCTCCCAGTTTCAGCGTGGAAGCGTGAGTCGGCGAGTTCGTCGACCTGCCCTTCGAACCCGGTCGGGCGGTGCGCGGCGATGCCCCGCACCGCCCCTCGGCCTGGCCCGCAGCCGCTACGCGGCCGGTGGCTCCAGTGGTGGGCGGGAGTCCGAGGTGAGCTCGGGGGCGTAGAGGGTGGCCAGCGGTTCGGGGCCGGCGTAGCGACGACAGGTGCACTGGGCGACCGGCGCGCCCTTGGTCTTCCCCTCGCCGTCGCTGCCGCCGACGCCCTTGCGCTTGACCTCCGCGTAGCAGCGGCCGTCGTGGAGGTCGTGGTACGCAAGGTGGTGGCCGCAACCGCAGACGGGGTCGGGACCCCGCAGGGCCTTCTCCTGCCCCTCGCGGCGCTCCTTGCGCATGCGCCGGACCCGGTCCAGTGTCCCGTTGACGGCGTAGCCGCCCGCCATGAGCACCACCGCGATGCTGATCGCGTCCACGTTCCCCCGATTCCCGGCTTCCCCCCGTGGCGAGCCGTCCGCACGAGGATCCTACGGAATCGGACGCGCCCGCCAGCTGTTCGGACGGAGGTCGCTGCGCACCCTCCCCCTCGTCCGCCTGATGTGGCGGGCCGTCAGCCCGCGGCTAGGCAAGGATCTCCGGGCTCTGCACGTTCATGTAGTACTGCACTCCGGACCCGAAGTTCGCCCAGAAGCCCACCTGCACGTACACCGGGTGTCCGACCTTGGCGAGGTCCGTCGACGAAACGTTGAAGTAGTGGTTGCCCGAGAAACCGGGGACCCAGTTACCGGTGCCGCTGAACGTGTCGTAGCAACCGTAGTTGTACACCCAGGCGTGGGTGACGGCATCGACGAGCTGGGCGCAGGGGTCGGACGGGTAGTCGGCGTTGATTCCGATACCCGCCTGGATCGCGTCCTTGTCGGCGGGGTTGACCCGGATGCAGGAATCGACGTTCGCGCCGCCCCAGTTGGCCCACGAGTGGTTGGTCATGTTGTCGGACCGGCACGCGTAACCGCTCTCCTGCGCGGACGCCGAAGGGGCGGTGAACAGGACACCTGCCCCGGCGGCGCCGAACGCGGCAGCAGTAGCGACAATGCGCTTGAGCATGGCTTCTCCTCGAATTCTGGAAGTGTCTGAGAGCGTCGGACGGGTCCGCCGGTCCCTGTCGTGCGTGGACCGGCCGGCGGACCCTGGCGCCCCGCAGCGGGGCTTTGCGGCGTACGACCCGGCCTTCGGTCGACCGGGGCTTCGCCTCGCCCGCCGTGCGCGAAGTGGCAGGACCAGATTGCTTGGGGTGGCTTCGCGGAGTCTCGTTTCCCGCACGAATCCGCACACCCGCCCGGACGCCGACCCCGACCACCAACGCACCCACAGGTGTCCCGACCGGCGGCGGGCACACCGGAGAAGGCGGTTCCTCCCGCTGGTCTTCTCACCGGTGGGTCGGTAACGTCGTGAACTTCGCCTGGCGCAGACCGGTGGAGTCCTCGAAGGCGAACGCCGATGACCGACATGCAAGTTCGACGTGCGGAGCTTCGCCTCGAAGGGGCCCTCAGGGGGCTCGCCGACGCCTTCCGCGGGGCGACCGCACGCCCGGACGAGAACAACTGCGCGTGCCACTGGGGCAGCGCCGAGGAGCTCGCGCTCCTCAAGGTGCCGGACGTGACGCTCGATCCCGATCTCCTCCGACGGGCGTGGCAGGACTCGGGCTGGAGCGACCACGGCTCGGTCCTTCGGCGCATCCTGCCCCAGCTCGCGGGCGCCGTCGTCGACAGCACGTCAGAGTCGTTCCCGTACTGGGACGAGATCGGCGTCTCCCTCGCGCGCGGACACTGGCAGGAATGGCCCGCGGAGCAGGCCGCGGCGGTGCGGGAGTTCCTGCGCGCGTTCTGGGCCCACGGCCTCGTCGCCACCGACCCCACCGCGCAGGCGCACACGCACACGCACCAGGCCCTCGTCCTGTGTGCCGAGGCCTCCGGCGAGCTGGGCCCCTGGCTCGGCATCTGGGAGGAGACGGAGCATCCGACGGCCGACCGGCACCTGGCGGAGGCCGTCGACGCGTGGGACTACGACCTGCTCGTCGACCGCCTCCCCTGGACCACGTGGCACGACGAGGAGGACATGGTGGCCGTGCTGACCGCGTGGCTCACCCGTCACGCCGCCGCCCGGCTCAGGGCGCACGACGCCCCGGACTCCCTGCTCCAGCGCCTGCGGTTGATCGGCCTCCCCGGGGACGCCCGATGGGAGGATCCGTACTGGCCGCAGTACACGTACTGACCAGGGCCCGGACCTGCCCCGGCGTGGGCAGCAGAACGCCCCCGTGCACACCTTGGTGCACGGGGGCGTTGGGGGGCGTTCAGCGTCAGTGCGGGAGCACACCCTCAACGGCGTGCAGGGTGTGGTCGATGACGTTGCCGTTCGAGCAGTTGTTCACATGGTCGCCGACCCAGTCGCCCAGGACGGGCACGACCGCGACCTCCTGCAGGCACACGGCTGCTGCGGTGAGGTTCCAGTTGTTGGCGGCGTTGACGCCTCCGCCGAAGTTGCTGTCGTTGTCCGCCTGGGCGGGTGAGGCGACAGCCAGGGCGGTGAGGGTGATCGCGGCAAGCGCGATGATCTTCTTCATGCCCTGGGAACGACGGCCCTGGCGTCCGGTCACCGCACGTACGTCCGACCGGCCTACGAGTCAGGCAGGAGTGCGGGGCGCGAACGGGAGCAGCTCCTCGCGGCCCTTGCTGACCACGCCGTAGCTGGCCTCCGGAACCTCGACCCAGGCACCGGGCAGGTTCCCGATCGGTTCGGACACCACCAGGCGCGCGTCATCGGCCACCTTGTCGCGCAGGACGGCCATGTCCGGATACATCTCCCTGAGCTGGGGGACGCTGCGGTTGAAGTACAGCGAACGGGACTGCCCCGCGCTCGAATACCGGAAGGCCCACAGGGAGTCGCCGTCGCTGGTCGCGATCGTCCCCTGGAAGGGGGACTCGTGTCCGTGTGCCCGCCCCAGCGTCTCGACGAATCCGATCGCGCGCGCGACGGCGCCCGGAGGGTCGTCCTCGAGCCCGAAGGTGAGCGCCAGGTGGAACAGGAGCTCGGAGTCGGTCGTCCCGCTGATGTTCAGGTAGAGCGTGGGATCGACCGCGAAGGCGAGATCTCGTTTGATGTCACGGAACCCGTCGATGAAGCCGTTGTGCATCCACAGCCACCGCTGGTACCGGAACGGGTGGCAGTTGGTCTGCTGGACGGACGACCCGATGGCGGCGCGGATGTGGGCGAAGAACAGCGGTGAGGTGATGTGCACCGACAGCTCGCGCAGGTTCGTGTCGTTCCACGCCGGCTCGGTGCTGCGAAAAACGCCCGGCTCCTCCGTACCGTCGGAGTACCAGCCGATCCCGAACCCGTCACCATTGGTGGTCTCGGCTCCGAGCTTGGAATGCAGACTCTGGTCGATGAGCGAGTGGACCGGCGTGTAGAGCACGTTCGTCAGCCGGACGGGAGAGCCCCAGTAGGCAAGCCATCGGCACATGGTCGACCTCCTAAGCCATGCTTTCCGGGCTGCCCGCGTAGCTCACGAGCGCCCAGACGATGAAGACGTCGATCGCGATGATCACCAGGCTCCAGACCGGAAGGTAGACCAGGAACAGGAAGCTGGCGACGATGCTCAGGCTCGCCAGCCAGATCCCCAGCGTCCGTCCCCAGGAGGCGTCCCTGAGCACGCCCAGTCCGGCGACCACCGACAGCACCCCCAGGGCCATGTGGATCCACCCCCAGGCCGTGAGGTTGAACTTGTAGGCGTACGTCCCGACGTTGGCGTAGATCGAGTTCCCGGCGACCGCCGCAATGCCCTGCAGGACCGCCAGGACGCCGACGACCAGCAGGAGAACCGCCGCGAACCTCATCCCGCCCTGGACCGGGGAAACCGACGCAACGCGGGCCGATCTGGAAGGCACAGCCATGACGTGCTCACTTTCGTGGCGGACGAACTCTCCGTGCGGTGACCGGCGCCCTCACCCGCCAGTGGACCTGGCATCGGCCTCGATCTCGGCGGCGTCTGCCTTCAACTGCCTGGTCTCGAGCTTCTGGGCCTTCCTCATCGACGCTTCGATCTTCGCGCCCATGTCGGAGACACCGACGACGACGAGGCCCGCCTGACCCGCGTCCAGGTGCTCGCCGAGTTCCTTCAGGTCCTGCCGGCTCATTCCCGCGGCCGCGTGGCCGGCCAGGGCGCCGAGAACCGCGCCACCGCCCGCCGTGGCCGCCAGCAGACCGCCGCCGATCGCGGCGAACGGGAACAGCGCGACAACCAGCCCGGTCGCCAGACCCACGCCTGCGCCGAGAACCCCGCCGGCGCGGGTCGGCGTCTCGTGCTTCTTCTTGATCCTGACTTTGCCGCCCGCCTCCCGCTCGACCACCGCGGCGTCGTAGGCGTCGATCAGGCCCGCCTTGGCGTGCAGGTCTTTCACGAGGTCGTAGTCGGCCTCGGCGTCGGCGACCGAGTCGTACACGCCCACGTAAGCGATGAATGTGTCCGCTGCCATCACACGACCTCCGTTGGACGAGCAGGCCACAAGCAGGCCACAACAGCTTCAACGAGGCACCGTCTCCCAGCGTAGACGCGGCCCTGCTCCACGGCACCGGGACGCATCACCGGCCTCGGGACGCACGGCCGCCGGCCGCCGTCCGGGCCGCCGGGTCGGCCGACCCGCCCGCGGTGACGGGCGCGGGCGGGCGACCCGGCCGCAGCGGTGTGGGTCAGCCGCCCTGGCCGGCGCTGCCGATCGGGCCGACCTTGACCGGGGTGCCGGCGCCGTCCGTGACCGGCAGCGTGCCGGCGCCGGGCCAGCGCAGGGTGACCGACCTCGTCTCGTCCGGCGGGGTCACCACCAGGCCCGTGACCCGGACGCCGGAGCCACCCGAGCTGTTCACCGGGTAACTGATCCCGAAGAACGTCGACGCCCCGCTCTTGAGAACCGCCCGGACGACCGGTTCACCCGACCGCTGCGCGGACAGCGCTCCCGCGCTGGTCTGCAGGTCGACGCCCGCGTACCCGGCTATCACGCAGTCCTTGCCGCCGCGGTTCTTCAGCTCCACCACGACGGTGCCACCGGAGTCTCCCCCGATCGTGCGGTCCACGGCCGTGATGCCCAGTTCGTCGGTCCTGCACTCGGCGACCTTGCTCTTCTGGGTGGAGCCGGTCCCGGCAGCCGTGCCCTGTGCACCGCCCGAGGCCGTCCCCCCGCTCTGACCCGAGGTGCCCGCAACCGAACCACCGGCCGGGGCCGAAGCGGTGGACACGGACGGCGCGGACGACGGCTGGCCCTGGGCCGTGCTCCCTGCTCCGCTGCTCTGGCAGGCCGTGAGCGAGAGTCCTGCGGCAACGGCCAGGGTTGTGAAGGTCAGCTTGTGAACGCGCATGGTGTCTTCCTCGGTGTCGGGTGGCGGTGCCGGCGCCCCGGTGCTCGTTACCGGTTCGGTCCGAGCGGGCGGCCTCTGGTGGTCACGACCGTCCGGCCGGGAGAACCGTTCCGCCCAACTGGCCGTCAATACAGTGCTGTTACAGGCGCGGTCGGCCGCGACGCGCACCATGCCCAGGCCCACCCGCCGCTGGACAGGCCGCCGGCCACCTGGGACGGCGGTTGCCGTCAGCGCCGGCATTCGTTCGCGGACGTCGTTTCTGGGACAGACCCGTGACCCAGTGGATCTTGACCACTCGACCGGCTCGGGATGCGCACTCGCGGCGGCACACCGATTGTTGAGCTATGCGAGTCGTCGTCACGTGGATGGAACAGGGCCTCGCCGCAGCCGCCGACGGTCCGGTCCGCTGGCGCGTCTTCCATGCCGCCGACACTCCTCAGTGGACCCTGTGCGACAAGAGCACCGCCGGGCTGCGCGCCGTGCCCGCCGAATCCGAGTCGTGGCCTCCGACTCCCCGGAGCAACGACAGCGTCTGCCCCACCTGTGCGGCGCGAGCCCAGGAGCCGCTGGCCTTCTACTGACCGGCGGGCGTCGCTCACAGGCGCACGACGACGAGGGCGATGTCGTCACCTGCTCCGCCGGCGACACCGAGGTGGGCGAGGAGGGCGTCGGCGAGGCGTTCCGGGGCGAGGGTGGCGTTGCGGGCCAGGATGGCGGTCAGGCGGGCCAGGCCGCAGTCGATGTCTTCGTGTCGGCGCTCGACCAGCCCGTCGGTGTAGAGAACGAGGGTGTCCCCGGTGCTGTAGTTGAGACCGGCCTGGGGGCGCGGCACGTGGGCGGGGCGGGCGCCCAGCGGCGGGTCGGTGGCGGCGTCGAGCAGCTCCCAGCCGCCGTCGGGGTGCAGCAGGACGGGCGGCGGGTGACCGGCGTTGCTGTAGATGATCAGACGGCTGCGCGGATCCACCATCACCTTGACGGCGGTGGTGTTGAGGGCTCCGTCGACGGACCGCGAGTACAAACCCAGCACCTCCAACGCCTGGGCCGGTCGCTCCAGGGCGCGGATGGCGGCGCTCAGCGCGCTGCGGAGCATCCCCATGACCGCGGCGGCCTCCAGTCCGTGCCCCACGACGTCCCCGACGGCGACGGCGAACCGGCCGTCGGCCAGGTCGACCACGTCGTACCAGTCGCCGCACACGTTCAGCGATCCGACCGCGGGCAGGTAACGCACCGCGATGTCCTCGTGCCGGGCCAGGTCCGGGGCGGTGAGCATGGCCTCCTGCAAGGTGACCGCGATCTGCCGCTCGCGGTTGTGGGCGTAGCGCAGCTCGTCGTTCAGCCGCTGCAGTTCCCTGGCCCTCGCGTACAGCTCGGCCTCGAGGGCCTCGCGTGAGGTGAGCCGGGCAGCCGCGCCGCCGGCGGGGTGGGACAGGACGTAGGCGGTGACGTCCTCCACCCGGTGGATGATCCACGCCACGCTGCCGTCCTCGGCGAGCACGGGGGTGTTGATCGGGGACCACCAGCGCTCCTCGAAGGCCCCGGGCCGGCCCATGATCGGGATGTCGTACTTCTGCAGTGCCATGGTGTCCGGCTCGCGGCTGAGCAGGACACGGTGCAGCGAGGCACCCAGATTGCGCACCCCGTCGGCGTCCGGGTCGGCCGGGTTGTCCGGGAACGCCTCGAAGACGTGCTTGCCGACCAGGTCCTCCCGGCTGCGGCGGGTCGCGTCGAGGTAGGCCTGGTTGACCTCCGCGATCACCAGGTCCGGGCCGAGGACGAGGTACGGGCTCGGCGTGGCGGCGAACAGCGCCGCGTGGTCCATCGCGTGCCCCAACCTCGCCTCCCGACCTGCGCCGTTTCCCCCGCTTCCCACCGTAGGGGCGGCGCGGCTCCGCCGCCCGGCAGCCCGGGCCGACCGGCGCGGGCTCAGCGCCGGCCGCCGTAGCCGACGGGCAGTGGGGCGCGCAGACCGTCGGGCGCGGCGAGGGCGTGGGCGAGCAGGGGCGAAGGCTCTCGACCGGCGAGGGTGTCGTGGACGAACTCGGCGGTCACCGACCAGAAGTCGGCCGCGCGGCGCATCAGGAAGTGGTTGGCGCCCGCGACTTCCAGCCGGGCGACGGGGGCGACGGCGCGGGCCCGCTCGGCGTAGGCGAGGGACTTCGCCGCGGAGGCTTCGCTGTGGTCGCGATCGCCGTGAACGATCAGCACCCGGCGTGAGGCGAGCTGTTCGACGGGCTCGTCGGGCGGCAGCCAGGGCGCCACGCCGCAGACGCCGACCACCGACTCGTGGCCTGCGGCCCGGAACGCCGCGCGGCCGCCGAGCGAGTTGCCGACGAGGCAGACGGGCACGTCCCCGTAGCGGCGTCGCAGCTCCTCCAGGGCCCACAGGGTGTCGGCAAGGGTGCTGGCTTCTTCGCCGTTCCAGCCGCGGTAGCGGTAACGGAGCGTACGGACGGCGAGGCCGGCCTCGCCGTCGGCGTCCAGCAGTCGGCTGACCAGGGGCCCCAGCGTCCACTCGACGAAGCGGAGCGGACGTCGGTGGCTGCTCACGGACCCGCCGGGGAGCAGCAGGGCGACGCCCCGGACGGGGCCGCTCGCCTCGTGGGGGCTGAGTTCGGGCCTGCGCGCCGCGTGCTTGTTCATCGCCACCTCCGGGTCACTCGCGCCGTTCGGCGCTGTGAGTCCACTCTCCGCCGGGTGGCCGGTCCGTCGGCAGTGTCGGGGCTCCGTTCCGGGAGGGGACATTCGTCATGACGCGGCCTGCGGTGTGTCACGTGAGCTCGCAGACAAGGGCTCTGAAAAGCCGTCACAGGAGCCAACCGGAGCCGGCAACGGCCCCCGGTGCCGCCCGCCCCACAGCCCTGACCGCCCCCTGGTGGACGCCGCCCACTCGCCCCGGGGCGGAGGTGTGCCCAGAATCGAGGCATGGGTGAGAAGTGGACGGCTGCCGACCTGCCCGACATGACCGGGACCACGGTGGTGGTCACCGGGGCGACCAGCGGCCTCGGCCTGGTCACCTCGCGTGAGCTGGCCCGCGTCGGCGCCCATGTGGTGCTCGCCGTGCGCGACACCCGGCGCGGCGAGGACGCCGCGCGCTCCTGCGGCGGCAGCACCGACGTGCGGGAGCTCGACCTCGCGGACCTGGCCTCGGTACGCCGTTTCGCCGGCGCGTGGGAGGGACCGCTCGACATCCTGATCAACAATGCCGGGGTGATGGCCATCCCGCAGCGCCGCACCGTCGACGGCTTCGAGATGCAGCTCGGCACGAACCATCTCGGACCGTTCGCGCTCACCAACCTGCTGCTGCCGCAGATCACCGGGCGGGTCGTGAGCGTCGCCTCGAACGCCCACCGCCGGCCCGGCGTCGACGTCGACTTCGACGACCTCAACTCGGAGCGTGACTACAGCCCGTGGCGGGCCTACCAGCAGTCCAAGCTCGCCGACCTGCTGTTCGTCCGGGAACTGCAGCGTCGCCTCGCCGCTGTCGGCTCCTCCGTCACCGCCCACGCGGCCCACCCCGGCTACGCGGCCACCAATCTGCAACGCGGGACCGGGAGCGCCGTGCAACGCCTCCTGATGTCGTTCACCAACCGGTTCGTGGCCCAGTCCGAGAGCATGGGCGCACTCCCCCTCCTCTACGCCGCCACCCAGGAGCTGCCGGGCGGCAGCTACACCGGCCCCGACGGACGCGGCGAACTCAAGGGCCACCCCGCTCCGGCCGTGCTCAGCGACAACGCCCGCGACCCCGAACGGGCCCGTCGTCTGTGGGAGGTCTCGGAGAGCCTGACCGGGGTCTCCTTCCCGTTCACGACCCCGCCGGGGTCAGGGTCGTGAACTCCTCGTCCGTCAGCTGGACCGACGCGGCCGCGATGTTCTCCTCGAGGTGGGCGACCGACGAGGTCCCCGGGATCGGCAGGATCACCGGGGAGCGGCGCAGCAGCCAGGCGAGGGCGAGCTGCGCGGGCGTCGCGCCGTGGTCCGCGCTCATCTTCGCCAGCGGGCCGTCAGGGGCGGCGAGCGTGCCCGTGGCGATCGGGTACCAGGGGATGAACGCGAGGTTCTCGGCCTCGCAGTAGTCGACGACCTGCTCGGCGCTGCGGTCGGCCAGGTTGTAGCGGTTCTGGACCGAGACGATCTCGGCGCTCTCGCGGGCCCGCCGCACCTCGGCGACCGAGACCTCGGAGAGGCCGATGTGACGGATCTTCCCCTCGCTCTGGAGCTGCGTCAGCGCGCCGAGGGACTCCTCGACCGGAACCTTCGGGTCGATGCGGTGGAGCTGGTACAGGTCGATCCGCTCGACGCCGAGGTAGCGCAGACTCAGCTCGGCCTGCTGCGTCAGGTACTCCGGTCGCCCGTTGGGGACCCACCGGTCGGGGCCCTGCCGGGTGAAGCCGCCCTTGGTCGCGATCACCAGGTCGTCCGGGTACGGGTGCAGCGCCTGCTTGATCAGCGGCTCGCTGACGGCCGGACCGTAGGAGTCTGCCGTGTCGATGAACGTGACCCCGAGCTCGACCGCCCGCCGCAGCACCCGGACCGCCTCGTCCGGGTCCCGCGGCTCACCCCAGACGCCGGGCCCGGTGATGCGCATGGCCCCGAATCCGAGGCGGTGCACCGGCAGGTCGCCGCCGAGGGGGAAGGTGCCGGAGGCTGCTGCGGGTGACGACGTGCTGACCACGGGTATTCCTTCTTTCCAGGCGTACCGACGACGTTCTACGGGCCAAGATCCCATGTCGCAGCGCTGCGACGCTTCCGGCCCTCACCCCTTCGGGTGAGGGCGCCGTCGAGGTGCCCGCCAGGGGCCCGAGCCCACCATGGACTTGTCCGCGCACCTACCCGCCGGGGGAAGGAGGAACCCCCACCGTGGTCGTGAGCGGAGTCGCGGTCACGCGGCGGTTTCCAGGAGGCGCTTGAGAGTGGCGAGTTCGGTGTCGACGAGGGCGATCTGCTCGTCGAAGAAGGCGTCGCTGAACGCCGGGGGCTGAAAGAAGGTGATCATGAATTCGCTGCCCGTGCCGTTGGGGACGACCCGGGCGGGGACCTGCCAGGACGCCTGCTCCTCGACGTAGTCGTGGTCGAGGAGGCCGAGGTCGGCATTGCTGCGGATGCGCAGGCGGGCGGGTCCGTGCGGGGTGGCCATCAGCCACCAGTCGGGGTCGTCGGTGGGCTCGATCGCCTTGACGTTGACCACGGCCCACGCGGGCCAGTTGGCCGGATCGGCGAGAAAGGCGAACACGTCGGCGACGGGGCGGGCGATGGTGACGGTCTTCGTGACGGAGCGGGCGGTGGCGGGGGTGGTGCTCATGAGGAGGTGCTTCCCTTTCCTGGCGGTGGGGTCGTGACGCCGACCAAGTCCCGGATCCAGTCCTCCAGTTGGCGGCGACGGTCGGGCGTGAGGGCGGCGAAGAAGTGAGCGTCGTTGCGGTCGGCGATCTCGGCGAGGCGAGGCGCGAGGTCGCGTCCCTGCTCGGTGAGGGTCAGCCGCAGGATGCGCCTGGAGTCCGGGTCGGGTTCGCGGGAGATCAGGTCTTTGGCGATCAGCCGGTCCACCAGGCGGGAGACCGCGCCGACATCGATGTCGACGTAGCGGGACACCTCGCGGGTGGTGGTCGCGTCGCCCCGGTAGACGGTGATCAGCACGGCCCACTGGGCCACGGTCACGCCGTGCTCGGCGAGTTGCTTCTCGAAGCGGCCGTGGACCTCGTCGGACAGGCGGCGAAGCCAGTAGCCGAGGTGGTCGTGCAGCCCGCTGGTCTGTGCAGTCACAGTTCCAGGGTGAACTCCGGAACAACTGTTGTCAAGACAACAATAGTCGCCCTGCACAGCACGGAGCGCCCGTCGGTCGGCCGACGGGCGCTCCGGAAGGGACGAGTGGGGGACGGCCGCCGGATCAGGCGCCGGGAATGCGGGCGCAGATGGCCTTGGCCGTGACCTGGAAGGTGGTTCTGGTGGTGTTGCGGATGGTCCCCCGGTAGGAGGTGTCGCTGATCGGTCCGGCCTCGTAGACGTACACGCCGCTGCTGATGTAGTTGTTCGGCGTGACGCCTCCGCCGGTGACCAGCGTCCCGTCGGGGCAGGTGGCGATGACGGTGCAGAAGGAGTCAGGGCCGCAGGTCTGGGTGTGCGACACCTGGGCGTAGTGGACCGGTGCCTTCGCCACCGCGTGACGGGCGGGCACTGCTGCCGGGGCGGGCGCGGCCGCGCTCAGCGCGAGGAGCGCGGACAGGGCCGTGAGGCCGAGAGCCGACGCGGCTCCACGACGGGTGAGCGGACGAGATCCGGTGTGCATGGGCCGATGACCTGCTTTCTTGGGAGCTGCCCCCTGCGCGGAGGGCCACGACGGCCCCGGGCGGGGCGCCTCGTCTCATCGTGCGATGAACACACCAAGGAGCAGGCTGGACACACCCGTACCTCCACCTCATCGGCCTAGAGTTCGCCCTCCCCACTCCACATTCGGAGCGCCCTGGGCGCGACCGGGACGCCAACTCCCGCAGCACCGCCGGGTTGTCGAACTCGATCAGCGGGAGGGATCCAGCTCGGCCTCGTCCGGCGCGCTCGCGGCGTAGGCGGGCGGGCGGAGGTGTTCGACGTGGCCGAGGGCCTGGTCGAGGAGGTCGGCGACGTGGTCGTCGTACAGGGAGTAGACGATCGAGCGGCCGCGCCGCTCGGCATTGACCAGACCGAGGTTGCGCAGCAGGCGCAGTTGGTGGGAACAGGCGGAGCGCTCCATGCCGACGGCGTCGGCGAGATCGGTGACCGCACAGGGGCCCTCCTGGAGCTGGGCCAGGATCAGCAGCCGTGACGGGGTGGCGAGCGCCTGCAGCGTCATGGCGACCGTGGCCGCGCCGACGGCGTCGAGGCGTTCGCGTGCGGAGACGGTGCGGTTCATCCCGTGGCCCATCCCACCATCATACTGAGCACACATGAAGACGCATTCACATGTTCCCGTATAGTTGGGTTAATCGAAGCCTTTCCCTCCGCTTGGAAGAGCACCCATCCATGTCGACCACCCTCCTCGACCGCCCCGCCGCGCCGACGGCGTCGTCCGTCGCACCGCGACGCAGGACGCGCGTCCTGGCGCTGGCCGAGGCGCGCTGGGCGCTCGCCGCTCTGGCGCTCTTCGCGATCGCGCTGCCGCTCCAGCTCGCGGGGGTCACCGCGTGGGTCTGGGGTCCGCTGTACGCGCTCTGCTACGCGGCC
The DNA here is from genome assembly GCF_000787835.1 of Streptacidiphilus melanogenes. GTDB lineage: Bacteria > Actinomycetota > Actinomycetes > Streptomycetales > Streptomycetaceae > Streptacidiphilus > Streptacidiphilus melanogenes. The sequence goes on from NZ_BBPP01000009.1 coordinate 163,898, forward strand.
GGCGGCTGGGAGCCCGGCTGGGCCGGGATGACCGCGCTCAAGGAGAAGACGCTCGACGTCGACCTGCTCATGATCGTCGCAGCGCTGGGAGCGGCGGCGATCGGACAGGTACTGGACGGCGCCTTGCTCATCGTCATCTTCGCCACCTCCGGGGCCCTGGAGGCGCTGGCCACCACCCGTACCGCCGACTCGGTGCGCGGCCTGCTCGACCTCGCGCCCGCGACCGCCACCCGGTTGCTGGACGACGGGGCAGAGGAGACGGTCGCGACCGAGGCGCTCGCGGTCGGCGACGTGATCCTCGTCCGCCCCGGGGAGCGTGTCGGCGCTGACGGCCGAGTGCTGGACGGCGCGAGCGAGGTCGACCAGGCCACCATCACCGGCGAGCCGCTCCCGGTCGCCAAGCAGGAGGGCGACGAGGTCTTCTCCGGCACGCTCAACGGCACCGGCGCCCTCCGCGTGAAGGTCGAGCGCGACGCCTCCGACTCGGTCATCGCCCGCATCGTCGCCATGGTCGAGGAGGCGTCCGAGACCAAGGCCCCCACCCAGCTGTTCATCGAGAAGGTCGAGCAGCGCTACTCGCTCGGCATGGTCGCCGCGACCCTGCTGGTCTTCGCCGTCCCGCTCGCTTTCGGTGCGGCTCTGTCCGGGTCGCTGCTGCGCGCCATGACGTTCATGATCGTCGCCTCCCCGTGCGCCGTCGTGCTCGCGACGATGCCGCCGCTGCTGTCCGCGATCGCCAACGCCGGACGACACGGCGTGCTGGTCAAGTCGGCCGTGGTGATGGAGCAGCTCGGCCAGGTCCAGGCCGTCGCCCTGGACAAGACCGGCACCCTGACCGAGGGCACGCCCCGCGTCACCGACCTGCGCCCGCTCCCCGACAGCGACCTGACCGAGGACCAGCTGCTGGCTCTCGCTGCGGCTGCGGAGCACCCGAGCGAGCACCCGCTCGCCCGCGCCGTCGTCGACGCCGCGCGTACCCGCGAGCTGCCGCTGACCGCGGCGGAGGATTTCACCTCCGCCCCCGGCGTCGGCGTCACCGCCACCGTCGAGGGCCGCAAGGTCACCGTCGGCGCCCCCGCCCGTCTCCTGGAGGGGCACGCGGAGGCGGACGCGGGTGCCGCGGTCATCACGGGAGAGCTCGAGGACGCCGGACGCACCGCCGTGCTGGTGCTGCGCGACGGCACCCCGGTGGGCGTGCTCGGCATCGCGGACCGGCTACGCGCCGATGCCGCCGCCACCGTGGCCCGCCTCGGTGAGCTCACCGGCCAGGCGCCGATCCTGGTCACCGGTGACAACCCGCGGGCCGCCGCGCGGCTGGCCGCCGAGGTCGGCATCTCCGACGTGCGCGCCGGGCTGCTGCCGCAGGACAAGGTCACCGCGGTCACCGAGCAGGAGCGGGCCGGCCGTCGCACCATGGTCGTCGGCGACGGTGTCAACGACGCCCCGGCGCTGGCCGCCGCCCACACCGGCGTCGCCATGGGTCGCGCGGGTTCCGACCTCGCTCTGGAGACCGCCGACGCGGTCGTCGTCCGCGACGAGCTGGCCACCGTCCCGACGGTGATCGCGCTGTCCCGACGGGCCCGCAGGCTTGTCCTGCAGAACCTCGTCATCGCCTCCGTGTTCATCACCGGCCTGGTCGTCTGGGACCTCGCGGGTCGTCTGCCGCTGCCCCTGGGCGTGCTGGGCCACGAGGGCTCCACCGTCATCGTCGGCCTCAACGGCCTGCGCCTGCTGCGCGACGCCGCCTGGCGCCGCGCGGGCGACGAAGAGGCGGCGCCCCGGTGAGTCGCCGCGCCCCGGGCGGGCGAGGCGGTCTTCGCCCCCGCGACGGGGCGGCCCACCCCACGATCACCGTCTGCCGGGGCTGCCGCCGCAGGTGCGTGGCAACCCCCAGCCGGACCCAGAGCTCCTCAGGACGACCCGCTCGGCCAGCGATCTCCGGATGACTACTGTGTGCGTGTGACCGGAGCAAAGGACGACGTCGTCGAGGTGTCCAGGGCCGTACTGCTGCGGCGCGGCTTCGCCCTGGAGTACGCCACGCTGGGTTGGAACGTCGTCGGCATCGCCGTTCTGGCCGTCGCGGCGGTCACCGCACGGTCGGTGGCGCTGGCGGGATTCGGTCTGGACTCGCTCATCGAGATCGGCGCCTCCACCGTGGTGATCTGGGAACTGTCGGGCACCGGCGAGGAGCGGCAGCGGCGCGCGCTCCGGCTGATCGGGATCGGTTTCGCGCTGCTCGCGGCGTACCTGTCGGTGCAGTCCACCGTGGTGCTGGCGACGGGCTTTCGGCCACACCACTCGACGCTGGGGATCGTGTGGACGGCCATCACCGCCGCGGTGATGTTCCTGCTCGCCTTCGGCAAGGCCCGCACCGGTGAGGCGCTGGACAACCCGGTGCTCAGAACCGAGGGACGGGTCACCCTCATCGACGGTCTGCTCGCTGCCGCCGTGCTGCTGGGACTGATGCTCAACCTGACACTGGGCTGGTGGTGGGCCGATCCGGCCGCCGGGTACGTCCTGGTCTACTACGCCGTCCGGGAGGTCAGGGAGATCTTCTTCGCTGAGCAGTGACCCGCCGGTTGCCCGATCCCGCTCACCAGACGCTCCGCCAGGAGGAGGTTCCCGAACGCATCCCGCGGCGTCCGTGCCCCGCCTGTAGCATCGGCGCATGTCGACACCTGACGCGCTGCTCGTTGAGATCGCCACCACCGTCGAAGCCGAGCAGACCAATCAGATGCCCCTGACCGTGCTCGTCCACGGCGCGGTCATCACCGGCAGGCTCGTCCCGGAAGGGGTGTGGCGCGAGCACGTCGCCGAACTCCTGCGGGACTCCGAGCGGTTGGGGCCCTTCGCGGGCATCTTCAAGGGACCGGCCGACAACGCTCCGTCCCGGACGGCCGAAGCTCCTTCGCACCTGCACTTCCACCTGGCCCGGATTCTCCAGGGCCATGTGGGCATCCCGGAGACCGGCGGCATGTACCGGATCGCCATCAAGGACGTCAGCGCCTGGACCGCAGGGGATTTCAGCTACGTCGACCTGTAGCCACGGTGCCGGGACGCGGGCCGGACGGTCGCCCGGTTGGAGGCGGGGCTCGGCGTGCGCCTGTTCGACCGCGCCTCACGCGGGGTCGCCCTGACCGAGACCGGCGCATCGCGCACGTGGGCGCGGTGGAGTTCGCCACCATCGCGGCCGCCGACGACTCCTGGCGCCGAGCGGCTCCGGCTCGTGCCGTCCTGCTCAGGCGGACAACGCAGCGGCCGTGGGGTCCTGGGCCACGCCCTCCTGGAGGCGGCGGGCGTCACGGTCGGGCCGCAGGAAGCAGACGGCGAGCACACCGGCGGTCACCACCAGTGCGGCGGTGAGTTCGAACGCGCTGCGGTAGCCGCTCGCGGCGTCGGGGGCCGTATCGACGATCTGACCGGTGATCAGTGGTGACAGGGCCCCGGCCAGGGCGTAGAAGCAGGTGACGACGCCCAGGACGACGCCACGCCGTTCGGGCGGGCACAGTCGCGCGACGGCCAGCTGCGCGGCGGTGAGGACGACGTTCGCCGCGGCCATGGGGCCGAGCAGCAGCGCGATCTGGAGCCAGACGGGACCGCCGAAGGCGAAGCCGGCGGCGCCGATCCCGGCGACGCAGACCAGCAGGCCGGTCCCGGCTCCCACCGGCAGACGGCGGGTGGAGCCCGCCTGCGCGGGGGCGGTCCGGCCGGTGCGCACTCCGTGGACGAGGAGGACCGCCCCCGCCGTCAGGCCGGCGGCGAGCGTGATCAGCCCGGTGTCTCTGCTGCTGACGCCGTGGACCTGGTGCATGTAGTCGGGCATCCAGGTGAGGTTGGCGCTCAGCAGCCAGTAGGCGGCGAAAGAACCCAGGGACGCGCTGACGACGGTGGGGCTGGTGAGGATCGACCGGTAGGAGGCGGACCCGGTTCGGCCCCCCGGGGCCGAGGAGGCAGCCTCCTGCTGCGGAGCGAGCGGTCCTTCGCGGCCCAGGCCCAGCCACAGGCCGGTCCAGGCCAGCCCCGCCGCGCCGACGAGCGCGAAGGCGGCCCGCCAGCCCCATGCGCTGTTGACGGCGGTGATGACCGGTCCGGCCAGCGCCACACCGCCGGCGGCCCCGGTGATCAGCAGGGCGGTGGGCAGGCCTCGGTCGCGGTGAGCGAACCAGCCGTGCAGGTGGTGGGCGGCCAGCGGCGCGGCCGGACCTTCGGCGGCGCCGAGCAGCAGCCGGGTGCCCACCAGCATCCCGAAGCCGGCCCCGAGCGCCAAGGGCAGCTGGGCGGCCGACCACAGCAGGGCGAAGACGGTGAGCAGCAGGCCGGTGCGGACCCGGCGGGCCAGCAGCGGCACGAGCAGCGCGGAGAGGCTGAACAACGCGAAGAACGCGGAGGCGGCGGTGCCGTACTGCTGCCGGGTCAGGTGCAGGTCGCGCATGATCGGGTCGGCGCACAGGCCGAGAACGGTCTTGTCGGCGAAGTTGACCAGCATGAAGCCGAACAACAGCCAGGCGGTCGTCCACGCCTTGCGGCGCGTGGGGGGCACGCCGGGCTCGGTGGGGCTCACGCCTCGCCGCCCGTGGTCCGCACGTCGCCGGAGGCGATGACGGTGCCCAGGCTGTCGCGTTCGCCGGTACGGTTGGCGGCGAGGATCTCGAACATGTCCCGGCCCGCCGCCTGCGCGCGGGATTCGCAGGCGGCCCAGGTGAAGACGCCCTTGGCCATGGTGGAGCGTTCCAGCTCGGCGCGGCGGCCGTAGACGTCGGCCCGCACCGCGGCGACGTCCCGATCCCCGGGCGCGGCCTGGGCGGCCCACTCGGCCAGGTGCGCGGCCAGTCGGTCCTCGCCCTCGGCCAGCAACACGGTGGCACGCGCCGCGAGTGCCCGCGGGCCGCCGGCGAGTCGGGCGACCTCGGCGGCGAGCGCCGCGTCGGGGGCGGACTTGAGATGGGCGGGGTTCTGGTCGTACCAGCCGCCGAACTGCCGCCACAGGTTCCGGACCACGAACTCGGGCTCGTCGTACAGCGGCCGCAGGTAGGGGCGGGCGAGCAGGTGCCCGGGGGCGTGGACGGTGTGGACGATCTCGTCCAGGCGGGCCCCGGCGTTCATCAGATCCAGCGTCTGCTCGACGAGGGTCTCCAACAGCTCCGCGGTCTCCCCCAGCGCCTGCCGGACCCGGTCCGCGCCGACGATCGGCACGCCGTGGCCCGGCAGCAGGAGCTCGGGGTCGAGGTCCTGCATGGCGCGCAGGGCGCGGGCCCAGTCCTGCGGGTACCGCTGGACCTTCTGGGGGTTGCCGGCGTTGGGTGCGTTCCAGATGAAGAGGTCACCGGTGCAGAGCGCGCGCAGCTCGGGGATCCAGACCCAGGTCGCGTCGTCCGTCTCGCCGCGCGCGTGGTGGAGCTCGAAGGTCAGCTCGCCGCGGCGGTAGGTGAGCGTGTCGCGGTAGACCGTGTCCGGGCACCGGTACTCGGTCGGCCACTCCAGTGCGGGGAGCTGGAACTGACGGCGGTTGATCCAGCTGTTGTAGCCCGCCGTCGCCGTGTAGCGGTCGAAGCGCTCGGCGACCAGCTCGTGCGCGATCACTTCCGGCCGATGACCGCCGGCTGCCTCCGCCTCGGCGTCGAAGGGGCCGACACCGAAGACGTGGTCGACATGGCCGTGCGTGAAGACCACCGCCGTGACCGGCGCGTCCGACCAGGCGCGCACCTGGCGGTGCAGCTCCCCGGCGGTCCGCCACTCCCCGGAGTCGATCAGCACGAGGCCGTCCCCCGTGTCGAAGGCGGTGACGTTGGCGAAGTGGGCGAAGATCGCGGCTCCGGCCGCGACGGGAATGAGTCCGTCCTTGGACCAGACACCGCTCATGTGCTCGGCGATGGAGGCTTCGCCCTCCCAGACGCGGTCGAGATAGGCGCGGTAGTCGGCCGGGACGCGGTCGCTCACGGGTCACTCCTCAGCGCAGGTACGAAGTTGACGCGCCCGGGGCGGCCGTCCCCGGGCTGTCTGCGAGTCTGTGACGGGGACCATCTGGACACAACCGGTTGGCGTCACACAGGCTCTGTGACGGCTCACAACCCCTTGGTCCCGTGCAGGCGGCTGCATGCGGCGCCCCTGTCGAAGCCGAAGAGGAGTCCCCGTGGCCGACCGCTCCCCTGGCGTGGATCGCGCGGCGGCCGAGGGGCTTTCGCAAGCGGCACGTGCCCTCGCGCATCGCTGGGAGTCGCAGATCAACGAGCTCACGCGGCGCATCGCGCGACAGCGGTTCGAGGCGCTGCCCGGGTTCGTGCAACTGCCGGACGAGATGGTCGACGTCGAGATCGCCGAAGCCGTGCGCCACGGCCTGCACATGTTCGCCAGGGCTGTTCGCGGCCAGGACGCGTCCACCCAGGCGGAGGCCTACCGGCTCTTCCGCAGGCGGGCGGCGCAGCGCGCCCGGGAGGGGTTCCCGCTGCCCGTCCTGGTCCAGGCCCATCTCGCGGCACGAGCCGAGATGTGGGCGGTGCTGCGTGGCCTGGCGCGACCGGGCGAGGAGGCCGCCCTACTGGAACTGGCCGATCTGCTCTTCGCCGCCATGCCGGGCGAGCTGAGCGATGTGGTCCGCGCCTACGTCGCCGAGCAGAGCACCTCGGCGGCCGACGAGCGGGCCCGGCGACGGGCTCTGGTGCTGTCGCTCCTGAGCGGGCATCAGCCGACGGCGGAGGAGCTGGATCTTCTCGGCATGGCCCGCGGTGGATCCGTGCTGCTCGTCCGACTGCCGGCCGCCCGCCCCGGCGCCCGGCCCACGGGCGCGGTGGCCCGGCACCGCCTGGAGCGCCAGTGGCAGCAGCGGCTGGACCGCGACCTCGGCTCCGACTCCCTGGTCGCGGTCGACGCCGATCACGGCTATGTCCTGCTGCCCCACCGCGCGCCCGGGCAGGGAGGATTGGAGGACGAGGCCGCCCGGCTGCTCGCGCAGGACACGCCCATGGCGATGGCGTTCGACGCCTTCGACGATCCGGGCGCCCTGGCCGCGGCCGCGGAACGGGCCCGGGAGATTCTTCGCCTCGCGCTCGCGCTCGGCCGCGGCCCCGGTCCGCACCGGATGGCCGACGTGCTGCTGGAGTACCACCTCTCCCGACCCGGTCACAGCGGGGGCGCACTCGCGGTACTGCTGGATCCGCTGCTGGCCCACCCCGACGTGGCCGAGACCCTGCGCGGCTACATCGACCACCAGCAGGACCGCCGCGCCACGGCGGAAGCGCTGGGGCTCCACCCCAACACCGTCGACAACCGCATCCGCCGGGCCGGCCGGCTCCTGGGCGCGGACCTGACCACACCGCGCGGCTACGCCCTGGCCCTGAGCGCCTTCGCCGCACGCGGGCTCCTCGGCCCGCCGGCCGGCTGAGCCGGCCGCGCCTGTGCGAGATCACGACTGCGGCCCGTCCGTCCGCCCCGGGTGCTTGACAAAGGCGTGCACGGCCCGGATCGCGGCGAGGACCGGGATGAAGGAGCGGATGAGGGCCGCCAACGCGGCGGGAATGCGGGTGGCAGCCGTGAGGACGACGGTGAGCGTGCCGATGAAAGCCAGGATCGATGCGGTCATGTGCCGAGGTTCCGGCGGTGAGCGTTCGGTTGCATTCGCTTCTGCCCGAGTTGTGCAAACCCGCAGGTAAGGGAGGGGCGAAGCCCTACGCTCGGCGCCGAAACCGAATGGAGGGGCGCGTGGGATGAGGATCGACCCGAGACAGATCGAGAGCCGGGCCGAGCTGAGTGCAGCGCTCGCGGAGCTCTTTCGCCAGACTGGGCGCAGCTACCTCGACGTCGCCTCGGGGTCGGGCGTGTCGACGGCGACGTTGCACAACATGGTGTCGGGCAAGAGCCTTCCGCGTTGGAGGACGCTCGAGAGCGTGCTCGACGCCTGCGGGGTGAAGGACGCAGCCGCGCTCTCGGCCTGGCGGGAGGCGCACGGGAGAGCGACAGCCGGGGCCGGTGACTCCCAGCTGACGATCGCCGAGGCCCGAGGCCTTGTCCCGCTGCCCTGGGCGACGCAGGACGAGGCCGACACCCCCGCCCCCGAGCGGAAAGCACACAGACGTCCGATGCGAAGCCTCGTCCGGGCCACGGCGTCGCTCGCGTCGCGTCCGTGGCGGAGCATGCGAGCCAGGCACCGCATGCGTCAGCGGGAGGTGATGCTCAAAGAGATCCGGCTGAGGATGCGAGAGCTCACCGGGCCGGCCGAGGCGCACCACTACCTCACGCCGCGCTTCCATCTCGTCGGTTCCGAGGGCAAGCCCCGCGAGGTCGGGATCCGGGAGCTGTTCGAGGGGGCCGGCGAGGAGCTGGTCCTACTCGGCGCGGCAGGGATGGGCAAGACCACCCAGCTGGCCCGGCTGGCCGAGGAGCTCGCCGCCGAGGCACTCGAGGAGCTGCACCGACTGGGCGGCGCATCGATCCGGCCGATTCCGATGCTGGTCAGCCTGTCCTCCTACCGGGGCCAGCCGCTGACCGACTGGCTGCCGGCAGCGATCAACCGGCAGTACGAAGGCGTGCCCGAGGAGTTGGTCCGCGGCTGGCTCGCCCATGATCTCCTGCTGCCGCTGCTCGACGGCCTCGACCAGGTGCCTGACGCCTACCGTGCGGAGTGCGCGGATCAGATCCGCCGATTCCGCACCCGTCGGACCGGCATCGTGGTCGGCTGCCGCTATGACGACCTCTCGATCGCGCGGCGGGTGGGGGCCACACGGTACGTGCAGCTGTCCACTCCCACCAGGACGGACGTCGAGGAGTTCCTGCAGAAGAACATCGAGGCCCTGTCGGAGGTGCATGCGGCCCTCAAGGCGAACCCCGGCCTTGGGGCGTTACTTCGATCGCCCCTGATGCTCAACATCATCCACGGTGCCTACCGTGGGAGGCCGGCGCCGGAGCTGGAGCGGCCCGAGACGTCGGACAGACAGCGGCAGAAGATGATCTTCGATGCCTATGTGCGGCGGATGCTTCAGGAGAAACGCCCGCTCGGGCGCTCCGACCGGCCCGAGCGGACCGTCCGCTGGCTCACCTGGCTGGCCCGCGGCCTCCAGGAACGCGGCGAGGATGTCTTCTACCTGGATCGGGTGGATCTGGAGTGGCTCCCCACGGGGGTCCGGCAGGTGCTGCCGCGGGCGCTCCCGCCGTTTCTGGCGAGGTCGACGGGTGAGTTGCTCACCTTGCTCTGGCTGACGATCGCCGTCACGAGCGGAGCGCTCCAGACCCATCTGTTCGACGTTGCCCGCATCACCTTCGCCTCGGTGTTCACCGACGGAAGTCAGGCCCTGATCGCGCAGACCTGGTGGGCCAAGCACCCGGAGCGCAGACCGTCGCTGGCGATCGTGTTCAACGTCGCGTTGACCATGCCGATCTGGTACAGCCTCAGTGGGGTCCACTGGCTGGACCGAGGGGTCGTCATCATGGCGATCGCCTGGCTGTGGCTGCTGCTCACCAATCTGGAGGTCTGGTATTTCCCGGTCTTCCAGCCCGTGGAGCAGATTCGGTGGTGCTGGACGCCCCGCGAAGCGGATCCGTCCCTTCGAGGGCGCTTCCCGGTCAGGGGCTTCTTCACCGTCCAGATCACCGTGGTGATGACCGCCATGCTGATGTATCTGTCGCACGTCCTCCTGCCGGGTCTGGGATGGGGAGCCTCCGCGGCTGCCCTCCTCCTCATGGCGGTCTACCTGCTGGGCAACAACTTCGAGCCTTCGCTCCAGGAGCAGCGCCCCGTCCCCAACGAGGGGATCCGCAGGTCCTTGCGCTTCGCGGTCCTGCATGGGATGTCCCATGCCGTCGTGGCGTCGTCCGCGGTTCTGGCCGTCCTCCTGCTGGCGCATGCGGGAGGTCACCTGCGGAACTCGCTCCTCGTCGCGGGATTCCTGGGCACCCTGTTCGGAACGGCCCGCGCCTACCGCTACGGCGGCATCGCCCTGGTGCGTCACTGGGCGATCCGTGCCTCCCTGGCCGCAGGCGACGACACGCCGTTTCGGTACAAGCAGTTCCTGCACGACGCCGAGCAGAGAATCCTGCTCCGTCGCCTCGGCAGCGGCTACGCCTTCCCCCATCCGCTGCTGCAGGAGCATTTCGCCACCGCGCCCGACGCTCTTCTCTCCCGCTTGGCCGTCCACCAGGAGACGGTGCCGAGCCCTCAGCCGGTGAGCTGACGTCGGTCACCTCGCCGGGGCCCTCGCGGGGGCCGTTCGGCCCTATCGCCTCGCCGATCAGAGGCAGACCGTGAGGGGGAATCCTCCGGGAAGGCGGCGCGACATGGATGCCGACATCGATCGCGTGATGACGAGCTACTTCGCCGCTGCGCTGATCGAAGCCGGCGGCCCCGAGTCGTCCACGCCCGCAGCGGAACGCTTGCGGCAGCGCCAGGCACTGTGGCGGGAACGCGGGGTCATGGAGCCCGCCACCGCCGCGTGGGCGTTGCTGTGGGCGAACCGCCGCGCCGCCACGGCCGAAGTGGCGCAGTACCTGGAGGCATCACACGACCGCGCCGTCCTGGAGGAGTGGATGGCCGAGCGGAAGATCAACGGATTCCGCTACGTCGGACGCACCCTGCCGAGCCGAGGCTCCGTGACCGCGGGTCGCGGCCGCATGCGGACCATCACGAGTTGAGAGGTGAACAGCATGCTGATCGGCGTCACTCACACCATTAGCGACCCGGAGAAGTTCTTCGCCGGCGCCCGGGACGTTCTGGGAAACCTCCCGAAGGGCCTGGCCTGCCACCAGGTGCTGCCGGCCGTGGACGGGAGCCACGCCCACTGCCTGTGGGAGGCCGCGTCGGTCGATGAGGTCCGCGACCTGATCGACCCGGCGACCGTCGGCATCGCCGACAACGAGTACTTCGAGATCGACACCGGAAGCGCCATCGGACTCCGGTGATCCGAGGTGCAGGAGCCACGGAGGCTGCGATGGGGTTCTATGCCGAGCAGGTCGTCCCGCGGATCATCAACGTCGTTTGCGGAGTGAAGGAGGCCGAACTTCTCCGGCGCCGGGTCTGCGAAGGCCTGGAGGGCAAGGTGCTGGAGATCGGGTTCGGCTCGGGTCTGAACGTCCCCTTCTATCCGGAGGCCGTCACCTGGGTGGACGCCGTGGAGCCCTCCGACGTGGGATGGCGACTGGCGCACAAGCGTGTGGCGGCGACGTCCGTCCACGTGGAGCGCGGAGGCCTGGACGGCCAGGCCTTGCCCTTCGCCGACGACAGTTTCGACGCCGCGCTGTCGACGTGGACGCTGTGCACCATCCCGGATGCCGACGCCGCCCTGCGTGAGGTGCGAAGAGTCCTCAAGCCCGGCGGAACCCTCCACTTCGTCGAACACGGCCTGGCTCCGGCCGGTGACGAGAACGTGCGTCGCTGGCAGCGACGCCTCGACCACCTGGAACAGCGGCTCCTGGACGGATGCCATCTCACCCGGCCCATCGTCGACATGCTGACCACGGCCGGCTTCGTCATCACCGACCTCGACGTCTTCTACGAGAAGGGCGCCCCGAAGCCGTTCGGCGCCGACTCTCTCGGGATCGCGGTGTCCCCCGGCTGACCGCCTGTAGCGCTCCGCCGAGGTCCGGCTGCGTCGGGCACAGCAGCGCCCGGGATGCAGTCCCGGGCAACGGGCCCGACGATGGGGACATGCCCGGCAAGGTCGTGTTCGTCACCGGGGCCTCGTCCGGCATCGGCGAGGCCGCCGCGGTCAGGCTCCACTCCCTCGGCTGCATCGTCTACGCGGGCGCCCGCCGGACCGCGCGCATGGCGCATCTGGCCGACCGGGGCATTCGGGTGCTGGCGCTCGACGTCACCGATCCGGCCTCGTGTCGGTCCGCCGTGGACCGGATCTCCGAGGAGGCCGGCGGCGTCGACGTGCTCGTCAACAACGCCGGGTACGGCTCCTACGGCGCCGTCGAGGACGTGCCCCTGCCGGAGGCCCGCGACCAGTTCGACGTGAACGTCTTCGGCACCGCGGAGCTGATCCGCCTGGTCCTGCCGCACATGCGGGAACGGCGCAGCGGCCGGATCGTCAACATCAGTTCGATGGGCGGCCGGATCCACACGCCGCTCGGCGGCTGGTACCACGCCACCAAGTTCGCTCTGGAGGGGCTGAGCGACTGCCTGCGGCTGGAACTGCAGCCCTTCGGGATCGACGTGGTGCTCGTCGAACCGGGCAGCATCCGCACCGAGTGGGGCGGCATCGCCGCCCGGAAGCTCCGCGAGACCTCGGGCAGCGGCCCGTACGCCGGACAGGCCGAGGCCATGGCCAGGACACTGGACGGCGAGGCCAACGCCCGCTTCAGCTCCTCGCCGACCGTGGTGGCCGACGCGGTGGCCCGTGCGGTGACGGACCGGCGGCCCCGCACCCGCTACGTCGTCGGCACGGGCGCCCGCCCTCTGATCCTGCTGCGGACGGTGCTGCCGGACCGCGCGTTCGACACCCTCATGCGCGTCGCCAACCGCCTGCCGCGCTGAGGCAACGCGGGCGCAGCGCGGACCGCTCTCCTCGATCACCTCCGTGCGACGCTCCCGGGCCGCGTGATCGACGAGCTCCCCGGCGTGGACGGCCCGATCGAGGACACCGTGCCCGGATTCCGGATCCTCCGGGTCCACCCGGCCCGTCCCGGCGACCGGTGGCTGTACGTGACCTCCGGCTGCTGGGCGGCGACGCAGCATCACGGCCACGGCCTGGAGTCTTTCTCGCGGCGCTGCGCGACGAGTGGCCCAACCTCGACCACTACGTGGTGAGCCTGCCGTATCCCTTCGGGCCGGAGTTCGAGGTCTGCACCTGGGAGGGCGGCAGCCACGCCCGGATCCTGTGGCTGCTGCCGATCACCGAGGCGGAGAAGGACTTCCGCCGGGAGAGGGGGCTCGAAGCCCTCGAGGTCCGGTTCGAGGACCACGCGATCGACCCCGTCGATCCGAAGCGGGCGTCCGTGGTCTGAAGTCCGCGGGCGGCAGTCGCGTGGATGACGGTGGGAAACCTCGAGCAGGGGTCGCCGGCACAGCGGCTCCGGTCGGACGCTAGCCGACCTTGATGTCGAAGGTGGAGACGGCGCCGTCCGCCTGCGTCAGCGTGACCGCTCCAAAGGTGATGACCACGTAGGAGGAGTTGGCTCCCGGGCCCTTGTAGAACCCGGTCGCCCGGGTGACCCGGAACGCCAGGGCCGCAAGCGTCGAAGCAGCCTGTTCGTCGGCGTCGATCTTCGGCTGGGCCAGCCCGGGATGCCCGTTGGCCTCGGCCCAGTCGCAGAAGCGCCGGGAGTCACGGCTCATCTCGGGGAGAAGGCTCCGGTTGGCCCAGGCCCACATCCACGAGCCGGCCCCCGGGGCGAAGCTGCCCAGGATCTGTGCGGGCGCGGCCGCGGTCCTGTCGGGGAAGGTCCAGGTGATAACGCCGGTCCTCTGGTCCAGATCCCAGCGGTCGGCCGAGCCCAGACCCCAGGACATGTGGGCCCGTCCCACCTGCTCGATCATGTCCTCAGCCTGCAGCAGGAGCGGGCTCAGGTCGGCTCGCTCCCCTGCCTGACCTGCGCCGTCCGTCTTGGCCCTCCGCTTGAACATTCCCATGGCGCGGAGTCTGCCAGAGGCCTTCGGGCCGGCCACGCCCGGGTCACGGCAGGTACGCGCTCGATGCCCACCGGACAGCCTAAGGCCGTGTCCTCCCAACCGGTGATCTCCGGTGGGCCGCCTGTCCGACCGGGTACCTGATGGCGGGTCGGCCCGCGGGAGCGGTGCTGCGCTCCTGTTGGCATGCAGCGGATGTGAGGTGTCCTGATGAGAGCCGCGAAGCTGGCCGTCCTGGCGGGCCTGTTGGCGACGACGTTGACGGCGGTGCCCGGCGGGGCCGTGGCCGAAGGGGCCGCGGTGAGGGCGGGCCACACGTCACGGTTCGTGCCCGGTCCGTGCCCGCCGACGCTTCCCCACGGCGTGAAGGCCGCCTGCGGCTACCTGGTCGTGCCGGAGAACCGGACCCGACCGGACGGGCGGACGCTTCGACTCGCCGTCGCGATCGTCCCCGCCCAGTCTCCGGCGTCACACGGGGACCCGATCGTGTTCCTGCCCGGAGGGCCTGGGCAGGACGCGATCAGCGACATCGCGCAGATCACCGAGACCGGCCTGAACCGCGACCGCGACCTGGTCGTCATGTCGCAGCGTGGGACGCTCTCCTCGCCGCCCGCGCTGACCTGCCCGGAGATCGACCGGTTCTACCAGCAGCGGATCGGGCTGCGCTACGACGCACCCTCCACCGGCCGCCTGTACGTGCAGGCCGTCGCCGCGTGCCACGACCGGCTGACGGCCGAGGGTGTGGACCTCGCGGCGTACAACACCAGCGAGAGCGCGACCGACCTGGCGGACCTGCGCACGGCACTCGGCATCCGGGAATGGAACGTGTTCTCCCACTCCTACGGGACCGAGCTGGCGCTGACCTACATGCGCCGGTACCCGCAGGGAATCCGCTCGGTCACGATCGACGGGGTGGTCCCGCCGTCGGTCGCGAGCCCCGGCTGGACCTGGAGCAGTGTCAAGGAGTCGTTCGACAACATGACCGGGGCGTGCACCGCGCAGCCCGCCTGCCGCAGGCGGTACCCACAGCTGCCTGCCGAGTTCACCCACGAGGTGCAGCGGTTGGAGGCGCACCCGGTCACGACCCGGGTGACCGTGCCGGGCGCCGGGGTGGTGAAGGTGGTCCTCGACGGCGGGGCCCTGGTGAACTGGATGGTCCGGGCCAGCCACACGCCCGCCGAATTCCCGCTGGCCGTGGACGAGCTGGCCCACGGCAACCCACAACGCGTCGCCGAGCAGTGGGCCTCCACCCGCTATCCCGGCAGCGAGGGGGTCTTCGCCCACGGGCTGTCCCTGAGCGTGTGGTTCAGCGAGTGGGTTCCTTTCGAGACCGCGCGTGAGCAGCTGACCGCCGGCCTGCGGGCCTTCCCGACCTTCCCGACCTCCGTCCTGGCCCAGGCGCCGCAGCTCGCGTTCCTGCGCCAGGCCTGCGGGGCCTGGCACGTCCCCGCGGCGAACCCGTCCATCCGCAAGGTCACCCGCAGCGCCATCCCGACCCTCGCCATCTCCGGCAGCTTCGACGCGCAGACCGGCGCGGTCTGGGGGCGCTACGCCGCGCTGACGCTGCGGAACTCGTTCGTGGTGACGCTCGCCGGCGTCGCGCACGGCGTGTTCGACAACCCCTGCGGCTCACAGGTGATCACCTCCTTCTACGACCGCCCCGACGACCCGGACACCAGCTGCGTGGCCTCGGTGCGGCCCGTCCCGTTCGTCATCGGGCCGAGGTGAGGTCGCCGACCATGGACCAGCCCCACTCCTGCACCGCAGAGATGTCCCGCGGCGTCCACCCGCTCTCTCGCCGCCACCTGCTCCGCCTGGCCGCGGGCGGCGCGGGTCTCGCAGCCCTGTCGCTGTCCCCCGCACCGGCAGCGGCCCGCGCCGCCGTCCGTCGGCCCACAGGCGCCGGGGACAGCGCGTTCTCCTCGCTGCTGCGGGAGCTCGACGCCAGGATCGAGGCCGCCATGGCGGCCTACGCGATCCCGGGGGTGGCGGTCGGCGTGCTGCTGGGCGAGAGGGAGTACGTGAAGGGGTACGGCGTCACCAACGTCGACCACCCCACACCCGTCGACGCGGACACGCTGTTCCGGGTGGGCTCGACCACGAAGACCTTCACCGGCACCGCGCTGATGCGCCTGGTCGACCGGGGCGCGATCGACCTCGACGCTCCCGTCCGCCGGTACCTCCCCGAGTTCGCCGTGGCCGACCGCACCGCCTCCCGCAGGGTGACGGTACGTCAACTGCTGAACCACAGCTCCGGCTGGCTCGGTGACGACTACCAGGACTTCGGTCGCGGCGACGACGCGGTCGCCCGCTTCGTGGACTCCATGACCCGACTGCCCCAACTCACGCCAACGGGCCGGACGTTCGCCTACAACAACGCGGGGCTCTGCGTCGCCGGGCGGATCCTGGAGGTCGTGAGCGGCCTCGGCTACGAGACCGCGGTGCGCCAACTGCTCCTGGACCCGCTCCGGCTGCGTCACAGCCACTTCTTCAGCGACGACATCATCGGCCTCAACGTCGCCGCCCCGCACGACGTCGTCGACGGGCGCGCGGTGGTGGAGCCCTCCTTCTGGCCCCAGCCGCGCAGCCTCGCCCCGACCGGCGGTCTGGTCTCGAGCGTGCGCGACCAGCTCGCCTGGGCCCGCTTCCACCTCGGTGACGGCACCACCGGGACCGGAACCCGACTGCTGAGCAGCGCGTCACTGACCGAGATGCGCACGCGCCCGGGACCGGGCGGCACGCTCGTCGTGGAACTCGACGGGATGGGCGTCACCTGGATGCTGCGGCCCACGGCCCAGGGTCCTCGGATCGTGCAGCACGGAGGCACCTGGCCGGGGCAGATCTCCGGCTTCATGATGGTGCCCGCGCGCGGCTTCGCGCTGACCGTGCTGACCAACTCGGTCGGCGGCTCCCGCCTGCGCGACGAACTCTTCACCGACGACTGGGCGCTGCGCCGCTTCGCCGGCGTCAGCAACCTGCCGGCCGAACCCCGGCGCCTGAGCGCCGCCGAACTCGCCCCCTACGAGGGCCACTACCTGAACCGGCGCATCAACGAAGCGGGCGTGTGGGAGGAGACCCACATCGAGTTCCGTGCCCACCGGGGCCGCCTTCAGGGGACCTCGACCACCCAGGGCGAGACGAGCCAACTCGGCGTGGCCTTCTACCGACCGGACTTCGGACTCGACCTCGACCCCGTCGGCCGTCCGATCGGCACCCGCTCCGACTTCCTGCGCGGACCGGGCGGACACGTCACCTGGTGGCGTAACCACGGACGGCTCCACCAGCGCACCGACCCGCCCGCGCCCTGACCGAGCACCGCGGCCCCGCGGCTGCCGTGTCGGGCGCGGGGCCGCTGGGGGCCGCTGGGGGCCGCTGGGGGCCGCTGGGGGCCGCTGGGGGCCGCTGGGGGCCGCTGGGGGCCGCTGGGGGCCGCTGGGGGCCGCTGGGGGCCGCTGGGGCTCTACCGGGTGGCGAAGTCCTGGTTGTCGCCGGTGCCGGTCTTGCAGGTCCACTGGTCGAACGCGGCGCCCGCCGTGGTGACGGCGCCGGACTGGTCCAGGCAGAGGCCGCTGTTCTGGTTCTTGAACTGCCAGGTGCCGTCCGACTGTTGGATCGGCAGCCAGAGACCGTTGGAGGTGCCGTTCTGGGTGTACTGGATCACCGCGGCGCCCTTGGCGGTGGAGGCGGACTGGACGACGACGTCCTTGCCGCTGTTCTCGTTCTGCAGTTCGCCGTAGCCACCGGAGACCGGGAGGAACTGGAACTCCTGGCCGCCCTGGCTCCCGGTCCCGCACGTGTTCTGGTCGATCACCGCCCCGTTGGCCGTGGACGCCCCCGTGACGTCGAGGCACTGGCCGCTGTGCTGGACCGTCAACTGGTGGAATCCGGACGGGAACGAGCCGGTGTCGCCGCCTCCGCCGGTGATCTTGTTGAAGGCCTTGGAGTAGGCGTAGCCGGTGCCCTTGTCGTAACCGTCGAGCTCCCAGAAGGCCAACTCCTGCACGCCGTGGGCGGCGGCGAAGGACTCCAGCGTGGCCGCGTTGGACTGGCTGAAGACCTCGTTGTCGTCGTTCTGCCCCGCGATCGGGGTCAGGCCGAGCATTCCCCACGCCCCGCTGCTGCCCACGCCGAAGATCGACTCCAGCTGCGGAACACTGCCGTTCGCCGCTGACTCGGCGTCGTTCAGCGCGTTCTCCCCGTCGCCGAAGTCCATCGTCATGATGTTGACGAGGTTGACCTTGACCCCGGCCTTGACGGCGCCGGTGAGCATCGACCTGACGTCCGACGGCATGCCGGTGGGGTCGACCGGCACGGTGAAGTCGATCTGGACGGCCGGGTCGGCGGCCTGAAGCTGGGCCAGGGCCTGGTCGCGCCGCTGGTCGGAGGTCGTGTCGTCCAGCACCGAGCCTTCGATGTCGAAGTCCAGGCGGGTGACGTGGTAGGTGCTGACCACCTTGGCGTACGCGGCCTCCAGGCTGGAGACCGAGGTGCAGGTCTGGGCCAGCTCGCCGCCGGACGCCCCGCCGAAGGACGGGATCACGTTCCCCCCGGCCGCCTGGAGTGCCGAGATCTGGGAGGCGAAGGCGTTCATCGCGTCGTTGCCGTCCTCCCACATCGGGGTGCATCCCGACTGCGGGGTGAGGAACGCCAGCGAGAAGAACGCGGTCCCCGACGCCTTCGTGTCGGCCGCCATGTCGCCCGCGTCCGAGGCGCTGATCTGCAGGTACGGGGCGGAGTAGTGGGCGGGGAAGGCGGTCGCGGCGGCGTGCGCGGGGGCGGCGAGGACCGCCGCGCCGGCCACGGGCAGCAGGGCGGACACGGCGAGGACCAGGATCTTGCGGGCACCGTGGGACATGCGTTGACCTCCGGCCGAGGGGCGGTGGGGGTGAGTGGAGAGGCGCAGTCGAATCTGGTTAGTAAGCTTTCCTAACCCAATTCGGGAAGGTATAGACCTTCCCCTGAGGCGTCAAGAGGTTGCACAACGCGCCGTCAGACGGCGTCTGCGACGTGGGGCTAGCCCCACCCCGAACCCGGTTACCTGCCCCATGGTTCGGGCGAAGCCCCTCCAACAGGCTGGACACACAAGGACGCAAGCCCGTGTCGAGCACTCAGGAGACCCCAGTGACCACGTCCGTATCGAGTCCTCCCACCCAGGGCAGCGACTCGCGCACGTCAGTCGCGGCCCGCGCGCGCGGGCTCACCAAGGCGTACGGCAGCGGCGAGACCCGGGTGGTCGCGCTCGACGCGGTCGACGTCGACATGCCCCGGGGCCGGTTCACCGCCATCATGGGCCCGTCGGGGTCCGGCAAGTCGACGCTGATGCACTGCCTGGCCGGTCTGGACACCGCCACCGGTGGCCGGATCTGGGTCGGCGAGACGGAGATCACCAAGCTGCGGGACAAGCGGCTGACCCGGCTGCGCCGCGACAGCATCGGCTTCGTCTTCCAGGCGTTCAACCTGCTCCCCACGCTGACCGCGCTGGAGAACATCACCCTGCCGATGGACATCGCCGGCCGCACGCCCGACCGGGCGTGGCTGGATCGCGTCGTGCAAACGGTCGGACTCGCCGGTCGCCTGAAGCACCGCCCGGCGCAGCTCTCCGGTGGCCAGCAGCAACGCGTCGCCGTGGCCCGCGCCCTCGCCGCCCGGCCCGAGATCATCTTCGGGGACGAGCCGACCGGAAACCTCGACTCCCGCGCCGGGGCGGAGATCCTCGGCTTCCTGCGCCAGTCGGTCGACGAACTCGGGCAGACCATCGTGATGGTGACCCACGACCCGGTGGCCGCCTCCTACGCCGACCGGGTGCTCTACCTCGCCGACGGCCGCATCGTCGACGAGATGCAGGCCCCGACGGCGGACGCCGTGCTGGAGCGGATGAAGTCCTTCGACTCGCGGGGACGGACGTCATGACCGTGCTGCGGACCTCCCTGCGCAACTTCCTCGCGCACAAAGGCCGGATGGCCCTCTCCGCGATCGCGGTGCTGCTGTCGGTGGCGTTCGTGTGCGGCACGCTGGTCTTCACCGACACCATGAACGCGACCTTCGACAAGCTCTTCGCGACGACCGCCTCGGACGTCACCGTCAGCCCCGCGAAGGTGGACAACGCACAGCAGACCGGGACGCCGGACACCCTGCCCGCCTCGCTGCAGGCCCGGCTCGCGCGGGTCCCGGGCGTGTCCGCGGTCGTGCCCGAGGTCAGCAGCCAGCAGGCCACCGTCGCCGACAGCCGCAACCAGGACATCGGTTCCACCACCGGCGCACCGACCATCGTCGCCAACTGGAACCCGACCCAGACCAGGACCGTCGGCATCACCTCCGGCCGCACCCCGCTCTCGCCGGGCGAGGCCGTCCTGGACGCCGACACCGCGGCCAAGCACCACCTGGGCATCGGCGACACCCTGCGCGTCATCGCCGGTCCCGGCGACTTCAAGGTGACCATCAGCGGCATCGCCACCTTCAGGACCACCAACCCCGGCGCGGCCGTCGTCTACCTCGACACCCCGACCGCGCAGCAGGGGCTGCTCGGCTCGCGCACCGCGTACACCGACTTCGCCCTCACCGCCGCGCCCGGCGTCAGCGACGACCAGCTCAAGGCCCGGGTGGACGCGACCATCGGCCACGGCTACCAGGTGCAGACCGCCGCCGAGATGCAGGCCCAGAACCAGAAGGACATCGGCTCCTTCCTGGGCCCGATGAAGTCCGTGCTGCTGGGCTTCGCCGGGATCGCGGTCCTCGTCGGCGTCCTCCTGATCGTCAACACCTTCTCCATGCTGGTGGCTCAGCGCACCCGGGAGATCGGGCTGATGCGCGCGATCGGCGCGAGCCGACGCCAGGTCAACCGCTCGGTGCTGGTCGAGGCGGTGCTGCTCGGCGTCGTCGGCTCGGTCGCCGGGATCGGCGCCGGCATCGGACTGGCCGTCGGCCTGATCAAGATCATGGGCGCGATGGGGATGCACCTGAGCACCGCGGATCTGACGGTCAAGGCGGCGACGCCGCTGATCGGCCTGACCGTCGGCGTCGTGGTGACCGTGGTGTCCGCGATGCTGCCCGCCCGCCGCGCCGGCGCCATCTCCCCGATGGCGGCCATGCGCGACGCCGGCACTCCCGCCGACGCCCGCGCCGGACGCGTCCGCGCGGCGTTCGGGGTGCTGCTGACGGCGGCGGGCGGGACCGCCCTCGCCCTGGCCGCGACCGCCTCCTCCGCCTCGGCCGGGTCCGGGCTGCTCGCGATCGGCGTGCTGCTGACCCTGGTCGGCTTCGTCGTGGTCGGCCCGCTGCTCGCCGGGCTCGTCGTGCGGGTCCTGGGCGCGGTGACGCTGCGATGGTTCGGCCCGGTGGGCCGGCTGGCCGAGCGCAACGCGCTGCGCAACCCGCGGCGCACCGGAGCCACCGCCGCCGCGCTGATGATCGGCCTGGCGCTGGTCGCGGGCCTGTCGGTGGTCGGCGACTCCCTGGTCGCCTCGGCGACCGCGCAGATGGACAAGTCCGTGGGCGCCGACTTCATCATCCAGGCCGGCAACGGCAACCCGATCAGCCCGGCCGCCGCCAGGGCCGTCCACGCGGCCGGACACCTGGCCCACGTCACCGACCGCACGGACGTCGCCGCGACGGTCACCGCGCCCGACGGCTCGAAGGACAGGACGGAGATCGCGGCGGCCACGCCGTCCTACACCGACGACCTCCAGGCCAAGACCGTGCAGGGCAGGCTGATCGACGCCTACGCGCCCGGCGCGATGTCGGTGCCGGCGGGCTGGGCCACGTCCCACAAGGTCACCCTCGGCACCCGGCTCGACGTCGCCTTCACCAGCGGCAGGACGACGCGGCTGACGGTGGAGGCGATCACCTCCGACGACACGGTCTTCGACCGGGGCGCGATGTACATGAACATCGCCGACGCGCGGAAGTACCTCCCCGCCGACAGGTTCCCCGCGAACGACATGATGTTCGCCGCGGCGATCCCCGGCCAGCAGAGCCAGGCGGCGGCCTCGCTCAAGGCCGCCACCGCGGACTACCCGCAGCTCAAGGTCCGCGACCAGGCCGACTACAAGAACATGATCCAGCAGCAGCTCGACCAGCTGCTGAACATGATCTACGCCCTGCTCGCCCTCGCCATCGTGGTCGCCGTCCTCGGCGTGGTGAACACCCTCGCCCTCTCGGTCGTCGAGCGCACCCGCGAGATCGGACTGATGCGCGCGATCGGACTCTCCCGACGCCAGTTGCGCCGTATGGTCCGGCTGGAGTCGGTCGTCATCGCCCTGTTCGGCGCGGTCCTCGGCGTCGGCCTCGGCATGGGCTGGGGCGTCGCGGCCCAGAAGCTGCTGGCCCTGTCGGGGTTGGGCGTGCTCAGCATCCCGTGGACCACGATCGGCGTCGTCTTCCTCGGCTCCGCACTGGTCGGCCTGCTGGCGGCGCTCTTCCCCGCCTTCCGCGCCGGCCGGATGAACGTCCTAAGGGCCATCGCCACGGACTGAGCGGAAGGGAGCCGGCGCAGGTGGGCTCGCAGGGACGGCCGGTTGGTCGTCGAGGTCTCCCGTGAAAGCATTCCTCGAACCCGTCTGAGCACGCCAGGCGCACCTCCACTCGCAGAAGGACGTTCATGAGCACTGTTGACCACCGGGCGGCCGTAGCCGCCGAGACCGCCCGGTTCGTCGGCGTCGTGGAGCGGGCCGACCTGTCCGCTCCCGTCCCGACCTGCCCCGGGTGGACGCTGACCGACCTGGTCCGGCACGCCGGCAGCGTCCAGCGCTGGTTCGCCGTGCTGCTGCGCGGACGCATCCAGCAGCCGCCGACCAGTCGCGACGTCGAGCTCAAACTGCCCGAGGAGGCAGCCGGTTACCCGCAGTGGCTGGCCGACAGCCTGGTCGAGGCCACCGGCGCCATCGACGCAGGCGACCTCGACGATCCGATGTGGGCCTGGGGCGTCGACCAGCACGCCCGCTTCTGGGTGCGGCGGATGCTGTTCGAGACCCTCGTGCACCGCAGCGACGCCGAACTCGCCCTGGGCCTGCGCCCGGAGATCGAGCCCACGCTGGCGCTGGACGGCGTGGACGAGTTCCTGGTCAACCTGCCGAACGCCGTCATGTTCGCCCCGGGGACCGCCGAACTGCGGGCCGAGAACCGCACCATCCGGTTCGGCTGCCCCGAGGGCCACCGGGTGGTCCGGCTCCGTCCGGACGGCTTCGGGGTGGAGCCGGACAGCGACGGCCCCGTCGACGCCTCCGTCGACGCGGCCACCGCGGCCGACCTGCTGCTGCTGCTCTACGGCCGCTACGACCGCACCGCCGACGCCTTCGAGCGCTCCGGCGACCAGGGCCTACTCGACCACTGGTTCGCCCACTCGCAGTTCTGACCGGCCGCCCCCGGGCGCAGGACACCGCGGACGGCGGCCCCGGGAGGGCCGCCGTCCTTGCCGTCCGTGTCGTCAGCAGGTGAGGTTGGAGCCTGCCGGGACGCCGAGGATGGAGGTGAAGGACACGTAGTCGTTGACGCGGTCCTGCATCTCGGCGGTGTTGGCGCCGTTGCACTCGACGCTGCCGTTGATGCTGCGGATGGTCTCGCCGAAGCCCGCGCCGTTGACCATGGCGTTGTGGGCCGTCATCGTGCCGGGGCCGGTCTGGGTGTTCCAGTACCACAGACCGGTCTTCCAGGAGGTCGCCGGATCGGACGCGACCAGACCGGGGTTGTCCAGCAGGTCGATGCCGAGGGCGTCACCGGCGGCCTTGTAGTTGAAGTTCCAGCTGAGCTGCATCGGACCGCGACCGTAGTAGGCGTAGGTGCCGGCAGGGCAGCCGTAGGGCTCACTCGCGCAGTAGTTCCCGGACTGGTCGACCTCGTTGATGTAGACGAGGCCGCCGGTCTCGTGGTCCACATTGGCCAGGAAGGCCGCGGCCTCCTGCTTCTGCACGGTGGCGCTGCCGGTGGTGGCGAAGCCGGGGTACGCGCTCAGCGCGGCCACCAGGCCGCTGTAGGTGTAGAAGGAGTTCCGGTTCGGGAACATCTGGTCGAACTGGGCCTCGCTGACCACGAATCCGCCGGAGCCGCCGGTACCTCCCCCGGAACCGCCGGAGCCGCCGGTGCAGCTGTAGGGGGACCAGTACCAGGTGCTGATGGTGGGGTCGTATCCCGGGTTGTCATGGGTGGCGATGTAGTACTGGCCGTTGGGGGTGTACTGCACGATGGCACCGGTCGCGTAGGACTGCCCGGCCACCCAGGCCGGGTAGGTGCAGCCGCCGCCGGTGCTCCCGCCGCCGCCCGAGCCGCCGCAGGCGCCCTGGTCGGCCCAGACGTCGGCGACGCCGGGCGTCTCGCCCTGCGTCCACCACTTCGCCTGCCAGTTGTCGCCGTTGTAGGAGGCGGTCATCCCGCCGGTGTAGACCGCGCTGGAACTCCAGGGCGCTGCGCAGTCCGCCGCCATCGCGGGGCTTGCCGCGCCGAGGACGGTGAGCGTGCCGAGGATGCCGACCAGGACGGCCAGCAGCGCCGCGACGCGCCTGCCACGATGGCGCGTTGAGGACATGGGTCGCATGTGCCACTCCAGAGGTGGGGGTGAGTGGGGACCCACAGCAGCAAAGCGTCATTGGTCCAGACCAGTCAAGAGCCGGGAGGCATTTTCTGGCAGAACATGACCAACAATCAGTTCCCGACTCCGGCAGGCAGGTCGTCGAGCCAGTCGACGAGGATGCGGTTGACCTCGGCGGGGCGCTCCTGCTGGATCCAGTGACCGCAGTCGTCGAGGAGATGCGAGGAGACCAGCCCGGGCAGCGTGGCGGGGAAGGCGTCGATCGCGTCGGCCAGCCACACGGTGGAGGCGTCGAGCCGGCCGCCGACGAACAGCGACGGCTGCGTCACGGGCGCGCCGTCGTACGCGGCGAGGTCCTCCCAGTCGCGGTCCATGCTGCGGTACCGGTTCAACGCGCCGGTGAAGCCGGTCCGTTCGAACTCTCCCGCACAGACGTCGAGGTCGCCCTCGCCGAGCCAGGCCGGAAGCCGCCCGGCGGGGAACCGGTCGCGCAGGGTGCCGCCCCGGCCGACGAAGTGCGGGTCCGGAGCCTGCGGCCCGGGCATGGTGTCGCCGGACAGGGCCGCGTAGAAGCCCGCGAGCCAGCCGCGCACGTCGGGCTCGATCTCCCCCTCGGCCCGGCCCGGCTGCTGGAAGTAGGAGACGTAGAACTCCTCGTCGCCGCCCATCCGCGCGAAGACCTCGCTGGGCCGCGGTCCGCCACGAGGCGTGTAGGGGACGCTGAGCAGCCCGACCGCACGGAAGACGTCCGGTCGCAACAGAGCCGAGTCGGCCGCGATCGTCGCACCCCAGTCGTGGCCGACGACCACGGCGGTCTCCTCACCCAGGGCGTGCACCACCTGGACGTTGTCCTCCACCAGGTCGACCATCCCGTACGCGGCAGGGTCGGCGGGCTTCGAGGAGCGGCCGTAGCCGCGGACATCCACCGCGACCGCGCGGTATCCCGCCGCGGCGAGCACCGGAAGCTGGTTGCGCCAGGAGTACCAGGACTCCGGGAACCCGTGCACGAGCAGCACGAGCGGCCCGCTTCCCTGCTCCACCAGGTGGATCCGCCCCGCCGGCGAGGGGACGAGGCGGTGGGTGACGCTCTTGGTGTGCGCGGGCATGAGCTCTCCGAATCCGTGGGCGTGCGGGCGCCGCGACGACCGTCGACCGGCCCGCGGCTCGGCGCCCAGCATGACCTCGACACCGGCGCGGCAACGACTCCTGTTGCCGTTTCAGCAAACCACGCCCCTGCGGGGACCCCTCGTCAGCTCCCCGTCCGGCCGCCCAACTCCGCCCAGCTGTCGCTGTCCATGCGGTCGCGGGGGCCGACTCGGGCGAGTTCCGAACCGTCGCGTCCCACGGCCACGATGAGAGGCCGCCCCCCCTGTGTGGTCTCCGGACGGGGACCTCCAGACCACGACGAGCCTGCCGTGCGCGGGCACCTCGATCCGTCGGGCGCCGAGAAGCAGGTGATCCACTTCGGCCGCCACCTGGAGTTGCTGGGACCCGACCCACGGAACCGGCCCGGTGCGGCCACGATGACGATGCTGCAGGCGGTAGGCACAGCTCTGGCTGCCTGAACTCCCCAGAAGTTCGATCATGCCGATCTGCCCCGTCCGGCCCGCTGCCAGTCTCTCCCAGGGCTGGTGATCGTTCGACACGCTGCCGCCGCCCATGTCCTGCCATGTCTCGCCGCAGCGCTCGAACAGCGTGGTGTACGTCTCCGCCTTCGCGGACCCGGGACGCCAGACGAGCCAGACCACGCCGACCCCGGCATCCCGGTCGACATCGGCCGACATCAGGGCCAGCCACCGTCGAGGCAGCCAACCTGGCTGCGTTACCTTGCCGTTGACCACCTGGCGGATCACCCTCGGCAGAATGATCCCCATCCAGCGGTCCATACGGCGCATCCGTCGCAGCTCCGTGCGAGTGAGCATGTCCACACGGTACCCAACGGGGAGGCCCGGATGTGGCCGGGCGGTAGCGTACTGCGGGTGATGGTTGGGGAGTGCGAGCGCGTCCAGACCTCCTGGTTCCGGGCGCAGGCAGAGGTGCTCGGCGGCCGGTCGTGGGAGGACGGTGCGTTGAGCTGGACGGACGGTCCCGAGGGCCTGAACCTGATGTTCCCCGGCGAGCTCGACGCAGCGGCGGTGCGGCGCGGGGTCCAGCAGGCGCTGAGCCGCGGGCGGGCGTCCGTCGGGGCCTGGCTCAGTACTGACGTCGATCCGTCAGCACTGCGGGAGTGCGGTTTCGATCGCGGCTGGACGATCCGGTGGATGGCGGCGCCGCTGTCCGCGGTCGCAGCCGGCGGAGACGACGGGGACGGCCGCATCGAGCTCCAGGCCGACAGCCTCGACTACGACGGTGAACACGCCGACTACCGCGACCGGCTGACGATGACCCGGCAGGAGCCGCAGACGGCCTGGTATGCAGCCGCCTATACCGGTCCGGCATCGCCGGACGGGCCGCGGCGGTTCGCCGGGCGTGCGTGGTCGTACTACGACGGCGGCCCGCAGGGCACCGCTGGGGTGTTCGACATGGAGGTCTGGCCCCGGTTCCGCCGTCGGGGACTGGGAACCGGCCTGCTGCGGACCGTGTGTTCCGCCGCGCGGGACGCCGGCGCGTCGCAGGTCGTGCTGAACGCGACGGACGAGGGCAGCCTGCTCTACCGCACGTGCGGGTTCACCACCATCGGCGAAGGCATCACCTGGTGGCTCCACCTGCGGTGACTCAGCTGATACCGGTCCGGCCGAGGGTGCGGATCGCATCGGCGAGCTCCGCCGGAGGGCGGGTGCCGTCGAGGACGGTCGCGCCGAAGCGTCGGTAGGTGGACTCCGTGCCCGCGTTCCATCCCAGTGCTGCCGCCAGCTCCTCCGGATGCTTGCCGTAGGCGTTCGTGGCGCGGGTCAGCAGACGGTGTCGGAGCGTCAGGTCGTCGACCACCAGGCAGACGACGACGTCGAACAGATCCCAGACCTCCGCCTCGTTCTCGACGGAGCCGAAAAGGAACGTGGCCTTCTCCTCCGATCCTGCCGCGAGTGCCTCGACCCGGGTGCGGCTGATCTTCCACGCGAAGCGATCGGACCAGCCGGCCGGCACCGGATACGGAGGATCGACGACGATCCGTCCGCTCGTCCGGTCCACCCAGTGGTTGCAGCCCTCCCAGTCGGCGTCGACCGCGTGTTCCCCTCTGCTCTTCAGCACCTCGCAGACCGTCGACTTGCCGACCCCGGCGTTGCCGGTCACCCACACCAACGGCATGTCAGTTCTCGCCGCCGAGAAGGCCCCCGAGGCGCTCGGCGAGCTCCTCGGGGGTGATGGTCTCGATGCCGAGGGACCTGGCCTTGTCGAGCTTGCTGCCGGCGTTCTCGCCGGCGACGACGAGGTGGGTGCGGGCCGAGACGCTCGAGGACGCGCGGCCACCCGCGCTGGTGATCAGTTCCGTCATCTCGGTGCGGGAGCGCTCCGCGAGAGGCCCGGTCATCGAGCCGGTGACCACCACCGTCAACCCGGCGAGCGGCAGCTCGCCCCCGGCCGTCCCGGCCGTGGTCCCCGCATCCGGATCGGCTCCCCCGGAGGCGGGCGGGACGAAACCGGGCTGGATCATGTTCACACCCGCGGCCACGAGCTTGTCGACGAGCGGGGCGAGGTCGGCCAGCTCCGCGACGATCACCGGAGCCTTCTCGCCGCCGATGCCGTCGACCTGCTCCAGGTCCGCGGCGTCGGCGTCCCGGACGGCCTGCATGGAACCGAAGTGCGCGGCGATGCGCAGCGACATGGAGCGGCCGGTGCCCAGGACGCCGAGGGCGCAGAACACGCGGTTCAGCGGTTTGGTCTTGGCGGCCTCGATCGCGGCCATGAGGTTGTCGGCGCTCTTCTCGCCCATGCGGTCCAGGGTGAGCAGCTGGTCGCGGGTGAGGGTGAACAGGTCGGCGAAGTCCTCGATGAGCCCCTTGTCGACGAGCTGCACGACGATCTTCTCGCCGAGGCCGTCGACGTCGAGCGCGTCGCGGGCGACGGCGTACCGGACGGCCTCGACCTGGCCGCAGACGCGGCCACGCTCGCAGCGCCAGCGCTCCTGGCTGCGGTCGATGCCGGCGCCGCAGCGGGGGCAGACCTCGGGGAAGGCGATGGGCTGCTCATCTCCGGTGCGTAGGCCGGCGACTGCGCCCTCGACGCGGGGGATCACCTCGCCGGCCCGGTAGACGACGACGTGGTCTCCGAGCATCAGGCCGCGCCGGGCGATGTCGGCCGGGTTGTGCAGGGTGGCATAGGTGATGGTGGTGCCCGCGACGTCGACCGGGTCGAGGACCGCGCGCGGGGCGATCACGCCCGTACGGCCCACGCTCCACTCGACGGCACGCAGCACGGTGATCTTCTGGGCGGCCGGGAACTTGAAGGCGGTGGCCCAGTGGGGCGTGCGGGAGCCCGCCCCGGCCCGGTCCTGGTCGGCGGGGCTGTCGGCCTTGATCACGGCCCCGTCGAGTTCGAAGTCGAGCTCCGGGCGCAGCACGCCGATCTCACGCACCCGGGCCACGACCTGGTCCAGCGTCGCGCAGGCCGTGGTGGCGACGGGGGTGCCGGCCGTGGTCCCCAGCCCGAGCCCGGCCAGGCGGGCGACGAGCTGCGTGTGGGTGAGCGCGGCGAGGCCCGCGTCGTCGGTGTGCTCGGGGCCGGTCAGCGCGGCGTAGGCGAGGAAGGTCTGCCGGACCCGGTAGGCCCGGTCCTTGGCGCGGAGGGAGCCGGAGGAGGCGTTGCGGCGGTTGGCGAAGGCCGTGGCCCCGTGCGCGGTCCTCTGCTCGTTCGCGTCGGCGAACTGTGCCTCGGTCATGAGGACTTCGCCGCGCACCTCGACGGTGACCGGTTCGTTCAGGGTCGCCGGCAGTCCGGTGATGTCCCCGACGGCGTGGGAGACGTCCTCCCCGGTCGCCCCGTCGCCCCGGGTGACCAGCTGCACCAGCCGGCCCTCGCGGTACCGGGCGGCCAGGGCCACGCCGTCGAGCTTGGGCTCCACGGCCCAACCGGCCACCGCCTCCCCGCCCAGACGCCGCTCCAGGGAGGCGGCCCACGCGGCCAGCTCCTCGTCCGAGAAGACGTTGCCCAGGCTGAGCATCGGCACGGTGTGCATGACGTCGCCCGTGGTGACACCGGCTCCGACCTGCCTGGACGGGGAGTCGGACGCGACCTGCCCGGGGTGCTCCTCCTCCCAGGCGGTGATGCCGCGCAGCAGGCGGTCGTAGGTCTCGTCGTCCAGGCCGGACTCGCCGGACCCGTAGTAGGCGTCGGCGGCCTTGCGTGCCTGCGCGACGGTCTCGAGGTAGGCGGCCTCGTCGGGCAGGTCGACAGCGGGCACGGCCGCGGAAGGCTTCGTCATGCCGATCATTCTGGTGACCGGGACTGACAACCGCCTGGCTCGCCCTCCCCGTCACCCGAAGGGCCCCGATTCACGCGGGCATCCGAGTGGCGACCTGCTGCGCCCGCATGCCTGTTCCCCCGGCCTGCGCAAGGCTGGACAGGCCCGGCACCCCGGCCCGGCCGCTCGATCTGCTCCCCAACCGACCCGGAGCACAAGCAACCCCGGAGAGCCTCCCTTGTTGATCGTCGTCGTTCTGGCCGTCCTGCTCGTCCCGCTGTTCCTCCTGCTCGGGTGGATGACCGTCGAAAGCTGGGCGACCCGCAGACGCGCGCGGCTCGCCGCGCAGCCGGTCCCCGTGGCGGGCGAGCCGCCGCACGTGCAGGAGCGCCCGGCCCCCTCCTCCGCGGCGTGACTCCCCCGGCCGACTCGAGCGGGCCCGCCCGGCCGGGCCCGCTCGCTCTGTCCGCTGATCGGACGACATGCGGGATCGGCGGCATGCGTCCGCCCTCCGGGCCGGGTCTAATGACGGGAACAGCGGCGAGGAGCGGAGGCAGGCGATGGGTGACAGAGGCGTGACGTCATGAGCGGGACCTCCGCCAGGAAGACGGCGGCGGCCGCCCGCAAGCGGACCACCCCCGTCAAGCGGGCCGCCTCCGCCAAGAAGACCGCGTCGCCCCAGCCGCGGCCGCACCTGACTCCGGCTCAGCGCGCCGAGCTGGGCCTGCGGGCGCGGGCCAAGGCGCCGCTCACGGAACACGAGCAGTTCGGCGTCGGCTCCGGCCGGGAGGATCCGGTGGCGATCCTGGAGCGCCAGGCCGAGTCGCGTGTGCAGGAGCTCGTGCCGGTGCGCTACGGCCGGATGCTGGTGTCCCCGTTCACCTTCTACCGCGGCGCCGCCGCGGTCATGGCCGCGGACCTCGCCGGAACGCCGGACTCAGGCCTCACCGCCCAGCTGTGCGGCGACGCCCATCTGTCGAACTTCGGGCTCTTCGCCTCCCCGGAGCGGCGCCTGATGTTCGACGTCAACGACTTCGACGAGACCTACCCGGGGCCGTGGGAGTGGGACGTCAAGCGGCTGGCGGCCAGTCTGGAGATCGCCGGGCGGGAGAACTCCTTCTCCCGCAAGGAGCGCCGGAAGATCGTGGTGGCGGCGGTCCGCGGCTACCAGAAGGCCATGGCCGGTTTCGCCGGCCTGGGCAACCTCGACGTCTGGTATGCGAGCGCCGATCTCGAGGAGGTACGCGGCATGCTCGCCGCGCACCTGAACAAGACCCGCAAGAGCATGCTCAAGAAGGGCGTGGCCAAGGCACGCGCGCACGACAGCCTGCGCGCCTTCCGCAAGCTCACCGAGACGGTCGACGGGCGTCCGCGGATCATCGCCGACCCGCCGCTGATCGTGCCGGTCGCCGACCTGCTGTCCGGGCAACAGCGGGGCGCCTTCCACGAGATCATGGAGTCGCTGGTCGGGCGGTACCGGTCCACCCTGCAGTCGGACCGCCGAGTGCTGATGGAGTCCTTCCAGCTGGTCGACGTGGCGCGCAAGGTGGTCGGGGTCGGCAGCGTGGGGACGCGCTGCTGGATCATCCTGTTCACCGGGCGCGACTCGGACGACCCGTTGTTCCTGCAGGTCAAGGAGGCCCAGCGCTCTGTGCTGGCGGACTTCGTCGCCAAGGGCCCCGGCTACGCGAACGAAGGCGAACGGGTCGTCAGCGGCCAGCGGCTGATGCAGGCCGCGAGCGACATCTTCCTCGGATGGGAGTCGGCGGACGGGATCGACGGTCGGCGCCGGGACTTCTACGTCCGCCAACTCGCCGACTGGAAGGGCTCCGTGGCCATCGAGCAGTTGGTGCCGAGCGGGCTGGCCATCTACGGGCGGCTGTGCGGCTGGACTCTGGCCCGCGCGCACGCCCGCTCCGGCGACCCGATCGCCATCGCCTCGTACCTGGGCGACGACAAGGTCTTCGCCCAGGCGATCGCCGAGTTCTCGACCCTGTACGCCGACCAGAACGAGCTGGACTTCGCGGCGCTCCAGCAGGCCGACCGCGAGAACCGGATCACCGTCGAGTTCGGGCTCTAGCCTCCCCCGTCCCAGCCAAGAGGGGGCACCATGACCGAGCAACCACCGCCGCCACGACCGGAGCCGGAGCCGCAGGCCGCCCGCGTGCTGGGCCCGATCGCGCGCTACGAGCAGAGCGTCCTGACGCGCATCCAGGACTTCCAGGATCCGCACCAGGAGTGGCGACGGCTCTTCGCCGAGCTGTTCGGCACCTTTCTGCTGGTGCTGGTGGCCGCCGGCGGCGGGATGATGGGCCGGGCCTTCCCCGGCGCGATCAGCAACTCCGCAGCGGTCGCCTCCCCCGGCCTCATGGTCATGGCGATCATCCTGGCCATGGGCAAGGTCTCCGGCGCCCATCTGAACCCGGCGGTGAGCGTCGCCTTCGCCCTGCGTCAGGACTTCCCGTGGCGGCGCGTGCCCGGCTATGTGGCGGTGCAGCTCGTCGGCGCCACGCTCGCGGCGCTGTTCCTGCGCGCGGTGGTCGACGTGTCGGCCCGCTACGGGGCCAACCATCCCGCGCACGGCTACTCCGCCGTGGCCGCCTTCTGGATGGAGCTGGCGCTGACCACGGGCCTGGTGAGCGTCATCCTGGGCACCGCCTCCGGAGCGCAGAACGTGGGCATCGTCGGCGCCTTCGGCGTCGGCGGGTACATCGCGCTGGCGGGGCTGTGGGGCTTCCCGCTCTCGGGCGCGTCCATGAACCCCGCCCGCACCTTCGGCCCCGACCTGGTCGCGACCACCTTCACCGACTACTGGGTCTACGTGGCCGGGCCGCTGGCCGGCGCCGCCCTCGCCGTTGTCCTGGCCTACGTGCTGCGCGGCGGGGGCGGCGGCGCCTCAGGCGCCGCCGCCGCCCAGGGAGACCTCTTCACCGACGTGCACGACCCCGGCAAGCCGTGAGGTCCTGCCTCACGGCGAACACGGTGTCAGGTCGCCGACGACCCCGATCCGCATGCCCAGCCACGGGTAGGTGTGGCTGAAGAACACGTTGTCCTGGGGTTGGAGTCCGACCGCCGAGGGCCACATCTGGTAGGCCGACGCGTTGGAGATCCCGCCGTGCAGCCTCCGCCACACCCGCACCGAGCTGCTTCCGAGCGGGGGCGGCGTGATCGTGTCGGTCCACTCGACGGCGTTGCCGCCCTGGTCGAAGGTGCCCCACGGCGAGGTTGAGCGCGCCTGGCCGACCGTGCTGAGGCTGCCCTGGTAGAGCGCGGCGTACGCGATCGGGTCCAGCCCCAGCGGGTTGACCGTCGCGCAGTCCGCGCGCGAGACCTCGCCGGGGCACCAGCTCGGCGCCGGCTGGCCGTCGGCGTGGTAGGAGGCCAGCGGCTGGGTCGACCCGTTGGTGACGTGGCCCGTCAGCGGGTTGAGGACCGTGGAGTGGGGCGCGGTCGCGTCCCCGTCGCCGAAGACGCCGGGATTCGTCGGGTACTTCCAGTAGTCGTAGGTGCCGCCCCCGCGGGGGTCGTAGTAGGCCGCCTTGATCCACTCGTCCTGGCTCGGCACCACGAACCCGGTGTTGTGCGCCCGGACGGCCTTCGGGTCGGCCATGTCGTACATGCCGGTCTCGGTACGCGGCGAGAGCTGGACGCGGTAGCTGACGTACCGGAAGTCGCCGCTCTGGCTGGTGCTCTTGGAGATCACGCGCCCGTTGTAGAGGGAGTTGACGAAGCGCGCGGCCCGCAGGAACGTCGCGAAGCCGTAAGGCTTGTCGGCCCACTCGGGAAAGGCCACCGAGTAGTGCCGGCCGGGCCGGGCGCCCGCGGAGAAGTTGATCTGCCCGTACTTCGGCCACGCGGACGAGCTCTCCGTGTCGTCGTAGAGCCCGTGCGGATCGCTGCCGGTCGGGTCGGCGGTGTTCAGGAACGCCACCCACTGGTCGACCGTGACCTCGTACTCGCCGATCTGATAGGGCTTGGCGACACCGCCGACCATCAGACAGCCCCGCGCGCCCGACGGTGCGTCAGCGCACGAGCGGTAGACCGCGTCCGTGAACGGGACGACGCCGACCGCCCGGTTCCCCGGCGCCCCGACCTCGGCGGTCGTCACGGTGATGACCGCGCCCGCGCCGCCTGCCACGTCCGGCGAGGAGGGCGCGGCGGCGGCGAACGAACCGCCCGCGAGGCAGGGAGCGAGTACGGCGGCCGTGCCGCACGCCGCCGCCATCAGGGCCCTGGTACGAGAGAGACGTCCGGAAACGAACCGCATGAGCACACCCTTGGGATCGACCATCACCATTCGTGTGCACAACGTAAACGGGGCCGATCCTTCCGCAGTCACCGGCACGCGCGAGGGTCAGCCGGGTGGCGGCAGCCTGCGGCGGACGCGGCACAAGCCGGACACGCCGTCGGTGTCGGTGCGTCAGTGCTGCCAGACCCGCACCCAGTTCACGACCATCTGTCCCGAGTCGACGTCGGCCGGGGGTGCCTGGGGGTAGCCGACGGCGAGGGTCAGCAGCACCTCCATCGGCGTGTCGGGGATCACCTTGGGGTTGGTGATCCGGAAGCGCTGGACGCCGTCGATGTACCAGGTCAGCGAGGACGGTTCCCAGTCGACGGCGTAGGTGTGGAAGCCGCTGGTGAAGTCCCGCGGTCCGAACTGCGTGTACTGGGCCAGGTCGGTCTGGTTGGGGCCGGGGTAGTGCAGCGTCATCCGGACCGTGCGCGCGTCGCCGAACTGTTCGGCGATGTCGATCTCGGGTGGGACGAACCGGGTCTGCGGCATCATCCAGAACGCGGGGAACATGCCCGGCTCCGCGGGGAACCGGATCGAGGCCTCGACGTAACCGTACGTCAGCGTGAAGCGCGGGGTCGCGTACCAGTTGCTGCGGCCCGTGGAGACCATGCCGGACGTCCAGGGGTAGGTGTGTCCGTCGGTGCCCTTGACGGTCTTCCGCCCGGCGGTCAGGGTCAGCGAGCCGTCGGCGACGGTGGCCTGGCCGGGCTGGTACCACTCGAGTTCGTGGTTGGCCTCGTTGGTGCAGCCGTTCTGGTTCCAGTCGTAGCAGGTGGTCCAGCGTGAGGTGTCCAGCGACGAGCCCTGGAACTCGTCGGAGAAGGCCAGATGCCAGTTCCCGGGGGCGGCCGGGGGCGTGGCGGGCGCCGGGTCGGTGAGCCCGGCCGTGGTGCGGGACGGCGACGAGGTGCACGCGGCCAGGAGCAGGGCCGCGGCGAGCGCGAGGGCCGAGGCCCCCTTCCAGGTCGGCGCCCTGCGGGAGCCGGCCTTCCAGGGCACGGTCAGGCCCCGTTCCCGGCCGCGATGGCGCTGCTGATCCGCCGGGCGGTGAAGCCGGTTCCGGCGACGAAGCGCATCAGCGGTCCGAAGCTGTCGGCGGCCGAGAGCCCCGTGAAGTACAGGTCGGGAACCGAGGACTGGAAGTTCCGGTCCAGCCGGGGCGACCCCGAGGGGCTGCGGCGCAGCGCACCGCGCACCGCGCCGTCGAGCTCCGGGATGCGGTCCACGTCCACCCGGTAGCCGGTCGCGGTCAGGACGTGATCGGCTTCCAGCACCTCCGGCGCACCGTTCAGGCGCAGCCGGAGGACGCCGTCGGCGGACTCCACGGCTTGCACGGACTGCCCGAGCAGCACCGGGAACCGGCCTTCGACGCGGTCGCGCAGCCACCACGCGCCCGACGGCCCGAGAACGGTGCGCACCAGGTGCTCCCTGGTCGGGTCGGGCAGGTGCCGGAAGGCCGCGGGGACGCGGCTGAAGGCCAGGTGGGACCAGCCGGGGCCGAGGACCGTGCCCGGCTTGGCCGCGCGGACCGGCAGCGGCCGGTCCTGGCAGCGGTCGCTGGTGGGGGGAACGGCGAACAGCAGGCTCGCGCACCGGGCGATCACGGTCGGGTGCGCACGGCTCTCGTGGAGCAGGGCGGCGCTCTCCAGCGCCGACTGCCCGGCTCCGATCACCGCGACACGCCGGTCGGCGAAGCAGGACAGGTCGGCGTGGGCGGAGGGATGCGAGGCGAGCCCCTGGCCCACCAGGTCGGCGAGCTCCGGTGGCACGCGGGCGAAGGGCTGCAAGCCGGTCGCCACGACCACGGCACGGGCCTCCAGCTCCTCCCCGGTGTCCAGGGTGACCGAGAACCCGCCGCCGCCGTCGGCGGCGGCGACCCGGGTCACCCGCGAGGTCTCGAGCTCGGGAACGAGGTTCTGCTGGAACCACTCGCCGTACTCGATGAACTCGGCGATGTCGATCGGATGCAGGTCCCCGCCCGGCGGTACTCCGCGCGCCCTGCGGAAGGCCCACAGGCTGCCGCGGCCCGCAGGGTCGGAGATGGAGGACGCGGAGGGCGTGGACTTGAGGAACATTCCCTTCGGCATCCGCAGCCGCCAGCTGTCCATCGGCTGGCCGAAGACCCGCAGGGGCACCTCTCGGGCGCTCAGGTGAGCCGCCGCCGCCAGGCCGTAGGGCCCCGCGCCAATGATGACTACTGGTCTCATAGCGCTCCTCCGGCCCGTGTTCGCGCTCACGCCGACGCCTGCGGCCGGTCGCGCCCGGCAGCGGGTGCCGGCGCCTTCGCCACGGATCCGCCCGCCTGCGGGTGAGGGGACGGTCGCAGCCGTCCAGACATCCAGAATGCGTCGCAATCCCGGCCGCGGCATCCGGTCACCGTCACCCCATGTCCCGGATGGGTGTTTCATTGGTATATGTCCGCTCCGAGCTTCGTGCTGTGCGCCGGGACCAGAGGCCCGTGCGCCGGGAGTCACCGCCCAGGGGGAGGTCGGACATGACGCCGCCCACCCAGCCCACGGCCACGACCGGGTCAGTCGACGGCGAGGAAGAGCCTGCGGGGGCGCCGGTTCACGTCCTCGAACTGGATCTCGCCGTCCCCGGATCCCTGCGCTTCCCCGGGGAGACCGAACCGCGCTCCCCCCAGGGACGCCTCCAGGTGCTCGTGCGCCTGCACGGGCATCCGGTCGGCTGGGTCCGCGCAACGGCGAACGGGGACGATCCGGACACGCTGTACGAGTCGCTGGCCGAGTCCGCCCGCAAGGTCCTGTCCGTCCCCGCGCGGCCTCCGCGGGCACCCGAGACCCGGCCCTCGGAGCAGGGGCCCCTGGTCAGCGTCATCGTCTGCACCCGGGACCGGACCGCGATGCTTCCCGCCTGCCTGGACTCCCTGCTGCGCCTCTCCTACCCCCGGCTCGAGATCCTGCTCGTCGACAACGCGCCCTCGGACGACACCACACGGGAGTTGGTCCTGACGCGCTACGGCGACCGGATCCGGTACCTGCGCGAGCCTGCGCCGGGTCTCTCCTGGGCGCGCAACTGCGGGCTCGCGGAGGCGCGGGGGGAGATCTGCGCGTTCACCGACGACGACGTCATCGTGGACGACGAGTGGATCAGCGCCCTGACGGACGTCTTCGAGGCCGACCACCGCGTCGCCTGCGTGACCGGGTTCATCGCCCCGGCCGAGCTGGACACCGAGGCGCAGCTGGTGATCGAGGCGTACGCGCCCGCGGGGCGCGGATTCGCCCCGCAGACGTGGTCGCTGCGCGGCGCGCAGGAGGACCCGATGGTCCAGTTCTCGGCGGGCCGCTTCGGCTGCGGGGCCAACATGGCGTTCCGGACCGAGGTGCTCCGCGGGTTCCGCGGCTTCGACCGCGCGACCGGCACCGGCAGCCCCGCCCGCGGTGGTGAGGACCTGCTGGCCTTCCAGCAGGTCCTCACCGCGGGCCACACGATCGCCTACCAGCCCGACGCCGTCGTCTGGCACCGCCACCGGCGCAGCATGGACGCGCTCGTGCGGCAGGTCGGGGGTTTCGGCATCGGCTTCAGCGCCTACCTGACCGCCGCGGTGGTCCGCCGGCCCCGGCTGCTGCTGGTGCTGCTGCGCCGGCTCCCCACCGGCGCGTGGCGCTGGCACCAGGCCAGCCAGGGGCGGGCGCAGGCGGCCGCCTCCGGCTACCAGGAGATCTTCCGTCTGCTCAAGCGGCGCGAGCGGCGCGGCTTCCTGCTGGGACCGATCTGCTACCTGGAGAGCGTCCGCAGGCAGCGCAGCGTCGCCCGGGCGGGAGGCCGCGAGTGATGCGCAGGGCCGGGCCACCGGTGCCCCAGACCGCCCGCCGCAAGGCCGGGGCCGCACCACGGCCCGGGCCGGAGCGCTGATGCCATGGCTCCGGACCGCGACCCCCGACCCCCGACACCCCCGAACGACGGGGGAACGGGGTCGTCTCCGCTGGGGGCCGCGGACGCGAGGACCGGAGCCCGTGCGCCCACCCACCGAGCCCGGCTCCGCCACCGGCTCGGAGCCTCCCGAAAGCGCTCGCGCGGCGAGCAACTGCTGCGCAACGGACACATCCTGGCGGCCAGCGCGGTGGTCTCCGCGGGTCTCGGATCGCTGTTCTGGATGCTGGCGACCCGTCACTACGACGCGGCGACGGTCGGACGCTACTCGGCGGTGCTGGCGGCGGCCACGTTCCTGTCCACGCTCGGCAGTCTGAACCTCGGCGACGCCCTGATCCGCTTCGTGCCCACCGCGGGCGCCGGGACCAGGCGCCTGGTGGTCCGCTGGTACGCCATCAGCGCGGTGTGCAGCGCGCTGGCGGCCGTGCTGTTCCTGCTGCTGATCCCCGTCGTCAGTCCCAAGCTGGACTTCCTGCGCACACCCGGTCTGGCGGCCTCCTTCATCGCCGCCACCGCCGGGTACTCCATCTTCGTCCTCCAGGACGGCGCGCTGACCGGGGTGCGCCGGACCGGATGGGTCCTCGGCGAGAACACCGTCTTCGCCGTGGCCAAGGCCGCGTTCCTCGCCGTGTGCATCGCGCTGGACCTGGCGACCGGCATCCTGGTCTCCTGGGCCGCCGCGATGGTGGTGTCGATCGTCCTGACCAACGTCGTCCTGTTCCGCTGGGCCGTGCCCGCGGCCCCGCGCGAGGCGCCCGCCCGCACCCCGCCACGGGAGCGCAGGACCCGCTGGGCGGCGGCCGACTACGTGGGCAACCTGTTCAGCTTCGCCACCTCCGCCGTGCTGCCGCTGATGGTCCTCAACCGCGTCGGCGCACAGGACAACGCGTACTACTCTCTGGCCTACGTGATCGCCTCGACGCTCTACGTCGCGGCGTTCAGCATGGGCTCCTCCCTGGTGGTCGAGGGCGCGCGGGCCCCCGAACGGCTGGCCGAGCACGCCTACCGGCTGCTGCGCCACTCCGGCATGCTGCTGGCGGCCGCGGCGGGGGTCATCGTGATCGTCGCTCCCTGGGCGCTGCGACTGTTCGGACCTGAGTACGCCGCGCACGGCACCACCGTGCTGCGCCTGATGGCGCTGTCCGCCGTCCCCAACGTCGTGGTCAACGTCGCGATCCAGGTGGCACGCGTGCGGCAGTCACTGCTGTGGATGATCCTGGTCAGGGCGGCTGTCGCGGTCCTCGTCATCGGACTGACGGCCGCGCTGCTGCCGCCCTTCGGCCTCGTGGGGGTCGGGGTCGCCTGGCTGGCGACCGAATGCGCCCTGGCACTCCCCCTGCTGGCGCTGCTGCGGGCCTGGCTCTCGCCACGCCACGCGCAGGCGGGCGCGGCGGGCGGCACCAGCCCTTCGGCCGTGCCGACCGGCATGAAGCACAGATCTGCTCGCCTGCTCGCCAGGCGGGCGGGCGACGGGCCTTCGACCTAGGGTGGCCATGACGCTTCCGGAGGGTTTTGTCCATGCACGGCGTTGAGCAGCCGGAGCCCCGGGCGTCGGACCGCCGACGCCGGCCCGCAGGAGGTGGCCGGGGCGACCTTCCCCCCGCTCGCCGTGCCTCCCTTCGGCCCGACGCGGCCCTGGTCGCACGCGCCGCGCCGGTGCTGGCCGTGGTCCTGTGGCTGCTCTCGCTCCGTCACGTCGACCTCGCGGGCATGAGGGACCTCGGACTGCTGCAGGTGCTCCCCTGGACCTACTGGGCGGCTGCGGCCGTCCTGACGATCGGCTTCGTGTGCGCCGTCCGCGACCGGCGGATCACCCAGCGATGGCTCGCCGGATACGTCATCGTCCTCATCGCGATCATCCATGCGACCCCCACCCTGCTGTACCCGACGCTGCGCTACTCGTGGGCCTGGAAGCACGTCGCCATCATCGACGCCCTGCTGCGCTACGGCTGGCCCGTGCCCCGCGCCGGGGACCTGAGCATCTACAACCAGTGGCCGGGGTTCTTCGCGGCCAACGCCGCGTTCCTGCGGGTCACCGGGATCCATTCGGCGCTGTCCTACGCCTCCTGGGCCCCGCCGGTGTTCAACGCGCTGCTGCTGATCCCGCTGCTGCTGCTCTACCGCAGCGTCACCACCGACCGCACCCTGGTCTGGGGCGGGGTGTGGATCTACTACTGCGCGTCCTGGGTCGGCCAGGACTACTTCGCCCCGCAGGCCACGGCCTTCGTGCTGTACGTCGCGGTGCTGGCGCTGGTCTTCCGCCGCCTGCCGTTCCACGGCACGCACCGAGCCCGCGTGCGCCACCGGTGGTGGCACGCGCTCGTGGCCGGGG
Organism: Streptacidiphilus melanogenes; assembly: GCF_000787835.1. GTDB lineage: Bacteria > Actinomycetota > Actinomycetes > Streptomycetales > Streptomycetaceae > Streptacidiphilus > Streptacidiphilus melanogenes. Next base: position 203,827 of record NZ_BBPP01000009.1, read on the forward strand.
AGAGCCCTGTGCCGGCACCCGGGAGCCGGTCGGAGCGGCGCGGGCGCAGGGCGACGGTGCTCTGGTTCGTGCTCGTGGTGGCGGCCGAGGCCGCGATCATCGTGGTGCACCCGCTCACCCCGCTCATGCTCATCAGCGCCCTGCTGCTGCTCTGCCTTCCGCGCAGGAACCGCAGGGTCGTCCTGCCGGTGTTCCTGGCCGCAGTCGCCCTCACGCTGCTCTGGGACGCGACCGTGGCCCGCCCGTACATCTCGGCGAACCTGGGCAGCTTCATCCAGGCGCTCACCACGCCCGACGCGAACGCCACCTCGGGCCTGGCCAACACCGGCACGGCGGCGGCCGGGCAGGTCCTGGTGGACTGGGTGGACCGGCTGCTGACGGCCGGAGTCCTGCTGTTGGCCGTCCTCGGCACGGCACGCCGCCCCTGGGCGCGCCGCAGCGGCATGCCGCTGCTCCTGCTCTCGCCCTTCCTGCTGGTGCTCGTCAACAGCTACGGCGGGGAGATCCTCTTCCGCGTCTACCTGTTCGCGCTGCCCGCCGCCGCGTTCCTCGCCTCGGCCCTGCTGTTCGGTCCCCGGCCCGAGCGGGCGGGCCGGGCCCCGGCCCCGGGCGCAGCCCCGGACGCGGTCCCGGCTCCGAGCGCGGTCCCGAGAGGTCGCACCCGGGAGCGGCTGCACACGCTCACGGTCGGCGTGATCCTGCTCGGCCTGCTCGGCGGGCTGTTCTTCGCCTACGACAGCAAGGAGGCGATGAACTACTTCACCCCCCAGGAGGTCGCCGCCTCCCAGTTCCTCACCAGCCGACCGGCCGGGTCGACCCTGGTGGCGGTGACGGGATCGGTGCCCGGCATCGAGGAGAACTACCCCGACCACACCGAGATCGTCATGGCCAACACGAACCCCAGCATCAAGAAGCTCTTCACCCTCGATCCCGTCGCCGGAGTGAACGAGGCGGTCGCCGAGGCCGCCCCGAACACCCCCGCGTATCTGATCGTCAGCCGCGCCCAGGCAGCCGAGTGCCTGCTGACCGGCGTGTTCCCGGTGGACACGATCTCCAGGCTGCGGGCGGACGCGACACAGGCGTCCGGGTACACGCTCGTGTACCAGAACGCCGACGCGGAGGTGTTCCGGTTCACCGTGATCACCGGCGCCCGCCCCTGACGGCCGTGAGCCGGGCGCCTCACACCCCCGGGCGGTCCGGGAAGCCCCTCGGCGGGGCCGCACCCATACTGGGACCAGGAGCGGAAGGAGGCCGCAGCCATGTACGTCAGGCCCGCCCCCGCCGGCACCGGCCGCCGCGGATCCTCCGCCCAGCCCGCGCTGGACCGCCGGACCCCCGCTCTGTTGGTGAAGATCGGCCACTACCCCGAACACCACGGCGGACTCGGCGTGGTGCGCACCCTCGGACGGGCCGGCGTGCCCGTCCACGCGGTGGTGGAACACCCCCTGACGCCGACGTCGCTCTCCCGCTACCTGACCCGGCGCTTCGTGTGGCCCACCAGCGGTCTGGAGAGCCCCGACGCGCTGGTGGAGAGCCTGCGTGCCATCGGTCGGGCGATCGGCAGGCCGTGCGTCCCGGTCCCCACCGACGACGAGGCCGCGGTGCTGCTGGCCGAGCACGCGGACGAGCTCGCGGAGTACTTCGTCCTCCCGCCCGTCCCTGCGGGCCTGCCACGCCAACTGGCCAGCAAGGCGGATCTGTACACGCTCTGCCGCCGGCACGGCGTCTCCACGCCGCGCGCCTGCTCGCCCACGAGCCTGGAGGAACTCCTGGACTGCGGCCGACGCTGGGGCTTCCCCCTGGTCCTCAAGAACCGCGAGGCATGGAGCAGGCTCTCCCGGCCCGCGGTCGGCGGCACCACCGTCGTGCCCGACCAGGCCGCCCTGCGAGCCCTGATGGGGTCGCGCGCGGAACGGCCCGTCTTCGCACAGGAGTACCTCCCGCCGCAGTACTGCGAGGACTGGATCACCCACCTCTGCTGCGGGCCGGGGGGCGAACCCCTGGTGGTCTTCACGGGGCTCAAGCTCCGCTCCTGGCCTCCCGAGGCCGGTGTGACCACCCGGGCCTGCTCGCTGCCCAACCCCGAACTCGCCACCATGGCCACCGACCTGTGCCGCAAGATCGGCTTCAGCGGCGTGGCCGACCTGGACTGGCGACTGGACCGGCGCGACCGCCAGTACAAGCTCGTCGACTTCAACCCCAGGACCGGGGCGCAGTTCCGCCTGTTCGAGACCGAGTCCGGCCTCGACGTCGTCCGCGCCCTGCACATGTCGCTCACCGGGCGGACCCCGCCGGACGGTCGGCAACTCGTCCGGGACTACGCGGTCGGCAACCTGGACTCCGCCTCCGTGGCCGCCTGGATCTGGCAGCACCGGAAGCTGCCGCGCAACGTCCGCCCGAGCGCGTCCACCGAGCGCGCCTGGATCGCCCCGGACGACCCGGCCCCTGCGCTCGTCGAACTGGGCTGGTTCGCGGGGACGGTGACCCGGCGTCTGAAGACCGCCGCCGGCAGCCGGGTGGGACGGGGCGGGCCCCGCTCCGTGTCGTAGACACGAGAGAAGGAGAACGCGGGAGCGGCACGCTTCTGGCGTCGCGTCGTTGCCGAGCACGTCCGGGACCTCCGGACGCCGGGCTAGCAGGCCAGCATCTTCTGGATGGCCTGGCGGGAGACGCCCAGTTCACGTGCGATGTCGGCCTGCGTGACGCCCTGGTCGAGCAGGCTCTGCATCAGGTCACGTCGCTCGAGGGCGAACTGGCGGGCCAGGCGGGTGTGGTGGATGGCCTGGGCGCGCGCCTCCTTGATCTGCTCGATGGTCGACCGATGCCTGGAGAGATCACTCGTGTCTGCCATACCCCCAGGATGACAACCCCTGGTTGTCGCCGTCAACCCCTGGTTGTCAGTGGGGCGACCTGGTCGCACAGGCCAGTTAGGTAAGGCTAACCTAATGAAGCTTTCGTGACCGCACCCGCCTCCGAAGGATGGTTCCCCATGCCCTTTTCCGCCCTGCCCGCACCGTCGGTCCCGCTGGCCGCGGCGCCGCCCTCGACTCCCCTCGGGCCGTTCGGGGACAGTGCACTGGCGTGGGCGGGGTGGACGGCTGCGATGGCCTTCGCCGGTCTGGTCGCGCTCGCCCTGCTGGTCGCCGCCCCGGCGCGAAGGGGCGAAGCCGGGACGCATGCCCGCGTCCGCACCAGGCTCTCGGCCGCAGCCGTGGTGTTCGGGCTGCTGGCAGGCCCCGCCGCGCTGGCGGGTCTGGCCCATGACGCCGCAGGCGGCCCGGGCGCGGGCTACGACTACGCCGCCGCATGGGCGGGGCTCTTCGACGGCAGCGCCGAAGGGACGCTGTCCGGACTGCAGGTGGCGCTGCCGGTGCTCGGGGCCTTCCTGCTCGCGCCGATGGCGCTGCGGCGCACCCTCGCCGACCGCACCGGCACGGCACTGCTGTGGACCGGCCTGACGGCCGGTCTGGTGGCCCTCGGCAGCGCGAGGTTCCCCACCCAGGTCCGCAACGGCCTGGGGCGCACCGTCTTCGAGACGGGCGTCTGGATGCTGCACCTCTTCGGCGCCGCGGTGTGGCTGGGCGGACTGGTCGGACTCGTGCTGCTCGCCCTGCCCGGTGCGGTGGCACCGGCCGCGCGCGGCGCCTTCTGGGCGCCGGCCGTCCGGCGCTTCTCCGTCGCGGCGATGGCCTGCGTCGCGGCGATCACCCTGTCCGGGCTGTTCCTGTACTGGGAGCACGTCGACGGTCCGGGCCAGCTGGTCAGCACCATGTACGGGCGCGTGCTCGGCGTGAAGATCCTGATATTCGGATCGGTCCTGGTGCTGGGTGCGTTCAACCAGTTCTGGCTGCACCCGCGGATCGAGGCGCTGCGCGCGGACGGTGAGGCCGGCCGTCGCGGCGGCATCGCCCTGCGCCGCTTCCCGGTGGTCGTGGCAGCCGAGGTCGCCCTGGTCCTGCTCGTGCTGTTCGTCGCGCCGTTCCTACACGGTTCGGCCCGCAACCAGGCTTTCCAGGCCGAGGCGGCCCGGCACGCGACGGTCGTCGGCGCCCCGCTGCCGAAGCTGCCGCCCAAGCAGGCGACGGCCTCGACCTGGGCCTGGGGTGCCGCCGAGACCGCGGCGGTCATCGGCGTCATGGTGATCGGCCACCGCTGCTCCGGCCGCCTCGCCCGCCGTCGGGTCCGGCTCGCCGCGGCGACCGCACCGGCCGCCGCGGCGAGCTGACCCACGGCCAGGTGCCGGTCCGGCCGCGGGACCTATCCGGGCTCTTCGAACCTGACCGCGCTTCAGCACGTCGATCGCCCTCGGGGTCGAGCGCGGTCGGCGGCCTCAGCCGGCGGGTGCGCCCTGCATCACCAGGGCACGATGCCGGCGTCATCGAAGAACCGGCCGGTCGGGCCGTCGTCGGGCAGAGTCGCCAGCTTGACGGCGATCGCCGCGCCCTGTTCGGGGCTGCGCACGCCGCGGAAGCCGTTGAGGTCGGTCGCCACATAGCCGGGGCAGCCGGCGTTGATCAGGATGTTCGTGCCGCTCAGCTCCCGGGCGTACTGGAGGGTGACGGCGTTCAGGAACGTCTTCGACGGCGCGTAGGCCACGGCCACGGGGCCCGTCGTCTGCTCCGCTCCGGGTTCTGACTGCCGGGTGAGTGAGCCGACACTGCTGGACACGTTCACGATCCGTGGTGAGGCAGAGCGCCGCAGCAGCGGCAGCATCGCGTTGGTGACGCGGATGACGCCGATCACGTTGGTCTCCACGACCGCTCGGACGGTGGCGGGGTCGACGCTGCTGGGCTCCTGCGGCATGCCGCCGGCGATGGCGGCGTTGTTGACGAGCACGTCGAGGCGCCCGGCCTGATCCTCGATCAGCCGGGCGGCAGCGGTCGCGCTTGCGTCGTCGGTCACGTCCAGCGGTACGCCGAAGGCGTCGACGCCGGCCGCGCGCAGTCGCTCCACCGCGGCCTCGCGGCGCTGGTCGTCGCGAGCGCCGACGCCGACGCTCCAGCCGAGGGCGCCCAGGCCCGCGGCGATCTCGTAGCCGATTCCCTTGTTCGCGCCGGTGACCAGCGCAGTCGTTCGTTCACGCATAGGGACCATGCTGCCCTCGGACGCCATGGGGCGTCCAAGACCGATCGGGTGGGCAACGATACCGTCGGGGTATCGGTTCGAAGTACCGTGGCCGGATGGAGACCCGGGAGCTGCGCTACTTCGTCGCCGTCGCTGAGGAGCTGCACTTCGGGCGGGCCGCACAGCGGCTCGGGATCGCGCAGCCGCCTCTGTCACGGGCGATCCGGCAGCTCGAACGCCGCCTCGGGGCAGCACTGCTGGACCGGACCAGCCGCGTCGTCACGCTGACCGAGGCCGGCTCGGTGCTGCTGGTCGAGGGCCGGGCGGCCCTCGACGCGGTCGACGCCGCCGAGCGCCGGACCCGCCGGGCCGCCCTTTCCGCGACCGGCCGTCCCGGCCTGGTCCTGGTCACCAAGGCCAGCGCGTCCAGCGAACTGCTGGCGAGACTGCTCGACGCGTACGCCGCCGAACCCGCCGCAGTCCCCGTCGACGTCATCCTGTGCGGCCCGGCCGAGCAGGAACGACTCCTGCGCGAGGGCCGGGCCGACGTGGCGCTGCTGCACCGGCCGTTCGACTCGACGGCCGGGCTCCACACCGAAGAGCTCAGCACGGAGGGCCAGGTGGCGGTCCTCCCCGCCGGGCATCCGCTGACCGCCCGGGCCCAGGTGCGCATGGCCGACATCACCGGGCTCCCGGGCCTGCCCCTGCCACGCTGGCCCAGGCCCGACGGCAGCTACCCACCCGGCCCCGGCCCGCAGGTCCGCGACCACGCGCAGTTGCTGCAGCTCGTCGCACTCGGCCGGGCGTGCGCGGTCTCACCGGAGTCGTGCCGAGCCCAGCTGCACGGCGACCTCGCCGCCGTGCCCGTGCTGGACGCGCCGAACGTCACCACCGTGATCGCCTGGCCACCGCACAGCCGGTCCAGAGCCGTCGCCGACCTCGTCCGGACTGCGACACGTCTCCAGTAGGTCCACCGTGAGTAGGTCCACCGTGCCCGGCCAGGTCGACGTGCCGACTGTCCGGGCGCGGCACACGGGTCATGAAGCACGGTCGACTTCGAACAGCCCGGATCCGCCGACCAGGGGCAGCGTCAGCGACGACCGGGCCAGGTCGACGGTCAGCTTCGGGCGCGTGCTCGGCGGGTTGATCAGGCCGTCGTCCGTGCCGGCCACGATCAGGGCCAGTCGGTGTCCGGCCGGGATCACGTGGTCGCTCGGCGCGAGCTGCAGGGTCATCGTGTACGGCCGGTTCGGGGTGAGCCTCACCGTGTGGTCCAGCCCCGCGTAGTGTCCGAGATCGGCCCAACCGCGGCTGAAGACGGTCGCGTTGACCTTCATGGTGTCAGCGGCCGTGTCCAGGAAGCAGGCGCTGTCCCCGGCCGTGCTGTCGCCCCAGCAGGAGCGGGTGGTGAGCGTGGTGATGCCCTCACCGTCGGCCAGGTAGTCGCGGACGGTGGCCGGGCCGAGGTCGACGAGTACCGCGCTGAGGTGGGCACTGCTGGTGCTGGAGCTGACCGTCAGGGTCAGCGAGCCGCTGCCGGACAGGTGCAGGTCCCGGCTGAGCGGACCGGTGGTGAAGGCGGTCTTCTCCGCGGTGGCCTGACCGGCCTCGGCGGCCCAGGCGTTCTCGTCCTTGCTCGGGTCGTCGGTGAAGGAGACCTTCCCGCTGTTCGAACTGCCGCCCAGCACACCGGGGCTGAGGTGCACGGCAGTCCTCGCGGTGCCGGGGGCCGGCCAGCTGGCCTCGGTGGTCCAGTGGTCGGGGGCACGCTCGATGTCGGCGACCGGCTGCTTCTGGATGCCGTTGTCCACGCCCATGAGGTAGTGGTCGAACCACTGGTGCAGGGTGTCGACCCAGGGGCCGCGCCGGTAGTCGAAGGGGTCGACGTGCCCGGTCTGGGAGAGCCAGATCTTGCGGTCCACACGGGTGCCCGCCAGCGCGTTCCACCACTGCCCGAAGTTGATGTCGCGCACGTTGAGGTCCTGCATCCCGTGCACGACGAAGACACTGGCCTTCACCTTGGCGGCGGACAGGACGTAGTCGCGCTGCTGCCAGAGCGCGGACCAGTCCCCGTCGGCCGGCGAACCGGCCGCCAGCGCCTTCTGCTCGGCGCCGCAGGTCGCCGCGTCGCCGGGATCCTCGACCTCGGCAGCCAGGTCGGCAGGGGTGCCGCTGTAGAGCGGGGCGCCCTGCGAGCGGTAGTAGTCGTACCAGGAGCTGATCGCGGAAATCGGCACGATGGTCTTCAGGCCCGCGACGCCGGTGGCGGCCACGCCGTTGGCGACGGTCCCGTCCCAGGACTTGCCGATCATGCCGACCGAGCCGTTGCTCCAGGTCGGGCTGACCTTGCCGGACCCGCTCCGGGTGCTGTAGCCGGTGGCCCGCCCGTTCAGCCAGTCGATCACGGCCTTGGCGCTGGTCACGTCGGAGGGGCCGCCGACGTCCACGCAACCGTCGGAGCGGTTGGTGCCGGCCAGGTCCACCAGGACCACGGCGTAGCCGCGCGGGACGAAGTAGTTGTCGTAGAAGAGCGGGAACTGGACCGGGTGACCCTGTGCGTCGTAGGTCTTGACCTGGCTCTCGTTGCCGCGCCCGCAGCAGGCGTAGTACGGGCTGGCGTCCATGATCGCCGGGATCCTCGTCCCCGCCTTGGCGGGCTCGCTGGGACGGATGATGTCGGCGGCGACCCGGTCGTGCCGGCCGTCGCGGTTGCCGTCGAGACCGGTGTCGACCCAGACGGTCTCGCGGATCGCGTCGGCGTAGGAGTAGACGGGCTGGCTGGCGCCGTTCCGGACGGGACCGGCTGCGGCCGCGCCGGCGGGGGTGGCCGGCAGCACGGCGACGAGGGCGAGCAGCAGGATGGCGATCGTCGCCACCGGGCGTATGCGGTGAGGTTTCACGAACGGGGACCTTACCCAACCATGCCCATGACAACGCATCATCATCGACGAAGTCCGGCCGACCTGGTCAGGTCGGGACTCGTCAAGGGGCCAGCGGCGGATGCCCTTGGCTCCGCAGGGCGTGCGCCGCGGCCTGGATCCGCACCTGCAGGTCGCTGGGCGGCCTGGCGCCGTTCGCCCGCCTGGTCGTGGGCTCCTCCGCGGCTCGCGCCTCGGCCCGACGCACCAGGGTGTCGCGGGCGGGGGCCGGTCTGGGCGTGGTGCGGGTCAGCAACTCCCCGAGATGACTCGCGCGGGCGACGCGCGTGCCTGGATACTGCGGTCCCAGCCTGGCTCCGGTGACCTTCGCGGACGGGCTCCCGCTCAGGGCGGTCGGACAGAACCGCTGCAGGATCGTCTTGATGATCGACGTGTGGTCGAAGACCGTGTGCGACACGGCGCGCGGCTCGACCCACGGCGAGACGACGATCGCCGGCACGCGCACCCCCAGCCTGCCGAACATCTCCGGATCGTCGTCGACGACCGTGGGCGGTGGCACATGGTCGTAGAAGCCGCCGTGTTCGTCGTACACGACGAGCAGCAGCGTCCGCTCCCACAACGGACCCGAGGCGAGCGCGTCGTAGGCGGCCAGGACCAGGTCCTGGCCGTCCTTGACGTCGGCCGTCGGGTGGTCGTCGTTGAGAGGAAGGCCGAGCGGGTTGAAGCTGGTGAACGACGGGTCGATCCACGAGACCGACCGCAGCCCTCCCGCGGCGGCGTCCTCGAGGAAGCTCGGCGTCTTCGAGTCGACCCCGAGGTCGAGAGCGCTCTTCCAGGGCAGTCCGGACTTGCTGAAGTAGCCGAACTGCTGGTGGTGTCCCATCCGGTAGCGGGGGTCGGCCAGACGCAGCGTCCCCGGGTCGAAGGAGTACCAGCGCCAGCTCACCTCGTGCGCGTCCAGGTGCCGGACGAAGGAGGGCAGCCGGTACAGCGGCGGCACGTGCGGCGGGAGCTCGTCCCGGCTTCCGGCCGCCGACCCGCACAGCGCGTACAGCCGGTTGGGCCAGGTCGACCCGGGCACCGAGGCGAACCACCGGTCGCAGACCGCGAAGTGCTCCGCCAGGTGGTCGTGGACGGGCAGATCGGCGCCGTCGTAGTAGCCCATGACCGCGGCCACCGTGCCGTCCGCGACCGCGCGCGGGGGCCGGCCGGCGGCCGCGGCGGCGACGAAGCCGCTCATCTCCCCGCCCGCGATCTGGACGTCGACCGCCGCCGCGGTGTGGTCCGGATCGATCCCGAGGGCCGTCACGTCGAGATGGTGGACCGGGTAGCCGCGCCCCTGGTACTCGTTGGCCAGCCCCGGGTGCAGACCGTCGATCTCCGGGCGGCCGCCGCCGAGGCTCAGGTGACCGAGCATGTGGTCGAACGAACGGTTCTCCAGCATCAGGACGACCACGTGGTCGATCTTGTCCAGGTTGGCCACGTCCGTGGGAGCGCCCTCGTCGAGAGCCGCCTGGTCCCTCCGTCGGCCGGGGTCCGTCATCGTTCCATTCTTGGCGAGCACGGCACGCCCTGCCATCCGTGGGTGTCGCGGGGCGAGGCGACCGGAGGGGCCGACGGCCCGGCAGGGGGCGGCGCTCGGCCCGGTCGGCGTTTGACGACAGTTCACCGCCCGGAGGCCGCCAGATGTTTGTGCGTTTCGCCGGTGCGGTGCTTCGCCGACGAGAGGAAGACTCCCCAGTCAGTGGCCGCGGCCGTCCAGAAGGCCGACGCCGAAGGCGGAAACGCCGGCACACGAGGGGGACAGCACGATGGGCGGTCAGCTGTACGACGGGATCGGCGAGGCCTTCGAGGGCTTCAAGGACCTGCCCCTGGCACGCTACGGGGAGGTCCCCGGCTTCCTCTCCCTCGTCGGCGACGTGACCGGCAGGTCCGTCCTCGACCTGGCCTCCGGGACGGGCTTCTACAGCCGGGAGTTCAAACGCCGCGGGGCCTCGCGCGTCCTCGGCGTCGACATCTCCGGCGCGATGGTCGACGTGGCACGGGCCCTGGAGGGCAGCGACCCGCTGGGCGTCGAGTACGAGGTCGGCGACGTCGCCGAGCTGCGCGCCTTCGAGCGGCGCTTCGACCTCGCGGTCGCGGTCCAGCTGTTCAACTACGCCGAAGACGTCGCCACGATCGAGCGGATGTGCCGCACCATCCACCGCAGCCTCGTCGACGGGGCCGAGTTCTTCGTCTTCGCACAGCACCCGGACTTCCGCTTCGGCGGTCCCTCCCTGGCCAAGTACGGCTTCCTGTGCGAACGGGCGGGCGAGGACACCGAGATCGGGCCCCGCACCCGGATCACCGCGCTGCTCGACCCGCCGGTCTCCTTCGTCGCGACGCCGCCGAGCCGCGCGGTCTACGAGAACTCCCTGCGCGCCGCCGGGTTCGCGGACCTCACCTGGGTCCCCCTGGAGATCTCCGCCGCGGGCGTGCACCAGTACGGCGAGGAGTTCTGGGCCGACTACCTCGCCAACCCCGCCCTGGTGATGCTCCGCTGCCGCACCTGATCCGCCCACCGCGTCGGACCTGACATGCCGGGCGACCGACGCCGCCCTATGCTCGCGGGGAGGAGTGCCCGGGCGTCAGGAGGCCAGGAGCCGATGACCACCGTCAGCGTGCGCTACATCGTCGACGACGTGGAGGCCGCCATCGGCTTCTACCGCGACCTGCTGGGCTTCGATGTCGCGATGCACCCCGCACCGTCGTTCGCGGCGCTGGTCCTGGGCGACCTCCGGCTGCTGCTCAACGCACCGGGCGGCCCGGGCGGGGGCGGGCAGGTCCTGGCCGACGGGCGCCGCCCCGAACCGGGGGGCTGGAACCGGATCTCTCTGCAGGTCGCGGATCTGGAAGCCGAGGCGGAGCGCCTGCGAATGGCGGGCGCCCGCTTCCGTACCGGGGTCCTGAAGGGCATGGGCGGCGACCAGGTGCTGATCGAGGACCCCTCGGGCAATCCGGTGGAACTGTTCGAACCTCACGCCTGACCCACGACGGGCCTTCCGGTCGCGGGGCCCGCCCACGGCCGCCGGATCAGCGCTGCCGATCGGTTCGGCCCACCGCGGCGAAGCCGTACGACGGGGCCGTGGACGGGCGCGCACCGGCGTCGGGACGCCAGTCGGGGATGGGGACGAGGCCGGGAGCGAGCAGGTCGAGGCCGGCGAGCATGGCCGCGATCTCGGTGCGGGTGCGCAGGTGGATGGGGGCGATGTCCTTGGAGTACAGGCGGGCGGCCTGATAGGTGCCGGGCAGGCGCCGGTTGTCCTCGGCGTGGCTGAGGACGATGCAGCTGCCTGGAGCGAGGGCGTCCCGGTAGCGGGCGACGACGGCGGCCGGGTCGTCGGCGTGCGGAACGAAGTGCAGCACCGCGGTCATCAGGACCGCGACGGGCCGGGTGCGGTCGAGCAGGGCCGACTCCGGTGCGGACAGCACCGCGTCCAGGTCGCGCAGGTCGGCGTGGACGACCGCGACGCCGCGTCGCGGGACCCGCCTCCGGTTGTAGGCGGTGACGACCGGGTCGTTGTCGACGCAGACGACGCGCGCATCCACCCCCATGTCGGCGGTGATCTCGTGGACCGCGCCGTTGACGGCGAGCCCGGAGCCGAGATCGAGGAACTGCCGGATCCCGGCGTCGGCCAGGGCGCGGACCGCACGGCCGACGAAGGCACGGTTCGCGCGCAGCACGTCGGGCAGGTCGGGCATCGCCTCCGCGATCGCCCGGGCGGCCTGTCGGTCGGCGTCGATGTTGCACTTCCCGCCGAGGAAGTAGTCGTACACGCAGGCGATCCGCGGCCGCGGCGGGCCGTTCCCCGACGGCGGACCGGTGTCCTCCACGCCCGCCCCCTCCCTTGCTGCTCCGGCCTCTGGATCACGATTCCAGGACCGCCTGCCGTCCGCAGGCGCACGGCCCGCGCGCTTAGCCCGAACGGGCCAGGACTCCCCCGGCCCGGGAGCGGCAGAACCCGGCGTCATCGGTGGCTCTCCCCCGCCGGGGCCAGGTCCGGGTCTGCGGGCGGTGTCTCCGTGTCGGTGAGGACCACGCAGCACTCGCCAGGGCGCGGGTCGAGGACCGCGTGGACGGCGGGGGCGTCCAGCCCGTCCAGGTAGCCGTCGAGGAAGGCCCGGTTCAGGCCGCAGACCAGGGCGGTGGCCTTCGCGGCGAGTGGGTGGAACGGGCAGTTGCGCAGCCGGACCTGGGTCGGGCTCTCGCGGACCGGCTCGTACCCGTAGGCGTCGAGCATCCGCTCGCACAGCGTCAGACCGCGCTCGACGCCGAGACGTCCGGGTCGGCTGCGCTCGCGTTCTCGCTGCCCCAGGCGTCGGCCCCGGTCCGCGGCGGCCTCCGCCGCGGCGTCGGCGGCGGTGCGGCCGTCGGTCTGGCCCAGCACGCCTTCCAGGAGCAGGTCCGCCAGCAGTTCGTGGCGGCGCTCGGGGATCGTGACCGCGATCTGCGCATCGGTCGGCTCGTACACCTTGGGCTGGCGGCCGACACGCCGCTGCGCGCCCGGGGAGCCGTAGCGGGCGCGCAGCAGGCCCGCGTCGACCAGCTTTTCGAGGTGGAACGCGGCCAGTTTGCGGGAGATGCCGACGCTGGCCGCGGCCTCGTCCCGGGTGACCGGGTGCCCGGCGCGGCGGATGTAGGCGAACATCCGCCGTCGTGACTCCTCCCCCAGCACGCTCACGGACTCGATCCCGTCGACGGCGGGACCGGGCTGGTGCAGGGGGGCATCCGGGTTGGTCACCTTCCCACGATAACGCCGGCGCCACTGGTACGAATGCCGATCCTTGGCCGTGCTTGACGGACGCCTCGAATAACGACAAGACTTGTTGGCGAAAAAGAGCGTTGCACCTCCGAGCAGCAGCGCTCGACCACGGAGGGAGCTGAGATGAACGCGTGGACCAGCCCCGCGACCGAACCGGACCTGCTCGACCAGGAGGCCGTGTTCAGCCCCCTGCGCGTGGTGCGGGACACCAGCGCGATGGACCTGGACGCCGCCGAGGACGCGGCCGCGCAGTTCCTCAAGGCGCTCGGGGTGTCCACCGATTCGGAGAGCCTGCGCGGCACCCCGGGCCGGATGGCCCGCGCCTACGCCGAACTGTTCAGCCCCCGGTCGTTCGACCTGACCACGTTCCCGAACGACGAGGGCTACGACGAGCTGGTGCTCGCCCGCTCGATCCCGCTGCGTTCGGTGTGCGAGCACCACCTGCTGCCGTTCGTCGGCACCGCCCACGTCGGATACCTTCCCGGGGCCCGGATCCTCGGCCTGTCCAAGCTCGCCCGCGTCGTCGAGCACTTCGCCTGCCGCCCCCAGGTGCAGGAGCGCCTGACCAAGCAGGTCGCCGACTGGCTTCAGGAGAACCTGGACCCCAAGGGCGTCGGGGTCGTCATCGACGCCGAGCACACCTGTATGACGCTGCGCGGCGTCCAGGCCACCGGGACCCGCACCCTCACCTCCACCCTGCTGGGCATCCTGCGCACCGACGCCCGCACCCGAGCCGAGTTCCTGGCCTGCACGGGCGTCACCGGCAAGGCCTGAACCGCAGGCCTTGACCGCACACGCCCGCGGGCCCCGGCGAGTCCGCGCGCAGTCAGCCGGTCGGGACCGACTTGGCCTGGGCGATGAGGAGGGCCACGTCGTCGTGGTCGTCGGGGTGCCGGAGGGCGTCAACCAGCCACCGGCAGGACTCCCCCAGGGGCCGCCACGGGTGGTCGAGGGCGTGCAGCAGGGCGTCGAGGCGGGCGTCGATGGGATCGCGCCGGGTCTCGACGAGGCCGTCGGTGTACAGGACGAGCCGGTCTCCGGGGCGCAGGTCGAAGGTGGTCGTCGCGAACGGGACGCCGCCGACGCCGAGCGGGGCGCCCGTGGGCAGGTCCAGCAGCTCCGGTGGACCCTCGGCGGGGGCGAGCACCGGGGGCAGGTGGCCCGCGTTCGCGATCCTGCACTGGTGGCGGCCGGGATCGTAGACGGCGTACAGGCAGGTGGCGATGTAGCGCTCCAACCCGCTGGTGATCTTGTCGAGGTGGGTGAGCACCTCGTCCGGGTCCAGGTCGAGGTCGGCGAAGGCGCAGGTGGCGGTGCGCAGACGGCCCATGGTCGCCGCGGCGTCGATGCCGTTGCCCATGACGTCCCCGACGACCAGGGCGGTGCGGTCGCCCGGCAGCGGGATGATGTCGTACCAGTCGCCGCCGACCTGGTGGGCGGCCTGGGCGGGCTGGTAGTGGGAGGCGACCTCCAGGCCCGGCAGGTGGGGCGGGGATCCGGGGAGCAGGCTGCGTTGCAGGGTCTCCGCGACGTTGCGGACGCTCTGGTGCCAGCGGGCGTTGTCGATGGCGACGGCCGCGCGGGCGGCGAGTTCACCGGCGAGGACGACGTCGTCGGCGTCGAACGGGAGCGGGTTGTGGGTCCGCAGCATGTCGAAGGCGCCCAGGACCTCGTTGCGGGCGATCAAGGGAACGGCCAGGTAGGAGTGGGCCCCGGCCGCCTGGAGCTGCGCGGCGGCCTCGCTGTCGCGGGCGATGCGCCGCAGGTCCTCGGGACCCGCGTGGGTGACCAGGACCGGTTGACCGGTGCGCACGCAGCGGGTGATCAGGCGGTCGGCGCTGTAGGCTGCCGGTTCACCGACCGTGTCGGCCGCGGAGGCGGCGTCGGTCGGGTAGGCGGCGGCGACCGCGAGCGCGCGGAACAGCTCCGGGCCGTCCTCGTCCGGGCGGCGGGCGGGCCTGAACTCGAGGACCGCGTCGAGGACGTCGACCGCGGCCAGGTCGGCGAGATCCGGGACGGCGGCGTCGGCCAGTTCCTGGGCGGTCTGCTCGACCTCCAGCGTGGTGCCCACCCGGGCCGAGGCCTTCGCGATCAGCGCCAGACGGCGTCGGGCCCGGTCCGCCTCGATGCCCGCCTGGTGCCGCTCGCTGACGTCCACCACGGAGATGGCCACCCCGATCACCCGGCCGCCCGGGCCCTCCAGCCGGTAGGAGGACACGGACCAGGCGTGGTCGTGGTCGGGATCCGAGCGCGTGCGGCCGACGGTGTACTGGTCCAGCAGCGGCGTGCCGGTGAGCAGGACGTGCCGCAGCCCGGACTCGATCGTCGTGGTGTCCAGGAGCGGCAGGACCTCGCGCGGCCGGCGGCCGACATGCTCGGCGGCGGGGATGCCGTTGATGCGCTCCAACGCCGGATTGACCATCACGTACCGCAGTTGCTCGTCCAGCAGGGCGATCCCGATGGGTGACTGGGTGACCAGGCCCTGCGAGAGGGCCAGGTCCGTCTCGACCCGCCGCAGCGTCGTGTGGTCCACGGCGATTCCGAGCGCGAAGACCTCGCCCGCCTGGTCGGTCAGTCGCACGTTGCGGAACTCCACCAGCGGGGTGCTGCCGTCCTTGTGGCGGACCGGGAACGCGCCCGCCCACGACGACCCCGTGGCCATGACCTCGGCGAACAACCCCGCCACGAGTCCCAGGTGGTCCTCGGGGACCAGCAGCGGGGCGGCGAAGCGCCCCAGCGCCTCGTCCGCGGTGTAGCCGAACACCTCCTCGGCCTGGGGGCTCCAGAAGACGATCCGTCCGCTGGAGTCGAGGACCACGGCGGCCACGTGCAGCAGATCCAGCAGCGAGCCCGGCGGCACCGGCCCTGCGGCCCGCGCGACGCCTGGGGAACGCCCGTCGCCACCCATCCGCGCTCCGTCCTCGAGGGCCTTCCCCCATGATCTCCTCCCCCGGCGAGCGCCGCACGATCGGCGGGCGGGGCTACGCGAACCGACTCGCGTCCTCCCAGACGATGCTTCTCCTTCGTCCGTCCGCGCGACCGGCGATGGTCTCGCGCGGCATCCCCGCAGGGAGAACGGGAGCACATGCCCGGAACACGCGAAGCACGGCTTCGTCATCGTAGGAGGAGAAGCGCTCGGTGGCCTTGGCGGCGACGGAGCCGCCCCGGAGTTCGTGCACGTCGACAAAAGCGCCTGTCCCCTCGAGTGAGGGGACTCCGCCCAGCCTGTCGACCAGATCCCGGGGCAGGACCGTGGCCCAGGAGTATCCGCGGAGAACGGACCGCGCCGCGGCCACGGACCTGCGGCGGCCACCGCGCCAGAGGACCTCGTCGAGGGACGTGAGCCCGTGGTAGCCGGCGTCGTCACAGACATGACCGAATGAGGCCTCGGCGACCGTCGCCGTGCGTTTCACGAGTCCGAGCAGCGCCTCTGCCGTGGAATCCCGTGGGGCCGACGATGAGTGGTCGTCAAGCGTCGTCGAGGCCAACAGAGTCGGGCATGGTTGCGGGACGCCGGTCAAGGCAGTGTCCCAGACGGCCTCCAGGCGCAGCGACCGGCTCTTCTCACGGTCGACAGCGCCCCGGGAGTCGAGGCGGAAGACCGACGCTCCCACATTCAACGGACGCTCGGACATGCGAGCAGCGATCCAGTCTTCGGGTTCGGCCGCTCCCGACATCATGACGATCTCGTCGGGCCGGCCGGGCATCCGGGCCGTGATGGCGACGGCGTAGCCCTCGGGCGGACCGCAGGTCTCGTCATCGGGGGTGAAGCGGCCGTGTTCGGTGATCCAGAGCCATGCCGCGGGAGAGACGGCCCGCAGTCCGTGGGTGAGCCACCTTGCTGCCGCATCGTCCGAGGCGGGGAGGTCGGGGTCGTCGACGGTGAGCATGGCACTCAGGCGAGGAGACACGGAACGCACTCCGTCGAACGGCTAGACGCCCGGAGCCGACCGCTTGACCTGCTCCATCAGGCCCTCGACGGCGGCGCGCGTGGCGTCGTCGAGCCCGGACAGCACGATCGAGTAGTCGGAGCCGCCGCGCACCGAGACCACGGCCTTGGCCGCGTCGATCGCGACGCCGGTGATCAGCGCGACGTGGATGCGGTTTCCCTGGCGGGCGGCATGGCCGAACAGCTCCAGCACCCGCCCGTCGAAGGAGACGACGGTGTTGCCGGCGACGATGTCGTGACCCGGGGCAGCTTCCATGACCCCGCAGCATAGTGGCCCCGGAGTCGACAGCCGGCGGTCGGCGCTGCCGAGCGGAGCGTGGCTTCCCGTCAACTCTCGTGAGCCGCGCGCAAAATGAGTGGGACGACCCGGTGGACAAGGAGCCGGAAGCAGGCAATCCTTTTGGGAGCGCTCCCGCGCACACAACCACCCCCCCTGGACGGCGCGCGGGAGCCGCACAGGCCGCTACCCCGGTGGGCCCGGTGCGGCGGGGAACGCACGGCCCCGGAGCGTGGCGGGAGACCCGGCTGCTGCTGGGGCTCCCGCCACGACTCGTGTGGTCGCGTACTCGCCTACTGGCCGCGGCCGGTGACGAAGTCGCGCGCGCGGTCGACCAGGCCCAGGCCCGGCGCGACGAGCTTGTTGCCCGGAGGGGTGTCGGGTGCGGCGGGGTGGGGACGGGTCGGCGCCCGGTCCTTGGCCTTGCGGATCCGCTCGCCCAACTCGTCGAGCCGGTCCGGGCCGCAGGCGTCGGCGAGCGCCGGGAACAGGTGCGCCTCCTCGTCCGCCACGTGGGCTTTCACCTCGGCGATCAGCACCGGGACGGTCTCGTCGAACCGGGGGTCGGTGACGTCGAGGCCCTCCAGGCGCTTCAGCAGCTTCTCCACGTGCGCGTGGCCGTCGAGCTCCGCGTCGGCCAGCGCGTCGCCGTCGGGCAGATACGTGCGGACGGCGGGATACAGGTGCAGCTCCTCCGCGACCGAGTGGCGCACCAGCTCCACGGTGAGCCGGTCCACGATCTCGCCCCGCCTGGGGTCGCCCGCCGGGAGGGACTGGATCTGCTCGAACATCGACTCGACCTCGCGGTGGTCGGTGCTCAGCTCCGCGATGACGTTGCCGCCGTGGCCCATCAGTCTGCCGCCTTCCTGTTCAGGTGGGATGTGGGTGGCGCCTGCCCGCTTCCCGCGTCCTGACACCCGTGGCGGGCAGCGGCCCCGGCATCCGGTGGCGGCTCCAGGGGCTGGGGGTGAGCCTGGAAAGGTCCGCCGGCGGCGCCGGGTGCGTGCGCGGGCCCACGAATCCAGGGAGGCAGGCTGATGGAGGCAACGGCGCAGATCGGCGTCACCGGGCTGGCGGTGATGGGCCGCAACCTGGCCCGGAACTTCGCCCGCCACGGGTACACAGTGGCGGTGCACAACCGCACGCCGTCCCGCACGCGGGCGCTGGTCGAGAAGTTCGGCCACGAGGGGACGTTCGTCCCCGCGGAGTCGCTGGAGGACTTCGTGGCCGCGCTGGAGCGCCCACGGCGGCTGCTGATCATGGTGAAGGCCGGACAGCCCACCGACGAGGTCATCGAGGAGTTCGCGCCGCTGCTGGAGCCGGGCGACATGATCATCGACGGCGGCAACGCGCACTTCGCCGACACCCGCCGCCGCGAGCGGGCCCTGCGCGAGCGCGGCATCCACTTCGTCGGCACCGGCGTCTCCGGCGGCGAGGAGGGCGCGCTGCACGGCCCCTCGATCATGCCCGGCGGTTCCGAGGAGTCCTACGCCGTGCTCGGCCCGATGCTGGAGAAGATCAGCGCCCATGTGGACGGCGATCCGTGCTGCACCCACATCGGCACCGACGGGGCCGGGCACTTCGTCAAGATGGTGCACAACGGCATCGAGTACGCCGACATGCAGCTCATCGCCGAGGCGTACCAGCTGCTGCGGGAGGTCGCCGGGTACACCCCGGCCGAGATCGCCGAGATCTTCCGCCGCTGGAACAAGGGGCGGCTGAACTCCTACCTCATCGAGATCACCGCCGAGGTGCTCGCACACACCGACCCCGAGACCGGGCAGCCCTTCGTCGACATCGTCCAGGACGCCGCGGAGCAGAAGGGCACCGGGCGCTGGACCGTGCAGACCGCCCTCGACCTCGGCTCCCCCGTCACCGCCATCGCGCAGGCCACCTTCGCCCGGGTGGCCTCCTCGCGGGCCGAGCTGCGCGCGGCCTACCGGCCCCTGGCGGGCGGCACCGAACAGGAGCTGCGCCACCACGAGGCGGAACGCTTCACCGACCAGGTCGAGCAGGCGCTGTACGCGTCGAAGATCATCGCCTACGACCAGGGCTGGACCATGATCCGCGACGGCGCGGCCGAGTACGGGTGGGACATCGACCTCGGCGCGGTGGCGCGGATCTGGCGTGGCGGCTGCATCATCCGGGCCGCCTTCCTGGACCGGATCCGGGCGGCGCACGCCGCCAACCCCGGCCTGGTCAGTCTGCTCGCCGAGGAGGGGTTCGCGGCCGAGATCGGCGACGCCCAGGTGCCCTGGCGCGAGGTCGTGGCCATCGCCGCCCACCGCGGCATCCCGGCGCCGGCCTTCACCGCCGCGCTCGCCTTCTACGACACCCTGCGCAGCGAGCGCCTGCCCGCCGCGCTGATCCAGGGCCTGCGCGACTTCTTCGGCGCCCACACCTACCACCGCACCGACCGCGAGGGCGTCTACCACACCCGCTGGGCCGAGCCCGGCCGCCCCGAGATCCGGACGGACACCGGGACGTCGTAGGCGCCGGCGCGTGCGGACGACGCGACAGAAAGCAGCCCGTGCCCGCGTCGTCCGCCGTTGCCCCGGCCCAGCCGATCGATCCGATCAAGGAGAGGCATACGTCACACTCGGTGACGCTTAGAACCGTAAGAGGCCTGCTCTAGCATCCCAGATATGACGGTCCTGCCCGATGACGGGCTCTCACTCGCTGCCGATTTCCCGGACGCCACGCATACCCAGTGGCAGAGTCTGGTCGCGGGCGTGCTGCGCAAGTCCGGCAAGGACGTGTCGGGTGCGGCCGCCGAGGAGGCACTGGCCACGGCGCTGGAGGACGGGCTGGTCGCCGCCCCCCTCTACGTCGCGCCGGACGCGGCCACCGGACTCGGCTACCCCGGCTTCGCCCCCTACGTACGCGGCGGCAGGCCCGCGACGACCGGCTGGGACGTCCGCCAGCGGCACGAGCTGCCGGACCCCGAACGGGCCAACGCGGCGGTGCTCGCCGATCTGGAGAACGGCGTCAGCTCCCTGTGGCTGGCCGTCGGCGGACCGGCGCTGCCCGTGTCCGGCCTGGCCCGGGCCCTGGACGGCGTCTACCTGGACCTCGCCGCGGTCGCCCTCGACGCGGGCGACGAGACCGGCGCGGCCGCCCGCGAGCTGCTGCGGCTGTACGACGAGCGGGGCGTCGAGCGCGCCGCCGCCCGCGGCAGCCTCGGCGCCGACCCGCTCGGCCGCGAGGCCCGCACCGGAGCCCCGGCTGCAGCCGACGACGCCGTGGAGCTGGCCCGCCTGTGCGCGCAGCAGTACCCGGGTCTGCGGGCCCTGACCGTCGACGCGCTGCCGTACCACGAGGCGGGTGCCTCGGCGGCGGAGGAGCTCGGCTGCTCGCTGGCTACCGGCGTCGCGTACCTGCGGCTGCTGACCGAGGCCGGTCTCTCCGTCGAGGAGGCCGCCCGGCAGCTGGAGTTCCGCTACGCGGCCACCGGGGACCAGTTCCTGACGGTGGCGAAGCTGCGCGCGGCCCGGCGACTGTGGTCGCGGGTCGTCGAGGTGTGCGGCTCCGGCGGGACGGCAGCGGCGGCTCAGCTCCAGCACGTGGTGACCTCGCCGGTGATGATGACCCGTCGCGACCCGTACGTGAACATGCTGCGCACCACCATCGCCTGCCTCGCCGCCGGCGTCGGCGGCGCGGACTCGGTGACCGTGCTGCCCTTCGACCACGACCTCGGCCTGCCGGACGCCTTCGCGCGCCGGATCGCGCGGAACACCTCCTCGATCCTGCTGGAGGAGTCCCACCTCGGCCGGGTCGCCGACCCGGCGGGCGGCTCCTGGTACGTGGATCAGCTGACCGACGAACTCGCCCACGCCGCCTGGGCGTTCTTCCAGGAGCTGGAGAGCGCTGGCGGTCAGCGGGCGGCGCTGCGCTCCGGCCTGGTCGGCGACCGCATCGCGGCCACCTGGGCGGCCCGCGGCAAGAAGCTCGCCAAGCGCGCCGAGCCGATCACCGGCGTCAGCGAGTTCCCCAACCTGGCCGAGAAGCCCGTCCTGCGCGAGGAGGCCCCGGCCGTCCGTCCTCTCGGCCGCGCCGGGAGCGGCTTGCCGGGCGGTCTGCCGCAGGTGCGCCGCGACGAGGTGTTCGAGGCGCTGCGCGCCCGCTCCGACGCCCATCTCGCGGCGACGGGTGCGCGACCCCGGGTCTTCCTGGCCGCGCTGGGCCCGGCCGCGGCGCACACCCCGCGCGCCACCTTCGCCGCCAACCTCTTCCAGGCGGGCGGCATCGAGGCGGTCCACGACCCGGTGTCGGTGGACGCCGGCTCCGCCGCCGAGGCCTTCGCGGCCAGCGGCGCCGCCCTCGCCTGCGTCTGCTCCAGCGACGCGCTGTACGCGGAGCAGGCCGAGGCCGTCGCCGCCGCGCTCAAGTCCGCCGGGGCGGCACGGGTCTACCTCGCGGGGCGTCCCGCCGAGTACGCGCACGTCGACGCCTACGTCTTCGCCGGCTGCGACGCACCGGCCGTCCTCACCTCCGCCCTCGACCTCATCGGAGCCACGGCGTGATGCAGATTCCCGACTTCTCGCAGGTCGACCTGGGCGGGAGCACCCCGGCCGGGGTGACCGAGGAGCAGTGGCGCGCGGCGGTGAAGGAGTCGACCGGCAGCAGCGTCGCCAACCTGCTGTGGGAGACGCCCGAGGGCATCGGCGTCAAGCCGCTCTACACCGGCGAGGACCTGGCGGGGCTGGACTTCCTCGGCACCTACCCGGGCGTCGCACCGTACCTGCGCGGGCCCTACCCGACGATGTACGTCAACCAGCCGTGGACGATCCGCCAGTACGCGGGCTTCTCCACCGCGGAGGAGTCCAACGCCTTCTACCGCCGCAACCTGGCGGCCGGTCAGAAGGGCCTGTCGGTGGCCTTCGACCTGCCCACCCACCGCGGCTACGACAGCGACCACCCGCGCGTGACCGGCGACGTCGGCATGGCGGGCGTCGCGATCGACTCGATCTACGACATGCGCCAGCTCTTCGACGGCATCCCGCTGGACAGGATGACCGTCTCGATGACGATGAACGGCGCCGTGCTGCCGGTGCTCGCCCTCTACATCGTGGCGGCGGAGGAACAGGGCGTTGCGCCCGAGAAGTTGGCCGGGACCATCCAGAACGACATCCTCAAGGAGTTCATGGTCCGCAACACCTACATCTATCCGCCGAAGCCCTCGATGCGGATCATCTCCGACATCTTCGCGTACACCTCGCAGAAGATGCCGCGATACAACTCCATCTCCATCTCCGGCTACCACATCCAGGAGGCCGGTGCGACGGCCGACCTGGAGCTCGCGTACACCCTCGCGGACGGCGTGGAGTACCTGCGCGCCGGGCAGGCGGTGGGCCTGGACGTGGACACCTTCGCGCCCCGGCTCTCGTTCTTCTGGGCGATCGGCATGAACTTCTTCATGGAGATCGCCAAGATGCGCGCGGCCCGGCTGCTGTGGGCCAAGCTGGTCAGGCAGTTCGATCCGCAGAACCCCAAGTCGCTGTCGCTGCGCACCCATTCGCAGACCTCCGGCTGGTCGCTGACCGCACAGGACGTGTTCAACAACGTCACCCGCACCTGTGTGGAGGCGATGGCCGCCACCCAGGGGCACACGCAGTCGCTGCACACCAACGCCCTCGACGAGGCCCTCGCGCTGCCGACGGACTTCTCGGCCCGCATCGCCCGCAACACGCAGCTGCTGATCCAGCAGGAGTCGGGCACCTGCCGGGTGATCGACCCGTGGGGCGGCTCCGCCTACGTCGAGCGGCTCACCTACGACCTGGCCCGGCGCGCCTGGCAGCACATCCAGGAGGTCGAGGCGGCGGGCGGCATGGCCAAGGCCATCGACGCCGGCATCCCCAAGCTCCGCATCGAGGAGGCCGCGGCCCGCACCCAGGCCCGGATCGACTCCGGCCGCCAGCCGGTCATCGGCGTCAACAAGTACCGGGTGGAGAACGACGAGCAGATCGACGTGCTCCAGGTCGACAACTCCTCGGTCCGCGCCCAGCAGATCGCCAAGCTGCGCCGCCTGCGCGAGGAGCGCGACGAGCAGGCCACGCAGGACGCGCTGCGCGCGCTGACCGCCGCCGCCGAGCGCGGGTCGAGCCAGGGCCTGGAGGGCAACCTGCTCGCGCTGGCCGTGAACGCCGCCCGCGCCAAGGCCACCGTCGGCGAGATCTCCGACGCCCTGGAGAAGGTGTACGGGCGCCACTCCAGCCAGATCCGTACCATCTCCGGCGTGTACCGCAACGAAGCAGGCGAGTCCTCCTCGGTCACCCGCACCCGGGCGCTGGTCGACGCGTTCGACGAGGCGGAGGGACGCCGTCCGCGCATCCTGGTCGCCAAGATGGGCCAGGACGGCCACGACCGCGGCCAGAAGGTGATCGCCACGGCCTTCGCCGACCTCGGCTTCACCGTCGACGTGGGCCCGCTGTTCCAGACACCGGCCGAGGTGGCCCGGCAAGCGGTCGAAGCCGACGTGCACATCGTCGGCGTCTCCTCGCTGGCCGCCGGGCACCTGACCCTGGTGCCCGCGCTGCGCGAGGAGCTGGCCGCCGAGGGCCGTGAGGACATCATGATCGTCGTCGGCGGCGTCATCCCGCCGCACGACGTCCCGGCCCTGCTGGAGGCCGGCGCGGCCGCCGTCTTCCCGCCCGGCACGGTGATCCCGGACGCGGCCTACGACCTGGTCCAGCGGCTCGCGGCCGCGCTCGGGCACGAGTCGCTCGGCGCCGGCGAGCAGTAGCCGCGGATGCCAATCGACCTCGACGTCTACGTCAAGGGTGTCCTCGACGGGAAGCGGGCGGCCGTCGCCCGTGCCATCACCCTCGTCGAGTCCACCCGGGCCGACCACCGCGTGCTGGCGCAGCGGCTTCTGACGGAGCTGCTGCCGCACACCGGCAGGGCCCGGCGGATCGGCATCAGCGGCGTGCCGGGGGTGGGCAAGTCCACCTTCATCGACGCCTTCGGCACCATGCTCACCGGCATGGGCCACAAGGTGGCCGTGCTCGCCGTCGACCCGTCCTCGACCCGCACGGGCGGCTCCATCCTCGGCGACAAGACCCGGATGGAGCGCCTGGCCGTCGACCCCGCCGCCTTCGTGCGCCCCTCCCCCAGCGCCGGGACACTGGGCGGGGTGGCCAAGGCCACCCGCGAGTCGATGGTGGTCATGGAGGCGGCGGGCTACGACGTGGTGCTGGTGGAGACCGTCGGCGTCGGGCAGTCGGAGACCACCGTCGCCGACATGGTCGACTCCTTCCTGCTGCTCACCCTCGCCCGCACCGGCGACCAGCTCCAGGGCATCAAGAAGGGCGTCCTGGAGCTCGCCGACGTCATCGCCGTGAACAAGGCCGACGGCCCGCACGAGCGCGACGCCCGTGCGGCGGCGCGTGAACTCGCGGGCGCGCTGCGCCTGATGCACCCCGCCGACGCCGCGTGGACCCCGCCGGTGCTCAGCTGCAGCGCACGGGAGTCCGCGGGCCTCGACACCGTCTGGGAGCGGCTGGAGCAGCACCGCACCCTGCTCGACGGTACGGGCCGCCTGACGGCCAAGCGCCGCTCGCAACAGGTCGACTGGGCCTGGGCGATGGTGCACGACGAGCTGCTGGGCCGCCTGCACGCGAGCCCGGCCGTCCGCGCGCTCACCCCGCTGCTCGAAGAGCAGGTCCGCAGCGGGGAGTTGACCGCCTCCCTGGCCGCGGAGCGGATTCTGGACGCGTTCGACCGCCGCGAGCGGTAGCCGAACGGGTCAGGGTTCGACCTGGTCAGCGGGGGGAAGAGCACGACGTGCTAGCCTGCGACGGCCGGATTCGAGTGCCCAGGCACGCGGATACCGGCAGCGCGTCAGGAGCGAAGTCGGTGACGCCCGCACGGCGGGCCATTCCGACGCTGTCCCGCAACTGTGACGGCCCCGTCCGGGGCCCAAGCCAGGTCGACTCCCCCGCGCGGACGACATCAACCTCGTGGGAAGGCTGATCCGTCCCGGCCGCGCGTGCGCCCGCACGCCCCCTCGGCCGGCGCGATCACCCGCCTTCCCTCCACACCGACGGAGAAAGCGGCCACCATGCGCGCTCGGCAGCGGAACAACCGGCGAGGACCCCTGGTCCGGAGCCTGACAGCGGCAACCACGGCTCTCGCCGTCGCGGCGGTACTCGCCGGCTGCAGCTCGGGCGGCTCGACCACCGCCACCTCCTCGTCCTCGCCCTCCGCCGCGGCCACCGCGGCGTCGTTCCCGGTCACGGTCGCGGCGTCGAACGGCAAGGTCACCGTGAAGTCCGCGCCGAAGCGGATCGTCTCGCTCTCCCCGACCGCCACCGAGGACCTCTACGCGGTGGGCGCGGGCCGGCAGGTCGTCGCGGTCGACTCGGACTCGAACTACCCGAGCAACGCCCCGGTCACCAAGCTGAGCGGCCTCACGCCGAACGTCGAGGCGATCATCAAGTACTCCCCCGACCTGGTCGTGGCCTCCGCCGACTCCGGCGGTCTGGTGGCCCAGCTGACCAAGGTCGGCGTGCCGGTGCTGATCGAGCCCGCCGTCACGAAGCTGGACGACGCCTACGACCAGATCCAGCAGATCGGCACGGCGACCGGCCACCGCGCGCAGGCGCGGCAGACGGTGACGTCCATGAAGTCCGCGATCGCCGCGGACGTCGCCAAGGCCGGCACCGCGCACAAGGGCCTGAGCTACTACTGGGAGGTCAGCGCGAACCCGTACTACTCGGTGACCTCGCAGACCTTCATCGGTCAGATCGTCTCCCTGTTCGGCCTGAAGAACATCGCGGACGCCGCGGACAAGGCCTCGGACGGCGGCTACCCGCAGCTGTCCCAGGAGTACATCGTCACCGCCAAGCCGCAGCTGATCCTGCTGTCGGACAACAGCGCCGCCGACGGCGGCCAGTCCCCGGCGGTCGTCGCCAAGCGCCCCGGCTGGTCGGGCGTCCCGGCGGTGAAGAACAGCCAGATCGTCGGCCTGGACGACGACATCGCCTCCCGCTGGGGTCCGCGTCTGCCGCAGCTGGTCGCGCAGATCGCGCAGGCGCTGGAGAAGGCTCCAGCCCAGTGAGCCACCGCCGATCGGGCGACGGCCGGTGAGCGCACCGCGCCGCGTCCTTCGCGCCTACGGCACCGCGGCGGCCTTCCTGGCCGCCGCGGTGCTGCTCAGCGCCATGGTGGGCGCGGCGGACCTGAACCCCTGGGCCACGGCGTCCGCGCTGCTCGACAAGCTGCCCTTCGTGGACCTGCACTCGGGGCTCAGCCCGCTCGACCAGGCGGTGCTGTTCCAGATCCGCATGCCGCGGATCGTGCTCGGCGCGCTGGTGGGCGGGCTGCTCTCGCTCGCCGGGGCCGGCTACCAGGGCGTGTTCCGCAACCCGCTGGTCGACTCGGGCCTGCTCGGCGCCTCGGCCGGGGCGGGTCTCGGCGCGACGATCGCGATCGTCTACCTCGGCGGCAGCGGCCCGGCCACGGTGCCGGCGGCCGCCTTCGTCGGCTCGCTGGTGGGCGTCGCCGTCGCCTACCTGGCGGGCGCGGCCGCCGGGACGGGCACGGCCACCCTGCTGCTGGCCGGACTGGCCGTCGGCATGTTCCTCACGGCGATCCAGACGCTGGTGCTGCAGCGCTCGGCGCAGGACATCCAGCAGGTCTACTCCTGGCTGCTCGGCTCGCTCGCCACGGGCGACTGGCACCAGGTCGTGGAGATCCTGCCCTACGCCGCCGTCAGCACGCTGGCGATCCTGCTCCACGGCAGGCACCTGGACGTGCTCTCCGTCGGCGACGAGGAGGCCCGCACGCTCGGCATGCGCCCTGCGCGGATCCGGCTCGTGGTCGTCGCCGCCTGCGCGCTGGCCGCCGCCTCGGCCGTCGCGGTCAGCGGGCTGATCGGCTTCGTCGGCATCATCGTGCCGCACGCGGTGCGGCGGCTCGCCGGGACCTCGTACCGGCTGGTGCTGCCGCTGTCGCTGCTCTTCGGCGCCGGCTTCCTGGTGCTCGCCGACACGCTGGCCCGCACCGTCCTGGCCCCGGGCGAGCTGCCGATCGGCGTGGTCACCGCTGTGATCGGCTCGCCAGTGTTCATCTGGATCCTGCGCACCACGCGGGCGGTCCGCACATGAGCGCGCTCACCGTCGACGGCGTGGACGTCGACCTCGACGGCAGGGCGGTGGTCCGCGAGGTCTCCTGTGCGGTCGACTCCGGCGGCTGGCTCGCCGTGATCGGCCCGAACGGCGCGGGCAAGTCCACGCTGCTGCGGGCCGTGGCCGGACTGCTGCCGCGCCGGGGCCGGGTCGCCGTCGACGGCGCCGACACCCGGGGGATGCCCGGACGCGAGCTCGCCCGGCTGCTCGCCTTCGTCCCGCAGAGCCCGATCCTGCCGCCCGACATGACGGTGGCGGAGTACGTCCTGCTCGGCCGCACCCCCTACCTCGGCTACCTCGGCGGTCCTGGCCGCCACGACCGGCTCGTCGCCGACGAGGCCGCCGAACAGCTGGACGTCGCCCGCTTCGCCGAGCGCAGGCTCGTGACGCTGTCCGGGGGTGAGCGCCAACGGGTCGTCCTCGCCCGCGCGCTGGCGCAGGAGCCGCGCCTGGTGCTGCTGGACGAGCCGACCTCCGCCCTCGACATCGGCCACCAGCAGCAGGTGCTCGACCTCGTCGACGACCTGCGCCGCGCGCAGGGCCTCACCGTCGTCACCACCCTCCACGACCTGACCACCGCCGGCCAGTACGCCGACCGGCTGGTGCTGCTCGACGAGGGCCGGGTCAAGGCGAGCGGCCCGGCGCCCGAGGTGCTCAGCGAGGCGCTGATCTCCGACGTCTACGCGGCCCGGGTGCGCGTCACCGTCGACGGGCACGGGCGGCCGGTCGTCACCCCCCTGCGGGATCGCGCCGCTGCCGAGGGCGGGCCCAGGTGACCCCGCCCGCGCGCCACGTGCTGGTCCTCGGCGGCACGACGGAGGCACGCCTGCTGGCCGAGGCGCTGGCCGCCGACCCCGCGTACGAGGTGACCACCTCGCTGGCCGGGCGGGTGGCCGCGCCGAGGCTGCCCTCGGGGCGGGTACGGATCGGCGGCTTCGGCGGGGCCGAGGGCCTGGCCGCGTGGCTGCGCGCCGAGTCGGTCCACGCCCTCGTCGACGCCACGCATCCCTTCGCCGCCGCCGTCAGCGCCAACGCCGCCGCGGCCGCGCACGCGACGGGCGTGCCGCTGCTGGTGCTGTGCCGCTCCGGCTGGGAGCCCGTCCCGGGCGACCGCTGGCATCATGCGGCGTCACTGGACGAGGCGGCGGCGCTCCTGCCCGACCTGGGCACGCGGGTGCTGCTGACCACCGGCCGCAACGACCTGTCCCCCTTCGCCGGCCAGGACCGCCTGCCGCGGTTGGACGCGCTGTGGTTCCTGGCCCGGTCCGTCGACCCGCCGCCCGTGCCGCTGCCCGCCAACGTCGAAGTCCTGCTGGACCGCGGTCCGTTCACCGTGGAGCGGGAGCGCGCCCTGCTGCGCGAACGGCGGATCGACGTGCTCGTGACCAAGGACAGCGGAGGGGCGGCCACCGCGCCCAAGCTCACGGCGGCACGGGACCTGGGCCTGCCGGTTCTGCTGGTCCGGCGCCCGGCCCTCCCAGCCGGGGTGGCCCGGACGTCGCACCTCTCCGGCGCGCTGGCCTGGCTCGCCGAGCGGACCTGATGCACAACGACCGTACGGCGGAAGGCAGAATCGGAACCATGCGGAAGATCCTCGTCATCGGAATCGGCGCGGGCGATCCCGACCACCTCACGCTCCAGGCGGTCAAGGCCATCGCGCGCACCGACGTGTTCCTCCTGCTCGACAAGAACGAGGAACGCCAGGACCTCGTCCGGCTGCGGCTGGAGATGGTCGAGGAGCACGGCCGCCCCGGCCACCGCGTCGTGCAGGTGCCCGACGCCGAGCGCGACCGCCGCACCCAGCCCGGGTACCCGGCGGTGGTCCACAGTTGGCGCACCCGGCGCGCGGAGCTGGTGGAGCGGCTGATCGCCGAACAGGTCGGCGGCGAGGAGACCGGCGCCCTGCTGGTCTGGGGCG
Organism: Streptacidiphilus melanogenes; assembly: GCF_000787835.1. Lineage (GTDB taxonomy): Bacteria > Actinomycetota > Actinomycetes > Streptomycetales > Streptomycetaceae > Streptacidiphilus > Streptacidiphilus melanogenes. The sequence goes on from NZ_BBPP01000009.1 coordinate 232,843, forward strand.
ACCCGGGCCTGTACGACAGCGTCATCGCCGTCCTCGACGAGGTACTGGACCGCGGCGAGGTGTCCTTCGACTACGAGGTGGTGCCGGGCATCAGCAGCGTCTCGGCGCTGGCGGCGAGCCACCGGACCGTCCTCACCCGGGTCAGCCGGCCCGTGCGTATCACCACCGGCCGCCGCCTCGCGGCGGAGGGCTTCCCCGCCGGCTCGGACGACACGGTGGTGATGCTGGACGGCAAGGCCGCGTTCGCCTCGATCGACCCGGCCGGGATCGACATCCACTACGGCGCCTACCTCGGCACCGCGGACGAGATCCTCGTCTCCGGCCCGCTGTCGGAGGCGGCACCCCGGATCGCCGAGCTGCGGCGCGAGGCGAGCGAGCGCAAGGGCTGGATCATGGACAGCTACCTGCTGCGCCGCACGGAGGACTGACCCCCGTGCGGCGCCGGGTCGCCCGGTGGGCTCAGGCGGCGTCGGCCTGCTTCCTGCCGCCGCGGACCCACCGGTGCTCGACCTTGGCGAGGCGCCAGTAGCCGATCGCGCAGGCCCAGACGACGACGAACAGGCCGACGATGACGAAGCCGACGTTGTTCAGGTCGATGTTCGAGATCCAGCCGGTGACCGGGTCGGTCAGGTCCAGCTGGTCGTGCAGGATGCCGACCAGCTCGATCGTGCCGATCAGGAACGCGACGGCGATCGAGAGCCCGGTGATGGTGAGGTTGTAGTAGACCTTGCGGACCGGGTTCGAGAATGCCCAGTGGTAGGCGAAGTTCATGAACGTGCCGTCGAGGGTGTCGAACAGGCTCATACCGGCGGCGAACAGCAGCGGCAGGCAGACGATGGCGTACCAGGGCAGACCGGCGGCGGCGCCCGACCCGGCCATCACCATCAGCGTCACCTCGGTCGCGGTGTCGAAGCCGATGCCGAACAGCACGCCGACCGGGTACATCTGGCCGGGCCGGGTGATGGACTTCGTCAGCCGGCCCAGGATGCGGTTCATGAAGCCGCGGCTGTCCAGGTGCTTCTCCAGCTCGTGCTCGTCGAACTGGCCCGCCCGCATGGCCTTGAAGACCTTCCAGATGCCCACCAGGGCCACCAGGTTGAGCGCGGCGATCAGGTAGAGGAAGCTGCCGGAGGCCAACGTGCTGACGGTGCCCAGGTTCTGACGGGCGCTGGAGTTGTCTTTGGTCAGGTTCGTGGCGATCCGCATGCCCGCGGCGATGCCCGCCGCCAGCACGATCACGATGCTGGAGTGGCCCAGCGCGAACCAGAAGCCCACCGAGATCGGCCGCTTGCCGTCGGCCATCAGCTTGCGGGTGGTGTTGTCGATCGCCGCGATGTGGTCGGCGTCGAAGGCGTGCCGCATGCCGAGCGTGTAGGCGGTGACGCCGAGGCCAAGGCCGAAGACCTGGGTGCCGACCTTGTAGTGGTGCGGTGCGACGAGCGCCGCGAGGATCCCGAAGGCGACCACGTGCAGGGCCACGATGACCCCCAGCAGACCGGCGCTGCGCCACCAGTCTCTTCTCTCCCACCGGACGACGGGGGTCGCGGGTATCGCACCCGCCAGGACAGCGGTCGCGGACGGGTTTTCGGGCAGCGTCATGGAAGGCCAGCCTCTCCAGCACCTCGTGGATGGTCTCGTGCGTGCCGTGGCCGGTCTCCTGGCTGACGGGTACCACCGTCCCCGCCTCTGGCCTTCCCAGGCGCTGGCTGCGCCCAGTGACCTCCCGCGATCGCGTCGGCGACCGCGGGAACGAAGCAGGGACTTCCCGATCACAGTGGCGAGGGCCGCTCCGGACTTGAACCGGTCTTCCCGAACACCACGGCCCGACCACCCTAGGGCCGCCCGGCAGATCGCCACAAGCCTGCGCAGGTGCGCAGGTGTTGCAGATCACTCGGGGTGCACGACCACCGGTCAGCCCGACGGGGTCGTGAGCGGCGCCGCCGGACGCCCGGCGGTCGCCTCGTCGACCGCTTCCACGAACGCCCTTGCCCCGCAGGCCTGGTCGTCGACCGCCGCACGAACGTCCGGCAGATGACAGGAGGCCTGACGCACCGTGTGCACCGCCGGTGGTCCCTCCGCGCGGCGTTCGCGGTCGCGCTCCGCGCCGCGACGCACGGCGCTGTGCACGGCCCGGGCGAGCCGGGAGCCCCACACCGACCGCGGCCCGCCGAAGGGATCGGGCTCGTCCCCCGGCCCCGGCGCCCGGACTGCGACGCAGACCGCGTCGGACGGGGTGCCCGAACAGGAGTACCCCGCGTCGAGGAGGGCCTGGACCTTGGCCTCGGTGGCCGTCGCCAGCAGGTTGACCAGGCCGGCGTCGGAGACCGGGGCGGGGACGACAGCCAGGATGTTGATCGTTCCCGGGCGGTACGCGCCGTCACCGGCTGACACCGCGTCGGCCGCCGCCCAGGTCGGCAGGCCGATGCCGGTCGTCACGACGGCCGTCGCACCCTCGTCCTCGGCCCAGGTGACGTCGTCGACCCTGGCGGCGGTCATCAGGCCGACACCCGGTCCGGTCAGCCCCTCCGCGCTCGCGAGGTCGGCGAGATGACGGTCCGGGTCGAGGCGGCTGTAACCCGGGCGGACCTGCGCGTTCAGCACCCACCCACGCTCCCCGACACCGCCACCGAGGATCGCGCTGCTGACCATGCGCCAGCCCGGCCCCGCCCGCCACACCAGCAGGTGCCGACACGCGCCGTCCTCGATCCGCCCGGCCCGCGCGATCCGCACCCGCCCCATCGGTCCCCCGCTCCCGCGCCCACCCCCGCGGCGGCGCGCGGCGCCATCATCCCAGGCCGGAGCGTCGCTGTCGTCAGCAGACGGCGGGGAGCCGGTCCTTCCCGCGCGAGTCCGTGCGCGTGCGAAGGAGTACGCGACGGTATAGCGTTGTTTCTCGTACAGTCGCAGCCGTACCGGTCACGGCCGTATGAACAGCCGTATCCACCGGCCGCATCGGCATGCGGCACGGCCCACGTCACATCACACCCCACACCGCTTGGATTGGTCCACGCATGCGGGAGGTGGAGCGGTGACGACCGCTACCCGGTGGCGCCCAGACCTCCCGGTGACCGTCTTCTGTCTGTGGACGATCGCACTCGTCGGTCTGTACTACGCCTTCTCCGCCCAGAGAACCATCTTCGTCGCGGTCGGCCTCAGCGGCGTCGCGGGCATCCTGCTGGGGCTTGCGCGCAACCGCCCTGCCCATCCGCTGCCCTGGCTGCTGCTGGCCACCGCGAACCTGACGTTCACGCTCGGGGAGCTCGCGCAGATCGTGCTGATCCAGTACGAGCACGAGAACCCTGTCACGTCGATCGCGGACGCCTTCTACCTCGTCACGTACGTCCTGTACGCCGCGGGGCTGCTGGGCTTCATCCGCTGGCGGTCGTCACGGCAGGACCGGGCCAGTCTGGTCGACGCGCTCACTCTCACCGCGGCCCTGGCGCTGCTGTCCTGGGTCTACGTGATCGTCCCCTACGCGCACACCCCGGGGCAGACCTGGTTCCAGCGGGCCGTCTCCATCACCTACCCCCTCGGGGACATCCTGGTGCTGGCGATGCTGCTGCGGCTGCTGGCTCCGCGCGGCGGCAAGAACCTCTCCCTGGTCCTGCTCACCGTCGGCACCGTCGGGCTGCTGGCGGCCGACGTCGCCTACGCCCAGCTCCAGTTGCACGACGTGTGGCGCACCGGCACGCCCGTGGACCTGGGGTGGGCGGTGTTCTACGGGGCGTGGGGCGCGGCGGCCCTGCACCCGTCGATGAGGGCCCTGACCGAGCCGGTGGTAGTGCGGCAGGAGAGCGTGCGGGGCTGGCGGCTCGGCCTGCTGGCCGTCGCGTCGCTGACGGCTCCGGTGATGCTGATGATCGCCGCCGCGCGCGGGAAGACCGGCAACGCCGGCGTGATCGGGGCGTTCTCGGCGGTGCTCTTCCTGCTGGTGCTGCACCGTCTCTCCGGCGTCGCGGCCACCCACCGTCAGGCGCTCACCCGCGAGCGGGTCCTGCGGACGGCGGCCACCGGACTCGGCGACGCCGAGTCCGTGGCGGACGTCGCCGTGACCGTGACGGGCGCGGCGCGGGTGCTGCTGGACGGCGGCGCCGGGCGCAGCGTGCTGTTCGCGGTCAGGGACGAGAACGGCGACTGGTGCGTGCGGACGGAGGGGGGCATACCACCGGACGGAACGCCCCCGTTCGACGCCGACAGCCTGGCGGTGGTCGCGAGCGGCGGCACCCGGCGGCTGAGCGTCGCCGAGCTGCCCCAACCCCTGCGGACCTGCTTCTCGGGCCGCCATCCCGTGCTGGTCTGTCCGCTCGCCGCACAGGACCCGTCGACGAAGGACCCACCGGAGACGGGCGCGCTGCTGGCCGAGACCGACGAGTGGGGCCTGGCGTCCCGTCGCGACAGCCTGGCCACGCTGGCCACCCAGGCGGCCCTGGCCACACAGCGGCTGCTGCTGAGCCGGGAGGTCGGCCGGCGCAAGAGCGAGGCCTACTTCCGGACCCTGGTGCAGAACGCCTCGGACGTGATCCTGATCCTCGGCGACGACGACACGGTCCGCTACGCGAGCCCGTCAGCCGCCCAGGTGCTGGGCTCGACGGAACTGACCGGAAGCCGGTTCCCGGATATGGTGGTACCGCAGGAGAAGCGCATCGTGCGCGACGCGCTGGCCCAGATGCGCGTGCGCGACAGCGACAGCCGGCGCGACCACTGGCGGATGCTGCGGCCGGACAAGAGCGCCGTCGAGGTCGAGGTGCGCTGTAGCGACCTGCGCACCGACCCCACCGTGGGCGGCTTGGTGCTCACCCTGCGCGATGTCACCGAGCAGCGCAACCTGGAGCGGGAACTGACGCACCGTGCCTTCCACGACCCGCTGACGGGTCTGGCGAACCGGCTGCTCTTCCAGGAGCGGGTCTCGCACGCGCTGGCCCAGAGCCACCGCGAGGGCACGGTGGTCGGCGTGCTCTTCGTCGACGTGGACGACTTCAAGATCGTCAACGACGTGCAGGGCCACGGAGTCGGCGACGAGTTGCTGGTCGCGCTCGCGCTGCGCCTGTCGACCACGGTGCGGGCCTCGGACACCGCTGCGCGGATCGGCGGCGACGAGTTCGCGCTGCTGATCGAGGACCCGATGACGCCAGCGGACGTGGAGGCCTTCGCCGACCACGTGCTGCAGGTGTTCACCGAGCCGTTCCAGTTGAGCGTGGGCCCGGTGAGCGCCTACGTCAGCGTCGGCATCGCCACCACCGAGGACAGCTACGACTCCGTCGAGCTGCTGACCCACGCGGATCTGGCGCTGTACGAGGCGAAGACCGCCGGCAAGCGGCAGTGGCGGCACTACCACCCGTCGCTGCAGAGCGGCATGCTGGAGCGCCACGAGCTCCAGGACAGCCTCAACCGCGCCGAGGTGGACTCCTTCCAGGTGCTCTACCAGCCGATCGTGGAGCTGGCGACCGGCAGGGTGGAGGGGTTCGAGGCGCTGCTGCGCTGGCCGCACTCCACCCGCGGTGTGGTGATGCCCGAGCAGTTCATCACGCTGGCCGAGGAGAGCGGCCAGATCGTGCCGCTCGGAGGCTGGGTGCTCGACCTGGCCACCGCGGAGGCGGTGGGCTGGCACCGCCTGCTGCGGGAACGAAACGTGCGCGGCGGTGTGCCGGTGTGGCCCTACGTCAGCATCAACGTCTCACCGCGGCAGTTCCACGATCCGGGGTTCCCCGGGGTCATGCACCACGCGCTGGAACAGTCCGGGATCGCTCCCTCGTCGCTGGTACTGGAGCTGACGGAGAGTCTGCTCATCCGCCGCGACGAGCGGATCCTGGCCGAGATGCAGAACCTGACCGACCTCGGCATCCGCATCGCCATCGACGACTTCGGGACGGGCTACTCGTCGCTGAGCTACCTGCGCGAGTTCCCCATCTCGATTCTGAAGATCGACCGCACGTTCATCGACGAGCTCGGTCGGTCCCCCCAGCAGTACGCGCTGGTGGAAGGCATCACGCACCTGGCCGACACCCTGGGGGTGACGGTGATCGCCGAAGGAGTGGAGACCACCCGGCAGCAGGAACTGCTGATCGCGCTGGGCTGCCATCGCGGTCAGGGCTACCTGTTCGCGCAGCCGATGGAGGCGGAGGCCGCCCGCGAACTCCTGCTCGAATCGGCGTCCGGCGCCTTCAGGCCCAGCACGCTGCGACCCGGAGTCGCCTGAGCCGGCCGCCGCCCGGCTCCCGAACCCCTGGAAGGCCCCTGGATGGCGATGCCACAGAGACCCTCGCCCACGCCACGGCCCGGCCGGTACCTGCTGCTCCGCAACGACCAGGAGCAGTCCGGCGTCTGGCCGGCGGAGCTCGCACCGCCGGACGGCTGGCGCCCGGCCGGGCCTCCGTCGGAGTCCGCCCACGCGTCCTCCGCCGCGCTCGCCGCAGGACGCCCGTACCTCTGGCCGAAGCTCAGTCCCGGTCACCGCAGCCCGCCGGGCGCGCCGACCGGCCGGGCCGCCGGCCGCGGAGCCCGCGGCGATCCGGTGCCGACCGTCTCCGCGCTGGTCCGCACGCAGGCACACCGCACGCCGCTCGCTCCGGCGCTGCTGTGGGCCGGCGGCCAGTTCGACTACTCCGCCTTGGACACCCGCGCCGACGTGACCGCCGCGGCGCTGCAGGAGCGCGGCTGCGTGCCCGGCACGGTGGCGGCGGTCTGCCTGGACCGCACCGCCGATCTGGTGGTCTGCCTGCTCGCCATCCTGCGCACGGGGGCGACCCTGCTGCCCCTCGATCCCGCGATGCCCCCCGCCCGCCTGGCCCATCTGCTGGGCGACGCACGCGCCCGCCTGGTCATCACCGGGGAGGACCACCGGCGGCTGTGCGAGGCCGCCGCGACGGCCGGGTCCGTGGACGCCGGTCGCGGGGCCGCCACCACGGCGGTCGTCCCGGTCGACGAGGTGACCGGCGTGGGCAAGCCGGGGGAAGGGCCGTGGGAGCGGCCACGGCCGGACGAGCCCGACCCGGACGACGTCGCCTACCTGATCTACACCTCCGGCTCGACCGGGGCGCCGAAGGGCATCGCGGTCACCCACCGCTCCCTGGCCGGCTCCCTGGCCGCGTCCTCCGCCTGGTACGGCTGGCATCCCGGCGACCGCGCCGTGCACCTGGCCGCGATCAGCTTCGACACCTCACTGGAGCAGATCTTCGGCCCGCTGATCACCGGGGCCGCCACCGTCCTGACCGGCGGACCGCCCTGGGCCCCGACCGAGGTGCTGGACGCCGTCGCCCGGCACCGGATCTCCACCCTCGACCTCACGCCCGCCTACTCCCGCCAGCTCCTCAGCCTGCTCGGGACCGGCCGGTACGCGCTCGACACGCTGCGGCTGGTGGTCGTCGGCGGGGAGATCGTCCGGGCCAAGGACTGCCGCGGCTGGCTGGAGCACGCTCCCGGGGCCAGGCTGGTCAACGCCTACGGACTGACCGAGACCACGATCACCTCGACCACCTGCGACCTCGGCGCCTGGGCCGCCACGGCGGACGACAGCGCCCCGGCCCCGGTGGGTCGCCCGCTGCGGGGCACCCTCGTCCACGTCCTCGACCCGGACCTGCGGCCGGTGCCGTCGGGCGAACGGGGCGAGGTCTACATCGGCGGCAACCATCTGGCCGAGGGCATCTGGCGGCAACCCGACCGGACGGCGGAGGAGTTCCTGCCGGACCCCCTGGCCGACAGCCCCGGGGGACGGATGTACCGCACGGGCGACATCGGGGTGCTGCAGCCGGACGGAACGCTGTCGGTGGTCGGCCGCGTCGACGACCAGATCAAGATCCGCGGTCACCGGATCGACCCCGCGGAGATCGAGGCCGTGCTGCGGGCCCACCCGGCCGTCGACGACGTCGTGGTCGTCGCGCAGCAGCGCGACCAACGTGACCAACTGGACCAGCATCTGGCCGCGTTCTACCGCCCCGCGCCCGACGCCGCGCCCGACGGCGAGACGGCGGACCAGCTGCGCCGCGCGCTCGCCCGGGCCCTGCCCGGCTACATGATGCCCGCCTCGTTCACCGCCGTGGAGAGCCTGCCGGTCACGCCGCACGGGAAGATCGACCGCCGGGCGCTGGCCCGGGCCGCGCACCAGGCCCGCTCCACGGCCGGCCACGCCCCGCCTCCCGCCCGAGCTCCTGCCACGCGCGTCCCGGCACCGGCCGTTCCCGAACCGACGGTCTCGGAGCCGACCGTCCTCCCGCCGGCCGCACCGGCTCCGGCCGCTCCACTCCGGCCCCACGCCGCCATGGCACACCTGTGGTCGCAGATCCTCGGCGTCGGACACGTCCGCGAGGAGGACGACTTCTTCCATCTGGGCGGCAACTCACTGCTCGCCATGGAGATGCTGGCGCGGGCCCGCGTCATCTTCGGCATCGACATCACCGAGGTGCGCGAACTCTCCCGCGCGCTCCTGCACCGTCCCACCCTCGCGGCCTTCACCGAGCAGGCGATGCTGGCCCGCCGCGGCCGACTGACCGGCGCCGACCAGCCACCGGTCGACTTCGCCGCCGAGGCGGCGCTGAACCTGACCGCCGCCGGTACGCGCGGCCCCGAGCCGAACCCCCACCGGCCCAGGGACATCCTGCTCACCGGGGCGACCGGCCTGTGCGGCGCGCACATGCTCGACGAACTCCTGCGGCGCACCGGAGCCCGGATCCACTGCCTGGTGCGCGCCGCCGACCAGGCCCAGGCCTTCGAGCGGCTGCGCGCCGCCCATCTGCGCTACCTGCGGCGGGATCTCGCCGCCGACCGGCGGCGGGACCGGATCCTGCCGACCGTGGGCGACCTCGCCGCGCCGCGGCTCGGGCTCGCCGCGGAGACCGCCGAAGCGCTGGAAGCGGAGCTCGACCTGATCTACCACTTCGGCGCCCAGGTCAACTTCATCTACCCCTACCAGGACCTGCGGGCCGCCAATGTGAACTCCGTCCGCGCGCTGGTCGAACTGGCCGCACCCCGGTCGGTCCCGCTGCACTACACCTCCAGCCTGGCGGTCATGGCCGGGTACGGCGCCGCGGGCGTCAAACAGGTCACCGAGAGCACTCCCCTGGGCCACGCCGACTACCTCTCCGTCGGATACGTCGAGTCCAAGTGGGTGGCGGAGCTGCTGCTGCAGCACGCGGCCGCGGTGGGCGTCCCGGTCAGCGTCTACCGGCTCCAGGACGTCACCGGCTCCCTCAGCACGGGCGTCCTCAACACCGCGACGGAGATCTGCGCCCTCATCAGGTTCGTGGCCGACTCCGGCCTGTGTCCCGCCGTCGACCTGCCCCTGGACCTGCTGCCGGCCGACGACTTCGCGCACGCGGTGCACCACATCTCCACCGCCGTCCCGCACGCCGGGGGCGTCTACCACCTGACCAACCCCCGCCCCGCGTTGGTGGACGTGCTGGGCGACACCCTGCGCACGCGGGGGTGGGCGGTCCGGGAGGTTCCCTACCCCGAGTGGGTGGGCGCGCTGATCCGGTTCGCGGCCGAGCGCCCGGCCCATCCGGTGACCCCGTTCGTGCCGCTCTTCGTCGACCGCTGCAACCACGCCGACATGAGCGTCAGCGAGATGTACCTGCAAAGCGTCTTCCCGCGCTTCAGCCGCGACCACGCGGAGGCCGCCCTGGCCGGCAGCGGCCTGCGGATCCCCCCGGTGGACCGGGACATGCTCGGCCGCTACGTGGACGCCCTGGAGGGCGAGGGCTATCTCCCGCCCCCGCACCGGAAGACCTCCCGCCCGGCGACGCCGGACGGTGCGTCCTGGCCCGCACTCGACCTCTCCCACGCCCCCGCGGACGCGCCCGTCGCCTTCGGCGGCAGCCTCGCCCCCGACGACGTCCGTGCCGCCTACGCCGCGGGCGCCTATCCCATGCCCGCGCCCGACGACCGCACCCGCGAGACGGCCATGGCCTCCTACGGGGCCGAGGTGCGCGCCGGGCGCATCCCCGTCGTCGGAGCGGAGGGCGACCCGTGGGCCGTCACCTGGTGGTCACCCGACCCCCGGCCGGTGATCCCCGTCGACGGGGTCCACCTCAGCCGCAGACTCGCCCGCACCCTGAACCACCGCCTGCGCTGGACCACCAGTGCCGACCGGGACTTCGAGCAGGTCCTGCACGCCTGCCGGGCCGGACGCCGGCCGGTGTGGCTCACCGACGAGCTGATGGACTGCCTGCTCGAGCTGCACGCGCGGGGCCTGGCGCACAGCGACGAGGTCTGGGAGGGCGACCAGTTGGTCGGCGGCGTGCTCGGCGTGCGGGTCGGCCGCGCCTTCAGCATGGACACGATGTTCGGTGCCCGCCCGGGGGCCGGCGCGGTCGCGGTGGCCGACCTGGCGCGGCGCTTCGCCGAGGCGGGCGGGGAACTCCTGGACGCCCAGCGCGACAGCGCGCACGTGCGGGCGCTCGGCGCGGTGCTGATGCCGCGTCAGCAGTACCTCTCGCTGCTCCGCGGCGACGAGCGGAGCGGCGATCTCGACTCCGTGCCGCCCCTGCCTCCCTGGCCTCCCCTGCCGACGGCCGCGGCGGAGGCCCGCCGGCTCACGGCCCGCTGACCACAGGCCGCTGACCGCGGGCCGGGGTCCGGGGTCCGCCTCAGGCGAGTTCGGCCCAGATGGTCTTCGCGTCACGCGCGTAGCGCGTGCCCCAGTCCTGCGAGAGCCGCCCCACGATGAACAGGCCGCGGCCGCCCTCGTCGACGGTGCGCGCATGGCGCAGATGCGGGGCCGCCAGGCTTGCGTCGCGGACCTCGCAGGTGAGCGTGCCGTCGTGGATCAGGCGCAGCCCGATCGGGCCGCGCGCGTGGCGGATGGCGTTGGTGACCAGCTCGCTGACGATCAGTTCGGCGGCGTAGGCCTGCTCCTCGTCCAGGTCCCAAGCGGCGAGGCGGTCACGGACGTGACGCCGCGCGACGGCGGCAGCGGCGGGGTCCGCGTCCAGCTGCCAGCCCGCGACCTGGTCGGGCGGGAAGGGTTTGGTACGGGCCAGGAGCAACGCCACGTCGACCGAACCCGCCGGAGGGAGGGAGTAGACGATCTCGTCGCACAGGTCCTGCAGCGGCCGGTGCGGACGGCTCAGCGCCTCCTTGATCGCGCGCGGGCCGTGGACGTGGTCGGCGGCGTCGTTGGCGAGGGTGGACAGGGCCAGCACCCCGCCCTCCGGGACCTCCAGGCTGACCGCGGCGAAAGGGGAACGGTCGAGCTCTCCGAGGCGTGGCCCGGCGGGGATCTCGGGGTTTTCTACGGTTCCGTCCGGGTGGGCGACGAGCAGGCCCCCGGAGCCCGACCGGGCGACGGTGCACCGCAGCGAGAGCGGGTCGTAGACGGCCACGAGGCAGTCCGCGAGCCAGGGCCCCGCGTGCTGCAGATCCGCCGCGGGCAGGTCGGCCAGCTCGCCGGCCAGCACCAGCGTGGTGTCGTGCAGGCGGGCGAGCAGCTCGTCGGGGCCCAGGTCGAAGCCCGCGAGGGAGCGGATCACGGTACGCAGCTGCCCCATGGCGGTGGTCGCCCGGATGCCCTGCCCGGCGACGTCTCCGACGACCAGCGCGGTGCGTGCGCCGGGCAGGCCGATCACATCGGTCCACTGTCCGCCGCCCGGGGGCAGCAACGAGGCGGGGGTGATCTCCAGGGCGGTGCGCGAGATGCGTCGGGGAGGCAGGAGGTACCGCTGGAGGGTGGCCGCGAGAGCATGCTCGCGCGCGTAGCGGCGCGCGTTGTCGATGCTCAGGGCCGCATGGTCGGCCACCTCGAGCAGCAGGGCGGTGTCGTCGTCGCCGAAGCCCTCCGAGGGCTCCTGGCGGTAGAGCGTGACCAGGCCGAGCACCGAGCCGTGCACGGTCAGCGGGACGACGAGCATCGAGTGCGCCCCGAGCTCCCGGATGGACTTCACCCGGGCCGGATCGGCCGCGACCCACGGCAGGTCGTCCAGCAGCGGCACGGTCCGGGGCCGCAGGTCCGACAGTGCCTGGGTGTACGGGGTGGGCCCGGGGATGTCGTAGACCGTGCCCACCGGATACAGCGGTTCGTGCTCCCCCGAGGTGGAGCGGAACGCCGCGCGCCGCAGAGGTGTGCTCGGCACGAGGGCGGCGGGCGCCGGGGCGTCCCCGCGGATGACGGCGTCGACGACGTCCACGCTCACGGTGTCCGCGATGTCGGGCACCAGCACATCTACCAGCTCGCGGCAGGTGGCGAGCACGTCCAGGGTCCGCCCGACCCGCTCCCGCGCCCTGGCCAGGGTGCGCAGCCGCCGGCGGGCATTCTCCCGCTCGGTGACGTCGACCACCTGGAGCGCGACGGCGAAGACGCTGCCGTTCCGGTCCTGGAGCCGGAAGGCGGACAGGGAATACGTCCGCTCGCGCTCGGGCTTGTCCACCGCCCAGGCCCGCACGATCTGGTTGACCAGCGGCTCACCGCCGTCCAGAACGGCCCTGACCCGCTCCTCGACCTCCTGCGCGTCGACGAGGCCGTAGGCCTCCGTCAGCGGACGCCCGACGAGGTCCTCCTCCCGGAGGGTCCGCATGGCCGGGGTGGCCACGTTGACCCGGATGACGCGCAGGTCGGTGTCGAGCAGGTGCAGCCCGACCGGCGACTGCTCGAACAGCACGTCCAGCAGCGCCTCCGCCGCTCCTTCGGCGTCGTCGAGAGCGTCACCGCTGCCCACATCCGCCACCTTCCGCCACCTTCACCCTGCCCCACCGGGCACCCTGCCCGAAGCCGACACCCTTTGGCTCAGGTGTATACCGCCCGGCCGACCCCAGCCAGTCGGCCACCCGGCATCCACCCCGCCGGGCGGACGCCGAGCGCCCGGCCGGCGGCGTCAGCAGCAGAAGTCCCGGACGGTGGCGGTCAGGACGTCGGTGAGCAGGTCGAGCGAGGCGAGGTCGACGTACTCGGTGGCCGCGTGCGCGCCTGCGCCGTCGACGCCGAAGAGGAGGCAGGGGATACCCGCGCGGTCGAGGAGCGCGCAGTCGGTCCAGAAGGGTTCGGCGCGCACGACCGGGGGGTGGCCGAGGGCCAGGGTGGCGTGGTGCGTGAGGGTGCGGACGACGGGGGCCTGCGGGTCGGCCTCGAAGGGCTCGCGGTGGAGGCCGCGGGTGAGTCGGTAGGCGAAGTCGGGGACCGTGGCCGTCAGGTGGTCCAGGAGGGAGGTGAGTTCCTGTTCGACGCGATCGGCATGCTCGCCGGGGACGGTGCGGCGTTCCAGGGTGATGCGGCAATGGGCCGGATAGGTGGAGGGCTCCTCGCCGCCGCGGATGACGGAGGCGTGCACGGTGCCGGTGCCGAGGAGGGGGTGCGCCGGGCCCTTTGCGAGGCGGCGGCCCAGGTCCTCCAGGGCGACCAGGAAGTGCCCGGCCTTGGCGATCGCGTCGACGCCCAGCTCGGGGCGTGATCCGTGCGCCGCGCGTCCGACGATCTCGACGTCGAACCAGGCGAAGCCCTTGTGGGCGAGGGTGACCTCGAGGTGGCTCGGTTCGACGACGACGGCCGCGTCGGCCGTGAAGGACTCCAGCACCTCCTCGGTGCCGAAGCTGGCGTGCTCCTCGTCGGCGACCAGGGCGAGCACGACGTCGCCGCGCAGCGGCCCGTCGGCGGTGGCGCGCGCGGCGGCGACCATCATGGCCGCGAGACCGCCCTTCATGTCGAAGGTGCCGCGCCCGTGCATCCTGCCGTCGCGTATCCGCGGTTCCAGCGGGTCGCCGTCGTAGCCCGCGAGGCTGACGGTGTCGAGGTGGCCGTTGAGCATCAGGGCCCGGCCGCCACCGGTCCCGCGGACGAGGGCCACGAGGGAGGGACGGCCCGGGTGCTGCTCCAGCCGGTGCAGTTCGAACCCGCGGGCGGCCAGCCAGCCGCCGCAGTAGTCGGCGATGGCGCTCTCGCCCGCCCCGCCGGGGACGAGGTCGGGGTTGACGGAGTCGATGGCGACCAGGCGGGCCAGTAAGCCCGTCGGCGTGACAGCGGACTCTGCGGTGGCGGAGGTCTCGGGGGCTGCGGCTGTCTCGGGGACCATGACGTCCTTCCAGGCGAGGTGACGCCGCCTCCGGAGACCGAAGGCGCGCGCTTGCCCGAGCACAGTGCCGCACCCGCGTCCCACCGGTCCAGCCCTACCCGGCGGGCGGCGTCCCGCCCGACCGGAGGGTCAGCAGCGTGATCTCGCTGGGCGCGAAGACCCGGAAGGGCGGTCCCCAGAAGCCCGTGCCACGGCTGGTGTAGAGCTGGGTGCGGTCCCCGTGGCGGCTCAGACCCTGCACCACCGGCTGGTCGATCCGGACAAGGAAGTTGAACGGCCAGATCTGGCCGCCGTGGGTGTGCCCGGAAACCTGGAGGTCGATGCCGGCGGCGACGGCCTGGGGGACGAACTTGGGCTGGTGGGCGACGAGCAGGACCGGCTGGTCCGGGTCCGCGCCGGCCAGCGCGCCGAGCAGGTTCGCGCGGTGCCCGGCCTCACCGGAGGACTCCGCGGTCACGTCGTCCACGCCCGCGAGGACCAGCGCGTCGCCGTCGTGCTCCACCACGACGTGCCGGTTGTGCAGCGGCTCCCAGCCCAGCTCCGCCATGCGGTCCAGCCAGCCCTGGGCCTCCCCGCCGTACTCGTGGTTCCCCGTGACGTAGACCTTGGCCAGCCGCGACCGGATCGTGCCCAGCGGCGCGGACTGCTCGCGCCGCTGGGTGGGCGTGCCGTCCGCGATGTCGCCGGCGTGGACCACGACGTCCGGGTCGAGCGCGTTGACGGCGTCGGCGACCCGCGCCGACCAGGCCGCACGGTCGATCGGCCCGTAGTGGGTGTCGGCCAGGACGACGACCCGGGTCCCGTCCAGGCCCGCGCCGAGCCGCGGCAGGTGAACGTCCAGGCGCCGCACCCGCGGCACGCGCATGGCCTCGTGGTGTCCCCAGCCCAGCAGCCCGGCGGCGACCGCGGCGACGGCCCCGGCCACGATCCTGGCCCGGTCGACGCCGCCGACGCCGAGGCCGATCAGCCCGAGCTGGACCAGGCCGCCCAGCACCGACCAGGTGAACAGGACCCAGACCACCCCGAGCGACGTGTCCGCGACGCGCGCGGCCCGGTCGTCCCGGCGTGCCCCGTGGCCCGCCACCATCAGGAAGGGGATGGAGACCATCCAGGCGACCAGGACGAGCGTCCCGGCCAGGAAGACCGGCAAGGGCCAGTCGACACCCGAGGCGAGCAGCGTCCACCACGGCGGGAGGCAGAGAAACACGAGAATGAGGAGGACGACCGTCAGGCGTCGGCGCACGGACCGCCGTGGCGTCGGGCTCTCCTCCGAAGACGCGGCATCCGGGCCTGCGGCATCCGGGCCCGGCCCGGCCTCCGGTGCGGCGACGGCGACGGCGGTCTCCGGTCCCGCGTGGTCCGTTCGAGGGCCCGGCCCCGATCCGATCGATTCGCTGTCAGCCACTGCGCCGCCCCTCACATCCGCGGTTCCACCTCTCGATCCCTATCATCCGACAGGCAGTCACCGGTGGACGCGCCCGGGTCCGCCCTCGTCGACCGGCCCGGCCGCGCAGCGCGAGAACGACGAGAGGAACGTCAAGCACTCCCAGGCGATCACGGCATACGAGCTGTTCGACGGCCGCAGCCACTAACCTGCGGCGAGGCGGACTGGGAGGCCATTGCCGACCTCGCCCTCGACTGGGCCCTCGAGCCCACGCCGGGCGTCCTCGACCAGCGCTCGTCCTGTGCCCCGGCCACTGGCGGTGATCTCCGGACCGGGGCCCGAGGGGGCCCGTGCACGAGCCGGTGTGCGGGGCCCTCCTGCGACGTCCTTCACCCGAACAGGGGGCGTCTCACCCGATTCTCGCCCGCTGAAACGGCCGCGCGGGAGGCGGCGGCTCAGGGCAGGGCTTCGAGTCCGGCGCGCAGCTGGCGGCGTGAGGGGATGCCGAGCTTCGCGAAGACGTTCCCCAGGTGGTACTCGACCGTCTTGGCGCTGACGAAGACGGCAGCGGCGATCTGCTGGTTGGTCATGCCCTCCGCCGCGAGGCAGGCGATGCGGTACTGCTGCTCGGTCAGGGTCGCAGGAGCGGCGGGAGGGGCGCCGGCGGACCCTCCGGCGCCGTCGTCCGCATCGCCCGACGCGATGCCGCTCGCGGACACGCTGACGCCGGTCTCCCGCAGCTGCCGCGAGCAGCGGTCTGCAAAGGGCAGCGCGCCGAGATCGGCGAAGCGCGCCTGCGCCGACAGCAGCCAGCGGCTGGCCTCGCGTCGCCGCCGGGCCCGCAACAGCAGGCGGCCGTAGTCGAGTTCGAGCTCGGCCAGGCTGAACGGCGGGTCCGCGTCCGAGGTGCTGCCGACCGCAGCGGCCAGCTGCCCGGCTGCCGCGGCCGCGCCGCCCTCGGCCGCAGTGAGCCGGGCCTGAAGCCTGGTCAGGACGACCGTCAAGCTGGAGCCGGGCCCGGCGACGTCGCGCAGCGCGGCCAGCGCGGAGCGCGCCTCGCCGAGCCGCCCGGTGTCGATCAGGGCCTGCAGTTGGAGGGGACGCCACCACGCGTGGTGCAGCCCGAACAGGTCCGGCCGGGCGCTCACCGGAGCGAGCGCGGTGAGCACACGGCCCGGCTCCCCACGGGCGTGGGCCAGACACGCCGCCGCCAGCGCCGGGAACACCGCGTAGTGGGCGGGGCCGTGCGCGCGCTGATCCGCCGTCACGGACCGCACCTGCTGGGCGGCCGCGCCCCACTCACCGCGCAGGGCGCAGAGGCACGCCGTGAGGGCGGCCGCCGGGATGCCGTCGCGGACGTCCCGGCGGGCCACGGCCACCCGCGTCGACTCGCCGGCTTCGCGCAGCGCCGACTGCCAGTCCCCGAGCTGGAACAGGACGAAGCCGAGGTAGGCGTGCGACAGCGCGCGCACCGCCTCGACGTCGGCGTCGCCCTCGTGCAGGAGGACCTGCCTCAGGTCGCCCACGGCCTGGGCGGGCCTGCCGCTCTGCGCCAGCCACATGCCGCGGGCCCAGCGCAGGATGCCGTGGCCGCTCCGGTCGGTCGGGCTGGTGCCGAGGTCGGGCGCGAGCAGGGCCAGCCGGCGCAGCGCCGCGTCCGGGGTCCGGTGGATCCTTCCCTGGGCGTCCGCCGCGAAGTACACCGCCCACTGCCGCGTCCCACTGCCGAGCCGGTCGCCGACCCTGTCGCCGGACCGGTTTCCGGACCGGTTTCCGAGCCGGTCGCCGAGCCCGGTGTGGGCGAGCAGGGACAGCGCGACGCGTTCCTGGGCCTCGTGGTCCGCGGTGTCGGCCAGCAGCGCCGCGGCGGCGAGCTCGACCTCAGCGCGCGCCCGGGCGGGGAGCGCCCCGGCGAGGGTCCTGGCCTGGTCGAACAGGGCGTGCGCGGTCTGGTGGCGGCCCTGGCGGGCGGCGAGCCGGCCCAGGAACAGGTTGCGCGGCACGCTCGGTGCGAGCGGGGCGAGTTGCTCCGCCAGCGCCGGTGACCATCCGGCGGCGGGCGCTGTCATGCCCCATCCGGCGGTGGTCAGCAGCCGTCGCTCCCGGTCGGGTCGGGAGGTCGACAGGTCGGCGGACCACAGCAGCAGCGTTCCGGCCCGCTCGGTGTCCCCGGCCCGGTGGTAGCGCCTCGCCTCGGTCTCCAGACGGGCGGCGAGCCGCGCGTCGGGGCAGCGGGCAGCGAGCACGGCGTGGCGGAAACCCTGGACGCCGCTGAGCTGTGCGGCCGCGGCGCGGTGGACGTCCCGGCGCAGCGCCACGGGCAGGCGGGCGTAGACGGCCTCGCGCTGGGCCTGCGAGCGGATGGCGACCGGCTCGACCAGTCCGCGGGGCTGCCAGGCCACGAATCCGGCCTTGACCAGATCGTCGAGCGCGGCCACGGGATCGGCCACGCCGGCGACGGCCGCGAGGACCGGTAGCGGTGTGGCCCCCTCCAGCACGGCCATCGCGGCCAGCAGGCGCAGACTCGACGCGGGCAGCGCGCGGAGCCCGGGCGGCGCGGGCGGCGTGCCGCGCCGCCCGGGCTC
>NZ_BBPP01000009.1:251194-253676 GCF_000787835.1 Streptacidiphilus melanogenes
GGAGCTCGGGCGGCGCGGGCGGCGTGCCGCGCCGCCCGGGCTCCGCGCCCGGTGCCGGCTTCCCGGACCGGAGTTCGGCCCGGGGATCGGACCGGGTGGCGGCCCGGGGTTCGGACCGGGGATCGGCGTCCGTCGACATCGTTCCCAACTTCAGATCAGGCCTTCGCGGATGGCGTAGGCCACCGCGTGCGTCCGGTTGCGCAGCTGGTGCCGGACCGTGATGTCGTGCACCACGCTGGTCACCGTGCGCTTGGAGTAGGCGAGTTCGCCGGCGATCTCGTCCGTGCCGAGCCCCTCGGCCGCCAGGCGCAAGACCTGGCGTTCGCGCTCGGACAAGCCGCCCAACGGCAGCCCCGCGGGGCGCAGGACCTGCTGCTGAAGCCGGCCCACCTGCTTCAGCAAGCGGCCCAGCAGGTCGGGAGGGAGCGCCGCCTCGCCTCCGGCGGCCCTCAGGACCGCCTGAACGAGCGCGGTGCCGGTCGCCTCCCACCGCCACAGCACCGAGCAGGCCCCGGACTCGACGACCGCCAGCAGGTCCTCGTCGGACACGGCGGACAGGACGAGCACGGCCTGCGCCCCGTCGCGTGAACGCACCGCCCGGATCAGGTCGAGTGCCGAGGTGGTCAGGGCGTCCGGCGCGAGGACCACGACCTGGGCCCGACCACTCGACGGCGGATCGACGAGCTCGGTCTCGCAGCGCTGGCGCAGCTCGGTCGCCAGCCCGACCCGGGTGATCGGGTCGTCGGCGTATATCGACACCGATATCCGGCTTTTCATGGAGCCTCCAAGTCCCGACGGCGGCCCGGCAGGGGCGCGTCGGCCGCTGTGCCGACGTCCCGCACCACCGCCGACGCCCCGAACGTGCCCTGGACTGCCCGTGGTTGCGACCAGGCCGTTGCCCAAATTGACCATGGTTCACCTGGGGGTGTCGACTAGGGATGTCCCTAGGCGTTGCCCTATCACGCATCGGATGCCCGCCGTACGCAGCAGCAACCGGCCGCTCTCGGCGCGGAACTCGCGCCCGACGGCTGCGCTTTTCTCCGCCGATTCAGGCATGCGCACGCCCCGAGGCCGCTGCAAGGCTGAGCCGACGCAGCGGGACGCCGCCACGATTCCCGACGGACGAGGAAGACGAGGAAGGGAGCCGGGGCCGGTGGGAGTTTCCGTCGTCTTCGAGAACGGGGGCGAGCCGATCGAGGTCGTCCCCGGCGAGCAGGCCGAGTGCGTCGTGCGCGTGGAGAACACCGGGATGGTCGTCGACCAGGTGCTGCTCGACGTGCTCGGGGAGGCCTCGGAATGGGCGCGCGTCGAACCCGAGCGCGTCAATCTGCTGCCGAACGCGACGGAACGCGTCCGGGTCACCTTCCGGCCGCCGCGGACGTCCTCGCTGGCTCCCGGCGAGGTCCGGTTCGGCCTGCGGGCGATGTCGACCGAGGACCCGGAGGGGTCGAGCATCGAGGAAGCCTCGCTCAGCATCGGCGAGTTCGCCGACCTCGGCGCGCGGCTGGTGCCCAGGAGCGCGACCGGGAGGCGCTCGGCGCGGTTCCGGCTGGTCGTGGAGAACCGCGGCAACCGGCAGGAGCAGGTCCGGGTCGAGGCGCATGACCCGGAGGTCAAGCTGAGCTTCCGGACCCGGCCCCCGGTGTTCGTCGCCCGGCCCGGCACGGCGACCTTCGTGCGCCTGCGGACCGTGCCGCGCAAGACCTTCTTCAAGGGGCCGAACCGCACCCTTCCGTTCGAGGTCACCGCGTTACCCGAGCGCGGCGAAGCGGCCAAGGCCGAAGGGGTGATGCTGGAGAAGCAGACCCTGCCCGAGTGGCTGCTGCCCACGCTCGGGATCGCGGCCGTGGCCGCCGGGCTGCTGCTCGCGCTCTGGTTCAACGTGCTGCAGCCGGTCGTGCACTCCGCCGCCAGTTCGGCGGCGCAGGCCCAGAACGCGGCCAGCTCGGCCCAGTCGGCCCAGGCGGCCGCCGCCAAGGCCAAGGCGAAGGCAGGCACCGCGACCGCGCTCGACGTCAAACTGGCCACACCGAACGTCGTCACCGGCAAGACCGAGCGCGCCATGGCGACCGGCACCTTCGCCGGCGGCGGCACCGGCACCCTGCCCCGACTCGTGTGGACCTCCTCGGACCCGCGCATCGCCTCGGTCTCCCAGAGCGGTGTGGTGACCGCGGTCAGCCCGGGCTCGGCGACCATCACGGCCACCGGCGCGACCGCCACCGGGGCGGCCACCTCGCCCGCGCTGTCCCCCGCTCAGCCCGCCCCGAGCGCCGGGGCCGCACCCGGCACGGCCGCCGCCCCCGCAGCGGGCGCGACCCCGTCCGCAGCCACGCCGTCGGGCCCGCCGATCCTCTCCGGCTCGGTGACCGTCAACGTCGTCGGCCCGGCTTCCGTCTCCTCGGCCACGCTGCCGGACGCGTCCCTCGGCAAGCCCTACAACGAGTCCCTCGCCGCCACCGGCGGCGCCGGCTCGTACACCTGG
>NZ_BBPP01000009.1:253696-258888 GCF_000787835.1 Streptacidiphilus melanogenes
CCCGGCAAGCCCTACAACGAGTCCCTCGCCGCCACCGGCGGCGCCGGCTCGTACACCTGGCAGATCAGCTCGGGCGCGCTGCCCGCCGGGCTGACGCTCTCGCCCGACACCGGCGTCATCAGCGGAACGCCCACGACGGCCGGCACGGCCTCCTTCACCCTGCACCTGACCGACGCCGGGCCGCCCGTCGAGTTCGCCGCCAGGAAGCTGCAACTCACCGTCGTCAACGACGTGCTGGTGGGCAGCTCGGCGCTGCCGGAGGCGACCGAGGGCGCGGCCTACGCGCGCACGCTGTCCGCGGTCGGCTGCACCACGACCTGCACCTGGTCGCTCGCGCCGGGCCAGGGCGCCCTGCCGGACGGCCTCAGCCTCTCCTCGGCCGGAGTCCTCAGCGGAAAGGCCACGCAGACAGGCGTCTTCCCGTTCACGCTGCTGGCCACCGATCCGGCGATGCCCAGTCAGCCCGGCGTCCAGCACCTGACCCTGACGGTGGTCCAGGGCCTGCAGGTGAACGCCCAGAACCCGCTGCCCGACGCGGTCGCCGGCACGTCCTGGACGCAACAGCTGAAGGCGAACGGCGGCACCCAGCCCTTCACCTGGGCGGCGACCGCCAAGCTCCCCAGCGGGTGGACGCTGGACCCGGCGACGGGCGTCCTCAGCGCGGCATCCGTGCCCTCCCCCGCCAAGGGCCCCGCCACCGTCACCATCACCGTACGCGTGACCGACTCCGGACAGCCGGCGCTCACGACCACCCACGCGTACACCGTGCGGGTCGTCGCCCCGCTGCTCACCACCACGTCCGGTCTGCCGCAGGCGGTGGACGGGAAGGCCTACCAGGCCGCTGTCGCCGTGACCGGGGGCGTCGCCCCCTACGCGTACACCCTGACCGGCACCCTGCCGGACAAGCTTAAGCTCGACCCGCAGACCGGGACGATCAGCGGCCCGGTCGAGGAGACCGGCAGCTTCCCCGTCACCGTGCAGACCACGGACGCCGGCACACCGAGCCAGACGACCACCCAGCACCTCACCCTCGACGTCGTCAGGCCCCTGCAACTGGACTTCCTCACGCTGCCGGACGCGGTCGCCGGCACACAGTACGCGCAGACGCTGACGGCGTCCGGCGGCTCCGGGGCCTACAGCTGGTCCGTCGTCGGCGCGCTCCCCCAGGGCCTCGCGCTCGATCCGTCCACCGGCGTGCTCAGCGGCACACCGGGTCTGAAGGCGGTCGGCACCTCGACGTTCACCGTGCAGGTCGCCGACTCGGGTCAGCCGCCGCTCAGCACCGACCCGCAGACCTTCACCCTGACCGTGGTGGCTCCCCTGGTCGACACCACCGCCGACGCGCCCCAGGGGGTCTACGGGAAGCCGTACGACGTCACGGACCAGTCCGTGGGCCTGGACGTGACCGCGTCCGGCGGGACCTCGCCCTACACCGTCTCCCAGACCGACACTCCGCTGCCGCCCGGCCTGAGCCTCCGCGGCGGCCGGATCGTGGGCCAGCCGACCGCGACGGGCGTCTTCCCCGTCAGCGTCCAGCTCACCGACTCCAGCTCACCCCCCTTGACCATCACCGAGCACCTGTCGATCACGGTGGTCGGATCGCTGACGATCTCCCCGGACCCGCTGCCCGACGGGGTGACCGGCAAGACCTACGCGCACAAGGTCACCGCCGTCGGAGGGGTCGCCCCCTACACCTGGTCCTGGGCCCCGGCCGACAGCAAGGACAAACTGCCCGACGGTCTCACCCTCAACGCCGCCACCGGCCTGATCAGCGGCACCCCGACGACAGCGGCCTCCACGGACCTCGTCATCACCGTCTCGGACTCCGGCGGACCGGTGCAGAGCGCCACCTGGCCCGTCACCCTGACCGTCAGCAAGCCGCTGGGCGTCTCCTACCAGGCTCCCTCCCCCGAGATCCAAGGGCAGCTCTACTCCCTGGTGCCGACCCTGACGGACCCGTCCCCGGGCGTCGGATACAGCTGGGCGCTGACCGGCGGCGTCCTCCCGGCCGGGCTCTCCCTCGACTCCACCACGGGGTTCGTCACCGGCTTCGACACCGCCACCCCGGGGACCTACGCCTTCACCGTCACGGTCAGCGACAGCGCCGACCACTCGGCCCTGGCGAGGGCGAACGTCTCGGTGGTCGTCCTGAAACCCCTGGCCGTAGCCGCCGCCCAGTACACCTGGAGCGGCACGATCGGCACGCCGTTCGGCACGAAGGTCGCAGCCTCCGGGGGCCAGGGCCCGTACAAGTTCACCCTCACTCCCGAGCCCGGCAGCACACTGACGGGGATCGACGTCGACCTCGACACCGGCGTCGTCCACGGCACCCCGGACGGACCGTGCTCCCTGTACTCACCGGGAGCACCCACCGGCTCGCCCACCGGCACGCAGACCGTCCAGAGCACGTGCCAACCTGACACCTTCGACGGCCTGTTGACCGTCACGGACGAGCTCGGTGAGTCCGCCTCCGCCCCGGTCACGCTGTCGGCCGCGGTGCCGGCGCTGGAGGTGGCGTACAAGTCGTTCCCCGTCCTCACGCAGAAGGCCGGCGGCCAGTTCACCTTCGACCTGCACACCGCCGTCACCGGGGGCTATCCCGGCGGAGCCGTCACCTACGCCGCCCCCGGACTGCCGTGCGGCGACGACGGCTGCGACTCCATCGACAGCACCGGCCATGTGACCGGCCAACTCGACGGTCTCGGTCAGGGCACCGTCACCTTCACCGTGACCGTCACCTCCACGGACCCGCACAACAGCCAGAACACGGTCACGGCCGAGTTCCAGGCGACCATCGACACGGCCCCAGCCACCCCCGCCAGCCCGACACCTGGAGCCCCGAAATGACCGGGTCGCCGACCCCGACTCCGACGCAGGCCCCGCTCACCGTCCAGGTGCTCCAGACGGCCGCGGCCCTGGAGAACCTCGCCGTGGAGTGCTACACCGCCGCGGCGGCCATGCCGCTGGTCACGCGGGGCGGCGGCCTGCTGCGCGACCTCGTCGACCGCAACCGGTCCCACCACGCGGCGCACGCGCTCGCCTTCAACCGCGCGCTCCGCGGCGCCGGGGCCGCCCGGCAGACCGCCGTGGACGCCCGATACGCCCCGATCGTGCGCCGTCGGCTCGCCCGGGTCACGGACCCGGCGGCGCTGGCCGACCTGCTCACCGAGCTGGAGAACGTCAACGCGCAGACCTGCGTCCGCTTCGCGACCCTGTGCCAGGACGGGAGGCTCCGCTCGCTGCTGGTGGACACCGCCTCGGTCGAGGCACAGCACACCGCGCAGCTGCTGATCCAACGCGCCTTCCTCGACGGCGGTTTCGGCGCCGAGGATGCAGCTCCGGGACTGGCGCAGGCGGCCGCACGCACACTCCCCGCGACGGCCGCCACCGCGGGCATCCCGTACGCCGCCTTTCCCACCGCCGAGGCCTCCGCGATCAACGAGGGAGTCGTCCGGTGAACGCCCCGACCCGCCGCGCGTTCGTCCTGGGGTGCGCGGGGCTCGGCGCCGGCCTCGCCCTGGACGCGTGCAGCAGCACCCCGCCGTCGCCCTACACCACGGCGGACCTGCGCACCGTCGCCCTCGCGGCCGCGCTGGAGAACCAGGCCGTGAGCGCCTATCAGGCCTTGGACGCCGCCTTGCGCGCGGGCAGGCTGGGCCGGCCGGACCCCGCGCTGGAGGCCTTCGTGCGGACTGCGACGACCCACCACACCGCGCACGCCACGACCTGGAACACGATCCTGCGCGACGCCCGCAAGCCGGTGGTCTCCGGGGTTCCGCTGACCGATCACGGCAGCGTGATGCACACGATCGCGGCGGCGTCGAGCGTCGCCGGGGCCCTGTCCGCGCTGCGGGATCTGGAGCGCCGGACCGCGCAGACCCATGTGGCCGCGGCAGGGAGCCTCCGAGGCGACGGACCGGCCGTGCTCGCGGCAGCGACGATCGCCCCGGTCGAGGCGATGCACGCGGCGACGCTGGACTGGCTGTCGGGCGGCCGGTCGGGTGTGACGAGCCCGCTCGGCACCGGCGGGGCCGCGTCGCCCAGGGAACTGACGGCGTGACGCCCGGCGAGGGGGCCACCGGGCTTCCCAATCCGGAGGCCGACGGCACCCCCGGCACCGCGTACCGCCGCTTCGACGAAACCACGCGGGAGTACCTGTTCGCGGCGGCCGCCGACGGTTCCGACTGGGCGACGTACGAGCGGCGCCGGTACACCGAGCCGATGCGCGACGACGGCTACGGCCTGGACTGCCGCTACGACTGGCGCGACGGCGTCTACGAGTGGCGCGACGAGACCACCGGGCGGTGGCGGGACCAGGAGTGGGCCGATCGCCGGTCCGCCCCCGCCCGGCCGGACTCGACCGCCGCTGGGGACGGGGAGCCGGACGCCTACTGGGACGCCAACCTGCGGATGTTCTACCGGATCCTCCCCGACGGCAGCTACGAGTACGCCGACGCGGTGGCCGCCGGGGACGAGTCGAGCGGGTGCGGTGACCGGTGGCTGAGCCACCGCCAGGTTCTGCTGCGCGCCGCGCGGACCGAGCCGACTGCCTCGTCCCCCGACGCCGACCAGCCTTAGGGAGCCAGGACATGCTGCGGGACGCGGGACTCACGCTGGCGCACTGGACCACGAGCGTCGTGCCGCCCGGGACCGGCGTCAGGTTCGACGCACCGCAGGCCGACTGGTCGGCGCGGGAGCCCGAGGCGTCGTTCGTCGGCCTCTTCCTGTACGACCTGCGCGGCCACGCCCAGGACCTGCCCGCCGCGGGGTGGACGCAGGTGCGCGGCGACGACGGGCGGCTGCTGGGTCGTCAGCCCGCGCCACGCTACTACCGGCTGTCCTACCTCGTGACCGCCTGGACGGGTGCGGGGGACGCCGGATCCGAGCCGTCCGAGCGGGCGTTGGAGGAGCACGGGCTGCTCGGACTGCTCCTCGACGCCTGCACGAACGCGGACACCCTGGCCGACGAGCACCTGACGGGGGCTCTGGCCGCGGCCGGGCTGCCGTCCTTCGTGCGCTGTGCGGGCGACGAGCCCGGCCGCTCCGCACAGAGCCTGTGGCCGGGCCTCGGCATCGCTCCCCGCGCCCATCTGGTGCTCGAACTGGCCGTTCCGATCGTGCCCCCGATGGTGACCGACCTCGCGCCGCCCGCCCGCGAGATCGCGCTCGGCGCCGGCCGGCTGCCCTCCCCC
>NZ_BBPP01000009.1:259052-260935 GCF_000787835.1 Streptacidiphilus melanogenes
CCCGCCGCTGGCGTCGTGGCGGCGGATCCCGTGAGGACCGTGCGCCGGTGGGAGCGGATCTCGGTCACCGAGCGGACCCTCCGGCCCGGGGAGCCGCAACCGGGCGCCTGATCGTCCTCGGCGTGCCGTCGGGAGGGTCAGCCCGCGGTCACCGTCACGTTGGTGGTGATGAACCGGGCGGTGCCCGGCTTCACCGCCTCGGGGTCGGGCACCGGGCCGGCCGGGGTCGGCTGGGTGGCGGGCGTCTCCACCGTGAACACGACGGGAAACGTCGCGCCCACGAGAAGGAGCGGCTTGCCCCCGTTGCTGACCTGCTGCGTCAGGTTCTCCGGCAGCAGCGTGAGCGTCAGGGTGCCGGTGCCGGGCACGGTGAAGGGCGGCTGCGTGTAGAGCAGCGGGTCGCGCAGCTCGACCGGCAGTTCGTCGCCCTGCACGCAGACGGGCAGACCGCCGACCGTCACGTCGGTGCTGGAACCCGTCAACGGCACCGGCGCGACCAGCTCCGGAACGACGGGCCCCGGCAGAGTCACCTCGATCAGGTCCGCGGTACGCAGGACGAAGTCCGCCATCCTTCCCTCCCGGTCACAGCGGCAGCCCGAACAGCTCGATCTCGGCGACGGCGACAGAGGATCCGCTGCTTCCCGCGTACACCGAGCCGACCTGGACCTGCAGGCCGGTGATCAGGTCCGCGTGACTGATCGTGAAGGTCTGCTGCTGCGAGGTGTCCTGCGGGAAGAAGGTGAACGACTCGCCGTTGGAGTACAGCAGGCGCAGTTCGCTGGGCCTGCCGTCCTGGATGTACGCGTTGCTCGCACCCGAATGCAGGATGATCTTCTTCAGGGTGACGCGGTGGGCGAAGTGGAAGGTGAGGGTCGGCTCCTTCGAGGCGGACCAGGGCGCCAGCCAGTAGCTGGTGAGCAGCTCGTCCGCGGCGTCGAGCCCCGGATGGCCCGGCTCCTGACGGTCCGCCGTCACGCTGTCCGCGTGGATCGGCGACAACTGCGCGTCGAGCGTCCCCGTGGCCAGCCCCTTCACCTTCTGCACCTCGGCGTTGACCGTGGTCCGGAACGGCGGGTACGCGCCGTACAGCGCGCCGCCGCACAGGATCGCCACCCCGACGACCACGCGCGCCTTGCGGTAGAGCTGTCGCAGCGTGAACTTCGGGTCAAAGCCCGGCCCGTCGAGGTGCCCGTCCTTCCCTCCCCCGGTCGCCCCCTGGCCGGTCCCGGGGTCCAGCTTGACGACCCGGGGTCCGCGCCGCGGCACGAACCTGCGCCACCACGGCTCCTTGACCTTCACCGCCTCGACGAGCGAGGTGCCGCATCGGCTGCAGAAGCGCCGGGTGCTCGCGTTGCCCTCGCCGCACGCACCGCACACCAGGTCACCCGGCAGCAGCCGACGGCTCGGCGCGGTCTTGGTCACCGCCACCGCCCGCGCCCGCGCACTGCGCGGCGCCTGCTCCCCCACCTCCTCGGCCACCCGGGCCGCTGCGTCCTGTCCCTTGGGCGGTCGGGTCGGCGCCGGGTCGGCGGCGGGCGCCTCGGCGCGCTCGACGGGCGCGACCAGCGCCGCGGCGTCGACGCGCCGCACACTCGGCGGGGTCGGCGCCGCAGCGCCCTTCGGGGCGGCCGAAGGGACCCAGCCGACCCGGCGGCAGGGCCCTCGACGGGCGCGACCAGCGCGGCAGCGTCGGTGCGCGCCGCCGACGGCGACGCAGCTGGTGGGGCGATGCTCCGCCCGGCCGCGGGGGGCGGAGGTGGCGGTGTGGGGACCGAGGTGCTCGGCCCTGCCGCCGACAGCGGTCCGGGTGACGCGGCAACAGGGCCCGCGCGGTCGGCCGGCGGAGGCGGAGGTGGTGACCCTGCGCCCGGCCGGGGTGGCGG
>NZ_BBPP01000008.1:0-11657 GCF_000787835.1 Streptacidiphilus melanogenes
TGGGTCGATCGGCACCCATCTGGCCCGACCGCGCCTCGCAGCCTCCGGCGGCGGCACACGCGGCCGGTGCCGGCCGGCAAGGCCGTGTTCCGCTGGATGCCGAGGCGACTCCCGGTTCCTCGTGGGTGACTGACAGGACGGCGGCTGCGCCCCTGTGGCCGGGCAGAACCCCGCACCACGAGCCTGCGGCCGCCTGGCCGACCGGGCAAGGCCACGTGTCCGACCCCGCTGAGCCTGCGTCGGGCGCGCCCGTGGGGGCAGGCCACGGTTCGGAGCCTCCCGCCGGGGCGCGTGGCGCGCAGCAGTTCGCCGATGTGGGGCCTGTGCCGTCCTGGTTGGGCCACGCGGCGGAGCAGTTCGTCGCCGGCCCGGATCCGGAGCTGCGACCGGGGTCCGCGCACGTGGAGCCGGTGGGGCCGGTGCCGCAGCCGTGGTGGCAGGGGGAGACACGGCCGTCGGCGTCCGCCGACCCCTACGGGCCGCACCGCGAGGCCGAGCCGCCGCAGGCGGGCCTGCCGGATCCCGCGGTGCGTCCGTGGTCGGCGACTCCTGCGGCGTCGGGGCCGGAGGGCGGGGCCGGTGGCTCCGCGGGCGCGCCGTGGTCGCTGCGGGAAGTGCTGGACCTCGCCGCCGCCGCGGAGTTGGGGGCGCGGCAGCCCGCGCCCAGTGGTCCCGCACAGTCGCCGATCGGGCCGGTGACGCCCGGTCAGGCGGCGCGGTTGCAGTCCGTGCATCTGGAGCAGGCGACCATGCCGCACCCGCAACCCACCGCGGTCGACACCGCGGGGAACCCCTTCAACCCGCCGAGCATGGTCGCGATGCCGCCGCTCGCCGACCACGCGCCGCGCCCGCCCGCGCCGGAGGAGATCCGGCCGCCGGACGGCGAGCACGCGGGCGCGGGCGGGCACCTGGACGGGAACGGCGAGGCGGGGGAGGTCGCACGTGTCCGTTGAGCCGATGGACCGGCTGGCGGCCCCGCTGGTCGTCGACGCGAAGGTCGCGCGCGAGCTGAAGCGGCAGGTCGCCGCCGACCTGTACGAGCAGCTCAGCAACGCGCCCGCAGGCCCCGCCGACGCCGCCGGGCGGCGGCAGCGCGGGCGGGCGCTGATCGAGGACGCCGTGGCGCGCTGGTCGGACGCGTACGCCGTCGCCCACGGCGTCACCCCGACCAGAGAGCAGGACCGGGCGCTCGCGGAGGTCGTCTTCGACCTGCTCTTCCGTGCCGGACGGCTGCAGCCCTACCTGGACGACCCCGACATCGAGAACATCCTCATCAACGGCTGCGACGACGTCTGGATCTCCAAGGCGAACCAGCCGCTGCGGCAGGTGCCGCCCGTCGCCGATACCGACGAGGAGCTCGTCGAGCTGCTCCAGGACCTGGCGCGCCGTCACGGCGGGGGCGAGCGCAGCCTCTCCGTCGCGAGCCCGATGCTGGCGCTGCGCCTGGAGGGCGGGATGCGGCTGCAGGCGATGACGCACGTGACGCCGCGCCCGTACGTCGCGATCCGCCGCCACCGCGTGCAGAACGCCACCCTGGGCGACCTCGTCCAGCTCGGCACGGTCGACTCGACGGTCGCCTCGTTCCTGGCCGCCGCGATCCGCGCGCGCAAGAACGTGATGATCACCGGCACCCAGGGCGTCGGCAAGACCAGCCTGCTGCGCGCGATGGCGGGCGAGATCCCGCCGGACGAGCGCGTCGGCACGCTGGAGTCGGAGTTCGAACTGTGGCTGCACACCCTCGGGCACCTGCGCCAGGTGGTGCCGATGGAGGCGCGCGAGGGCAACGGCGAACGCGTCGACGGCCGTCTCGCGGGAGAGCTGACCATCGGTGAGCTGATCCCGGCCGCGCTGCGGATGACGCTGAACCGGATCATCGTCGGCGAGGTCCGCTCCGCCGAGGTCGTCCCGATGCTGCGGGTGATGACCAACGGCGAGGGCGGCTCGATGTGCACGCTCCACGCCCGCACCCCGCACATGGTCGTCGACCGCATCGCCGAACTGTGCCTGGAGTACGGCGCGCAGATGACCGACCAGCTCGCGCACCGGCTCACCGCCAACGCGCTCGACTTCGTCGTGCACGTCACCATGATCGACGAGACCGGCATCGGTGGACGCCGCCACCGGTTCGTCTCGCACGTCCTGGAGGTCGCGGGGCTCGGCGAGCAGGGACGTCCGGCGCTCAACACGGTCTTCGGACCGCGCAAGGGCGGCGTCGACGCGCAGGGCCGGCAGGTGTGGCCGGAGCCGCGCGCGGTCCCGCAGACGCCCCCGGCCTGCCTGGACGACCTGCGCCGCGTCGGCTTCGACGCCGCGCTGCTGCGCAACCCCTACGGGACCTGGGCCGCCCCGCTCGGCCTGCGGGTCAACGGCGGGGACGACGAGCAGGGCGTCGGAGGTGTCGCATGACCCAGCTTCTCTACGCCGGATGCGGTGCGCTGCTGCTGGGCGGCGTGGTCGCCTTCGTGTTCTTCGCGCGCGGCGGGGACGAGGGCGCCGGGCGCGCGCCGCGCCGTTCCGTGCGGCTGTCCCGGGCCGCGCAGGAGCAGCGGCGGCTGCAGATCGTCCTCGCCGTCGTCGGCGGCGTCCTCGGCTGGCTGCTCAGCGGATACGTGGTGTCGCTGCTGATCGTGCCGCTGCTCGTCTTCGGCCTGCCGTGGTTCCTGCGGGCCACCATGACGCAGAACCAGGGCATCGACCGGCTGGAGGCGCTGGCCGAGTGGACCCAGCGCCTCTCGGACGTGCTGCTGCTCGGGCTCGGCGTGGAGCAGGCCCTGGTCAGCAGTCTGCGCACGGCCCCGGCCGCGATCGAGGCCGACGTCTCCGAGCTCGTGGGCCGGATCCAGTCCCGGATGAACCCCGAGGAGGCGCTGCGCCTGTTCGGGGACCGTCTCGGCGACGCCACCGCCGACAAGGTGCTGGCCACGCTGCTGCTGCGGATCAGCGACCGCGGCCCCGGACTGGCCCGCGCCCTCGCGGACACCGCCGACTCGGTGCGCGAGGAGGTGCGCCAGCGCCGCGTCATCGAGGCGGACCGGGCCAGGCACCGGGCGACGATCCGCTGGCTGGTGCTGGTCATGGTCGGCGCCTCGGGCGTCATCGCCCTCAACCCGTCCTATGCGGCCCCTTACGCCACGCCGCTCGGGCAGGTCGTGCTCGCCGTCGTGGTGCTGGCGCTGGTCGCCGTCGTGGCCTGGATGGCGTCGATGGCCACCCACCGGCCGGTGCCGCGCTTCCTGGAGGCCGACCGGCGCTCGCGAGTCCGTGCCGCAGGGCCGACCGCAGCGCAGGAGGAGGAGAGTTGATCACCTGGTTGGTGCTGACGGGTGGGTTCGCCGGGCTCGGCGTCGCCCTTCTCGTCGCCGAACTGCGACCCGCCCCACCGCAGTTGGGGGCGGCGCTGGAACGGCTGCACCCCGAGCCCGTGCTGCCCGGCGAGGCCGTCACCGGCGACCCGACCGCCGACGGGTTCTACGAGGCGGTCGGGGCCCGGCTGCGCGGCGTGCCCGGCGTCGTCGTGCCGCGGCGCGAACTGGCGCTGGTCGGGCGGACCGCCGAACGGCACCTGGCACAGAAACTGATCAGCGCCCTCTTCGGCCTGGTGGCCTTCCCCTACGTCACCTTCATGGCCTCGCTCGCCGGCGTCTCGCTCCCGGTGCTGGTGCCCGCGATCTGCTCGCTGGCCCTGGCCGCGCTGATGTGGTTCCTGCCCGACCTGCTGCTGCGCGCCCAGGCCGAGGAGGCCCGGGTGGACTACCTCCACGCAGTGGCCGCCTACCTGGAGTTGGTGGCGCTGGAACGGGCGGCCGACCGCGGTCCCGCCGAGGCGCTGCTGTGCGCCGCCCGGGTCGGCAACGGTCCCGTGCTGCGCCGCATCGAGGCCGCCCTCGACCGCGCCGCCCTCGACCGCCGACCGCCCTGGGACGGGCTGGCCGACCTGGCCGAGGAGCTGGGCCTGACTCCCCTTCAGGACCTGGCCGACACCATGCGGCTCGCCGGCACCGACGGCGCCGCCGTCTACAAGACCCTCCGCGCGCGGGCCGCGAACCTGCGCTCGGAGCTGCTCTCCGACGAGTTGGCCAGGGCCAACGTGGTGAGCGAACGCATGGTGCTGCCCGGAACGGCGCTGGTGATGGTCTTCACCGTGCTCGTCGGATTCCCGGCAGTCTCCCGGATGATGCAATGACCGAAGGAGTGGTGACAGATGTTCCGTGGACGACGCGTACCGGACGAACTGCTGCCGGTGCTCATGGTGTGGACGTGGGCCGGAGCCCGCGCGGAGCGGGTCAGGGCCCGGGCACGGGAGGTGCACAGCACACGCGACCTGGGCGCGCTGAGCTTCGAACTGGTGGCCCTGGCCATCGGACTGATCGCGGTGGCGGGCGCCCTGATCGTCGTCCTCACCAAGGTGGTCAAGACGAAGGCGAACACGATCCACTGACCCCCCGCGACCGCGGCTCGCTCTCCGTCGAGCTGGTCGCGCTCTTCGGGGTGCTGCTGCTGCTCGTGATGCTCGTGGTGCAGGCGTCGTCCTGGTGGTTCGACCGCCAGGTCGCGCTCGGGGCCGCGCGCGAGGGGGCGTCCGTCGCCGCCGACACCCAGTCCGGCGGCAAGGACCCGGTGCAGGTCGCGTACGCCTTCCTGCAGCGCGGCGGCTGGCTGGTGGAGGACCCGCACGTCGACCCGCCGGTCCAGGACGACGCGGTCCACACGGTCACCGTGACGGTCCACGTCCGGGTGCGCTCCGTGCTGGGCACCCTGTTCGACGGGCCGGAGATCACGGTGCCGGTCACCGTGCCGGTCGAACGGTTCGTGGGGGCGGGCGGATGAGCGACCTGGGGAGGCGCGGGGAGGAGCGGGAGCGGGGTGGCGACGAAGCCGGCTCGCTGTCGCTGGAGACGGTGGTGGTGCTGCCGGTCATCCTCGCCTTCTTCGCCTTCGTGGTCGCCGCCGGGACGCTCCAGGACGACCACGGCACCATGGACGCGGCCGTCCAGGCCGCCGCCCGGTCGGGGTCGCTCACCAGGGACCCCAGCCAGGTCCAGCAGAACGTGACCGCGGCGGCCGACGTGGTCTTCAAGCAGGGGGGATTGTCGGAGTGCATGGGGACGGTGGGCGTGGCCTTCAACGGGGTCGGTGCGGCCCCGCCGAAACCTCCGGCCGGCTACTACAACGTCGTGAAGGCCGAGGGGACCTGCACGGTGCGGATCAACTTCGGCCTGCTGACCCTGAGCAGGAAGGTGACCGGCGAGTTCACCTCCGTCGTGGACACCTACCGGGGCCGGTGATGAGGCTGCCCGGGCACCGGACGGGGGACGTGGGCGACCAGGGGTCGATCTCGTTCTTCGTCGTCGGCTGCGTCATCGGCTTCTTCGCGCTCGCAGGCCTCACCTTCGACGGCGGCGGCAAGGTCCACGAGGGCGAACGCGCCGACGCAGTGGCGCGCGAGGCCGCGCGCGCCGCCTGCGAACAGGTCGACCAGCGGGCCGTGCTGAGCGGCGTCTACCGTCTCAACCGGACCTGGGCCCGGCAGGCGGGCGCGAAGTACGCCAGCTCTGCGAACATGACCGGGTACACCCTGTCCTTCCCCCAGCGCGACGTCTGCAAGGTGACGCTGAAGGCGGACTACCGAACGCAGCTGCTCGACCTGATCGGCATCACCGACCTGCCCGTCACCGGCAGCGGACAGGCCAGATTCGTCTACGGCGTCACCGGCATCGAGGGGTGAGAGATGGTGCGCACGTTCCTCCGCGCGCTCTGCGCGTTCGTCACACTGCTCGCCCTGCTCGTCGGCCTGCCCGCCGCGCTCGGCTACGGCACCTGGGCCATCGGGCTCCAGGCACGGCCGCACGAGACCTCGCTGACGCAGCTGCTGACCACGCCGGACAACGGCAACCTCTTCCTGTGGGCGCTGGTCGTCGTCGGCTGGGCGGCATGGCTCGCCTTCGCCCTCTCCGTGGTCGTTGAGATCCCGGCGCAACTGCGCGGCCGGGTGCCCCGGCGGCTGCCGGCGCTCGGCTGGAGTCAACGGCTGGCCGGCGGCCTGGTCGGCGCCATCCTCGCGATCCTGCCGATGGCGGGCGGCGCCCTCGCCGCGACGGGCGCGCCCGCGCCCCGACTGGCCGTCAGCGCACCCGCCACCCCGGATCGCGCCCCCGCCCAGGCGACGGACGAGGCCACGCCGACGGCCGCGCCCGTCCACGCCGCCCCGCAGTCGCAGCACCCGCACTACTTCGTCCGCGCGACCCGTCCCGCGGACACGCTGTGGGGCATCGCCGAGCGGACCCTCGGCGCGGGCGAGCGGTGGCACGAGATCGCCGCGCTCAACGAGGGCCGGGTCATGGACGCCCAGCACCGGGTCTTCGACGCCGAGCGACCGCTGCAGCCCGGCTGGAAGCTGCTGCTCCCGCGCGACGCGCACGTCGCGGCGTCGCCGGCCGCGTCCGCGACCTCGCCCGTGTCCGATGCCGAGTCCGCGTCGACGTCGACGTCGACTTCAGGCTCGACGGCCGCGCCCCCGGCCTCCGCGCACCGTGACGCCGAAGTGACGGTCCGTCCCGGCGACACGCTCTCCGGGATCGCCGAACGGGAGCTGGGCAGCGCCGGGGACTGGCCGGAGCTCTTCGACGCCAACCGCGGTGTGGCCGCGCCGGACGGCGTGAAGCTCACCGACCCGAACCTGATCGAGCCCGGCATGCGGCTCACCGTCCCGAGCCCGCACGGCTCGCAGCCACCGGCGCACAAGCCCACGCCCACCCCCGCGCCGCCTTCGCACGGCCGGAGCCCGAGTCCCGCCCCCGCGCCCGGCGCATCCCACAGCCCGAGCGCCGCACCGACGTCGGGCGGAGGCGTGTTCACCCACGGCCACGGCGGCAGCCCGACCCCGCAGTCCCCGTCGAGTGCGCCTGCTCCCGCCCACACGCCGGTACCGGCGCCCGCCTCCGCCGCGCCGACGCACGGAGGGCACCAGTCCGCGGCGCAGTTCACCGTCGCCGCAGGAACGAGCGTGCTCGGCGCGGTGCTCCTCGGCACCGTCGCCCTGCGCCGCTCCCGCCGACGGGCGGTGACGCCGCGCCAGGCGCCGCAGCACCGTGCCTCCGGTCGGCCGCCGAAGCCCCCGCAGCTGCCGGAATCGCTCCGGACACCGATCGAGCCACCCCTCGAACCCGCCGTCGCGGCGCTCCCGCCCGTGCCCACGCCTCCGCTGCCGCCCCTGTCCGTGCCCGCGCCTGTCGTCTCCGGTCGGCACGTGCCGACCCAGTCGCCCCCCGGGACGGGAATCCCACCGGTCGCCCAGCAGTCCGTGCGCGACCTCGACCTGCTCGGGCGCGCCCTGCGCAGCATGGCCCGCAACGTCGCGAGAGAGGGGCGGCGCCTGCCCCCGATCAACGTCGCGCGGGTCACCCCGGCCCACACCGTGGAGCTGCACCTGATCGCCCCCTCGCCGCCGGTCGCCCCGTTCCGCGCCGCGCACGCGTCCACGGTGTGGTGGTGCACGCCCGATGCCCCGGGCCTGCTCGGCCCGGAGGCGGCGGCCGTCGTCCCCTCGCCCTACCCCGCGCTGGTCAGCCTCGGCGAGACCGCCGACGGGGCGACCGTCCTGGTCGACCTCGAGGCGATCCGCCTGCTCCACGTCTCCGGCGAGCCCCACGACATCGCGCAGGTGCTGCGAACGCTCGCGCTGGAGCTGACCTTCACCCCGCTCGCCGACCGCGTCGGCGTCCACGTCGTCGGTGTGGCGCAGGAACTCGCGGCCGTCGCCGACGACCGGCTCGTCGTCCACCCCAACCTCGAACACGCCGTCGCCGCGCTGCAGCGTCGCGACGCGGCCGTGCGCAACGCGCTCGTCCAGGCGGGCGCGGCGACCCCACGCGAGGCCCGCAGCCGCGGCCTCGGCGGCGACGAGTGGGCCCCCGAGGTCGTCCTCTGCGCCGGCTATCCGACGGGCGACCTGCCGGAGGCCCTGGGCCGCCTGCTCGACGCCCGCCCCCGCGGCAGCGTCGCCGTCATCACCGCGGCGCCCCCGCAGGGCAGCGGCCCGGTCGCCCGCTGGACGCTCCCCGCGTCGGGTCACGGCGTCGTGCCAGGGCTGGAGATGGACATCCAGCTCCAGCGCCTCGACGACGAGACCTACCACCACTGGCTCCGCCTCCTCGGCGCGGACCTCGTCCAGCCGACCGACTCCGCCCCGCCCCCGTCCATGCCGTGGTCGGAGGCGACCCCGCTCCACGATCCGTCGCGCCACCCGTCCTCCCGCTTCCCCGAGCCGGGCGAATGGCCGCCGGCGCGGGCCTCCGGCCGCGTCGCGGCCGATGAGCCGCTGCGGGGCTCGTTCGGCACGCCACAGGCGGCGCAGCCGACGCCGACCGGCGAGACGGGTTCGCGCCGCCTTCCCGCGCCCGGGGCGCAACAGGCTCCACAGCGAGCCTCGGGCGAGGCGGCGGAGTGGCCGTCGCCCGCACCCGGTCGCGGAGCGCAGCCGAGTGCGTTCCCGGGCGCCGCCGGGGCCGTCGCTGGTCCGCAGAGCGGATCGCCCCTGTCCGGGGACTCCGGTCTCGCCTCCCGCTTTCCTGCTCCCGGTTCGGGCCTTCCCACATCCCCCTCCCGCGTCCCCGCCCGGGGACCGCAGCACGCGTCCGGCGCTCCTGCGTCGGGGCCGGGCGAAGCGCCGCCCGAGGCCTCGCGCTTCCCCGCGCCGGGCGGCCCGCGTGCGGTGGTGCCGCTGTCCGGCTCGGCGCAGCCCGGGCGGCCCGGCTTGCCCGTTGGACCGGCTGACGACGGCCGCTTCTCGGCCACCGGCGCTGTGCCGGGCGTCGGCGAAGTGCCGCCCGAGGTCTCGCGCTTCCCTGCGCCCGGTGGCCCGCGTGCGGTGGTGCCGCTGTCCGGCTCGGCGCAGCCCGGGCGGCCCGGGCGGCCCGGCTTGCCCGCTGGACCGGCTCAGGACGGCCGCTTCTCGGCCACTGGCGCTGTGCCGGGCGTCGGCGAAGTACCGCCCGAGGCCTCGCGCTTCCCTGCGCCCGGTGGCCCGCGTGCGGTGGTGCCGCTGTCCGGCTCGGCGCAGCCCGGGCGGCCCTCGCCCAGCCCGGACTGGTCACGTCGGCAGGACGCGGGCGCAAGCGCGCCTGCGCCGGGCGCAGATGAAGTGCCGCCCCAGGCGTCGCGGTTCGCTGCGCACGGGGGCCTGCGCCCGGTGGCCCCACCATCCGGTCCGCCGCAGGCCTCGCGGTTCCCTGCGCCCGACGTCCCGCACTCCGCGGAACCGCCGTCAGGTGCCGCGCAGGGCGATCGCCGTCCCGTCAGCGGCCTTGTGCCCGGCGCGGGTGAAGTGTCGTCGCAGGCCTCGGGGTTCGGCCCGGCAGCGCCCATGCTGCCGACACCCGCCCAGCTCGGCCCGGACCCGCGCGTCGCCGTGCAGGCCTCGTCGGTGCAGCCCACGGATCCGTGGATCCTCACGCTGCTCGGGGCTCCGCCCGCGGGGGCGGAGCCCGGTGAGGCGCAGTTGCGGGTGTTGGGGCCGGTGGAGCTGGTCGGGGCGATGGGGCCGGTCGAGGCCGCATGGCGGGCCGGGCTGCTTGAGGTGGCCGCCAGGCGCGAACTCGGGCCGGCTCAGGGGGCGTACGTGTCCGCGGACGCGATCGGGCGGCTGCGGGAGTGGCTGGGCGACGGGCCGGGCGGACGGCCCGTCAATCTGCGCTGCGACTGGGACGACTTCGAGGCCCTCCGCGCCCGCGGACTCGCCGACTCGGGCGCCAACGGCGACATCGCGCTGGCCCGGGCGCTCGCGCTCGTGCGCGGGGCGCCGTTCGCCGAGGCCGCCTACCCGTGGGCGGAACCGCTGCGGGCCGGGATGACCGACGCCGTCGTTGATGTCGCCCACGAGTTGACCCTGCGTCGCCTCCGTGCGCGCGACCACCAGGGCGCGGACGCGGCCGCCCGCCGCGGTCTCGTCGCCGAGCCGGACGCGGAGTTGCTGTTGCGCGACCTCGTGCTGGTGCACGCGGATTCCGGAGACGGCCCACAACTCCAGCGCACGGTCGCCCGATTGGAGACGAAGTCGGCCCGGACCGGCCTCCCGCCGGAGCCCGAGACGGCGGCGCTGCTCGACGAGCTGAGGTCCGCGGAGATCGATCCCCTCTCGCGCCGGTAGGGTGGCGGGGACCGGACGGAAACCGAGGCGTCCGGTCCCAGCGACGAGTGCGGGGTGCAGATGAGCGGGGGAGACGGGCTGCGTGGGCGCGTTCTCGTCATCGACGGGGGCAGCGGCCGCGCCGCACGGCGGTTTCCTCCGCGCGAGGGGCGGCCCGCCCCGGGCCTGACCCGCATCCTCGCGTCGATAGCGCCACAGGTGCTGCTCGCGGCCGACGGCGTCGACAGCGTACTGCTGCCCTCCGCCGTGGACACGGACACGATCCGCGACCATCTGCGCGCCGCGGCCCGTCACCCGGGCCCGCTGCTCGTGCACATCGGCGGACACCTGGTCCGTGACCGCCGCACCGGCTCCCTCTCCGTCGAGCTGGACCAGAGCCGTCTGCCCTGGCGCGCACTGGAGGAGGAACTGCGGCTGCGCCCCGCGCAGTTCGGCACCCTCGTTATCGGCGACCTCAGCGCCGACGCGGACGCGCTGCCCCAACTGCGGATACTGCCCTCACCGCTGGGCACGGGCCTGCCGCTGTGGGCTGCGGTGAGCCCGGACCCGCAGCAGGTCGGCACCTTCACCCGCGCGCTCGTCGAAGCCCTGCACGGCGGACGCCCCGGCGCGGGCGAGCGGTTGACGCCGGAACAGTTGCAGCAGCAGGTCCACACGGTGCTGCGCCCGGAGACGCAGATCGTCGTCTCGCACGCGCCGGGCTGGCAGGTCTTCCGCAACACCTCGCGCCGCCTGGCCTCGACGCTCGTCGAGGCCCAGCTGCCGTCGGGGGAGCCTGCGGCACCGCCCGAGCAGGCGGTCGCGACCGCGCCTCAGGCGACCGTTCCGCAGCAGTCGGCACCGGCACCGGCGCCGGCATCCGTGCCCGTCGTGGCGCAGCGGTCCCCGGAGACCGTGACCGTGGAGCTGCCCTTGACCGGCGCGCTGATCGCGCCGCCGCCGATGCCCCGCATGGACCTGCCGCCGGACGTCACGCCGTACGACATGCCGCCGCTGCCGCCGCATCCGCCCACGGTCCACCTCGGCGAGGTCCGCCCGTCGGCGCCGGACGACATCGCCCCGTACCGGGAGGCCATCAGCGGCATCGTGGCCGCGGCGGACGCCGGCGAGCACGCCCGCGCCGTCCGTGACTCCATCGCGCTCGAACGCACCGCCGTGCACGAGCACGGCACCGACAGCGAGCCGGTGCTGAAGCTGCGTCAGGTCCGCGCACACGTCACCCGCCTCGCGGGCCTCCAGCGGGAGGCCGCGCTCCTCTACCGCGACGTCGCACTGAGCCTGCTGGACACGCGCGGCGCGGACGACGTGGAGACCCGCCAGGCCGCGGCGAACGCGGAGGCGTGCTGGCGCGCCATCGAGGACGACGCGGACGCGCGCCGCCTCGGCCCGGACATCCTCCGCCTGCGCCAGGCCCTCCCGGACACCCGCCGCCTCGCCGCCGTCGAACGCCACCTGTCCCGCCTGCGCGGCGAACCCACCCGGACCCCCGAGGACACCCTGCCCCTGACCTCGA
>NZ_BBPP01000008.1:11848-13943 GCF_000787835.1 Streptacidiphilus melanogenes
TCGCGACCCCGGCCGCCCGCGTGTCCGTCCTCGACGAGGAGGAAGCCCCTGTGGAGCCCGCCGCTGCGGAGGACGACGTCGCCCCGGTCAGCGAGGACACTCCGCCTGTCGACGAGACTCCGCAGAGCGACACCGTCGCGCAGGCGGATGAGGCCGATGAGGCTGCTTCGGTGGATGAGGAGCGTGCGGCGGGCGCGGACGCTCCTGAGGACGACGTCCCCGCGCCCGCCGACGCCGCCGCAGCGGAGGAGCACGACGAGGACGTGCCCCAGCCCGCCGGCTGATCGGCGTGCGGATCGGCCGCCGCCGACCGCGCTGTCAGGCGGTGCGGCCGACCGTCGGCGGAAGGCGCGGCGTGTGGCCGGACCTCACCACGGGTGCGGGCGGTAGTCCTTGAGGAAGACGCCGAACAGGTCCTCGCCCTCCTCGCCGCGCACGACCGGGTCGTAGACACGGGCCGCGCCGTCGACCAGGTCGAGCGGGGCGTGGAAGCCGACGCCCGCCATGCGCATCTTGTCCGGGTGCGGGCGTTCGTCGGTGATCCAGCCCGTGTCCACCGCGGTCATCAGGATGCCGTCCTGCTCCAGCATCTCCTCCGCGCTGGTGCGGGTCAGCATGTTGAGCGCGGCCTTGGCCATGTTGGTGTGCGGGTGGCCGGGGCCCTTGTAACCGCGGCCGAACTGGCCCTCCATGGCGGAGACGTTGACCACGTACTTGCGGCGCGCCGGCGCGGCGGCCATCGCCGCGCGCAGGCGGCTGACCAGGATGAACGGCGCGGTGACGTTGCAGAGCTGGACCTCGAGCAGCTCGATCGGGTCCACCTCGTGCACCTTCTGGCTCCAGCTGTTGGCGTCGTCCAGGTCCGGGACGAGTCCGCCGGCGTCGATGGCGGTGCCCGCCTCGATCAGGGCGGGAGCGGCCGAACCTGAGGTGAGCGCCAGCGCGGTCAGCGCCTCGGCGCTGAGCTTCTCGCGGCGCGGGCTGCCCTGCGCGGGCAGCATCGGCTGCCGGCTCAGGTCGAAGCGGCCGAGCGTCGTCGAGGAGGGCAGCTCGCCGGCGGGCAGCGGCGCGTCCTCGGCGTCGATCAGCTCCTTGTAGGCGTTCGGCGTGCGGCGGACCGTCTGGGCGGCGTTGTTGATCAGGATGTCCAGCGGGCCTGCGGCGCTGACCTCCTCCGCCAGCGCGATGACCTGGGACGGGTCGCGCAGGTCGATGCCGACGATGTGCAGGCGGTGCAGCCACTCGTGGCTGTCCGGCATCGCCGTGAAGCGGCGGATCGCGTCGTTCGGGAAGCGCGTGGTGATCGTGGTGTGCGCGCCGTCGCGCAGCAACCGCAGCGCGATGTACATCCCGATCTTGGCGCGGCCGCCGGTGAGGAGCGCGCGGCGGCCGGTGAGATCCGTGCGGGCGTCGCGGCGGGAGCGGTTCTCGGTGGCGCAGTTCGGGCAGAGCTGGTGGTAGAACGCGTCGACCTCGACGTAGCGGCCCTTGCAGATGTAGCAGGCGCGCGGCCGCTCGAGTATGCCCGCGAGCGTGCTGGTGGTGCCGCTGGTGAGCTGCAGGCCCTGGGTCTCGTCGTCGATACGGCTCGCGGCGCCGGTCGCGGTGCGCTCGGTGACCGCCCGGTCGTTCGCGGTCTTGGCGGCGCGGCGCTCCTGGCGGCGGCGCTGCTTGACCTCGCGGTAGACGCCCGAGGTGGCCTTGCGCAGCTCGATCGCCTGCGGGTGGTCCAGCGGCAGATCGCCGAGCTCGGCGAGTGCCTCCAGGACGAGGCGCATGCGCTCGGGGTCGATCCCGGGGTGGGCCTCGGCGAAGTCGGTCACGTCGGGTCCTGCGTTCATCGCCTGCTGGTTCTCTTCTGGGATCGGGGCCTGCGTCGGTTCGCGGCCGGGAGCTCGAGCGTCGGTTGCCGGAGGCAACCCGATCAACTCTACCGGTCCACGCCGCGGGACCCGCGCGGCGGACGGTGAACCGGACCGGCGTCAGGGGCGTAGGGGCGGGGGAGCAGGGTTCCGACAGGAGCCAGGGCGGCCGAAGCGTCCCGTTCAGGGTCGGGGCGGCGCGGTGTCGGCGGGGGCGGGAGCGCTTCTCGCGC
>NZ_BBPP01000008.1:14318-82379 GCF_000787835.1 Streptacidiphilus melanogenes
GGGTCGGGGCGGCGGGGTGTCGGCGGGGCGGGAGCGCTTCTCGCGCTGTTCGCCGCGCGTGCGGATGCGCGGCGCACCCCGGCGCCCCCGCCCCGATCCGCCACCTCGGGCCCGGCCCCGGCGCCTAGGCCCGCTGAGGGCTCACGGCGCGCACGTGCAGGGCGCGGGATCCGCCGACGGGCCGCCAGTCGGACTGGACCTCGGTGAAGCCCGCCTCCTTGAGGGCGGGCAGCAGGACGTCGTCGTAGTGGGGACCGGCACTGCCACCGTCGTGCAGCACCGCCTGTTGGAGGACCGAGACGGCCAGACGGCCGCCCGGGCGCAGCACTCGGCGGACCTCGGCCAGGGAGGCGTCGAGGGGTTGCCAGAGCTGGACGCTGTTCGTGGCGCAGACTCCGTCGAAGGTGCCGTCCGGCCACGGCAGGTCGTCGGCGGTGGCCTGGCACAGCTCTATGCGTTCGCGAACCCCGGAGCCCAGCCGCCGCGTGCGGCGGCGGGCCGAGGTGAGCATCGGCTCCGAGGGATCCACCCCGGCGACCAGCAGATCCGCCGCGGCTCCGGCAAGCACCGCGAGCCCCAGGCCAGGGCCGAAGCCGATCTCCAGGACGTGCTCGCCCGCCGCCGGGGCGAGGTCGGCGACGCAGGCCCGGATCTGTGGGCCGTGCCGACGCGCCATCAGCGCGCCGACGAGAGCGCCGCCCAGGCCGCGGGGGAGAGCGAACTGCTGGTCCAGGTCCATGCCGACAGCCTGCACCGAGCCGGATGCCCGGCGCGGCTGTTCTGTCCGAAGCCGGGGTTCGATCAGGGTTGGCCCCTACGGGATGCCGTGTGGACCCCGAGGACGTCTCCGCGCCGCGTCGACGCCCCTACGCCCCTTGCGGGGCCTGCGACGGGCAGCGCGGCTCGGCACGCAGTCGGCGCGACACCTCGCCCAGGCCTGCCGCGATGTGGCCGAGCTGCTCGGGGGTGAGCACGTCGATCAGCGCCTGGCGCACCGCCTCGACATGGCCGGGCGCGGCGGACCGCAGCGCCTCGCGGCCCTGGTCGGTGATCTCCGCGAAGACCCCGCGCACGTCGCTGGGACAGGACCGGCGGGAGACCAGCCCGGCCCGCTCCAGCTGCGTGATCTGGTAGGTCAGGCCGCTCTTGGAGGTGACCAGCCGGTCGGCGAGCTCGGTCATCCGCAGTGCGCCGTCCGCTGCGGCGTTGAGCTGGACCAGCACCTCGTACTGGGTGTGGGAGAGCCCCGCGTCATCCTTGAGCTGCTGCTCCAGCCTGCGGTTGACCAGGTTGGTGGCGCTGAGGAAGGCGATCCAGGCGGCTTTCTCGCCCTCGTCGAGCCAGCGGGGTTCAGTCATGTGTCGACCATACTCCGTTGTTAAAATTTGAACCACCGGCGCGCGTGGTCCCCACGCGCCGCGGTCGGGCCGCCTCCATGGTGTCACCTTGATCCTGTCGCTTGCTGATTCCCGTTGTTCAAATTTGAAGCACGGTGTAGTGTCGGGGCGTCGCTTGGTTCAAATTGGAACGAAGCCAGAACGAGCGGAGCCCTCCATGACTGTGATCCCCGAGGCGACGGTCCGTACCCGCGTCCGCGTTCCGCTGCGGTTCGGCGACGGGTACAGCGTCGACTCCGAGCTGGTCACCTTCCACGGTCTGGCCGACGGTCAGGAGCACCTCGCCGTGGTCCTCGGTGATCCTGACGCCGCCGCGACCCCGTTGGTCCGGCTGCACTCCGAGTGCCTGACCGGCGACGTCTTCGGCTCCGCGCGCTGCGACTGCGGCCCCCAGCTGCGCGAGGCGGTCGAGCGCATCGCCCAGCGCGGCGGCTACCTGCTCTACCTGCGCCAGGAGGGCCGCGGCATCGGCCTCTACAACAAGCTCGACGCCTACGCGCTGCAGGACGAGGGCTACGACACCTACGCCGCCAACGCCGCCCTCGGCCTCCCCGAGGACGGTCGCGACTACACCGCCGCAGCGCAGATGCTCGCCGCCCTCGGGGTCGACAGCGTCGACCTGCTCTCCAACAACCCCGACAAGGCCGCCCAGCTCCGCGAGCTCGGCGTCCCGGTCCGCGACCGGGTTCCCACCGGCGTCCACGCCACCCCGCACAACCTCCGCTACCTCCGGGCCAAGTCGACGGGAACCGATCTCTCGTCGGCCCACGACCTGCTGGCAGGCCGCATCGCCTGACGGTCGCCGCCGGGGAGCCGGCGTGATCAGGGGGTGGCGCCGGGGAAGTCCGCCATCGGGCAGTAGGTCGGCTGGCTCGGATCGTACTGGTGGATCCCGATCGCGATGCCCGCCTGCGAGCTGCCCGTCAACGGGGTGTCCCCGACGAGCACCAGCGCGTGCCATCCGGTCTGCTTGGCCGTGTAGAGCGTGCAGTTGTCGACGACCTTGGTGCTCTGCGCGGCGGCGGCCGCGCTCCGGCCCTGCACGTAGGTCGACGACAGGCCCGGGGTGGCCTCCAGCAGGTACAACTCCTGCGCGGCGGTGGACGTCGAGGCCCAGAACGACTCTCCAGCGGTCAGGTAGAGGTCCGAGACGGTCACCACCTGGTTGCCGGGGAGCACGGAGAAGGCGATGTCCGGGTCGCCCGCCCCCGTCGTGCCGT
Source organism: Streptacidiphilus melanogenes (assembly GCF_000787835.1). Classification (GTDB taxonomy): domain Bacteria; phylum Actinomycetota; class Actinomycetes; order Streptomycetales; family Streptomycetaceae; genus Streptacidiphilus; species Streptacidiphilus melanogenes. The sequence continues at coordinate 16,936 of NZ_BBPP01000008.1, forward strand.
GGTGGGTCGGCGTGGGGATGGTGGTGATCTTCGCGCCGTACTGCGCCTCGGCCCAGTAGGAGCCGGCGGTGTGCGGGACGATCTGCGTGTACCAGGTGCCGAACGGCTCCGTGCCGGAGTTGGAGTCAACCGCGACGAAGTTCGTCCGGTCCTGGCCCACGTCGCTGCCGCCCGCGAAGCCGCCGCCCGCGTTCAGCAGGGTGAGCCCGTCGTTCGCGCCCGAGGACGGCTGGACTGCGGACACGGACCAGTAGTCGTACGACGTGGTGTAGGCGTACCCCTGGGCCGCCGTCGAGGAGACCGCGGTGCCGTTCGGGAGCACGCCCCCGGCCCAGGCGGTTCCGGTGAAGCCGACGGCGAAGGCCGTCGCCAGCGCGCCGGCCGTCAGCCATCGTCCGGTCTTTCTCACATACACGAGCGCCTCCGGGCGCGTAGAAACGAAATGCCGTGGGAGAAGGTACGGACAGGCGGCCGACCGCGAATGAGTACTCACTACTCCACGCGGCTCGGCATCAGACCGCGCCGCAATTGTGAGTACCGATTACTCACGCAAGGCGACGACGGGGAGTCCTACGTTGAGGCGTCTTCCGCAGGGCCGCGCGTCCTGACCCCTCCACTCCTCGAACGGAGACCGTTCTTGCTCCCCGGGAAACCTCTACAGCGTGCCCGCGAAATCCTGACGGCCCTCTGGCGAAACGATTCCCTGCGGACGCTGGTCTGGGCCACGGGCACCATGCTCGTCGTCGTCCTGGTCGTCGCCGTTCGCATCTGAGGCACTCACATCATGCAGAGGGATCGCCGGCGATCCCCAGCGCGTGGGCGAGATCCTGGCGGCTTGCGATTCCGAGCGTCACGTAAGCGCGCTGGAGTTGGTTCTCGACGGTGCGCACCGACAGGGACAGCATTTCGGCGATCTTCTTGTTGGTCGCGCCGTTGGCCGCGAGCAGGGCGATTTCGAGCTGGCGACCGCTGACGGCCGTGTTGGTCTCGGCCGGAAGCAGCAGCGGAGTGCGCGCGCCTTCGCACTGCGCCGCCCATGAGCTCGCGCGACGGGCTGCCGCGGTGGCCGCGCGGGGGCGGCCGGCGCGGCGCAGGGAGACAGCGGCGGTGTTGGCGGCCTCGGCGGCCTGCAGGTCGGCGCCCAGGTCATGGAGCTCCGCCGCTGCGGCGAGCAGCAGCTCCGGGTCGTCGGCGGCCAGCGCCGAGGCCAGGGCCAGCCGCGCGCCGGGCCAGGCTCCCTGGCAGGTCGAAGCCAGCTCGCGCAGTCGGTCGACGACGTCGTGCGCGCCACCCAGGCGGGCGACGTCGGTCAGCAGCACCGCCTCGGTGGTCAGCATGCCGGCACCGGCGGCCTCGGCCGCCCCCTGTCGCAGAATGCGGCGGGCGGTGGCCAGTTCCCCGCTCGCCGCGGCCGTCCAGGCCCGGGCCAGGTACTCCGTGTCGCGGTACAGGGGCAGTCCCGTGTGGGTGTCCGCCTCGTTCAGGATCCGCCGGGCGGCCGCGCCGTCGCCGAGGACGGCGACACAGGCCGCGATGCCGTTCAGCGCCGTGTGCAGGGCGTTGGTGCTGCGCTGTGCGCGGGCCCGTGCGGCGGCCTCGGCGTACCAGCGTCGGGCGGTGGCTGGTCGCCCGGCCAGCCACTCGGTCAGGCCGAGGTTGACCGCGAGCCAGGTGGCGGGCACGGAGATGTCCGCCTCGGTCAGCTGCCTGAACGCGCGCTCGCCGACGCTGCGGGACTCCGACAGCCGCCCCAGGCTGCGCAGCGACGCGCTCAGGCCGATGAGCTGGGAGGCAGGGTGCGGATACAGGCTGCGCTGGTCGAGTCGCCGGTGGTGCTGGTAGACGCTCTCGGCGAAGGCGCAGGCCTCGGCGCTGCGGCCGGTCATGTCGAGGCCGGCCACCTTCATCATCGCCCCCGCCAGCCACGCGGCCGGGTCCGAGCCGCCGCCGTCCGGCCGGTCGCCGTCGCGATGGTCGCCCTCGTACGGATCGCCTTCGTGCTGGTCGATGTCGGGTTGCAGGTCGTGCAGCAGTTCCAGACCGCGCACGGGCTGACCGGCCGGGATGCGGACGGCGGCCTCGCTGTAGCGCAGCATCCGCAGCGCGTGCTCCCCGATGACCCGGGCCTGGGCCCGGGCGTTCACCGCCAGCGCCTCGTCGGTGCGGCCCGAGGCCCAGAACAGGTTCATGGTGCGCGCGATGGCCACGGCCACGACGTCGGGCTCGCTGGTGGCGGCGGCGTCGGCCTCGGCGAGCACCCCCTCGGCCTCGACGGTGTCGCCCAGCTCGAACAGGACCTCCCCGAGCATGTGCCGGGAGGCGACCGATCGCGGTCCCTCGACCTCGGCTGCGCGCAGCAGCTTGGCGGCCAGGGGATAGTCGTGCGCGTAGCGGGCCAGCGACGCGGCCTCCAGGAGCAGCGCGGGATCGGCGGTGCCCGTGGCGGCGAGCTGCCACGCGGCCAGACGACGCCTGTCGTCGCGACGGCGCGCGCCGCAGGCGGTGGTGCGGTCGATCTGGGTGAGGAGGTGGTGGCGTCGCCGCAACGGTGGGATGCCCGCTCGAAGGAGCTCCCCGTACAACGGGTGAGCGAGGGTGACTTCCGTTCTGCGCCGGTTCATGGCGGTGTGGATGATGCCTGCGGCCTCCAGGTCGGCCAGGACCGGTAGTTCGGCCAGTTCCTGCGCGTCCGCCAGCGGCACCGGTGCGCACAGGGCCAGCAGCTCCAGCACGGCACGCCCCTGCGTCGGCACCGCGCTCAGACGGGCGTCGACGAGTTCGGTCAACCGCGACGTCGTCTGCGGTTCCGCACCGGTGAGCGACCACAGCTCGCCGTCGAAGCCCAACCGGCCCGCTGCCGACGCCCCCTCGACCAGCTCGCGCAGGAACAGCGCGTTGCCGCCGGAGACGCGGTGCAGTTCCCAGACGGTGCGCTGCGCCGCCGGCGCGCCCAGAGCCTGCTGGAGCACCGCGTCCGTCTGCTGCGGCGTGAACGGGCTCAGGTCCACTCGACGGACCGAGGTGTCGCCGCACAGCGCGACAACGGCGGCACTGAGCGGCTGCCCGGTCCGGATGGTGCCGAGCAACCGTACGACGCCCGCATCCATCAGCTGCCGCAGCAGCACGGCGGAAGCCGAGTCCAGCAGGTGCAGGTCGTCGATCAGGAGCGCGCAGCGGCGTTCACGTCCCGGACCGGCCGCCAACCGCCGCGCCACCGCCGTGAACCCGGCCACCGGATCGGACAGGTCCACCCCGGGCGGAATCAGATGGGCGATCGCCGCCAGCGGCATCTCCGCGGCCGCGGCCGTCGCCGTCGCCCGACCGCCCCGGAATCCCGATCGCACCGCGCGCGCCAGGAACTCCTCCGCCAGCCGCGTCTTGCCGACACCGGCCGGGCCCGAGACCACCAGTCCCCGGCACGAGTTCCACGTCGCGTCGAATTCGGCCAACTGCTGTTCGCGCCCGGCCAGCGGCCACAGTGGGGCCCCGATGTCCATGAACCTCTCCTGAGCGGCTCGTGCGCACGCCACCGGTCCGGCTCCACGACTCGGCATCCCGGCCCCGCACGGTCCGGATCGAGCCACTGCCCGGTGACGTCGGGGCCGAGTGTACCGAGGCGGGCGACCTGGCACGCGTGTTGCCAAGCCGCCCCGCCTGACCGAAGGTGTGGGGATGGACGACCTGCCGGTGACGGATCCCGACGGCTGCACGAACGAGCGTGCGCCCCGCCCCGGGGCGGCGAACTGATGGCCACGCCGCACATCGGCGCCGAGCCCGGTGACTTCGCCCCCTGCGTGCTGATGCCGGGCGACCCGCACCGGGCTCGTCGCATCGCCCACGACCTGCTCACGGACGTCCGGCAGGTGACGGACGTGCGCGGCATCCTCGGCTTCACCGGCCGCTACCTCGGTGAGCCGATGTCCGTGATGGCCTCCGGCATGGGCGCGCCGTCCATGAGCATCTACGCCACCGAACTGTTCCGGTTCTACGGAGTCGAGCGCATCGTCCGGGTCGGCACGGCGGGCGCGCTCCAGGACTCGCTGAGCCTCGGTGACGTGATCGTGGCCTCGGCCGCGCACACCGACGCGACGACGGCCACGGCCCCGGTGCCGGGCGTGACCCTGTCCCTGGCGCCGTCGCCCCGCCTGCTGGTCGACGCGATCGCGGTCGCGGGTGACGCGGCCCGGGTGGGACCGGTGCTCAGCTCCGACTACTTCTACCTCGACCGTCCCGAGGTCCTCGACCGGCTCGCAGCGCTCGGCACCCTCGCGGTCGAGATGGAGGCCGCGGGCCTGTACGCGGTCGCCGCCGCCGAGCGGCGCGAGGCCCTCACCGTCCTCACCGTCACCGACCAGCTGCGCACCGGCGAGGCGATGGACGCGGCCACCCGCGAGACCCGCTACCAGCGAATGGTCGACATCGCCGCCCGCGCACTCCTCGCCCGCCCGTTCGGCGGAGCAACGGAACCGCACAAACCGGCCCAGGGGTGAGTCCGCTCGTCAAGGGCCGTGTTCTCGCGGACGGCCGGACCGAGCTGCTGGAGGTCAACGCGCGACCTGGGGGCCGCATCTACCGGGCCGCGATGCTCCACTCCTGCGGCGTGGACCCGTTCTGGGAAGCGATCATGATGGCGCTCGACGACGGCTACACGACGAACTGCGAGGGGATCGCGCAGAGCGCCAGCCCGGTCTTCGGGATGCGGCCCTTCGAGATCCAGGAGATCGGCCGGGTCGCCGAGTCCGTCACGCTGGGGGAGTGGGAACGGATCGACGGCGTCGACTTCGGCTACGTGCACGAGGGCTTCGTGGTGACGTCGCTGGCGAAGGAGAACGTCTTCGGCGAGGTTCTGCTGACGGCGTCGAACCTCGCCGAGCTGCGCGAGGTGGAGGCGCGGGTCGAGCAGAGGTTCCACGCCCGGGTGGAGCCCTTCGCCACCTGAGATGCCGAGTCCGGTGCGGGTCGGGTCGGCGCATTGGCCCTGGCCTGGTCGGATCGGGGAGACTGCCCGGGTGAACCCCGCCTGGCTCGACCTCCCCGTGCGCAGTGCCGTCCCCGCGCTCCGGCGTGCGCTGGGGTCGCGCGGGACGGCCGTGCTCGCCGCGCCGCCCGGGACGGGCAAGACGACGCTGGTGCCGCTGGCGCTCGCCGGGCTGGTGGACGGGCTGGTGGACGGGGGGCCGGCTCGGCGGGTGCTGGTCGCGGAGCCGCGGCGGTTGGCGGTGCGCGCCGCGGCGCGGCGGATGGCGTGGCTGCTGGGTGAAGCGGTGGGGGAGCGGGTCGGGTTCACCGTGCGCGGGGAGCGGCGGGTCGGTCCGGAGACCGTCGTCGAGGTGGTCACCACCGGCGTGCTGTTGCAGCGGCTGCAACGGGACCAGGAGCTCGCCGGGGTGGACCTCGTCCTCCTGGACGAGTGTCACGAGCGGCACCTGGACGCGGATGCCGCGCTGGCCTTCCTGCTGGACGTGAGGGCGGCGCTGCGCCCCGAGCTCGAGGTCGTGTGCGCCTCGGCGACCTCCGACACCGCCGCCTGGTCGCGCCTGCTGGGCGGTGAGAGCGACGAGCCCGCGCCCGTCGTCGAGGCGCACGGCATCGCGCACCCGGTCGAGGTGGTCTGGTCGCCGCCGCCCCGGCCGGTCCGGCCGCCGCAGGGGCTGCGCACGGATCCGGCCCTGCTGGAGCACGTCGCCGCGACCGTGCGGCGCGCGCTGCGCGAACGCGACGGCGACGTGCTGTGCTTCCTGCCCGGAGCGGGCGAGATCGCCAGGGTGGCCAGTCTGCTGGGCGCCCTTCGGGACACCGCGGACGTACTGCAACTGCACGGCCGGGCCGACCGCTCGGTGCAGGACGCCGCCCTCGCCGCCGGGCCCCGCCGCCGGGTGGTGCTCTCCACGTCCGTCGCCGAGTCCTCGCTCACCGTGCCCGGTGTGCGCAGCGTCGTCGACTGCGGGCTGGCCCGCGAGCCACGCACCGACCACGCCCGGGGCCTGGCCGGGCTGGTGACCGTCCGTTCCTCGCTGGCGACCGGGCGGCAGCGCGCCGGCCGAGCCGGTCGCGAGGCGCCAGGCGCCGTCTACCGTTGCTGGGCGGAGGCCGAGGACGCGCTCGCCCGTGCCCTGCCCACGCCCGAGATCCTTCAGGCCGACCTCACCGCTTTCGCGCTGCAGAGCGCCTGCTGGGGAGCGCCGGGCGCGCGCGGCCTCGCGCTGCCCGACGTGCCTCCGGCCGGTGCGATGGCCGCGGCGCTCACGACGCTGACCGCCCTCGGAGCCGTCGACGCCGAGGGCCGCGCCACCGCGCGGGGTGTGCGCATCGCCCGCACCGGCCTGCACCCACGGCTCGGCCGGGCGCTGCTGGACGGTGCGCCGCTCGTCGGCGAGCGTCAGGCGGCCGAGCTCGTCGCGTTGCTCTCCGAGGAGCCGCCGCGTGGGCTCGGCGACGACCTCGCCGCAGTCCGCCGCGCGGTGCGCACGGGCAGGGACCCCTACGCGGCGTACGCGGCGCGCTGGCGCGACGAGGTCCGACGGCTGCGCCGGCACCCGGATGCCGACGACCCGCCGCAGCAGGTCGGCGACACCGAGGCGGCCGGACTGATCGCCGGTCTGGCCTTCCCCGAGCGCCTGGCCAGGGCGCGCGGGCCCAAGCCCGAACCGGGCGCCGGGGCCGCCTACTTGATGGCCTCCGGCACGGCGGCCGCGACGACCACGGGCTCCGCCCTGTCGGGCGCCGAGTGGATCGCCGTGGCCGTCGCCGACCGCCCGGCGGGTTCGCCCTCGGCCCGTGTCCAGCTGGCCGCCGTCACCGACGAGGCCACCGCCCGGCGTTGCGCGGCACCACTGCTGACGGACCGTGAGGAGGTCCGCTGGGCCGTGCCGCCCGGGTCGCGCCGTGGTGACGTGGCGGCTCGCCGGGTCGCGGCCCTCGGCGCGGTCGAGCTCGCCGCCGAGCCCCTGACCGCGCCGGACCCGGCGCTGCTGCGGGCGGCCCTGCTGGAGGGGCTCGCCGCCGAGGGCGCCACCGAACTGCTGACCTGGTCCGCCGAGGCCGCCGGCCTACGGCAGCGGATGGCCTTCCTGCACCGCGTCATCGGCGAGCCCTGGCTCGACGTGGACGACCGCGCCCTCCTGGACCGGGCCGAGGACTGGCTCGAACCCGAGCTCTCCCGGGCCCGCCGCCGTGCCGACCTGGAGCGCCTGCCCACCGCCGCCGCCCTGGCCCGACTGCTGCCCTGGTCCGACGGCTCCGCCGGACGCCTCGACGAACTGGCCCCCGAGCGGATCACCGTCCCCACCGGCTCCCGGATCCGCGTCGACTACTCCACCGACCGACCCGTCCTCGCCGTCAAGCTCCAGGAGCTGTTCGGCTGGCAGGCCGCGCCCTCGCTCGCCGACGGCCGGGTCCCGCTGACGATCCACCTGCTCTCCCCGGCGGGACGCCCCGCGGCCGTCACGGCCGACCTGGCCACCTTCTGGCGCGAGGGCTACCGCGCCGTCCGCGCCGAACTCCGCGGCCGTTACCCCCGCCACCCCTGGCCCGAGGACCCCACCGCCGCCGAACCCACCCGCCGCACCAACCCCCGCCGCTGATCCTCTGCCTCGCCGGTCCGGCGTCAGTGCGACGGTCCCGGTCCGTTCTCGCTCAGGGGCGCAGGATGAGCTTGGCGCCCGGGGAGGCGGCCTGGGCGGTCCAGGCGTGCTCGATGTCCGCCAAGGGGTGGACCGAGAGGGAGGGGTGCAGGGCGCCGCTCGCGGCGAGGGCGGCGAGCTCGGCGTAGGCGGTGGCGATGCGGTCGGCGGGCAGGGCGGTGGCACTGAAGCCGGAGAGCCGCAGGTGGCGGTGGCGCAGTGCGGCCGCGTCGAGCTCGGCGGAAGCGCCTGCGGACTGGGCGAGGTTGACCCAGCGACCGGCGGGCCGCAGGGCCGCCTGGGCCAGTCGGGCGTGCGGGCCCCAGAGCAGGTCCACGACGACGTCGACCGCGCCGCCGACCTCGGCGACGGCCTCCGCGAGGGAGGCCGGGTCGAGCGCCGACGGGCCGTCCTCCAGCAGCAGCGTGAAGTCCGCCGCGTCGCCCAGCGCCTTCAGCCGGTCCGGGTTGCGCCCGGCGGCGACCACGGGGTCGGCGCCGAGGGCGCGGGCCAGCTGGACCACGGCCTGGCCGAGTGCGCCGGTGGCGCCCAGGACCAGGACCGACTCGCCCGGGCGCAGCCCGGCCTCCTCCCGCAGCGCGAGCAGCGCGCTCACGCCGACCACCCCGACGGCGGCGGCCAGGTCGTCGTCCAGGCCGTCCGGCAGCGGCAGGCAGGCTTCGTCGGGGACGGAGACGAGCTCGGCGAGGGTGCCGTCGACGAAGCCGCCGGGCACGGCGACGCGGACCCGGGCGCCAGGGGCGAAGCGGCCGCCCGAGACGACGGTGCCCGCCGCCTCGATGCCGGGCACGTACGGGACGGCCGGCGCGCCGGCCGGGTGGCCGCCCGAGGCGATGTGCAGGTCGACCGGGTTGAGCGCGGCCGCGGTGACCCGGACCAGGGTGTGGCCGGGACGCTCGGCCGGGTCAGGGCGCTCGCCGGGACGGGGTGCCTGTCCGAGCTGGTTCACGATCGCTGCGCGCACGGCGCTCTCCTTCGTCTCTGTACGCCTTTGTCGCCGTCCCGGCAGGGCCGGACGGCGCGCCGTCCCGGCAGGGCGGCGGTCGTGGCGAATCTGAATGACTGACCGGTCGGTCACCGTAGCGCAGGCTGCCGCGGCGCCGCCAGAGGGGGTCGTAGACTCCGGGCATGACCTCCCGAGCCGCCGCAGCCGAGCGCACCCGAGAAGCCCTGCTCGAAGCGGGGCTGGAGATCGCCGGTCGGCACGGGCTCGCGGCGATGAGCGTGAACCGCGTCGTCGCGGCCGCGGGCGTCGCCAAGGGCACCTTCTACGTGCACTTTCCGGACCGGGGAGCCTTCCTGGGCGCCATGCACGGGCGCTTCCACGCGCAGGTGGCCGCCGCCGTCGGCGAGGCGATGGCCGCGCTGCCGCCCGGACGGGAACGGCTGCGCCGGGGCATGGAGACCTACCTGGACCTGTGCCTCCGTCACAACGGTGTGAAAGCGCTGCTGCTGGAGGCCCGCAACGATCCCGACCTGTCCGACCAGGTCGCCATGCGGTCCGAGACCTTCGTCGCGCAGGCCGAACCGGACCTGCGGGCCATGGGCTGGCCGGACGCGGTCTCCGCCGCCCGCCTGGTGGTCGCCATGTCGGCGGAGCTCTCCGTCGCCGAGACCACGGGCGGCGCCGAGGACACCGCCGGCCGCGCCACCCTCTGGACGTTCCTCGACCGGCTCGACCTCAGCCGCTGACCCGACCGACCCGGGGGAGTGGCCGAACGGCACTGCCGCGCCCGGAGGTTCGGTCATCCCGCCCAGGCGCGCCCCTCGGTGGGCGCCGCGCATCGGTCGTATCGTGGCAGGGCGCCCGACCGGCCCACCGCCCGCGCACCGGCCGGTGCACCGACCCGGACGCCCGCGACGCCCGCGACTACAGAGACGCCAGAGACGCCAGAGACGACAGAGAGGCGGAGCCGGCATGTGCCGTCTGTTCGGCCTGAGCAGTGCACCGCGCCGCACCCGCGCCACCTTCTGGCTGCTGGACGCGCCGGACAGCCTCAGCGACCAGAGCCACCGTGACCCCGACGGCACCGGGCTGGGGTTCTTCGACGCCGACGGGACGCCGCAGGTGCACAAGGCGCCCGTCGCCGCCTACGAGGACCGCGCCTTCGCGGAGGAGGCCAGGACCGTGGAGTCGGCGACCTTCGTCGCCCACATCCGGTTCGCCTCCACCGGGGCGCTGGAGGTCCGCAACACGCACCCCTTCGAGCAGGACGGGCGGCTGTTCGCCCACAACGGCGTGATCGAGGACCTGCCCCGGCTCGACGCGCACCTCGGGCCGGACCGGTCACTGGTCGAGGGCGACACCGACTCCGAGCGCTTCTTCGCCCTGATCACCCGTGAGACCGCCGCCCGCGGCGGCGACGTGACGGCGGGTATCGAAGCCGCCGCGCGCTGGGCCGCGCAGAACCTGCCGATCTACGCCCTCAACATCATCCTCACCACCGCGGACCAGCTGTGGGCGCTGCGCTACCCGGACACCCACGACCTGTACGTGCTCCAGCGCCCTGCGGGCGGCCGTCACGGCGACCGCCATCTCGACCACAGCGGCACGGCGGGACGCCTGCGCGTCCACTCGACGGACCTGGCCGGCCACGGCGCGACCGCGGTCGCCAGCGAGCGGATGGACGACCACCCCGACTGGCAACTGATGGAGTCCGGGGAGCTTCTCCACGTCGGCCCGGACCGCACCACCACGCGCCGCATCCTGTTGCCCGACGAGCCGGTGCACCGGCTCACCCTCGCCGACCTGCACCCGGCGGCCGCCGCCTCCCAGGCCTCCGCCTGAGCGGTAGGGCGTGGGGCGGAGCGATGTTGACGCGACGTCAGGTGGCAGGTCAGTCGGCGCCCTGGTCGAGGGTGATGCCGAACAGGTCGCGGAGGGCCTCGGCGCCGCCGGTCGTGACCCGCAGGGCACGGCCGGTGCCGACGCGGCGGAGCCAGCCCGCGTCCATCGCATGCGTGCACAGTGCCGCGCCGAGCACCCCGGCGAGGTGCGGGCGGCGCTCGGTCCAGTCCAGGCAGCTGCGCACCAGCGGGCGGCGGCCGTGGCGCAGCGCCTCCACGTCGACGCCGACGGTGGTGGTGAGCCAGGCCCGGCCCGGCACGGTCACGGCCAGCCCCGCCTCGTCGGACACCACGCCGCGCGCCAGCAGGGAGTCGGCGACCGCGACGCCGAGCCGGCCGGCGAGGTGGTCGTAGCAGGTCCGGGCGCGCGCCTCCGCGCTGCGGCGGACGCTTTCGCGCAGGTTGCGCGGCGCGGGCGCGGGCGTCGCCGCGGATCCCGGCTGCGTCGCCGCGAACGTGGCCAGGTCCTCGACCAGCGCGGCGGTGCCGGGACCGGCCAGTCGCAGATAGCGGTGGCGGCCCTGCCGCTCCTCGACCAGGAGGCCTCCCGCGACGAGCCGGGACAGCTGTTCGCTCGCCGTCGACGCCACGATGCCCACGTGGTGGGCCAGTTCGCTTGCGGTCCAGGCGCGGCCGTCCAGCAGGGCGAGGCAGATCGCGGCGCGGGTGGGGTCGGCCAGCAGCCCGGCGAGCCGCGCGAGGGGTTGTGCGGACATGTGGCCATGATGCCCCCGCGACGGTTCGGCGCCCGCCGAAGTGTCCCGCGCCTAGCGTGGCCGTATGACGATCTCCGAACCGTCCTCGCGTCCGCCTCGTCCGGCAGGCGTCAGCGGCACCTTTGGGCCTTCCGGCGCGGCTCGCTTCCGCGCGCTGCACCGGCCGTCCGGCGTGCCCCTGCTGCTGCCGAACGCCTGGGACCACGCCTCCGCCGCCGCGCTGGCGGCGGCGGGCTTCGAGGCTGTGGGCACCACCAGTCTGGGGGTCGCCGCCGCGGCCGGGCTGCCGGACGGGACCGGCCGCACCCGGGCGGAGACCCTCCGGCTCGCCCGCCTGATCGGCGATGGCGCCTTCCTGCTCTCGGTCGACATCGAGGGGGGCTTCAGCGACGACCCGGCCGAGGTGGCCGACCTCGCCCGGGAGCTCGCCGAAGCGGGCGCCGTCGGCGTCAACCTGGAGGACGGCCGCGCGGACGGCGACCTCACCCCGCCGCGCCTGCACGCCGCGAAGATCGCCGCAGTCCGGGAGGCCGTGCCGTGGTTGTTCGTGAACGCGCGCACCGACACCTACTGGCTCGGGCAGGGCGGCGAGGCGCAGACGGCATCCCGGCTCGCCGCCTACGCGGACGCGGGCGCGGACGGCGTCTTCGTGCCGGGCGTGACCGACCCGGCCGGCATCGAGGCGGCGGCAGCCGCGACGGAGCTGCCCCTCAACGTCCTCGCCTCTCCGGACGGGCCCGCACTCGCCCGCCTCGCCGAACTCGGCGTCCGCCGCGTCAGCCTCGGCTCGCTGCTCTTCCGGGTCGCCCTCGGCGCGGCGGTCGACACCGTCACCGCCCTGCGCACGCACGGCGCGGTCCCACCCCTCCCACAGGTGCCGTCCTACGCCTCCGTTCAGGACCTCACCGCATCGAACTGAACGGCATCACCCGGCGCGGGCGGGGAGCACGCGCTCGCCCGCCGTGCAGTGATAGCAGCGGGCGACGCGCCCGTCGTGGTTGAACCACTCGTGCGCTCCGCAGTCGCGCGGGCCTTTGCCGAGGAAGCCCCGGTCGACGAGGAACCAGGGCAGGTGCCTTCGCACGCGCGTGCGCCATCGGTAACGCCCGGTCCCAGCCATCCCTGGAGGGTACCGGCGGCGCCTCGCGGCGGACGGGCGCGCGTCAGCCCGGGGCGCTGCCGTCCCGTGCCGCGGCGGCGAGGATCGGCTGGAGGCGGCGGGCCACGTCGACGTGGTCGCCGGTCCAGATGACGCGCACGGCCGTCGCGGTGGCCTGGCCGTCCGGGTCGACGAGGTCGGTGCGGACGGACTCCACGAGGCGGGCCGCCGCCTCCGGACGCAGCAGGACCGGGGCCGGGACGGGCGTGTGGTCGGCGAGGCTGCCGGCCAGGCCGCGGTACCAGTCGGTGACGCGGGTGGTCAGGCCGAGGATCGCGCGGTGAGCCTCGGTCTGGTCGGCGTTGGTGCGCGTGAGGGCGCACTGCTGCCAGAGGGAGACCACGGCGTCGGCCGCCAGGCGGAGGCCGACGACGCCGGTGACCAGGGTGGTCGTGTCGGCCAGCGACAGCGGTTTCGCTCCGCGTTCCGCCAGGTAGCTGCGGAACGCGTCGTCCAGGCGGCGCGCGGAGGCGGCCGCCTCGCGGCTCTGCCGCACCGGCTCGTCCGGAGGGGCCGCGAGGTCGGGGGCGCCCGGGGCGCCGCAGTGGCCGAGGGCGAAGTCGACGGCGCCCGACAGGTAGCCGGCGCTGTCGTTGTACGCCTGCGCGAGGGCCCGGTCGACGGCGGCCCCGGCGCCGCGCGGCCAGAAGAACAGGGCGACGAGGATGCTGACCGCGCAGCCCAGCGCGATGTCCTCGACCCGGAGCAGCGCGATGTGCCAGTCCGGGTTGTGGCCGATGTTGAACAGCACGACCAGGGTGACGGTGAACGCCGCCTGCCCGGCGGCGAAGGAGATCGCGGCGGGCGCGATCCCGGCGAGCAGGATGGCGAGCGGCAGCACGAACCACAGCACGGTGCCGTGGTGGCCGATCAGCACCAGCAGCCCGGCGCCGACGAACGAGCCGACCACCGTGCCGAGGACGGCCCGCACCGCGTTCTCCCCGGTGTTGAGGGCGTTGGAGCGCAGCACGGACAGCGTCCCGAGCAGCACCCAGAACGAGTGCTGGAGGCTGGTCAGGTCCGCCAGGAACACCGCGATGCCCAGCCCGACCGCGCCGCGCAGACTGTTGTGCAGCCACACCGAGCCCCGGCCCAGATGCGCGGCCGCTCGCTCGCGTGCCGAGGCCAGCGGTGCGGTCAGCGCCCCGGGCTCGCGGCCGAGCAACCGCGCGGGCCAGCTGCGCTGCCAGGCGGTGGCGGCCAGGTCGACGTTCTCGGCGACCTGCTGGACGGCGAAGCCCAGTTCCTGCGCGCGGAAGGAGAAGTCGAGGGTCGCGATGAAGCCGTAGACCTCCTCCGAGCTCTCCCCGGGAGGGCCTGCCACGGGCAGCCGGGCCGTGGAGCTGTCAGCCATCGCGGCCATGGTCACCCGCAGGTCCTGCACGGCGTCGCGCAGCGGGCCGACATCGCCGCGCAGGTCGGTGAGCAGGTCGGCGGCGCGGTCCAGGACGTCCGCGGCGGCGAGGCGCACGGTCCGGGCGGCCGGATCGCAGGCCGGCGGCTCCTCGGTCCAGGCGGGCCGGTCCGCGAGGATCGCGCTGAGCCAGGTCAGCTCGTCGACGAGGCGGACCAGCGTGCGCGAGGTGATGGACAGGCCGGTCGGCCGGTAGGGGGTCGCGTCGAAGGCCCGACGCAGCTCCGCGCTCGCCGTGGACGTCCGCTCCGCCACGGCACGGCACTGGGCGGCGTCCGGACGTAGTCCGGCCTCGCCGTGGCGCGCGGCGTCGGTGCGCAGCCGCGCGGCCGCCGCGCGGCAGACGCGTGCCGCCGGGGCGCCGAGCGGATCGGCGACCGGGCGCGGCCACAGCAGGGCGATCGCGGGCAGCGCCGCCGCTGCCGCCAGCCCCGTGCCGGCGAGCCGGTCGGGAAGCTGGGACAGCGGCACCGGCGTCGCGACCGGCAGCACGAACCCGAGCAGCAGCGCCGTCGTGCTCCCTGCGAGTACCGAGCTGACCACACCGGAGAAGAGCACCACGAAGGCGACCACCAGGGTGACCAGCACGGCGAGCCAGGTCCGGTGCGCCGCCAGCGTGCCCAGGCAGAGCAGCGCGGCCCAGGCGACCGCGAGCTCGGCCTGGGCGCGCAGCCGTTCCACCATCGGGCCGGAGTAGTCGACGAGCAGCAGCATCGAGAAGGACCCGAACGCGGCGAAGCTCGCCGTCGCCGGGGCGTGCAGCACCTGGGTGCACAGCGCGAAGAGGGCCGGCATCACGATGGCGGTGCGCCCCGCCCGACGCGTCGCCGCGAGCCCGGGGTCGTGTGTGCGCAGCCAGCTCAGCAGCCGCGACCCGGGCCGGGGCCGCGCCCGGACCGGGGGACCGGCGTCGGACCGCGACCGGGGCTGGGGCCGGCGGAGCGGATCGCGCAGGGACATGCGCACCTCCCGTGGACACGGCAGCGGCGGGCCCTGGCGCCGCACTTCGTTCACCACCATTGGCCTGCACCGCGGACGGACCCGCCACACCAGCTTATTTCGAGGTTGTTCCGACCTCAGTCCAAGGGCCCGCAGGCCCCGGAACCGGAAAACGGGTTGGGCGGGTCGCGCTTCGCTGATAGCGTGCGAGGCACCGTGACAGGACGCGAGGAGGTGAGACCCGTGAAGAAGGTTTTCCAGTGGGTGCTCCCTCATACCCTCACGGCGGGCGAGTGACGTAGGTGTCCTCAGGAGTGCCTCCGACAGCACGGCACTCTGCAAAGGGGATACGCCATGAACTCTTCACCTTTTTCTTCCGCTTTCCCTTCCGGCACGGGCAGTCGTCCCGTGACGGTTACGCGGGCCGCGCCGACGCAGTGGCTCGCCCTCGCCGACGGCCAGAAGCTCGGGAGGGGCGACGCCTCGCGCAGGCCCGACGGGCGGATGTTCGTCAGCATCGACACCTGGCACGAGGACGTCTTCGACCGTCTTGCCGCCGCCATGCCGGCGGAGCTGCCGGGGCCGCTGCACGCGGTGGTCCACGAAGGCGACTCCGACACCAGGGCCGCCTGGGAGCGGGCCGGCTTCACGGTCGCCCGCCGCGAGCGGGAGTACGTCCTGCCCACCGACCCGCGGGTGACCGGCCTCGACGCCGTGCGGCCGCCGTCCGGTGTGACGGTCGTGCCGCTCGGCCGGGCCGAGGAGGGCCCGCTGCGCCTCCTGGACCGGGCCGTCCGCGCCGAGGTCGAGGCCACCGTCGGCTGGCGGACCATGCCGGCCGAGGTGTTGCCGCGACCCGACGGGGTCACCGTCGTGGACCCGTCGACGTACGCGGTGGCGGAGCTGTCCGGCCGCTACGTCGGACTGGTCCGGGTGGTGTCCCGGGGGCGCGAGGCGCGGATCGGGCTCGTCGCCGTCCTGGCCGAGCAGCGGCGCCACGGCATCGCCCGGGCCCTGCTGGCCGACGTCCTGCGCGCGCTGCACCACTCCGGCGTAGCGGCGGCGCGGGCCGAGGTGGACGAGTCCAACAGCGGTGCGGTGCGCCTCTTCGAGGGCCTCGGCGGCCAAGGCCGGGACACCATCCTCGAGTTGGTGCGCCCCTGAGCGTCACCGACGCGCCACCTGGACCGAACGATCACATGCACACCATCACCGACTCGACGAAAGAGTGAACTTGCCGAAGACATCGAACGGCATCGAAATCGAGGGCATCGTCACCGAATGCCTGCGCAACGCCACCTTCACGGTGGAGCTGCAGAACGGGCACAAGGTGCTCGCCCATATCAGCGGGAAGATCCGGAAGAACTACATCAAGATCCTTCCGCAGGACCGGGTGCTCGTGGAGCTCAGCCCGTACGACCTCACCCGCGGCCGGATCCTGTACCGGTACCGGACGTGAGCACTCTCACCCGCTTCCGTGCAGGTCGGGCGAAACGGGGCGATTAGGCTGGCTTGATGCGCTTGACAACCATCCTCCGCCGACGTTCGAAGCTCCCCGTTCCGCCCGATCTGGCCCGCCTCCAGGCTCGGGCCGCCCACCTGCGCGGGGAGATCTTCTACCTCCGTCCGGCCTACACCCAGCAGCTGCGCTGGGTGTAGGCCGGACTGGAGCGTCGCATGCAGGAGATGGAGGCTGCCGCCCTCTCGGCCCTGCCGATGCAGGCCGGCCCGGTCGACTGACACGCCGCGGAGCCAACATCCGGACGACGTCCGGATGTTCGTTCCCATCCTGGGCCCACCGCTGCGGTGCGGCATGTAACAGAACGTCTACAGGCCAGGGGCAGGACCGGAACATTCCCGGAGGTCACATACGATCTCCTTGCCGCCGTTCCGTCCAGCTCCTCGGGGAGATCATGCAGCGCGACCTCGACACGCCCACCTGGTCGGGGAACCAGCCCGTCGGGCCGGAGCCCACGCCGCCGGGCCGGAACCGGAAGTGGCTGATCGCCGCGGTGGCCGGGGTCGCCCTCGTCGGGGCGGGCAGCGCGGCCGTCTACGCCTACGCGGGCTCCTCGAAGTCGACGTCCGGCCCCGACGCGCAGAAGCACGTGCCGGTGATCACCACGCCGACCGTCGCGCAGGCCACGGCCGCGACCCAGCACTTCCTCACCTCCTGGGCCGCCGCGGACCTGAACGGGGCCGCACAGACCACCGACCAGCCCTCGTCCGCGCAGTCCGCGCTCGGGACCTTCGCCTCCGGCCTGCACGCGTCCAAGATCGCCTTCACCGGCGTGGCCGCAGGCCCCGCGGACCCGGCCGTGGCCCACGCGCTGCGCACCACCTTCCACACCACCGCGACGCTCACCGGCGGCGGCAGCTTCGCGTATGCGGGCTCCGCGGACGTGCTGGTCGTCGATGGCAAGCCGGAGGTGCACTGGGCGCCGTCCGTGCTGTACCCCGGACTGAAGCCCGGCCAGACGCTGGCCTTCGGCAGCATCCCGGCCACCACCGCCAAGGTCGTCGACCGCCACGGCGCCGCGCTGACCGGCCAGACCTTCCCCTCCCTGGCCGGCGTCATCAGCGAGCTGCAGACCCGCGACGCGGGCAAGGCCACGCGCACCAAGGGCCAGGGCGTGGAGATCGCCGACGCGAGCGGCAAGACCGTCAAGGTCCTGCACGTCGTCCAGCCCGCCGTGGCGGGCACGATCCGGACCACCCTCGACGCCGGTCTGGAGGTTGCGGCCCAGAAGGCGGTCAAGGACTCCCACATCGGCACCATGCCCTCGGACGTGGTGGCGATCGACTACACCACCGGCGAGATCCGCGCGATGGCCTTCCGCGGCGGCGACGCGGCCTTCAACGGCGCGGCAGCGCCCGGCTCCACCATGAAGATGATCACCTCGGCCACGCTCTTCGACAAGGCCGGGATGCGTCCCTCCGACAAGTCCGCGTGCGTGAAGCAGACCGTGATCAACGGTCAGACCTTCCACAACTTCCAGAACGAGAGCGACCCCAACGCGGACCTCACCAAGGACTTCGCGATCTCCTGCAACACCGGGTTCATCGACGCGGCGACCAAGAACCTGCACTCCGGTGACCTGCGCGAGGAGGCCCGCGACGTCTTCGGCATCGGCGACTGGAACATCGGCGTGCCCACCACCGACGGCAACGTGCCCGACGAGAAGGGCAGCACGAACCAGATCGCGGCCCAGTCCATCGGGCAGGGCCAGGTCACGATGAACACCCTCGCCATGGCCTCCGTCGCCGCGACCATCGCGGACGGCGCGTTCCACCAGCCGATCATCGTCCCGGGCCTGCCCCAGCAGGCGGCCGCCCGCCCGATCTCCGTCGCCACCGCGACCGCGCTGCGCCAGATGATGACCGTCACGGCCAACGCGCCCTACGGCACCGCCGAGCCCCGCATGACCGGCATCCCCGGCGGCGCCAAGACCGGCACCGCCGAGACGGCGAAGGGCACCAACGGCTGGTTCGCGGCCTACGACACCACCAACCACCTCGCCGTCGACGCCCTCGTCATCGGCGGCAAGGAAGGCGTCCTCTCGGCCGGCTACGTCGCCCGCGACGTCCTGACGGCCGGCTGACCACCGAACCCGCGTGCGCGGGCCGGGGCTGAAGCCGCCGTACGCACGGCAGACGGCCCTGGGCCCCGGCACCGCTCGCGCGTGATCCGGTGCGGCCTTTCTGGCAGCATGGCGACCATGGAGCGTGTCGTCATCCTCGGCCGTGGCGGCTCAGGGAAGTCAACCCTGGCAGCCATGCTCGGCACGGTTACCGGCCTTCCCGTCATCGAGCTCGACAAGCACTTCTGGGGACCGGGCCTTGAAGCGACTCCACCCGAGGAGTGGGCCACCGTCCAGGGTGAGCTCGCCCGGGCGGACCGATGGATCATGGACGGCGATCTCGGCCCCTACGACGTCCTCGACATCCGCCTGCGGCGAGCCGACACCGTCATCCTGCTCGACTATTCATTCTGGCCCTGCGCCTGGCGAGCCGTGCGCCGCTCACGGGAGCGGCTCGATTTCTGGCTCTGGCTCTGGTCATGGCGGCGTCGGAGTCTGCCGCTTCTGCTGAAAGCAGTCGCCGGTCCGGCCGGTGACGCCACGCTGCACGTGCTCCCGAACCCCCGCGCAGCAGCAGCCTTCATTGCGGTGGTCAAGGCTCGCCAGGAGGCAGAGGCAGGCACTTCATGACGACAGCAGCCTCGCCGGTTGGCCTGAGCTGGTGATCGAACTCAGGGAACCGATGGCCGTGGCGGAGATCCGCTGGCTGCCGGAATCGCAGGGCGGCCGCGACTCGGGCCCACCGACCGCACCCGTCTACGCGGCGACGGCCACGTTCCCAGGTTCCAGCGCGGCGCTTCACAGCATCCTGGTGCAGCACACCGGTTTCCTGCCTGACGGCTTGGCTCGCGCCAACATCGGCTTCTCGTCCCCGAGCTGGCCGGACCGCATCTCTGCGTCGGAAGTGAACTCCTGATCACTGAAGGCCCCACGATCGTCGCTCACGCTGTCATCTGCGACTTGCTGCCCACCCGGGGCTCGCAGATCTGACACGGCAGCAGTTCCTTCGCGGCACGCCTCAGTACGGGGTCGCGCTGCAGATGGACTGGGACCAGGGCGAGACGCCGTGCGAGTTGACGGCGCGGAGCCAGAGGCAGATGTCGTCGCCGGACATCTGCGAGCTGATGGTGCGGCTGCTCGCGTCGCCCGCGGAGATGACGGTGTCCGTCTTGTCGTTGGGGTTGCCCTTGCCGTCGTTCGTGTAGTGGATCTGATAGCTGGTCGCGCCCGCGACCTGGGTCCACTTCACCAGGAGCGGGTACTGGCAGCTGCCGAAGCAGTAGCCCTGGAAGTACGCGCTCCAGGCCGTGACCGTACCCGGCGCGGAGCCGGACGGCGGGTGGGTCTGGCTGCCGGAGCCTGAGCCGCCGGAACCCGAGCCGCCCGAGCCGGAGCCGCCGCCGTTGCCTGCCGAGGCGCCCTCCGAGGCGCCGTGCGTGGTGCCGGAGGAGCCGCCCGCGGCATGGCCGTTCGTGCCGGGGCCGGCGCCGGTGCCGCCGGTGCTGGGGGATGCCGTCGGGGTGAGGGACGGCCGCGCGGTCGCGGAGGTGGACGCTCCGGCGGACGCGGTCGGCGGGAGGGCGCCGACGGGAGCCGAGGTGAGGGCGGAGGCGGAGGCCGACGGGCTGCCGCCCGCGCTCGCCGACGGCGAGGAGACGCCGGGCACCAGCTCCACCGCGACCGTCGCGCCGGTGGCCAGCACGACCGGCAGCATCACGAAGAGCAGCCGCGAGCGGCGGCGCGGACGCTCGGCGGACCCGCCCATGCGTACGAACGTGGTGTCGCCGACCTGCCCGGCCACCTCGGCCGCCTGCGGCACCTCCGCCACGGCCGGGAGCGGGATCTCCGGTGCTTCGAGTCGAGCGAAGGCCGAGCGCCGCTCCAGGGCCTGCATCACCGCCTGCGGCCAACCGGGCTGCGGCGCACCGCACTTCTGGCGGCCCAGCTGGTGCAGCCGGTCCGCACTGGGCCGGGCGAGCGGGTTCTTGTCCAGGCAGGCGGCGACGACCTCGGCCAGCTCCGCGTCGAGCGCCCGCAGTCGCTCCAGATCCGGCTCGGTGTGCACGATGCGGTAGAGCAGGTCCACGCCCGAGCCCTCGCCGAACGGCGGCTCGCCGGACGCCGCGTACGCGATCAGCGCGCCCAGCGCCCACACGTCCGTCGCGCCGGTGAAGTGCTTGGAGCCGTTGGCCTGTTCCGGGGACATGTAGGCGGGCGTGCCCAGCATCATCCCGGTGCGGGTCAGCCGGCTCTGGTCGGCCGCGCGGGCCACGCCGAAGTCGATGAGGGTGACGCCCTCCTCGGTGAGCATCACGTTCGACGGCTTGAGGTCCCGGTGCACCATGTCGAGCGCATGGACGGCCTTGAGTCCGGCGGCCGTCTCGCGCAGCAGCAGCCACAGCACCGGGACGGACAGCGAGCCGCCGTGCAGTTCGATGACCTGGCTGAGGGTCAGGCCCGGGATGTAGGCGGTGGCGAACCACGGCGGGCGCCCCGCGCGTTCGCTGGCCAGCAGCGGCGCGCTGACCTCCGCCGGAAGCCGGCCGAGGTTGTCCAGCTCGTGGCCGAAGTGGCGCAGGAAGTCCTGGTCCTCGGCGAAGGCGGGCAGCACCTGCTTGACGGCGGCGTAGCGGCCCTCGAACACCCCGAGGTAGACGCGGCCCATGCCGCCGGAGCCGAGCCGGCCCAGCAACGGGATTCCGCCGATCACGCGCGGGTCCTCCGCCTCGAGCGGTACGGCCCCGCTCCCGGAGAGGTCGAACCGCGTCTCCCCGTTCCCCGTTTCAGCCACGCAGCGTGCTCTCGCAATCCAGGACGGACAACCGACCTCGCAGACTCGGCCGCGCCCCCGAGGGCACGACAAGAACGGCCAGTTGCGGTTGTGTCAGCTGGCCGTTCCTGCCAAGTCTTGCACGAAGCGATGCGGTGCCGCTGTGATCCCGACAAGGGGAGCGGGGGATTCAGCTGGGCAGGGTCCACTGTTGGTTGGCGTTGCCGGAGCAGGTCCAGATCTGGGTCTGGGTGCCGGGGGTGGTGGACCAGTTGGTGTCGTCCAGGCACTTGCCCGACTGGGGGTTCAGCAGGGAGCCGTTGGCCTGCGGCTGCCAGATCTGGGCGCCGGTGCCGTTGCAGTCGTACAGGTCCACGGTCGTGCCGTCGGCGGTGCCGGCGGCGTTCACGTCCAGGCACTTGCCCAGCACCCGCAGCGTCCCGTCCGAGCCAGGAGTCCACTGCTGTGCGGCGGTCCCGTTGCACGTGTACACCTGCACCGGGTTGAAGTTCGCCGTCGAGGCGGACCGGTCGTCCAGACACAGACCCTGATACCCCGTCACCTGACCGGTGTGGCTGCCGCCGCCACCGCTGGAGCCGCCGGTGAGGGCGTTGAAGGTGGAGGCGAACTGGTACGTGCTCTGCTGGGTGCCGCTGCACGTGTCGGAGTAGGTGCCGACGGAGGCGCAGGCCTGGTCGCGGCCGAGGGACCAGTAGGAGAGCTCCTGGATCCCGTTGGCCTGGGCGAAGCTCTCCAGGCTGGAGGCGTCGCCGGTGGTGAAGACCTCGTTGGTGGAGTCGTTGACGCCGAGCATCGGCGTGTTGCCCTCCATGGCCCACAGTTGGGCGGAGCTCTTGCCGGTCCAGATCTGGCCGAGCTGGCTGTGCAGGCCCTGCGCGGCGCTGATCGCCGCCTGACCCATCTCCTCGTTGGGGCCGTAGTCCATGGTCATGATGTTGACCAGGTTGACGTTCACCCCGTGGCTCTTGGCGTTGTTCAGCAGGCTGAGCGCGTCGGACTCCAGGCCGGTGGTGTCGACCGGCAGCGTGTAGTCGACGGTGAGAGTGCGGCCCTGCGAGGCGTAGTACGACTGGAGGTTGGCCAGCGCTTGGTTGCGGCGGTCGTTGGCGGCCGTGTCGTCCAGGGTGGCCCCTTCGACGTCCAGGTCGATCCGGGTCAGGTTCAGCGTGTCGACGACGCGCTGGTACTGGGCCTGGAGGGACGCCACCGAGGTGCAGGCCTCGGCGAGTTCGGTGCCGGAGGCGCCGCCGAAGGAGACGATGGCGTCCCCGCCCGAGGCACGCAGCGTGTTGACCGCGCCGGTCCAGCCGGAGTCGCTGATCGCGGTGTCGCCGTTGAAGGTGGCGTTGCAGCTGCCGTTGCCGTTGATGACGAAGGCGAGCGTGTAGTACTTCAGGCCCGTCGCCGACTCCGCCGCCGCGATGGCGCCCGGGGAGTTCCAGGTCTCCACGTAGGGCGCGGCGTAGTGGGCGGGGAAGCCGGGGCCGGGGTTGGCCGCGGCGTGTGCCGTCGGCGCGGCGAGCAGCATCGCTGACGCGGCGGTCAGCAGTACGGCGGACGGTGCGCAGGCATGCCGAAGACGCATGGGGACTCCGTGGGGTGGGGCCGGAACGTGGGGGAGCGGCCGGACGACGGGAGTCAACTAGAGGTCATGACAGGGCGTCAAGAGAGAACATTAGTAAACCTTCCTGACGAACTGTGCGGCCAGGAGTCGGATGTGCACATCCGTCATGTCTGACCTCTGTCTTCGAGTTCTGATCACAGGAGAGCGTTCTCTCAAATTCTGCACGTGCATTGACGTTGCCATGACTTCAAGAGTTCAATCAGCGAGCTTCCACCAACCCCCACCGAGAGGTCTCGCCATGCTGTCTTCCCGCGGGCGTCCACGCGGCCGCCGCCCCGTGATCGTGGCCGCCGCTGCCCTGCTCCAACTCCCGCTCGGGGCCGTCGCCCTGCACCCCGCCGCCGCGGCCGCGCCGGGCGGGACGGGTCAGGTGACGGGGTATCAGGGTCTGTGTCTGGACGACCGGTCCGCCTCGACGGCGAACTTCAACCCGGTGCAGGTGTACACGTGCAACGGGACCGCCGCACAGCAGTGGACTCCTGGCTTCGGACGGGACGCTGGCGGGTGCTGGGCAAGTGCCTGGACGTGAACGCCGCCGGCACCGCCGACGGCACGACCGTGGACCTGTACGACTGCAACGGCACCGGCGCCCAGGATCTGGCAGCCGCAGGCCAACGGCTCCCTGCTGAACCCCCAGTCGGGCAAGTGCCTGGACGACACCAACTGGTCCACCACCCCCGGCACCCAGACCCAGATCTGGACCTGCTCCGGCAACGCAAACCAACAGTGGACCCTGCCCACCGGGACGACGTCGGGCAGCAACCCCTTCGGCCCCAACGTGCTGGTCTTCGACCCCTCCATGTCCGCTGCCACCATCCAGAGCCAACTGGACTCCGTCTACAGCCAGCAGCAGTCCAACCAGTTCGGCACCAGCCGCTACGCGCTGCTGTTCAAGCCGGGCAGCTACAACGTCAACGTCAACGTCGGCTTCTACACCCAGGTCCTCGGGCTCGGTCAGTCGCCCGACGCGACGACCATCACCGGCGGCGGCGTCCACGCCGACGCGCAGTGGAACGGCGGCAACGCCACCGAGAACTTCTGGCGCGGCGTGGAGAACCTGGACATCGACCCCAGCTCCGGCAGCACCGAGTGGGCCGTCTCGCAGGCCTCGCCGATGCGCCGGGTGCACATCCAGGGCAACGTCGTCCTCGACGACAACGGCGGCTGGTCCAGCGGCGGCTTCCTGGGCGACGCCAAGGTCGACGGGCAGGTCAACTCCGGCAGCCAGCAGCAGTGGCTCTCCCGCAACGACGAGCTCGGCAGCTGGACCGGCTCCAACTGGAACATGGTCTTCGTCGGCGACACCGGAGCGCCCGCGCAGAGCTTCCCCAAGCCGCCCGACACCACCGTCGGGCAGACGCCGACCAGCGTGGAGAAGCCCAGCCTCTACGTCGACGGCTCCGGCAACTACAACGTCTTCGTGCCCGCCCCGCGCAGCGACTCCACCGGCACGGACTGGAGCAACGGCCGGACCCCGCCCGGTACCTCGCTGCCGCTCAGTGCCTTCTACATCGCCACCCCGTCGGACACCTCCACGACGCTGAACGCGGCGCTGGCCCAGGGCAAGAACCTCATCTTCACCCCGGGCGTCTACCAGCTGAGCTCCACGCTCCACATCACCCGCGCCGACACCGTCGTCCTCGGTCTCGGTCTCGCGACGCTGGTGGCGGACAACGGCGCGACCGCGATCAGCACCGACGACGTGGGCGGCGTTCGCATCGCCGGATTGGTCGTCGACGCGGGCACCGCCAACTCGCCCTCGCTGATGCAGATCGGCCCGGCCGGCGCCTCCGCCGACCACGCGGCCGACCCGAACGTGCTCTCCGACGTGTACTTCCGCGTCGGCGGCGCGACCCTCGGCAAGGCGACCCAGACGCTGCAGGTCAACGCGAACAACACCATCGGCGACGACCTGTGGCTGTGGCGCGCGGACCACGGCAACGGCGTCGGCTGGACCAGCAACACCGCGAACAACGGCCTGGTCGTCAACGGCAACGACGTGACGATGTACGGGCTCGCCGTCGAGCACTACCAGCAGTACCAGGTGCGGTGGAACGGCAACGGCGGCCGGACCTACTTCTACCAGTCCGAGATGCCCTACGACCCGCCGAACCAGGCCTCCTGGATGAACGGGAGCAGCGACGGCTGGGCCTCCTACGAGGTCGCCCCCGGCGTCACCGACCACCAGGCCTACGGCCTCGGCGTCTACTGCTACTTCAACGCCAACCCGAGCGAGGTCGCCGACCACGCCATCGAGGTGCCGAGCACCTCGGGCGTCGCCCTCCACGACTCGATGGACGTCTCCCTCGGCGGCACCGGCACCATCGACCACATCGTCAACGGAAGCGGCGCGACGGTGAACAGCGGCAGCACCGTCGCCGACCTGACGTCGTACCCCTGAACGGCCAGACTGGAGGGGTATGGCGAGGTCGGTGAGGCGGTGGTGAGGAGATGGCGCGGCTCACGGTCGACGACGACGCGCTCGTGCTCGTCCCGGGCCTGCGGGACAGGCTGGCGACCCGGGTCGGGAAGCTGCGGGTGCCGCTGGCCTGCGTGGTGAAGGCCGAGGTCCTCGCGGAGCCGTGGCGCTGCCTGCGCGGGCGGCGCGAACACGGACTGGACGTGCCCGACGTGGCGTGGAAGGGCGTGTGGCGGCATCCCGGCGGACGGGACCTGATCCTGGTGCGGCCCGAGCACGGGCCGTGCGTGCAGGTCGACCTGCGGGCCCCGGCGGACTTCGCACGGATCGCCGTGACCGTCTCCGATCCGCAGGCCGTCGTGGAGCGGCTGCGCTCGGCCCTGGGCGCGTGGGAGGTGCGGCAGGCGGCGGCGCGTCACGCGGCCTGAGCCCACAGGCCCTACCGCGAGGGCGGCCGTTCGACGAGGGTGTAGCGGGCCGGTTCGCCCGCGGCCAGAACCCGGCCGAAGCCCCAGTCGGCGTCCCCGGCCGCGCAGGCGGCAACCGTGACGTAGCGGGTTCGGGCGGCCCAGTCGCCCGTGTCGGCGAGGTCGCCGGTGACGTCGAGACGGTGGACGCGCGTCTCCTCCACGGGCGGGAGGTAGACCGGCGCGCAGTCGTACAGCTGCGCCCGGAACACCTGACCGCCGGGAGTGATCCGCACCGAGCCGACGGCGGCCAGGCCGAGCGCGGCCGGGCTCCAGGCGGTCAGTCCGGTGTCGTCGAGCCGCCGCGAGGCGCCCCGGAATCCGGGTTCCTGGTAGAGGACGACACCGGGCTCGTCCATGGGCTCTCCCCTTTCGGGACTCCGGGATTCCGGGGCTTGGGGCTTCGCGACCGCGGGAATCCGGGACTCCGGGATGTTCGTCAGTTCGCGACCCGTCCTGCGCATGACCGCGCCGGGCGCGGGCAAACGCACGTCGGTGGTGTCCGGGCACCCACGGAGGGGTCGCCCGGGCAGACGCGGAGGAGACTGGAAGGAGCGCGTGCGAGCAGGCCGCAGGCCAGCCGAGGAGGGGGAGGAGGCGCGATGGATCGGGACGGCGGTTCCCCGCACGGACCCGGCGCGGAAGACGTCGGCAGGCTCGCCATCAGGGCCTCTCTCGATCTCGCCGAGGAGCTCACCCGTACTGAGGGCCGGCATCTGCTCGATGTCGCCATCGGTGTGCTGGTCGCCCAGCAGGCGGTGGAGCCTTCGGTCGCGGCCGAGTCCCTCGAACGGCTGGCGGCCGGCGCCGGGCTCACCCCTGCGGATCTGGCCGCCGACATCATCAACGCCGCCTGCGGCGCGGAGGTCGAGCAGCCCGGACAGCGCACACCCGCGCTGCCCGGGCCCCGCGTCCGACGACAGGTCGCCAGCGCTGCCGAGGCCGGTGTCGACCTGGACGAGGTCGCCGCGACCGTGCTCGAGGAGCTGCGGCCGCTCGGCGTCCGCGGGTTGCTGCTGTGGCGTCGCACGGCCAGCGACTGCCTGCGTCTCGTCGCCGCGGCGGGGTTCTCGCCCCTCGAGCGTGCGCAGTGGGCGCAGATCCCGCCGCAGTGGCGGGCGCTGCCGCAGCAGGTGCTCTCGGACGAGGCCCCGCGCTGGCTGCCGGGGGGCGTCGCCGACGCACGCGAGCTGCCGGGACCCGACCGCGAGGCGGCGCGTGCCCTGCTGCCGCTGCGGTTCGAGGGCCGTTCGGCGGGGGTGGCCCTGCTCACCTGGTGCGAGCCGCGGGAGCTGGACCTCGAGCTGCGGCGCCGGGTCGTCAGCCTGCTGGAGGTGCTGGCCCGCGTGCTCGCCGGTTTCGAGCACCTCACCGATCCGGGAGCCACGCTGCCGGTGCTGTCCGCCGCCCTCGACCTGCTGGCGGAGCCGGCCATGACCCTGCGTCGCAGCAAGGGCGCGGTCGACGGCGAGGAGCCGCCGCTCTACGTCGAGCACATGAACGCGGCCGCACACCGGATGAGCAGCGGCGTGCCGAGGCCGGTCGGCCGCCCGCTGGCACACGTCCTGCCGGCCACGGCCGACGACCTGTCCGCGCTGGTCGCCGACGCGTACCGGCAGGGGGCCGTCAGACGCGCCGAGCGACTGCCGACGGTGCGGCAGCGCGACGGCGCCACGGTGCCGCCGATGCTCAACGTCCGGGTGCTCGCGGTGTCGTCCGACCGCTGCGTCGTTCTGTGGCATCCCGAGGGCCGCGACCACACCTTCTCCGTCCTCAAGCGGGCGGGCCGCCTCGGCTCCCTCGCCGCCTTCGAGGACGACACCGCGCGCGGCATCACCCAGTGGAGCGAGCAGGTCGCGCCGCTGCTCGGCCTGCCCCACGACGCGGAGCCCGTCTCGCTGGAGCGGATCGCCGGCCTGCTCGTCGCCGACGACCGGAGCGTGCTGACACACATGCTGGAGGCGCTGACCAGGCGACTCGAAGGCGTGAGCGGGGTGCTGCGGGTGCCGCGGCCCGACGGCGGGGTGCGGCATGTCCGGCTGATCGCCGAGCCGCTGCTCACCCACGGCACCCTGACCGGCCTGACCGGCTTCTTCCAGGACGTCTCCCAGCAGCATCAGACGCAGGCGGCGCTCGCCGCCACGTTCGACGCCCTCGGCTCGGTGCAGGAGCAGGCGGCGATCCGCCACCGTCTTGCGCTCCAGCTGCAGCAGGCGATCGTCCCCGAGCAGTCGGACCTCGGGGCCTTCGACGGCCTGCAGGTCGCCGCCCGCTACCGGCCCGCGGCGGAGGAGTACCGGGTCGGCGGCGACTGGTACGACGTGCTGAGCCTGCCCGACGGACGGGTGATGATCGCGGTGGGCGACGTCGCCGGCCACGGCATCGACGCGGCGACCGGCATGGTCGCGCTCCGCAACGCCCTGCGCGGGCTGGCCTGCTCCGGCGACGAGCCCGGCCCTCTGATGCACACCCTCAACGAGGTGGCGCTGCGCACCAGCGGCCGTCCGACGGCCACGGCCCTGTTCGCCCACTACGACCCTGCCGACCGGTCGCTGCACTGGACCAGCGCCGGCCACCTGCCCGCGCTCCTGCTGCGCGACGGCCGGGCCCGGCTGCTCGAGTCCGCGCCCAACCTGCTGCTCGGCGCCGTAGCGCAGACCCACTACGCGGAGTCACGGATGGCCCTGCACTCGGGCGACCTGCTGCTGCTCTTCACCGACGGACTGATCGAGCGTCGTCATGCCTCCCTCGACGACGCCCTCGCGCTGCTCGCCCACTCCGTCGAGGCTCTGGAGCCGGGCTCCGACCTGGAGGCCCAGGCGGACGCGCTCGTGGCGACGGCTGTCGGCGACACCGACGACGACGCCAGCCTGGTGCTGGTCCGGCTCGACTGAGCGGCTGTCGGCGCGGCCGGACCGAGCGGTCCGGCCTCACTCGCCCTGTGGCGCCCCGCCGCCCGCGTCGTCGAAGGGACCGTGGTCCGGACCCTCCAACGAGGGCCAGGTCCACGCCTTCTCCCGCAGGTGGCGCAGGGCGGAATCCATCTCCTCCCGAAGCCGCCGTGCTGCGGCGTCCAAGGAGTCGTCGCCGGCCCGGTCGGAAGCCCGATGGCTGTGGGCGTTCACCCCCGTCGCTCCTCTCACCCGTTCACGCGTCGCATCGCGCGAGCGTCTACCCGGCTCTTCCGGAGCCATGCCTGTCTCCTGTCACAGCTCACGGCGGAGCCCGGCCCACTCATCCGGCCGGGGCGCTGCGCTGCAGGATGCCGTGGTCCTCGTCCCACGCCGCCGTCGCCGCCGGGGACCCGGCCGCCTCGCCGTCCCAGACGCGGACCTCGACCCGGTACGGCATGGGCCGTTCCTGCACCCAGCGTCCCTGGAGCTCCGCGAAGAGATGCTGGTTCGCACAGCCCTGGGCGGTGGCGAACGATTCCTCGTCCGTGGTCGGGGCCAGGACCCGGACCGCGTCGCTGACGCGTTCCTCGGTGATGCGCACCTCGCTGTGATACGTCATGGTCGCGACCTCCGATCGACGTCCTCGGTGTTCCCGGGCTACTGCCCCGGAACACCCGTCGCACACGTTTCTGGTCGAAGCCGTGTTTGAGGCGGCGGATCCGGGTGAGAAGCAGAGCGCACCGCCCCGCGGCTCACCGGTGGCCACGGGGCGGTGACCACTGCCCGACGACCGGGCGAAGCTCAGCGCAGATGGCGGTGCACGCGGTCGAGCAGCTCGTTCGAGTCGACGGGTTTGACCAGGTAGTCGGTGGCGCCGGCGGCCAGGATCTCGTCGCGGTCGCCGGGCATCGCCTTCGCGGTGACCGCGATGATGGGCAGGTCGACGAAGCGCGGCATCGCCCGGATGCGTCGGGTGGCCTCGTAGCCGTCCAGACCGGGCATCATCAGGTCCATCAGCACCACGTCGACGTCGTTGCGGTCCTGGAGCATGTCGACGCCCTCCTGCCCGTTGGCCGCGCGGACGACCCGGGCGCCGTGCAGCTCCAGCACGCCGGAGAGCGCGACGACGTTGCGCTCGTCGTCGTCCACCACCAGCGCCACCCGGCCCTGGAGGTCGTCGCCCAGCCGGGCCTCCCGCTCGGAGGCGGCCGGATCGGCGGCCTGTTCGCCGGGGGCCGGGGCGGGGGCGTCGGGGGAGCGGACCGGCAGCAGCAGGGTGAAGGTGCTGCCCTGGCCGAGGGTGCTCTCCGCCCGGATGACGCCGCCCAGCAGATGCGAGATCTGGCGGCTGATCGACAGGCCGAGGCCCGTCCCGCCGTAGCGGCGGGACGTGGTGCCGTCCGCCTGCTGGAAGGCCCCGAAGATCGAGCCGAGGTGCTCCTGGGCGATGCCGATCCCGGTGTCCTCCACCCGGAAGGCCACCACCGGCGCCCGCCCCGCGAGCTCGCGCGGCAGCACCTCCACGGGAACCGTCTCGACCCGCAGCTCCACGCTGCCGGTCTCGGTGAACTTGACCGCGTTGGACAGCAGGTTCCGCAGCACCTGCCGCAGCCGCTGCTCGTCGTTGACCAGATCGGCAGGCAGGTCCGGGCCGGTGCTGACGCGGAACTCCAGGGCCTTGTCGGTGGTCAGCGGCCGGAAGGTGTTCTCCAGCGAGTCCAGCAGCGGCCGCAGCGCGAACCGTTCCGGGCTCACGTCGAGCTTGCCCGCCTCGACCTTGGACAGGTCGAGGATGTCGTTGATGAGCTCCAGCAGGTCCGACCCCGCGGAGTGGATCACCGTGGCGTAGCCGACCTGCTTCTCCGTCAGGTTGCCGCCGGGGTTCTGCGCCAGCAGCTGCGCGAGGACCAGCAGGCTGTTGAGCGGCGTGCGCAGCTCGTGGCTCATGTTGGCCAGGAACTCCGACTTGTACATCGACGCCGTGGACAGCTGCTGGGCGCGCTCCTCCAGCTCCTGCCGGGCCAGTTCGATCTCCAGGTTCTTCGCCTCGATGTCCGCGTTGCGGTCCGCGAGCAGGCCCGCCTGCTGCTGGAGTTCGGCGTTGGAGCGCTGCAGCTCCTGCTGCCGCTCCTGAAGCTCGGCGGTCAGCCGCTGCGACTCGGCGAGCAGCTCGTCGGTGCGGACGCTGGACAGGAGCGAGCCGACGTTGACCCCGAGCGCCTCGGTCACCTGGTTCAGGAAGTCCCGGTGGACCTGCGCGAAGGGGTGCAGTGAGGCGAGTTCGAGGACGCCGAGCAGCTGCTCCTCGGTGGCGATGGGCAACAGCAGGAGCGAGGCGGGGGCGGCGCTGCCGGCTCCGGAGGCGATGGTGAGGTAGCCGTCCGGCAGGTTCTCGACCATCAGCGTGCGGCGGCTGCGGGCGCACTGGCCGACCAGGGACTCGCCGATGCGGTAGCTGAGCTTCTGCCCCTCCGGTGCGCCGTAGGCGCCGACGCGGATCAGCCGCGTCCCGTCGGCGGTCTCCCGCGCCAGGTAGAACGCGCCGTACTGGGCATCGACCAGCGGCGTCAGCTCGTCGAGCACCAGCTCGGCGATGGCGGCCAGGTTGCGCGGCCCCTGCATCAGGGCCGAAACGCGGGCCAGGTTGGACTTGAGCCAGTCCTGCTCGAGGTTGAGGCGGGTGGTCTCGCGCAGCGATTGCACCATGGCGTTGATGTTGTCCTTGAGCTCCCCGACCTCGCCGGGCGCCTCGACAGTGATCGAGCGGGTCAGGTCGCCCTCAGCGACGGCGCTGGTGACCTCGGCGATGGCGCGCACCTGCCGGGTGAGGTTCCCGGCCAGCTCGTTGACGTTCTCCGTGAGCCGCTTCCAGGTGCCGGAGACGCCCTCCACCTCGGCCTGGCCGCCGAGCTGGCCCTCGGTGCCGACCTCGCGGGCGACGCGGGTCACCTCGGCGGCGAACGAGGACAGCTGGTCGACCATCGTGTTGATGGTGGTCTTGAGCTGCAGGATCTCACCACGTGCATCGACGTCGATCTTGCGGGTCAGATCGCCGCGCGCGACGGCGGTGGTCACCTGGGCGATGTTGCGGACCTGGTTGGTCAGGTTCGTCGCCATCGAGTTGACGTTGTCGGTCAGGTCCTTCCACGTGCCGGCCACGTTGGGAACGCGGGCCTGGCCGCCCAGCACGCCCTCGGTGCCGACCTCCCCGGCGACGCGGGTGACCTCGTCGGCGAAGGCGGAGAGCATGTCGACCATGGTGTTGATGGCGTCCGCGAGCGCGGCGACCTCGCCGCGGGCCTCGACGGAGATCTTCCGGGACAGGTCGCCGCGCTCGACCGCCTGGGCGACCTGCGCGATCGAGCGGACCTGGCCGGTCAGGTTGGACGCCATCACGTTGACGTTGTCGGTCAGGTCCTTCCAGGTGCCGCCCACGCCGCGGACCGTCGCCTGGCCGCCGAGCTTGCCCTCGGTGCCGACCTCGCGGGCCACGCGGGTGACCTCGTCGGCGAAGGCGGACAGTTGGTCGACCATCGTGTTGATGGTCTCCTTCAGCTCCAGGATCTCCCCGCGCGCGTCGACGGCGATCTTCTGGGTCAGGTCGCCGCCCGCGACGGCCCCGGCGACCTGGGCGATGGCCCGCACCTGGCTGGTCAGGTTCCCGGCCATGAAGTTGACGTTGTCGGTCAGGTCCCGCCAGGTCCCGGCCACCCCAGGCACCCGCGCCTGCCCGCCGAGCCGGCCCTCGGTGCCGACCTCGCGGGCGACGCGGGTGACCTCGTCGGCGAAGGCGGAGAGCTGGTCGACCATCGTGTTGACGGTGTTCTTCAGGGCGAGGATCTCCCCGAGCGCGTCGACCTCGATCTTCTGCGTCAGGTCGCCCTTGGCCACCGCCGTGGTGACCTGGGCGATGTTGCGCACCTGGTCGGTGAGGTTGCGGGCCATGCCGTTGACGGAGTCGGTCAGCTCCCGCCAGGCCCCGTTCACACCGGGCACCTGGGACTGACCGCCGAGGCGGCCCTGGCCGCCGACCTCCTGGGCGACGCGGGTCACCTCGGAGGTGACCAGGGTCAGCTGGTCGAGCATGCCGTTGAACACCTGGGCGATCTCGCCCAGCAGCCCGTCGGCCAGCCCGTCGGCGCCGGGCGACAGGCGGGCCGAGAAGTCGCCGTCGCGGACGGCGGTGAGGCCTGCCAGCAGCTGGCGCAGCCCCTCCTCCGCGCGCTCGCCGTCGCCGCGTTCGTCGTTGCCCTGGGAGGGAACCCGGCCTGTCGGATCAGGTGACGAGGGAACCTGCATACCCGCCTCTCCACCACTCGCGCGGACCGCCGGCCTGCTCGGCGGGCCTGGGCGTCAGAGCTTGGCCCACCATTCATCGTTCCACTCGGGCGGCGCGGATGCAGCCGTCTCCGTGTTCTTGGGAACCGCCGTGTTCCCGGAGGACTGGCGCGTTCCGGAAAGCCGCCGCCGGGCTGCATGCCTCGCGGCCCGCTGGGCAGACGCGCGTCGACACGGACACGGCACCGGCACGCGCAGCGAGGAGGTGCGTCGTGGAGGCCAGGCACGGCCCAGGACTCTCCGAGCGCGAGCAGCAGGCGCTCACCGGCATCGAGGAGACACTGCGTGAGGACCATGTCCTCGACCAGCGACTGCGGACGATGCGGCCGCACCGCCTGCGACGGCTGCGCTGGGGCCGGCGACGCGACATCGGCGGCCGCGGGAGTGCGGGCGGGAGCGTGGGGACATGAGCCCGTCGCAGCCCCCCGAAACATGGCAGCCGGAGACGGGCGGCGACCGCTTCACGGTGACGCACGACCCGGGCGCGGGCGAGTGCGTGCTGCGGCTGCGCGGGGAACTCGACCACGACACCGCGCCGGCCCTGCGGGCCGAGCTCAGGCGGTGCGAGGGGGCCGGGTCCACGCGCGTGCTGGTGGACTGCTCCTCCCTCGGATTCTGCGACTCCACCGGGCTCAGCGTGCTGCTGGACGCGAGGGCGCGGGCCAACGTGCGCGGGGCGGCGATCGTCCTGGTGGGCCTGGCCCCGGTGGTGGCCCGGATCTTCGAGATCACCGGGGCGGACTCCCTGTTCCCCCGGTACCGGACCGTGGCGCAGGCCCGCGCAGCGGGCTGATGGCCGGCGGGCTGAGGGCAGGCGGGCACGAGCCAGCGAGGCGACGTGCGGCGGACTGCGTAAGGAGGCGGGGCACGGTGGAACGGGTGGTCGTGGACCGACTGGTGTTGACGGGCGCTTCCGGCCCGGTCGGGCGCTGTCGTGACTTCGTACGCGGCGCTCTGAGCGCGCGCAGCTGGCTCGACGTCGGGGCCGACGACGATGCGCTCGCCCACCCTGCGCTCGCCGACCCTGTCTTCGACGCTGCGGTCGCGGACCGGCGCGCGCTGGTCGAGGACGTGGTGCTGATGACCTCCGAGCTGGTCACGAACGCCTGTCAGCACGCCGGGGGACCGGTCGAGCTGACGGTCTCGGACGCGGGGCGGCGGCTGCGCGTCGAGGTCGTCGACGCGAGCCCGCAGCCCCCGCGGCTGCGGCCGCTCACGACCGCATCCCGGCCCGGCGGCCACGGGCTGCGCGTCGTGCAGGCGCTGGCGTGCCGGTGGGGGAGCGAGGCCCGGCCCGCGGGTAAGGCGGTCTGGTTCGAGGTGTCGCGGCCCGGGACCGGTCGGGTGGAGGCGATCGGATGAGCCCTTACGAACTCATGGCGGAACACCACCCCGGAGAGCTGGCCCCGAACCGGCGCCGCTGG
Organism: Streptacidiphilus melanogenes; assembly: GCF_000787835.1. GTDB lineage: Bacteria > Actinomycetota > Actinomycetes > Streptomycetales > Streptomycetaceae > Streptacidiphilus > Streptacidiphilus melanogenes. The sequence goes on from NZ_BBPP01000008.1 coordinate 51,192, forward strand.
CACGTGGTCCGCCGCGGCCGGGTCACGGGCCTGTGCGGGCTGCTGCTGTCGCCGGTCGGCGAGACGGGTCCGCTGGTCGCCTGGGCCGACCTGGCGCAGTCCGGCCGTTGCCTCGCGTGCTGGAGGGCCTACCGTGGGCGGGCCACGGCCGCCTGACGATGCGCGAAGGTGAGGACTCCCGCCCCACCCACCGCCTGTCGGCGCGTCAACGGCAGGCGGTCCTGGCCCGGCCGACGGCGGGATTCCGGCTCTTGCCGGACGAACATAGCAGTCCAGAGTGCGGACACGTGCAACGCGACTCCGTCCGACACCAAAACACCTCCAATCATGCACAACTGATTACCAGTCAGGCGTCCGGGGTGGAATCCGGAATCGCCCGTGTGATGTGATGGACGTGTCATTAGTTGTGCTTGCTTCCAACGCGCATGCTGCTGCGCCGAACAGTGGGGATACGTGTCCACACCGAACACCCCTGAGGCCATAGCCGGCGGCGCTGCCGTGTTCCTTCTGCTGGTGCTCCTGGCCTGGCAGCTGCGGACCCGCAGAACCAACCGGCGCGAGCTGGCCGCCCGCAACTCCGCGATGGACGGGCTGCGCCGCGCTTATGACGACCTGGAACGCGCCTTCGGGACGGCGCAGCAGCACAACGCACGGATGACGCAGGAGCTCGAGGACGCCGCCGAGGAGCTGCGGCGCAGCCGCAGCGAGGGCGGCGAGGTACTCGCCAACCTCGCGCTGCGCTCCCTCGCCCTGGTGGAGCGCCAGCTCGGCAGTCTGGAGGGCCTGGAGGAGATGGAATCCGACTCCGTCCGGCTGGAGCAGCTCTACGGACTCGACCACCTGGCCACCCGGATGCGCCGCAACAGCGAGAACATGCTGCTGCTCGCCGGGGCCGAGCAGCACCGGGCCGGCCGGCCCGGCGCGCCCGCCGCGCTGCTGGACGTGCTGCGCGCCGCCCTGTCCGAGATCGAGCGGTACGAGCGCGTCCACCTGACGGCGCTTCCGCAGGTCTTCGTCCGGCCCGAGGTGGCCGACGACCTCAGCCACGTCCTGGCCGAGCTGCTGGACAACGGGACCGCCTTCTCCCCGCCGACCGAGGCCGTCACCGTCACCGCCTGGCACCTCGACAGCGGCGAGGTCATGGTGTCCGTCGCCGACCGCGGCATCGGCATGACCGACACGATGATGCGTCAGGCCAACGCCGCGCTGGCCGAGCAGGGCGACGGCCGCCAGGTCGGCCACGGCACCGGCCGCTCCCTCGGCCTGCGCGTGGTCACCCTGCTCGCGCGCCGCCTCGGCCTGCGCGTCCAGCTGCGCGCCAGCGCCAGCGGCGACGGCACCACCGCCCTGGTCGCCCTGCCCGCCGGGCTGCTGACGGAGGCTCCGGTCGCCTCCACGCAGCAGCTCCCGGCCGGTATCCCCGTCCCGGCGTCCGCCACACCGACCCCGGTCGCGGGCCGCCCGCGCGGCCCCGGCCTCGCCGCCGTCCCGCAGCCGGCCGGGGGCGTCCGGACGGCGGTCCGGGCCCCCGCTGCCACGCTGCCCAAGCGCGTCCCCGGCGAGAGCGGCCAGCTGGCACAGATCACCGACCCCGCCCCCGGCCCGGAGGCTGCGACCACCGCCCGGCCGCAGAGCGCCGGTTCCGCCGCCGACGAGCTCCGACGCCGCCTCGGCGGCTTCCAGAACGGACTGCGCGCGGCCGCAGCCCCGCGCAAGGAGGACGAGAAGGCATGACCCAGGCGAACCCGCAGCTGCGGCTGCGCTGGCTGCTCGGAGACGTGCTCATGGGCACGGCAGGTCTGCGCGCGCTGGCGCTGGTCTCCACCGACGGACTGCCCCTGGTCGCCGTCGACGAGAACTGCCCCGCCGAGGAGCTGGCGACCTTCGTCGCCGGCATCAACGGACTGGCCGGCGGTCTGACGGCGCTGCTGGACTACGGGCAGCTCAAGCGGACCGTGGTCACCCTCGACGAGGGCACGCTCATCCTCATGGCCGTGGACCGGACGGCCTGCCTCGCCGCCTACACCGCCGCCGACTGCGACCTGAGCGTGGCGGCCTTCCAGATGGCCCGGCTCGTCGACCAGGCCGGCCATGTGCTGACCCCGCACGTCCGCTCAGAGATCTCAGAGGTCCAGGAGGCGATCCGGTGACTGTCCCCGCGCGCTCGCTCCGCGTGCGTCCCTACGCGTTGACCGGCGGCCGGACCCGCTTCGGCCAGGTGCTCCTGGTCGAGACCCTGATCTCGGCCGTCGAGCAGGGGTCGGCGTACCCCGCGTGGCAGGCGCAGGCCGCGTCCACGATGCCCGAGCTGGAGCGCATCTGCGCCCTGTGCGAGGGTCAGATGCGGTCCATCGCCGAGGTCTCCGCCCTGCTGAGACTGCCGCTGGGCGTGGTCCGCGTCTGGGTCAGCGACCTCATCGACGCCGGCCGGATGCGCGTCCACGGCGGGACCGTCGCCATGGGCTCCTCCGGCTCGCCGATCGGCGTTCCCGGCCGCCCCAACCGCGTGGTGCTCGAAAGAATCCTCGGAGGCCTCCGTGACCTGGCCTGACACCCGCACCGACGTCGCGCCCCGGGTCGGCGCACAGGGCGTCGGCGCACCCGGCGGCGCGGTGGCCACCCCCGGCATACCGCTGACCGAGCTGCCGGTCACCTCCGCGAAGATCGTGATCGCGGGCGGCTTCGGCGTCGGCAAGACCACCATGGTCGGCTCGGTCTCCGAGATCACGCCGTTGCGCACCGAGGCGATCATGACGGACGCCGGCAGCAGCACCGACGAGCTCGCACCCGACAGCGGCAAGACCACCACCACCGTGGCCATGGACTTCGGCCGCCTGCGCATCGCCGACGACCTGATCCTCTACCTCTTCGGCGCGCCCGGCCAGCGGCGCTTCTGGTTCATGTGGGACGACCTCGCCCGCGGCGCCGTCGGCGCGGTGGTCCTGGTCGACACCCGCCGGCTCGCGGACGCCTTCCCCGCGGTCGACTACTTCGAGAGCAGCGGCCTGCCCTTCATCGTGGCCGTCAACGAGTTCGACGGGGCCCCGCTGTACCAGGAGGCCGACATCAGGGACGCCCTCAGCCTCCACGACGGCGTGCCGCTGCTGCACTGCGACGCCCGCTCCCGCGCCTCCTCGGCGCAGACGCTGGCGGCGCTGGTGCAGCACACCCTCTCCGTCACGGACATCTGACCCACCATCGCGGAACCATCGACACCTGGAGCACAACTTGGCGAGAATACTCGTCGTCGGCGCCGGCCAGGCCGGCCTGCAGATCGCCCTCGGCCTGCAGAACGACGGCCACGACGTCACGGTGATGACCGACCGCACCCCGGACGAGGTCCGCGCCGGCCGGGTGATGTCGACCCAGTGCATGTTCCGCACCTCGCTCGCCCACGAGCGCGACCTGGGCATCAACCTGTGGGAGGCGGACGCCCCCAAGGCCCTGGGCCTGGGCGTCTCGGTCAGCGGCCCCGAGGCCGCCCGCGTCATCGACTGGGTCGGCCACCTCGACGGCTTCGCCCAGTCCGTCGACCAGCGCGTCAAGATGCCCGGCTGGCTGGAGCTGTTCGCCCAGCGCGGCGGCAAGGTCGTCGTCAACGGCGTCACCGTCTCCGACCTCGACTACCTCGTCCGCGGCTACGACCTGACCCTGGTCGCCGCGGGCAAGGGTGAGCTGGTCTCCATGTTCGCCCGCGACCCGGAGCGCTCCCCGTACAGCGCGCCGCAGCGCTCGCTGGCCGTCTCCTACGTGCACGGCCTCGGTCCGCGCCCGGAGCACGACTTCCCGGCCGTGCGCTGCAACCTGGTGCCCGGCGTCGGCGAGTTGTTCGTGATCCCCGCCTACACCCTCTCCGGCCCGTGCGACATCCTCTTCTGGGAGGGCATACCCGGCGGCCCGCTCGACGTCTTCGAGCCGGCCCTGGAGCCCGAGGAGCACCTGAACCGCACGCTGGACCTGATGCGCACGTACACCCCGTGGGAGTACGAGCGCGCCCGCGGCGTCGAGCTCACCGACGCGCGCGCCACCCTGGCCGGCCGCTACGCCCCCACCGTCCGCAGGCCCGTGGGCGAACTGCCCGGCGGCGGCGTGGTGATGGGCGTCGCCGACGTCGTCGTCGCCAACGACCCGATCACCGGCCAGGGCTCCAACACGGCGTCCAAGTGCGCCGCCCACTACCTGGACGCGATCCGCGCCCACGGCGACGGCCCCTTCGACCGCGCCTTCATGGAGCAGACCTTCGAGTCCTTCTGGGCGAGCGCCGCGGGCGACGTCACGGCCTGGACCAACGCGATGCTGGCCCCGCCGCCGGAGCACGTGCTCAACCTGATCGGTGCGGCCGGTCAGATCCAGCCCGTGGCCGACCGCTTCGCCAACGGCTTCGACAACCCGTCGGACTTCCCCAACTGGTTCTTCACCCCGGACGCGGCCGCCGCCTACCTGGGCTCCTTCACCCAGGCCTGAGCCCGCTCCACGTCACGACCCGTCGGCCCGGCCCGGCCCCGCCCACAGGCGGCGTCGGGCCGGGCCGACGGCCATACGGTCGTCTCCGGCAGGAGCACAGCGGGCTCGCTGTGCAGACCCACACCGGAGGGGCCACGTCACCGTGCACACAGGTCCTTCGCTTCACACGCAGTCGTCCAGGGTTGCCTGCCTCCGGAGGATTGCCCCGGCGCACCGTGCTCGGCGATTCTGATACTGCCTCACCGCCCTCGCCTGCTTTCGGCGACGGGCGCCAGACGGACGGGGGGACGTCGAGGATGGATCGACCTGAACACTTCGCCTACGCGGAAGACCACTGCGCGCTGGATCTTCGCCTGCTGGCCATGGGTCTCTACGGACCCGTCGCTCTGTTCGTCCTGTGCCTGGTCCTCGGTTTCACGGCCGGCTCGAACTGGTTCGTGTACGCGGCCTTCGCTCCGGTCTTCTGCATGGTCAACATCTCGTTGCTGTACCGGAACTGGGCGACCGGCATCAGGGTGGACGAGCGGGGCGTCCGGATCGGGGCGGTCGCCTCGAAGGGGGCGGAACGCCGGAACCCGACTGTCACGCACCAGAACTGGGCGGTGTTCTCGTGTCCCTGGTCGGGCGTCCGCGAGATGTTCGTGGTCACCGATCCTGGCCAGGTGAGGCGTCTGCGCACGTCACCCGAGTACTACACGCTCAGCAACCGGTGGGCGAAGCCGAAGACCATGGTCTGGTGCATGGCGGGCGTGCTGGTTTCCCCGCTCATGCGGTCGGCGCTGGTGGTACGCATCGACCCTGCTGTGGCAACCGTGCCCACGTTCCGGTCCGCCCTGTTCTTTTCGAACTACACGGATCCCAGTGACCCGCACCTCAGCCGCCGTCTCCAGCCCAGAGTCGGCGACACGTGGGTGGTGCCGACCCGCCACCCGGAACGTCTTCGAGCGCTGATCAAGGACCAGCTCCACCCTGTCGTCCCGACGCCGAAGCAGAAGCCGCAACAGCTGTGAGCTGATCACTCGCCCCGGTTCCACACGCCCGCGACCTGACGACCGGAGTCGTCAGGTCGCTGCCGTCGGAGAAAACCCCGCGGGGCGTCGGCAGGGTGAAGCAGCCTCAGGGCGTGACGACCGGCTCCTCCTCGGCGGAGCCGGGGGGCGTGGCGGACGCGGCTCCCTGCCGGCGGTCGAGCCACGAGGCCATCTCCGCGTAGGCGTGCTCGCGGGCGTCGAGGTCGGAGAGGACGACGTCGTGGCGGGCGCCCGGGATCGGGACGACGGTGGTCTCGTGGCCGAGGCAGCCGGACCAGCGGGCGATCTGGTCGACGTCGAGGACGGTGTCGGCGCGGTTGGCCTGCTCGGACCAGGTGGAGGCCCAGTGGCTGCTGTCCGAGCGCAGCACCAGCGAGGGCACGCCGACGTCCAGGCCCCGGTGCAGGCGGGCGTGGCCGCGGCGGACCGCGTTCAGCCAGCCGTGGGTGACGGGGAAGCCCGTGAGCGGTTTCAGCTCGGTGTCGAAGTCCCACTCGCCCTTGCGCCCGGCGTACACCGAGTCGCCGTAGACGGTGCTCGGCGGCAGCTTCAGCGGGCGCATCGGCGCCACCCGGGCCAGCACGCGCAGCGCCTGCGTCAGCGGGCCGCGCTGGAAGGCCTTGCCCTGAAGGTCGAACCACGGGCTGTTGAGGATCAGCCCCGTGACGGGCGCGACGCGGCCGGCCGCGCGGCGGCGGTCCAGCCACAGCGGCAGCACCAGGCCGCCGGTGGAGTGGGCCATCAGGACGACCGGCAGGTCGGGGTGCGCGGCGGCGACGACCGCCAGCGAGCGCTCCAACTCGGCGTCGTACAGGGCGAGATCGGAGACATAGTGCGCGGTCTGGCCGGGACGGCGCGCGCGGCCGCACTTGCGCAGGTCCAGCGCGTAGAAGGCGAGGCCGCGGGCGGCGGCGAAGTCGGCCAGCGCCGTCTGGAAGAAGTAGTCCGAGAAGCCGTGCACGTACAGCATCGCGCCGCGCACGTCCTCGTCGGCCCGTGGCTCGCGGCGCACCAGCACCGCGGTGACCGGGCCCTCGCCGTCCGGGTCGCCGCCCAGGTCGAGAGTGGTCTGGGCGTAGCCGTCGCCGAGGATGTCCGGCTGCCAGTCGGGTCCGTGCATGAAACTACCTCCGGGGAGTTGAAACCGGGTTCACTTTGGCCGACCGGCGGCCTTCAGGACAAGGCCCAGCAGCGTGGAGTAGCGGGCGGGGAACAGGCGGGCGACCAGATCGGGGACCCGGGCGCTCAGTGCGATCAGCAGGCGGGGCCGGCGCCGCTCCACGGCGGCGACGATCTCCTCGGCGGCCCGCTCCGGGGGATAGGTGAGCAGCCGGTTGAAGCCCGAACGCGCCGCGGCCTGCTCGGCGGTCGGCACGCTCGCCGCGAAGCGGCTGCTCTCGGCGATCCGGGTGCGGATGCCGCCGGGGTGCACCACCGTCACCCCGACCTGGCCCGCGAGCTCCGCTCGCAGCGCCTCGGTGAACCCGCGCACGGCGAACTTGCTGGTGGCGTAGGCGACCTGGCCCGGCGGCGCGATCAGGCCGAACAGGCTGGAGAGATTGACCAGGTGCGAGCCCGGGTTGGCCCGCAGCACCGGCAGCAGCGCCCGCGTCAGCGTCACCACGGCCCGGTAGTTGACGGCCATCAGCCAGTCGAACTCCTCCTCGCTGACCTGCTCGAAGGTCCCGCCGAGCGCCACGCCCGCGTTGTTGACCAGCAGCGCGGCGTCCGGGTGCGCGGTCGCGAGCGTGTCGCCGAGAGCGTGCGTGGCCGCGTCGTCGGAGAGGTCGACGACGTAGGTCGCGACGGGGCGGGCGGAGATCTCGCCGACCGCCTTGGCCACCCGTCGCAGCCCCTCGGCGTCGCGGTCCACCAGCGCGAGCGCGCTGCCGCGCCGGGCGAGCGCGTGGGCCAGCTGCTCGCCGATGCCCCCGGCCGCGCCGGTGACCACGGCGGTGCCCCGGGTGAAGTCGAAGCGCTCCATCAGGCGGAGACCTCCTGGGAGGCGCGGGGACCGGCGACGGGACCTCCCGGGCTCACGCTGAACCGCAGCTCCGGGTCGGTGACCGGCAGGTGCCGCAGCAGCTGCACGTCCCCGGCGTAGTTCATCGAGGTCAGCCAGGGGGTGCGGTCGCCCTGGCGGGGCAGCTTGTCGATGGCGCGCTGGATGTAGCCCGCGCCGAAGTCGAGCAGCGGTCGGGTGGGCATGGCCGGGTCGGCGAGGACCGGCACGGCCGTGTCGTAGCCGAGGGAGTCCATGTGGGCGAGCAGTCGGCACAGGTGCTCGCAGAGCAGGCCGACCTTGAGCGTCCAGGAGGAGTTGGTGTAGCCGATCGAGTAGGAGAAGTTGGGCACGCCGGAGAGCATCATGCCCTTGTAGGCGACGGTGTCCGCGAGGCTCACCGGCCGGTCGTCGACGGTCAGTGAGATGCCGCCCATGGCCTGCACGTTCAGGCCGGTCGCGGTGACCACGACGTCGGCCTCCAGCTCCCGGCCCGACTCGAGGAGCACACCGCCCTCGGTGAACGTCGCGATCCGGTCGGTGACCACCGACGCCCGGCCCTGCCGGATCGCGCGGAACAGGTCCCCGTCCGGGACGGCGCACAGCCGCTGGTCCCAGGGGTCGTAGGGCGGGTTGAAGTGCTCGTCGACGGGATAGCCCTCGGGCAGCTGCTTGGCGTTGACGCGCCGGATCAGTCGGCGCGCCGCCTTCGGGTACTTCTGGAACAGGCGCCAGATCACCTGCTGGCGGGCGATGTTCTTGCGCCGCGTCAGCGCGTAGGCGCGGCCCTCGTCCAGGAGCCGGCGCAGCAGGTTGGCCACCTTGTCCTGGGCGGGCACCGGCATGATGTACGTCGGCGTGCGCTGCAGCATGGTCACGTGCGCGGCGTCGGGGGCCAGCGCCGGGACCAGGGTGACGGCGGTGGCGCCGCTGCCGATGACGAGGACCCGCTTGCCGGAGGTGTCGAGGTCCTCGGGCCAGTGCTGCGGGTGCACGATCGTGCCCGAGAAGCGCTCGCGTCCGGGGAAGTGCGGGGTGTAGCCCTCGTCGTAGCGGTAGTAACCGGCGGCGGCGAAGAGCCAGTTGCAGGTCAGCGTGGCCCGCTCGCCGGTGTCCTGGCGTTCGGTCTCCACCGTCCAGCGCGCGTCGGCCGAGCTCCAGGAGGCGCCGAGGACACGGGTGCCGTAGCGGATCCTGCGGTCGATGCCGTGCTCGGCGGCGGTCTCGCGCAGGTAGGCGAGGATCTTGTCGGCGCCCGCGATCGCGTCCTTGTCCCGCCACGGCTTGAACGCGTAGCCGAAGGTGTGCAGGTCCGAGTCGGAGCGGATGCCGGGGTAGCGGAACAGGTCCCAGGTGCCGCCGGACGCGTCGCGGGCCTCCAGGATGGCGTAGCGGCGTCCCGGGTGTTCGCGCTGGAGGTAGTAGCCCGCGCCGATGCCGGAGATCCCCGCGCCGATGATCAGCATGTCGAACGACGTGGCCCGCTGGTCCGGGGTTTCCTCTGTCGTGGTCTCGTCTGTCGCGGCCATGGCGCGGGCTCCCGTCGGCGTGGTGCGGAACTTCCGATGGCGATCATCGTCGGCGATGCGCGCGGCCCCGGCTATGGGCAGGTTGCACCTGAAGCGCTCCGATGTGCAGCACAGTGCACCAGCCCCGCCGTAGGGTGGGCGCATGCTGTGGGAACCGCCCTCGGAGAGGGTACGCGAGCTGATCCGCCAGGGCGCGGAGCTGGCCGTCCGGCCGCCCGAGGACTGGCTGCGGGAGCTCGACGCGGCCACGCTCTCCGGTCCCCACAACCGGCAGCTCGCCGACGACCCCGTGATGGCCGCCGCCACCCGCCGGGCCAACCGCTCGAACCTGCTGTTCTGGGCCGCCGCCAACGTCCAGGCCCCGGGCCACCGGGTGCCCGCCAACGTCGGCCCGCCGCAGCTGGACATCGCCCGCGACCTGGTCCGACGCGGCCTCAACGAGACCGCCCTGGACGCCTACCGCTCCGGGCAGGCGGTGGCGGTACGCCGCTGGACGGAGATCTGCTGCGGTCTCACCACCGACCCCGCCGAGCTGCGCGAACTGCTCGACGTCTCCTCCCGCTCCATCGCGGCGTTCGTCGACGACACCATCGCCGCCATCGCCGAGCAGATCGCCCGCGAACGCGAGGAACTCACCACCGGCAGCCACGCGGAGCGCCTGGAGACGGTCAGCCTGCTCCTCGACGGCGCCCCGATCCCGGTCGGCCGCGCCGAGCAGCGCCTCGGCTACCCGCTCGCGGGCGAGCACACCGCGGCCGTCGTCTGGACCGACGGCCCCGAGGTCGACCTCGCCGCCCTGGACCGGGCCGCCGAGCTGGTCGCCGCCGCCTGCGGCGACCGCCGTCCGCTCACCGTCCCCGCCGGGGCGGCGACCCGCTGGGTGTGGGTGCACGGCCGCCCCGACCCGGAGCTGCTGCGCACCCGCGCCGCCGCCCTCCCGGAGGTGCGGATCGCCGTCGGCTCGACGGCGGAGGGCCTCGACGGGTTCCGGCGCGGCCACCTCGACGCGCTCGCCGTCCAGCGGATGCTCGCGCGGCTCGCCTCACCGCACCGGGTGGCCACCCACGAGGAGGTCGAGCTGGTCGCCCTGCTGACCGCCGACCCGAAGAACGCCGCACACTTCGTGCGGCGCGTCCTCGGCGCGCTGGAGACGGCCGAGGCGGAGGTCACCGACGCCGTCCGCGTCTTCATCGCCGCCCAGTGCAACGCCTCGCACGCGGCCGCCCTCCTCTACGTCCACCGCAACACCCTGCTCCGCCGCCTGGCGCGCGCCGACCGGCTGCTGCCGCGCCCGCTCGCCGAGAACGTCGTCGAGGTGGCAGCCGCCCTGGAGGTCCTGCGCTGGCGTGCGTGACAGCGCCCGCGGTGGGTGGGCGCGGCGCGGCGCAGCAGCGGCGACCTGTGCAGCGACTTGAACGGCGACTGGAGTGGCGACGCCGTCGCGCATCGGTGAGGCTGGAGGCGCACGCGGCCGCGACGAGGCGAGGGACCCCGATGACCCAGGCAGAGAGCCGGACCGTCCGGGACGTGATGACCGCGGACGTGGTGACCGCGACGGGCCGGACGCCGTTCAAGGAGCTGGCCCGCCTGATGGACGAGCACCGGATCAGCGCCCTCCCGGTGATCGACGGAGCCCGGCACGTCCTCGGCGTCGTCTCCGAGGCGGACCTGCTGCTCAAGCAGGCCGGCCGCCGCCAGAAGCTGGGCATGCGCAGCGCCCTGCTCGACCCCGACCAGGCCGCGCGGCTCACCGCCCTCGTCGCCGACGACCTCATGACCGCTCCCGCCGTCACCGTCGGCCCCGACCAGACCGTCGCCGGTGCGGCGCGGATCATGGTGCAGCGCGGCGTGAAGCGCCTGCCCGTCGTCGACGACGCACGCACGCTCCTCGGCATCGTCAGCCGCGCGGATGTGCTGCGGGTCTTCCTCACCGACGACGCCGCGCTGGAACACGAGATCCGCGCGGCGCTGTCCCGCACGATCGGCGCCGAGGCGGCGGCCGACCTCACCGTCGCCCTCGCGGACGGCGTCGTCACCATCGGCGGTGTGCTCGGGGACTCCTCCCGGATCCCGGCGGTCGCGCTCGCGGTGGGCGGCGTCGACGGCGTCGTGGATGTGACCTTCGCCTTGCAGGGCTGACAGGGTCGCTGATTCGGGTGACTTGACAAGAAGCCAGTCCGTACCTGTTACTATGGAACGCAGCGGAGTGGATCTCCTCCGCCAGGCTCCCGCTCCCGCGATTCTGACCGCGGTAGAGCAAGCAGAGCAAGCAATCAATTGAGCACCTGAGCACCGCACCACGTATGACACCACGTCGTGCATCGCGTGACGACCCACCGCGATGCGCAGGTCCCTGGCGTCCACGCCCGGACCTCTCACACCACCTCAAGAAGTGGATCCCACCATGACCACCACACTCGAACCCACCACCAACGTCACGACACCCGGCAGCGTCGCCGCACCCGTCCTCGACGTGGACCTCGACCTCATCCAGGTCACCGGGGTCCTCGACCTCCGCGACGGCCACGCCTTCCTCCGCACCTCGGGCTACCAGCCCGGCCCCGCCGACCTGCACGTGTCGACGGCTCAGATCCGCGACCTCGGGCTGCGCCCCGGCGACACGATCACCGGGGTCACCCGAGCCATCGGCGGCGCCGGCGGCAGCAGGGGCAGGGGCGATCGCCGCCCCTCCCTCACCCGTGTCGACGCCGTCAACGGTCTCGCCCCCGAGCGGGCCCGCAAGCGGCCCGTGTTCGGTGAGCTGACGCCGCTTCACCCCGACGAGCAGTTCCGGCTGGAGACCGAGCCCGGCGTGCTCGCCACCCGCGTCATCGATCTGGTCGCCCCCGTCGGCAAGGGCCAGCGCGGCCTGATCGTCGCGCCGCCGAAGACCGGCAAGACGGTGGTCGTGCAGACCATCGCCGCCGCGCTCGCCCGCAACCACCCCGAGGCCCACCTCATGGTCGTGCTCGTCGACGAGCGCCCGGAGGAGGTCACCGACATGCAGCGCTCGGTCAGGGGCGAGGTCCTCGCCTCCACGTTCGACCGGCCCGCCCGCGAGCACATCGCCCTGGCCGAGCTGGCCATCGAGCGCGCCAAGCGGCTCGTCGAGCTCGGGCAGGACGTCGTCGTGCTGCTCGACTCGATCACCCGCCTCGCCCGCGCGTACAACACCGCCGCGCCCGCGACGGGACGCACCCTCACGGGCGGCGTCGACGCCACCGCCCTCCACCTGCCGAAGAAGTTCTTCGGCGCCGCCCGCAACATCGAGGACGGCGGCTCGCTCACCATCGTCGCCACGGCGCTCGTCGACACCGGCTCCCGGATGGACGACCTGATCTTCGAGGAGTTCAAGAGCACCGGCAACATGGAGCTGCGTCTCGACCGCAAGCTCGCCGACAAGCGCGTCTTCCCCGCCGTCGACGTCAAGGCGTCGGGCACCCGCCGCGAGGAACTGCTGCTCGGCCCCGAGCGCACCTCCGCCACGTGGACGCTGCGGCGGGTGCTGAACGCCCTCGACACGCAGCAGGCCACCGAGTTGCTGCTCACCCAGCTGAAGCAGTCCCCGACCAACGCGGACCTGCTCGACCGGGTCGCCGCCGGCCGACCGAGCGCCTCGTGACGTGCGCCATCGCCGCACACCCTGTGCCCGTCCGGGCGCTCAGTCGCCCAGCCGCCGCTCCTGGAGGACGATCCACTGCGTGGGCACGAAGTACGCCCACAGGCCCCAGACGGGCTGCGGGTGGCAGACGAAGCCGACCAGCTCGCCGTCCGCGACCATGAACCCGCGCCCCGGGCTCTTGCGCCGTCCCGCGCCGCGCAGCAGCAGAGTGTGGTGTCCGGGTTTCAGCTCCAGCTCCAGCCGCCCCCCGACCTGGATCGTCGCGACCTCCTCGGCGTCGAGCACGACCTTCCACGGGCCGCGGTCCCACACCGCGTAGGGGAAGATGCGCTGCAGCCTCAAGGTCGCGGTCATGGCCACCAGTGTGCGGGCCCCACCCCCTGGAACCGCCGCGCCGCGCCGGTACGCTGAGTGAGCCTCAGCCCCTCTCGCGGAACGGACCGGTCGATGGATCTCGTCTTCTCCGGCTGCGTGATCGAATGGCGCGGCCCGGCTCCTTACTACTACGTCCCCGTCCCGCAGGAGCAGGCGGCCGACATCCACGAGGTGGCTGCCCGGGCCAGTTACGGCTGGGGCGTCATCCCCGTATCGGCCCGCATCGGCGACACGGCCTTCACCACCTCCCTCTTCCCCAAGGACGGCGGCTACCTCCTTCCGCTCAAGGCCGCGGTCCGCCGCCCGGAGGGCCTGGCCACGGGCGACGTCGTGGCGGTGGAGATGACCGTCCGGCTGTAGCGGCCGGGGCCACCACTCCAGGTCATAGCCGGTTCGAGCCCGATTCCCCACGGCCGATGCTGCGTCGGGTCTCCGCGAGGTGCAGGCCGACGTAGCGCGCGAGCGAGAGCGCGTCCTGCGGGGAGTCGGCGCGGAAGCTGACGCGCCGCAGCAGAGTGACGGAGTCGAGCGTCACGCCCTCGCGGGCGAGGACGAAGACGACGGTGAGGAAGGCGGCGCGGGCATTGCCGTCGTCGAACGGGTGGAAGAAGCAGACATCGAGGCAGGCGCGCGCCGCTCGGGCGGTCAGCGGGAGCGGCTGCTTCAGGCCCGCCGCATCAGGTGCGCTCTCGGCCAGGCAGGCGTCGAGACGCGCGTGGGTGTCGGCGTCGATGCCGTAGCGTTCCCGCCCACCCTTGGCGAATGCAGGAAGGGCGCGGAACGGCGGCGGTTCGGTTGCCGGCGTGCCGAGCACGTGCCGCTGCCAGCGGCGCAGCGTCTCGAAGTCGAGCGTGGCGCCGCGAGCCGCGTCTGCCCGCACCGACTCCAAGGCGGTGAGCAGACCTTGTGCCCGGACGGGGTCGAGCGCTCCGTCGAACGCGCGGATGTCCTCGGCAGCGCCGTCGCGCGCGGGGATGAGCGGCTCGCCCGGGGTGGTGCCCGAGTCCGGCGCATCGTGCCAGGCGACCTCCTCGCGCACCGCGAGCCAGCGCCGGAGATGGTCCGGCGGGTCGAGCGGCGCCGCACCGGCTGTCGCCCGGGACATCGCCGTCACCGGCGCCTCGTCCGGCGCCGGCAGGGTCCTGGCCAGACGCTCCGCGACCTCCTCGACGGTGACGGCATCAGGGCCGCTCCAGCTCCGGAACCGGCCGCCGACCGCCTCGGCGACCAGCCCCTCCGCGACGTCGGAAGCGACGCCCCATCGGTTCAGGAACCAGCCCAGCACCTGTCGGCAGTGCCGGTGCCAGCCGCTGCCGCCGCCCGTACGATCCGCCACCTGAAGGATGAGCTTGCGAGCTGCCAGCTCCCAGAGGATCCGGTTCTCGACGGCGGACGCCAGGTCGAGCGGGTACGCGTCGAACGACCCCGCCAGGTCTTCCAGCCAGCCGCGCCATTCCAGCAGAGCGGCGAGCACACGTGGCAGCGTCTCCTGGGGGTTCGTGACGGAGTCCCGGGGGCAGCACCAGTTTCCGATCGGCCCGCCGTCGAAGTCCCCCTCGTCGTGCGACCAGCGCCAGCCGACGGTCCAGCGGCCGTAGCGCTCGACGAGCGCGTGCGACATGGCGTCGGCCCAGGGCTTCGCTGTGTCCGACGTCCACGCCGCCATCACCGGGTCCGCGAAGCGCACATCGGGTCGGCGGGGCACCCGTCGGGCCGGTCCGAGCGAGCGGATCACGTGCTCGGCGGCCGAGCCGTCGAAGGGATGTCGGGTCGGATCCACCTCGTCCCAGCTCAGGCGGCCGGGGGCAAGTTCGAACATCACCGCGCCAGCCTGCCCGCGCCGCAGCCCGCGTTTCAACGCGATTTCGGCCGGAGGAGAGGAGTAGGCTCGGAGATGTAGTTCAGATTTGAACCAGGAATGAGGAGAGTCATGACCACCGCCGCCCCGGGGCGCATGCCCGCCCTCTACCTGGGCCACGGCGCGCCGCCGCTCGCCGACGACGCCCTGTGGACGGGCCAGCTCGCCGCCTGGTCGGCGGAGCTGCCCAAGCCCAAGGCCGTGCTGATGATCTCCGCCCACTGGGAGGAGGCTCCGCTCGCCATCGGGGCCACGACCACCCTGCCGCTGGTCTACGACTTCTGGGGCTTCCCGCAGCACTACTACGAGGTCACCTACGCCGCCCCCGGGGCGCCCGAGCTCGCCGACTCCGTCCGCAAGCTGCTGCGCGGCGCCGGCACCCCGGTGCAGGACATCCCCGACCGCGGCCTCGACCACGGGGCCTACGTGCCGCTCGTGGAGATGTACCCCGACGCCGACGTGCCCGTGCTCCAGGTGTCGATGCCGACGTTGGACCCGGTCGAGCTGATGCGGATCGGACGCAGGCTCGCGCCCCTGCGCGACGAGGGCGTCCTCATCGTGGGCAGCGGCTTCTTCACCCACAACCTGCGCGCCCTCACCCAGGACGGCAGCGTCCACTCGATCATGACGGAGTTCGACGACTGGGGCCGCCGCGCCCTGGAGGCCCAGGACGTCGACGCCCTGCTCGACTTCGAGCGAAAGGCCCCCGCCGGCCACCTCGCCCACCCGCGCACGGAGCACTTCGCGCCGCTGTTCGTCACGCTCGGCGCGTCCGAGAACGAGCTCGGCTCCGGCCGCAGCGTGATCGACGGCTTCTGGATGGGCCTGTCCAAGCGCTCCCTCCAGTTCGGCTGAGCCCGCCGACCGCCGTTGCGAGCGCTCGGCGCCCGTCGTTCGCCCACCGCGCAAATTCTTCGCCCAGCGCAGAGCAGGTTTACGCCACGCCGGTCCGCCGAACAGACTTCTCGTCATGAAACTTCTCGTGATCGGTGGATCGGTGTTCGTGGGGCGGGCCTTCGCCGAGGAGGGCGTCCGGCGCGGCTGGGAGGTGACGGTCTTCAACCGGGGGCAGAGCCAGCACGACCCGGCGGGCGTCCGCTCGCTGCGCGGCGACCGGACCGACGAGGCCGACCTCGCCTCGCTCGCCGCCGCCGGCCCCTACGACGCGGTGGTGGACGTCTGCGGCTACGTCCCCACCGAGGTCGCCAAGTCCGCCGCCGCGCTCGCGCGCAGCGCGGACGCGTACCTGTTCGTCTCGACGATCAACGTCTACCCCGGCTACCCCGCCGAACCGACCGACGAGCTGTCGCCACGCCAGGGCGGCCGCGCGGACGCCGGCCCGGACGACGGCGACTACGGCTGGTTGAAGGACGGCTGTGAGAAGGCCGTCCGCGCCGCCTTCCCCGGCCGCGTCGTCGTGCTGCAGCCGGGCCTCATCGTCGGCCCGCACGACCGTGCCCGCCGCACCACCGCCTGGCTCCGGCGTGCCGCGCAGGGCGGCCGGATGGCCGTCCCCGGTACCCCCGACCGCGCCCTGCGCCTCATCGACGTGCGCGATCTCGCCGCCTTCGGTCTCGACCTGGTCTCCGCCGCGCCGCGCGACGAGGTCGAGGACTACATGGTCCCCGGGGCGCCGGACAACGGCAGCTGGGGCGACTTCCTCACCGCCTGCGTGGCCGCCACCGGCGGCAAGGCGGAGCTCGCCTACGTCGACGACCAGATCTTCGTCGACCACGAGGTGGAGCCCTGGACGGAACTCCCGCTGTGGCTTCCGGCCGGCCGCGAGGACTGCGCCGCCACCTGGGACGCGTCCAGCGAGAAGGCGCTGGCCGCAGGCCTGCGCTGCCGCCCGATCACGGACTCCGTCCACGAGACGGCCGAGTGGCTCTTCGGCCCCGGTGGCGAGCAGGAGGCCTTCGAGGACTACGGCAAGTTCAGCGCCTGGACGCCGTTCCTGTCCGCGGAGAAGGAGCGGGCCATCCTGGCGGCTCACGACGTCGAGAGCGCCTGAGTGCCGAGCGGGGCGCGGGAGACCGTGCCCCGCTCTCTGTGCCCTGCACCTGCGGACCTGCGGGAACGCCCCCGCGACCGCTACACCGGGAACGCGTTCGCCTTGGCGCGGTTCAGCTCGTTCGCAATCGCGACGAACGCGCGGCGCTCCGCGCGGGACAGCGCGACCTGCTCGTCAGGGTCGATGCCGACACCGCTGACGCCGACCGCCCACGGGCGGAACGCGGCCAGCCAGACGGCGCGCACGCCCATCAGGGTCCACAGGCCCGCGACGCCCAGCAGCGTGTACAGGGCGACTGCATGGAGGGGAGTCAGCTGCTGGTGCATACCCTGGACCGTCCTCTCGGAGCCGGACACGAGCGGGACACAGGCGGCTGGTCCGCGCTTCCGGCCTAGTTAACACCCCGTTCCGGATCTTCGGAACCTCGGGGTCGGCCGCGACTCGAGGACGGCGCGAGGACGGCTCGGGTTCAGGCGGTGCCGGTGATCGGCGACGAGGCCGCCTCCGGCCCGGTCGCGGTCCAGCTGGCCAGCAGGCGCAGGGCCTCAGCCGAGGGGGAGCCCGGCTCGGCGGCGTAGGTCACGAGCATCTGACCGGCGTCGGCGGGCAGCACCAGCGACTCATTCACCAGGGTGAGGCGGCCGACGAGCGGGTGGTGCAGCTCCTTCGTGCACGGGCCCGTGCCCCGCACGTCGTGCGCAGCCCACCACTGCCGGAACAGGGGGCTCTTGACCGACAGCTCGCCGATCAGCGCGGCCAGGCGCGGGTCGTCGGGGGAGCGGCCGGCGTGCATCCGCAGACCGGCCACCACATCGCGCGCCTTGCCCTCCCAGTCGAGGTACAGGTCGTGCGAGGCCGGATCCATGAAGACGATCCAGGCCATGTTCCGCTGCTCCGGCGGCCGCGCCTCGAAATCGCCGAGCAGCGCGCAGGCCATCCGGTTCCAGGCGAGAATGTCGCAGCGACGGCCCAGCACGTAAGCGGGGACGGAGTCCATCGCGTCCAGCAGGTGCTGCAGCTGCGGGCGCACCCGCTCCGGGCGCACCACCGCCGTCCGGCCGCGGCGCGGCGCGGGCTTGGCGAGGTGCTCAAGGTGCTCGCGCTCGGCGCGGTTCAGGCGCAGCGCGTCCGCGATGGCCTCCAGCACCGCCGCCGAGACGTTGTGCGCGTTGCCCTGCTCCAGCCGCGTGTAGTACGCGACGCTCACCCCGGCCAGCTGCGCCAGCTCCTCGCGGCGCAGGCCCGGCACCCGGCGACGTGCCCCGAAGTACGGCAGCCCCACGTCCTCCGGCTGCAGCCGCGCCCGCCGGGTCCGCAGGAACTCGCTCAGTTCGGCGCGCGGGTCGAGGGGAGCGGGCGTGTCCTGCACGGCGGCGGGGTCCGTCGGGGCGGTTTCGGGGCTCATGTCAGTCAAGTATGCGGGCCATCGTGCCTACCAGGGTGACCCTCCCAGTGGTAGGAACCGCAGGCATACGTTCACGGAGGGTCTGGCTGCGCCATGGCGAACCCGGCAGGCTGTCCACCATGACTACGAGCACGATCCCCGCGTTCGCCGCCCCGGCCGCCAAGGCCCCGCTGGAGCGCACCACCGTGCCGCGCCGCGAGCTCGGCCCGCACGACATCCTCATCGACATCGCCTACGCAGGTATCTGTCACTCGGACATCCACCAGGTCAACGAGGAGTGGGGTCCGGCCATCTTCCCGATGGTGCCCGGCCACGAGATCGCGGGCACCGTCGCCGCGGTCGGCTCCGCCGTCACCCGCCACCAGGTGGGCGACCGTGTCGGCGTCGGCTGCCTGGTCGACTCCTGCGGAGAGTGCGAGCAGTGCAAGGCGGGCTTCGAGCAGTTCTGCTCCGGCCCCGACGGCGCCACCGGTACCTACAACGACACCGGCCGCGACGGCGAGCCCACCTATGGCGGCTACGCCAAGCAGGTCGTCGTCACCGAGCGCTTCGCGCTCAAGATCCCCGAGGGCATTCCGCTGGACGCGGCCGCGCCGCTGCTGTGCGCCGGCATCACCACCTACTCCCCGCTGGCCCGCTTCGGCGCCGGTCCGGGCAAGAAGGTCGCCGTCGTCGGCCTCGGCGGTCTCGGGCACATGGGCGTCAAGATCGCCCACGCCAAGGGCGCCGAGGTGACGGTCCTGTCCCAGTCGCTGCGCAAGCGCGACGAGGGCCTGAAGCTGGGCGCCGACCACTACTACGCCACCGGCGACCCGACGACCTTCGAGAAGCTGGCCGGCTCCTTCGACCTGATCGTCAACACGGTCTCGGCCGAGATCGACCTCAACGCCTACCTCGCCCTGCTCAAGCCGAACGGCGCCCTGGTCCAGGTCGGCGCGCCGCCGGTCCCGGTCCCGGTGGCGGTCTTCTCCCTCATCGGCGGCAACAAGACCCTGGCCGGTTCCATGATCGGTGGAATCCCGGAGACCCAGGAGATGTTGGACTTCTGCGCGGAGCACGGCATCGGAGCGGAGGTCGAGGTGATCCGGGCGGACCAGATCAACGAGGCCTACGCGCGCGTCCTCAACAGCGACGTCCGCTACCGCTTCGTGATCGACACCGCGACGATCTGACGTCCCCTCCGTCCTCCGCCTCTTCCGTTCGTCAGGAGCCCTTTCCCCGCATGAGCCTGCTGTTCGAGCCCCTCGCCCTGCGTGACGTCACCGCCCCCAACCGGGTGTGGATGGCGCCGATGTGCCAGTACTCGGCACCGGCCGAGGGGCACGCGGCGAACAACGACAGCGTCGGCACGCCGGGGGAGTGGCACTTCCAGCACCTGGCCTCCCGCGCGGCGGGAGGCACGGGTCTGATCCTGACCGAGGCGACGGCGGTCACGCCGGAGGGCCGCATCAGCCCCTGGGACCTGGGCATCTGGAACGACCACCAGGCCGCTGCCTTCCGGCGGATCACCTCCTTCCTGCGCGAGCTGGGCACGGTCCCTGGCATCCAGCTCGCGCACGCGGGCCGCAAGGCCTCCTCGGCGCGCCCGTGGGACACACCGGGCGGCTCGCTCCCGGCGGACCACCCGCTCGCATGGCAGAGCGTCGCGCCGAGCGGCGCGGCGTTCGGCGCGATGACCGCGCCTGCCGAGCTGAGCGTCGATCAGATCGGCGAAG
This sequence comes from Streptacidiphilus melanogenes, assembly GCF_000787835.1. Lineage (GTDB taxonomy): Bacteria > Actinomycetota > Actinomycetes > Streptomycetales > Streptomycetaceae > Streptacidiphilus > Streptacidiphilus melanogenes. Next base: position 71,204 of record NZ_BBPP01000008.1, read on the forward strand.
TCGTGCGCCGCTTCGCCGAGGCGGCGGAGCGGGCGCTGGCGGCGGGCTTCCAGGTCGTCGAGATCCACGGCGCGCACGGTTACCTGGTGCACGAGTTCCTGTCCCCGTACTCGAACCACCGCATGGACGCCTACGGCGGCCCGCTGCAGAACCGCATGCGCTTCGCACTGGAGGTGACGGAGGCGGTCCGCGCCGTCTGGCCGGACGAGCTGCCTGTCTTCTTCCGCGTCTCGGCCACGGACTGGCTGGACGAGGGCGGCTGGACCGCCGACGAGTCCGTGTTGCTGGCCAAGGAGCTGCAGGCCCGCGGGGTGGACCTGGTCGACGTCTCCACGGGCGGCAACGTCCCGGACGCCCGGATCCCGGTCGAGCCCGGCTACCAGGTCCCCTTCGCCGCCCGCATCCGCAACGAGGCGGGCCTCGCCACCGGGGCGGTCGGCCTGATCACCGACCCCCGCCAGGCCGAGCAGATCCTCGCCTCCGGCGAGGCCGACGCCGTCCTCCTGGGCCGCGAACTCCTCCGCAACCCCTACTGGGCCCGCCACGCCGCCACCGCCCTCGGCCACGACCTGCCGAAGCTCGACCAGTACGCCCGCGCCTGACCCGAAGCCTCATCCGCAGCGGGACGGGCATCCACGGGCCCGAGGCAGGGGCCTGGGGCAGCCCTCGGCTGGAGGAACCAGGTGCCCGAAACGGACGGCCGCCCCGGCGTTCCGTCGCCGTCACCGTCGGCATGGCGAGCGGACCCGGGGCTCGCCCCAGGCGTGGCCGCGCAGGGGCGAGCCCCCTGCCGCACCACCCCGCACGGCCCTCGCCTGCATGGACGGTGTTCTCGGCAGCACGGCATGCGACCAATCAGGCAGACTTGCACGGCACATGATTGGTCATCCGATGATTCGCATAGTCATTAGGTCGGACATGCCCGGACCGCATGCGCGCGGACCAGGCAGGAGTCACGCATCTCGCCTCTGCGAACGGAACCGACATGACCTACCGGAAGAAACTCGCGCGTGGCGCTGTCGCCACGGCGATCGTGTGCGCGCTGACCGGGGCTGCCGCCGGGTCGGCGGTCGGGGCCCCCACCGTCGATCAAGGGCGGCGCAGCTACGCGCCCCCTTGCCTGCCCGTGCCGGTCTGGGCGAACACCAGCCCGGGCCGCCTGATCGAGTACGACCCCCTCACTGGTGCGCAGCTTCACAACGTGCCCGTGCCGGCGAACCTCGGGGACATCGCCTGGAGCGCGGACGGGCGGACCCTCTATGCGGTGAACTTCTCCTCACCGGCGCGCCTGTCCACGATCGACCCGGCGACGGGGGCGGTGACAGCGACCACGCCCCTGACCGGTCCGGCCCAGAGCGTCGCCCTCAACGCGCTCACCGCGCTGCCGAACGGGCAGCTCCTGGCCGCCGCGCCCAGTAGCCGGAATCTGTGGACGATCGACCCGGCCACCGGCACGAGCACCACCTTCGCCGCTCAGTTCCCGTCCGGCTTCGCCTCGACGGGCGACCTCACGGTCCTGCCCGACGGCGACATCCTGGGCCTGGCGAACAGTGGCAGTCCCACGGGGGTCTTCCGTATCCACCCGGACAATTCGGTGACGGAGGTCGGCACGCTGCCCTCCGGCATGTACGGGATCTCGCAGTCCGGGCAAATGGTCTATACCTTCGCGGGCGGCGGCCAGATCGACCGGCTCTCGTCGGTGCCCACCGCAGCCTCCACGGCACCCCTTCCGTTCACCGTCGTGGCCAGTACCGGCAACAGCTTCTACGGCGCAAGCTCGGTGCAGGACGCCGAGGCCTGCAGCGTCCCCCCGGGAACCTCTTACGGCCTGACGAAGACCGTCGCACCCGTCGGCAAGGCCAGCCCCGGCGACACCCTCACCTACACCGTGACGGTGAGGAACACCGGGACGAACCCCTACCTCGACAACTCCGCCGCGTTCACGGACGACCTGTCAGACGTCCTGCGGAACGCATCGCTCATTCGGAGCTCCGTCTGGGCCTCTGCCGGGATCGTCAAGGTCTTCGGAGACACGCTCGCCTGGAACGGCCCGCTGCCCGTCGGAGCCACGGTCACGGTCGTCTACAAGGTCAAGGTGAACGACAAGGCCAGGGGCCGCCTGGCGAACGCTGTCATGCCGACCGCGCCGGGCGGCACCTGCAAGCGGGTCGCCGACTGCAGCACCAGCGTCGACATCAGCCGGAGGGACCACCACGGGATCTCGATCAAGATCGTCAATACGAGCGTGAACATCGCGCATGCCAGTGCCTCGACCTCGACCCCGCACCGCCCCTGTCCTCCGGCCGCGAAGCACCACCGGCCCCCCAACTGCCCCAAGCGGGGCTGACAAGCCGGTACCTGGTCGGCGGTAGCCGGCGCGAGCCATGAAGGCGGTGCCGGTCCGGGCGGCTCAGCTGCGCGGCGGGCGGAAGTCGACCGCCCGCTTCGCCGCCTCGTCGACTTCCTCGACCGTCAGCAGGGGGATCGCCCTGGAGCGCACGGCGCCACTGGCCCGCACCGTCATCGCGACGGCGGCCATCGACAGGTGGTCGGGGAAGTCGACGACGATGTACAAGTCGTCGTCCCCGTAAGCGAAGTGCATCGACTCAAGCGTTCCGCCGCACGAGGCGACAACCTGCTGGACGGCCTCCCTGCGACCGCTGCCGCCCTCGACGAGCAGACCCTTGGCCCCCTCGGCGGTGTAACTGCCCTGCACCAGGTACTTCGGCATCCCACACTCCCACTGCTCGGCCAAGCCACGACAACGCCTTCGCCCGACCACCATCGCCCATGCGCCGCGCGCTGTCCGTTCGGGCACCGCCGAACGGCGGACTCATCCGAGGCTCCCCTTCACAGGGGTGTGAGGACGTCCTCGTGCGCTCCGTCGAGGACGAAGCCGTTGTCCAAGCGGACCCGGACCGTCACGCGGCGGCCGCGTTCCTGGTACGCGGCCCACTGCGGCTCCAGCGCGGCGATTTCCGTCTCCAGCCGCTCGCGGCTCGCGGCCGGCATGGTGTGCCCGTAGTCGTCGAACAGCGCCTTGAGCCGCCGGTACTCGCGGACCTCCTCGTCTTCCGGGAGCTCCCCGTCCACCCGCTCGACGGTGCCCTCGATCCCCGCCCCCAACGAGAGGAACCCGACGACGGCCCCGGGCTCACCGGCGAAGGCTTCACCGATCCCGAGGTCCTCCGTCAACCGGACGCGTCGGCCTTCCTCCAGGGTCATCCGTTCTCTGCCTCTCAACCGATCGGTGCCGCAGACGCAGCTGGTTCGTCAACCACGCACACTAACCGTCACCGACCCCGGGACCACCAACCGACCAGGGCCTTGTCGGCGAAGCCGAACGGGGCCGGTCCTCCCGCCGCACCTCCAGGCAGATCTCCGGGGGCAGCGGCCACAGCGACTCCAGCTCGGGAGTGAGCTCGACCTCGACCCCCAAGGGGGGTCGTCGCCGCGCGGTATACCCAGGCGCGCCAACTGCGACCCGAAGTCCTCCAGCCCCGCCTCGGGGAACGGGTGGCCCGACCGCGTCCAGAAGGACCCACGGTCGAAGAACTTCCGCGCCTGGCGGAACTGCTCGACCGTCACGACGGGCCCGAGTTCGGGCGCTTCTGACCCGGCTGTCCATCCGGTCAGTTCACGCAGGAGCTCGCGCGCGCGGCGCAAGGCACTCGCCGCGTCGAGCAGGGGTTCCAGGTCTTTCTACAGCAGCGGCATTCCCAAGGCCGCACCTCCGTCAGGAGCCTAACCGGGGCGCGCAGGACCGTCGCTCGATCAGCGGCCCGACACCCCTTCAGCGGCCGGCGGTTGCGCTGGGGACGGGGGTGGGGCGGAGGATCACGCAGCTGTCGCTGCTGCCCTTGGTGAACTGCCCGTCGGGCGCGGCGACGACGACGGTCACGCCGGTCGCCGCGGTGTCCGGGTCGGCGGTCAGGCGTGCCGCGGCGACCGTGCAGATCAGCTGGCGGATCGCGATCGCGGGCAGGGGCCTGGTGCCCGCGGACAGCTGCAGCGTCACCTCGGCGCCGTTCACGCTGATCGCGGGAGCGGGTACGTCGTACAGCGCGGTCGTCATGCCGAGCCGCCTCTCCCGCAGGTCGGGGCCGGACAGGAGGAGTTTCACAGTTGCGCCCGTATCGGTCGGGGTGGCGACAGGAGGGCTGGTGGGGACGAGGTGACCGTCGATGACGAAGTAGAGGACCGGGCCGGCGGGCGTGACACCGGTCGCCGGCTCGCCGGACTGGATCACGCCGGTCGCGGGGATTCCGCAGCCGGACAGCAGCAGGACTGCGGCGAGCAGCATCACCCGCTTCATGCTCGGGCCTCCTCTTCGGGCTCCGACTCCGGTTCCAACTCAGGTTCCGCCTCCGGATCTGACGCCGACCCCGGCTTCGCCTCCGGCAGCGGGAGCTCGACGGTCAGCAGCGCGCCGCCGTCCGGGTGGTTGGCCGCCCGGATCGTGCCGCCGTGCAGATGCACGTTCTCGGCGGTGATGGCCAGGCCCAGGCCGCTGCCCTCGGTCCGGGTGCGGGCGGTGTCGGACTTGTAGAAGCGGTCGAAGATGTGCGGCAGGACCGTCTCCGAGATGCCCGGCCCGCTGTCCAGCACCTCGATCACCACCCACCGCTCTGATCCGTCCGGCGCGGGCGCCCGCCGCAGCTCGTGGAGCGTGAGCCGGACCGGAGGCGCGCCATGGCGCAGCGCGTTCCCGACCAGGTTCGCGACGACCACGTCGAGGCGGCGCGGGTCGACCCGGCCCCGGAGCACCGGGGGGTCGGGCAGGCGGGTGGTCACGCTGTCCGGCCAGGCCCGGGAGGAGAGGGTGCGCCGGACCGACTCGACGAGGTCGATCTCGTCCAGGTGCAGGGCCGCGGTGCCGGCGTCGAAGCGGGAGACCTCCATGAGGTCCTCCACCAACCGGGCCAGGTTGGCGGTCTCCTGGCTGATGAGCCGCACGGCGATGGCGGTGTCGGGGTCGAGGCCCACGGCGTCCTCGTCGAGGACGTCGGTGACGACGGACATGGCCGCCAGCGGGGTGCGCAGTTCGTGGGAGACGTCGGCGGCGAAACGGCGGGCCTTGGCCTCCATGCGGCGCAGTTCGGCGATGGACTCCTCCAGTGCAGCGGCGGTCTCGTTGAAGCTGTGGGACAGCTCGGCGAGTTCGTCCGAGCCGTGGACGGCGAGGCGGGTGTCGAGCCGGCCCTCGGCGATACGCCGGGTGGCGTGGCGCAGTTCCCGTACCGGGCGCAGGACGCCCCGGGCGGCGAGCAGGGCCAGCAGCACGGCCAGGACCAGGGCGGGCACGGTCGCTCGCTCCGCGGCGGTGACCAGGGCTTGGACGTACGCCAGTTCACTGTCCTGCGGCACCACCACGAAGACCGTGAGGCCGGTGGCGTTCCGCTCGTCGTCCGACGAGGCGAACATGACCGGCATGCCGACCACCAGGCAGGAGCGGCCGCCGTCGGCGGTCACGCGCTGGAAGACGGTCGCGGTGTGGGTGGTCGCCTCCGTGCGCAGGGCGGGCGTCAGCTCGGCGAACGGGTCCTGAGGCATCGAGGTCGCGCTCAGGCCGTGGTAGGTGACCAGCACCCGCCACTGCTGGGAGGGATCGGTCATGGCGACGGAGGTCGCGAACCCGTCCAGGGCCCCTTGGCCGGGCGGGAAGGTGAGGTCGGGGGCGAGAGTGTCGACCCGGTCGCGCAGGAGCCGGATGACGGTGTCCTGGCTCTGCTGGAGGATGCCGGTGCGCGCCTCACGGAACGTCAGGGCGCCGGTGGAGAGCGCGGCGGCGACGGCGACCAGCCCGAACGCCGCCACCAACCGGACGCGCAGGCCGCCCGGCAGCAGGAGACGGGGCCGCCGTCGGCGCGGCGGGGACGTGTGTCGAGGGGAGGTGTGGGAGGGCAAGGGTTCGGTCACCGGGGGCTGTGGAACCGGTAGCCGAAGCCCCGGACGGTCTGGATGTAACGGGGCTTCCGGGGTGGCTCGCCCATCTTGGTGCGCAGCCGTTTGACGCAGGCGTCTACCAGCCGTGCGTCGCCGTGGTAGCTGTGCTCCCAGACGGCCTCCAGCAGTTGCTGGCGGCTGAACACCCGGTCGGGGGCGGCCGACAGGGTCAGCAGCAGCCGCAGCTCCGACGGAGCCAGCAGGATCGGAGCGCCCCCGCAGCTGACGGTGAGCGCGGCCCGGTCGATGCTCAGCTCGCCGTGCGTCTCGGCCGCCGGGGGACGGCCGCCGGGGGACGGCGCCGCCTCGGCGCGGCGCAGGACGGCGCGGATCCTGGCGTCCAGCACCCGGGCCTGGACGGGTTTGACCACGTAGTCGTCCGCGCCGGTCTCGAGGCCGAGCACGACATCCACATCGTCGCCCAACGCGGTCATGATGATGATCGGTAGCTGACTGTCCGCGCGGATGCGGCGGCACACCTCCAGCCCGGTCATCCCGGGCAGCATCAGGTCCAGCACCACGACGTCCGGCAGGAACGACCGGAGCTGGTCCAGCCCCTCCTCACCGGTCCTGGCCGGGGCGACCTCGTGCCCTTGGCGGCGCAGCGCCAGTCGGGCGCCTTCACGGACGGCGGGGTCGTCTTCGACGAGCAGGACACGGGACATGGGCTCAGTATCGTCGGCGGCCGACGTCCGACCCCGACACTGTTACACGATGATCGCATAGGCCCGGCTGTTGCCATTCGGTCATATTCCCGGCTGATCCCGATCACATGGCCGAACCAGCCTGATCGTTCGTGAGCCCAGCGAGCCGACGTCACCTCAGCGCGACGGCCGGCCAGGGCACCAGGGAGCCGGAGCGCCCGCGCGCCGGGCCGAGGCCCGGCTTCTGGAAGCCCTGACATCCCCAGCTCCCCGGCGGCGCGGTCCCCCGCCCCGCCGCCGGGGTCTTCCACCCCAGGCCTCGCGCCCTCAACGCGCAGGGAGCGGAAGGCCGGTGGCTCAGGCGCGTTGCCGGTCCCCGGCCGGCAACCCGCACCAGGCCTGAGGCGCAGAACCCATGGCTCGACATGAAGGAGTTCCCGTTGCCCGAGCGAATCGTGCCGCCACGGCGAAAGGGGCGGCGCCACCGCGGCGCGCCGAAGAAGGGCGGCGAAGGTCTGCAGGACCCGGCGCGCAGTGGCGCCCCCGGGCCGGACGCTACGCCGGACCTCGCGCCGGGCCTCGCGCCGGACCGCGTGCCCCGGGCCCGGCGCGGGAAACGACTGTGGCGCTGGCTGAAACGCCTGCTCGTCGGCCTCCTGTTTCTGCTCGGTGCACTGGCCGGGCTCGTCTGGTACGCCTACGAGACCACCGCCATCCCCGCCCCCAACCCGAGCACCCTGCAGCAGAGCAACGTCTACTACTGGTCCGACGGCAGCGTGATGGCCACCCACGGTTCGGTGAACCGGGTCAACATCACCCTGGACCAGGTCTCGGTGCCGGTGCAGCGCGACTTCCTGGCCGCTGAGAACGCCGACTTCTACCACGACTCCGGCGTCGACCCCACCGGGATCGTGCGCTCACTGGTGAACATGGTCCAGGGCCACCAGTTGCAGTCCGGATCGACCATCACCCAGCAGTTCGTCAAGAACTCCTATCTCAGCCAGCGCCCCACGATCGGCCGCAAGCTGCAGGAGCTGCTGATCGCGGTGAAGATCGGAGACGTCTACACCAAGCCGCAGATCTTCACGGGCTACCTGAACACCAGCTACTTCGGCCGCGACGCCTATGGCCTGGACGCGGCCGCCCGGGCGTACTACGGCGTGGGCACCAGCGAACTGACGGTCTCCCAGGGCGCCTTCCTCGCCGCCACGGTCAACGAGCCCAGCCTCTACCAGAACGTCGACTCGGACGCCCGCGCGCGGGTCAAGGCCGTGGCCCGCTGGCACTACGTCCTCGACAGGATGGTCAAGGACGGCTGGATGACCGCCGCGGAACGCGCCCGCTACCCCGACTCGGCCTTCCCCACCCCGCGACCCTGGATCCGGGCGGCCCTGACCGGGCAAACCGGCTACCTCTACCAGCTCGCCACCGACTACGCCCAGCAGCACGCGGGCCTCACCGACCAGCAGCTCGCCCACGGCGGCTACCACATCTACACCACCTTCGACCGCACCCTCACGGAGCAGCTGGCGGCGGCCGTCACCAAGGAGATGGCCTCCGCCGCCGACCCGAAGGACCGGAAGAACCTCGCGCTCCAGGCCGGTGCGGCCAGCATCGACCCCACCACCGGCCGCATTCTCGCCGTCTACGGGGGTCCGGGGTGGGACAAGGGTGCCTACAACGACATCGCCGACAGCGCCGGACTTCAGGCGGGGTCGACCTTCCAGCCCGTCGTCCTCGCCGCCGCCCTGACGCACGGTGCGGTGCGCAAGCCCGGAACAGCCCCCTCCGCCGTCAGCCCGGACAGCGTCTTCAACGGCAACAACGACATCGAGATCTACGGCCCGAACGGGTTCCCCCTCCGCAAGCCTGGCAGGAACGCCGGTCCGCTGCTCGAGCAGAACGACCGCTACGTCTCCTGGGGCGAGCTCTCGCTCCGCTCGGCGATGCAGCACTCCGTGATCACGCCCTACGTCCAGCTCGGCGAGGACGTCGGCTACCCGGCGGTGAAATCCACCGCCGAGGCGCTCGGCGCGCTCAGCGGCAGCCTCGCCTCGGACAGCGCCGACTTCTACGCGGGCTCCTCCACCATCAGCCCCATCCGGCTGGCCTCCATGTACGGCACGTTCGCCGACCAGGGCCTGCACATCAGCCCCTACTCCGTCACCCGGATCACCTACAACGGCCTTCCGCTGAGCGGCCTGACGGCCCCTGCCCCGGTCCGGGCCGTCACCCCCGCGGTCTCCGGACTTGTCACCGGCCTGCTGGAGGACGCCGCCTCGAAGGACGGCACAGGCCGGCGAACCGCCTCCCTGCAGCGCTCCAAGGCGGGGAAGACCGGCACCGACGACCTCTACCACCCGGACTGGTTCGTCGGCTACACCGGCGGGCTCGCCACCGCGGTCACCATGTTCACCACCGACACGATCCACCCCGGCCTGAGCCCGGTCGGCACGAACGTCGGCAGCGACTTCCCCACCGAAGCCTGGACGGCGTTCACGGCCCGAGCACTCCAGGGCAAGCCCGACCTCCCGCTCGTCGGCTCCGCCGTGGCGACGCCGGAACCCACGAGTCCGCGTCCGTAGCGCCATCCCGCGACGGCGCGACGGGGTGGCTGTCAGGACTGCTGCAGAACCAGGGCCCCGGTCACCCGCCTCACGGGGACCGGGGCCTCCCGGACCGGACGGTCCGGGCGGTTCAGTGGTGCGGGACGACGGCGACCGGGGCGTGGGCGTGGTGGAGCACCGCGTGCGCAGTGGGACCCAGATGGGCGCCCGTGGCGTGCTTGCGGATCCGACGGCCGATCACCACCAGGTCGACGCCGTCCGACGCGTCGACAAGAGCCTTGGCGGCGCCGCCGACCTCGGTCCTGGCCAGGACGGGGACCTGCGGGTACTTGGCCTGCCAGGGGTCGAGCGCCTGGTCCAGGGTCTCCCGCGCGGCGCTTGCCAGCGCGGCGGGGTCGATCGGGGTGACCATCGTGCCCGGAGGGGCCCACACGGTCGGCACGTCCCAGCCGTGGACGGCGACGACGCGCGCACCGCGCTCGCGGGCCCGGGAGAAGGTGAACTCGAGGACTTCGTCCGCGTGCGCGCCCGCCCCGACGCCGACCAGTACGTCTCCCGTCCGGTCGGGCAGGCGGTCCTCGACGACCGCCGATTCGGGGCGGAGCACGACGACCGGGACGGGGGACCGGCCCGCGACCGCCAGCGACACCGAGCCCACCAGAAGCCCCTTGAAGCCGCCCAGTCCGCGGGAGCCCAGGACCAGCAGTGCGCCGTCCGCCGCCGCATCCAGCAGCCCCTCCAGCGGCGCTGCGCCCAGCAGCGCGGTCTCGACGTCCAGCTCCGGGTGCCGCCCGCCGGCCTCCTCCGCGACGTGCGCGAGCAGCTCCGCGCCCTCCTGTTGCAACTGGTCCAGGTAGATCCCGACCGGCCGGGGCCAGACGTGGACCAGCCGCAGCGCGGTCCCGCGCCGGACGGCTTCGTCGGCGGCCCAGCGGACGGCGGCGAGACTCTGCGGGGATCCGTCGGTGGCGGCGAGAACCGGACGAGCAGTCATGGCAGGTGCCTCCAGGCAGTGTCGGCCGGACGCGCGTCGTCCGGCCCGGACATCACCCTGACGCGCGGCGGCGGGCCTGCCACAGGGCCACTGGTCCCGGCTCCCGTGACGTTCGGCCCCGGCCACGCGACCCCGCCCCGGTCGCGCGGCCGCGCCTGCGCTGGAGGGGCCGCACGGCCCTCCTCCGCCGGGACCCCCGGGACGGGCAAGCGCGGCGACGAGACACCGGGGTCGTCGTAGCTGCGGACCGTCCGTGCCCCCGAGGCGTCGGTGGCGCTGAGGAGGTTGCCTCGCTCGTCGTACTCGAACGAGCTATGCGCCTGGTCGAGAAGCTCGCCCAAGGCAGCGCCCACTCCTGGTACGAGGAAGTCCCGGCGGGCCACCCGGCCGACCGGACCGGCGTGGCGGTCCTCTCCGACCTCGCGATCCCCTCCGACGCGGCGGCCTGCCGCTGTGCCCCCGTCGGCGGGTCCGCCGGTTTCCCGGGTTCAGCGGTGGGTCAGGGGGCGGCCGGGTCGAGCAGGAGTCGGCCGGTGACGATCTCCGGGCGGATCACGACCAGATGGCTCAGCTCCGCCGGGAACCACGGCGTCCGCGCGTCCAGGTAACGGGCGGCGCGCTCGGCGGGCAGGGTCGCCCGGTCCAGCACGCGGGCGTAGCCGGTGGCCACGACGGTCCACCCCGTGTGGGTCTCGGCGTCGATCTCGTCCGCCTCGTAGGCGACGACGACGCCGGGGGTGTCGCCGCCGGGGAGGGAACGGGCCAGAGCGGCGCCCGCGTGGGTGCGGATGACGATCTCGCCGTCGACGACGGTGTGGTTGACGACGCGGACGGCCGGCAGCGCGTGCTGGGTGAAGACGATGCGGCCGAACCGGACGCTGCCGAGCAGGTCGAGCGCTTCCGCAGGCCTCAGTTCGGCGAGTCGGCCGCCGGCCGCGCCGCCGCCGACCGTGCCGTCAACCGCCGCGCGGCCGCCAGCCGCGCCGTCGACCGCCGCTTCGTCGGCTGCCGGGTCGTCCGCCGCC
>NZ_BBPP01000008.1:82399-85070 GCF_000787835.1 Streptacidiphilus melanogenes
GCCGTCGACCGCCGCTTCGTCGGCTGCCGGGTCGTCCGCCGCCGACGCGGTGCGCGGGCGGTCGCGGACGGCTTCGTCTCTCATCGTGAACTCCGTTGGCATCGGATCGCGCCGCCCGAAGAGAAGAGGGGTGTGCGGCTCTCGTGGCCGAAATGGACCAGGTAGGGACTCATCCTCCCGTGGGGCGGGTCCGCAGCCTAGGGCCGTTCGGCCCCGTCACCGCGCCGCGGCCGCGGCGACCGGCCGGGCACGCCTGCGGGCGGCGCCGCGCGGCCAGACGATCTCGACGGGGATCCCGCGTGCGCGGGCGTAGGCGACGAGATGGGCGGTGGCGTCGCAGGCGTCGGTCGACGAGCCGTCCCACACCGCAAGCACGCGGTCGCTTTCGGCGACGAGCTGCTCGTCGGCGGTGATCCGCGAGCAGCGGTCGGCGGGGTCGAAGCCCTGCAGCCGGGCGCACAGACAGATGCGCAGCAGCTCGCGCGCGGCGTCGGCGTCGCCCCGGGGCAGGGGCGTCATCATGCCGTCACGTGCGGGCAGCACGGCGATCAGCGTCCGCCCGGCCCCCGCCATGGCCCGCCCGAAGGCGAGCGGCGTTCCCGCACCGGCGCGGACCATGCCGATGCCTCTTTCCGGTCCCTCGGGGAGTCGATCCACTGCCTGGCGCAGCTTCCGCTCCACGAGCGCCAGGCTTTCCGGCTTCAGATCGGCGTGGCCGACGACGGTGATCACCCGTCTCCTCCGCATGTCCGACGTGTCTCGGTAGGGGAGGGGCGTCCCGGCCTCCGGCTGTCCCCGCGTCCGGTCGTTCCGGTGGTTGCCCCGAGTGAGTGAACTGCATCCGAGGTCGTCCCCGGTAGGGCCGACCGGCCCTACCGGGACGCCGACTCAGCCGGTGGCACGCAGAGCGAGCGTCCTCGACGCGCGTCGTGCGCGACCTCGAACTACGCTGCCGATCGAAGGCCTTGTCGGCCCGGCCAGAGCCCTGATCAGGACGGAAGCCTCGTCATGCGCACTCGCAACCAGCGACTGACCCCGCTCGCGGCGGTGGTGGCCGGCCTTCTGGCCGGGGCGGTGGGGACCGTGTGCCTGGACGCCGTCCACTACGTGAAGTACCGCCGTGACGGCGGCACGGACGCCCCGAAGGCATGGGAGTTCGCGCCCGTCGACGACTGGGAGAACGCTCCCGTCCCGGGCCAGGTGGCCAAGCGGCTGGTCGAGGGCTTCACCCAGCAGGAACTCCCGGACCGTTCGGCCTGGCTGACGAGCACCGTCGCCCACTGGGCCTACGGATCAGCGGCGGGCGCGGCCTACGGCGTCCTGGCCGGATCGCTGCGCACGCCGTGTCCCGCCTACGGCATCCCGCTCGGCGCCGCGCTGTTCGCCGGCGACTACGTCGCCCTGCCGGTCGCGGGCCTCTACCAGCCGATCCGCGAGTACGACGCCAAGGTCCTGGCCTGGGACCTCGGCGCCCACCTCGCCTACGGCGCAGGCACCGGCATCGCCTTCCGGTTCCTCGCCGCCGTCTTCTCGGCGACGGCGAGGAACTGCAAGGCAGCCGCCTGAGCCGGAACGTCCGGTGGGTCGTCGAGACGGAGGTCAGGCGCGGGCCCGGCAGACGGACTCCGAAGCCGTCGTGCTCGGAGACACGGCGGCAGACCACGTTGTCCGGCGTGCGCTCGGCGATGACGACCAGTTCGTCCCAGCGGGGCGACGTCACGGCAGGTGCGCTGCGCACACTCTGCAGGTCGGCAGTGGCGGCACCGTACACAATCCCGTTTCGGGGAAGGCAGGTTGAGGAAGAGGCACGTCTCTGGACAACGACATCGGCGGGGCGACAATGTCGGCAGGAGGCGATGCGGCCAGTGGGCGGGGGCTGGGGCGTGGTCGGAGATCTGAAGCGTGGGGCGTCTGCGCGTGGCGGGGTCGGGTGGGCGGTCTTCTTGAGCACCGTCGTGGCCGGTGCCGCGACCGTGGCCGTGGCGCAGGTGTGGATGTCCGGGGCTGTGGCCGCCGGGATCGGGACCGCTGTCGGCACGGTGTCCGGTGTCATCACCAACCTGTTCCATCCCAAGGGCCGCAGCGGCCCCTTTCGCGGCCGCCCCGAACCGGTGATCACGGACAGGCCCGTGAGCGCCCTCGATCCGGTCGGACTCGGCGTTCACCCCGCCGGGCCGGCCGACGCCGCGGCGCCGGTGTACGTGAGGCGTGATGCGGAGCCGAACCTGCGTGAGGCGCTTGCCCGTTCCTGGTTCGTGATGCTGCTGGGCGACTCGACGGCCGGGAAGACGCGGCTGGCCTACGAGACGGTTCGCGAGCTCTACCCGAGGGCGTGGCTGGTCTGCCCCCGTTCCAGGGCGGGACTGGGTGACGCGGCCGGAGCCGTCCGCAGGCGTCTTCGGCGGAGGGTTGTGGCGAGGCGACGCGAGCAGTGCCGTGTTGTCCTGTGGCTCGACGATCTCGAGACCTACCTCGGTCCGGAAGGGATCGACGACGACTGTCTGCGGACCATGCGCGCCTGGGGCGGCCCCCGGCTACGCGTCGTCGCCACGATGCGCTCGGAGGAGCACCGGCGCTTCGACGCCCGCGAGGAGAGCAAGCTGACCGGCGCGGACCGCGACCTGTGGCGGGCGGAGCGGAAGGTCGTGCAGGCGGCACACCTGGTCAGGCT
>NZ_BBPP01000008.1:85440-162006 GCF_000787835.1 Streptacidiphilus melanogenes
TGGCGGGCGGAGCGGAAGGTCGTGCAGGCGGCACACCTGGTCAGGCTCGCCCGCCGTTGGACGCCCTCGGAGCTCGAACGCGCGCGGCTGGTCGGCTCCGACCCGCGGATCGCCGCCGCGCTGAGGGCGGCCGACCGGTTCGGCGTCAGTGAGGTCCTCGCCGCCGGGCCGGAGCTCCTGGAGACGTGGGGTGATGCCTGGGCGCCGAAGGCCAATCCCCGTGGCGCCGCGCTGGTCGCCGCCGCGCTCGACTGTCGGCGAGCGGGCCTGGTGGATCCGGTGCCGCAGGAATGGCTGCGCGTTCTCCATCGCCGGTACCTCGAGGCGCGCGGCGGCGGCGATCTCCAGCCCGAGCCATTCGACGAGGCGCTCGCCTGGGCCTGCAAGGCCGTGCACGCGAGCAGCAGCCTGCTGGTGGGCAACTACTCGCAGGGTTACGCGGCCTTCGACTACCTGCTCGACAGCCCGGAGCTCGAACCCGTCCCCGATCACCTGCGGGAAGGCCTGCTGCCGCTCATCACCCCGGTGCAGGCGTACGACGTCGGGCTCGGAGCCTACCGGGACAGCAAGTACGCGATCGCCCGCCGGGCCCTGGCCGCCGCACGCGACGCCACCGTCCCGGGGGCCGACTTCGCGCTGGCCGTCGTCACGGGGGACAGCGGGCACCCGGCGCAGGCCGTGCGGGCACTCTCACGCATCGCAGAACAGCGCACCCGGACCCTCGGCCCGGACCATCCGGACAGCCTGGCCGCACGACACCAACGCGCCTACTTCACCGGGATCCAGGGCCGGGTGGAGAAGGCTGCGGAGCAATTCCGCTCGCTTGCTGCCGACTGCGCGCGGACGCTCGGCCCCGACCACTCCGACACGTTGGCAGCGCGACACCAACTGGCCTACTTCACAGGGGAATCAGGCCATCCGGAGATCGCCGTCCGGCAGCTGGAACAACTGGTCGCCGATCGTCGGCGGATCTCGGGCCTCGCCGACCCCCAGACCATCGCGGCCAGGCGGAGCCTCGCCTGGTACCTCGGGCAGAGCGGCCGATCCGAGAGGGCCTTGGCTGACCTGACGAGCCTGCGCCACGACGCCGAACTCGCCCTCGGCGCCGAGGATGCGCACACCCTCGCCATCCGCGTGGCGATCGCCCAGATCCTCCTTGAAAGGGGCGAGGCGAGGCGCGCCGCCGCACTGCTGTCCGTTCTGGTCTCAGCCCGCAGCCGGGTGCTGGGCGCTGATCACCCTCACACGCTCTTCGTGCGTCTGCAGCACGCTCTCGCTCTCGCCAAGGCCGGTGACCGGGCGGAGGCCCTGGTCATGTTGCAGTGCCTGTGCTCGGACGCCGCACGATGCCTGGACGTCGGTCATCCACATGCGAAGGCCGTCCGGGAGGCGCTGGACCGTGTCCGATCCGGCGGTGGCCCGGCTCGACGACGGTGACGTCAGGTCGTCGCTGTCTGCTCCCGGTTCACCGCAGCAGTCGGTCCGCCGAGGGCAGGTCAGGCGTGCGGGATGATCGCGACGGGGCAGCGGCCGTAGTGGAGGGCCGCGTGGACGGTGGGGCCGAGGGCGGGGGCGGCGGTGTGGCGACGGCGGCCGAGGACGAGGAGGCCGGCATGGTCGGTCTCGTCGACCAGGATGTGGGCCGCGCTGCCGGTCTGGACGTCGAAGGAGAGCCGGACGTGCGGGTGCTTCTCGGCGAGGGGGCGGATCGTCTCGCGTAGCCGTTCCTCGGCATCCCTGCGGACGGCCGTCCGCTCTGCCTCGCCGGGCGGGATCAGACCGGTGGTCCACCAGCGGGCCGGCTGCTGCGCGTGCACCACGCGCAAGGACGCGCTGCGGCGCTCGGCCTCGGTGAGGGCGAAGTCGAGGACCGGGGTCCTCTCCCCCTCGCCGAGGCGCAGGCCGAGGACGATGTCGTGGCCTGGGGGTTCCGGGTCCTCGTCGCCGCGGACAAGGACCACGGGGTGTTCGGCGCGGGCGGCCACGGCCAGGGACGTGGACCCGAGCAGCAGGCCGGCGAAGCCGCCGGTGCCGCGTGAGCCGAGGACGAGCGTGCTCCCGGGCTCGGCCGCGCGCAGGAGCTGTGTGGGCGCGTCGCCGGGCAGCAGGACGTGGCCGATCTGCAGGCCGAGATGGCGCTCGCGCATGTCCTGGACCGTGCGGGTGAGCAACTCCACTGCTTCGGACTTGAGTTGGAGATAGGCCTCGGGCGCGGGCACATCGTCGCGGTGCGGCCAGTGGGCGTGGGCCAGCCGCACCGGGGCACCGGTGAGCGTCGCCTCCGTCGCGGCCCACTCGGCGGCGGCCAGGCTGGGCTCGGAGCCGTCGAAGCCGACGACGAGCGGGAGTGCCATGGGTTCTGTCCCTTCCGCAGGAGACTCAGGCCGGTTGGCCGGGGGCGTCGGGGAGGCGGCGCAGGCGGCGCAGGTAGGGGTCGGGGGTGCGGCACGGGGCCAGCCGGACGCGGGCGTCGACGCAGACCACGCTGTCCGGGCCGCAGATCAGCGGGTTGAGGTCGGCCTCGGCCAGCTGCGGGACGTCGGCGGCCATCCGGTCGAGGCGGGCCAGCAGGTCCTCGATCCGGGCCAGGTCGACGGGCGGTCTGCCGCGGTAGCCGAAGAGGAGCGGCGTCGTGCGCAGGGAGGCGAGCATCGCGCCGATGTCGGCGTCGGTGAGCGGGGCCAGCCGCGCGGCGCGGTCGTCGAGCAGGTCGGCGGTGGTGCCGCCGGCGCCGAAGACGACGAGCGGGCCGAAGACCGGGTCCTGGACGACACCCGCGAGCAGCTCGGTCCCCGCCGCCCGACGCGCCTGGACGAGCACGCCGTCCATCCGCTCGCCGAAGCGGGCAGTGAAGTCCCGGTAGACCGAGCGGACCTGGTCGGGATCCGCCCCGGTGGCGCGGACCGCGCCGAGCTCGCTCTTGTGGATCTGACCGGGCCAGTGGGCTTTGAGCACCACCTCGCCGCGCTCGCCCGTCCGGGCCAGCACGGAGGCGGCCCGGACGACTGCGTCCTCGTCCTCGCACCAGAGCGCGGCCGCCAGCGGCAGGCCGTAGCAGCCCAGCAGCCCGGCCACGAGCGCGGGTTCGAGCCAGCCGCCGTCCGGGTGCCGTTCGAGGTAGCGCTCGACGAGCGCGGCGGCGTCGGCCGGGCGGCAGCCGGGCGTGGCGCGCACGGACGTGACCGGCTGCGCCAGCCAGCGCGCCCGGTCCAGGGCCCGCGCGAGGGCGCGGGCGGCGGACTGGGCGTCCGCGTAGGCGGGGATCCGCTCGCCGTCCGCGCAGCGCAGGAAGCGGACCGGTTCGCGCTGGTCCAGCAGCACCGCCGCGACGGGGCGAGGCCGCCGCCCGGGACCGGCGAGCAGCGGGGCCAGCGCCTCCTCGGTGGTCTGCGCCGTGCCCAGTGTCGTGGGCGCCAGGCAGAGCAGCACGGCGTCGACGGCGTCGTTCGCGGCCAGCGCGTCCACGGCCGCGACCAGGGACTCGGTGGACGCCGCGGCGGTGGTGTCGACCGGGTTGGCCGGGGACGCACCCGCAGGCAGCAGCTCGGCCAGGCGCGCGGCCAGCGGCGCGGGCAGCCCGAGAACGCTGAGGCCGTGGTCGGCGCAGGCGTCGGCCGCGAGGACACCGATGCCGCCCGCGTTGGAGACGACGGCGACGGCGCCGGTGGTGCCCGGCAGCGGCTGGGCGTCCAACAGTGCTGCGGTCTCGACGAGTTCGGCGATCGAGTGGGTCGCGGTGATCCCCGCCTGGGTGAACAGCGCCTGCCGGGTGACGGTCGGGGTGGCCGCGGCGGCCGTGTGCGAGGCGGCGCCGCGGCGACCGGCGACGGACCGGCCCGCGTCCACGGTCAGGACCGGGATGCGCCGGGCCACGCGGCGCGCGGTGCGGGAGAAGGCGCGCGGGTTGCCGAAGGACTCCAGGTGCAGCAGGGCGAGGCGGGTGCGGCCGTCCCGCTCCCACCACTGCAGCAGGTCGTTGCCGCTGACGTCGTACTTGTCGCCGAGGGAGACGAAGTCGGAGACGCCGATGCCGAGGGCGTCGAGCTGCTCCAGCAGGGCGATCCCCACGCCACCGGACTGGACGGCGACGCCCGCGCCACCGGGCTTCGGGTCGGCCCGGCCGAACTCGGCGTCGAGGCTGGTGGACGGATCGGTGACGGCCAGGCCCAGGCAGTTCGGGCCGACCAGGCGCATGCTGTGGCGGCGGCAGGCGTCCAGCAACCCGGCGGACTGAGCCCGCGTCAGGCCGGAGGCGAGCACCACCAGCGCCCGCACGCCACGCCGCCCGCACCCCTCGGCGACGGCGGTGACCTGCGTCGCGGGCACGGCCAGGACAGCAAGGTCGGGCACGCCGGGGAGCGCGTCGAGTGAAGGGAAGCACGCCAGGCCGTCGATCTGCGCGGCGTGCGGGTTCACCGGCCAGAACGCACCGGTGAACGCGCCGTGGCGGATCTTCAGCAGCAGGCTGTGCCCCACGGTCCCGGGTCGCCGCGAGGCGCCGACGAGCGCGACGGAGCGCGGCCGCAGCAGCGGTCGCAGGCTGGCGATGTCAGCCCGGCTGCCGCGTGCCTCCACGGCGTCCAGGTACGGCGTGGAGGCCTCGTCGAGGACGGCCTCGATCCGGACCTCGCCCTCGGCCCAGCGGCGTTTCACGGCCAGGCCGAGGTCGGAGAAGACCCGCTGCATCGCCTGGTTGTCGCCGAGGGTTTCGGCGACCAGGGCCTGGATGCCTTCGGCTCGTGCGGCGTGCACGAGGTGCTCGATGAGCAGTGTGGCCACGCCCCGGTGGTGCCAGTCGTCGGCGACGGCGGCGGCCATCTCGGCCCGGATCGGGGTCTCGGCCTCCGCCTCGTACTCGACGACGCCGAGCAACTGCCCGCCGTCCGGTGCGAACGCGCCCAGCGCGACGAAGCCGGGACGGGGTGGCGCACAGAGCCGGTCGGCGGTGAGCTCCGGCGCTCGGCGGCTGATGCCGAAGAACCGCAGCCGCTGGTTCTCCGGTGACATCCGGTGCGCGTGCAGCTCCAGGACCGCGTCGTGGTCGCCGGGGCGCAGCGGGCGGATGGTGACGACGGTGCCGTCAGCAAGCAACGCGTCGGCCTGGCGGGGCGGTTCGTGCGAGGTGACCATGGGTGGTGTCGCCTTGTCCGTCAGGTTCAGGCGAGGGCGGCGGTCGCGGCCCGGCGTGGGGTGGGCGCACCTTCGGGGCCGTAGCCGAGACGGATCAGGATCTGCACGTGCTCCGGCCCGCTGCGCGGGTCGCGCAGCATCCAGCGCAGGTCGGGCCACTCGACGGCCTGGTGCAGCAGCGAGGCCCGCACCTGGTCGCGGGTGGCCAGCAGCAGCACGTGCTGCAGGGCGAGCCCGGCGCGCAGCCAGTCGGCGGGCCGGTCGTGGTCGGTGGCGAGCACGGCCAGCTGCGGGTGCCGTTCGAAGGGCTGGGCCGGCTGGGAGGAGGGCGGGTGCAGTGCGGAGAAGTCCCGCATCGGGAGGTGCCCTTCGGCGTCATGGGGACCGAGTGCCTCCGGAGGGATGCCGAGGTCCGAGTCCGCCGGGGAGCGGATCCAGCGCCGGCTCTCCTCGCGGCGCTCCTGGTCCGCGATCGTGCGGGCCTCGGCCTCGTAGGTCAGGGCGAGCAGCCGGTGCGTCTCGTCCGGGTCCGGCAGGTGCAGCCTGGCGCCCTCGACCAGGGCGGCGTCGAGGAGCTCCGCCCACAGCGGACCCGGCAGCGGCCTGGGCGAGAAGGGGCTGCGGCTGGTGTGCCGCCGCCAGATCTGGTCGTAGAGGCCGTCCACCGCCGTGGCGGCAGCGGAGGTCGGGGACGGCCTCCGTCCGGCCAGCCGGACGGAAGCGAGGAGCAGCGGCTCGTGCGGGTCCGGGAGCAGCCGCAGCACCGGCTCCCAGCCGTGGTGGGCGACGGCCAGCCGAAGGTTGAACGCGGCGGCGCCGACGGAGAGGTGCAGCCCGCGCGCGTCCGGGTCCTCCGCCCGCAGTTCGCGGTCGAGCGCCGCGCGGATCTCGAGGGTGTGCGTCTCCGGACGCAGCCGGAAGCGCCACGGCTGGGTGTTGTGCATCGACGGCGCGGCCACGGCAGCGGAGACGAGGTCCTCCAGGACGGTGGCGTCCAGGGTCGCGGGAGTCATGGCGGCCTCCTTCGGCATGGCGCGGCAGGGAACGGCACCGCGTGGCACCGCCTGGCGCCGCGCGGCGATGCATGGCACTGCCTGGCACTGCGTGGTGCCACGAGGCGATGCGTGGCACCACCTGGCGCGCCGATCTCGCTTGCTGGTTCGAGCCTGCCGGGCCGCCGCACGACCGGAGCAGGGCCGCACGGTGCCCTGCAGCGCGCCGATAGGCCCTGGTCGCGTTCCGTCCGACCCACGCCGAGGGCCGGGTTGCGCCCCGCAGGAGGCGCGGCCAGAGGGTCGACGGGAGGGGCGGGCGCTCGATGGGGACGTTCGGCACCCCCGAAGGGCCCGCCCGGTCCTGCCCCGCTCAAGCGCCTGGGGAGAGGCTTGGACGAGTGGGCGAAGTCCGCCACTCCGAACGACGCCGCACGCACCGAAGGAGGGCAGTCCGATGGCCGCGCCGGCAGCCGATCCCCGTCCGTCCGCCCCGGGGCCGAGACGTTCGCGTCTCGCCATGGCGCGCGCCCGTCGCCGTAGCCCGCTGCGGCGGCGCAGCGACCGGTGGCGTTCCGCGCTGGTGCAGGTCCAGGCGCTGGGACTCGTCGCGGTCGCGGTGCTGTGCGTCCTGCTCGGGCTGTCCTTCTACCAGCAGGGCCGCGCCGACGCCCTGCGCACAGCGCAGAGCCTGCATCCGGTGCAGGCCCGCGTCGCCGACCGGCCGTACCCGTCCGGCGTGGGCGGCGATCTGGCCCAGGTGAGCTGGACCGCACCGGACGGTTCCACGCGCCAGGGCGTCGCCGGCGTGCCGGCCGCCGACCACGTGGGGGACCAGGTGCAGATCTGGCTGGACGGCAGCGGCAACGTGGCCGTCGGCCCCACCTCGACGGCGAACGTCGTCGGCACCGCTGTGATCTCGGCTCTTCTCGTGATGGCCGGGGCCGACGCGGTGCTCATCTCCGCCGGAGCGGTGGCCCGCTCGCGGCTCAACCGCATGGACCAGGAGGCGTGGGCGAAGGAGTGGCTGGTCTACGAGCCGCTGTGGTCCCGGCGCGGCTGAACGGCCGGAGTGTGGACCGGATCCCTGCTCGGTGCCTGCTGTCTCAGTCCCGGCTGTCCGGCCGTGCGGTGCCGCCGACGCTCGCGGCGGACGCCGCTGCGTGCTCGGCCGCCTGGGAGGCGATGACCGCCGCCTGGACCCGGCGTTCGACGCCGAGTTTGGCGAGCATCCGGGAGATGTGGTTCTTGACGGTCTTCTCGGCCAGGTAGAGGCGTTGGCCGATTTCGCGGTTGGTCAGTCCCTCGCCGATGAGGGCGAGGATGTCGCGTTCCCGGTCCGTCAGCCCGGCCAGCGCGTCCGGCTGTTGCGGCGGCTGGGCGGACTGGCCGCGCAGGCGGGCCATGAGGCGGGTGGCCGCGCCGGGGTCGAGCATGGACTGGCCGCGGCCGACGGTGCGGACGGCGGAGACGAGGTCGGTACCGCTGATCTGCTTGAGGACGTAGCCGGAGGCCCCGGCCATGATGGCGTCCAGCAGGGCGTCCTCGTCGTCGAACGAGGTGAGCATCAGGCAGGCGAGTTCGGGCAGTTGGGAACGCAGCTCGCGGCAGACGGTGATGCCGTCGCCGTCGGGCAGGCGCACGTCCAGCACGGCGACGTCGGGGCGCAGCGCTGGGACGCGGGCCAGGGCCTGGGCGCAGGTCCCGGCCTCGCCGACGACCTCCAGGCCGGGTTCGGCGTCGAGCATGTCGTGCACGCCCCGGCGGACGACTTCGTGGTCGTCCAGCAGGAAGACCCGGATCGTGCGGGCGGCGGGAGCGCCGGAGCTTTCGCCCGTCATCCCTCTCCTCCTGTTCGCCGCTTCTCGTCGGTCGAGCCTCGGTCCCGCCTTGGCGGGCATGGCGGATCGACAGGATGATCCCGCGCCGGCCGGGTCTCCCGGTAGGGCCGAACGGCCCCTCGCGGCCCCCGACCGCCGAAGCAGGGTGTCAGCGCGGGATCACCGCGACGGGCGCCTTGGCCAGGTGCAGGACGCGGTGCGGGACGCGGCCGATCGGCTGACTGAAGCGGTGGGTGTGCTTGCGGTGCGCGCCGACGACCACCAGGGAGGCGTCGGTGGAGGCGTTCACGATGACCTCCTCGGCCGGACCGAGCTCCACGCGGAGGTCGACCGCGACGTTCGGGTGCGCGGTCCGCGCCGGGGCCAGCAGCTGTGCGAGCTCGTCCGTCTCCTCGGCCTCACGCCGGGCCTGTTCCTGGGGCGGGACAGCCATATATCCGGGGAATGCCTGCGGATACATCCACGAGCGGACCACCCGCAGCGGGACGCTGCGCCGTTCGGCTTCCGCGAAGGCGAACTCGACCGGTTCGGGCTCGCCCGGGGCCACACCGACCACGACCGGACCGCGCTCGGCGGGGGCGCCCTCGGTCGGTACCAGGACGGTGGGCACGGTCGTGTGCGCGATCACGCCACCGCTGACCGATCCGAGTAGGACGCTCAGGAAGGTGTTGTGCCCCTGGCGGCCGGTGACCAGCAGACTCGCGCCGGACGACGACATCCGCAGCAGGCCCTCGACGGCGCCCTCCTCGATCAGCTCCGGCTCGACCTGGAGACCCGGATGGCGTGTGCGCGCCTCCTCGGCGGCGTTCTCGAGGAAGGTCTGCGCGGCCTTGCGCGCCTCGTCGACCATCTCCTGGTTGTAGGCCTCGGGCAGGCGGTAGGCCTGCATGCTCCACGCGTGGCCGATGCGCAGCGCCGCACCGCGCAGCCGGGCCTCCTCGGCCGCCCACTCCAGCGCCACACGGGAGTTCTCGGAGGAGTCGAGGCCGACCACGACGGCCTCGGTCGGCGAACTGTTCATCACTGCCTCCTGCTGGGGGACACTCCTGCTCGGGGGACGGCCGGGCCCTCGGGAGGCGGCCGGGCCGCCGGGCCTCGCCGGCGCGGATGCTCATGCTGCTGCTTCCAGGCTGACACCGCGCGGGCCGACTGGCCAAAGGGCTGACCGGCCCCCGGTTCCGGGCCGCCGGGCCCGGAACCGGAACTGGTGCGTCCGTCGCGCGGGCTGGGTACGGTGACCTTGACCGGGAAGCCCGGTCGACGCGCCATCGGGGGTGGAGGAACGGGTGTCCGAGGAACCCTCGCCGGAGACGGACACGGGAGACCTGCGCCTTCCTGACCTCCGCCTGGACCAGCTGCTCGAGGAGTTGCAGTCCCGGCTCGACCTCGCCCGCGGCACCCGGGACCGGGTGCACGCGCTGCTGGAGGCGGTCCTGACCGTCGGTCGCGAGCTCGACCTCGACCAGGCGCTGCAGCAGATCGTCGAGACCGCCGCCACGCTCGTGGACGCCCGCTACGCGGCCCTCGGCGTCATCGGCGAGAACGAGCTGCTGGCCAAGTTCCTCACCACGGGCATGACACCCGAGCAGGTCAAGGCCATCGGGCCGTTCCCGACCGGCCACGGCATCCTGGGCGAGCTGATCCGGCACCCTGAGCCGCTGCGCCTGCAGGACATCGCCGAACACGCCGCCTCCGTCGGGTTTCCGGCCAAGCACCCGCCCATGCACAGCTTTCTGGGCGTGCCGATCCGGGTCCGCGGCGAGGTGTTCGGGAACCTCTACCTGACCGAGAAGCGTGGCGGCAGCCAGTTCGACGCCGAGGACGAGTCGGTGCTGCAGACGCTCGCCGTCGCCGCCGGGGTCGCCATCGACAACGCCCGTCTCTACCGCGACGCACGGCTGCGCGAACGATGGCTGGTGGCCAGCGGCGAGATCACCAGCCGGCTGCTGTCCGGCGCCGCCGAGCAGGACGTCCTCGCCGAGCTGGTCCAGGCGTCCCTGGAGATCCTCGAGGCGGACCTGGGCGTCATCGCGCTGACCCTGCCGACCGCCGGAGGCACGGGACTGGCGGTGCAGCTGGCGGAGGGCCTGGACGCCGAGCTGCACCGCGGCCTGCTGCTGCCGCTCGAGGGCACCTTCATGGGCGCCGCCTTCACCGCTGCCAAGCCCGTCACCAGCGCCGACATCGCCCACGACCCGAGGGTCACGGCCGGGCCGCCGCGCTGGCAGGGGCTGGGCGCGGCCGTCGCCGTGCCGCTGGGCCGTGGCCCCGCGGGGCCACGCGGCGTGCTGATGCTCGCGCGCCGGACCGGTCTCTACCGGTTCACCTCGGCCGACGTGGCGCCGCTGAAGGCCTTCGCCGACCAGGCCGCGCTGGCCCTGGAGCTGGCCGCCCGGCGCAGCGACGCCGAACAGCTCGCGCTGCTGGAGGACCACGACCGGATCGCCCGGGACCTGCACGACCTCGCCATCCAGCGGATCTTCGCGACCGGGATGACCCTGCAGAGCGCGCAGCGGTTCATCGACCACCCGCAGGCCGCCGAACGGGTCGGCCGGGCGGTGGACGACCTCGACGAGACCGTGAAGATCATCCGCACCTCGATCTTCGGGCTCCGGTCGCACGCGTCCGCGCAGGAGTCCGCCGGACTGCGGGCCCGGCTCGTCGAGACCGTCTCGCGTTTCGTGCCCATCCTCGGCTTCACGCCCTCGCTGCGGCTGGAGGGGCTGCTCGACACCGACGTCCCGCCCGACCTGGCCGACGACGTGCTCGCGGTGCTGGAGGAGGCGCTGAGCAACGTGTCGCGGCACGCCTCCGCCAAGGCCGTCGACGTCTTCGCCCGGGTCATCGGCGGCACGGCCCCCGAGGTGGTGCTGACCGTCGCCGACAACGGCGTCGGCCTGCCCGAGGGCGGCCGTCGCAGCGGCCTCGCCAACCTCGAGGAGCGCGCTGCCAAGCACGACGGTGCGCTGCGCCTTGACCCGAACGCCGGGGGCGGGACCCGCCTGACCTGGCAGGCACCGCTGCGGCTGGAGGGCTGAGCCCCCGGACGCCCCTCGTCCGATACCCGTCCGACAGCCGTGAACCGATCCGCTCCCGGGTGCGTAGGTCAGCACAAACCCGGGCAGTGGAGGTGTTGAGGATGGCCATGACGGACACGACGGTGAGCGGAGCCGGACTGCGTCGCAGCGGCCGCGTCGCAGAGGCCGGGGTGCTGTGGTTCCTCGCCCTGGTCACCGCGGCGGCCCTGGCGGTGGACGCCTTCGTGCACGCGGACCTCGCACCCGGCTACGACGGCGTGACGGCCGACGTGAGCCAGGGCGACCTGTTCCGCATCGAGGCGGCCGCGGCGGCGCTGGCCGCGCTGGTGGTCCTGGTGTGGCACCGCAGACCGGCCGCGTGGGCGTTCGCCTTCCTGGTCGCCGCCGGGGGCGTCTTCGCCGTGATGCTGTACCGGTACGTCGACGTCGGCTCGCTGGGGCCGCTGCCCAACATGTACGAGCCGATCTGGTACCCGGAGAAGACCGCGTCCGTCATCGCCGAGGCGGTGGGCGCCGGCACCGCCCTCCTCGGCCTGGTCCTGGCCTGGCGCTTCCGACACCGTCGAGTCGCCGCCGCCTGAGCGCGCGCATCGAGGGACCCGTCCCTGACGGGTCCCTCGATGCGCGCGAGGGCCGTTCGGACCCGCAGGAGGGGACCGAGCGGCCCAGTGCTCCGCCGGAGCGACGGCACGGCGGAGCACCCTGAGGGGACCGGTCGGCCCTGTCCGCCGCTGCGGCGGGAGCGAACGCTGGGAGGTGAGCCATCCCCGCCGCGCCGCACGGAAGGAAGAGGGCCATGACTCCTCCGCTGATCGTCGGAGTCGACGGTTCCGACGCGAGCCTCGCCGCCGCCCAGTGGGCCGGACGCGAAGCCGCCGCCACCGGACGCCACCTGCGGCTGGTGCACGTCCGCCCGGACGGTCTGTGGATCCTCGCGGGCGACGAACGCGCCGAGGAGGCCGAACTCCAGACCCTCCAAGCGATGAACGGCCTCGCCGCCGAGCTGCGCCTGGCTCACCCCGGGCTACGGGTCGACGTCGAGCCCGTCACCGGCCCCGTGGACCTGATGCTGCTGCGCAGTGCCGACGACGGCGGCACGCTCGTCCTCGGGACCCGGGGGAGCGGGGGTTTCCAGGGGCTGCTGCTCGGCTCCGTCGCCCAGGCGGTGGCCGCCCGGTCGCAGAGCCCCGTCGTCCTCGTGCCGCGCCGCGCGGCCGCCGTGGGGCCCGGTTACCGGATCGTCGTCGGTGTCGATCCCGGCGGCGACTGCCGCCCGGTGCTCGACTTCGCGTTGCGCCGCGCCGAGGAGCACGGGGTCGTGGTGCGCGCGGTGCACGTCTGGCAGCCGCCGCTGCTGTGGGGTGCGGGCCCCGTGCAGCCGGGCGAGGCCGAGCGGCGCGAGCTGGAGCGGCACCACGCCGACGCCCTGCACGACGCGGTGACGGCCGCGCAGCACCGCTGTCCCGCGGCGGAGGCCACGGCCGCCGAGCTGACCGGCGACCCGGCCGCCGTCCTGGTCGAGGAGGCCGAGAAGGCCTCGCTGCTGGTCGTCGGGCGCCGTCGGCACCGGCCGGTCTCGGCGCTCGGACCGGTCCTGCACGCCGTCCTCCACCACGCCTCCTGCCCCGTCACCGTCGTCCCGCACTGGTGACCTCGGAACCGGCCGAAGCCGAAGAGGGAGTAGCGATCATGTTCGCAGCATGGGCATCCGCAGGACCGGCCGACGCCTCGCGGCAGCCCGCGGAGCGCCGCCACGCAGGCGACCTGGGGCGTCGGGTCAGCCACCGGCGGCAGGAACTCGGCCTCAGCGTCGCCGAGGTGGCCCGGCGGGCCGGGATGACGCCGGGCTTCGTCGACTGGATCGAGACCCGTCCGGCCGAGATCGGCCCCGGCGAGCTCGCGCGCATCGCCGCCGCGCTCGACACGACCCGCAGGGAGCTGCTCGGCGCCGACCACGACGCGGCGCCCGGCCGGGCCGGACCCGACCGCCGCGCCGTCTCCGTCGCTCTCACGGAGGACGAGTGCCGCAGTCGGCTCGGCCGCCGCGGCATCGGCAGGATCGCGTTCGACCCGGGCGAGAAGGCGGGCGGTGAGCTCGTCGTGCGCCCCGTCAACTACGAGGTCGTGGACGGTGTCGTGCTCTTCCGCACCGAGGAGGCCGGGGCCCTGTCGGGCGTCGTCGGACGGCCGGTCGTGCTCGAGGTCGATCGTCTGGACGACGTCCTCGCCCTCGGCTGGAGCCTGCTGGTCACCGGCCTGGCCGAGGCCGACCCCCGGGAGGAGGACCGCGTCGGAGCCGACGAGGAGGGTCCGCTGCCCTGGGCGGCAGGTCCGCGCGATCTCCTGGTGCGGATCCGCCCGGACCGGATCACCGGGCGCGAACTCCGCCCCGCCACGGACAGCGCGGCGCCGACCGAAGACAGCCAGTGAGAACGGAGGCGGCCGCCATGACCGACGACTCCCGCACCGCCCACAGCACCTACGCGTCCGACGCCCTGACGCCGGACCGGTTCGCCTTTCTGGCGGCCGCCGGGGGCGCGGCGCCCTCCCTGCACAACAGCCAGCCGTGGCGCTTCCGCGCCACCGACGACCGGCGCGGCCTGCTGGTGGACCGGGACCCGGCCCGTGCGGTGCCCGTCACCGACCCCACCGGGCGCGCGCTGCACGTCTCGATCGGCGCCGCTCTGCTCAACGTGCGTGTCGCCGCTGCCTCGCTCGGTCTGGAGATCCGACTGCGGCTGCTGCCGGACCCCGAGCAGCCGGACCTGGTCGCGGCCCTCGCGTTCGACCGGCCTCCGCCCGGTGCGGGACGGCACCCCGACGCCGAGCTGTATCCCGCCATAGCCGAGCGCCACAGCAGCCGACAGCCCTTCACCAACCGCGACGTGCCGGAGCGGCTCGTCGGCGAGCTGATCGCGGCCGCCGACCACGAGGGCGCGGTGCTCGCCGTGCTGGAGGAGGCCGAGACCCGCCGGGTCCTCGCGCTCACCACCGACGCCGAGCGCCGCACCGCGGCCGATCTGACGCGCGAGGCGGAGACCCGTGGCTGGGTCCGCCTGGAGGCCCCCGCGACCGACGGCATCCCCGTCGAGGCGCTCGGCCCGCTCGACCGGGACGCGCGGGTGCCCGTGCGCAGCTTCACCGGGCACCCGCCCCACGGCGTCCCGGCGTCGGCGCGCTTCGAGCCGCTGCCGCAGCTCGCCACGTTCACCACCCCGCACGACGACCGCAGCGCCTGGGTCCGCACGGGCATGGCCCTGGAACGGGTCTGGCTGCTGGCCACCCTGAACGGCCTGCGCTGTTCGGTGCTGCACCAGGCCGTCGAGTGGCCCGACACCCGCTGGCAGCTCCGCGACCCGGAGACCGGCCCGGGCTACGTCCAGATCATTCTCCGTCTCGGCTACGGCCCTCCCGGCGCCCCGACCCCGCGCCGACCCGTCACGGAGATCCTCCGCCTGGACTGACGCGCGCCGCTGGGGGGCGTGGGACCACATCCGTCCCGACGTCTCCGGCGGGGGTGGGCCCAGGCCCGTCCTCAGGCCCGAGGGGAGGAGCCGGGCCCGAGGCCGGCTCGCTCCCGTGTCTCGGGCCCGGGGTCCCCGGGCCCAGCCCCAGGTGCCCGCTGGGACGCGGCCCCACCGCCCCGACTTCGGCCGGGAGGCCCGCCAGGGCGCGCCCGGGGCACTGGACGCGACCCTGGCCGACGCGCGGAGCCGCAGGGGCGCATCTGGCGCGAGCTCTGAAAGAGCCGCTCTGCGCTGGTGGGTTCGCCGGGCAGGGGGACACTGGAACTGCCGGTCTTCGACACGGGCAGGTGCACCCCAGGAGGAAGCCATGTCTGGTCCCATCGTGCTCGGCGTGGACGAACAGGCCGACGACGGGCCCGCCGTCGGCTGGGCGGAGGCGGAGGCCGCCCTGCGCGGGGCGCAGCTGACGCTGCTGACCGCGACCGGAGGGGCCGTCGCGGACTACGCCCGCCAGGCCGTCGACGAGCTCGCCGACGTGGTGCGCAAGAGGAGCCCGGGCCTGCTGGCCGTCTCCGTCGAGGTCGCGGACGGTGAGGCGCGCGACGCGCTGACCGCGGCGGCGGAGACGGCGGAGCTGCTCGTCGTGGGGGCCCGCGGCTCGGGCGGGTTCCCGGGGCTGCTGGTCGGCTCGACCAGCCTGCACACGGCGGGCACGGCCAGCTGTCCCGTGGTGGTCGTCCCCGACCGAGGCAACGCGGGCGTGGACCGGCCCGGGGGCGTGGTCGTCGGCGTCGACGCCAGGGACCCGGACGAGGCGGTGCTGCGCTTCGCCTTCCAGGCGGCCGAGCGCCGGCAGCTGTCGCTGCGCGCGGTGCACGCCTGGCGCTACCCGCTGATCACGCAGGGGCGCGGGATGCCGCCCGTCTACGAGCGCGGCCACGTCGAAGCGGAACAGGAGCGGACGCTCGCCGAGGTGCTGGCCGGCTGGCGGGAGGAGTTCCCCTCGGTGACGGTGACCATGGACAGCGTCAAGTCCGCGGCGGCCAAGCCGCTGGTCACCCTCTCGGCCGAGGCCGACCTCGTCGTCGTCGGGCGTGAGGGCCGCCGCGCCGGACCGCTCAGGCGGCTCGGGTCGGTCAGCCTGGCCGTCGTCCAGCACGCGAGCTGCCCGGTGGCCGTGGTCCCGGCGAGCTGACGGCCGGAAGCGGAACTTCACCCACCGGGGAGATCGACCCGCACGACCTCGCCCGCCCGCAGGGTCGCCTCCGTGCCTCGGATGACGACGTGGATCGGCGGCGCGGTCCCGGGCGGGACGGTGATGGAGGCGTGGCGGTGCGCCAACCTGACCAGCACGTCGCCGTGGCCGTGGTAGTGCAGCGTCAGATCCAGCTGCCCGAGCTGCGGCGGCAGCACCGGATCGAGCACCAGCGCGTCCCGCCGCAGTGACAGGCCGGAGTAGCAGCGCTCCAGCAGGTCGACCACGCCCGCCATCGCGCCCAGGTGCACGCCCTCGGCGGTGGTGCCGCCCTGGATGTCGTGGACGTCCGCGGCGACGGCCTCCCGGAAGAACCGCCACGAGGCGCGTCGGTCGCGCCGGGCCAGCACCCAGGCGTGCACGACGGCGCTCAGGGTCGACCCGTGGGAGGTGCGGGCCAGGTAGTAGTCGACCGTGCGCTCCATCAGGTCGAGATCGACCCGGTAGCCGAGCCCGGTCAGCAGCCGCCGCACCTCGGCCGGGGTGAACAGGTACCAGAGCATCAGCACGTCGGCCTGCTTGGAGGCCCGGTAGCGGTTGACCGAGTCGCCCTCGGCCTCCAGGATCCGGTCCAGCCGGCGGATGTCGCCGTGGCGGGCGCGCAGCGCGGCCCAGTCCAGTTCCTCCAGCCGCTCGTAGCCGTCGAACTGGCTGATCACCCCGTCGTGGAACGGGACGTGGAGCCGGTGCGCGATCCGGTCCCAGCCGGCCAGCTCCGCCCCGTCCACACCGAGTCGTTCGAGCAGCTCGGCGCGCCGGTACGCCGGGAGCTCGGCCAGCAGTTCGCGGGCGGTGTGCAGGGTCCAGGAGGCCATGACGTTGGTGTAGGCGTTGTCGTCCAGGCCGGGGCGCGAGCTCCACGGGTAGCCGTCGTGGTACTCGTCCGGTCCCACGACACCGCGGATCCGGTAGCGGCCGAGTGCCTCGTCGTACTCGGCCGCGTCCGCCCAGAACCGGGCGACCTCCAGGACCACCTCGGCCCCGGCATGGGAGAGGAACTGCTGGTCGCCGGTGACCCGGTGGTACAGCCACACGTTGTACGCGACCGCCGAGCCGACGTGGTGCTGGAGCCGGCTGCGGTCCGGCAGCCATCGGCCGGACCGGGGGTTGAGGTGCAGCTCCTGGGTCTCCTCGCCGCCGTCGCTGCCGCTCTGCCAGGGGAACATGGCTCCGCGTCGGCCCGCAGCGGCCGCGTTCCGCCGGGCCCGGTCCAGGCGGCGGTACCGGTAGCGCAGCACCGCGCGGCTCAGCTCCGGCAGGTGCCGGTGGAAGTAGGGGAGGATGAAGAGTTCGTCCCAGAACACGTGACCCCGGTACGCCTCGCCGTGCAGGCCCCGGGCGGGGAGGCCGACGTCGAGGTCGACCGAGTTCGCCGAGAAGGTCTGCAGCAGGTGCAGGATGTAGAGGTGGACCGTTCCGGCGCCCTCGAAGTCCGCGCCGACGCGGCAGCGCCGCCACAACTCCTGCCAGTGCAGCCGGTGCTGCCGCTCCAGCACGGCGGTGTCCTCGACGTCGGCGACCAGCTCGGACGCGCTCGCGGCGGGCTCGGCGGCGCGTCCGTCACGGGAGGTGAACAGCGCGACGGTCTTCTCCAGGGTCAGCGTGCGACCCTGACGCACCGCCACGGTGAACACCCGGTCGACGCGGCCCGCCACGTCGAGCAGGTCGACGGCGTCGGGGTGCAGCGCGCTGTCGCCCGACCGCAGGCGGGTGCGGGCGGCCAGCCCGATCTGCAGGCCGGAGTCCTCCGTGGCCACCTGGAGCCGGATGACCTCGCCCTTGGCCCCCTGCCCGGCGGGGAAGAGGTGGCGGGAGGTCAGGCCCCGGTAGCGGGCCACGCCGTCGTTGACCACCCGGCCCTCGAGGCCGGAGCGGATCTCCACCGTTCCGGACCAGTCGACCGGGGTCAGCTGGGTGACCAGCACCCCGAGGTGCGGTCGCCCCATGTGGGCGAAGACGCGCTGGATGACGTCCGTGGTCCGCCCCGCGCCGTCCCGGCAGCGGCGGCGACGGGTGAGCACCGCGTGGCGCAGGTCGAACTCGAGGCGCTGGTCGAGCACCGCGAAGCCCGGCTCGCCGAACCAGGGGCCCTCGTCCTCACCGCCGTCACGGCCGCGCTCCCCGGCGGCGCGGAAGGTCAGCGGCAGCCAGTTCGGTCCGTTGACCAGGTCCTCGTTGACGACCGTCCGCCCGTGCACGGTCGAACTCGCGCGGTGGTAGCAGCCCGCGAGGTACGTACCCGGATAGTGGATGCCGTCCGCCGACGCCTCGGGCGCGGCGGCCCGGGTCACGAAGTAGCCGTTGCCGACCGCGCACAGCGCCTCGCGCAGGCCCACCTCGGCCGGGTCGAGACCCTCGTACCGGAGGGTCCAGGCGTCGCCGTTCACGGTGGCTCCAGGTGCTGGCCGGGGATGCCCTCATCGTCCCCGTTCGTGAGACGGGTCGCACTTCGGCGTCGCCACGCCGCCGTGTTCCGGCGCGCTTGCGGCGTGCTACCGGGGGAGGGACCGTCGAAGGGAAGCGGACGGCGAGCGGGAGCAGGTGGGCCGGTGGTCGTGACGGAACAGGAGACGGACGCCTGGGCCGTCGAGCGGCCGGGCCCGATGGCCACGCGCCCGCTCCGCCCGGTGCGCAGGGCGGTGCCCGAGCCCGGCCCGGGCGAGCTCCTGATCGAGGTCGAGGTGTGCGGGGTCTGCCGCACCGACCTGCATCTGGCGGAGGGCGACCTCGCGCCGCGCGCTCCCGGCCGCACCCCCGGGCACGAGGCCGTCGGACGCGTGGTCGCCGGGGGCCCCGAGCGGTCCGGCCCGGCCGGCCCGTCGGGCCAGTCGCACCCGTCCCCGGCCGTGCCGGGGATCGGCGACCGGGTCGGCGTGGCCTGGCTCGCGGGGACCTGCGGTGTGTGCCGCTACTGCCGGGCCGGCTGCGAGAACCTGTGCCCCGAGTCCCGCTACACCGGTTGGGACCGCGACGGCGGCTTCGCCCGGTACCTGACGGCGGACGCCCGTTACGTCTATGAGCTGCCGCAGGACGGGCGCGACGCGTCCGAGTTGGCGCCGCTGCTGTGCGCGGGCATCATCGGCTACCGCGCCCTCGAGCGCGCCGAGCTGCCGCCGGGCGGGCGGCTCGGCCTCTACGGCTTCGGCGCCTCCGCCCACCTGACCGCCCAGCTGGCGCTGGCCCGCGGTGCGACCGTCCACGTGCTCACCCGCGCCGGGGAGGCGCGGCGGCTGGCCCTGGAGCTCGGCGCGGCCTCGGCCGGGGACGCCTACGACGCGCCGCCCGAGCCGCTGGACGCCGCGATCCTCTTCGCTCCCGTCGGCGACCTCGTCCCGGTCGCCCTTGCCGCCCTCGACCGCGGCGGCACGCTGGCGGTGGCCGGCATCCACCTCTCCGACATCCCGGTTCTGAACTACGCCGACCACCTGTTCCAGGAACGGACGTTGCGCAGCGTCACCGCCAACACCCGCGAGGACGGGCGGTCCTACCTCGCGGAGGTGGCCGGCCTGCCACTGCGGGTGCACACCGTCCGCTACGCCTTCACCGACGCCGACCGCGCGCTCGCCGACCTGGCCGCCGACCGGGTGACGGGCGTGGCCGTGCTGGACCTCAGGGCGTGAGGCCGGACCTCGGAGCGTGACGGGACCTCAAGGCGTGACGAGAGGGATCACAAGCCCAGGAGCGGCGCCAGCTCGGTGAGGTCCGCCACGACGACGTCGGCGCCGTGCGCCCGCAGCTCCGCCGCGCCCGCGCCCCGGTCCACCCCGACGACCGGTGAGAAGCCGCCGTCGCGTCCGGCCTGGACGCCCACCAGCGCGTCCTCGACCACCATGGTCCGTGCGGGTGTGGCGCCCAGCCGCCGCGCAGCCTCCAGGAAGAGCGCGGGATCCGGCTTGCCCGGCAGGCGCAGCCGCGCGGCCTCCACCCCGTCCACCCGGACGTCGAAGAGATCCGTCAGCCCGGCGGCGGCCACCACCCGCTCGCAGTGCCGGCTCGCCGAGACCACCGCCGTGGCCACGCCCAGCCCGCGCAGCGCGACCAGCAGGTCCACCACACCCGGACGCGGCGGCGCGCCCTCGTGCCGCAGCAACGCGAGGTAGATCCGGTCCTTCCGGGTGGCGAGGCGGACGATCGCCTCCTCGTCCAAGCTCTCCAGTCCCCGCGACGCGAGGAAACCCCGCACCCCGTCCTCGCGGGAGCGACCGTCGACGTGACGCGGGTAGTCGGTCGCGATGTCGAACGGCGCCCGCGCCTCCTCCGCGGTGCTCCCCGGCAGTCCGCGCAGCAGGTCGTCGAAGGCCGCCTTCCACGCCATGGCGTGCAGCGCCGCGGTGTCGGTGAGCACGCCGTCCGTGTCGAAGGCGGCCCCGGCGAGGCTCTCGATCCCGATCACAGGGCCAGTACAACACCACGCGCCGTCACCCGCGGCCCGAGGCCGTGGCACCCGGCACGCTCCGTGATGCACCCGCTCGGGCGCCACGGCGGGCGGGCCGCGTCCGGTCCTGCTCAGCTGGGCTGCACCACAACCGAGCCGAGGAGTGCACCGTGCCGCAGAACGGCATGATCCCGCGAGACCGCGGCGACGACCCCATGATCTACGAGGGTCCCGAGGAGTCGGACAGTTCGGACGACGACTACTGCGACGACCTGAACATCGTCCTGGCCGACGAGTAGCCGCGCCCCTGCGCCCGGCGCGCACAACCGAGCGCACAGGTGCACGGCGTGTGCGGCTCCTTGCCGGACCGGGGCCGCCGCGCAAGCCTGAGCGCAACGTTCCTCCGCACCAAGGAGCCGCACATGGCCGTCTGCATCTCCGTCACGTTCCCGGGCGCGACGCTGGACACGTACATGGCCGTACTCGACGCGCTGGGCATGTCGGTCGGCGACCCGGGCGAGCGTCCCAAGGGGGCCGTGAGCCACGTGGCCGGCGCCGACGAGCACGGCCTGCACGTGATCGACGTGTGGGAGTCCCGCGCGGACTTCGACGCCTTCATGCAGGCGTCGCTCGCCCCGGCCCTGGCGAAGGCCGGGGTGACCGGCCAGCCGCAGGTGGACCACTTCGAGGTGGCGAACATGATGGCGCCCGAGTAGCCGCCATCCCGTTCCCACGGGCGCACGGCCCCGGCCCCGCGATGGTGGCCGGGGCCGTACGCGCTGCCATGGCTCCCCCTGCGGGGCGGTGACCGTCGGTCAGCAGTGCTTCCCGGCGGCGGTGTTCACGACCGTCACGGTGACGCTGTTGCTGCTCGTCGTCGTCCCCGCCGCGGGCTGCTGGGAGCACACCGTCCAGTCGCGGGGGCTCGTGATGACTGGGCTGGCGCCGTCCGCGGTCCGAGGGGTCGTGTACCCCCACGACGACCGTGCCGCCGTCTCCGCCCGGTCCAGCGTCATGCCGGACAGATCGGGGATCAGGAACCGTCCCGCGAAGCTGAACGACGGCGGCGACGCCGAGGGCGCCGGAGCGGAGCGGACCCCGGTCGCGGGGACTGCGCTCCCGTGGCTGCCCCCGCAACCGCAGAGCGCGAGCAGGCCGGCGGCGACGGCGGAGAGTGCGGGGATTCGGGTCATCCGGGCAGCCTCCAGCACCCGTGAAGGCGGCGCGGGCGATGTTACCGGGCCGTGACAAAAGCAGGCGAGGGCGCGTCAGTTGGGCACGACCGCCACAGGCAGGTCGGCCAGGTGCAGGACGCGGTGCGGAACCTGGCCCAGGGGGAGGCCGTAACGGGAGTGGCGGCGGTGACGGCCCACCACCACGAGCGAGGCGCCCCCGGAGGCGTTGATCAGTGCCGCCTCGGGGCTGGCGAACTCGACCTGGACGCGGACCTCCACGGTGGGATGCTGCTGGTGGGCCGCGTCCACGAGGGAGCGCAGCTCCCGGTCCTCCTCCGACTCGATACCGGTCACCGCGTCGGGACTGCTGGCCACGTACGGGTTGGAGAGCGTCCAGGCGCGCACCGCGAGCACCGGCGCGCCACGGGTCTCCGCCTCGGCGAAGGCGAACGCGAGCGGCGCCGCGACCTCGCGGGCGACGCCGACGACCACCGGCCCGCGCTCGGGCGCCGGCACGGCCGACTCCGGCACCACGACGACCGGCACCGGGGAGTGCGCCACGAGCTGCTGGCTCACCGAGCCCAGCAGCGCCCGCAGGAGGTTGTTCATGCCGCGCCGTCCGACGACCACGAGGCCCGCGTCCTCGGCCAGCCCCATCAGGCCCTCGACGGGCTCGTCGCCCATGAGCCGGGTGTCGACGTCCAGACCGGGATGCCGCTTGCGCATGTCGGCGGCGGCGTCCTCCAGGAACTGCGTCGCGGCCCGGTGGACGGGCTCGGCGATGTTCGGCTGGTACTCCTCGGGGCCCTCGTGTTCCAGCCCGCTCCACGCGGTGGCGACCAGCAGCGGCACCCCGCGCAGCGCCGCCTCGGCGGCGGCCCAGTCGAGTGCTGCTCTGGCCCCGTCGGACTGGTCGAGTCCGACGACGACGGACTTCGACGGCGCAGTGCTCATCCTTGGCTCCTGTCCCGCGTGGGCTCCGGTTCCGGCTCGGCGTCTCCAGCTTCGACCCCGGGATCGCCGCCCGCATCCGCTCGTCCACGTGCACGCGCACCCGGCGGATGGGGCCGTCCGGCGGCGCGTGAGGGCCGGGAGGCCCAAGTGGCGGGGCGGGACGGCGGGAAGGATCGGGTACGCAGGGTTCCCCCGGCCCTGCCAGGGCGTCGGGATCGGCCGGCGTCCGGGATCGGCGTCCGGGCGGTGACGGGCCATACGGTCTTGCCGCACCGGACGCCGGTTCCTGTGGGCACGCTCCGTGCGGCGGCCGGGGCGTGAGGGTGCCCCTTCCGTGCTGAGCGGCCCGTGAGGGGCACCTGTCCGCGCGTCGGCGGCCGCTCACGGCAGCGGCTGCTCGGCCCAGATCACCTTGCCGTCGGCGGTGTAGCGGGTTCCCCACCGCTCCGAGAGCTGCGCGACCAGGAACAGCCCGCGCCCGCCCTCGTCGGTGCTGGCCGCGTAGCGCAGGTGCGGGGACGTGCTGCTGGCGTCGGAGACCTCGCAGATCAGCGCGCGGTCGCGGATCAGGCGGACCCGGATCGGGCCGGCCGCGTAGCGGATCGCGTTCGTGGTGAGCTCGCTGATGATCAGTTCGGTGGTGAAGGCCAGCGCGTCCAGGCCCCACTCGGCCAGCCGTTCGTCGACCTTCGCGCGGATCCCGGCGACGGCGGCCGGGTCGGCGGGGACCTCCCAGGCCGCGACCTGGTCGGCCCGCATCGCCCTGGTCCTGGCCACCAGCAGCGCGACGTCGTCGGTGGGATGCGCGGGGAGCAGAGCGTCGAGCACGGCCTGGCAGGTCTCCTCAGGGCCGCGGGCGGGTGCGTCGGGGGGCTGGGTCAGCGCGGAGCGCAGCCGCTCGAGTCCGACGTCGATGTCCCGGGAGCGGTCCTCGACCAGGCCGTCGGTGTAGAGCACCAGCCGACTGCCCTCGGGCAGTTCCAGCTCGACCGTCTCGAAGGGCACGCCGACCAGGCCGAGCGGCGGCCCGGCCGGCAGGTCGGGGAACTCGACCGAGCCGTCGGGGCGCACCAGCGCGGGCGGCAGATGCCCGGCCCGGGCCATGCTGCAGCGCCGCGAGACCGGGTCGTAGATCGCGTACAGGCAGGTCGCGCCGGTGATGGCGGTCTCGCCGTCGACGGCGGCGCTGTCCTGGTCGATCTGGTTGACCAGGACGTCGAGATGGCCGAGCAGCTCGTCCGGCGGCAGGTCCAGGGTGGAGAAGTTGTGCACGGCCGTGCGCAGCCGGCCCATGGTGGCCGCGGCGTGCAGGCCGTGCCCGACGACGTCGCCGACGACCAGCGCGACCCGCGCGCCGGGCAGCGGGATGACGTCGAACCAGTCGCCGCCGACGCCCGCGTGCGCGGGCAGGTAGCGGTAGGCCACGTCCAGGGCGCTCTGCTCGGACAGGCGGCCGGGCAGCAGGTTGTGCTGCAGGGTGACGGCCATGCGGTGCTCGCGGGTGTAGCGGCGGGCGTTGTCGATGGACACCGCGGCGCGCGCCCCGAGCTCCTCGGCGACCGACAGGTCGTCCGCGTCGAACGGCTCGGGCTTCTCCGCACGGTAGAAGTGCGCCACGCCCAGCAGCGTGCCGCGGGCCAGCAGCGGCACGGTGATCAACGAGTGGATGCCCTGGTCGATGAGCCGTTCGGTCCGGTCGGGGTCGGTCCGTCGCCAGTCGTTCGCCGGATCGGTCAGATCGGCCTCCAGGACCGAGCGCCCGTCCAGGGCCTGGGCGTGCGGAGTGCCGGACATCAGCGGGATCGGCGTGCCGACCGGGAAGAACGGCATGTCCGGCCGGGCGCAGTGGAGCGCGGCGCGACGCAGGCTCACCACCTGGCCCCGGTCCGGCTCGTCGCCGTGCAGCAGCGCCTCCGCCAGGTCGACGGTGGCGAAGTCGGCGAACCGGGGGACGACCGCCTCGGTCAGCTCCTCGGCGGTGCGGGTCACGTCCAGCGTCGTGCCGATCGCGCCGCTGGCCTCGTAGAGCAGCTTGAGCCGCTTGCGGGCCTGGTCGGCCTTGCCGGACAGGGCGCGCAGTTCGGTGGAGTCGCGCAGGGTGGCGACCACTCCGGGCGGGCCGCCGTTGCGGTCGGTGGGCCGGATGTTGACCACGATCAGCCGGTCGCCCGCGCTCACGACCTCGTCGGTGACGGGCCGCCCGGAGGCCAGCAGGTCGGTCAGCCGGTGGTCAAGGCCGAGGGCGGTGACGAGCGGGCTGTCGTGCTCGCCGACGGGCAGGTCGAGCAGACGGCAGGCCTCGTCGTTGGCGAGCAGCACCCGGCCGTCGTCGCCGACGATGAGCACGCCCTCGCGGACCGCGTGCAGCACCGCGTCGTGGTGCTCGTACATCCGGGTCATCTCGGCCGGGCCGAGTCCGTGGGTCTGCCGCCGCAGGCGTCGCACGACCAGCCAGGTCCCGGCGGTGGAGAGGGCCAGGGCCAGGGCGCCCGCCCCGAGCACGACCGGCACCCGGTGCTGGGAGGCGCTGCTGATCTTCTTGAGCGTGATGCCCGCCGAGACCGCGCCGATCACCTTGTGGTGGGGGTCGAAGACCGGAACGATCGCCTGCACCAGCGGGCCGATGGTGCCGTTGACGGTCTCGGTGACCGTGTGCCCGGCCAGCGCCGGGCCGATGTCGCCGACGAACTTCTTGCCGATCCGGTTGGGGATCGGGTGGGTGTAGCGGATCCCGTGGTCGTCGGTGACCACGACGAAGTCCACCCCGGTCGCCAGACGGGTGGCCTCGGCACGCGGCTGCAGCAGCGCGGTCGGATGCGCCGACTCCATCGCGGCGACGATCCCGGGCGAGTTGGCGAAGGTCTGGGCCACCGCGAGCGAGCGGTTGCGGGCCTCCACCGTGGTGTCCTGCTGGGCCTGGACGAAGATGTCGATGCCGGCGGCCAGCACCAGCAGCACGATGATCACCACCTGCAGGATGAACACCTGCCCGGCGACGCTGCGCATGCCGAGGATCGCCCGGCGGCGTCGCTCGGGTGGGAGCCGCGGGTCCGGGCGCCCGTCGCCCTCCTGATCCCGTTCCGGGCGCGAACCCCGGTCCGCCGGGTTCCCACCGATGGAACCGGGCCCTGCGACGGCCCGGGATCGACCCCAGAACCGGGCCATACGCCTATGAAACACTGCCCGACTGCCGGAGGCCAACGGGCGGCGGCCGCTCCGGGAGAGCGAGCCTTCCCGCCCGCGTGCAGGATGGAGGCAGGGGCCCCATGACCCCGGGCCGACGCTGCGGCTCGCCGTCGGCCGCCGGCTGGCGATTGGACACGGGAACGATGGACGAGCACGGCGGTCCGGGGACGCCCGACCTCCACGACGCCGCCATCACCGAGGTGCTCGACAGCGTCTTCCAGGGGACGCCCAACGGCCTCGCGGTCTACGACACCGAGCTGCGGCTCGTCCGGGTCAACGCGGCGCTGGAGCGCATCCTCGACGCGCCCGCGGCGCAGGTGCTCGGACGCCGGGCCGAGGAGCTGTTCGCCAACGTCGAGGGCGAGCGGATGGCGGCCAGGCTCAAGGCCGTGCTGCACACCGGCACGCCCGTGCTCACCACCGAGCACCGCGGCCGCACCGCGGCCGACCCCGAACACGACCACGTCTGGGCGATCACCTCGTTCCGGCTCGTCGCCGCCGACGGTCGCGTCCTCGGCGTGGCGTCCGCGGTCGTCGACGTCACCGAGCGCGACCACGCGCGCGAGCGGCTGCTGGCGCTGAAGGAGGCCGCCGACCGGATCGGCTCCACCCTGGACGTCAACCGCACTGCGGAGGAGCTCACCGAGGTCGCCGTGCCGAGGCTGGCCGACTTCGTCGCCGTCGACCTGCTGGAGGGCGTCGCCCGCGGAGCGCCCGAGCCGCGCGGGCCGGTCCCCGGCACGGCGGTGCTGCGCCGGGCCGCGCACCGCTCGGTGACCGACGACGCGCCGGAGGCGACCGTCCCGGTGGGCACCGTGACCAGGTACCACCCGTCGACGCCCTATGCCCGCTGCCTGGCCTCGGGGGTGCCGCTGCTGGTCCCGGTGCTCGACCGGGCGGCCGACTGGCTGGCACAGGACCCGCTCCGTGCCGCCAAGATCCTGGCTGCCGGCACGCACTCGCTGATCACAGTGCCGATCAGGGCCCGCACGGTGACCCTCGGCCTGGCGCACTTCTACCGCTGGCGGCTGCCCGGCCCGTTCGACCAGGAGGACCTGGCCCT
This sequence comes from Streptacidiphilus melanogenes, assembly GCF_000787835.1. Lineage (GTDB taxonomy): Bacteria > Actinomycetota > Actinomycetes > Streptomycetales > Streptomycetaceae > Streptacidiphilus > Streptacidiphilus melanogenes. The sequence goes on from NZ_BBPP01000008.1 coordinate 111,917, forward strand.
GGCCCAGGACCTGGTCGCCCGCGCCGCCGTCAGCATCGACAACGCCCGCCGCTACACCGAGGAGCACCGGGCCGCGCTGACCCTCCAGCGGAGCCTGCTGCTGCGCGGCAACGTGCCCGACCCGAGCCCGCTGGAGATCGCGCACCGCTACCTCCCCGCCGAGGCCCACGCCGGGGTCGGCGGCGACTGGTTCGACGTCATCCCGCTCTCCGGCGCCCGGGTCGCCCTCGTCGTCGGCGACGTCACCGGCCGTGGCATCCACGCCGTGGCCCGCGCCGGTCGGCTGCGCACGGCCATCCGCACGCTCGCCACCATGGACCTGCCGCCCGACGAGCTCCTGTGGCGCCTCGACGCGCTGGTGCACCGCCAGATCGACACGCCGACGGCCATCCGGACCCCCGACGAGCCCGAGACGCCGGGGATCAGCGGCACCTGCCTCTTCCTCCTCTACGACCGGGTGACCGGCCGGGCCAGCGTCGCGAGCGCCGGGCACCCGCCGCCCGTCGTCGTGCCGCCGGGCGGGGGCGCCCACCCCGTCGACCTCGTGCCCGGGCCGCCGCTGGGGCTCGCGATGCTCCCCTTCGAGGCCACGGACATCGACCTCGCCGACGGGAGCGTGCTGGCCCTGTGGACCGACGGACTCGTCAAGGAGCGGGAGCCGGAGCCGGGCCTGGACGTGCCGCGGCTCCTCGCCGGGCTCGCCTCGCGGGCCGAGACCCTCGACGAGCTGTGCCAGACCGCCGTCGACGCGACCCTGAAGACCCGCGATCCCGGCGACGACGCCGTGCTGGTCCTGGTGCGCACCCGGATCCTGCCGCCCGACCGCGTCGCCACCTGGGACCTGTCCGCCGATCCGGCCGAGGTCCGCCGCGCCCGCGCGGAGACCTCACGGCAGCTGTCGTCCTGGGGGCTCGACGAGGCGGTGCCGGCCACCGAACTGATCGTCAGCGAGTTGGTGACCAACGCGATCCGCCACGGCCGCGAGCCGTTCCTGCTGCGCCTGATCCGTGACGGCTCGCTCATCTGCGAGGTCTCCGACAGCTCCAGCACCTCGCCCCACCTGCGCCACGCGGGTGACACCGACGAGGGCGGCCGGGGCCTCTTCCTGGTCGGCCAGCTCGCCGACAACTGGGGCACCCGCTACGTGCCGCGCGGCAAGACCATCTGGGCGGAGCAGTCCATCCCGGACGGCACGGCCGAGTGAACCGACCGGCCGAGGGCCGGGGTGCGCGGCCGGACGGCCTGGCGTCTACTGGCCCGGGGGACGACCCGACGGAAGGAAGCCCATGGGCACGTACCGAGTCGCACAGGTGGCGGCGGCGGGTGAGCCGTTCGCCGTCGTGGAGCGGGAGACGGCGTCGCCCGGCCCGCGGCAGGTGCGCATCGCGGTGGAGGCCTGCGGCGTGTGCCACAGCGACGTGTACATGGTCAACAACGTCCTGCCCGGCATCCGCTTCCCCGTCGTCCCCGGCCACGAGATCGCCGGCCGGATCGCCGAGGTGGGCGAGGGGACACCCGACCTGTGGCGGGTGGGCGACCGGGTGGCCGTCGGCTGGTTCGGCGGCAGCTGCGGGGTGTGCCACCCCTGCCGGCAGGGCGACTTCATCGTCTGCCGCGACCTCAAGGTACCCGGCTGGGCGTACGACGGCGGCTACGCCGAGTCGGTCGTCGCGCCCTTCGACGCCCTCGCCCGCATCCCCGACGGCCTCACGGCCGAGGAGGCCGCACCGCTGGGCTGCGCGGGCGTGACCACCTTCAACGGGCTGCGGACCAGCGGCGCGAGGCCGGGCGACCGGGTCGCGATCCTCGGCATCGGCGGGCTCGGCCACCTCGCCGTCCGCTACGCGGTGGCGATGGGGTTCGAGACGATCGCGATCGCGCGCGGCCAGGACAAGGCGGGGTTCGCCCAGGAGCTGGGCGCACACCACTACGTCGACAGCAGCGACCCGTCCGCCGTCGCGCCGGCCCTGCGGGCGCTCGGCGGGGCCGACGTCGTGCTCGCCACCGCCACCAACTCCGAGGCCATCAGCGCGACCGTGGACGGGCTGGCGCCGCGCGGCGAACTGGTGGTGGTCGGCATCGACGCGGTGCCCCTGGCGATCACCCCCGGGCAGCTGATCATGCCCGCGAAGATCGTCCGCGGCCACCCCTCCGGCACCGCCCAGGACGTCGAGGACACCATGGCCTTCAGCGCGTTGCACGGCATCCGCTCCCTCAACGAGACGATGCCGCTCGCGCAGGCCGACGAGGCCTACCAGCGGATGCTCGCCGGCAAGGCCCGGTTCCGCATGGTGCTCACCACCTGAACCGCACCTGCCAGGCTGCGAGCGCTCCTGGCTCGCGCGGGCGCGCCGGATCATGGACCCTGGAGTAATCCGGTCCTCCGGCGGCTGCCCACCCTGCGGCTTGCGGAGACCGGGAGCACCAGGGAAGGCGGCGAGAACCATGGCTGGCCTTACGGCGGATCGGGGGGAACAAGGAGCTTCCGACGCGCCCCCCGGACCTTCAGGGCCGCGCCGCGGCCTGGTGCTGGGCGGCGGCGGAAGCCTGGGCGCGGCCTGGGCGGTCGGGGCGCTGTGCGCGCTCGAGGACGCCTGCGGATGGGATCCACGCACCGCTGACGTCATCCTCGGCACCTCCGCCGGCGCGATCGTCGGCTCCCTGCTCGCCGTCGGGGCGAGCCCGCGGGAGCTGCTCGACCACCAGCGGGGCCTCGACGAGGTCGCCGGGCCGGTGGGCGGGGTGCGGCTGGACTACGACACCTGGGTCGGCGGAGCGCTGCCGCGCATCCCACGGCCCGGCTTCGGTTCGCTGAAACTGCTGCTCGACCTGGTCGAGCACCCGCACCGGATGCCGCTGAACACCGTGCTCGCCGCCGCCGCGCCTCCCGGCCGGGGCAGCCTGAGCGGCGTCCGGGACCTCTTCCACCAGCTGCGCATGGACGACCACTGGCCGGACAACCCGGCACTGCGCGTCGTCGCGGTGGACCTCGACACCGGCACCCGCGTCCTCTTCGGGGCGGAGCAGGCCCCGCCCGCCGACCTCGGCTCCGCCGTGACGGCCTCCTGCGCGCTGCCGGCCTGGTTCGAGCCGGTGCGCATCGACGGCCGCCGCTACGTCGACGGCTGCGCCTGGTCGGACACCAACCTCGACCTGGTCGCGGGGGAGGCACTGGACGAGGTGTTCGTGCTGGCCCCGACCTGCGCCCACGAGACCGACCACCCCCACAGCATCCCCGCCCGCGTCGAGCGCCGGCTGCGCCGCGGCTCCACGGCCCGCCTGCTGCGCGAGGCCCAGGAGGTCCGGGCGACCGGGACGCTGGTGCACGTGCTCGTCCCCGGCCCCGAGGACCTGGCGGCCATGGGCGCCAACCTGATGGCGCCGCAGCACCGGCTGACCGTCCTGGAGACCTCCCTGCGGACCACCAAGGCGGCCCTCAGCGCCCCCGCGCGTACCTGAAGCCGGGCACCGCGCGCTGGGTTTCACTCCGACGGCTCGCCCAGCTCCTTGGAGAGCTCGGCGAGGGCGTCCAGGCGGCGCTGGAGGCTGGGGTGCGTGGAGAGGATCGAGGCCACGCCGGAGTCGCCGGACAGGGCCGGAGCGAACAGGAAGGCGTTGAACGCCTGGGCGGTGCGCAGGTCCTGGCTGGGGATCCGGGCGATCTCGCCGCTCACCTTCACCAGTGCGGAGGCCAGCGCCGAGGGCCGCCCGGTGAGCTGCGCCGCCGAGCGGTCCGCGGCCAGCTCCCGGTAGCGGGACAGAGCCCGGATCAGCAGCAGGCTCAGCAGGTAGACGGACGCGGAGACGGCCATGACCAGGGCCAGCAGCAGCGCCGTGTTCTGGTCGCGGCGGCGCCCGCCCAGCAGCTCGGAGTAGAAGGCCATCCGGACCATCAGCCCGGCCAGCACCCCGAGGAACGAGGCCACGGTGATCACCGTGACGTCCCGGTGGGCGACGTGCGAGAGCTCGTGGGCCAGGACCCCGTCGAGCTCGTCGCCCTCGAGCCGCCGCAGCAGGCCGCGGGTGACGCACAGGACGGCGTGGTCCGCGCTGCGGCCGGTGGCGAAGGCGTTCGGCAGGTCGGTCTCGGACACGGCCACCCGGGGCTTCGGCATGTCGGCCAGCGCGCACAGCCGGTCGACCGTGCCGTGGAGCCGCGGCTCCTGCTCGGGGGAGACCTCGTGGGCGCGCATCGCGAACATCGCCATCTTGTCGGAGAACCAGAACTGGAGCACCAGAACCCCGGCCGCGATGACCACGATGAGCACGACGGACTTCAGCAGCAGCACCAGCGCGGCGACGAACGCCGCGTACACCAGCGCCAGCAGCACCAGCACGAAGGCCATCCGTGCCGTGAGCTGCCGGTCGGGAGCGAACCGTGATCGCATCGTCTTCTCCTTCGCTGCGAGTCCGGCCTCCGCATCGTCGTGGGCGGTGAACGCGTCGAGCTGGTCGTACTCCTGCCTGGTTCCTGCCCGGTCCGCCCATGGATACGCCGCCCGCCCGGGGCCGTCCGAGTGCCGCGGGACGGCGGACGGCTCACAGTGGTAACAGGGACCCGACCTCACGGGGGTACACGTCATGGACCGACAAGACCGTCCGCAAGCGCTGCCCGAGCTGCAGGTGACCGTGCTCGGGGAGCTGTCCCCCGTGACCAGTGACCTGGCGCGCTCGACCGTCGAGGAGGTGCTGGCGGAGTCGCGGCAGCCGGTGCGCTCCGCGCAGGTCCGGCTGGCCCGGATGCGGCACAAGGAGGGACGCGCCGCCGTGGCGCAGGCGCTCGTCGACGTCGACGGGCGACTGGTGCGGGCCCAGGTCGCCGCGCACACGATGACGGACGCGATCGCGCTGCTGCGCACCCGGCTGACCGCGCAGCTGACGCGCCTGGAATGGGCCCGCCGCTGGGATCCCGGATACGACGCCGACGGCTCCGGGCCGCTGGACTGGCGGGACGGCACCGAGGCCGTGCGCCGCCCGGTGCGGCAGGTCCTGCCCAAGGGCGAACGGACGGTGGTGCGCCGCAAGGATTACACGCTGACGGTGGAGACCGTGGACCAGGCGGCGCTCGCCATGGAGATGATGGACTACGACTTCTCGCTCTTCACCGAGTCCGGCAGCGGCCAGGACAGCGTGGTCTACCGGTTCGGTCCCGGACCGTTCCGGCTCGCGCAGGTCGAACCGCAGGCCGACCGGATCGCGCCGACCGCGCTGCCGGTGAGCGTGCTGAAGACCCCCGCGCCGGTGCTGACCGAGGACGAGGCGAGGGCCCGCCTGGACGCCACCGACTACCCCTTCCTCTTCTTCAAGGACGCGGCGACCGGGCGCGGCAGCGTCCTGTACGGCCGCTACGACGGCCACTACGGCCTGATCAGCCCCGTTCCCTCCGGTGTTCCGGCCACCCCCGCGACCGCCGGGACAGCCGGAGGGGCGGCCGGCACGACGGCGGCTCCGGCCGCCGCCCCCGCTGCCGGAACCGTCACGCGCGCCGCCGCGTCGCCGCCGCGCCCGGCCAGGCCGGTCGGGCACGACCTGGAGGCGCTGCGCGAGCGTGTGGAGGTCCTGGAAGGCCAGGTCACCGCCCTCGCCGAGGTCCTCGACCAGCTGACCGGCGGCCTGGAGTCGGTGCCCGGGGCGCCTGTGGACCCGGAGGAGGTCCGGCGCACGGCGCGGCTGGCCAGGGACATGCTGCTCGCCGCCGGATTCGGCCGCTGAGCGGGGTCACGCCGCCGACGTCCTGGGCCGGTGCAGGGTGACACCCAGCCAGCAGGCCCAGCCGATCGGTTGCAGCACCCAGAAACTGAGACCCCGGTAGAGCAGCGTCGCCGCGATGGCCTGGTCGGCCGGCAGGCCGTACACGACGAGCAGGGCGGTGAGGGACGCCTCGGTGATCCCGAGACTCCCCGGCGTCACCCGCAGGGCGCCGAGGAGCTGGGTGAGCGTGTAGGCCAGCAGGAAGCCGCGCCACGGGACCGGCAGCCCGAGGGCCCACAGCGAGGTCAGCAGGCAGGCCGCGTCGCAGCCCCAGTTCAGCGTCGAGAGCAGCAGCGGCCGTCCCCAGCCGCGCGGGTCGGGGCCGAGGCCGCGCAGTTCGCGTCCGATGCCCTCGACGGAGGCCTGGAACCGTGCGACGCCCGGCCGGCCCGCGCCCAGACGCTGCCAGGCACGGGCGCCCGCACGGCGCAGACGGGGCCACAGCGCGAGCGCGCCGAGCAGCAGGCCCAACCCCGCGGCCGAGGCGACGCCCAGCAGCACCCCCTCGCGCAGTTCGGGCGCCGGGCCCGACGGATCGGCGACCAGCGCGCCGACGGTGAGCAGCAGCACCAGGACCACGATGCTCACCGCCCCCGCCGCCGCGAGCGCGGCCGCTGCGGTCGCGAAGGCGACGGCCCGGCGCTGGAGTTGGCGCACCGTCCAGCCAAGCGACAGCACGCCGCCGCCGGGCAGCGCCCCGGCCATCGCGTTCGCGCCCGCGGTGATCGCGGTGACCACACCCAGGCGTACGGGCGAGCCGGCCGCACGCAGCAGCCAGCGTTGCAGGGCGGCCAGCGCGACGATCGACGCCGCCTCCAGGGCCCCGGCCACCGCGAGCCGGTCCAGGTCGACCCGGTGCAGCAGCCGCAACGCGGCGTCGAGCTCGCGCCGGTGCGTGAGCGCGAACAGTCCGCCCGCGACCGCCACGACCACCGCGCTGAGCCACCAGGCGTAGCGCCGCCAGGCGCGACGCGGCTGATCGGGGTCGGGGGCGCCCGGCCCGGCCGTCTCCGGAAGCCCGGACACCGTCCCTCGCCGCTCGTCCGGGGCCGCTCAGTTCGTTTCGACGTGCATGGTCTCGTCGTGCTCGGTTGCGTCGTGCATGGCGGTCGGCTTCCTCAAGCGCCTGCGCGCGCGGAACCTCCGCGACCCGCACGGCGTCCCGCGTTTCGATCGTAGCCCGCCCGGCCGCTCCGGGCCGGACGGGCGGTGACGCGGACGGGGTTCAGAAGGCGCCGGTGCCGTTGGGGGTGCCGAGGCCGGTGCGGCCGTCGTAGCCGGTGCCGGCCGTGCACAGGTAGCTGCCGCCGCAGGAGCCGTTGCTGCCGGAGGTCACGTCGTTGAGGGCAGAGGTGTGCGCGTAGGGGTAGGAGCCCGCGGTGACCGAGGAGGTGTTCCCGGCCAGCGCGTAGACGCTCGCGATGATCGGCGAGGAGGCGCTGGTTCCACCGACCTGCACCCAGCCGTCCGCGCCCTGAGCGAGGCCGAGCGCGAGCAGGAAGTCACAGCACGCGCCGCCGCAGCTGCTGCAGGTGTCGTACACGGCGACGCTGGTGTTCGGGTCGGCGGCCGCCGAGACATCGGGGTGTCACGAGAAATCTGACGATCAGTCAATGTCCGTGAACGCAACCGTTCGCAAACGTCCGCCACGGCGCGGCGCGGCGCGGTCGGCGGGAGGAGGAGACGAGAGAGGATGGGCGCATGCTCGATCACGTGTCGATCCAGTGCGCCGACACCGCGGCCAGTGCGGCCTTCTACGACGCCGTGCTGCTGACCATCGGCGGCACGCGGGTCATGGACTTCGGACAGGTCATCGGTTACGGAGTGGGCGGCCAGCCGTCCTTCTGGATCGGTCCGCGCGCCACCGGCGAGGGCTTCCGCGAGAGCCATCTCGCCTTCACTGCGCCCGATCGCGCCGCCGTGGACGCCTTCCACCGCGCCGCCGTCGCGGCCGGGGCCGAGGTGCTGCACGCCCCCCGGCTGTGGCCCGAGTACCACGACGCCTACTACGGCGCCTTCGTCCGCGACCCGGACGGCAACAACATCGAGGCCGTCTGCCATCGTCCGGAATAAGGCCGGGTTCGGGGACGTGCGGTCACCGGCCCCGCGTCGCCTCCTCGGCCTCGGCCTGGCCGGCCTGCCGTACCAGCAGCGCGGCGAGCGCCCGCGCCTCGTCCGGCGTCAGGCCCGCCCACGCGCGGGACTCGCCGCCCGGCTCCGGACCGACGTCCAGGGTCACCCGCAGGTGGGCGCCGCGACCCGCGCCCCTGCCGATGCGGAACTCGCCGATGCGGATCCGCCGCCCGCACGCGGTGGTGAACCCCTCGCGGCGAAGGTCGTCTGCGTTCGTCTCCATGGTGCCCACCTCTTCGAGAACCCTCGTCGTACCTCATCGACAACGGCCTGCGGGGGCAGCGCATTCCGCCCACCGCGGGGGTGCCGTCCCCGTCGAGCTGTCCAAAAAGGAGCCGCACGGATGACCACACACGAAGGGCCGCGCGTCGTGGTGGGCGTGGACCCGTCCGAGCACGCCGCCACCGCGCTCGACTGGGCCGCGGACGAGGCGCAGCTGCGCGGGTGGCCGCTGCGGATCGTGCACGCCAGAGGGGCCGGCGCCGCCCGGCTCGCTGAGGTCTCCAGCCAGCACCAGTGGGACGAGGCGGACCGTGCGGCCCGGACACTGCTCGACGACACCGAACGGCGAGCCCGCGAGGACCGTCCCGCCCTGCCGGTCCGCACCGACCTGGTGGACGACGCGCCCCTGCCGGGGCTGATCGGCTTTGTGCGGCCGGAGGACCTGCTTGTGGTGGGCAGCCGCGGCCACGGACTGGTCGCCTCGTTGGTCGTCGGGTCCGTCAGCCAGGGCCTGGCCGCGCACGCGGCCTGCCCGGTCGTCGTCGTGCCTGACCGGGGCGCCTCGCTCCCCGGGGCGGCGGTCGTCCTCGGCGTCGGGCCGGACGAGGCTGCGGACACGGTGGCGTTCGCCTTCGCCGAGGCGGCCTGGCGCGGTGCGCCGCTCCTCGCCGTCCGGGCCTGGAGCCTGGTGAGCGCCTATCCGGGGCTCGCCACGGCCTCCGCTGAGGAGCGGCGCGGGCGCGACGAGGCGGAGTCCGAGCAGCTCGACGGACTGCTGTCCGCCGCACGGGAAGCGCATCCTGGGGTGGCGGTGCGGACCGAGATCTCCGAGGGCGCTCCCGACGCCCCGCTGGTCAGCGCCTCCGAGGACGCCTCGCTCCCGGTGCTCGGAGCGCAGCGCGAACACGCCCGTTTCGCCCCGCCCCTGGGACGGGTGGTCCAGCACGTCCTGCACCAGGCGCAGTGCCCGGTCGCCCTCGTGCCGCACACCTGAAGGAGACGCCCGAGCGGGCGGAGCGTGGTCGAACGACTGTGAGGCGAACACCAGGTGACTCCCAGCCCGGTCTTATGCCGGGTGCCTACCGTCGCCCTCCATGTCCCAGACCGGCGCACGGCGCGCATTCCTCATCCTGGCGGCGGCACTGGCCGCCCTCGTCGTCGGCGCTTTCGTGGTGCACGCCCCGCCGGCGCACGGCTCGGCCGTGGCCGCCGCGGCCCGGACCTCACCGAGTCGCGTCCCCTCGCCCGTGGCTTCCCCCGGAGGAACCTCCAGCTCGCCGGCTCCGTCCGCACGCAGACCCGCCTCGCCCTCGCCCTCACCCTCCACCCGGGCGGCGGGGACGGAACAGGAGCTGGACTCCGCGCTCGACGCAGCGGCCGGCCACGCCGCCGTGGCCGTCGCCGATCTGGACACCGGGGAGTCACTCAGCCGGGGGGAGACCGGCCATCTGTTCGACACCGCCAGCATCGTCAAGGCGGACATCCTGGCCGCGCTGCTGCTCCAGCACCAGGAGGCGGGCACCACGCTCACGGCCGACCAGCGCGCGCTTGCCACCAGCATGATCGAGCAGAGCGACAACGACGCGGCCACCAGCCTTCTGGCGCAGGTGGGCGGGCCGGAGGCGTTGGACGACGTCAACGTCCGGCTCGGCCTGCGGCACACCACCGTGGGCACCGGCGGCTACTGGGGGTTGACCACCACGACCGCCGCCGACCAGCTGACCCTGCTTCAGCAGATCTTCGGTACCGGGCCCTCCAAGCTGAGTACCGCCTCCAGAAACTACGTGCGTTCCCTGATGGGCGAGGTCGAGGCGGACCAGGACTGGGGCGTCAGCGCCGCCGCCGGTGCGGGCGGCGGCTACGCGGTGAAGAACGGCTGGCTGAGCAGGTCCGCCACCGGCCTGTGGGTGATCAACAGCATCGGCCGGGTCGAGCGGGACGGTCACACCTACCTGGTCTCCGTGCTCTCGGACGGCAACCCGACCATGGCCGACGGGATCTCCCTGGTCGAGCGGATCGCCGAGGCCGCCGTCGCACGGGTCAGCGGCCCCTGACGGCCGGATCCGTTACTGTTCAGTAGGAATCGCCCTGCGAGAGAAGCGGACGCCCCGTCATGACCCCCGCGAACCGCCCGCAACCCGGACTCACCGAGCTGGCTCGCTTGCTGAGGGAGGGTCGGCTCAGCTCGCGCGAGGCCGTCGAGGAGGCGCTCGCGCGGGTGGTGGAGACGCAGCCGACGCTGAACGCGTTCCGGCGGGTGCGGGCCGAGGCCGCGCTCGGGGAGGCGGAGGAGGCGGACCGGCGGCTGGCCGCCGGGGAGCGGCTGCCGTTGCTCGGGGTGCCGGTGGCCATCAAGGACGACACCGACATCACGGGGGAGCCCACCGCGTTCGGGTGCGCCGGGGAGTTCCCCGAGGCGCGGGCGGACGCCGAGGTGGTGCGGCGACTTCGTGCGGCCGGGGCCGTCGTCGTGGGGAAGACCAACACGCCCGAGATCGGCCAGTGGGCCTTCACGGAGGGCCGGGGCTTCGGCGCCACCCGCAACCCGTGGGACCTGGAGCGCAGCCCGGGAGGCTCGTCCGGTGGGGCCGCCGCCGCGGTCGCGGCCGGGGTGGTGCCCGCCGCGATCGGCTCCGACGGGGCGGGATCGATCCGCATCCCCGCCGCCTGGACCCATCTCGTCGGCATCAAGCCGCAGCGCGGCCGCATCTCCGCCTGGCCCGAACCGGAGCCCTTCCACGGCCTGACCGTGCTCGGTCCGCTCGCGCGGACCGTCGCCGACGCCGCCCTGCTGCTCGACGTCGCGTCCGGCAACGCCCCCGGCGACCCGCACCGGCCCGCCCCGGAGGCGATCCTGCCCGCGGCCGGGCGTGACCCGGGCCGCCTGCGCATCGGGCTCTCCTTCCACACGGCCTGGGCGATCCACCCGCTGCGGCTGGACCCGGAGATCCGCGCCGCCACCCTCGAACTCGCCGAGACCCTGGCGCGGTTGGGCCACGACGTGATGGAGGCCGACCCCCGCTACGGACTGATCGGCCCGGCCCAGCTGCCGCGCGCCCTCGCGGGCGTCCGGGCCTGGGCCCGGCGTGTGCCCGACGCCTCGCTGCTCGACCCGCGGACCCGCAGCAACATGCGCCGCGGTGCACTTCTGGACGGACCCGTCCTGCGGGCCGCCCGCGCGGCCGAGCGTCCTCTGCAGCGTCGGATCGGCGCGGTGTTCGGCCACGTCGACGTCCTGCTGACGCCCACCACGGCCGCCCCGCCGCCGCGCATCGGCGCGACCGACGGGCTCGGCTCGGCCGCCATGGACCGGACGATGATCACGACCTGCCCCTATGCCTGGCCCTGGAACGTGGTCGGCTGGCCCGGCGTGAACGTGCCCGCCGGCTTCACCTCGACCGGCCTGCCGATCGGCTGCCAGCTGCTCGGACCGGCGGCGAGCGAGGCCCGACTCGTCTCCCTGGCGGCCCAGTTGGAGGCGCAGCGCCGCTGGGACCTGCTCCGGCCGCCGGCCCATGCGGCGGCGACCGCCGCGAGCGGGGACTGAGGCGTCACCGGCACGTTGCTTCCACCCAGTAACGTTGCAGGTAGCAGCAAGCGTGTGCGGGAGGACGGACGTGGGGCAGAGCGCCTCTGAGGGGCAGGCCCAGGGCCTGCGTTGGCTGGTGCTGGTCTACAAGATCCCGGCAGAGCCGACGCGGTTGCGTGCCGGCGTGTGGCGGAAGATCAAGGGGATGGGCGCCATCTACCTGCAGAACTCGGTGGCCGCGCTGCCGTCGAGCACGACCGCGGAGCGGGCGCTGCGGCTGCTGCGCAAGGAGATCGTGGAGATGGGCGGCACCGCCTCGCTCCTCGACGCGGGCGTCCTCGGCGGCGGGGCCGAGATGGAGGACCAGTTCAACGCGGCCCGTGACGACGAGTACGAGGAGATCGTCGACCGCTGCCAGGACTTCCTCGGGCAGATCGACAAGGAGTACCGGGCCGAGCACTTCACCTACGCGGAGCTCGAGGAGAACGACGAGGACCTGGTGAAGCTGCGGAACTGGTTCGCGAAGGTCGAAGCCCGCGACGTGCTGGGCGCCTCGGGCAAGGCCGCGGCCGTGACGGCGCTGGAGCGCTGCGCCAAGGTCCTGGACGAGTACGCGGGCCGCGTCTACGCCGAGGAGGGGGAGGGCCGCTGAGCCACCCCCTCCCGCGGGCGGATTCAGGCTCCGGACGGCGCCGGAGCCGCTCTACGCGCCGCCCGGCCCCTGCGCGGCGGCGCGGGCGGCCCTGACCACCCGGAACAGCGACAGGGCGAGCAGCAGGGCGACGGCGACCGGCAGCAGCCACCACGCGTTGACCCCGGACCGGGTCAGCCCCCAGGTGGCGGCGAGCGCCACGGCGACGCCCAGGGCGACGCGCCAGTCGTCGCCGACGACGAAGTCGTACCAGAAGCGGCCGAAGGACCGCAGGGCCGAGCCGGCGCGTTCGACGACGCTCATGTGAGACTCCCTTCGGTGGGGTGGGCCGTGCGGAGCGAACCCGAGGCGCGGGCGCGGCGCAGCACGGAGGTGTAGCCGAGCGCCAACAGCGCCACGGCGGGGACGACGACCAGCAGCGCGGCGTCGGAGCCGGGCCAGTCGGCGCCCGCGCCCTCGGTGGCCCAGAAGACGCCGAAAGCGGTGAGCATGGTGCCGACGACGAACTTCATCGTGTTCTCCGGCACCCGCGCGAGCGGCGCCCGCACCGCGAACCCGGCGACGGCCACGATCGCGACGGCGACGACGGCGCCCAGCACCGCGACGGGGATGTCGTGCTGGTTGTCGCCGAAGGTGACGACGATGAACGCGACCTCCAGCCCCTCGAGGAAGACGCCCTTGAAGGACAGCGTGAACGCGTACCAGTCCTTCACGCGGCCCCGGCCGCCCTGGGCGGCGCCGGACGCGGCCGCGACCTCGTCCGCGTAAGCCTGGGTCTCGTCGTGCAGGGCCTTGTACCCGGAGCCGCGCATGATGGCCTTGCGCAGCCACTGCAGGCCGAAGACCAGCAGCAGCGCGCCGACGAGCAGGCGCAGCGCCCCGAGCGGGATCTGTCCGACCGCGGGGCCGAGCACGGCGACGGTCGCCGCCAGCGTCAGCAGCGCGGCGACGGTGCCCTGCCAGGCGGAGCCCCAGTGCCGGCTGGTGCCGGCAGCCAGGACGATCGTGAGCGCCTCGACGGCCTCGACCGCGCAGGCGAGCAGGACGGTGAGGAAGAGCACGAAGGTCGTCATCGGTCACCTCCAGGGCGTGAACAGGGACGGCGACGGACGGTCATGGGACCTCCACGGGTGTGCGGTCGGACAGTGGGGCGGCGTCCTGCCCGGCCCCGGTGGGCCTTGAGGAGGACGCGGGGTAGGCGAAACACCCGTCGGGGTCCAGGGTGACCCGGACGCGCGCGCCGCGCGGGCAGGCCCGCCGGTCGAAGACGCCGGTGAGGCGGGAGCCGTCGGCGAGTTCGACGACGTGGTCGTAGCCGCGTCCGCGGTAGGCGGTGTCGGCGACTGTGCCCGAAAGGCCGTGCGAGGCGTCGGCCGCCTCGCCGGAGTCCTCCGCGATCGTGACCGCGGCCGGGCGGAGCAGGACGTGGACCGGAGCGCCGTCGCCGTGCTCGCCCATGGCGGTGGCGACCAGCGAGCCGGCCGCGGTGGCGCACATGACCCGCCCGGCGTGCGAGGCGCCGTCGGCCTGCCCGTCGAGCTCGCCCGCGAGGCCGGTGAAGCGGGCCACGAACGGGCTGGCCGGGCGCTGGTAGACCTCCTCGGGCGCGGCGAGCTGGACCAGCCGGCCCTGCTCCAGCACACCGACGGTGTCGGCGAGCGCGAAGGCCTCGGCCTGGTCGTGGGTGATGTAGACGACCGTTGCGCCGCTCTCGCGGGTCAGCGCCGCGATCTCCACCCGCAGCCGCTCGCGCAGGTCCGCGTCGAGGTTGGACAGCGGCTCGTCGAAGAGCAGCAGGCCGGGGCGCGCGACCAGGGCGCGCGCGAGCGCGACGCGCTGCTGCTGGCCGCCGGAGAGCTGGTGCGGGTAGCGCTCGGCGTGCCCGCCGAGGCCGACGCGTTCCAGGGCCGCCGCGACCTGGGTGGCGGACTGGTGCTTCGTGGGCCGTCGGCGCTTCAGCGCGTAGGCGACGTTCTCGGCGGCGCTCATGTGCGGCCACAGCGCGTAGTCCTGGAAGACCATCGCCAACTCCCGCCGGTCCGGCGGCAGATGGGTGCGACCCTCGGCCAGTGTCCGGGCGCCGAGGCGGATGCTGCCGCCGTCGGGGCGCTCGATGCCCGCCAGGCAGCGCAGCAACGTGGTCTTGCCCGAGCCGGACGGGCCCAGCAGGACCAGGAACCGGCCCGGCTCGACCGAGAAGGAGACCTCGTCGAGGACCCGGGTCGCGCCGAAGGACTTGCTCAGCCGGTCCACCACCAGGGCGTCGGTCGCGCCGGAAGGGGGCGTGGCGGAAGGGGGCGTGGCGGTCATGCGAGGGCCTCCAGGCGTCGGGCCGTGGGAAGGAACAGGCGCAGCGCGCCGAGCACCAGGCCGATCAGGACCAGCGCACCGGCCACGACCACGACGGTCATCGCCGCGCCCGCGCCCAGGTCGTATCCCTGGAGCTGCCGGGTGATCGCCACCGACAGCGGCTCCTGGCCGGGCGGGGCGAGCAGTTGGGACACCGGCAGCTCCAGCAGTGTGCCGCAGAACGCGATCAGCCAGGTCCACACCAGTGAGCCGGCCACCAGCGGCAGCACGGCCCCGGCCCAGGCGGCCGCCGGACGGCGGCCGTGGATCCGGGCCGCCCACAGCAGCGAGTCGCTGACCTGCCCGAGCGGTCCGGACAGCAGCCGGGCCGCCGACGGCAGCGCGCCCGCCAGATAGCCGAGGACCAGCAGCGTGGTCGTCCCGTACAGGTCGATGCCGAGGCTCGAGGCGAACGGCAGGTTGTAGGTGAAGATGTAGCCGCTGGCCAGCAGCACGCTCGGCAGCGCGATCGCGGCCAGGAGCAGCAGGTCCAGCAGGCGTCCGGCCCGGCCGCCGCCCTGACGGGCCAGCGCGCGTCCGGCGACCGCGCCCAGGACGACGGCGGCGCACGCGGTGATGGCCGCCAGTCGCGCCGAGTAGCCCAGCGCCGACATCATCTCGCCCGAGCCCAGCACGTGCCGGAAGTTGGCCAGGCTCAGCGACGCGGCGCTGACCTTGCCGCCGGACGGCAGCAGGGAGGCCGCCGCCGCGCCGAACGCGGGCACGCCCGCGGCGGCGAGGAAGAAGCCGCCGACGCCGACCAGCGCGGCCGTCTGCCGGACGGCGCCGAGGCGGGCCCGGCGGGCCGGGCGGGTGCGGCCGGAGAGGACCTGGTAGCTGCGCCCGCGCAGCGAGCGGCGCTGGGCCAGCAGTGCGAGGCCGACCAGGGCCAGCAGCAGCCAGCCCATCGCCGAGGCGAGCGGGAAGTCGGCCGGGAAGGTGGAGATGGACTGCTCCATCGCGCCGGTCAGCAGCGGGAAGTTCCCCTGGGAGGCGAGCGTCGCCGCGACCCCGTAGTCGGAGATCGACTCGGCGAAGACGGTGGCGAACGCCGCCCACAGCGCGGGTGCGAGCATCGGCAGCACGACCCGGGCTGTGGCGAGCCGCCCGCCGCCGTGGGTGCGGGCGGCGTCCTCGAACTCCCGGCCCAGGCCGCGCAGCAGCGCGGTGACCGCCAGGTAGGCGAAGGGGACCCCGCGCGTGGCGAGCACCCAGATCACCCCGGCGGGCCCGAAGACCACGGAACGCAGCCAGACGGGATCCTGGCCGAGCAGCCGGTCCAGCACGCCCTGCGGTTCCACCAGCCAGGTCCAGCCCAGCGACTCGAGGTAGGAGGGGGCCAGCAGCAGCGCCCACAGCAGCAGCCGCCACAGACCCTGCCCCGCGAGCGTGGTGCGCTCGGTCAGCCAGGCGAGCGCCAGCGCGACCGCGGTGGCCAGCAGCGCCGCGCCCGCGCCGACCGCGAGCGAGTCGAGCAGCGCGTGCGCCGTCCATCCGGACAGCACCTGCTGGAACGGCGCCCAGGTGAACCAGGCGTCGCCCTGGTCGAACAGCCGTGGGGAGACGGCGACCAGCAGGAACCCGGCGACGGGGAGCAGCAGCACCGCGGCGAACAGCCCCCAGGGCAGCAGCCGCAGCGCCCCCGCGACCCGCGGCTGCAGCAGCCGGCCGGGACGCGGCGGCCCGGCCGGGGACGCCTGGTCTGCGCCCGCGGCGGTGCGCGGACCAGGGGTGAGCATGGTGTCGGTCATGGGTCAGTGGACGATCGTGTTGGTGAACCAGGTGTTGACGGTGCCTTCCTTGGGGCCCCAGACGTAGGGGTCGATCGCCTGGGTGGGCACCGCGGCAAGGGCGGGCAGCTCCGGGTCGGGCGTGACGTCCTGGACGATGGGCCAGTACAGCGAGTCGCCGTTGCGGTCGCCGGTCAGCATCACCTGCTGGCCCTGGGGGCTGAGCACGAAGGAGGCGAACTTCTCGGCCTCGGCCTGCTCCTGCGCCGACACCTTGCCGTCGATGCCGATGACGCTGGGCAGCGAGGTGACCTTGGGCAGGTAGGCGGTCTTGATGTTCTTGTCCTTGATCCCTGCGGCGATGCCGGCGGAGCTCTGGATCAGCGCGACCTTGATCTGGCCGGTCTGCAGCGCGTGCAGGGTGTCGCCGTTGGTCTGGAAGACGTGCAGGCCGTTCGACTTGAGCGAGCTGTAGAACGCCTCGCCCTGGCTGTCGCCGCCGAGCTGGTTGAACATGCCCGCCACGAACGGGTAGGTCGGGCCGGAGACCGCCGGGTCGTTCATGCCCACCGCACCCTTCCAGGTGGGGGAGAGCAGGTCCTGCCAGCTGGTCGGCGGGTTCGGGGTCTTGCTCGCGTCGTAGACCAGCGCCGCAGTGACGGTCAGGCCGGTCGGCACGTAGCTCCTGTCCTTCGGGACCACGGCCTGGCCGGCCGCGTTCAGCTGCACGTTCGGCTCGAAGTTCTTCACCAGCATCCCGGCCTGGTCGAGGGCGGCGAACGCCTCGTCGCCGTCCACCCACAGCACGCCCCACTGCGGGTTGCCGCGCTCGGCCTGGACGCGGGCCAGCAGCGGGCCGGTGCTGTCGTCGACGAGCTTGGTGGGGATGCCGGTGGCCTTCTGGAAGGCGGTGACCATGGCCTGGTCGTAACCCTGGGCGGAGTACACCACCAGCGGCACCGGGGCGCCGGTGGCGACCACGCTGCCGCCGGATCCGGCGCTCTGGCTCGATCCACACGCGGAGAGCACGGCCATCACCAGTCCTGCGGCGACGACGACGCCGACCGACCGTCTACGCGCGCCCACAGCGGTTCGAAGAGACATGTTCGCTCCAGCACAAGTGAAAAGTAACAGTGGTTAGAACCGTGGAGCAACGGGTCAAACGGACGAGACGCGTCCGGCCAACCGCACATGAACGCGCGGCGAACGTCGGGATGCGGGGCGGCAGGGGTGCGCCCGCGCGACAGCGGAGCGAGCCTAACGACCCCGTGGAGGGGTCGGGCGGCGGTGCCCGAGGGGCGAGAAGTCACCGCCGCGCAAGGCGGCGGCCGGGCGCGCGGACGAGGCCTGGACGCCACGGGAAGAGCAGGCCGGTCTGTTCCGCGCGGCTCTCGTCCCAGTGCAGGGAGGGTTTCCGGTGGCGCTGCCGAGCACGCGAGGGGGCCGTAGCCGGCTTCGGCGAGCGGGCCCCGGCGGCCAGGTGCAGCAGCGGACGCGGACGCCCCGACGCGCCCTGGGCGAGGGTGGCGGCGAGCAGCAGGAGCGGCGGTGCGGCGTCCTGCCAGAAGATGGACGCGGGGGTGCTCGCCCCGTCCGCGGTGTGAGGGGCGCTCAGGCCGTAGGCCAGCAGCGCCACGGCGGGCAGCGCCGCCAGGAGCCGTGCGAGCCACCACCGGTAGCGCCGCAGCCGACCGAGCCGAGCGGCGAGCGTCTTGCTCGCGACGCCGAAACCCCCGTCCAACCCCGCCCCTTGGCCCGTCCGCGGCTCCCCGGTGTCCTCCGGCAGCTCACGCCGGTTCACATGAGACGCCGGAAACGGGGCAGGCGCTCGGTATGGCTGCGTACGTGATCTACCTCGTCATCATCGGCCTCGTCGCCGGCGCCGTCGCGCGCCTGCTCGTGCCGGGCCGCGATCCCATCGGCGTGCTCGGGACGATCGTGCTCGGCGTCGTCGGGTCCTTCCTCGGCGGCTTCCTCGGCGACGAGTTCCAGCTGCACCACTGGTCGCACACCTTCCACGCCGGCGGCATCCTGTGGTCGATCCTCGGCGCGGTGGTCGTGCTCCTGATCGCCCGCCTCACCACGCATGGTCGGGCGTGAACCTGTCGTGTGAAACCGGGTCCGACCGCCGTCAGGCCGGTCAGGCCGCCCGTGCGGGTTCGAGGCGGATGACGACCGACTTGGTGTTCGGCGTGTTGCTGGTCTCCGCCGTCGAGTCCAGCGGGACCAGCACGTTGGCCTCGGGGAAGTAGGCGGCGGCGCACCCGCGCGGGGTGGGGTAGCGGGTCGCGCGGAAGCCAGGGGCGCGGCGTTCGCCGTCGGGGTACTCGCTGACCAGGTCGACGAGTTCGCCGTCGTGCAGACCCAGCTCGACCAGGTCCTCCGGGCTGACGAACACCACCCGGCGGCCGCCCTCCACACCGCGGTAGCGGTCGTCGAGACCGTAGACGGTCGTGTTGAACTGGTCGTGCGAGCGGACCGTCGTCAGCAGCAGGCGGCCCTCGGGCACCTCGGCCGCCGTGACGGGGTTGACCGTGAAACGGGCCTTGCCGGTCGCGGTCGGGAAGGTGCGCGAGTCGTGCGGCCCGCGCGGCAGCATGAAGCCGCCGGGCTGCGTCACCCGCGCCTCGAAGGCGTGGAATCCCGGGACGACGTGCTCGATGTGACGGCGGATCACCGCGTAGTCCCGCCCCATCTCGCTCCAGCCCAGCGCGTCACCGAACAGCTGCCGGCCGAGTCCGGTGACGATCTCGACCTCGCTGCGCAGCTCCCGCGAGCCGGGCAGCAGCCTGCCGCGCGAGGCGTGGACCATCGCCATCGAGTCCTCGACGGTCACGAACCGCTCGACGCCCTCCTTGACGTCCCGTTCGGTGCGGCCCAGGCACGGCAGCAGCAGTGCCTCGGTGCCGTGGCACACGTGGGAACGGTTGAGCTTGGTCGCCACGTGGACGGTCAGCGAGCAGTTGGCGAGCGCGGCCTCGGTGACGGCCGTGTCCGGGGTGGAGGCGGCGAAGTTGCCGCCGAGCCCGAAGAAGACGTCGACCTTGCCGTCGCGCATGGCCCGGATGGAGTCGACGGTGTCCAGGCCGTGCTCGCGGGGTGGCTCGAAGCCGAACTCGTCGCGCAGCCGGTCCAGGAACGCGTCCGGCATCTTCTCCCAGATGCCCACGGTCCGGTCGCCCTGGACGTTGCTGTGGCCGCGGATCGGCGCGGGCCCCGCGCCCGGACGGCCGATGTTCCCGCGCAGCAGCAGGAAGTTGACGATCTCCCTGATGGTCGGCACGGCGTTGCGGTGCTGGGTCAGGCCCATGGCCCAGCAGACGGTCACGCTGCCCGCGTTCAGGACGTCGGCCGCCGTGTACTCGATCTGGCGCCGGGTCAGGCCGCTCAGCTCCTCGATCCGGGCCCAGTCGAGGGTCCGCCAGCCCGCGGCGGCCTGCTCGAAGCCGTCGCAGTAGCGGTCGATGAAGTCGTGGTCGAGCACGGTGCCGGGCGCCGCCTCCTCGTCCGCCAGCAGGGCGCGGTTGAGGCCCGCGAAGAACGCGAGGTCGCCGTTGACGCGGATCGGCAGGTGCCGGTCGGTCAGCTGGGTGCCGGGACCGGCCAGGCCGCGCAGGCTCTGCGGGTTGCGGAAGCGCCCGAAGCCGGCCTCGGGCAGCGGATTGACGGCGATGATCTTGGCGCCGCGGTGCTTGGCCTGCTCCAGCGCGGTGAGCATGCGCGGGTGGCAGGTGCCCGGGTTCTGCCCCACGATCATGATCAGCTCGGCGTGGTCGGTGATGTCCTCCAGGGTGACCATGCCCTTGCCCACGCCGATGGTCTCCTTCAGCGCCGCGCCGCTGGACTCGTGGCACATGTTCGAGCAGTCCGGCAGGTTGTTGGTGCCCAGCCGCCGAGCCAGCAGCTGGTAGGCGAAGGCCGCCTCGTTGCTGGTGCGGCCGCTGGTGTAGAAGACGGCCCGGTTCGGGTCGTCCATCGCCCGCAGCCGGTCGGCGGCAAGCACCAGGGCGTCGTCCCAGGAGATCGGTGCGTAGTGCGTCGCCCCCGGCGCCAGGTACATCGGCTCGGTCAGACGGCCCTGGGACTCCAGCCAGTAGCCGTCGTGCCCGCGCAGCTCGGCGATCGAGTGGGCGGCGAAGAAGGCACGGTCGACGCGCTTGCGGGTGGCCTCCCAGGCGACGGCCTTGGCGCCGTTCTCGCAGAACTCCGCGTGCTTGCGCTCGCCGGGCGGCGGGTCGGGCCAGGCGCAGCTCGGGCAGTCGAACCCGTGGACCTGGTTCAGCGCGAGCAGCGTCCGCGCGCCGCGGACCGGGCCCGTTTCCTCCCGGGCGTACTTGACCGTCTCGGTGACGCTGTGGACGCCCACGCTCGACCGGTGCGGAGCGCCGGTGCGCAGCTCCGGCTCCCGTCCCTGCCGATCCGGCCGCCCCTCCTGGTTCTCCCGGCCCGGTCGGGTCGGGTCCGGCTGGCTCATGGCCGTCTCCTCCGCGGGAAAACGCGTCTATGACAGCGGATAACCGTCCCGATGGTGGGCAAACCCAGCAGGAGCTGCCCGTTTCCTGCAGCTGGGAGATGATGGCCGGAAGGGGGACGGCCCGAATCCGGGAGCGTGCACATGACGTCCGGCACGGACGGAACCGGCCACACCGCCGCCGAGCGCTTCGCCGTGGCCGAGGACATCGGCGCGTCGGAGGCCGTGCTACGGCTTTCCGGAGAGCTCGACCACGACACGGCCCCCGCCCTGCGCACGGCCCTCGACCGCTGCGAGAGCGCGGGCTCGGCACGCATCCTGGTCGACTTCTCCGACCTGCGCTTCTGCGACTCCACCGGCCTGAACGTGCTGCTGCAGGCGCGCGCCCGGGCCCAGGAGCGCGATGGGGCGGTCGAGCTGGTCGGACTGGGCCGCGGCGTCGCCCGGGTCTTCGACCTCACCGGCGCCGGAACGCTCTTTCCCCGCTACGCGACCGTGGCCGAGGCGCGCTCGGCCGGCGGCCCGGACCCGGGACGCTGAGGGACCGCGCACGCTGACGGGAGTCCTGGCAGGACCAAGGAGCGGAGGCTCACGGTGGACGGCGCAGGCGGTTCGACGGGCGCGGCGAGGGTGGACCGGCTGCGCCTCGGGGGAGCGACCGGAGTGGTGGGCCGGTGCCGCGACTTCGTCAGCGCCAGCCTCGCCGCGCGCGGCTGGCTGGACGACCCCGCCGAGGAGCAGCAGGCCGTCGTGGAGGACGTGCTGCTGATGACCTCCGAGCTGGTCACCAACGCCTGCCTGCACGCCGGAGGACCGCGGGAGCTCGCCGTGTCCGCGGCGGGCGACCGCCTGCGGGTGGAGGTCGCCGACGCGAACCCGGTCCGCCCCGAGCTGCGTTCGCTCACCGCGCCCGCCTACCCCGGCGGCCACGGCCTGCGGGTCGTCCAGCAGCTCTCCCACCGCTGGGGGAGCGAGGTCACGGACGGCGGCAAGGTCGTCTGGTTCGAGATCGACCGCGCCTGAGCACCGGCCGAAGTTGGCCGGGCAAACGGGGAGGTGTGTCCCGGTCCCGACGGGGAAGGCGCCCCCGGAAGTCGCCGCCCGCCCCCGGCCGACGCGTGCGCCGGGTGGCGGCCCGATCAGGAGGAGCAGCGGATGGCATCCATCAGCTTCCCGCTGGTGTGGCGCGGGGACGGCCAGGTCCTGGTACCGGCCTCGGTCCTGTCGCGCATGCTGCGGGAGATCGACGACCAGCTGGCCGGGTGGCCGGCCCAGGGCGCGGACACCAGCACGGTCGAGGCAGTCCGCACCCTCCTGGGCGAAGTCGCGGACCAGATCGACGTCGACTGCATCGCCGTCGCCTCCGAACTGGAGGACCGGATCACCGACGACGCGGGCGGCGGCGCCGGTGCGGACGAGGGCGACGCCGGGGACTGAACCGGGGCCTGACCCGGGCGGGGGTTGGGCGGCGGTGCCCCGGGTAGCCGCGCAGCAGGGCCGCCGACGGGCGGCCGCCCGACGCGGAGCGAGCCGACGGAGGAGTGGTCGCGGTGAGACGGGTGACGATCGAGCTGGTCTGTCTGGTGGAAGGCGAGGTGCTGGTGTCGGCGGTGACCCTCTCCGGACTGCTGCGGCACGTCTCCGAGGAGGTCTGCACGTGGACCGGCCGGGCCGCGGACCCGGCCACCCTGACGGAGGTCCGGGAGATGCTCGACGGCCTCGCCGACCGGATCGACGTGGACTGCATGGCTCTGGTGTCCGAGCTCGACGACGAGTGATCCGCGTTTGCGGCGCGGGCATCCGGTTCTCCGAACGACGCCGACTCGTGAGGGTTTCCGGTCTCAGGCGCTCTCGGGGCGGGGGCGGGAGCGGATCTGCATGCCCGGGCGCCGCCGGTGGACCGTCAGGTAGGAGAGTCCGCCGTCTCCGGCGGTCAGGCTGCGGGTGGACCCGTGGGGGAGCCAGTAGAGCGAGCCGGCGGTCAGTTGCCGATCTCCCTCCGGCGACGTGAGCGTGCCGGATCCGGACACGACCAGCAGCAGCACGTCCAGGTCGGGCTCAGTGTGCGTGCCGACTTGCCGGCCGGCCTGCAGGTGGATCAGGTTGGCGTCCAGTTGGCGCCCGGACTCGGCCAGTTTCCACAGGGCTCCCGTAGCCGCCGTGTCCGGGGCGGAAGCGAGGGCGAGGACGTCGCAGAGTAGACCCGGCACCGGTCCGGCGGACCCGCCGTCGGCGAACGATTCGCCCGCGTCCTCGTCAGTCACGGCCTCGTCCCCTTCTGGTGCGGTCGGCCGCACCGGCCTCGGCCATTATTTCGCGGCGAGGCCCCCGCTGCACCACACGTCCAGTGCCACGGTCCGCGCCATGTGGGCGCGGCGCGCCCCGAAGGCGCAGTGACCCCGCCTCAGGTGGTCGCGTGGTTGCAAGGCGCGAGCCCGGGGGAGACGCTGAGGTACCCGACCCATCTCTCACGTCCACCCGGGTCAAGGGAGCGAACGCCATGTCAGCGAGCATCCAGATCGAATCCATCGGCGACCACGAATACCTGGTGAGGTTCCCTGCCGGGGCCGAGACGGTCCTGTCCCGGTTCCGGGCCACCGAGGAGACACTCGGCAAACTCGGCCCCACGGGATCGGACGAGAGCCGGATCGTGGCCGAGACTGCGGCGTATCTCGCCGAGCACCAGCAGGTCATCGACATGCCGGCCATGGTCGACCTCTACGACGTCGAGGCGGCCTACGGCGGCGACTACCTCCGCACCGTGACCCGGCGGCTCAGCCCCGCATGACCGTTCGCTCCTTCTCCTGCCAGCGCGACTCTTCCTCGCGTCCATGCGGGGGGACCGCCGGGCCGCCGCGCTCCCGATCGGCCCGGTGCTGCGCGCCCTGCCGGGCGTCGACTGGCTGACCACGCGGGACATGCTGCCCCGTGCGGGCGTCCGGCACGAGGACACTTGCGTCGGGCTGATCAGCGGATCCCAGCGGGCAGCCCTGGCGACCGAGTTGGCCCAGGGCCCGAACGCCCGCGAGGATCGCTGACGCTCAGGACGGCGGCCTGACGCTGACGAAAAGCGAGGGTGCCGGCAAGCCACTCGGCGAAACGTCGACAAGGACGGCGCGACCTCGGCGACCGCTTCTCGTTGGTTGTGGCGTGACCAGCGCGGAACCGGTTCCCCAGCCTGAGGAAGGCGGCGCAGCCTCGTCGTCCGACACCCCGCTCTTCCAGGAGATGGCGGAGGCGTGGGCGCTGCTCGGCCGCGCGGTGCCGGGCGGGCCCGATCCCGCGTGGGACCGGCTGATCGCCGGTCGGGGCGACCGACCGCACGCCCCGGTCCCGTCGCCCCGACAGGAACTCACCTGACGTCAGGGGCGAGGAAGCCAGGGAAGTCGAGGAACCAGTCCCGGGCCGCCGTCGCGACCTGCTCCAGCGTGCCCGGTTCAGCGAGCAGGTGCGTCGCTCCCGGGACTACGATCAGGTGACGCGGCGCGGTCATCCGGTCGGCGGCGGCACGGTTGAGGCGCAGGACGTCCGCATCCAGACCGCCGACGAGCAGCAGTACGGGTGCCCGCACCTGCGGCAGCGCCTCCTCCGCCAGGTCGGGCCGTCCCCCTCGGGAGACCACGGCGCTCACCCGCTCGGGGCGTTCGGCCGCCGCCCGAAGCGCGGCGGCCGCGCCCGTGCTCGCGCCGAACAGGCCGACGGGCAGGCGGGCGGTGTCCGGCCGCGTGCCGAGGAGGTCGATCGCCGCGACGAGGCGACGGGCCAGCAGTGGGAAGTCGAAGCGCAGCCGGCGCGTGATGTCGTCTACGCGCTCCTCCGGCGGGGTCAGCAGATCCAGCAGCAGGGTGCCCAGCCCGGCGTGCTGCAGGACCGTCGCGACCGCGCGGTTGCGCGGGCTGAACCGGGAGCTTCCGCTCCCATGGGCGAAGACCACCACTGACGGCGACGACGGCGGAAGCGCGAGATCGCCGTGGACGGCGTCGTCGCCGGCGCCGATGACGAGGTCCCGGACCGTGACGGCAGGCACGACCCCACCTCCCTCTTCCGGTCGCAGACCCCCTGCCCGCGCTCCACCCGCCGAAACGCGGGCCGGATGTTGCAGGGACGGGCCGGTGCCGACGCGTCGTCCAGACTCGTTCGGCCCAAGCTCGGTGCGGGTCGGGCTGCGGCGCGGCCGACGGCGAGTAGCGTCGTGAGCGCTCATCTCCGCCTCGAGAGGAATGGCTCATGCTCGCGCTGCCCGGAACATGGCAGGTGCTTCGGGCGATCGGCGCACACGCGGTGCGCGGCCTCGCAGCCGTGGAGCCGCGCGGATGGAACCGGCAGGCCCAGCGCAACGCGGCCGCGGCCGCCGCGTCGGCCCGCGCCTGGAGGCTGGAGGCCGAGGAGGCCGAACAGTGGGCCCTCCTCCGGCTCGCCGTCGCCGACGCGCCGACCGCCCAGGCCCGCGCCACCCGGGGCTGACCGCCGCGAGCACGCGAGGTCCGGCGCGCGCGACCGGATGCGTGGCCTCAGCCCACCGCCACGATCACGACGACGCACATGACGAGGATCACCAGGACCCCGATCCAGAAGGTTCTGAGGCTCGGGCCGAGATGCTCACCCGGGTTGCCGCTCGGCGGGCGGTCGCGTGTGGAGAAGTCGGGGTCGGCCATGACTGTCAGCTCCTTTCGCGTGCGGTGGCGGCCCGAAGGGGGGGCACCGCGCGGGTGCCCGGCCGCCGCCGGGTGAAACGAGCGGGGCACTGATACCCGCCGCCATTGCGGGTAGACGCCGAACGCAACCGCAACGTCACCGTCAGGGAGGGCTTTCCTCATGGGCAGCACATTCACGCAGGCCAAGGAGAAGACCACCACCGCGGCCCACTCCGTCGGCGACGGCGCGGCCGTGGTGGCCGACCGTGCCGCCCGGATCGCGCGGCTCGCCGTCGGCCGGACCACGGCCGCGCTCGACCGGGCCCAGCGCCAGTTCGACCGGGCCCAGCACCAGGCGGCGGCCACCGCGAAGAGCGTGAAGGACACCGCGAAGAGCACGAAGGGCGCCGACACCGGGGCCGGTGTCCGCACCAAGACGCTCGTCGGATTGGCGGCGGCGGCCGTCGTCGCCGCCCTCGCGTGGCTGGGGCTGCGCGGCCGGGTCGACTGATCGGGCGCGGATCGGTGACACCGGCGGGAACGGGCACCCATCGCGGTGCCCGTTCCGTTTGCCCGGGCGGGGGGTTGGGCGGCGCGGTGCGGGCGAGTAGGCACTGGTCGACCTGCGGTCGTGAACGCACGAAAGAGGTGTCGGCTGTCGCGAAGCGTGAATCGACGGTCCTACGATGGTGCCCATGGACCAGGTGCCGGGCCCGCACGCGACGTGGACCTTCCTGACCAACCACGCTCGGGTGCTCGTGCAGATCTCCCGTGACCCCGGGATGCGGGTGCGGGACATCGCGGTGCGCTGCCTGCTCACCGAACGCGCCGTGCAGCGCATCATCGCCGACCTGGAGCAGGGCGGCTACCTCGCCCACACGCGCGTCGGACGCACCAACCTCTACGAGGTCACGGCCACCAGCCCGCTGCGCCACCCCGCGGACGCGGGCCCCAAGGTCGCCGACCTGCTGGCGCTGCTGATCAGCCACCACGCCGGTCAGTCCGGGTCGCCCAACGGCGACGGCGCGCCGCCCGCGCCGCTGCCGCTGCCGCCGCGCGACGCGCTCTGACCTCCGCACGCCCTCCGGGTTGCGCACGGCGAACGGCGTTTGCCCGGACGGTCTTCGGACGGCCGCCGGGAGCGCGAACGCGCCCGGCACGACGGACGGAGGCGGCCGTGGCCGCTCGGAGGGGCGGCTTCTGGTTGCCGCTCGTGCTGGTGGAGACCGCCCGCCTGGCGGGACGACGCCGAGGAAGCCTCTCGCGGACGCCGAGCGGTCAGTAGGACTGGAACTCCAGCAGGCGGCCCTCAGGGTCACGGACGTGGGCGGTGCGGCAGGTGGGACCCCAGTCGGGACGGTCGGTGGGTCCGGCCACGTCGTGTGCGCCTCGGGCGAGGCAGAAGGCGTGGGCCGCCGCGACATCGGGGACGCGGCAGACCAGCATCGTCGAGTCCTGCGACACCGGCTGGGGCAGGTCGGCGGTGCCGGCGAGCGCCGCCATCGCGGCCCGGTCGAGCATCGACACGGCTCCCTCCTCGCCGAGGTCCCAACTGGCGTAGGGGCCTTCCTCGCCGCCCTTGGTGAGGTGGGCGCCGATCAGCTTCGGCAGGAAGGCGTCGTAGAAGCGAAAGCTCGCCGCGAAGTCGGCGACGAGCAGGCGCGGGTACATGGCGTCCACGGAACCGAACCCCCTGAATAGTAGGAGTAGACCAACGATTGGTGGCCACCTACTATAGACGGGTGATCGAGACGCCGCCCACCCTCACCGCCCTGACCACCTACCTGCTCTCCAAGGTCGGCCGGGACGCCCGCGCGCAGCTCGCGGATCGCCTGGCGCGTAAGGGGCTGCGTCTGTGGCACATGGCGACCCTCGCCGCTCTCGTGGACTTCGGACCGCACGCCCAGCGGGAGTTGGCGGTGCGGCTGGCCGTACACCCGAGCGACATGGCCAAGCTCCTCGACGAACTCGCCGGGCGCGGCCACGTCGCCCGCGAACGCGACCCCGCGGACCGCCGCCGGGTGCGGGTCACCATCACCCCGGAGGGACGCGCCGCCCTCACTGCGCTCGACGCTGAGGCGACCGCGGTGCAGGACGCCGTCCTGGCCCCCCTGACGGCGGACGAGCGCACCGTCCTCCACGACCTGCTGCTGCGCCTGTACGACGTGGGCGGCCTTGGCGAGGTGTGACCTGCCGGGGGCGGGGCAGACGCGCTCCGAGGAGGTGGACTGTCATGCTGGTTCTGATACTCGTTCTGCTACTCGCCATCGTCCTCGGCGGCCTGGGCTTCGCCGTGCACGTGCTGTGGTGGATCGCCCTTGCCGTGCTGGTGCTCTGGATCCTGGGCTTCCTGTTCCGTGGCGCGGAGAGGTCAGGCTCCCGCCGTGGCCGACGGTACAGATGGTGAGCCGGAATCGGCTCCCGGCGGCGGCCGCTGACAGCATGTCAGCGGCCACCGCCGTGCACGTCCTCGCACCGTGCGGATCAGCCGGTCGCGGGGACCCTCGCCGCTCCTTGATCGCCTCCACGACTGTCGTTGCTCTTCCCCGCACGGGCGAGTGTTCGCGCGGGCACGGAGCGGCTGGGAGCGGAGACGCGGTCACACTCGAAGGACGCGCGGACGCCTTCCTGGTGGCCCCGGAGGGAGGCCGGCAAGCCGGTCGCCGCGATCTGCCACGGACCGTGGCCCCTCGTCGAGGCCGACGTGGTGCGCGGCCGGACCGTGACGTCCTGGCCGAGCCTGCGCACCGACCTGGCCAACGCCGGGGCAGACTGGGTGTACCGGCAGCTCGTCGTGTGCGAGGGCGGCGACAGCAGGCTGATCACCAGCCGCCAGCCCGATGACCTCGACGCGTTCGACGACGCCCTGGTAACCCTTCGCCCGGCAGGCGCCCGCCGAGCTCTCGACCGCCTGGCACTGACCCGCCGGGCCCGATCCGAGGAGGATCCCGCCGTGCACGCCACGATCCCCGCACCCCCCGACCCCGACGTGGTGCCGGTCCCCGGCCCCACCGAACCCCCGGTGCCGATGCCTCCAGACCCGGACCGCCCGGTGCCGCGCCCCGGGCCCGATCCGGACCCATTGCCGTACCCCGACCCCGAGCCGGCCAGGCCCACCGAGCCCCCGGCCCGGCCGCCCGAGCCCGAACCGAAGCCGTCCGGCCCGGGCGCGCCCTGACGGCGTGAGCCCGTGAGGGCGTGATCATGCCCGGCACCTGGCGCCGGGCATGATGACGCCCTCCGCCGACGAGGGCGGAACCGGCTGGTAGCCGTTGTCGCTCGCGTCGGGGCTGAGCGAGCCCGGCGGTCTGTCCGGCGGTCCGGCTCGGGCGACACTCGGCGACTACCCAGGGCTGCGCCCCGTACGCGCACGGTGCGGGCGCATCGCGGCGTCAGGCGTCACTTTGGGAGGGGGAGTCGGCGGGACGCCGCCGTGCGGCGAGGGCGGCCAGGACGGTCTCGGCAGTGCCCGGGAAGAGGCCGTCGGCGGCCGGGGGAGCGGTCTGCGGCCCAGTGGTCGCCTCGGTGAGCGCGACCAGCAGGGCCCCCGGGGAGTCCGCCAGGCGGGTGAGGCCGAGGGCGGCCATCGCCAGGACGCCGTCGCGGCCGTGGCCGGGCAGGGGGCGGTAGGCGACCACGGGGACGCCCAGGGCGAGCGCCTGCAGAGCCGTCTGGCCGGCGGCGTTGTCGATCAGGGCGGCACTCCCCGCCAGCACCGAGGGCAGGTCGCGCTGCCAGCCCAGGGCGGTGACTCCTGGGAGCCCCCGCAGCGAACGCCGCATCCGCTCGTTGCGGCCGCACAGCACCACCGGCGCGAAGCCGGCACCGGTCAGGGCCGTCGCGGTCTCGGCGAACCGGGTGCCCGCGCCCCACGCACCGGCCGACAGGAGCACACGCGGCCGACCGAGGGCGGAGCTGCGTGCCGGGGCCCGCGGCGGCAGGAACCGGTCCGCGAGGACGGCGCCGACGGCCCGGGCCGGGCGGCCGGTCGCGGCGTGGGTCTGACCGGCCGCGTCCTCGGTCAGGCACAGGTACTGGTCGTTCCCGGGGTGCAGCCACTGACGGTGGACGGCGAAGTCGGTGACCACGACGGCCGTCGGCACCGTGAGCCGGCCGAGCGCCCGTTCCCGCCCGGTCGTCTGCGCCGCCAGGTGGAACACCGGGACCACCAGGTCGGGTCGCAGGCGGTCCGTCAGTTCCCGCAGCCGCGGACCGATGACGGCGGCGAGGGGACTGGTGCCCGGTCCGGGGGCGGGCCGGAAGAACGCCGCGTACAGCGCGGAGTAGACCCAGGGAGCGTGCCGGATGCAGCCCTGGTAGAAACCGCGCAGTGCCGCCCCCGCCGCCCGGGACGGGAGCAGGCGCAGCACGTCCACGGCGATCGCGTCGTGGCCGAGGGCGTCGAGCCGGGCGGCCAGCGCGCGGGCGACGGCGTCGTGCCCGTCGCCCATGCTGGCGCTGAGGATCAGGAACCGGCTCATCCTCCCCACCGTAGGCGGGCAGCGTCGGGGCGGCCCGTCTCGGCGCGCCTGAACGCCGGGTCTCGGGGAAGGTGGAAGGAGAGTGAGCGGGCGCGGGGCGCGCCCGTGACGCCCGCCGTTCTCTCCCGCCGCAGTTCGCCGCAGTTCGTCGCTGTTCCTCCGCTGTTCGGACAGGAGCCCGCCGTGACCTTGTTCCACCGGGAGGCGCAGCCTTCCGGACGCCCATCAGGACACCGCGGCACGGCGGACCCCTCCGCCCGGGTCGATGCCGCAAGGGTCGACTCCGGAGGGGCGGCTGCCGCGCAGGCGGATTCCGCACGGGTCGGGCTGGTCACGGGCGCCTCCTCGGGGATCGGCGCAGCCGTCGCCGAACGGCTGGCCGTCCAGGGCGGCTGGCGGCTCGTGCTGAACGGGCGCGACCGGACCCGGCTGGACCGGGTCGCGAGGCGCACCGGCGGACTCGCGCTCCCGGCCGACCTGACCGCGCCCGGCGCGCCCGAGGCGCTCGTCACCGCGGCGACGGTCGCGGCGCAGGACCGGATCGGGCTGCTGGTGGCCGCTGCGGGTGTCGGCTGGGCCGGGCCGCTGTCGACGATGCCCGCCGACGCCGTCGACCGGCTGCTCACCGTCGACCTGCGTGTCACTGTGCAGTTGGTCCGCCTGCTCCTGCCGCCGATGCTCGCCTCGAAGGACGGGCACATCGTGCTCATCGGCTCGGTCGCCGGCAGCCTGGGCGTGCGCAACGAGGCGGTCTACTCGGCCGCCAAGGGGGCCCTCGGGGTCTTCGCCGACGCGCTGCGCCAGGAGGTGCGCGGCTCCGGCGTGCGGATCACCCATGTGGTCCCGGGCGTCGTGGACACGCCGTTCTTCGAGCGGCGTGGCGTCCCCTACGCCCGGTCCCGGCCGCGTCCGATCCCGCCCGACCGGGTGGCCGACGCCATCTGCCGCGCGGTGGCCGTCGGACGCGAACAGGTCTACGTGCCCGGCTGGATGCGCCTGCCGGGACTGGTCCGCAGCGCCGCTCCCGGGCTCTACCAGCGGTTGGCCTTCCGCTTCGGCTGAACAGGCGGCCCTCCGGCTGCGAGCGGCCGACGACGACCCGACGGGAGGACGCACCCCGGTGACCTCGCTGGCCGTCCTGTGCGCGATGGTGTGCGCCGCCGCCAACGCGGCCGTCTCCGCCCTGCAGCGGCTCGCCGCCCTGGAGACGCCGGCGACCGGCGCCGGGCCGCGACGACGGTGGTTCCGGCTGCTGCGCAGCAAGGCCTGGTGGGCGGGCTCGGCGGCGCTGGTCCTGGCCGCGGTCGCGCAGGCCGCGGCGCTGGGCCTCGGCAGCCTCTCCCTGGTCCAGCCGTTGCTCGCCTCCGAGCTGCTGTTCGCGTTGCTGGTGGGCACCCTGGTGTTCCGACACGCGCCGGGCCGCCGCACCTGGGCGGCCTTCACGGCGCTCGCCGCCGGACTGGCCCTGTTCCTGGCGGCGACCCGTCCACGCCCGGGCGACGCCTCGGCCACCACGGCGCGCTGGACGACGACCGGCGTGGTCGTCGCCGCCGTGGTCGTCGCCCTCGTGGGGGCGGCCTTCAGAGTCCGCGGCGCACCCCGCGCCGCACTGCTGGGCTGCGCGACGGCCACGGGGTTCGCGATGACGGCTGCCCTGATCAAGGAGACCCTGGCGCGCGCGGGCACGGCCGGCTTCGCCGAGGTGTGGCTCAACTGGCCGGTGTACGTCTTCGCCGCCACGGGCGGAGCCAGCTTCCTGCTGCTCCAGGCCACGTTGCGGGCGGGCACGCTACGGGTCTCCCAGCCCGCGCTGACGCTCGTCGACGCGCTGGTCAGCCTGGTCCTCGGCGGGGTCCTGTTCGGCGACCGGCTCGCGCTCGGAGTGAACCTCGTCCCGGCCCTGGCGGGGTGCGCGCTGATCGTGGTCGGCGTGGTCGGTCTGAGCCGGTCGAGGACGCTCGCCGAAAGCTGGGACACCCGCGACGCACGCGCGTCCGGACCGGACGGGGCCGGCTGAGCCGCTGGCGCAGGCCGGGGCAAACGGTGCCGCGGGCGCGTGCTACCTCGGCGCACCGTCGATCTGGTGGCGGCCGGAGCGGTGCGGCGGAAGAAGGGCCGGACCGAAGAGCATCGGCATCCGCAGTTCCGCCCACACCGTCTTGCCCTGCCGCCGGGGGAGCACGCCCCAGCGGCGCGCCAGGCGCTCGACCAGGTACAGGCCGTGGCCGGACGGCCTGGCGGGCAGGTGGGGCCAGACCAGGCGCGGTGACCGTTGGTTGCTGTCGCTGACGGCGATGCGGAGCCGGGTGCCGTGCCAGGAGAGCTCCACCGCGCGTGCGCCGCCGCCGTGCTGCCGGGCGTTGGCCAGCAGCTCGCCCGCCACCAGCACGGCGTCCGAGGCCTGTTCGGACTCCCCGTCGAGGCCCCAGTGCGCGAGCGTGTCGCGCACGTGGCGCAGGCCGTGGCCCGTCCCGAGTGGCGCGTCGTAGCGGAGCAGACGGGCTCGACCCGTCGGCGCCGAGCTCAATGAGACCACCGAAGACTCCTGGAGGAATCGTGAGATCCGGCTCTCGCGCGGCTACCCCGGCGGGGTTCGGCTCACACCCTCAAGTCTTCGTTCCCGGGCCGGAGTTTTTCAAATCTGTTCGCTTTGTGCATCGCGCTGCCCCGCTCACGCGGCCTGCGACCAGCGCAGCAGCGCGCCGACGCCGCCGATCGGGCCGGGCGCTCCCGCCGGGACGGTGATCGCGTCCGCGTCCAGGGCGACGGCCGCGCGCAGCAGGGCGTCGTCGGCGCGGGCCGGCACCGGGTACCGGGCGCCGAGCGCGTGAGCCTCGCTGCGCCCCGGGGCCAGCTGGCAGGCCTCGGGGCCGGTCCAGACCGTGCGGGCCGCGTCGCCCGAGGAGTCGCCCAGCAGGAGTGTGTCGAGACTGCGGTCCCGCGCCGCGCGCAGCACCTGCGGAACGCCTTCGGCGGTCCGGCCGCCCATCTCAGGCGCCACCGCGTGTCCGGTCCCCGGGTCCCTCGCGCGTCCGGCGGCGAGCCGGGCCAGGGCGCGCTCCATGTGGTCGGCCTCTGCGCGCGCACGCACCCGTTCGAGCTCCTGGTCCAGGGCGTGGTCGCCACCGGGTGCGCGCCCGCCGCTCGGCAGCTCCGTGACGTCGGCGTCCAGCGGGTGCGGCAGCCGCCGGACCACCTCGTGCCGCTCGCGGGCGTCCCCGGCCAGCACCACGACGCAGCCTGGGGCCGCGTCGTGCTGCCGGGCGACCTCGTCGGCGATCACCTGGGCGGTCCGGTCCCAGGTGTCCTCCACCCGGTGCTGGTAGTGCCACTCGTAGCGGTCCGAGGGGACGGTGCGGTGTCCCCGATCGCGCCACTGCGGGCCCTGCGCGCTGGTGAGCGGACGCCGGCCGTGTCCGTCGCACAGCTCCAGGTCCGCGCCGGTGCGGTCGATGAGCGCGAGCAGCACGTCGGGGTGGTCCGCGCGCAGCGGCAGCAGCGGCGCGAGCCGGGGCAGCGCGCTCCAGGCGGTCAGCGCGGTCGCCGGTGCGCAGGCCAGCGGCAGGTCCAGGACGACCTTGCCGTCGGTGGCGTAGACCGCCCGCGCCGCCGGCGTCCCGGAGGGCGGCTCGCCCGCCAGGTGCCGGGTCAGGGCGTCGACGGTGCGTTTGTCGGCGCCGAGCCGTGCGAGGTCCCTGGCGGCGGCCCGGATCCGCAGTTCGGCCTGTTTGGCGCCGTCCTCCGTGGTCCGGGAGGTGTCGATGACCACGCTGGCCCAGGGGCCGGGCCGGTCGAGCAGAGGATGGAGGAACGTCAGTTCCATGGCTGCCTCGATTCCTGTGGTTCGAAGTTCGCCATTACGGCCCATGCCCCGCCGCGACCGCCCCCACGCGGATCACCCGCCACATTCGTGACGCCGGGCCCAACGCCGGACCCCGCGCGCCCCGGACACACGGCCCGTCCCCGCGCGGCCCGCGGCACGTTTGCCGCCACCGCGCGGGGTAGGCGCGCGGCAAGCCCGGCGACGTGTCGAGCCGTACCCGTGGGATCCGGAGGAGCGCGCTCGCGATGGTCGGAAACGGAGCGACGGGACATCCGGGCCGCAGCAGACCGGCGAGCCCGCCGACCCGCACCAGCAGGCCAACCGGTGGCACCCGCTCGACGCTGCGGACGGCCGCGACTTCGGGGCGCACGGCTCCTTCGACGCCCGCGCGCACAGCCGCAGCGCGCTGACCTGGCTCGCCGAACGGGCCACCGCGCTCGCGCTGCCGGGCGGGACGGCTCGCGGTTTGCGGGCGGGGGTGCCGGGCAGGCGCGCGGTGAACACACGTCGGGCCCGACGCGCTCGACGTCACGCAGGAACGGGTGAGATCGGTGGAACTGGAGCTGAAGGCGGAACCGGGCTGCACGTGGGAGCAGGGGACGGGGGAGATCCACCTGTGGCACCTGGTCCGGGCACACAGCGACACGACCCTGTGCGAGCTGCGGCTGGACCACGCCGACCCGACGCGACCGGCGGAGCCGTCCGCCGAGGTGTTTCCCGAACGGCTCTGCCCCGTCTGCCGCCGCCGCTGCGCGGAACTGCTGCCGTTCGGGGCCGAGCCCGGGACGGCCCTGAGATGAGCCGGTACGAGCTGCGCGCGGAGCACCAGCCGGCCGATCCGGTGGGCCGGGAGGTCGTGCGCTGGCACATCGTCCGCGCGCATCATCTGGTGGCCATGTGCGGGCGGCTGATCGACCCGGTCGGCGACCACCGCTCCATGCGCCAGGTCAGTGAGCTCGCGGCGCACCGCCGCTGCGACGACTGCTGGGACTGGTGGGAGGTCGTCCGGGAGGCCCACGGCGAGCCGCTGACGGCCACCGAAGCCGAGATGCATCGCTGACGTCGCCGGGCCCACGGCCGCCGGGCGGGAGTTCGAAGAACGGTCCCGGGCGTTCGGGTGACCTGACGGCGCGGGTCCCGCGCCGGTCGTTGACGGCGTATCAGGCTTTGTCGGTGGACCCAGGTGCGCGTCCGGACGGGCGGTGCGCCGGGCCCCCGAGGAGGCCCACGTGGAGATCCTGCTGCTGGCGTCCGGCTTCAACAGCCTCACCCAGCGCGTGTTCGCGGCCCTGCGGGACCGCGGCCACGCCGTCGCGGTGGAGTTCGCCCTGAGCGACGCGTCGCTGCGTGCGGCGCTGGCCCGGCTGAGACCGGAGCTGGTCGTCGCCCCCATGCTGAAGACCGCCGTCCCCGAGGACGTCTGGTCGTCCGTCCCCTGTCTGATCGTGCACCCGGGACCGCTCGGCGACCGGGGCCCGTCCTCGCTGGACCGGGCCGTCCAGGAGGGACGCGTCTGCTGGGGCGTCACCGTCCTCCAGGCGGAGGCGGAGATGGACGCCGGGCCGGTGTGGGCGACGGTGCCGTGCGCGCTGCCGCCGCGCGGCAAGAGCGACCTGTACCGGGGCGAGGTGGGCGACGCCGCGGTCGAGGCCGTCCTGCTGGCGGTCGAACGCTTCGCCTCCGGCTCCCACCGGCCGCTCTCCCAGGACCGGCCGGAGGTGCGCGAGCTCGTCTCGGCGCGGCCCCTGCTGCGGCAGGACGAGCGCCGCATCGACTGGACGCGCGACGCCACCGCGGAGATCCTGCGCCGGCTGCGGTCCGCCGACTCGCAGCCCGGGGTGCTCGACGAGATCGACGGCGTGGAGTGGTTCCTGCACGGCGGCGAGGAGGAGGACCGGCTGCGGGGCGTCCCCGGCGAACTGCTGGCCACCCGGGCCGGGGCGGTCTGCCGGGCGACGGTCGACGGCGCGGTGTGGATCCCCCAGATGCGGGCCCGCCGCCGCCCCGGCGGTCCGCCCGCCTTCAGCCTGCCGGCCGCGCTGGCCCTGGCCCTCGCCGCCCGCGGCCGGACGGACCGGCCGCCGCTGACGCTGCCCGAGTCGCCCGTCCCGCTGGAGCTCGCCGCCGGGCGCCGCACCTGGAGCGACATCCGCTACCAGGAGGTGGGCGAGGTGGGTCTGCTCTGGTTCTCGTTCCCGGGCGGGGCCATGAGCACCCATCACTGCCGCCGGTTGCTCGCCGCCTACCTGGAGGCGTGCCGCCGCCCCACCTCGGTGCTGGTCCTGGGCAGCCGGCGGGACTTCTTCAGCAACGGCATCCATCTGAACGTCATCGAGGCGGCCCCCGACCCCGCCGCGGAGTCCTGGGCGAACATCAACGCCATCGACGACCTGGTCGAGGCGGTGCTGACCACGACCGACCGGCTGGTCGTCGCCGCGCTCGGGGGCAACGCGGCCGCGGGCGGGGTGATGCTGGCGCAGGCCGCCGACGAGGTCTGGTGCCGTCCCGGCACTGTCCTGAACCCCCACTACCGCCTGATGGGGCTCACCGGCTCCGAGTACTGGACCTACTCGCTGCCCAAGCGGGTGGGAGCGGCCGAGGCGGAGCGGCTGACGGCGGCGGCCCTGCCGGTCGGCGCGGAGCGCAGCCTGGACCTGGGCCTGGTGGACCGGATCCTGGGCGGCGCGCCCGAGGAGTTCGCCACCGCCGTCATCCGGTCGGCCCAGCGGCTGGCGGCGAGCCCGGGGACGCAGGCCAGGACCGCCCGCAAGAAGGCCGAGCTGGACCTCCATCAGGGCGAGCGGCCGCTGCATGCCTACCGGAACGAGGAGCTCGCCCGGATGCACGCGGTCTTCTTCGATCCCGAGCATCCCTACCACGCGCTGCGCCGCGCCTTCGTGCGCAAGGAGCGGCCCGCGGCCACTCCGGAGCACCTGACGGCGTACCACCGTTCGGCGGTGTCCGGCTCACCCTGACGCGCCCCGTGGGCGCGCGCCACGGCGTGGCACACGTTATCCAGGAGTCAGGACGCCGTTGTCTGGCTCCGTACAACCTTCCCTTTGGAGGCATCCATGTCGGATGCGCAGACTTCCACCGCCACGGCGGACCGCGGGGCCGAAGAAGAGGCCCCCATCCACATCCTCTGGATCAACGCGGGACTGAGCTGCGACGGCGATTCCGTCGCCCTCACGGCCGCGACGCAGCCGAGCATCGAGGAGATCGCGCTGGCCGCCCTCCCGGGGCTGCCGAAGATCGCCGTCCACTGGCCGCTGATCGACTTCGAGTGCGGTCCGGTGCAGGGCGCGGACAACTTCATCGAGTGGTTCTTCAAGGCCGACCGCGGCGAACTGGAGCCGTTCGTCCTGGTGATCGAGGGGTCCATCCCCAACGAGGCCATCAAGCGCGAGGGTTACTGGTGCGGCTTCGGTGACGACCCGGCCACCGGCCAGCCCATCACCACCAGCGAGTGGCTGGACCGGCTCGCCCCCAAGGCGCTCGCCGTCGTGGCCATCGGCACCTGTGCCACCTACGGCGGCATCCACGCCATGGAGGGCAACCCGACCGGCGCCATGGGCGTGCCGGACTACCTGGGCTGGGACTGGAAGTCCAAGGCCGGCATCCCGATCGTGTGCGTGCCGGGCTGCCCGATCCAGCCGGACAACTTCGCCGAGACGCTGACCTACCTGCTCTACCAGGCCACCGGCCAGGCGCCGATGATCCCGCTGGACGACAAGCTGCGGCCCACCTGGCTGTTCGGCGCCACCGTGCACGAGGGCTGCGACCGCGCCGGCTACTACGAGCAGGGCGACTTCGCCACCTCCTACGACTCGCCCAAGTGCCTGGTGAAGCTGGGCTGCTGGGGTCCTGTCGTGCACTGCAACGTGCCCAAGCGTGGCTGGATGGACGGCATCGGCGGCTGCCCGAACGTCGGCGGCATCTGCATCGCCTGCACCATGCCGGGCTTCCCGGACAAGTTCATGCCGTTCATGGACGAGCCGCCCGGAGGCAAGATCTCCTCGGTCGCCAGCGGTGTCTACGGCGCGGCGATCCGCAGACTGCGCGCCGTGACCATGAAGACGGTCGACCAGGAGCCCAAGTGGCGTCACCGGGGCGACAAGCTGACGACCGGTTACCGCAAGCCCTGGTAGTCGGCGCGCCCGACCAGAGCTGAGACAGCTGACAGAGCGTCACCGAACCGACGAGGAAAGAGCGCAGACCACCATGGCGGCAGACGGCTTGCTGGAGATGTCCTGGGACCCGATCACCCGGATCGTGGGCAGTCTCGGCATCCATACGAAGATCGACTTCAAGCAGAAGCGGGTCGCCGAGTGCTACAGCACCTCGTCCGTCTTCCGCGGCTACAGCGTCTTCATGCGCGGCAAGGACCCGCGTGACGCGCACTTCATCACCAGCCGTATCTGCGGCATCTGCGGCGACAACCACGCCACGTGCTCGGTGTACGCGCAGAACATGGCCTACGGCGTGAAGCCGCCGCACCTGGGGGAGTGGCTGATCAACCTCGGCGAGTCCGCCGAGTACATGTTCGACCACAACATCTTCCAGGAGAACCTGGTCGGGGTCGACTACTGCGAGAAGATGGTCAAGGAGACCAACCCCGGCGTGCTGGAGCTGGCCGAGCGCACCGAGGCCCCGCACGCGGCCGACCACGGCTACCGGACCATCGCCGACATCATGCGCTCGCTCAACCCGCTCGAGGGCGAGTTCTACCGCGAGGCGCTCCAGGTCTCCCGCTACACCCGCGAGATGTTCTGCCTCATGGAGGGGCGCCACGTGCACCCCTCCACCCTCTACCCCGGCGGTGTCGGCACGGTCGCCTCGGTGCAGCTGATCACCGACTACCTGAGCCGGCTGATGCGCTACGTCGAGTTCATGAAGCGCGTCGTGCCGCTCCACGACGACCTGTTCGACTTCTTCTACGAGGCCCTGCCGGGCTACGAGGAGGTCGGCCGCCGCCGCGTGCTGCTGGGCTGCTGGGGCGCCCTGAACGACCCGGCCTACTGCGACTTCACCTACCGCAACATGACGGACTGGGGACGGCGCATGTTCGTCACCCCGGGCGTCGTGGTCGACGGCAAGCTGGTCACCAACGACCTGACCCGGATCAACCTCGGCATCCGGATCCTGCTCGGCAGCTCCTACTACCAGGACTGGGAGGGCCAGGAGCAGTTCGTCACCCACGACCCGCTCGGCAACCCGGTCGACCCCCGCCACCCGTGGAACCAGCACACCATCCCGGCGCCGCAGAAGCGGAACTTCGACGACAAGTACAGCTGGGTCATGTCCCCGCGCTGGTTCGACGGCACCGACCACCTCGCCCTCGACACCGGTGGCGGCCCCATCGCCCGCCTGTGGTCCACCGCGCTCTCCGGCCTGGTCGACATCGGCTACGTCAAGGCCACCGGCCACAGCGTGATCATCAACCTGCCCAAGTCGCTCACCAAGCCGGAGACCACCTTCGAGTGGAAGATCCCGCAGTGGAGCAACGCGCTGGAGCGCAACCGGGCCCGCACCTACTTCCAGGCCTACGCCGCCGGCGTCGCCCTGCACAGCGCCGAGCAGGCGCTCAAGGAGATCCGCGCCGGACGCACCCAAACCTGGGAGAAGTTCGAGGTGCCGGACGAGTCCATCGGCTGCGGCTTCACCGAGGCCGTGCGCGGCGTCCTGTCGCACCACATGGTGATCCGCGACGGCAAGATCGCCAACTACCACCCCTACCCGCCGACGCCGTGGAACGCCTCCGTGCGCGACAGCTACGGCACGCCCGGCCCCTACGAGGACGCGGTGCAGAACACCCCGATCTTCGAGGAGAACCCGCCGGACAACTTCAAGGGCATCGACATCATGCGCGCCGTGCGCAGCTTCGACCCCTGCCTGCCCTGCGGCGTCCACATGTACGTGGGCAACGGCAAGACGGTGGAGAAGATGCACGTCCCGACCGGCCTGAGCGGTCTGGCCGGATGACCGGCGCCGTCGACACCAAGGCGCCGAACGCCCAGCAGACCGCGGCCCGCGTCGAGGAGCTGCTGGACCGGCTCGCGGCCAAGGACCCGGCGGCCGCCGCCACGGCGGAGGAGCTCGTGCGCGCCCTGATGGAGTTCTACGGCGCGGGCCTGGCCCGCGTCGTGGGGCTGCTCTCCGGGCGCTCCGGCACGCCGCTGACCGCGCTGTTGGACGACGAGGTCACCGCCGGGCTGCTGGTCCTGCACGAGCTGCACCCCGACGACGTCGCCGCCCGCGTCGGCCGCGCGCTGCGCTCCGCCGGGGCAGGCTCGCTCGAGGTCGTCGAGCTGGACGAGGCCAACGGACGGTTGACCCTGCGTCAGGAGGACGAGGGCGGCGGACACGGCTGCGGCTGCCCGAGCACCAACGCCGCCCTGCGCGACCAGCTGGAGGCGTCGCTGTCCTGCTTCGCGCCGGAGATCACCTCCGTCGAGATCGCCGCCGACGAGCCGGCGCGGCGCGAACCCACGCTGCTGCAGATCGGCCGACGGCCCGCCGTCTCCTCGGAGGCCCGATGAGCGCGGGCCTCCCGCCGGCTCCCGCCACCGCTCGCGGCGGGCTGCGGCGCTTCACCGCGCCGCGCCCGCCCGCCGTCGAGCGGTGCGAGCTGTGTGCGACGCCGGTCGCTCCCGAGCACCGGCACCTGGTGGACGTCGAACGGCGCGCGCTGGCCTGCGCCTGCCCGCCCTGCGCCGCCCTGTTCGACCGCGACGGCGTGGGCGGCGTCCACTACCGCGCCGTGCCGCGCCGCTACCTGCACGACCCGGCCTCCCCCCTGACCGAGGACGCCTGGGCGCTGCTGCGCATCCCCATCGGTGTGGCCTTCCTGCTGCGCAACTCCGTGCTCGGGCAGGTCGTCGCCTGCTTCCCCGGCCCTGCCGGGGTGACCGAGAGCGAGATCGAACCGGCCGTCTGGGACCGCTTCACGGCCGCCACCCCGCTCGCCGCCGAACTGCTCCCGGACGTCGAGGTGCTGCTGGTGCGCCGCACCGACGGACACCACGCCTGCCATCTCGTCCCCGTCGACGCCGCCTACGAACTCGTCGGGCGGATGCGCCTGTTCTGGCAGGGCTTCGACGGCGGGGCCGAGGCCCATGTCGAACTCGACGCGTTCTTCGCCGACGTGGCCCGCCAGTCCCGTCCGCTGCCGCGCCCGGCGGTGGTGGAGCGGTGAGCGGCGGCCTGGACTTCGCCTGCGTCGGCGTGCGCGCCGAACCCTACGCCGCGGGCCCCACCCTGGTGTTCCGCGTCAGGATCACCGCGGGCGGCGAGGACCGGCGCGTCCACGCGATCGCGCTGCGCTGCCAGTTGCGCGTCGAGCCCGCCCAGCGCCGCTACAGCGACGCCGAGGCCGAGGGCCTCGGGGACCTGTTCGGCGAGCGGGAGCGCTGGGGTCGCAGCCTCAACCCGATGCAGTTCGCCCAGGTGTCGGTCGTGGTCCCGGGTTTCGACGGCAGCACCGAGGTGGACCTGCCGGTCCCGTGCAGCTACGACACCGACATCGCCGCCACCCGGTACTGCGAGGCCCTCGCTGACGGTGAGGTGCCGCTGCTGCTGCTCTTCTCCGGCACCGCCTTCCGCGGCCGCGGCGGCTTCCAGGTCGAGCCGGTGCCCTGGAACAAGGAGGCCGTCTGCCGGATGCCGGTCGCCGTGTGGCGGGAGATGATCGACCAGCACTTCCCCGGCTGCGGCTGGCTGCGTCTGCCGCGCGACGTGCTGGACGCCCTGCGCGCCTACCGCTCCCGCCACGCCCTGCCGTCCTGGGAGGCCACCGTCGAGCAGCTGCTCGACCGGGCCGACGAGGGCGCGCCCGCGGACGCCCGCGTGCCGACCGCCGAGGGGAGCCCCAGGTGACCACCACGGCCGCCGGCCCGTGCTTCGACACCGCCCGCGAGGCCGCCGACGCGGTGCTCTACGAGGGATACGTGCTCTACCCCTACCGGGCCTCGTCCGCCAAGAACCGGATGCGCTGGCAGTTCGGCGTGCTGGTGCCGCCAGCCTACGGCACGGACGTCGGCGAACACGCCTGGCACCGCACCGAGTGCCTGGCCGAACCGCGCGCGGGCGCCGAACTCGTCGCCCAGGTGCGGTTCCTGCACGCGCAGCGGCGCACCGTCCAGCGCGTCGAACCGGACCGCTCCCACCGCACCGTGGAGAGCCTGGAGCTGCCCGACAAGGTCCTGGTCCCGTGGGACGAGGGCGTCGAGGAGTGCGTGGAGTTCCGGGTGCCCGTCGCGCAGCTGTGCGAGCACGGCTCCAGGCCCATGGTCCTCCCGTTCCGCCGCCCCGCCGCCGAGGAGATGGAGGAGGTCCGCGACGAGGCGGGCCGCTCCGTCGGCCGGCTGGTGCGCCGACGCGAGCGGATCGACGGCGTGCTGCGGCTGTGGGCCGTCGAACTCCCCGGCCCCTACCGGGTGGTGCGGCTGCGCGCGGTCGTGGAGAACACCGGCGAGTGGAGCCCCGGCACCGGCCGCGCCGGCGACCGGGACGCGGCGCTGCCGCACGCGCTACTCTCCGCGCACCTGCTGCTGGGCCTCACTGCGGGCTCGTTCGTGTCGATGACCGACCCGCCCGAGTGGGCCAAGGCGCTCGTCGCCGAGTGCCGCAACGAACGCACCTGGCCCGTGCTGGCCGGGGCCGACGGCCGCGCCGACGTCGTGCTCTCCTCGCCGATCATCCTGGAGGACCACCCCAGGATCGCCCCGGAGAGCTGCGGCGCCCTCTACGACTCCACCGAGATCGACGAGATCCTGGCGCTGCGCACCGCCACCCTCACCGAGCAGGAGAAGCGCGAGGCGCGCGGCACGGACGAACGCGCCGCCGCCGTGGTCGACCTCGCCGACTCGCTGCCGCCGGAGATCTGGGAACGGCTGCACGGCGCGGTGCGCTCACTGCGCGAGGTCACCGAAGGGCCGCCGGTCCTGGTCACCCCGGGCGAGGAGCGCGACGCCCTGGAGGACCTGATGACGCCCCAACTGCCCTGGTGGGACCCGGCGGCGGACCGCAGCGTCGACCCCGGGAGCGACCACGTCGTGGTCGACGGCACGCCCGTCCGGGCCGGCAGCAGGGTCCGGCTGCGGCCCGGCAAGCGGCGCAGCGACGCGCAGGACCTGTTTCTCAACGACGCGCCCGCGCTGGTGGAGGCCGTGCTGCACGACGTCGACGGCCTGGTCCACCTCGCCGTCACCCTCGACGACGACCCGGGCGCGGACCTGCGCCGCGAGCAGGGCCGGTTCCTGTACTTCCAGCCCGACGAGGTGGTTCCCGTGGAGGCACCGTCATGACGCAGCCTGAGGCGGAACGGGCGCGGGCGGGCGGGGCCGATCCGGGGCTCGCGACCGGCGACGCCCCGCAGGCGATCCGCGCGTCGGCCGGACCCGACGCACCGGAGGCCGCCCCGCGCCGGGTGCTGGTGGCCGGGCTCGGGAACATCTTCCTGTCCGACGACGGCTTCGGCGTCGAGGCCGCCGGGCGTCTCGCCCGGCGTGAACTGCCCCCCGGTGTCGAGGTCGTGGACATCGGCGTCCGCGGCGTCCACCTCGCCTACCAGCTGCTGGACGGCTACGACACCGTCGTGCTGCTCGACGCCACCGCCCAGGGCGGCGAACCCGGCACGGTCTACCTCATCGACCACGCCGAAGCCGCCGCCCCCGCCGAGGCGGTGATCGACGGCCACCGGATGACGCCCGACGCGGTGCTCGCTCTGCTCGGCACCCTCAGTGTCGGCACGGGCGGGACGCGCCCGCGCCGCGTCGTCGTGGTCGGCTGCGAACCGGCCTCGCTGGAGGAGGGCATCGGGCTGAGCGCCCCCGTCGCCACGGCCCTGCACGAGGCCGTGGCCGTGGTCCTGCGCGTGCTGGCCGAGGACACGACCCCTGTCCGGTGACGTCGACCGCAACCGAACCGACCCGAACCGACCTGAACTGGCCCGAACTGACCGAGGAGGTGCACATGATCAAGTTTCTCTGCGGGATGACCGTCCTCGCGGCCGTCGGCATCGCGGTGGCCAACATGGACGACATCAAGCGGTATCTGAAGATGCGCTCGATGTAGACGCGTCCGAACGGTGGACCCTGCGACGCCCCTGACGGCGTGGCGGGGCCACCGGCCGGAGCAGCCGCCGTGTAATCGACCCAAAGGCCGCGGCGTCACGAGAGCGGGAGCGCGATGCACGAGATGTCGATCGCACTGGCCGTCGTCGGCCAGGTCGAGTCGGCGGCGCAGGCGGCCCGGAGGAGCGACGACGCCGCGCCGACCGCACGCAGCGTGACCCTGCGCGTCGGCGAACTCGCCGGAGTGGTCCCCGAGTCGCTGCGCTTCTGTTTCGAACTCGCCTGCGCGGACACCCTGCTGGTTGGGGCAGAGCTGCGCTGCGAGACGGTGCCGGGCCGCGCCCGGTGCACCCCCTGCGACGCCGGCTGGGCCACGGGCCTGCCGCCCGACCTCACCTGCCCGCGCTGTGGCGGCGGGGCGAGCGAGCTCACCGCCGG
Organism: Streptacidiphilus melanogenes; assembly: GCF_000787835.1. GTDB lineage: Bacteria > Actinomycetota > Actinomycetes > Streptomycetales > Streptomycetaceae > Streptacidiphilus > Streptacidiphilus melanogenes. The sequence continues at coordinate 156,203 of NZ_BBPP01000008.1, forward strand.
GCGGGAGTTGGAGATCGCCGAGGTGCGCTGGGCCGAACCGGCCCGCGTGCCCACCCCCGAGGAGGACTGACGCCCGTGTGCCGTGTGACCGAGCTGCAGCAGGCCGTGCTCGCCAAGAACGACCGGAGCGCGGACGACCTGCGCGCCCGGCTCACGGCCCGCGGCACCAGCGTCGTCAACCTTCTCTCCAGCCCCGGCAGCGGCAAGACCGCGCTGCTGGAGGCGGAGCTCAAGCTGGCGTGTGAGCGCGGCGTCCCCGTCGCCGCGCTCACCGCCGACCTGGCCACCGAGAACGACGCGACGCGGCTGGCCCGCTCCGGCGCCCCGGTCAAGCAGGTCCTCACCGACGGGCTGTGCCACCTGGAGGCGGACATGCTCGAAGGGCATCTTGACGGCTGGCTGCCCGACCCGACCCGCCTGCTGTTCGTCGAGAACGTCGGCAACCTGGTCTGCCCCGCCTCCTACGACCTCGGCGAGATGCTGCGGGTCGCCCTCGCGTCGGTGACCGAGGGGGAGGACAAGCCGCTGAAGTACCCGAGCGCCTTCGGCCTCGCGCACCTGGTCGTGGTCACCAAGGCCGACCTCGCCGAGGCGGTCGAGTTCGACGGCGAGACGTTCCTGGCGAACGTGCGGCAGGTCAACCCGGGCGTGGAGGTCGTCTTCACCTCCGCCCGGCGCGGACAGGGCGTCGGAGAGATCCTCGACCGCGCGCTCGCGGCCCACGAGGCCGGCGGCCCCGCCCACCACCCGGTCATGGCGACCGCGCCACAGACGCACGGCCACCACCACGGATCCCCGCACGTCCACGCGCACTCCCACTGAGGCCGCCATGAGCGCTCCCACCGCCGACCCGGAAGAACGCCGCCGCGTCACCGTCCAGGGCGTGGTGCAGGGCGTCGGCTTCCGCCCCTACGTGTTCGGCCTGGCCAACGAGCTGCGCCTGACCGGCTACGTCTCCAACACCGCCGAGGGCGTGATCGCCGAGGTCGAGGGCGCGGGCGGCGCGGTGGCGGCGTTCTGCGCGCGGCTCGCCCCCGAGGCGCCGCCGCTGGCGGTCGTGCAGTCGGTCCGCCACGAGCCGGTCGCGGTGCGCGGTGACGCCGCGTTCACCATCGAGGCCTCCCGGGCCGGCGGCGCGCGACGCACGCTTGTCTCGCCCGACACCGCCACCTGTGACGCCTGCCTCGCCGAGCTGCGCGACCCGGCCGACCGCCGCTACCGGCACCCGTTCGTCACCTGCACGCACTGCGGGCCGCGGTTCACCATCGTCACCGGCCTGCCCTACGACCGCGCCAACACCACGATGGCGGGCTTCCCGATGTGCCCGCGGTGCGCCCGCGAGTACGAGAACCCGGCCGACCGGCGCTTCCACGCCCAGCCGGTGGCCTGCCACGACTGCGGCCCCCGGCTGCGGCTGCTGGTCAACGCGACCGGCGGACCGGTGGCCTGCCCCGGCGATCCGGTTGCCGCGGCGCGCGGGTTGCTGGCGCAGGGCGCGATCGTCGCCGTCAAAGGACTCGGCGGCTACCACCTCGCCTGCGACGCCGCCGACGAGCAGGCCGTCGCCGAGCTGCGGCGCCGCAAGGCGCGCGGCGCCAAGCCGTTCGCGCTGATGGCGGCCGACCCGGACGAGCTCGCGGCGCTGGTCCGCATCGGTCCGGAGGAACGGGTCCTGCTGACCGGCGCCCGTCGGCCGATCGTGCTGCTGCGCCGCCGGCGGGACACGGACGGGCAGGCGCGTGCCCTGGTCGCGGACGCCGTCGCGCCGGGCAGCCCCGACCTCGGCGTGATGCTGCCCTACACGCCCGTGCACCACCTGCTGCTCGGCCTGCCCGGCGATCCCCCCGGCCCGCGCCTGCTCGTGATGACCAGCGGCAACCTGGGCGGCGAGCCGATCGTCACCGACGAGGCCGACGCGTTTGCGCGGCTCGCCCCGCTCGCCGACGCCTGGCTCACCCACGACCGTCCGATCCACGTGCCCTGCGACGACTCCGTGGTGCGCGTCGTCGACGGAGAGGAACTGCTGGTGCGCCGCTCGCGCGGCTATGCGCCGTTCCCCGTCGCGCTGCCGTTCGCCGTGGCGCCGACCCTCGCGGTGGGCGGCGACCTGAAGAACGCCTTCTGTCTCGGGCGCGACCGCCAGGCCTGGCTCTCCGCCCACATCGGGGACATGGACGACCTCGCCACCCTCGCCGCGTTCGAAGGCGCGGAACGACAGTTGGAGTCCATCAGCGGCGTCGTGCCGGAGCGCCTCGCCGCCGACCGCCACCCCGGCTACCGCTCCGCCGGCTGGGCGCGCCGCAACGCGGACGGACGTCCGATGCGGACCGTGCAGCACCACCACGCCCACATCGCCTCGGTACTGGCCGAGAACGGGTGGGAGGAGGACGCGGGCCCGGTCCTCGGGATCGCCTTCGACGGCACCGGCTACGGCGACGACGGCACCGTGTGGGGCGGCGAGGTGCTGCTCGCGGACTACGACGGCTTCCGCCGCGTCGCCCACCTCGCCGAGGTGCCGCTGCCCGGCGGCGACGCCGCCGTCCACCGCCCCTACCGGATGGCGCTCGCCCACCTGTACGCCGCCGGGCTGCCCTGGAGCCCCGGACTGCCCTGCGTCGACGCCTGCGGCGTCGACGAACGCCGGGTCCTGTCACGGCAGTTGGAGCGCGGGCTGAACTGCGTGCCGACCTCCAGCGCCGGGCGCCTCTTCGACGCCGTCTCGGCGCTGGCCGGGGTGTGCCAGAAGGTGCACTACGAGGCGCAGGCCGCGATCGAACTCGAGGCTGCCGCCTGCGCCTGGGACGGCCCCGTCGCCGAGCCCTACCGGTTCGGCGTGCGGCCCGTCCCCGACGCGCCGCTGCGGATCGACGCCGCCCCCATGCTGCGGGCCGTTACCGCCGACGTGGCGGCGGGAGTCGACAAGCGGCTGGTCGCGGCCCGGTTCCACGCGGGCCTGGCGGCGTCGGTCCGTGAGGTCTGCCGACGGCTGCGCGAGCGCACCGGCGTCGGCACGGTCGCGCTCAGCGGCGGCGTGTTCGCCAACGCGCTGCTGCTGACGGCCTCCCTGAACGGTCTGCGTGAGGACGGCTTCACGGTGCTGCGGCACCGCCTGGTGCCGCCCAACGACGGCGGCCTGGCCCTCGGTCAGCTCGCCGTCGCGGCCCGACCCTGAACAGCGGGAAAGCGACACGAGGCAAGGAGAACAGCCCATGTGCCTGGCGGTGCCCGGCAAGGTCATGTCGATCGAGGAGAAGGAGGGGACCAGGATGGCCGTCGTCGACTTCGGCGGCGTCGTCAAGGACGTGTGCCTGGAGTACCTGCCGGATCTGCAGGTCGGCGAGTACACCATCGTCCACGTCGGTTTCGCCCTGCAGCGCCTGGACGAGGAGTCGGCGCGGCAGACGCTGGCCCTGTTCGAGGGACTCGGCCTGCTGGAGGAGGAGTTCGGCGACCAGTGGGAGCTCGCGGCCAAGGCCGCTGGGGCGGACCAGCCCGCGGACCGGCCCGCGGACGAGCCCGGTGCGAAGGAGGCGCGGGCGTGAAGTACCTCGAGGAGTTCCAGAACCCGGTGCTGGCCCGCCGACTGCTGGACGAGATCCACGCCGTGACGACCCGTCCGTGGGCGCTGATGGAGGTCTGCGGCGGCCAGACGCACTCCATCATCCGGCACGGCATCGACCAGCTCCTGCCCGAGCAGGTCGAGCTGATCCACGGCCCCGGCTGCCCGGTCTGCGTCACCCCGCTGGAGACCATCGACAAGGCCCTGGAGATCGCCTCCCGGCCCGGGGTGATCTTCTGCTCCTTCGGCGACATGCTGCGCGTGCCCGGCACCGACCGCGACCTGTTCCAGGTCCGCAGCCAGGGCGGCGACGTGCGCGTCGTCTACTCCCCGCTGGACGCGCTGCGCATCGCCCAGCAGAACCCCGAGCGCGAGGTCGTCTTCTTCGGCATCGGCTTCGAGACCACCGCCCCGCCCAACGCGATGACGGTCTACCAGGCCCAGAAGCTGGGCGTGAAGAACTTCAGCATGCTCGTCTCCCACGTCCGGGTGCCTCCGGCGATCGAGGGCCTGATGACCTCGCCGGACTGCCGGGTGCAGGCGTTCCTCGCCGCCGGGCACGTGTGCAGCGTGATGGGCACCGAGGAGTACCCCGAGCTGGCCGAACGCTTCAAGGTGCCGATCGTGGTCACCGGGTTCGAGCCGCTCGACATCCTGGAGGGCGTGCGCCGCGCGGTGCTCCAGCTGGAACGCGGCGAGCACCGCGTCGACAACGCCTACGCGCGCGTGGTGCGCCCGGAGGGCAACCCGGCGGCGCGGCAGATGCTCGCGGACGTCTTCGAGGTCACCGACCGCCCCTGGCGCGGCATCGGCACCATCCCCGCCAGCGGCTGGCGGCTGTCCGAGCGCTACCGCGCCTTCGACGCCGAGCACCGCTTCGACGTCGGCGACATCGCCACCGTGGAGCCGGCCGCTTGCCGCGCGGGCGAGGTGCTGCAGGGCCTGCTCAAGCCGCACGAGTGCGAGGCCTTCGGCACCACCTGCACCCCGCGCACGCCGCTCGGCGCGACGATGGTCTCCAGCGAGGGCGCCTGCGCCGCCTACTACCTCTACCGCCGACTCGGCGGCACGAGCAGCGCCGCGTCGGCCGCGCCGGCGACGAGCGCGGCGACCGGCAAGGAGGCGAGCCCCGTTGGCTGACATCGTCGACACCCTCGCGACCGGCGCCGACCGCCCGGACTTCTCCGGCTTCAGCTGCCCCGCGCCGCTGCGCGGCGGCGAGCGGGTCGTCATGGGCCACGGCGGAGGCGGCATGCTCTCGGCCGAGCTGGTCCGGGACGTTTTCGCCCCCGCCTTCGGCGGCGAGCACCTCGCCAAGCTCGGCGACTCGGCGGTGCTGAGCCTCGGCGGGGCCCGGATCGCCTTCTCCACCGACACCTTCGTGGTGCGGCCGCTGTTCTTCCCCGGCGGCAGCATCGGCGACCTGGCGGTCAACGGCACCGTCAACGACCTCGCGATGAGCGGCGCCGTGCCCGCCTACCTCGCCTGCGGCTTCGTGCTGGAGGAGGGCGTGGAGCTGGACACCGTCCACCGCGTCGCCGAGGCGCTCGGCGCAGCGGCCCGGCGCGCCGGGGTGGAGGTCGTCACCGGCGACACGAAGGTCGTCGAATCCGGCCACGGCGACGGCGTCTACCTGAACACCTCCGGTGTCGGGCTCGTCGCCCCCGGAGTCGACATCCGCCCGCAGCGGGCCCGGCCCGGCGACGTCGTCATCGTCAGCGGCGCGCTCGGCGAGCACGGCGTCGCGGTCATGAGCATGCGCGAGGGCCTGGAGTTCGGCGTCGAGATCGTCAGCGACTGCGCGCCCCTGGGCGATCTGGTCCGGGCGCTGCTGGCGGCCGTCCCCGACGTCCACGTGCTGCGCGACCCCACCCGCGGCGGGCTGGCGGCCGCGCTCAACGAGATCGCGGTCGCGGCGGGCGTCGGCGTCACCGTCGACGAGCGCGCCGTGCCGGTGCCGGCGGAGGTGGCCAACGCCTGCGCGATTCTCGGGCTGGACCCCTGGTACGTCGCCAACGAGGGCAAGCTGGTGGCCTTCGTGCCCCGCGAGCACGCCGACGCGGCCCTGGCCGCGCTGCGCGCGCACCCGCTCGGTGCGCAGGCCGCCGTGATCGGCGAGTGCACCGACCAGCACCCGGGCATGGTCGTCGCCCGCACGGGCCTCGGCGGCACCAGGGTGGTCGACCTGCCGCTGGGGGAGCAGCTCCCGCGGATCTGCTGAGCGGGCGTCAGCCGAACACGGCGG
>NZ_BBPP01000008.1:162050-205808 GCF_000787835.1 Streptacidiphilus melanogenes
GGCCCGACGGCCCGCCGCTCCCCGCCGTCGCGCAGAAGGTCGCGCGCAGGAAAGTCGCGCCGGCGGGTTTGAACACCGGTGATGCGGTCAGGCGCGCCTGGAAAACAGGAACACCGGGCTCTCGATCGTGAGATCTCCTACAAGCAGTCGGACACGCGGTGCGTCGAGGCGATGACAGTTGGTGGATCTGACCCGGATGGTGCAGATCATGGGAACCGCGATCGCGGAGGAGGACGCGGACGCCGGCGCCCTGGTCCGCGGTGAGATCACCACGCACGACGTGCTGGGCACGCGCCACCGCGACCCGCGCTGAGTCCGCAGGGGAGGCGGCAGGCGTGAAGGCCCGTCCGCGTACAGTGGTGTGATGGGCAATGACACCTGGGCCGATCTCGCCGACCAGTTCGCCGACGGCGCGTACGCCACGGTGAAGGGGCGCGTGCGCACCTACGTGATGCACCATCAGCTGCTGGAGCAGCTGCCGGCGGCCCCGGCGTCCGTGCTCGACGTCGGCGGCGGCGCGGGGCACCAGTCGTTCCCGCTGGCGCAGGCCGGCTACGAGGTGACGCTGATCGATCCGTCCGCCGCGATGCTCGACAAGGCCCGCGAGCGCCTCGCACGGCTCCCCGCCGAGGTGCGCGAGCGGGTGACGCTGCTGCAGGCGGACGGCGAGCACGCCGACGAGGCGGTGGGTGGCCGGCACTTCGACGCCGTGCTCTGCCACGGCATGCTCGGCTACATGGAGGACCCCGAGCCGCTGGTGGACCAGCTCTGCCGGTGCGTCGCGGACGGCGGCATCGTGTCGATCATGGCGGGCAACGCCCACGCGATGGCGGTCCGCCCGGCCATGGAACGGCGCTGGGAGGACGCCCTGGCGTCCTTCGACGCCAGGGCGGAGATCGGCGTGCTGGGCGTGCCGACGTGGCCCACCACGGTGGAGGAGATCAGCGGCCTGCTGCAGGCCCGCGGCGTGGAGCCGGTGCGCTGGTACGGGGTGTGGCTCTTCGTCGACTGGCTCGACTTCGGCGGCGCCGAGCTGGACCCGAACGACCGTAAGCAGGTCGAGGCCGCGGCCGCGGTGGAACTGGAGGCGAGCCGTCGCGACCCCTACCGTGCGATGAGCCGCGTCTTCCACCTCGTCGGGCGCAAGCCGTCCGGCCAGGGCCGGTCTTAGAAGTCGCGTCGGATCGGCCCGGGTCGTCCGGCGCCGGCGTACCTCCCGGGCGAAGGCGGGGGAGCATCGCAACGCGGAGGGTCGGCCTCGTGCCGGGTGTGCCTGGCCGTGCCCGACGACGCGGCGAGGTGCCGTGCCAGGCCGGCCGGGCCCCGCGGGTTCTCACGCCGGCCCTGAGCCGCGCGGCGCTCACTTGGCGTAGACGGCGACGAAGTCGCGGGTGGCCTGGGTGTAGTAGCGGTCGGCGGCCTCGCCGAAGTCCAGGATGTTGCTGGGCTTCGGGTTCGCCGGGTCCGCGCTCGCGTCGTAGCTCATGAACGAGGGCCACGCGCCGTTCATGTCGAGCGGCATCGCGCGCACCGCGCCCGCGTGCTGCATCAGTTCGGCCAGCGTGCGGGCCGACAGGGCCTGGCCGACCACCATGATGATGTCGCCGTTGGCCGTCACGCCGACGCCCGAGCGCTCGACGTACTTCTTGCCCTGGTAGGCCCAGCCGTAGGCGTACGGCACGTCGATGTTCGAGGCGAGCCGGCCGCCGTCGACCATCAGCTGCAGGCACTGGCGCACGCCGACCACGTCCGCCGTCATCGTGACGTCGCGGCCCCAGGTGCCGATGCGGATGGATCCGTCCTTGTAGAACACCTCGGAGGCGGCGCCGTCGCGCAGCGTTCCGTCGGTGCGGCCGTCGAGGTAGAAGCCACCCTTGGAGGTGCCGTCGGTGATCCGGAAGCCACCGTTCCAGGTGGCGATGAGGCCGGTGCGCTGTCCGACGGGGATGGTCGGCGGGACGGCGAACGAGCCGCCAGGCTCGCGGAAGCCCGGGTGCAGAAAGAACGTCGCATGGGAGGCGCTGATCCAGGCGACCGCCGCCTCGTAGGAGGAGTGCTCCGCGTCCGGGCGCACGTAGGTGCCCTGGACCAGTGGCAGGCCGTGGGTGGTGACCAGGGCGCGCCAGACGCCCTCGCCCGGCAGGCGCGGGGTGATGCTGGTGGGCATCGGGGCGCGCAGCGGCACGGCCCCGCCCTCGGGCGAAGCCTGCTGGGTCGCCTTCATTCGGGCCAGTTCGGCCGCCGAGAGCGAGCCGCCGACCCGCGGCGGGTTCAGCGCGTACTGCCAGTCCTCCAACTGGTTGATGACCAGCCCCAGGTGGTGGTCGCGCCCCCACTCCGCCAGCCGCGCCTCGACGCCGTCGCGGCCGGGGTAGGTCAGCGCCTGCCCGATCGACCAGCCGAGCCAGCTCGCGCAGAGCAGGACCGCGGCCAGCGCGCAGCGGGTGACGATCTGCCGACGGCGGCGCTGATCGGGCGTCAGGTCCCTGGGGTGCTTCCACGGCAGAAGCCGACGGCGGCGGCGACGGCGTCGGGGCGCCGCCACGGCCGTGGCGCCCTCGGCCCGGTCGGTTGCGTCGGCGGGGGCTGCGGCGGCGGACGCGTCCGCGCCGGACGCGTCGGGGAGGACGTCCGCGTCGTGGTCGGTCATGGTGATTCCCTCAGGGCGTGCGCGAGCGGCGTACGGATCATCGGATGATGTGTATGCATCACCGGATCTGAGGCCCTGTCACGCCCGGTGGGGGTGAATCACCCGCACGCGCGGGCGGACCCGCTCAGCGGCCCGGGGTCGGCTTGGTCTGCAGCACGGGCCGGTCGGTCCCGAAGACGGGATGGTCGCTGGACTGCTGGATGCGGGCGGCGTCCTGACGAATGCCCGGGAGCGCCGCGTAGAGCGTCGACCCGGGGCAGAGGGTGCAGTCGGCGTCCGTGTGGCCGGAGACGACCGCGAAGCCGGCGCGGCTGCCCACCTTGTAGCGGCTGTCGGAGTCGGTGCAGGTCAGCGTCGTCGACGAGAGGGCGTCGACGCCGTGCAGGCTCAGCTTCCAGGCGACGAGCGCCCCGATGGCCGTCAGCATGGCGGCGGTCGGCGTCGCGCCGTCGGTGAAGGTGCCGATCGCGGCGATGCCCGCGGTGTTGAGGTTGAAGCCGCTGCAGTGGGCGCCGATCACCGGCTTGTCGACCCCGCCGTGGCGTCCCTCGTAGACCGTGCCGAAGCGGTCGACCAGGAAGTTGTAGCCGATGTCGTCCCAGCCCCGCCGGCCCGTCTGGTCGTCGTGGATGCTCCAGATGATGCTCGGGACGTCGCTGAGGGAGTACTCGTTGCCGCTGTCGGTGTGATGCACGAAGACGGCCTTCACCGCCTGGGCGTAGCGCGGTGGGGGCAGCGGGCGGGTGGGCGCGACGGTGTCCCAGTCGGCGCGGCGGACGATGGCGGGCTGGTCGGCGACCCAGTGCAGGTCCGCCGGTTCGGCCCAGACGCGTGCGGGGGCGTCCGGCCCGGCCGCGCCGGAGGCGCGTACCAGCGCCGCCGTGACGCCGCCGACCAGGGTGGCCTGCGCGGCCCGACGAAGGATCAGGCGACGTTCGACGTGCATGAGAAAGACGATAAGCAGATGATCGGCCTGTGCGCGCTTCGGCGGAAGATCACCGGCGTGTCGTGTCCCTGCCCGCCGACCGGCGGATCACGCCCGTGCCGAGCGCGACACAAGCCCGCGGCCGCATCGGATCGTCGGCCCCGCGGCGCGACAGCAGCGCCAACTCGACCACCCGGGCGGAGTACGCGTCGAGGCGGGCCGCGCACTCGGCGGCCACCCGCCGCGGATCGGTGGTCCGGCCCAGGGACAGGTGTGGCGTGAAGGCCTCGAAGCGCCCGCGGCAGCGCGGGAACCGCTCGACCAGCTCCTCGTGCAGGGTCTGCCAGGAGCCGTCGCCCGAGGCGTCCGGGTCGAGCCAGACGGTGCTGTACGCGTGATGCCGGAACGTCCGCACCCCCGCCAGCCGGGCGGTGAACGGCGGCACGCCTGCCAGCGCCTCGGCGATCAGGGGCGCAGCGAGGTCGAAGTCGGCCTCGGGCACGAACCCGAAGAGCACGTTGACATGCGGCGGCCAGCGCCGGATCTGCGGGTCGTGATCGCGCCGAACCGCCTGGACCGGCGGCCACACCTCGTCGGGAGGGAGCCAGGCCAGCGCCGTCCAGGGCGTCGGCGCCACGTCGAAGACGCCGCCGGCCGCCATGCGCCGGGGGTCCGGATCCGTCATCGGCCCACCGTCTCCCGCACCGGATCGTCGCCCGCACCGGCTGCCCGGCCGCTCTTCAGGTGGTGACGCGGTCCCGGGATGCCGGAGTACCCACGTTCCCGGCATCCCGGGTGAGGAGCCGCGAGGATACCTGTCCTTGTCCTCGCGGCACGGGGCTCCGGCCGCTCAAAGCGGAGTCCCCGCAGTGCCCACGTACCCACGCTGGCCTGCGCAAACCATGTCGCTGTCCGTGTCGGACCGGGCCGCGAGGGTCACCTGCCGAAGTGGCCGGGCGCCCAGCCGGAGACCAGGTGCACGCCCAGCAGGGCGACCACCAGGCCCGTGCCCAGGGCCGCGGCGAGCAGCGCCCAACGCAGTCCGCGTCCGGTCACCGCCCGGCGGCCCAGGTCCGAGGCGAGCAGCCGCGGCAGCCGCCACAGGTGCGCCAGCACGTGGATCCCGGCGAGGCCCACCCAGAGGACGAACGACGCCTTGTGCAGGAAGAGCACCTGGTCGGCCGTGCGGCCGCGGCCCAGCAGGGCCAGCGTGATGCCGGTGGTCAGCACCGCCGCCGACGAGAGGACCAGCAACGGGCCCAGCAGGCGCAACGGCATCACGGGCGCGCCCTTGCGCCGGTAGGCGTCCGCTCCGGTGTAGTACCGGAAGGCGCGGTAGCCGGTCGAGCCGATCTTCAGGGCGACCGGGCCGGTCAGCAGCAGGCCGACGAAGAAGTGCACCGTCAGCAACTGCGTCAGGGACAGGATCGTTACGCCCTGGACGGCGAAGAGCACCAGCAGCACGGTGCCGGTGGCGGCCGTCAGCCGTTCGTTGCCCTCGGGGCCGCGCGCGGCGCGGTGCTCCTGACGGGTCACGGCGGCGGGGGCAGTGGTCACCGGGTGCATCCTTCCGGGGGCGCGCTGGGAGCCTGCGCGCAGGACTCGGACTCGTGGCCGAGAGTCTGCCGGACCGGTGACTAAGAACTCGTTCAGCTCCCGTACCGCGCACCGTCCCTGACGTCAGGGACGGGACCGCTCCAGGCGGAGGGCCAGCACCGGGCAGGCGGCGACGGCCCGGCGCGCGTGCGCGGCCAGCCCCGGCGGAACCGCCGCGGAGTGGACGACGGGATATCCCCACTCGTCCAGCGACAGCAGCTCCGGCAGCAGCTCGGCGCAGGCCCCGTGGCCCTCGCAGGCGATGCGGTCCAGCCGCAGGGACAGCTCGGTCGATCGGGTGATCGCCATGCCGGTCACCTCCATTCGTCCGCGCCGGGGACCGAACCCGTCGGCACATGCAGGACGGGCGGCTGGTGCACCGCCGGGCAGGGGCCGTGGTGCAGATGGCGCTCCACGTCGGCGGCGAACGCACGCAGGGCGGTCGCGGCGAACCGGGACGCGCCGTCCGGGTGGCGGCAGGCCCCGCGTCCGGCCAGCAGGCCGACGCGGTGCTCAAGCCGCCGCAGCCCGTCGACGTCGAGCCGGCCGAAGGCGAGCGCTGCGAAGTCCTCCCCGACGGCGGGGAGCCCGAACCGGCACGGGCCGCACTGCTGCGCGCCGTTGCGGGCCAGGAACGCCAGCACGGAGGCGGTCTCCGCCAGCCCGCACGCGCGCTGGGGCAGCGCGACCAGCACCCCCGCGCCGGGACCGGCGCCCAGCGCGGCGAGGTCCTGTTTGGTGAACCGCGTCGGCAGGGCCTCGTTCGCCGGCAGCCAGCTGCCGAAGAAGCCGCCGACCAGCACCGCCGCCAGCGGCTCGCTCGGCCCGCCGCCGTGCGCGAGCAGGCGCCCCAGCGGCGCGCCCATCGGGGCCTCGTAGACGCCGGGATGCCGCACCGCACCGCCGAGGGTGACGAGCGTCGTGCCGGGCGCGTCGGGGGCGCCCGCCTCCCGGTACCAGGCCGGGCCGTAGCGGGCGATCAGCGCGAGGTGCGCCAGCGTCTCGACGTTGTCGATCAGGGTCGGGCGCTTGCCGACGCCCTTCTCGAACGGGCGCGGCGGCGTGGACATCGGCCTGGCGTCGCCGCCGTTCAGCCATCGCACCAGCGCGCTCTCCTCGCTGGAGACGTAGTGGTGCGGCAGCTCGTGCAGGCGCACCGGCACCGGGTCGACGCGGTGGCGCTCGCGCTCGGCCAGGGCCGCGTGGAGCTCGCGCGCCTGCTGCTGCCGGGTGCGGGCGACGCACAGGTGCGCCTCGCGCGCGCCGACCGCCTGGGCGGCCAACGCGATCCCGTCCAGGACCAGGTGTGGCGCGAGCTGGAGCAGCGTCGCGTCCTTGGCGCTCGCGGGCTCGCTCTCCATGGCGTTCGCGACCACCACGGCGGCACCGCGGCCGTCCGCGACGGCCTGCAGCTTGCGGGCGGTCGGGAACGCCGCGCCGCCGCGACCGGTCAGGCCGGCCTGGTCGACGGCATGGATCAGCGGGGACGCGTGGCCCCGGTGGGCGCGGTCGAGCGGCAGGGGGCCGTAGCGGTCCAGATGGTCCGCCAGGTCGGCCGCCCGCCCGGTGGTGAACCAGCCCGACAGGAGCCGGGTGCCGTGCGGTCCCGGCTGCGAGCCGTCGGCGGGGACGGCGGGCATCGGGCGGGTCGACTCGTGGACGCTCTCGGCGGTCATCGCGTCACCTCGTTCGTCGGTCCGGCCGTTCTTGCGTGGGCGGGCGACGCCGACGCCGTGGCAGTAGCCCCTGCCGGGGCCTCGGCGCGGTGCGACCAGCCCGGCGCCAGCGGGCCGACGTGCAGGAAGGCGACCAGCGCGAGCGGGACGGCGAGCGTCGCCGCGCCCGCCGCCAGGCGGACGGTCGCGTGCCCCGGCCCGGCGCGGAACAGGCGCCACCAGACGGCCAGCACGACCACGCCGAGGCAGAGCGCGTACAGGGCGAGCTGCAACGGCTGCCTGGTGTCGGTGCCGGTCCCGGCGGCGTGGAAGACGGCGACGGGCCACGAGCCGTACGCCAGCCAGTGGATCGCCTTCCAGCGCCGTTGCCCGATCCGCAGGCGAAGTCCGGCGGTCGCACTGGTCAGCGTGACGGCCAGCAGCAGGTCGAAGGCGACCGTGCCCAGGCCCAGCCACAGCGTGCGGTAGCCCGAGGTGAACGGCACCAGGGTGATCCACCAGCCGAGGTGGACGAAGGTGTCCAGGACCGCCGTGACGATGTGCAGGGCCAGGAAGACCAGCGTCAGGAACGCCAGGTTCCGGTGCAGGTTGGTGACCTCGAACCGGGCGACCGTGCGCGGGGTGTGCCGTCCGCCCACGGCGATGCCGAGGGCGACGGTCGCGGTCAGCAGCACCAGCGCGACGGTGCCTCCCGCGCGGGTGGCGTACCAGAGCGGGCTGGGCGCGGTGCCCGCGGCGAGCAGGGCCGTGGTGGGGGTCATGCCGCGCCTCGCTCGTTCGGGGTGTCGTCCGGCGCGCTGGTCGCGCCACCGGCCGGCACGTCGTCGGGCCAGCCGCCGACGCGGACCACGCCGCCGTCCTCGCGGACCAGGCGGGCAGGCAGGCCCGCGTGCCGGAGCGCGGCGGGAGCCTCGGGGCCGAGGATCATCGCGGCCGTCGCGGAGGTGTTCGCGGCGACGCAGGACGGGGCCGCGACGGTGACGGTGCGCCAGCAGGCGGCCGGGTTCCGGCCCGTGCGGGGATCGACGATGTGGTGCACCCGCCGCCCGGCGCGCTGCCAGGCGCGGGCGACGGAGCCGGAGGTCGCCAGACCGCCGCTGTGCACCGCGACCACGGGGGAGTCGGGCGCGGGCGCGCGGTGGTCGTCGGCGACCGAGACACGCCAGCCGCCGGCCGGGGTCCCGCCCGCGACGGAGAGGTCGCCGCCGAGGTTGACCAGCACGCCGCAGCGCACCGCGGCGGCGATCCGCTGCGCGGCACGGTCGGCGGCCCACGCCTTGGCGGTCGCCCCGAGGTCCAGCGCGCTCCCGGCCGGCAGCCGGACGCGCCTGCGGGCCGGCTCCCACTCGACGTTCCGGTAGCCGGGCGCGGGCGAGGTCGCGGGCGCGCCGAGCTGCTCGGGGCGCAGTGAGGCGAAGGTGCGGTCATAGCCGAGGCCGATGACGGACGCGCCGACGGTCGGATCGACCAGGCCGCCGCTCTCCGCCGCCGCCTGCCACGCCACGTCCAGCGCCTCGGCCAGCAGCGGGCCGACGACCACGGCCGCACCGGCGGCCGCGTTGACGCGGGACAGCTCTGAGTCGGCGCGGAACCGGCTGCAGGCGGCGTCGATCGCCGCGAGCTCGGCGTGCAGCAGCCGGAGGGCGGGCGCGAGCCGCGTCGGATCGGTCACCAGCAGGTGGGCGGTGGTCCCGAAGACGGGGAAGGTCGCCTGGCCGGGCTGGCCGTCGTGATCATGGGAGGGCGTGCTCATGAGCCACCCGAGGTCGTGTGGGTCGGCTGCGGCGCCGGGGCCGGCGGGGGAGCGGCGGCCGTGTGCGTCGGCGCGACGGGGGTCGGCGGGATGTAGGGCGCGGCGGAGGTGTGCGCAGGCACCGGGGCAGGGGCGGTGCTGTGCGTGCGGTGGGGCGTCGCCGAGTGCGTCGCGGGCGCCTGGGTGTGCGGAGCCGTCGCCTCGGGGGAGGCGGACGCGCTGGTGCTCGGACTGCTCGAAGCAGCGGTCGAAGGCGTCGAGGGCGCAGGGGTCGGCGCCGCGGTGCCGCCGCTCGCGCCGCCGCCCGTGGTGGAGGCCTGGGCGTAGCCCGTGGCGAGCGCGACCGAACCGAGGGCGGCGGCCGCCGTCACCCAGCGGGTGGTGTTGCCGACGCGGCGCACCGACCGGTCGCGGCGGTGGGCCCGGGCGCGGGCCGCGGGCTGCTCGGGGGCGTCCATCTGGCGTCTCCTCGGGGTTGGCGGGCGGCTACCGCACCAGCCTGCACACCCGGACCCCGGGATTTCGGTTCAGGAAGTCTTAAGAACCGGTAAACATCGGCTGTGGTGCGGTGATCAACCGTCTGGAGTTCCGGGTTCGCCTCCGCCGCGCTCCCCGCCTCCGCCGCGCTCGCCGCGTGACGGGCGGCGCTCGCGGCGGACCGGGCGTGCGGGTCGTGCGGCGCGGGACTCGGACGGGCCTGCGGGCAGCGAGAGGCGGACGGTGAGCCCGCCGCCCGGCGTCTCCTCCAGCGTCGCCCGGCCGCCGTTCGCGGTGACCAGGCGGTGCACGATGGCCAGACCGAGCCCGGTCCCGCTCTCCCGTCCGGTGTCGAAGCGCCGGAACGCGCGCTCGCGCGCCGCCTCGTCCATCCCCGGCCCGTGGTCGATCACCGCGAGCTCGACCGTGCCACCCTCCGCGTCGCGTCCGGTGCGGATCTCCACCTGCCCACCCGGCGGCGCGGCCTCCAGCGCGTTGGCGAAGAGGTTGTCGAGCGCCTGCTCCAGGTCCCCGGGGCCCATCGAGGCCGTCAGGCCCGCCGGTCCGCTCGCGGCGAACCGCACCTCGCGCTCGGCGGCCACCGGCTCCCACGCGGCGACCCGGTCGGCGACGACGCGGTCCAGCCGCACCGAGGTCGCCCGCGGCACCGAGTTCTCGGCGCGGGCCACCGCCAGCAGGCCGTCGACCATCCGCGACAGGCGCGCGATCTCCTCCTGCGCGCCGGCCAGCTCCACGGCGACGTCGTCCTCCACGTCCGCCGCCAGCAGGTCGAGCCGCAGGCGCAGCGCGGTGAGCGGCGTGCGCAGCTGGTGCGAGACGTCGGCGATCACCGCACGGTGGCCGTGGATCAGGTTCTCGGTCCGGGCCGCCATGGCGTTGAAGGTGGCCGCGAGCCGGCGCACCTCCGGCGGCCCGTCCGTGACGGTGGCCCGCGCGCCGAGGTCGCCCTCGCCGAGGCGCGCGGCGGCGTCGTCCAGGTTGACCAGCGGCCGCCCGACCCAGCGGGCCAGCCGGGTGGCCACGAAGAGGGCGGCGGCCAGCGCGCCCAGCGCGCACAGGGTGAGCCAGCCCCAGACCGTCAGCAGCTGCCGGTTCAGGTCGTCGGTCGGCCGCGAGTAGAGCAGCGCCCCCGAGGGCGGGACGGTGTCGTCGACCGGGATCGCCATGGTCAGCCAGCCGCCGTCCTGGCGGCTCTGCGCCTTCCCGGTGCGCAGCACGTCCGCGACGGCCGAGGGCGGGAGGGCGGTGGTGTGGCACGGGGTGGAGAGGATCAGCGTGCCGTGCTTGTCGTAGACGAGGGCGCAGTCGCCGTGCTTCGCCGCGTTCGCGACCTGCTCGGCGGCCTCGGTGTCGGGATGGTTGTCGGACAGGTGCTCCTCGGCGGCCGAGGCGACGGAGCGGGCCCACGCGGCGGTCTCCTCCCGGAAGGAGTCGTGCTCGCGGTCGGTGATCGAGATGCCCAGCGGCACCACGGCCAGCACCAGCAGGGCGACGATCAGCGCCCCCACGCTGAGGGCGATCCGTCGTGTCACGGCCGGGCGTCCGGCGCGGGGGAGCCGTCGCGGTCGGCGTCGTTGCCGTCGCCGTCCTCGCGGTCGTCGGTGTCCGCCACCCCGGACGGGTCGCCCAGGCGGAAGCCGCGACCGTAGACGGTCTCGACCAGGCCCGGCGCGCCGAGCTTGCGGCGCAGCGCGGCGATGTGGACGTCCAGCACCTTGGTCGGCCCGTACCAGTGGGCGTCCCAGGCGCGCTCCAGGATCTCCTGCCGGGTGACGACCCGGCCGGGATCGACCGCGAGGCAGTGCAGGATGTCGAA
Organism: Streptacidiphilus melanogenes; assembly: GCF_000787835.1. GTDB lineage: Bacteria > Actinomycetota > Actinomycetes > Streptomycetales > Streptomycetaceae > Streptacidiphilus > Streptacidiphilus melanogenes. Next base: position 172,965 of record NZ_BBPP01000008.1, read on the forward strand.
CTCCTTGGGCGTCAACGCGATCTCCTGGCCGCCGACGGTGACGCGCCGGGTGCGCGGGTCCACGGTGAGGGGGCCGTGCACGATCAGTTCCGTGCCGCTCGGGCGGGTGCGGCGCAGCACCGCGCGCAGCCGGGCCAGCAGCTCGGCCAGGCCGAAGGGCTTGACCAGGTAGTCGTCCGCACCCTCGTCCAGGGCCGCGACCCGGTCCGCCTCCTCACCGCGCGCGGTCACCACGATGATCGCCGCGTCGGAGTGACGGCGCAGTCGGCGGCAGACCTCCACGCCGTCCAGGTCGGGCAGTCCCAGGTCGAGCAGGACGACGTCGGGGACGGGCCGCGCGCCGAGCGCCTCCGCCCCGGTCCCCGCGCAGCGGACGGCGTAGCCGGCCCGGGTCAGCCCGCGCACGAGGGAGTCCGCGATGCCCTGGTCGTCCTCGACGACCAGCACGGACAGGGCGGCGCTCGCCGCTGCGGTGTCGGTGACCTGTGCCATTGCCCCAGCGTAGAGCCGCCGCCGGGGTGCTCCGGGCCGCTGCGGGCGGCCGGGCCCGGATCTTAACCGGATTTGAAGACGTTCCGTACCGGCGGCTGACAGGCTTTCACGCACACTGGAGACATGAGGCGAGGAGCGCGCCGTGCGCGCCTCCCGCTGTCCGCGTCTCCCGCACGCCGGGGGAGGAGGCTGCCATGTCCGCCGCACAGCCGCAGCGACCGACCGGTCCGTACGAGCGCCGCCGCGCCGGGCTGCTGCGGGTGCGCCGGTTGACCCGGTGGACCGTCGTGGGCTCGGCCGCCTCTGCCCTCGTGCTGGGCCTCGGCTACGCCCACGCCCTGCCGGACCTCGCGTCCCTGCTGCCTTCGCACGCCTCGGACGGCGGCGGTAGCGGCGGTGTCGGCGACTTCACCGGCGGCTCCGGCGCGAACTCCGGCGGCGGCGCGCAGGCGCCCACGCTCCCGGGAGCGGGCTCCGGCGGCAGCCACACCTCCACCGGCGCATCCTGACGCCCCGTCCGCCCCGCTCGCACCCCGGACCGGGCTTGGACCGGGGTTCACCGGGCTGACGGGTCTGCGGCGGCGCCTGCATCGGGTTGGGACGCGTCGCTGTCCTGGCCCTGGATCTGCGCGGCGGCGCGGTGCAACTCGGCGAGGACGGTTCGGACGGCCTGTCGTGCGGTGCGCTCCGGTCGGTGGAGGACGTCGATGTGGCGGCGGGCGTGGACCGCGCCCAACGGGCGCAGGACCAGGTCGGGGTGCGGGCGCGCCGTCCAGCGGGGCATCAGCGCCAGGCCGCCCCCGGCGGCCACGGCCTCGGCCGCCACGGCGAACTCGTTGATGCGGTGGACGATGTCGAGACGACGGTTCGCGACGCTGCCGATGGCCTCGATCGTGGACATGAGCGGGAAGCCGTCATGGACGGTGATCCAGGGCTGGTCGGCCACGTCCTGCGGCAGCAGCACCGCCTTGGCCGCGAGCGGGTGGCCGGTCGGCAGGGCGACGTCCAGCGGCTCGCGCAGCAGTGTTCCGGCGGTGACGGTGCGGGGCCAGGGCGGGCTGTGGTCGAGGCGGTGGGCCAGCACGAGGTCGTGGTCGCGGGTGAGGGCGGGGAACCGGTCCTGGGCGACGTCCTCGTCGGCGAGAGCCAGCCGTGGGCGGCCCGGTCCGGCGAGGCCGCGCAGCAACAGGGGGAAGAACGCCGAGCCCGCGCTGTGGAACGCCGCCAGCGAGACGTCGCCGTCCGGTCGTTGGGCGAAGTCGGCGACGGTGTGTCGTGCTCGGGCCAGGGCCGTCTCCACCTCGATGGCCGCGCGCGCCAGCGACTGCCCGGCCTCGGTCAGCACCACCCGGCGCCCGGCGCGCTCGGTGAGCGGGACGGGGACCGAGCGCTGCAACAGGCGCAACTGCTGGGAGATCGCTGAGGGCGTCACATGCAGCGCCTGGGCGACCGCGCTGACGCTGCCCAGCTCGCCCAGTTCTCGCAGGATCCGGAGTTGCCGCTCGTCCATGCGCACAGTGTAGGGCTGCTACAGCTTTGCTTTAGAAGCTGGTGATTGTCTTCAACATGCTGGTGGTGCAGCGTGGGGACATGCCCGTCGCCCGCCGTACCGATGCCGTCCTGTTCCTGATCGCACTGGTCTGGGGTTCCAGCTACCTGGCGGCCAAGACGGCCACCGAAACGCTCCCGGTCACCACCGTGCTGTTCGCCCGCTACGCGATCTCCGCCCTCGCGTGCGGAGCCCTGGTCGCCTCCCGTCGCCGGGCGCGCCGCTGGACCCGCGCGGAGGTCCGTGCCGGGGCGGTGCTGGGGGTCACGCAGGCCGCCGTGCTGGTGCTGGAGACCTACGGGGTCGCGCACACCAGCGCGGCGAACGCCGGGCTGATCATCAGCCTGACCATCGTGCTGACACCCCTGCTGGACCGGACCGCAGGAAGCGGCAGACTGCCCGGAAGGTTCTTCGGCGCCGCCGGCCTGTGCGTGCTGGCGGTCGGTCTGCTCACCGCCGGCACCGGATTCCACGCGCTGCGGCTCGGCGACGCCCTGGTGCTCGCCGCCGCGCTGGTGCGGGCGGGGCACGTCGCACTCGTCGGACGGCTCACCGCCCACCGTCCCATGGACCCGCTCCACCTGACGACGGTTCAGACAGTTGTCGGCTCGGCGCTGTTCCTCGCGCCCGCCCTCACCGATCTGCCCGCCCTCGCCCACAGCAGCGCCGCGACCTGGTCGCAGCTGGTCTACCTGGCCCTGTTCTGCAGCGTGTTCGCCTTCCTGGCGCAGACCTGGGCCGTGCAGCGCACGTCCGCGAGCCGGGCCAGTCTGCTGCTGGGCACCGAGCCGATCTGGGCCGTCGCGATCGGGATCAGTCTCGGCGGCGAAAGGCTCACCGTGTGGGCCTCCGTCGGGGCGGTCCTCATGATCGTCGGAACGTACTGGGGCCAGGCCGTCGAACGTGCCCACCGCACCGCTCTTCCGCAGCCCGTTTAAAGTGATATCTCTATAATGGCGCTGTTGGATGCCCGAGGCATTCGGGCTGAGTCGAGAAGCGAGGCGGTCCGGATGGACGCGGTGGCGGGGGCGATCAGCGAGCGGGTGGCGCGCAGCGTGACGGGGGCGGTCGGCCTCGTGGCCGGGGTCGCGTTGCTCGCCGCGGGTGCGGCGTTGGTGGGGAGTGCGCGGGCGGCCGGGGTGGTGCTGCTCGTGCTGGGGGTGCTGATGCTCGGAGGGCTGACGGCCGTCGCCCCGGGGCAGGCACGGGTGGTGTCGTTGTTCGGCCGGTATGAGGGGACGGTCCGCGACACGGGTCTGCGCTGGGTGAACCCCTTCACCAAGCGCCAGCGCGTGTCGACCAGGATCCGGAACCACGAGACGGCGACGCTCAAGGTCAACGACGCCGACGGCAACCCGATCGAGATGGCCGCGGTCGTCGTCTGGCAGGTGGCCGACACCGCGAAGTCGGTCTACGGCGTCGAGGACGTGGTGAAGTTCGTCGCCGTGCAGGCCGAGACCGCCGTCCGGCACGTCGCCGGCAGCTACCCCTACGACGCGCGCGGCGAGTCCCGTCTCTCGCTGCGGGAGAACGCCGAGGAGATCACCTCCCGGATGTCCGCGGAGATCGCCGAGCGTGTCGCGATGGGCGGCGTGTCCGTGGTCGAGTCGCGGATCACCCGCCTCTCCTACGCGCCCGAGATTGCGCAGGCGATGCTGCGGCGCCAGCAGGCCGACGCCGTCGTCGACGCCCGCCGCCGGGTGGTGGAGGGCGCGGTCGGCATGGTCCGCATGGCGCTCGAACAGCTCACCGAGGAGGAGCTGGTGGAGCTGGACGAGGAGCGCAAGGCGGCGATGGTCTCCAACCTGCTCGTCGTGCTGTGCAGCGAGACTGCGACCCAGCCGGTCGTCAACACCGGCACCCTCTACCAGTAGGCGGGGCCGTGGGGGAACGGAAGAGCATCCTGCTGCGGCTGGATCCGGCGGTCCACGACGCGCTGGCCCGGTGGGCCGGGGACGAGTTGCGCAGCACCACCGCCCAGATCGAGCTGCTGCTGCGCCGCGCCCTCGCGGACGCCGGGCGGCTGCCGGGCAACGTCGGCGGACTGCCCCGCCGCGGGCGTCCGCCCAAGCGGCCGCGTGCGGAGGAGGCCGCCGACGGCGACGGGGAGGTCGATGGCGGGGACGGCGGCGAGGCCAGCGGCGGGGCGTGAATGCGCACGTCGCAGGCTGTGGACCGGCACCGTCTAAAGTGATATCACTTTAAGTGTGACGGTGAAACGAGACGGTGCCACGACGCGCACCGCGGCGGCCCCGACCGGTCCCGCGATCGTCGTGGACGGACTGACCAAGCGCTTCGGCGAGCGCACCGCGTTCGCCGACGTGTCCTTCGACGTGGCCTACGGCGAGGTCTTCGGCTTCCTCGGGCCGAACGGGGCGGGCAAGACCACCACGGTGCGCACCCTCGGCACCCTGCTGGCGCCCACCTCCGGCAACGCGACGGTCGCGGGCCTGCCGCTGACCGAGGCCAACGGCGTCGAGATCCGCCGCCGCATCGCGGTCATGCCCGAGTCGCCCGGCCTGTACCTGCGCCTCAGCGTCGCGGAGAACCTCGAGTTCTTCGCCGGGCTCTACGAGCTCGACGACCGGCGCGGGCGCATCGAGCGCGCCCTGCGCGCGGTCAACCTGCTCGACCGGGCGGGCGATCCGTGCCGCGCCCTGTCCAAGGGCCTGCGGCAGCGCGTCGGCCTGGCCCGCGCCCTGCTGAGCGACCCGCAGATCCTCTTCCTCGACGAGCCGACCTCAGGCCTCGACCCGCTGGCCGCCCGCGACGTGCACGGCCTGATCGACGGCCTGCGCCGCCAGGGCGTCACCATCTTCCTGACCACGCACCGCCTGGCCGAGGCCGAGGCGCTGTGCGACCGCGTCGGCATCATGAACACCACGCTGCGCACCATCGGCCGCCCGGACGAGCTGCGCGAGCAGTTGTTCGCCAAGACCCTGCAGATCACCACCCGCACGCCGCTGGACGATCCTGACGCCGTGTTCGCCGGGCTGCCCGGCGTGGAGGGCTGGCACGCGCGCACCGCCGATCCCGGCGGCCCCGGCGGTGCGGGCGGTGCAGGCGGTGCGGGTTACGTGCTCACCCTCTCGGACGCGGAGCTCGCGGCTCCCGCCGCGGCCCGCGCGGTGGTCGGAGCGGGCGCGGACCTGCTCGCGCTCAGCCCGTCCCACCACTCCCTGGAGGACGTCTACCTCCAGCTCATCGACGAGGACGTGGAGGCACGGACCCGATGAACGCCCTGCAGAGCCCCCTGAGCTGGACCCGCATCCGGGCGCTGATCCGCAAGGAGGTCAACGACTACCGGCGCAACCGCTTCATCGCCGTCACCATGGCGGTGCTGCCCGTGGTGTTCATGATCAGCCCGGTGATCACCATCTTCAAGCTGCCCGCGGACGCGCCCGCGTCGAGGATCGACACGGTGGTCGGCCTCTCGCTGCTCTACCTCATGCTGATCCCCGCCCTCGTCCCGGCGGTCGTCGCCTCCTACGCGGTGGTCGGCGAGCGCGAACAGGGCACCCTCGAACCGGTGCTGACCACCCCCGTCCGCCCCACCGAGTTCCTGCTCGGCAAGGCGCTGGCCGCCCTCCTGCCGACGCTGCTGATCTCGTACCTGATGTACGGCGTCTTCCTGGCGGCGGTGGGGGCTTTCGCGCACGAGAACGTCGTGCACGACATCTTCCAGGCGCCCAGGATCCTCGCCCAGCTCCTGTTCACCCCGCTGCTGGCCGGCTGGTCGATCTGGGTGGGCATCGCCATCTCCACCCGCAGCAGCGACGTCCGAGTCGCCCAGCAGCTCAGCTCGTTCGCGAGCCTGCCACCGCTGGCGGTGGCCGCGCTGGTGGGCTTCGACGTCATCAAGCCCACGCTGACGGTGGCTCTGGGCCTGGGCCTCGCCCTGCTGGTGATCGACGTGCTCGCCTGGCGGGTGGTCTCCACCCTGTTCCACCGCGAACGCCTGCTGACCGGCGGCGTCAAGGCCTGACGCCGCCCGGCCGGCCGGCCCTACCTCCAGCGGCGCCGCCGCCGGCCGAAGAACCACCCCGCCGGCGGCTTGTCCGCCCGCCACGGCTCCGGCTCCGGCGCCTCCCGCCGCCACCGCGCCGCCAGCATCCGCGCCCGCGCCGACGGCTCACTGTGCTCCGCGCCCCGCACGAACGCCTCGTCCAGGACGACGCCGTCCCAGTCCCCCACGGCCCCGCCGTCCTCCGCCATCCGTCCTCCGCCCGTTCCCGACCCGACCCCACACGGGCCGACGATGGGCCAAGTCTGCTCCACCGCCCGTCAAGTCCACGTGAGGGCCGTCTCGGAGCAGCGGAGCCGCGTCTCGGGTCAGCGGCGACCGACGCCTTGGCGGTCGAGACAGCCGATCAGTGCGGCCTCCTGGCGCAGCAGCCGTTCGCGGTCGTCCGGCGAGCACATCGCGCAGACGGAGCGCTGCCCGTCACGCCCCACCGGCCAGTCGCACCCCTGCGCCAGGTCGCGGGCGATGTCCATTCCGTGGTGACGCCCCTCGCGCTCGTCGGCAACGGCGTCCCCGCTGAACTCAGACGGGGGAGTGGTCGGTGTCGGCGAGGGCGACGCGGGGTGCGGGGGTGGATGCCTCCGGCGTGGGCTTGCGGAGCGGGATGCAGGAGGCGACCGCCGCCGCGGTGAGGGAGACGGCGCAGCCGACGAGCATGCCGGTGCGGAATCCGTTGAGGGAGGGGACAGCGTAAGGGCCGAGGTGGGTGGTCATGTGCGAGAGGACGACGCCGACCACGGCCGCGGACAGCGTGGTGCCGATGGAGCGCATCAGCGTGTTGAAGCTGTTGGCCGAGCCCGTCTCGGAGAGCGGCACCGCGCCCATGATGAGGGCGGGCATCGCGCCGTAGGCGAGGGCCACGCCGCTGTTGATGACGATCGAGACGGCCAGCAGCCCCCAGACCGAGCCCATGAGCGCGACCGAGGAGCCGTAGCCGAGGGCGATGACGAGGCTGCCGACGACCAGCGTGGTCTTCGGGGTGCGCGCGGCGGAGAGCTTGGCGCCCAGCGGTGAGACGAGCATCATCATCAGGCCCGCCGGGGCCATCCACAGGCCGGCGGCCTGCATGGACTGGCCGAGGCCGTAGCCGGTCGCGGTCGGCAGCTGGAGCAGCTGAGGGGTGATCAGGGCGGAGGCGTACATCGCGAAGCCCACCACGATGGAGGCGGCGTTCGTCAGCAGCACCTGGCCGCGTGCGGTGACCCGCAGGTCGACCAGCGGGGAGGCGGAGCGCAGCTCCCACCAGGCCCAGGCGAGCAGCACGAGGACGGCCGTGCCGAACAGGCCGAGGGTGGCGCCGCCGGTCCAACCCCAGTCGGCGCCCTTGGAGATGGCCAGGAGCAGGCAGACCAGGCCACCGCCGAGCCCGAGGGCTCCGGGGATGTCGAAGCTGCCGTCGGCCCGCGCCGGGACAGCGGGGATCAGGGCCCAGATCAGCGCGCCGACCAGGATGCTGAGCGCACCTGCGGCCCAGAACAGCACGTGCCAGTTGGCGTGCTGCGCGACGGCGGCCGAGATCGGGAGGCCGAGCGCGCCGCCGATGCCGAGCGAGGAGCTGATCAGGGCGATCGCGGAGCCCATCCGCTCCGGAGGCAGCACGTCGCGCAGGGTGCTGATGCCGATCGGCACCAGGCCCGCGCCGATGCCCTGCAGGCCCCGGCCGACGATCATCGGCGCGAGCGAGCCCGCCGTCGCGCACACGACCGAGCCCGCGATCACCGGGACCATGCAGATCAGCAACATCGGCTTCTTGCCGTGGAGGTCCGCCAGGCGGCCGATCGCCGGAGTGGTGACGGCGGCGGCGAGCAGCGTCGCCGTGACCGCCCAGGACGTGTTGCCCGCGGTGGTGTGCAGCAGCCTCGGCAGCTCGCCGATCAGCGGCACGATCAGGGTCTGCATCAGTGAGACGACGATCCCGGCGAGGGCCAGCACACCGACGACGACGCCGGTGCGGGGTGCCGGCTGCGAGCCGTCCATGCGGTTCTCCTTGCGATGACTGCGAGCGTGACGGTGGAGCGTGGAGCATGAGCGCCAGCGATATGCACAGTACATACAGCGTGCGTGATGCACAATCGATGCATCGTGAATGCTGCTTTGGCGTGATCGTCCGGTGGATCGCTCGCCGCCTGGTCGCGCAGGCCTTGACGGCTTCGTGCTGACGCTGTGAAGGATTACGGGAGTTTGTATAACAATGCAGTTCGGCGGCCTTGGCGATCTTGTGGCCCTCTTTCCTGGCCCCTAAGTTCCCTTGGCGTGTCCACCTCGCCATTGATCAGTGTCATCGTCGCCGCACACGACCTCCAGGGCACCCTGGGGACCTGCCTGCAGTCGGTGCTGGGACAGTCCTTCCGCGACATCGAAGTCGTCGTCGCCGCGGACGCGTCCCCTGAGTGCCCGCCAGACGTGATCGGCGCCGCGGAACTGGAGGACGGCCGGGTGTCGGTCGTGCGCCTGGACACCGTCGCCTCCGTCGGCGCGGCCCGGAACGCCGGCGCGGCGCGGGCCACGGGCGCGTACCTGCTCTTTCTCGACGCCGACCACGTCCTGTGGGACGGCACGCTCCAGGCCATGGCCGACCGGCTGCGCGCCTGCGGCGGGCCCGACGTGCTGCTCTTCGGCCACACCCGGCTGCACCGCGGCCGCTCCTGGCCCGGCGGCGCGGCCGAACTGCTGGCCGGGCAGGGGGCGGCCACCTTCGCCCCCACCGGCCAGCCCCAACTGTTCGGCGCGCCCGCCTACATGTGGGACCGGCTGGTCCGCCGGGACCTGTGGCTCCGGTCGGGCGCGGCGTTCCCCGACGGTCTGCACGAGGAGATCTCCGTCCAGCACCGCCTGATGCTCGCCGCGTCCACCGCGGCCGTCCTCAAGTGGGACTGCGCGCAGCTGCGCCGCCGCCACACCGCCCACCCGGCAGGCGGCCCCGGCGGCACCCACTTCGACGTCTTCGACCGCTACGAGGAGAGCTTCGGCCTGCTGGAGGCCCACGGGCGCGCGGACGTCGTGCCCCACCTCTTCACCCGGATGATCCGTCAGTACCTCTTCCTGCTGGCCCTGTCGGACTGCCTCTCCCGCAGCGAACGCCAGGACTTCTTCCAGCGGGCCGCCGCGCACTACCAGCGGTACGTCCCCGCCGGGTACGAGCGTCCGGCCGGCAAGGAGGGCGTCAAGTTCCAGCTCCTGGCCAACGGAGGCTACGCCGCCTTCCAGACCGCGCGGATGCCCGCCGTCGCCAGGGTCGTCCTGTCGCGCTCGTAGGCCCTGTCCGGCCGGACGCGGAAGACGGGCTCAGCCCGTTCGAGCCGCGGGAACACGAAACCGTCGCCGCCACTCCGACGGCGGACACCGGCGGCGCGGCAGCGACGGGCGGGCCGCTGCTACGGATCCTGCTACTGCGCGAGGCGGCAGTTGCTCAGCGTCATGCCGAAGAGGGTCGGCATGACGGTCTGCGCGCCGTTGATGTCCGTCGTCTGGACCGTGGCCGTGGAGCCCGAGTCGCCGACGTCGCAGAGGTACGTCTGCGACTGGGGAGCATTGCTGCCGGTGTCGGCGGACGCCGTGGTCGGCAGCGCCGTCAGACCGACGATCGTCAGCAGCAGGCCGCCCGCCAGCACGGTTCCAAGACGACGGATCATGACCTCAGACCTCTCAGGGGGTGAAGGAAGAAACGCGAGGAATCGGTCAAATCCTCCTGCCCGGAGACGCGGAATCACTCGCGCGACACGAGTGAACCTGTCGCGACCTGCGTTGACGCCGCCGATTGGACGAGGCGCGCCGCGAATCCGGTCAGGTCATCGGATCAGCGCCGCCGGGTCGCTTCGCGGGGCCCGGGGCTCACGCCGAGGCGGTCAGGTCCTCGTCGGTGTCCCGGGCGGCGTCGCCGTCGGTGTCGCGAACGGCGTCGCGAACGGCGTCGCGGACGGTGTCGCGATCGGCGTCCTCGTCGGCGGTCTTCATTGGGTCGTCTGCGGCGTCCGCTGACGTGTCGGCGTCGGCGGAGGCGTCAGCCTCGGCCTGGGGCGCGGCGTCGTCGCTGTTGTCCCGGCTCGCGAGCGCGGCGCGGATGCGCTGCAGCAGCGCCTCGTCCACGGGGGACGAGGCGCGCAGCGACGCGGCCTCGGCGGCGGACATCGGGCGGTGTCGTCTGTCGTGCATCCGCGCACTCTACCCAAGCAAACCTGCTGATCAGCGCCCCGGGGTGGGGAGGGAGCGTGCACCGGTTGTGGAGATGCTGCGCACGCGCACGGAACCTCGCGCAGGAGCTGCTACCGGGCCCGCGCGCACTCCGCGCCAGACTCCGCGCCAGACCCCGCCCCAGGTCCCGGACTTCAGGATCCCGGCACCAGGACGCGGTCGAGGAACGGGCTGCCGAAGACGCCGTTCGGGTCCAGCGCGGTGAAGGTCGCGACCGCTGCGTTCCAGCCGTCGCCCGCCGCCTGGCCGTCGGTGTAGGAGGCGGGGATGGCCTCGCCGATCGCCGCGCTGTCGGTCCAGGCGCCGGAGGGGCCGTTGGCCCACTCCTTCGGCCACTCGTTGTGCACCGCCCCGTACGAGCCGGTGTAGTGCGAGCGGAACCACGTCTCCATCTCGCCCATGAACTGGTGGCAGCCGGGCGTGATCGGCACCGTCGTCATGTCGAACCAGACGGAGGTGTCCCACTCCGGGTGGTCCGGGCGGGTGCGCAGCGGGGAGAGCTGCGCGCCGAGCGCGCCGGGGACGGCGCAGTCGCCGGGCTGGTCGAGGCCGGTGACGCGGATCTCCAGCGGGGCGTTCATCGGGTACTGGCCCTGCGCGGCGTAGGCGGCCAGCTTTGCGCTGTACTGCGCGTAGAAGTCACTCACCACCTGCTGGACCCGGGCCCGCGAGGTGACGACGTTGCAGCAGGTCGAGGTGATCCGCAGCGTCGTCGGGCGGACGTACAGCAGGACGTCGCTGGACCAGCCCCAGATGTCCCAGGTGCCGGTCGCGATCAGGCCGGCGCTGATCGCGTCCATCTGCGCGGCGGTGAACTGCGGCGTCGCCGCCGCGTCGCCGGCGACGATCTGGGAGAGCAGGTCCGAGACGTTCTTCGGCACGATGTCGTTGAAGGTGAAGTCGTACGGCCCGGTGACCGCGCGCGACACCCACGGCTGGTTCGGCGTCGGCGTGAACACCCGCAGCCAGGGCGAGGTCGTGAAGGGGAACCAGATGCAGACGACGCGCCCGCACTGGTCGACGTAGGAGGCCAGCGACTTCGAACCGGCCGAGGCCGGCGGCGCGAACAGGTCGGTGGCCGCGACGTTGAACCAGCTCTGGCAGCGCAGGCGCTGGTCCGGGCCGACACGCAGGGTGGCCTGCGTGACGAAGACCCGGCCGAGGTTCACCAGCAGCGCCTGGATCTGCGGATCGGTCCGCTGGAAGGTGCGCAGCGTGTACGCGCCCTGCGTCGGATCCCAGACGACGGCGGTCAGGCTCAGGATCAGATTGCTGAGCGAGCCGTAGGTGTGCCCCGGGAGCCGGGTCTCGCCGACGGCCGGGACGCCCGTGCCGCGACCGCCGGTCGCCAGCGCCCCGCCGACCGTCCCGGCGCCGATCACCGGGAAGCCGGTGAAGCCGAGCCCCGCCGACTTGAGCGTGCCGAGCAGGGTGTCCATCGTCGCCCCGGGCTGGACGGTCACGCTGGCGCCGCCGGTGGCGGCTCCGGCGCTGTTGACGCTGATGCCCGTCAGGTTGGAGGAGTCGACCAGCAGCACGTTGGCGGGCGTCCCGGCCGGGGTGACCAGCGGGGACCAGCTGTAGCCGCCCCCGCGTGGCCGCAGCCGCCAGCCGTTGGCGTGCGCCCAGTTGGCCAGCGTCACCACGTCCGCGGGGGAGGCGGGCGAGGCGCTCCACAGGCCCTCGACGAGGACCTCCTCGGACCAGTTCTGGAAGGTTTGCTGGTACAGGGCGATGCCGGAGGGGAACTGCGGCGGCGCGGGGATGGTCGTGGCCGCGCTGGCCGCGGCGATGCGCCCCAACGGCGTCCACTGCGCGGTCGTCACGGCCAGCGCGGCCGCGCCCGCGCCGAGCAGGGCGCGGCGCGAGAGAACGGGGGAGCCCGAGCGGTTCCCCGCTTCGGAGGCTTCGGAGGCTTCGGAGTGGGCGGAGGCTTTGGCGGGTTCGAGGTGTTCGTGGTGCTCGGAGTCCTTGCGCACGTGTCCCATGGCTTGCGTAGCCGTCCCTCCTGACGGGCCGCGCCTGGCTGCGTGCGGTCAGCTGACAGCGGTAGCTGATGGATCGTCAGATTGTACGGTGGGGCGGGACGGGCCAGAAGTCAAGCGTCCCCCGATGGTGGGGTGATCCGGCGCGCCCGTCATGGGGACGCGGTCGGCGGGGAAGACTGTTCGCATGCGTGTGGCACTGATGACGGCGGGCTCACGAGGCGACGTCGCCCCCTGCACCGGCCTCGGGCACGCCCTGGCGCGCGCCGGGCACGAGGTCACACTGGTGACCCACGGCCGGTTCGAGGGGCTGGCCAAGGAGGCGGGCCTCGGCTTCCACGCGCTCCCGGTCGACCCGCGTGCGGAGTTGGAGTCCGGCGCGGGCCAGGGCCTGCACCGGGCCACGACCGGAGCCGGCAAGCTCGCCCGCATGATCGCGCTGGCGCGCTCACTGGTCGCCGACCTCGCCGACGCGATGGTGGCCCCCGCCCGTCAGGCGGACGTGCTGCTGCTCTCCGCCGTCCTTGCACCGGTCGGCCACGTCCTGGCCGAGGGCTTCGGCCTGCCCAGTCTCGGGGTCTACCTCCAACCCCTCGCCCCGACCGGTGAGTTCCTCGCCCCGGTGGTGGGAGTCCGCTCCCTGGGGCGCACCGGCAACCGGCTCAGCGCGCGGGCCGTCAACGCCGCCCTGGACCTGATCTTCGTCGAGGCTGCACGCGGCATGCGCAGCCGCCTGGGCCTCCCGCCCGCGGGAGTCCGCGCCACCCGGCACGCCCGCGAACGCCAGCAGTGGCCCGTGCTGCACGGCTTCAGCCCGCTCGTCGTGCCGCGCCCGCGCGACTGGCGCGCCGGGCTGGACGTCTGCGGCTACTGGTGGCCCCACTGCCCGCCGACCACGCAGCTGCCTTCATCCGTACGGGACTTCCTCCTCGCCGGACCGCCGCCGGTCTTCGTCGGCCTCGGCAGCGCGACCGTGCCGGACCCCGAGCGCACCTCCGCCGACCTCGTCGCCTCGCTGCGCGCGGCGGGCCTGCGCGGGATCGTCCAACGCGGCTGGGCCGGCCTGCACGCCGAGGGCGACGACATGCTCACCGTCGACGAACTCCCGCACGCCCTGGTCTTCCCCCACACCGCCGCCGTCGTCCACCACGCGGGCGCGGGCACCACCGCCGCCGCCCTCCGGGCGGGGGTGCCCTCAGTCCCCGTGCCGGTGCAGTTCGACGCGGCCTTCTGGGCCTCCCGCCTCAAGGCCCTCGGCGTCTCCCCGGGCTCGGTCCCGCTGCGCCACCTCGACGCCCGCGCCCTCACCCCGCTCCTCACCCGCGCCGCCCGCTCCGACCCCCACCGCGACCGCGCCCGCCACCTCGGCGCCCTCATCCGCGCCGAGGACGGCTGCGGCCCCGTCCTCTCCTGGCTGGACCGCCTGGACCGGGTGGGCTGAGTGCGGCGAGCGGTCGCCGGCGGCAGGGGCCGAAGGCGCGCAGAAGGACGGAAACTGTCACACCTCGAACCCGGCCGCGGCCACCGCCGGGAACGCGGCTGACCTGCGCGGCAGGGCTCGGGGTAGGATCCGCCGACACTGTGGCCCGTGGGCCGCCAGGCCATGTGGGGGCTCTTGCGATGACGTTCCGACTGCGCGCTGTCCGCGCGCTCGTGCTGCTCGCCGGGTTCTACCTGCTGGGCCTGGTGCTGCTGGTGGTCATGGGGGTCGCCGACTGGCTGCTGGTGACCCGGCTGTTCGTCGCGCCTGCGGCCTGGCTCATCGCCGTGATTCTCATGAGCACCGTGGTGGCCGCCACGACGATCCTGCGAGGCATGTACGCCTTCCTGCGCGCCGGCCGGTTCGGACCGGTGGCCGACGCGATACGGGTCACACCTGCCGACGCGATACGGGTCACACCTGAGGAAGAGCCCGAGCTCTGGGAGCAGGTGCGAGCCGCCGCCTCGGTGACCGGGGAGTTGCCGCCGGAAGAGCTCTACCTGACCGCGAAGGTCAACGCGAGCGTCGCCGAGGAGAGCCGGCTGCTGGGACTGCTTCCCGGACGCCGCCGGATGTTCCTGGGCCTGCCGCTGCTGGCCGGACTGACCGTCCCGCGGCTCCAGGCCGTCCTCGCCCACGAGTTCGGACACTACGGCAACCTCGACACCCGGCTGGGCGCGATCACGATGCGCGGGCGGGCGGCGGTCCTGCACACGGTGCGGGTGTTCCACCGGGGCAGCACCCGGTTGCAGCATCTGATCGGGGCCCTGTACGGGGCCTACGCCACGATGTTCCTGCGGACCTCGCAACCGGTGGCCCGCAGGCAGGAGTTCGCGGCGGACCAGGCGGCCGCCCGGCACGCGGGCCGCGACGCGACGGCCAACGCGCTGCGGGCGTTGCCCGTCCTCGACGCGGCCCACCAGCACTATCTGCGGACGTACGCCGGGATGGGCTCGAAACTCGGTGCGCTTCCGCCCGTGGGTGAGGTGCACGGCGGATTCCGGCGGCTGCTGGCCGCCCGCTCCGAGGAAGGGCTCGCCGTCCTCCGCAACGGGCAGCGCGCCCCGCGTCCGCACGAGTACGACTCGCACCCGCCGATGGCCGAGCGGATCGCCCGGATCGAGGAACTGCCCGCGGACGGCCGCGCCGACGAGTCGGCCGGCGAGCCGAGCGCCCTTGCGCTGCTGCACGACCCGGACCGGGTGTTCGCCGAGCTGGAGAAGTGCGTGCTCCCGCCGGCGACGGCGGAGCTGCGCCGCCTGAGCTGGGACGACCTGGCCATGATCCGCGCACTCGCCGACGCCGACGGCTGGTCCAAGCCTTTGCGTGTCGCCGTGGCCCGGTCGCTGCGCAGCGAGGTCGGTGGTCGAGCCGGGGGTGAGCTGGTGCCGGACGACGAGCTGCCCAGCCTTGCGGAGGTCCTCGATGCGATCGACCGCGGCCTGCTGTGGACGGAGATCGCCAACCGGATGCCCAAGCCGGGCCAGGCCTCACGACTGACGGGCGAATCGGCCCGCAACTTCATCCGCCCCAAGGTCTTTGACGGTCTCGCGGGCATGGTCCATCTCCACCTCGCCAAGGCCGGGCACGCGGTCCCGGACGTCGCCTGGTCCGGTATCCCCGGCGTAGCCCTCCCTGAGGCCTGGGAGGCAGGCATGGACAACGCCCTCGACGCGGCCGTCTCCGACACTCCCGACACCACGCCCCTCCGGGCCCTGCTCGCCACCGATGCCCAGGTGCCGGCGTAACACCCACCTCGCCGGCCCCATCGGTGCGTGGCTGCCCGTCTATTGATGATCACCTGCTGCCGCTCGTCCAGCTGTCCACCGGCGGCTGTCAATGTCAGTCACGTCTGCCACGATCTCGCCATGCTCGACGAATCCCCGGTCACCGGGACCCTGAACGACGACGCGCCTTCGGCCCGCCGCTCGGCCGATCCGGGCTGTCCGCTGTGGTTGGCGGAGTTCCTGGAGCGCCGACGGACCGAGCCGCGCTTCGGCTTCGCCGACTGGCAGGGGCAGGAGGAGTACCAGCGTCACCGCGCGCGGATCGACGCCGCCTGGGACGTCGTCGAGCAGCGGCTTTCGGTCAGCACCGAGGAGGAGCAGCGGTCCGCCGTGGTTGCGCTGCTGACCGCCGACGGGCTGGACAGCACGGACGCCTGGCGGGCCCGCGAGGGCGTCACGCCGCTGGTGGCGCTGCTCGACGGGTGGACGCCCGAGGAGGTCGAGGCACTGCTGCGGCGCGCGTGCGCCGATGCGAGCAGGCCGCTGGCGGCGCGGGACCTGGGCCTGGCGCTGGACGCCGCCGAGCGGCTGGACGCCGATGGATGCCGCGCCGTGGCGGCGTGGGTGCGTCACGCCCGCGGGGAGGTCGCCGCACTCGAGGCCGACGCGCGGCGGCGGGGTCGACTCACCGCCAGGCTGGACGCGCTGCTCGGCCGCGTGGAGGAGGCGGTGATCCCCGCAGGCCTGATCCCCGCGTACGACGTGTGGGCCGCTGCGCTGCGGGAGCAGGCCGGGAGGGCGGCGACGCCGGAACTCGCGGCGTTCCTGCGCCACATGACGGGCCTTTCCGGGCCGCGGCCGACACAGCGGTGGCGGCGGGCGTGCACGGAGCTGGCCGACGCCGCGTCCGCGCGCGACCTGGCGGCGGAGGTGCTGCGCAGCCTGGCCGAGGACGAGCCGTTGTGCAGCAAGGAGCGCGGTGCGCACGCGGACTGGATGGGGGAGGGGTCGCACTACCACTTCCTGGTCCACCAGGACGACCGGGACCTGGCGCGGGGCCTGATCTGGACGTCGGCCCTGACCGGCGGCCCGGCGACGGTGGCTCACCTGGTCGCGCTCGCGCTGCGCGTCGGCCTGCACAGCGGTGGTGGCGTGATCGCCGACCTCAAGCTCGCGGGTGCGGCCATCAACGCACTGGCGGAGGTCGAGGACGCCTCGGCGTTGGCGGCGTTGTGGCGTCTACGGTCGCGGATCCGCGACCGCGCACTGCGCAAGCAGGTGGACACGGCACTGACCACGGCCGCCGCCCGCGCGGGGATCACTCCCGCCAGCTCGTCGAGCGCAGCGTACCCGACCACGGGCTGGCCCCTGACGGCTCGTCGGAGCGGACGCTCACGGGCGGCTACCGCGTCCGGCTGGCGATCGAGGACGGCACGACGGTCCGCCTGACCTTCACCGCGCCCGACGGCCGGTCCTCCCGCACCGCTCCGGCGGCCGTCAAGGGCTCGGAGCAGCTCGGGCCGCTCAAGGTACTGGCGAAGGAGGTACGTGGCACGCTGTCCGGCGAGCGGGCCCGGCTCGAGGCGCTGATGTCGGCGGACCGCACCTGGCCCTACGACGAGTGGTGCCGCTACTACCGCGACCACCCCGTCACCGGCACCCTGGTCCGAAGCCTGATCTGGGAGTTCGCGGACGCGGACGACGGCCCCTGGCAGGCGGCGGCGCCCGGTCGCTTGCCCGTCGGCAGCCCCGCACGGGTCCGGCTCTGGCACCCGGTCCGCGCCACCGTGGACGAGGTCCGCGCCTGGCGCGAGCGGATCGTGACGGACCAGTGGCGGCAGCCGTTCAAACAGGCCTTCCGGGAGATCTACCTGCTCACCCCGGCAGAGGAGGAGACGGGCGGTTACTCCAACCGCTTCGCTGCCCACATCGTCCACTACCAGTGCCTCTACGCCCTGTTCAAGGAACGCGGCTGGCAGGCCAACTACCTGTGCAACCACGATGGCGGCTGGGACGGCGAAGCCCGAGGCGAGTTCGGCGACGGCGGGTGGCGGGTCCGGTTCGACCACGAGCCGGCCGACGACCAGTTCCACTACAGCCCCGACCACGCCACCACCGACCAGGTCCGCTTCGACCGCCGCACAGGCCGCCGCTGGGAGCCGGTCCCGCTGACCGACGTGCCGCCCGCCGTCTTCACCGAGGCGATGCGTGACGTCGACCTCTTCGTCGCCGTCACCTCGATCGCCGCCGACCCCACCTGGACCGACCGCGGCGACGACCGGTACGCCGCGTACTGGCAGTCCGCCGTCTTCGGCGACCTCACCGCCAACGCGCAGGTCCGGCGCGAGGCTTTGGAGCGGATCCTGCCGCGTCTGCGGATCGCCAAGAAGTGCTCGCTGGAGGGCCGTTTCCTGGTCGTGCGAGGTGAGTTGGCGACGTACCGGATCCATCTGGGTTCGGCGAACGTGCTGATGGAGCCCAGCGGCGCGTATCTGTGCGTCGTGCCTTCCCGGAAGGGTGGCGCGGGTGCCGGGACGGGGCGGGTGTTCCTGCCGTTCGAGGACGAGCGGCTGTCGTTGGTGCTCAGCAAGGCCTTCCTGCTCGCAGACGACGCCAGGATCACGGACGAGTCCATCCTCAGGCAGATAAGGCGGGCGGTCTGATGGCCACCGTGAAGTTCCGGGACGAGACCGCGACGGGGCGGGCGATCGCGGCGTTCGAGGTCGGGGGGCTGCCGGGGCGGGTGACGGTGCGCGAGCTGGTGCGGGTCCGGGTGCGAGAGGAGGTCGCACGGCACAACGCCCAGCCGGGAGTTCGCTACCACGGGTTGGTGCGCCCCACCGACGCGGAGGTGGAGCTGAACGGCTACTGGCTCAGCGCGTCCCGGCGCCTCGACTGGGAGGAGCAGGCCGACGTCGCCGAGCGGGCGTTCGCGTCCAACGGGTTCTTCGTCCTGCTCGGCGACCGTCAGGTCGAGAGCCTGGACGAGGTGGTCGACCTGGATGCCGATCCCGTGCTCGTCTTCATCAAACTGGTTCAGCTGGTGGGCGGATGACGAAGGGTCAGGGAGTGGACGGTAACGCCTGCGGGTGATCTTCGTCTGTTACCCTCGGCCGGTCGGCAGCAACGCGTGGTCCACGGCGGAAGGTTGGCGCATGTCGGTTCCTCAGCTGGACGCCGTGACGGTGGTCGCCAGGAACGAGCGCGACAGCAGCACGTTCGACGTGCTGCCCGTGGGGTCGGACACGCCGGCGGTGCGGCTGTTCAAGCCGTACTTCTACGACTCCCTGCACCCCATGGAGGTGCTGGTCGGGCCGCGTCTGGACCAGCTGGCGGGGTGGGTCACCACCGTCGGGGCCAAGGGCGTCGACGGGACGAAGCACGGCACCGTCAGCCACCACGCGGGCTCGCAGTTCCAGCAGGAGTCCTGGACCGTCGAACAGCCCGGGCTCCCGCCGCTGACCGGGACACCGCATGGCAGGGGCGCGCGGTTACGCCACACGACGGCCCTGGCCGTCCTGCCGTTCGCGGGCGGCGCGCTCGATCTGCTCCTCGACTACCGGATCGCCTTCGAGGGGCCCGGCAGTGACGGGTTCGAGCTCTCGCGGTCGAAGGGTGTGCACGCACGCTACGCGCTGCGGCTGCACGACCGGCGCGTGAGCCTGCTGCTGGCCCTTGCCGCGGTCGTGCGGTACGACTGGCTGCTCGCGCCCGACCCGAAGAAGGGCCTGATGGACCTCACGTTCCCCAAGCGGAGCTGAGCCGAGCGGCGCCTCGCACGGCCGTCGACGCCGAGAGGCACCGGTGCGCGGACGAGGGCCGGTGTGCCATGGTCGGGGAATGAGCGCGAGCGACGAGGTGGGGCGTCCCGACGTGGTGGTGGTCGGGGCGGGGGTCATCGGGTTGACCACGGCGGCGGTGCTGGCCGAGGCCGGGCTGCGGGTGCGGGTGGACGCCGAGCGGTTGCCCGGCGCGACCACCTCCGCGGCGGCGGGGGCGACCTGGGGCCCGTTCATGATCGGACCGGAGGACCGGGTCGCGGCCTGGGCCGCCACCAGCCTCGCGGTCTTCGAGGAGCTGGCGGCCGGCCAGGAAGAGACCGGCGTGGCCGTCATCGAGGGCACGCACCAGTCGATGACGCCCACCGAGCCGCCGCGCTGGGCCGTCTCGGCCGGGGTCCGGCCCTGCACGGCGGCCGAGCTGCGCCCGGGTTACGTCACGGGCTGGCGGCGGCGGTCCCCGGTGGTCGACATGCCCCGCTACCTCGCCTGGCTGGAGCGGCGGTTCACCCACGCGGGTGGGCGCGTCCGCGCCCACGCCTACCGCTCGCTGGCCGAGACGGCGCAGGAGGCACCGGTCGTCGTCAACTGCTCCGGAGTCGGCGCCGCGACGCTGGTCCCCGACCCCGGCGTCACGCCCGTGCGCGGGCAGGTTGTCGTGGTCCGGCACGGTGGCGCGCTGCGCGAGTTCTTCGGCGACGATACCCCCGACGCCCCGGAGCTGACCTACGCGTTCCCGCACGGGGACACCGCCGTCCTCGGCGGCACCGCGCAGCGCGGGGACGCGACGCTCGAGCCGTCACCGGCCGTCAGCGAGGCGATCCTGCACCGCTGCAGGGCCGTCCTGCCCGAGCTGCGCGGCGCCGAGGTGCTCGGCACGCGCGTGGGGCTGCGCCCTGCCCGCGAGGCGGTGAGGCTGGAGACGGCCCGGGTCGCCGGGGCGGACGGGGCGGACGGGGCGGTCCTGGTCCACAACTACGGTCACGGCGGCGCCGGCGTCACCGTCTCGTGGGGCTGTGCCGCCGAGGTGCTGGACCTGGTCAAGCAGGCTGGGATTCCCGGCCACTGAGCAACCGCTCAGGAGTGCGGCGCGAACCGGCGCTGCCACCGGCCCGCGCCGCGCGTCCGGGAGATCCCCATGGGAAGGCCCGGACCGGTACGTTGGTGGGAGCATCCGGCGACCCAGGAGGCAGGCGTTGAGCGCACAGCCGGTCCACCGAGCCGACGACGACCCGCGCGTCCCGGCCATCGCACGCAGCATCCAGGCCGTCGGCAACGCGCTCAGCAGCGAGAAGCGCCTCGCCTTCTACGCCGAGGTGCTCGGCGCGGAGGCCGGGGAGCCGATCAACCTGGTGATCGAGACCTGGTGGCGCGAGGCCATGCTCGACCAGCTGCCCGGCCGCGCCGAGCGCCTTGCCGACGCGCTGGCGCGGCGCGGCGGCGTGACGCTCGATGAGCTCGCAGCCCGCGCCGGCGGGCTGGATTGACCGGGCCCGAACCGACGCCGCACCGCTGGAGTCTGGTCACCGGACCGGGCGTGGACGACGTGCTGCTCGACATGCTGAAGTCCGGCGACGTGGGCGAGGCGCTGTGCCGCTCCGTGCTGCGCTTTCTGCGCGCCCTCGCCCTGGAGGCCGGGGCCGCGGTCGACGCGGGCCGGGAGGCGCCGGGCGTGCGACTCTCCGACGGGCGGCTCTCGCTGGTCATACCCCGCGAGCCGGTGCTCGTCTCGTACGTGGCGCTGCCCGAGCACCGCGAACTGCGTGTCACCGACGTGGTCTGGATGGCCTGAACCGCAGGGGGCGGCGCAATGGTTCCGCCGTCACCGTTCCGGTCTCACCCCTCCAGCGTCGCCGCCATGCGCGGAACCACGCGTCCCGGGATCGACCCGGACGGGGACGTGCCGACCACCTCGGCGCCCATGGCCCGGTAGAACGGCTCGGCGTTCGGATCGGCGTCCAGCTCCAGACGGGTGCAGCCCAGCTCGCGCGCGGTCGCCTCCACGTGCCGGTAGAGCGCCCTGCCGACGCCCCGCCCCATCGCCTCGGGCGCGACGAACAGCATCCCGAGCTCGCCGACCGGCGGCTCGCCTTCCAGCGTGGCCACCCCCAGCAGTCGTCCGTCCACCTCCGCGACCACGGCCCGCCGGGCGGCCAGCTCCTCGCCGTGCACGGTCAGCTCCTCCCGACACGACGCCAGGAACGCCTCGTCGTAACCCCAGTGCCCCTTGGACCGCAGCACCAGCTCACTCAGCGTGGCGGCCTCCGTCGGCAGCGCGGGCCTGATCCGGAACCCGCCCTGGTCGCCGGCACCGCCCTCGCGGCCGTCACCGCCCTCGCCCCGAGGCCCGACCGGCGCGAGGCGCTCGGTGTCCGCGCCGAACGGGAGGTGGACGGTGCGGGTGGCGAGCAGCCAGCGACCCTCGACCTTGCGGAACGTGTCCTCGTAGTGGCCGACGTTGGTGGGCAGCCGGGGCTCGACCATGCCGCCGGTGTAGCCGTCGACCCGGTACGTCGTCAGGTACGAGACGGCGCGGGCCGTCGTCGCCGACTCGACGGTGACCAGGATGTTCGTCATCAGCCGCCGGGACAGCCGGTCCGCCGGCCGCCCGGCGAAGTAGGCGCGCAGCGCCTCGCGTCCCTCGACCCGCCGCTCGCCGTCCGGCCAGCGCCACACCCCGTCCTCGGTGAACAGCTCCGCGACCGAGCCGGGATCCCCGAGGTCGAGGCGGTGGACGAAGTCGACGACGACACGCTCGCAGGCCCGCTCGGCGAGCATCGTCGTCAGGGCGTCGTCGTGATCCTCGTGATGGTGGGCTTCGTCGGTCATGGGCCCTTCCTACCAGCCCGTTCGCGGCGTGGACGAACGGATTTCCGACGGTGACGTCTGCAGGAAGGACCGAGGGGACGCGCCCCGCGCGCGATCAGCCCATCCAGTCGAAGGTGTCCGGGTCCGGGCCGATGCGGCCGCCGCGGTCGAGATCGGCGATCGCGGCCAGGTCCTCGGCGTCCAGGGTGAAGTCGAAGACGTCGAAGTTCTGGTGGATCCGCTCCGGCGTCACCGACTTGGGGATGACGACGTTGCCCAGCTGGAGGTGCCAGCGCAGCACGACCTGGGCGGCGGTCTTGTCGTGCTTCTTGCCGATCGCGACCAGGGAGGCGTCCTCGAGCAGGCCGCGCCCCTGACCGAGGGGGCTCCAGGCCTCCGTGGCGATCCCGTGCTTCTCGTGCAGGGCGCGCAGCTGCGTCTGGGGGAAGTACGGGTGCAGCTCCACCTGGTTGACGGCCGGGACCAGGTCGGTCTCGGCGAACAGCCGCTCCAGGTGCTTGGCGTTGAAGTTCGACACGCCGACGGCCTTCGCCCGTCCGCCGGCGGCGATCTTCTCCAGCGCGCGCCAGGCGTCCGCGTACCGGTCGCGCGACGGGACCGGCCAGTGGATCAGGTACAGGTCCACGTAGTCGAGGCCCAGTCGCGTCAGGCTCGCGTCGAAGGCGCGCAGCGCGTCGTCGTGGGAGTGCTCGGTGTTCCACAGCTTGGTGGTGACGAAGAGCTCCTCGCGCGGCACCCCGCTCTCGCGCAGCGCGAGCCCGACTCCCTCCTCGTTGCCGTAGATGGCGGCGGTGTCGATGCTCCGGTAGCCGGCGCGCAGCGCCTCCGCGACGACGCTGCGGGCCTCCGCGTCCGGCACCTGCCAGACGCCGAAGCCCAGCTGGGGCATGGTCAGACCGTTGTTCAGCGTGATCGTCTGCATGGAGCTCAGTCTGCCAGCCGGGAACCCCGACGCCCGCCAGGCACGGCCCGCGCCGCGGCGGATCGCGTGCCGCCGAAACGCGACGCGCATTCAGCTTTCTCTGCCCGGGCCGCAGTTAGGGTGACAGCGCGCGCCACCCCGGCGGTCGGAGGTCTCCGCGACACGGTCACCCGTGCGTTCGCCGTTCGTTCGTCTGTGCGCTGCCGACCGGCCCTTGCCCGTTCCCGCGCGACTGCAGAGAATCCTCCAGGCACCGTGCAACTTGTTCAGACAGGTTGCCCGGCGCTCGGAGTCCCGTAGCCGGCAGCACCAACACACCGGAGCCGACATGTCCTCGCTTAACCGACGCCGCTTCCTCCAGCTCGCGGGCGGTACCGCAGCCGCCACCGCGCTCTCGTCGAGCATCGCGCGCGCCGCCTCGATCCCCGCGAACCGCGCCAGCGGGAGCCTGCGCGACGTCGAGCACATCGTCGTGCTGATGCAGGAGAACCGCTCCTTCGACCACTACTTCGGCACGCTGCGCGGCGTGCGCGGCTTCGGGGACCCGAACCCGGTCACCCTGCCGTCCGGCAAGGCCGTGTGGTACCAGAACGACGGCGGGGCCAACGGCGGCAAGGACGTGCTGCCGTTCCACCCGGACGCGCCCGACATGGGCCTGCAGTTCCTCGAGGACCTGCCGCACGACTGGAACTCCACCCACGGTGCGCTCAACCACGGCCGCTACGACCGCTGGGTGCCGACCAAGAGCGCGACCTCGATGGCGCACCTGACCCGTGACGACATCCCGTTCCACTACGCCCTCGCCGACGCGTTCACCGTCTGCGACGCCTACCACTGCTCGCTGCTCGGCCCCACCGACCCGAACCGCTACTACATGTGGACGGGCTACTGCGGCAACGACGGCAAGGGCGGCGGCCCCGTCATCTCCAACGCCGAGGCCGGCTACGCCTGGACGACCTACCCGGAGCGCCTGGAGGCGGCGGGGGTCTCCTGGAAGATCTACCAGGACGTCGGCACAGGCCTGGACGGCAACGGCTACTGGGGCTGGACCAGCGACGCGTACATCGGCAACTACGGCGACAACTCGCTGCTCTACTTCGACCAGTACCGCAACGCCCAGCCCGGCGACCCGCTGTACGACAAGGCCCGCACCGGCACGAACGTCAGCGCCGGCGACGGCTTCTTCGACGTCCTGCGCGCGGACGTCAAGGCCGGCAAGCTGCCCCAGGTCTCCTGGATCGTCGCGCCGGAGGCCTTCACCGAGCACCCCAACTGGCCTGTCAACTACGGCGCCTGGTACCTCTCGCAGGTCCTCGACGCGCTGACGGCCGACCCGGAGGTGTGGAGCCGCACCGCGCTGCTGATCACCTACGACGAGAACGACGGCTTCTTCGACCACGTCGTCCCGCCGTTCGCGCCCGAGAGCGCGGCGCAGGGCGCGTCGACCGCCGACATCACCCAGGAGCTGTACACCGGCAGCGGCGGCGTGTCCGGGCCCTACGGCCTCGGGCCGCGCGTGCCGATGCTGGTGGTCTCGCCCTGGAGCACCGGCGGCTACGTCTGCTCGCAGACCTTCGACCACACCTCGATCATCCAGTTCATCGAGCAGCGCTTCGGTGTGCACGAGCCCAACATCTCGCCCTGGCGTCGCGCGGTCTGCGGCGACCTGACCGCCGCGTTCGACTTCCGTCGCCACCACGCGGGCACGCCGAGCCTGCCGTCCACGGCCGCGTACGTGCCCAAGGACGCCGACCGCCACCCCGACTACGTGCCGACGCTGCCCGCCAACCCGGTGCTGCCCAAGCAGGAGCCCGGCACCCGTCCGGCCCGGCCGCTCCCGTACGACCTGTGCGTCGACGGCGGCGTGGACGCGAAGGGCGCGCTGACGGTGGACTTCGCCAGCCACGGCCGCGTGGGCGCGCAGTTCCTGGCCACCTCCGCCACCCGCACCGACGGCCCGTGGAGCTTCACGGTCGAGGCGGGCCGCGAACTGTCCAACGCCTGGACCGCCCCCGCCAGCGGCCCGTACGAGCTGACCGTGCACGGCCCGGCCGGCTTCGTGCGCCAGTTCCGGGGCGACGCGGGCCGGCGCGGCGTCGAGGTGACGGCCCGCCACGAGGGCGACTCCGGCCACCTGCTGCTCACCCTCACCAACCACGCCGCGACCACGCTTCGCGTCGCCCTCGTCGACGCCTACGGTTCGCAGCACCAGGCCACGGTCCAGCTGCGTCCGGGCGCCAAGGTCGAGCACCGCATCGACACCGGCCGCACCTCGGGCTGGTACGACATCTCCGTCCTGACCGACGGACATCCCACCGCGCTGCGCCGCCTCGCCGGCCACGTGGAGACCGGCCGGGCCACCACCAGCGACCCGGCCATCGGCCGCCGCTGATCACCCGGTAGTCCGGGTAGACCCGGTAGCAGGTGCAGGACGTGCGGCCCCGGCGGACCACCGCCGGGGCCGCACGCGTCCGCGTCGCGCGAGCGCTACCGGTAGTCCTCGGGGTAGGACTGCATCCAGGTGTTGATCTCGTCCCGGGTGGTGACGAGGAGGCTCTGGTGCTTGTCCAGGTTGGTGAAGGAGAAGTCGCCGCCCAGCACGGTGTGCAGGTGGCTGATCCAGGCGAGTGGCCGGCTGAAGTGGGCGGTGCCCTCGGAGCTGGCCTTCATCGCGTTGTCGAGGTCGTCGAGGTTGTCCAGCAGCCGGTTGAGGAAGTACGAGCAGTTCCCTGGCGTGCCGCAGCTGTCGTTGTACGTCGCCTGGAGCACCGCGAACGCGTCGCGCACCTTCATGGGCGGGGTCCCGGGAGCCGCTTCGGTGGTCGGGTGGACCACCGAAGCGGACGCGCTGGGCGTCGCGATCGGCGCGGACGCGGAGGCGGGGGACGCCGGGGAGGGGCTCGAGGAGGCCGCCGTGACGGGGGCGGACGCGCTGCCGTGGCCGCTGGAGCAGGCGGCCAGGACCGGCAGGGTCAGCAGCGCTGCGACGACGGGGCGGACTACGGACAGGCGGCGCGGCATCGATGACGTCCTCGGGTACGGGTGGCGCGGCGTGACGGGCGTCAGCCGCGCGACGGATCACAGGTGCGAGATCGCATACTGACCGACTGCCGCGCGGCCGGTCCAGGGCGGTCTGCCGTTCGGTGTCGATCCGTTACCCCACCGGGGCGACGTGGGCTGCCGATGCGACGGCGGGAGCCGTATTTCGTGCGAAAGAGGGCAGCTGACGCGCAATCAGCTGAACCGTGTCACGGATGGCGTCACGTCTATTGCTCTCCCATGAACCAGTGGGTAACTTCCCGGCCAGTAACTTAGCGGAAACGTCGGCGACACCTGATCTCTCTCCGGGTGCCGTCGATTTTTCTCCGGCTCTTCTCCTGTCACGGCCCCACCCCCGGTTCAAGGAGATCCCGTATGTCGCTCAGTGCCCGCTCCCGTCGTCTCGCCGCGGCCGCCGTGGCCGTCTCCGCCGTCGCGGGGATGTGCCTCACGGTCCCCGCCCAGGCGCAGGCGGCGTCCGCGCTCAACTACGTCGCCATGGGCGACAGCTACAGCGCCGGCTCCGGTGTGCTGCCGCTGGACCTCAGCGCGCCCCTGGAGTGCGCCAGATCGGCCGTCAACTACCCCCACGACCTGGCGAGCAGACTCGGGCTCGACCTCACCGACGTCACCTGCGGCGGCGCGAAGACGCAGGACTACGCCGGCTCGCAGTACCCCGGCGTCGCCCCGCAGCTGGACGCACTGAACGACAGCACCGACCTGGTCACCATGACCATCGGCGGCAACGACAGCAACACCTTCATCGACGCGGTCCTCGCCTGCGGCTCGGCGGGCGTGGTCACGCTCGGGTTCGGTCACCCGTGCCAGTCGATCTACGGCGACAGCTTCGACAACACGATCGACACCACGACCTACCAGTCCCTCGACGCCACCCTGGCCGCCGTCAAGGCCAAGGCCCCCAACGCCCGCGTCGCCATCGTCGGCTACCCGTGGATCGTCCCCGCGCAGGCCGTGCCCGGCTGCTTCGCCAAGATGCCGATCGCCTCCGGCGACATCCCCTACCTGCGGGACCTCGAAGCCCACCTCAACGCCGCGGTCCAGCGCGCCGCCGCCGACAACGGCGTCACCTACGTCGACATGTCCGCCGTCTCCAACGGCCACGACGCCTGCGAGCCCTCCGGCACCCGCTGGATCGAGCCCATCCTCTTCGGCACCAACTACGTGCCCGTCCACCCCAACGCGACCGGCGAGTCCGCGATGGCCAACCAGATCGCCACCACCCTCGGCCTCGGCTGACGCCGCCCCTCCACCGCGCCGGCCCCACCGCACCGGGGCCGGCCCAGGTGACCGGGTTTCCCGCTGCTGCGCTCCTGCGGGGCTGTCATCATGACGGGACCGGTCCTCTGCGGGAGGGGGAGCCATGCCTGGTTGGACAGGCGGAGGCGCCGACAGCGGTGCCGCCGAGGGGCCCGCGTCCGACGCCGAGCAGGCCGAAACGCGGGGAGCAGGCGAGGCGCCGACGACAGGGTCGGACGAGTCCGAGCCGCCAGCGGGAACCAGCGAGTGAACTGACCGGCCCTCCGCGCTGATTCTCGGACGCGGGCTGGACCTCGCCCGGCAGCAGGAGACCATCGCGGTCGTCGACGCGCACCACGAGCGACGCCGCGCGGAACTCACCGTCCACGGCGCGATCGCGCGGCAGGCGGCCGAGCGCACCCACGCGGACGCGGTGAGCGGCGTCGTCACGGAGCGCGCCCGCACCACGGCGTGGCCGCTGCCGGGCGGCCGGGCGGCCTGGGACGCGTTGGCGTCCATCCGTGCCCCGGAACTGCTCGACTGGTCTTTGACCGCTGGCCATTGACCCCTGGCCGCTTCGGGGCCGACGCGGACGTCAGGCGTTCACCGACTCGCCGTTCAGTGCTCATCCGAAACAGGACGGGACGACTCCGGATCTCCCCTAGGGTACGGCGCAAGACGTGAGGCCGCGCCCGACCGGCGAGGGCCCGCGTCCGCCGTGCCTACCCGGGCACCGTCCAGGCGTCATCGTCGTCGTCGAGCGGAAGATCCATGCAGGCTGTGCAGACTACCGCGCCCCCGGCCGCCGCCCCCGTCACCACCCCCGACCCCGTGCGGGCCGTCCGGCCGCGCCGCGCCCGTCGCGGCGACGACGGATGCGAGCGCCACCCCGCCTCGGCCGACCGGCCGCCGCGTGTGCTGGTCGTGACCGGCAGCGTCGGCGCAGGACACAACGGGGCCGCCAACGAGCTGACGCGCCGTCTGACCGGCCTCGGCCTCGAGGTCAGCTGCCGCGACTACCTGGACACCCTGCCGCGCCGCTACCGTCGCCTGCTCCAGGACGGCTACGAGTTCAGCGCCGGAAAGATGCCCTGGTTCTTCGAGTGGCTCTTCCAGAACGAGGAGCACGACTCCGTCGTGCGCTCGCTCACCCTGTACCTGTGCCGGCTCGCCTCCCGCGAGCTGGGACGCTGGGTGGACGAGGGCTGGGACGCGGTGGTCACCACCTTCCCGTTCGCCGCGCAGAGCATGGGCCTGCTGACGGAGGAGGGCGCGCTCACCGTCCCCACCGTCTGCTACCTCACCGACCCCGCGCCGCACCGCCTCTGGATCCACCCCAGGGTGCAGGTGCACCTCACCGTCACCGAGGCCACCGCCGCCGAGGGCAGCGAGCGCTACGGCATCCCGATGGCCGCCGCCGGGCCCCTCGCCTGCGACAGCTTCGCCGCCCCGCTCCCCACCTCCGATCGCGCCACGCTGCGCGCCGAACTCGGCGTGCCGGCAGACGCGTTGATGGCCCTGCTGATGACCGGCTCGATGGGTCTCGGCGACGTCACCTCCAGCGTCGAGGCGCTGCGCGCCGTCGACGGTGTGACGCCCGTCGTCCTGTGCGGCCGCAACGAGCGGCTGCGGCAGCGGCTCTCCGCCTTCCCGGACGTGGTCGCGCTCGGCTGGCGCACCGACGTGCCCGCCCTGATGGGCGCCGCGGACGTGCTGGTCCACAACGCCGGCGGGCTCTCCTTCACCGAGGCGCTCGTCGCGGGCCTCCCTGCCGTCAGCTACGAGGTCATCTCCGGCCACGGCCGCGCCAACGCGGCCACCCTGGCCTCCTCCGGCCTCGCCCCGTGGCCACGCGACCCGCAGGCCCTGGCACACGCCCTCGCGGAGCAGGCCGCGCGCGGCCGCGTCCACCTCGCGCCGTTGCCCGAACACCGCCAGGCCGCGCACGTCGTCGCCGACCTCGCCCGCGACTGGCACGCGAGGCACGCGACGTCGCGCGCCTCCATGGGCACCACGCGCGGGGGCTCCCGCACCGCCCGTCTGCTCACCGCGAGCGCCGAACGCCTCCGCCTCCGTCGCCCCGCGCCCCTCACCGAGCCGGCGGCCACCGTCCCGCGGCGCGTGTGAAGCCCCCGCGCCGGACGACCCCTGCCGGGCGCGGCGGCGCGCCACGTGGCCTCCCGCGCCCGCGCAGCTGCGCGACGGCCGGACGGTGACGGGCCACAGCCCGAGGCGTCGCCCGCGGCGGGCGGTTCAGTAGACGAAGGGGATCAGCCGCTTCGTGTGCACGCGGTAGTCCGCGTAGGCGGGGCCGAGGGCGGTGAGCAGGAGCTGTTCCTCGGCGGTGATGCGCCAGACGTACGCGGTGCCGAGGATCGCGGCGGTGAGGACGGTCGCGGGCCAGCTGCCCAGGCCGAAGGCGTAGCCGATCCACACCAGGAGACTGCCGCAGTAGCCGGGGTGGCGGATCAGGCGGTACGGGCCCTGCTGCACGACCCACTGGTCGTCGACGGTGCGCAGGGTGCGGGTGTAGTACTCCGACAGCGTCCGCATGCCCCAGGCGCGCAGGGCCAGGCCGCACGCCAGGACCGCGACGCCGATCCAGCGCACCGCGTTCGGGACCATGCCGACCGAGGCCGCGCCGAAGGCGACGTTCACCAGCGCCGCGGCGAGGTAGCACCCGATCAGCAGTCGGGTCGAGCCGCGGTCGCGCTCGTCGGTCTCCCAGGTCGCCGCGTCCGCGACCTCGCGGCGGCGCAGCAGCACCTCGTAGCCGATCCAGCAGAGCAGGCCCAGCACGGACAAGAGACTCGGCAGATCCACGGAAGCGCTCCCCACGGTCGACGACGGCATGCCTCCACGGTCTCCCACCGCCCAACTCGCCCGCACCCCACCACGGGTGGACACGCCGCGCTCCACCCGCAGGTGGAGGAACCGGGCGGCGCGCGCCCTGGGCTCATCGAATCGCACAGGCGTTTTGACGCGCGGCCAACAAGGTGAACCTGGTCAACCCGAGGGCGGGAAAGGCGACGGACTGCGCAACGGAGGGGTCTGATGGTGCACGAACAACTGTGGCGGTCGGCCGGGCGCACGTCTGCCCTGACGCCGTCGAAAGGCCGTCCCGCCTCCCCACTGGCAACAGATCCGAGGAGCAGACACGACGATGGCATCCGATCCGGCAATCGCCCAGGTGACCATGACCCTGGCCGCCCTTGCAGCCACCGCGAACACCCCGCGTCCGTCCGGGGAGAAGCTGGAGCAGCAGACCGAACGCATCATCACCGGCATCGACGCGCAGCTGAGCGATGCCAGCCTTGCCACGCAGGGCGTTTGGGAGCTGGCATGGCTCGCCCTGAGCCCCGCCAACGCCAACATGGCGTACATCGCACGCAGCACCGATGGCACGAACCAGTTCGCCGTGGTCGCTCGCGGCACCGACGCCGATCTGACCGACATCTTCGAGGACCTCGAGGTCGGCATCGTGGTCCCGTTCCCCGAGAGCGGATCGCCGAAGCCCATCGACGTGTCCCTGGGGGCGAAGAAGGCGTTCGACCGGGTGGTCAACGCCTACTCGACCGCCGCCTCGCCCATCGCGAACCGCAAGCTCGTCGATGCGCTCGCCATCGCAGTGAAGGCGGCGCCCGTCTCGCCGCCGCCGACCGTCTATCTGACCGGTCACAGCCTGGGCGGCTGCATCGCCAGCATGCTCGCGCTGTACCTGCAGGCCCAGCCCTGGCCGCAGGGGACGCAGTTCGGGGTGATGACCTTTGCCGCTCCCACCGCCGGGGTGCAGAACTTCGTCGACTACTTCGACTCCCGGTCGTGGTTCGTCGACGAGCGCCAGAACAACGCCTACGACCTGGTGCCGCACGCCTGGGCCGATCTCGACGTCACCAAGGACTGGTACCCGAGCCCGGGACCGCAGGCGACCGACGACGTGAAGAGCAAGATCGACAAGATCTCCAAGCGCACCAACGGCCACACCTACGTCCAGCCCGGCACGCTCTGCCTGATGAACCCCGGATACACGCTCCTCGACGACAACCTGGTCAACAAGACCACCCAGGACTACCTCGGCCAGGTCGCCTTCCAGCACGCCAACGACACCTACCTGGAGCTGGTGGGGGCGCCTGTCGTCCCGGCCGGGCCGGCGGTGGAGTACGTGACCCCGACCTTCGGCGCACCGGGCCAGGAGGTGACCATCTACGGCAGCGGCTTCAGCCCGGACAGCCTGGTCGACTTCGGCCCCTTCGCCTGCAAGGACAAGGAGCCCGTCATCGACCCCTCCGGCACCAAGATCACCGCACGGGCCCCTATCGGGATCGGCGTCGTCCACGTCCGCGTCACCAACACCCTCGGCACCTCGCCGGCAGTCGCGATGGGGCAGTTCGCCTACGGCGGGCCCGCACCCGTGGTGGTCAGCAAGGTCGGCCCGCGCAGCGGGAACGTCGGCACCCCCGTCACCGTCAACGGCTCGGGTTTCGCGGACGGCGCCACCGTGCACTTCGGGGACCAGGTGTCCGACTCGGTCAAGTTCGTCTCCACCGGCCAGCTCATCGCCACCGCGCCCGATCAGCCCGACGTGTCGCAGACGGTGGACATCACCGTGACGGTCGGCAAGGCCACCTCTCCCACCAGCCCGTCCGACGAGTTCACCTACACCGGGCGGTAGCCTCCGGACGCCCTTTCCCCGGGCGGTGGCCATAGGAAGCGCGGGAACAGGTCTCCCCACCGATCACCGAGACCTGGGCCCGCGCTCTCATGCGGAGGCGACCAGCCACACCGCGAGCGCGCCGAGGAGCGCCGCGCACAGTGGCACCAGGATGGTGAGGGCGAAGTCGGCCGTGGCCCGGTCGGCACGCTCGGTTGCACTGGGAGCGGAGGCCAGGCCCAGCCGAATCGCGGCGAAGCGTGAGACCTCGACCCCAGGGCCGTCCGGAGTCTTCGAGGCGCGGGAGCGGCGCACGGCCGCTGCAACGCGCTCGGCGAGGTCCCGGTCGTCGAAGCGGAAACCCACACCGGACCGGTCGGTGACGGCGAGCTCGTCGACCCAGCCCACCCGCGACCTCGTCCGAAACCGGCGGACCCGGGCCAGCCGGTCCAGATCAACCGTCCGCAGGCCGGTCAGCGTGCGCGCGGTGACCAGATCCGCGTCCGGTCCGCCATGCCCGACGGTCTGCCGCGCGGAGGGCAGCAGGTCCAGCACCAGGCTCGCCGCCACACCCGTCATGACGCCCAGCCAGGGCGCGCCGCTGTGCATCACGTGGAACCGCGCCAGCAGACCCGGCACGACGATCCCGGCCGACACCGCCACACCCAGCGCGAGGTAGCCCACCCGCGCCTGCCGCCGCGCCCGCGCGGGCGGCACGCCCTGTTCCCCGGCCCGCGCCAGCAGCTCCGCCGCCCGATCGGCGCGCCCCACCTCCCGCCGCGACGGCGGGGGCACGGGCGCCTTCGGCTTCCGGCCCGGCTGGGGACGCCTGCGGCGTTGGGTCCGACTCGTCACCGCGCCATGGTGACACCACCGGGACCCACCTCAAGCGCCTGCGGCGGGAACTGTGACACAGCTC
>NZ_BBPP01000008.1:206263-222985 GCF_000787835.1 Streptacidiphilus melanogenes
GGCGGGAACTGTGACACAGCTCCCGCCGCCTGCCACACGCTCCGCTGACCCGCCGTCAGCGGTAGCGGGCGCACAGCTCGCGCTTCAGGACCTTGTGGCTCGGTCCGAGCGGGTAGGAGTCGGTGAACTCCACCCGGCGTGGGTACCTGTGTCGCCCCAGGTGCTTCTTGGACCAGCCGACGATGTCCTGCGGGGACGGGCTGGGGGAGTAGGACGGGTCCAGCAACAGGACCGCGGAGACCTCCTCACCGTGGGTGTCGTCCGGGACGGCGGCCTCCGCGACGGCGGGGTGGCGCTCGAGGGTCTCCTCGACCTCGCGTGGGGAGACGTTGAAGCCGCAGCGGATGACGACGTCCTTCTTGCGGTCCACGATTAAGTCGTTCCGCTTACCCAGGCAGCGTGATCCTCTACACGAATCACCGCTACCCCGTGGTCCGGGTCTCTCTCACTCAGAGTCAACATGGCACGGACAATCGCACCCATACTCGGGATTGCCGAGCGACACCGGCTTGCCGACCGGGCACCCGGCGCCGATGCCGCAGTCCTCACGCCCGGTGCAGCTGCCGAAGAACGATCGCTCGGGCGGCGTCCACGTTCGCTGCTCCGGCTCCTGACGGACCTCGGGGTACGGCCACTGCCGCTTGAAGTACGGGCCGCTCACGAGACGCCCTCACCAGTGGCGAGCGTCAGGTTGTGGGCGTCGCGCGCGTGGGCCTGGTTCTGAACCGTCACCAACTGGACCTGCTGCTCCCAGTCCGGAGCGCTGCCCGCAGCGAGCATCCGTTCCCACAGGCTTTCGCACTCGGCACAGTCGGGCTCGAAGTGCGTCGCGGCGTACGGGTCGCGGATCGTCACGCCGCAGCCTCCACCGGTCCGGCGTGCTCCGGGCACGCCTTGACCGGCCAGCCCAGGCGCCCGCCGTCACCGTTCGGGGTGTGGACGTGGCCGGCGGAGACGAGGCCGTCGAGGTGGCTTTCGCAGCGCACGCAGGCGCGGCCGTGGAGCTGCTGGCTTGAGATGGTGACCTCGAGTGCGGAGCCGTCCGGCAGCTCACACTGGGCGGTGATGGGGTGCACGGTCAGGTCGGTCATCGCGTCCCCGGCGGCACGCAGTCGGGGCAGGTGACTACCTGCCAGGGCCGGGGGCGGGCCCTCGCCGTCGGGAACCGATCCCGTCACGGCGGGAACGAGGGGACGGTCTCTCGATGCCGTGCATCCGCAGCCGATGCAGGCCTCGGCGTGCAGGCGGGCGATACTCACCTGCTCAGGCAGCGGCAGGCGTCGTTCCAGCGTGTACGCCACGGGTGTGTTCTCCGCTCAAGGGGTGAGCGATCTCTGACACTCCTCATGCTGGCGGCCTGCAAGGGCACCTAGGGACACAGCTTGTGTCCCTGCGGTCAGACGACGTGGGCCCACTCGGCGAACCCGATCAGGCTGTCGCGGTCGCTCCTCTTTGTGCGCAGCAGCGACTTCAGACACTGGTGGACCTGGCCGTGTTCGCGGACGTGCTGCGGCGCGATCGTCCGTGCGACCTGGAGGGATTCGAAGGCGTCGTCCTGCAGGTTCTGCCACAGCTGGGCGCGGGCGATGTCGATGTAGAAGTGGCTGCGGCGTTCTGCAGGCAGCCTGGCCGGTGGCTTCCAGGTGCGGGCGGCCTTCAGCACGGTGTCGGCGTCGCCGAGTTCGACCGCGACGGCGACCTGGTGGACGCGGAAGCTGTCCGGGCCGAACGCCGTCCCGGTGTAGACGCCTTCGGGCACGCGCTCGGCGCAGTGGCCGGCTCCGGCGAGGTGGGTGCGGGCGCGGTCTTCGTCACGGATGCGGCCGGCGGCGACGGCGGCACGCATGTGCAAGGCGCCGACCGCGGCGGCGACGCTCCTCGACCTGGTGGCGGGGGCGGCGTCGATGGCGGCTTCCAGCGTTCGCAGGCCGGGGGTGAGGTTCTCGAGGCGTCCGGCTGCGAAGAAGGTCTCCATGCGCACGTAGGCGGCGGTCGCTTCGAGGGCGGGGTTTTCGGCTTGGCGGGCGGCCCAGCGCATGAGTTCGATCAACCTGGCGGACAGATCGTGGTAGCGGAACTTGTAGACGACGGCGTCGGCGGACCGGTAGGCGGAGGCGAGTAGCGCTGCGGCCTGCTGTCGTTCGACGCCAGTGCGGGTGTGGACGGCGCGGGACAGTTCAGCGAGCAGAGCGGGCAGGGGGCGCGTGAGCTGTGCGTACTGGGAGTCGAGGCGCCTCTGTTCCAGCCCGGCGGTGGCGTCCCGTAGTTGGTGCAGGGGGCGGACGGGTCCGTCGTCGGGGAGGTCGTAGGCGTCGATCGCGGCGCGCAGGGCGGGGATGGTGGCGTGGACACGGCTGCTGGTGAGGCTGCCGTTCCCGAGGAGCTGCCCGGGGTCGACGTCGAGGGCATCGGCGATGGATTCGATGACTGCGTCGCTGGGTTGGCGACTGCCCTGTTCGATCTTCTTGACGGTGCTGGTCGACACGTTCGCAGCTGCCGCGAGTTCGGTCTGGTCCATGCGCTTGAGGCGGCGGGCGGCGGCGATACGCGCCCCTACCGTGTCGGGGTTGCGCGGTAGCATGCTGGACTCCGTTCCTGACTCACCATCTGGAACGGTACCGGTGCGGTGTGTAGCCGTGCAGGTGAAGCGCCCAGTCTGCCGGTCCCCGGGATGGACGCCCGGGTGTCAGGCCAGCAGTGCGGCCAGCTCGGTCAGCGAGTTGATGTGGTAGTCCGCTGCGGCGGCCTCGGGCTGGTCTGCCCACAGGTAGCCCCAGGGGCCGCGGCGGATGTGGCAGGCCTTCAGTCCGGCGGCCTGAGCCGGGGTGATGTCGTTCGCCGGGTGGTCGCCGACATAGAGGATCTCGCCGGGGGCGCGGTCCGCCCAGGATGCGAGGGTGGCGAAGAACTCGAGGTCGGGCTTGGCGACCTGCCACTCGCCGGACACGCCGATCGCGTCTGCAGGGAGGTCGAGGCCGCGGAGGAGGTTCCCAACGGCGGCGGTCTGGTTGCCGGCGATGCCGACCCACAGGCCGGCGTCGCGCAGGGCCTGAAGGCCTGGGCGGACGTCGGGGTAGAGGTCTGTCTCGTCGACGCGTTCGCCGTGCCCGTGGTGTTCGCGGACCTTGTATTCGGCCCACAGGTCCAGATCGGGCTTGACCAGTCGGAGGGCGTCGGCGTTGTCGCGGCCCTGGGCGACGACGGCGCCGACGAGCGCGGACAGGGTGTGGTGCGGGACCTTCAGCCAGTCGGCCCAGTCTGCCCAGAAGCGGCGGTCGCTGGTGATGGTCTCGCCGACGTCGAACACCACTGCGCTGATCTGAGGCATGCGGGGAGCCTACCGGGCGCTGTCGTACGCGGGTTCTACACCGCGGCCTGTGTCATCGATCGAGGAGCTGAAAGCCGCATTCGACTCCGCGCGGGCGGCGCTGGAGGCGAACTCCGAGGGCGTCACCGCCAACTATCGGCAGGAGTTGCCCCAGCCCGCTGAGAGGACTGGCCCCGGCCCGCATCCGGACAGGGCGTACGAGTGGGCGAAGGCGTGGACGGCCGAGGAGAAGGGGGAGCTTGCGCGGTTGCGTGGTGCGGCCGGACGCTGCGGTGGCACTGCACCGGGCCCGGCAGGCTGTTGGAGGGGCTTGAATCGGCGTGGCTCCCGTGCGTCTTGCCGTGCGCCCGGGGACTAGGATCAGGGGTGTGGCCAACCTGCGCGACGATCCGATAGCCCAGGCCAACGCGGCGATCCGCGACCTCATCGAGTCCCTTCCCGGCGGGCGCATCAGGCCCACAGACCGCCCCGAATACGAGCGACTCGTTCGTGCCTGGTTCACCGCAGTCGGCGGACCGGACCGGGCCGGCGACGAGGAACCCGCAAGACACTCCGCCTGAGGGTAGTTGTAGGGTCCAAGCCATGCCGTCAAACACCGCGCAGACCAGGTACACCGCGAAGCCGGGGGACACCCGCAAGGGCTGCTGCCTTGCTGTGGTGGCAACGATCCTCCTCGGGGCGGTAATCGTCGGAGTGCTGTTCCTGCTCGGCCCGAAGGGCTGACTCTCTGCCGCCTGGGAACACAAAGAAACGCCGTCCGCCTGCCGAAGCAGACAAGCGGCGCCCTAGGTCAGTCCTTCGGGTGTCGGCCGACCTTCTTCTTGCACGCCGCGCAGGTCTCTCCGTGATGAGAACCGGTCCAGAACTCGGTCGGCGAGCTCGGTCATGCCGATCAGGCCCTCGGAGTTGAGGAACTCGTCCCACCTGCCGACCAGACAACGTGGGCCCCGTCCACCGAGTTGCTGGTGGACGGGGTCTCGTGCTGTCTGCCTAGAGCAGCTTCGACCTGGTCGTGCTGCCGCGCTTGGCGGGCGCGTTGCCGGCGCGCCGTGGCTTCCGCGGGCGGGGCTTGGCGAGGTTCTCGCTGAGGTTCAGTCCGGTACGCGCCTGCTCGACCGCCGAGTGCTTCGGCTGGCACTCGACGCAGAACACCTCGGACGCCGGCCCGGTCGGGTATTCCATCGACGCCGGCGGCAGGTAGTGGGCGCCGCAGTCCTGGCACAGGAACACGGACCGCGTCGGGTCGTCAAGGCTGTCCATCAGGCGATCCTTCCGCTGCCGCCGCACGAGGTGCAGGGGCTGTAGTACCGGTGCTCCTGCGCGACGAGCTTGCCGTCGCTGTCGGTCTCGTACGTGTACTCGACCTTGTCGGTGCCGCCTTGCCCGCTGCACGCGTTGCAGGGCTGATCCGGCATCCGGGCCTCCGAGGGTGAGGGTGCATCCACCGTAGCCGCGCACGGGCCTGGCGGGCAGTCACTCGGACGGGTTCGACCCAGATGCGGCCAGCGAGGGAGGCGCGGGCGATCCTCGACAACTGGGTGTTCGACGAGCACCCGGATCGGGCTGCGGTGACGGACTACTACCCGGACCGCGGCTGACGTTCTGTCGCGGGGTGGGTGTTGCCTGCCCCGCCAACGGTGCCGGTGCCGGCACCGTTGGCGTGAGCGGCGTGACCGCCACTCGGCCCGAGGTACAGCAGGCGGTCGTGCTCGTCGAACAGCCGGTGGAGGGCCGTCAGGCCGTTGCGGTACGCGCGCTCCCGGGCACCCTCTTCACGTGCAGCAGGTGCACCGGCACGACCACGCCGCCCGCCGCCAGGACGGAGGCGAGCGGCAGCGTCGTCACCGGGCGCCGCCGTTGACGTAGAGCGTCTGGCCGCTGACGTAGGAGGCGTCCTCCGAGGCGAGGAAGGCGACGACGGCCGCGATGTCCTCGGGCTGGCCGACGCGGCGCAGCGGCGTGCGGCCCGCGACCTCCGCCTGGTGGTCCTCGGCGGAGGCGCCGACGCGCTCGGCGGTCGCGGCGGTCATCGAGGTGGCGATGTAGCCGGGCGCGACGGCGTTCACGTTGATGTTGAACGGGCCGAGCTCGATCGCGAGGGTCGCGGTGAAGCCCTGGATGCCGGCCTTGGCGGCGGCGTAGTTGGCCTGGCCGCGGTTGCCCAGCGCGGAGCGGGACGACAGCGAGACGATCTTGCCCCACTTCTGCGCGCACATGTACTTCTGGGCCACGTGCGAGCAGTTGTAGACACTGGTCAGGTTGACCGTGACGACGGCGTCCCAGTCGGTCTTCGGCATCTTGAAGAACAGGTTGTCGCGGGTGATGCCGGCGTTGTTGACCAGGATGTGGACGGTGCCGAAGTCGGCGGCGACCTGCGCGAAGACGGCCTCGACGGCCTCGTAGTCGGTCACGTCGCAGCCGTAGGCGCGGGCGGTGGCGCCCTTGGCGGTGATCGCGTCGACGGTGGCCTGGGCCCGCTCGGCGGTCAGGTCGACGACGGCGACGTTCGCGCCCTCCTCGGCCAGACGCTGGGCCGTGGCGGCGCCGATGCCCTGGGCTGCGCCGGTGACGACGGCGACGCGGTCGGTGAAGCGGCTCATGGTCTGAAGACTCCTCAACAACGGGGTGCGGTCGAACGGGGTGCGGTCGGCTCTCCCGCCTGCGTGGTCCCCGCCCGCGCGAACGCGGCGAGCGGGGCGGGGTGTGGCCTTGGACCACGAGGGCGGAGAAGCGCGGGGAGTGAAAGCAGAGAGGGAACGAAGGGTTCAGGCGGGCCGCGAGCGGATCAGTCGCGGTCGACGAGGACGGCGGTGCCCTGGCCGACGCCGACGCACATGGTGGCCAGGCCGCGGGAGTCGCCCGTGCGGGCCATGCGGTGCAGCAGGGTGGTGAGGATGCGCGCGCCGGACGCGCCGAGCGGGTGGCCGATGGCGATCGCGCCGCCCTGGGGGTTCACCAGCTCCGGGTCGATGCCCAGTTCGCGCACGCAGGCCAGCGCCTGGGCGGCGAAGGCCTCGTTGAACTCGGCCGTCTGCACCGACTCCAGCGTCCGGCCGGTGCGGGCCAGCACGCGCTGGACGGCCGGGACCGGGCCGATGCCCATGACGTCCGGGTGCACTCCCGCGCTCGCGCCGCCGACGTAGCGGCCCAGCGGCTCGACGTCCAGCGACGCCAGCGCCTCCTCGCTGCACAGGATCAGCGCGGCCGCACCGTCGTTCATCGGCGAGGCGTTGCCCGCCGTCACGGTGCCGCCGGGGCGGAAGACGGCCCGCAGCGTGGCGAGCTTCTCCAGGCTGGTGTCGGGGCGGATCGACTCGTCCTGGGAGACGACGGTGCCGTCCCCCAGGGTGACCGGCACGATCTCGGCGTCGAACAGGCCGTTCTTGCGGGCGGCGGCCGCCGCCTGGTGGGAGCGGAACGCGAAGGCGTCCTGGTCCTCGCGGCTGACGCCGTAGCGTGCGGCGACCTCCTCGGCGGTCTCGCCCATGGAGAGCAGGCCGTGCAGCTCCTTCATCCGCGGGTTGACCATGCGCCAGCCGAGCTTGGTGTCGAAGATCTCCTGGCCGTGCGGCAGCGCCTCCTGCGCGCGGGGCAGCACGAACGGCGCGCGGCTCATCGACTCCGAGCCGCCCGCGACGACGATGTCCGCCTCACCGGCGGCGATGGCGCGGGCGGCGGTGGTGACGGCCTCCAGGCCGGAGGCGCACAGCCGGTTGAGCGTCGCGCCGGGGACGGTCTCGGGCACGCCCGCCAGCAGCAGCGCCATGCGGGCGATGTTGCGGTTGTCCTCACCGGCCTGGTTGGCGGCGCCCCAGTAGACGTCGTCGATCCGGGCCGGGTCGAGGGCGGGCACGGCGTCCAGCGCGGCGCGCAGTGCGGTGGCGGCGAGGTCGTCGGGGCGGACGCCGGACAGCACGCCGCGCAGGCGGCCGATGGGGGTCCGCCTGGCGGCGGCGAAGTACACGGGGCGCATCGTCGGGCTCCTGGGCAGTGGGGAGTGCGGGAGAGAGGTCAGAACGCGTTGACGCCGGTCAGGGCCCGGCCGATGAGCAGCTTCTGTATCTGGCTGGTGCCCTCGTACAAGGTCATCACGCGGGCGTCGCGGACGTACTTGCCGACGGGGTACTCGTCGATGAAGCCGTAGCCGCCGAAGACCTGCAGGGCGGTGTTGGCGGCCTTGACCGCCGCCTCGGAGGCGTAGAGCTTGGCGACCGAGGACTCCGTCTGGAACGGCTCGCCGCGTTCGATCAGGTCGGCGACCCGCCACACCAGCAGCCGGGCGGCGTCGAGCTCGACCTTGATGTCGGCCAGCATCTCCTGGACCAGCTGGTGGGAGGCGATGGGCTTGGCGAACTGCTCGCGCTGGGTGGCGTAGGCGACGGCGGCGTCCAGGGAGGCCTGGATGATGCCGACGCAGCCGGCCGCGACGGACATACGCCCCTTGGCCAGCGCCGACATGGCGACGTTGAAGCCCTTGCCCTCGGGACCGAGCATGGCGTCGGCGGGCACGCGCACGTCCTCGAAGACCAGCTCGGCCGTCGGCTGGCCGCGCAGGCCCAGCTTGCCGTGGACGGTGGTGCGGGTCAGGCCGGGGGTGTCGGTGGGCACGAGGAAGGCGCTGACGCCCTTGTGTCCCGCCTGTTCCGGATCGCCCGGCTCGCCGGTGCGGGCGAAGACCAGGGCGACCTCGGCCCAGGTGCCGTTGGTGATGAACATCTTCGCGCCGTTGATCACCCAGTGGTCGCCGTCGCGGACGGCGCGCGTGGTGAGGTTGCCCGCGTCCGAGCCGGTGCCGGGCTCGGTGAGGGCGAAGCAGCCCAGCGCGTCCCCGGCGCACAGGCGTGGCAGCCAGCGCTGCTTCTGATCCTCGGTGCCCCAGTGGTTGATCGACTTCGCGACCAGCCCGAGCGAGACCGAGAGAAGCCCGCGCACGGAGGAGTCACCGCGGCCCAGCTCCTCGGTGACCAGCACGTAGGCGAGGTGGTCACCGCCGGAGCCGCCGTACTCCTCGGGGATGGTCAGGCCCAGGAAGCCGAGCGCGCCCAGCTTCTTCACGATGCCCTGGTCGACCTGCTCCGCCCGGTCCCAGGCGGCGGCGTTCGGGACGACCTCGCGGTTCACGAAGTCGGCGGCCAGCTCGCGGACGGCGGCCTGTTCCTCGGTGAGCTCCAGGTTCACGGCATCTCCCCTAGCTGGTGGCGCCCCTGCGGTCGTCGGTGACGGCAGTTAAACTAGCACTGCAAGTTTTAAGACGGTAACCCCGTACGGCAGGCTTGGGGAAGTGCGTCGCCCGACGCGCACGAGAACCGACCGCGACGCCGGCGCGTCACCGACCCGTGCCGAAGACCCCCAGGTGAGGAGGGCCGGAGCCCGATGGCCAGGCCGCGCAACCCGCTGCTCAGCCACGAGCGCATCGTCGAGGCCGCACTGCGCCTGGCGGACGAGGAGGGCCTGGATGCGCTCTCCACCCGCCGCCTCGCCGCGGAGCTCGGCGTGAGCGGCCCGTCCCTCTACCACCACTTCGCCACCAAGGACGCGCTGCTCGACGCCGTCGTGGACGCCGTGGTCGGCGAGGTCCGCCTCGACATGCT
The DNA here is from genome assembly GCF_000787835.1 of Streptacidiphilus melanogenes. Taxonomy (GTDB): domain Bacteria; phylum Actinomycetota; class Actinomycetes; order Streptomycetales; family Streptomycetaceae; genus Streptacidiphilus; species Streptacidiphilus melanogenes. The sequence continues at coordinate 215,183 of NZ_BBPP01000008.1, forward strand.
CGGCCGCGACCCGTGGCCCGAGGCGCTGCGCGCCTGGGCCCGCTCCTACCGGGCCGCGCTGGTCGCGCACCCCAATCTGGTGCCGGTCCTCGCCCACGGGCCCGGCCGCCGGCCCAACGCGCTCAGGCTCGCCGACGCCGTCTTCGGCGCCCTCGTCGACGCAGGCTGGCCCAGCGGCGACGCCACCCGCATCGGCGCGCTGATGCGCTACCTGGTCTTCGGTTCGGCGCTGGGCTCCTTCGCCGGCGGCTTCGTCGACGACGCCGGCCTCTACGCCGACCAGTACCCGCACCTCGGCCAGGCCCACTTGCTGGCGGAACGTCAGAGAGCGGTGGACGAAGGCGCGTTCGAGCTCGGACTGGACTCGGTCCTGCTCGGACTGGAGGCCCGCTACGCGCGCGTCGGCGCGTAGATTCACGGGATGACCTCAACCTTGTCGTCCTCATCGTCCTCGCCGTCCTCATCGCTCCGACTGGAGAAGATCACGCCCGACAACGTGGCCGCGGCCTGCCGGCTCCAGGTGCGGCCGGACCAGCAGGACCTGGTGGCCCCGGTGGCCTGGTCCCTGGCCGAGGCCTACGCGAATCCGGAGATGGCCTGGCCCCGGCTGGTCTTCGACGGCGACGAACTCGTGGGCTTCGTGATGGGCTGCTTCGACCCGGACAACCCGATCGCCGCCTACCGGTGCGGTTTCTGGCGGCTCAACATCGCGGCCGACCGCCAGGGCCGGGGCTACGGCAGGTTCGCGGTGGCGGCGGTGCTGGCCGAGGTGCGGCGACGCGGCGAGTCCCGGGCGACCGTGACCTGGGTCCCCGGCGAGCACGGGCCGCAGGAGTTCTACCTGAAGCTCGGGTTCCGCCCCACCGGCGAGGTGCTCCACGGCGAGATCGTCGCCGAGATCCACCTGTCGGAGTTCCAGGGCTGATCCGGGCCCGACCGGGGGGTGCTGACTCTCGGTGAGTTCAAATCGTTATCCGGCGCCCCCCGGAATCAACATTCTCCAACAACCTCGCAAAGGCCCGCTCAGAAGCGCTTTCCCGGGCGTCGACGCCGCAGACCCGCGAAGCCGCCGGTGAACCCCGCGCTGGGCTGCCACTTTGTGCCGTCAGGGCCCTTGACAGGGCGTCAAGCTGTTGGTGGTATCTGAACGCTCACGTTCGTTTGTGTGTTCATTAGCGTTCCTTGAACGGCACTGCACCCCACGGGAGGGGACATGGCAACGCCCGGACCGCACGACCGCACCACCAGCAACAGCCCCACCAGAAGGTCGGTCCTGCGCGCCGCCGCGATCGGCGCCGGGGCTGTCACGCTTCCCTCCGTCCTCGCCGCCTGCGCCAGCGGGTCCGGCGCGGGAGGAGCAGGCGGGAAGACCGTCACCTTCGGTTCCAACTGGTCCGACCCGGTGCCGAAGAAGGGCATCGCCACGGCGATAGCCGGCTTCCAGTCCAGCAGCGGCTACACCGTCAAGACCAACACCGTCGACCACAACTCGTTCCAGGAGAACATCAACCGCTACCTCCAGGGCAACCCCGACGACGTCTTCGGCTGGTTCGCCGGCTACCGCATGCAGTACTTCGCCCAGAAGGGGCTGCTCGGCGACATCAGCGACGTCTGGTCGGGCTTCACCGGCATGTCCGACGCCATCAAGGCGCAGTCCACGGGGCTGGACGGCAAGCAGTACTTCGTGCCGCTCTACTACTACCCATGGGCGGTCTTCTACCGGAAGTCCGTCTTCGCCCAGCACGGCTACCAGCTCCCCACCACCTGGGACCAGTACATCGCCCTGGCCAAGCAGATGCAGAAGGACGGTCTCGTCCCCATCTCCTTCTCGGACAAGGACGGCTGGCCGGCCATGGGGACGTTCGACTACATCAACATGCGCCTGAACGGCTACGACTTCCACAAGTCGCTGATGGGCGGTCATGAGGACTGGTCCGGGCCGAAGGTGAAGAAGGTCTTCGACACCTGGCGCGAACTGCTCCCCTTCTACCAGCAGGGCGCGCTCGGCCTCACCTGGCAGGAGTCCGCACAGGCCCTGCAGCAGAAGAAGACCGGCATGATGACCCTCGGCATGTTCCTCGGCCAGCAGTTCGGCACGGACGTGTCCGACCTGGACTTCTTCGCCTACCCGGCGATCGACCCGGCCAACGGCCAGGACGCCGTCGAGGCGCCGATCGACGGCTTCCTGCTCTCGCACAAGGCCAAGAACGTCACTGCCGCCAAGAAGCTGCTGGCCTTCCTCGGCACCGCCAAGGCCGAGAACGACTACCTGTCCATCGACCCGACCGAACTGGGCGTCAACTCCTCGGTCGTCACCACCGGTTACTCGCCGCTTCAGCAGTCCGGCGCCAAGCTGGTGTCCACCGCCAAGAGCATCTCGCAGTTCATGGACCGCGACTGCCGCCCGGACTTCGTCTCCACCGTGATGATCCAGGCGCTGCAGACCTTCCTCAACAACCCGAACGACGTCGACGGGCTGTGCAACTCCATCCAGCGGCAGAAGACGGCCATCTATGCGACCGAAGGCTGACCTCGAACCCGCCGTGACCGCAGGCGCACCTGCCGCCGCCGCGCCCGCCGCCGCCCCCGACCAGGGGCGGCGGCGCCCGCGCGCCGCGCGTCGCAGGATCCGCCGGCTGACCACGCGCGACCGCCTCGTCATCACCGTGCTGCTCGGCCTGCCGCTGCTGTTCACCTTCGTGCTGGTGTGGGCGACCACGCTCGCCTCGATCGGCCTGTCCTTCACCAACTGGGACGGGATCGGCTCGGCCAAGTTCATCGGGATCGACAACTACAAGGAACTGTTCACCAACTACCCGCCGTTCGCGACCGCGATCTGGCACAACCTGCTCTGGCTCGGCTTCCTGGCGCTGATCGCCACCCCGCTCGGCCTGCTCTTCGCGGTCCTGCTGGACCGCAAGATCCGGTTCGGCCGCTTCTACCAGAGCGCGCTCTACCTGCCCGTCGTGCTCTCGCTGGCCGTGATCGGCTTCATCTCGCAGCTGATCTTCGCCCGCGACGACGGCATCCTCAACACCGTGCTCGGCACCACCGGCCAGGGCCAGCACCCCGTCGACTGGATCGGCGACCCGCACATCAACATCTGGGTCGTGCTGGTCATGGCGGGCTGGCGCCACGCCGGCTACGTCATGGTGCTCTACCTGGCCGGCCTCAAGGGCGTCGACCCGTCGCTCAAGGAGGCCGCCGCCATCGACGGCGCCAACGCGCGGCAGACCTTCTTCCGCGTCGTCTTCCCGGTGATGCGGCCGGTCAACATCATCGTCGGCGTCATCACGGTGATCGAGGCGCTGCGCGCCTTCGACATCGTCTACGCCATCAACGGCGGCACCAACGGCCTGGAGCTGCTCAGCGTGCTCATCACCGACAACATCATCGGCGAGGCCAGCCGGATCGGCTTCGGCTCCGCCATCGCGGTCGTGCTGCTGCTGATCTCCGTCGGCTGCATCGTCGCCTACTGCATGACCGAACTGCGGGAGGAGAAGTCGTGACCGCGATCGCCGCCTCTCGCGCGCCGAAGGCCACCGGAACGAAGGGCCCTGGTGCGGCCGTGGCCCCGCGCCGCGTCGGCCTGCACGTCTTCCTCGCGGCCGTGTCGCTGCTGTGGCTGGCGCCGCTGCTGCTGGCCGTCTACGCGTCGCTGCGGCCCTACCAGGAGACGGCGAAGTACGGCTATTTCTCCTGGCCGCACCACCTCAGCTTCGCCTACTACCGCGAGGCGTTCACCCAGTCGGGCATGGCGCAGCACTTCCTGAACACGCTGATGATCGCGGTCCCGGCCGTGCTGCTGACGCTGTTCTTCGCGTCCTTCGTCGCCTTCTGCATCGCCCGGGTCCGCATCCGCGGCGGGTTCTTCATCCTGATCCTGTTCACCGCCGGCAACCTGCTTCCCCCGCAGGTCATGGTGACCCCGGTGTACGAGCTGTTCACCCGGATCCCGCTGCCGTACTGGATGTCCGACTCGCTGACGATGTACGACTCGTACTGGGGCGTCATCGCCATCCACATCGCCTTCCAGACCGGCTTCTGCGTCTTCGTGATGACCAACTTCATGAAGGCGCTGCCCGAGGAGCTGCGCGAGGCGGCGATCGTCGACGGCGCGGGCGTGTGGACGCAGTTCTGGCGGATCACCCTGCCGCTGTGCCGCCCGGCGCTCGCGGCCCTGGCCACGCTGGAGTTCGCCTGGATCTACAACGACTTCCTGTGGGCGCTGGTGCTGATGTCGTCGGGCGACAAGATGCCGGTCACCAGTGCGCTCAACAACCTGAAGGGACAGTACTTCCAGGACTACAACCTGCTCGCCGCCGGTTCCGTGCTGGTCGCCCTGCCGACCGTGATCCTCTTCTTCATCCTGCAGCGCCACTTCATCGCCGGGCTCACCCTGGGCGCGACCAAGGGCTGAGCGGGCCGGGCGGCGCGACCGCGGCCGGGGATTCCTGCGACATCCCCCGGCCGCGGTGCTCACTCGCCGCCCGGCTCGCCGCCCAGCGCCTTGCGCCCGGTGAAGTACGCGAACGCCCGCGGGGCGTCCTCGTTCGCCGCGAGCTGCTCGTCGGGCGTCTCCCGGGGCTGTTCGTAGCACTCCCACGAGCAGCGCCCCCACGGGGTCCACTCGGTCACCGCGCCGCACCCGCCGCAGACCATCACGTTGACGCCGGGCGGCCCGGGATACTGCCATTCGCCCATGTCACCGATGGTCCCACCGGGTGCACGCTCCCGCCAGCGAGGCGGCCGGGGGTGGGGACAGCCCCCCGTCGCACCCGGCGGACAGTCCCATGGTCCGGGGTGCCACGGGCCGCAAGGATCGAAGCATGACTGAGACAAGCATCGGTCCTCGCCGGAGAGTTGACTCGCACCAGGTGTCGGTGGGGCCGTCCGCGCCGGTCCGGGTCGCCTATCTCTTATGGGCTGTGGCCGTCGGAGCCGGAATGTTCGAGACGCTGCTGGCCGTCGGACGGCTGCTCGCGCGCGGGCACGGGGCCGGACCCGCGATCGCGGCCGGGCTGGCGATCCGGCTGCCGGTCTTCGCCGCCGCACTCGTCGTCGCGGGCCGCATGCGGGACGGGCGGGGCTGGGCGCGGCTCACGCTGGCCCTCGGGCTCGGGATCCTCGGGACCGCGTCCATGGTCGTCCAGCCGGTCGAGGCCCTGCTCCACGGGCGCACCCTCGCCTCCGCGCTCACCACGTCCAGCCCCGTCGACCTGCTCTTCGGCGCCAGCCGCACCGTGCACGTGGCCTGCGTGCTCGGTGCGGTGGCGCTGATGTTCCTGCCCGCCGCCAACGCCTGGTTCCGCGGGCGACGCGGACGCGGCTGACAGCCCGACGGCCGGTTCCGGTCAGCCGCCGTGGGGCTCGCCCCACGCGCCGTCGCGGCGCAGGAACGCCGGGCGCGCGTGCGGGTCCGGCGGGTCGTAGTAGCGGTGGAACACCGCCGTCGCGCCGCCGGAGAGCGGCGGCACGATCCACGACCAGTCCGTCGGCACCGCGCGACCGTGCCGCTGCTCGCGCTCGACGTGGGTGACGAAGCGCTGCGACTCGGTGTGGTGGTCGGCGACGGTGACGCCCGCCTCGGCGAAGGAGTGCAGCACCGCCGCGTTCAGCTCGACCAGCGCCCGGTCCCGCCACAGCGTGCGCTCGTGGGAGGTGTCCAGGCCGAAGACCTCGGCGACCGCCCGCAGCCGGTCGTAGCGGTCGCGGTCGGCGAGGTTCCGCGAACCGATCTCGGTGCCCATGTACCAGCCGTTGAACGGCGCGCACGGGTAGCGGACGCCGCCGATCTCCAGCGTCATGTCGGACACCGCAGGGACCGAGTACCAGCGCAGCCCGAGATCCGCGAAGCCCCGCTCGGTCGGGTGCGTCAACCGCACCTCGTGGACGGCGTCGTCCGGGAGCTCGTAGCAGTCCGGGGGCCGCTCGGGCGAGGACTGCACCAGCAGCGGCAGGGTCTCGAAAGGACCCTCGCCGCCCTTCCAGCCGAGCTCGCGCGCGAGCTCCGCCCGCTCGGCGCTGCGCGGGTCGCACGCGTAGCGCACCAGCTGCTCGTTGAGCAGCCGTGGGGCCTGGCGGCCCGGCAGGTCGGGGGCGAAGACGGTGACGACCGGCCGGATCCGGCCCCCGTTGCCCGCGATCCGCAGATGCTCGAAGCACTGCTCGGCGACGTCGTCCGGTCGGCGCAGCTGCCGCAGGTCCCGGACGACCAGGCTGCGCCAGTACAGCCGCCCGATGCAGCGCGACGCGTTGCGCCAGGCGACGCGCGCGCCGAAGGCGAGCTCCTCCGCTGTGTGCGTGTAGGTCCCGTGTGCGGCCAACTCCGCGCGGATCTCCCGCAGCCGGGCCTCCACGTCCAGCGGCCGCGGCGACTCGGCGGCGAAACCGCGCACGAACTCCTCGGCGGCGACGAGCAGCGCAGGCGGTGCACCGAGCGGTCGTGGTGGGTCCAGTGGCGGGCCCGGTGCCGCCGAGCGGGGCGGCTCGGACGGGGACTGGTGGATCACGGGACAGCCGCGTGGCGCGGGCGCGTGCGAGGTGGTCTGAGCCGGCGGCAGCTGCTTGCGATGGCGAGTGAACAGCAAGGACATCCCTCCCGCACCATGGGTACCGTACGTGCCGGACCGGGCACGCAGAGTGCGGGATTCGGGGGACAGGCGGTCGACGCTGCGGCTATGCTCACGCCCGATCGCACGAGCTCGCGGCCGTCCGCCCCGGAACAGCCGACCCGGGAGCAGTCGGACTCCGTAGACTCACCGCATGCTCAAGGCCGATCGCTTCGCCCGCATCCTCGACCACGTCGCCCGCGCCGGCAGTGCCGACGTGCACCAGCTCGCGGAGCTGCTCGACGTGTCCGGCGCCACCATCCGGCGCGACCTGCAGGCGCTCGACGAGCAGGGGCTGCTGCGCCGCACCCACGGCGGCGCGGTCACCGGCACCGTCAACCTGGAGCTGCCGCTGCGTCACCGTGCGGGCCGCCGACAGGAGGAGAAGCGCCGCATCGCCGAGGCAGCGGCCGCGCTGGTCCCCGACGGCGCGGTCGTCGGCCTGACCGGCGGCAGCACGGTCAGCGAGCTCGCGCACGTCCTCGCGGAGCGCGTCGGCGGCGCCCAGGGGAGCCTCACCGTCGTCACCAACGCGGTCAACATCGCCGCGGACCTGATCGTGCGTCCCGAGATCCGCCTCGTGGTGATCGGCGGTCAGGCCCGCAGCGCCAGCTACGAGCTGGTCGGTCCGGCCGCCGACCAGCATCTCGCCCGCTACCGCCTCGACTTCGCCTTCATCGGCGTCGACGGCCTCAGCGCGGCGGCGGGCTGCACCACCCACGACGAGATGGAGGCCCACACCGACCGCTCCTTCCTGCGTGTCGCCGCCCACCGCGTCGTCCTCGCCGACGGAAGCAAGCTCGGCCGGGCCACCTTCGCCTCGATCTGCCCGCTGGAGGAGATCGACACCCTGGTCACCGACGTCGACCCCGCCGAGCCGGAGCACGCCGCCCTGGAGTCGGCGGACGTGCGCGTCCTGACCGCGACCGGCGACATGGCCTGAGGCCTGAACAGCCCGCCGGGCTGCCCGAGCCAGGGGCAGCCCGGGAGGACGCCGGGGCGGGCCGTCAGGCGGCGGCGTTCAGGAGGCCGAGCAGGCGGGCGACCTCGTCGGCGACGGCGGTGCGCCCCGGGGCGAGCCACTTGCGCGGGTCGACGAGCTTCGGGTCGGCGGCGAGTGCGTCGCGCACGGCCTCGGTGAAGAGGCGGTTGAGGTGCGTGGAGACGTTTATCTTGCGCATCCCCGCCCCCC
>NZ_BBPP01000008.1:223220-224403 GCF_000787835.1 Streptacidiphilus melanogenes
CCCCGCCCCCACCGCCGCGACCAGCGTCGCGTCCGCCACGCCCGAGCTGCCGTGCAGCACCAGCGGCACCGGGACGGCGTCGCGCAGACGCGCGATCAGGTCAAGGTCGAGCGAGGCGGTGCGGGAGGTCATCGCGTGCTCGCTGCCGACGGCGACGGCCAGGGCGTCCACGCCCGTGCGGGCGACGAACTCGGCTGCCTCGGCCGGGTCGGTGCGCACGCCCGGCGCGTGCGCGCCGTCCTTCCCGCCGACCTCGCCGAGCTCCGCCTCGATCGCCAGACCGTTGGCGTGGCACCAGGCGGCGATCTCGGCGGTCGCCCGGAGGTTCTCCGCCCACGGCAGCGTCGACCCGTCGTACATCACCGAGCCGAAGCCGCAGTCGGCGGCCTCGTGGATCAGCCGCGGCTCGGTCGCGTGGTCCAGGTGCAGCGCGGCACGCGCCCCGCTGCGCTCCGCGGCGAGGCGGGTCGCCGCGGCGAGCGGCGCCAGCGCGCCGTGGTAGCGCACCGCGTTCTCGCTGATCTGCAGCACGACGGCGGCCTTGGCCTGCTCCGCGCCCGCGAGGATCGCCTCGGCGTGCTCGATCTGGATGACGTTGAAGGCGAAGACCGGCCGGTCGGCCAGCAGGTGGGGGAGGGGGACGAGAGGCACGGCGGGTGGCTCCAGGGTTCGGTGTCGGTGGATCAGGTCGCAGTCAGGTCGCTTCGCGCACGGTGACGAGTGGTTCCAGCTCGGCGAGCACGTCCGGGTCGACGTCCCCCGCGAGCGGCGCGGCGACGGCGGCGGCGGACAGTGCGACGGCGCGCCTCAGCGCGTCCTTCGGCGGCAGGCCCCGCGCGAGCGCGACCGCGAGCGCCGCGGACGCGGCGTCCCCGGCCCCGGTCGCGTTCCCCACGACCACCCGCGGCGGCGCGACGGCCAGCAGCCGCCCACCCCACGAGGCCACCAGCCCGTCCGCCCCGGCGGACACCACGGCCGCCCCGGCCCCGGCTTCGACGAGCCGTCGCGCGAGCGAGGCAGGCAGGGCTTCGGCTTCGGTCGCGCGCGTGGGCGCGGCGATGGGCCGACCGCCTTCGGGCGGGGGCGGCACGGAGTCGTCCACCCTTGCCTCTCTCGCGTAACGGCGGTCGGGGCCACTCGCCCGCAGGGCGGCCGCGGCGGCCGCCCTGGCCCCGTACTGCGT
>NZ_BBPP01000008.1:224476-235183 GCF_000787835.1 Streptacidiphilus melanogenes
CCCGTACTGCGTGCCACCGGAGGCGACGAGCCGCTGCGCGAGGGATGCGCGCACCTCCTCGGAGCCGGCCGGCCATGGCGTCGCGCTCGGCGCGGGTCTGGCGGGCCCGCTGCTCTCAGCCTCCTCGGGCGCCGGCCGCTGCGCGGACGCGACATGGGAGGTCTGGTCGTCGCGGTCGGTCGGCCGGTTGACCGCTCCAGCCGTCCCCGTCCCCGTCCCCGTCCCCGTCGTCGCGCGTCGCGGGTCGCCGTCGGCGGACCGACCTGCCTCGGGCCCCTCGCTGGGCGGCTGTTGGGCCGGCCGGGCAGCGGTGGTCCCGTCCTCGACCGCAGGTGGGGGTTCGTCGGGGTGCGAGTCCTGGCCCAGGGCCCGGAGGGCCTCCTCCGTGTTGGGTTTGACCAGGGTCGGGCGGGCGCGCAGGGCCTCGCGCAGGGCGTCGGCGTCGGCGTCGACGAGGGTGGGGAGGCCGGCGTCGGAGGCGAGGTGGACCAGTTCGGCGTAGGCGTCGCGGGGGACGCCCGGGGGGAGACTGCCGGAGAGGACGACGGCCCGCGCGGCGGGGAGCGCCGCGCGGAAGTCGGCCAGGAAGCGGGTCCACTCCGCCGCGGAGACCTGCGGGCCCGGTTCCCAGAAACCCGTCACCCCGCCCGTCGCCGCACCGTCCTGCGTGGCGTCCACGACCGCGACCGTGCGGCGCGTCGTGCCCGCGATCGCGGTGAAGCGGTGCGCGACGCCGGCCGCGTCCAGTTCCTCCCGCAGCTCCGCGCCGGACGCGCCGCCCGCCAGGCCGAGGGCGAGCACCGGCTCGCCCAACGAGGCCAGCACGCGCGCGGTGTTGACGCCCTTGCCGCCCGCCCGCGCGGCGACCGAGCGGACGCGGTGGGTCGCGCCGGGGCGGACGCCGCCCGCGACGACATAGGTGACGTCGAGGGCGGCGTTCAGGGTGACGGTGACGATCACGCCGACAGCACCACCGAACGGGTCAGGTGCTGCGGGTTGTCGACGTCCCGGCCGAGCCGGTCGGCCAGGGCGACGCCGAGGCGCTGGACCTTGACGAGTTCCGCCAGCGGGTCGTGACGGGCCGTCACCAGGTGTGCGCCGGTCGCCAGGACCTGCTCGGCGAGGCCGTCCGGGAGGGCGCCGAGGCTCCACACCGCACGGCCGGGGCGGGCGACGCTGATCGGGCCGTGGCGGTACTCCATCGCGGGGTAGGACTCGGTCCACCAGGCCGCGGTCTCGCGGACCTTGAGCGCGGCCTCGCGGGCCACGCCGTAGCTCCAGCCGCGGCCGAGGAAGGAGACCTGCTCGGCGTCGAGGAGCTCGGGCGCGAGCTCCGTGTCCAGCGCCTCCTGGGCCTGCGCGGGCAGGTGGGCGACGGACTCGCCGAGGTGCGCGCGGAGCAGCACCAGCTGCGAGGTGGGGAAGCGGGTCTGCACCACCGAGCGCTCGTCGGCCCAGTCGAGGACGACGAGGTCCCGCGCGAGGTCGGCGACGGGCGTCGCCGGGTCCGCGGTGATCGCCGTGGTGGCGACCTCTCCGCGCACCGCCTCCAGCAGGCCGAGCACCTCCGTGGTGGTGCCGGAGCGCGTCAGCGCGAGCACGCGGTCGTAGCGGCGGGCGAAGCCCTCGCCGAGCGGGGCCTCGGACGCGGCGAACGCGTCGGTCTCGCCGACGCCCGCGCCCTCCCGCAGGGCGGCGTAGGCCTGGGCCATGAACCACGAGGTGCCGCAACCGACGACGGCGACCCGCTCGCCGGGGCGCGGCAGCAGGGCGGCGACCGAGGGCAGCAGGTCCAGCGCCCGCTGCCAGCACGCGGGCTGGGACTCGATTTCCGACGAGGTCTGCGAGGCGGCGGTCACCGGCGGCACCTTCTCTCGATTCAGGTGCGCATGTGCGCACTCTTGCTCACTTGAGCGTACAGATGAACAAGACCGAGCATAGCGAGCCGCGCCGGAAAGCGAAACGCCCCGCCCGGCGAAAGCCGGACAGGGCGGTGCGTCAGCAGGGGGCGGAGCGGCCTACTCCTCCTCGACGATCCCGGTCTCCTCCAGGTCCAGCGCGCGCTGGAGCCGCCGCCTGGTCCCGTCCGTGATGCGGCGCTCCTCGTAGAGCCGGGCCAATTCCGCCGCCTCGGCGCGGATCAGCTCGTGGCGCAGTTCGCGGTGCGCGGCCACCAGCGTGGAGTCGGCGTCCGGTTCCTCGTCGAGCTGCGCCCTGGCGTGGTCCAGGCGCGCCTGCAGGCTGCGGCGCAGCTGCTCCACGACCACCTGTGGCGCGGCCTCGACGTCGGCGACCTGCTCCAGCCGGGCCAGGCCCGCGCGGGCGAGTCGGTCGCGCGCCTCGGCCTCCTCGCGGGCGGTCGCCGCCGGCTCCAGCGCGATACGCGAGGCGCGCACCACCGGAGCGAGCGTGAATCCCTGCAGTACCAGCGTCAGCACCACCACGCCGGTGGTCAGTACGAGCACCAGCGAGCGGTGGGGCAGCGGCTGCCCGTCGTTCGCGAGCAGCGGGATCGACAGGGCTGCCGCCAGGGGCATCACGCCGCGCGTCCCGGCCCAGGAGATGACGGCCGGCACTCGCCAGGAGACGACCGCCGCGCCGCGCCGCCGCTGCATGGCCGCGGACATCGGGAAGACCCAGAGCATCCGAGTGGCGATCAGCAGCGTCGCGATGGCCAGCACGTCGAGCGGCCAGCTCTCCGCGTCCGCGCCCAGACCGTGAATCAGGGAGGGCAGTTCGAGGCCGATGATGGCGAAGACGACGCTCTCCAGCAGGAAGACGACGGTCTGGTAGACGGCGTGCACCTGGAGCCGGATGCGGGCGCCGGTCAGCCGGTTCCCCATCGAGCCCAGCGTCACGCCCGCGACGACGACGGCGGTGACGCCCGAGGTGTGCGCGTCCTCGGCCAGGACGTAGGCGGCGTACGGGGTGACCAGCGCGATCACCGTCTCCAGCACCGGGTCCTCGGTGCGCTTGCGGATCTGTGCCACCACGAGTGCGACCAGCCACCCGACGACCGCGCCGCCCCCGCCCAGCAGCACGAACTCTCCCGCCGCGCGCGGCAGGGAGAAGGAACCGGCCGCCACGGCCGTCCCGACGGCGACCTTGAACAGCACGAGGCTGGTCGCGTCGTTGAACAGGCTCTCCGCCTGCACCATGACCTGGATCCGCGGCGGCAGTGCGAGTCTGCGTCCCAGGGCGGTCACCGCGACGGGGTCGGTGCTGGCCAGCACCGCGCCGAGGACGAACGCCATGGGCGCGGTGAGCGGGGTCAGTGCGCCCGCGAGCAGCCCCACGGCCGCGGCCGAGGCGAGCACCAGCCCGAAGGCGAGCACCGCGACCGGCCGCCAGACCAGCCGCAGGTCGCGCAGGGATATCTCCTCGGCGGAGGCGTAGAGCAGGGGCGGCAGCACGCCGACGCTGATGACCTGCGGCGGCACGTGCAGGTCCGGGGTGAAGGGCATCGCGCCGATCACCACGCCGACGACCACGAGCACCGAGGGCGCGGGCAGGCTCCACCGCCGGGCACCGGTGGCCACCAGGGTGGCCAGGGCCACCAGCAGCAGAACGGCGGTCAGATCGGTCATCGGCGCGGGGCTTCCGGTCTCTCGTGCGGTCACGGACGTCTCCCGGGGCGTTTCTGCCCCGGCTCGCCGACCAGCCTTCCCGGCTCACCTCGCGCAATCCGCCGCGCTGGCGCGCACGGACTCCGTAAAGATCCTGTCAAGACGCGGTGGTCGAACGCAAGCCCGAACAGGTGAGAGTCCCAGGGAAAGCGGAACCGCCCCCCGGCGCGCGGAGGCGCCGGGGGGCGGTGGTGACGGGTCCTGCGGAGTCCGTCAGGGGGAGCAGAGGTGGTCAGCCCTTGGCCGACCCGAACGGCGCCGAGCCGTCACCCGTGGCGACGCGCGGGGCGTCCGAGCCCGGCTGGGCGAGCGGCTGCTGCACCGCACGCGGCGACGGCGCGCCGCCCGCCGTGCTGGAGATGGCACCCAGGTCGTGGTGGACCTGGAGCGCCACGCGCTCGATGGTCGTGATGCCGTAGCCCATGGTCGACTGGTTGTCGGTCAGCACGACCATGCGGTAGTCACGGCCGGAGCCGTTGAAGATGCCGAGGCTGTTCACGCGCCAGCCGAGGGTGGCGCGCGGCAGCCAGCCGTTCTTGACGTGCGCGGTGACGCCCTTCGGGGTCCCGTAGGGGGTGCCCCAGCGCTGGTCGGACTCCACGCTCGCCATCAGGCTCTGCGCGAAGGCCTTCCCCTTGGGGGTGAGCACGTCGGTGCGGTCCGTCAGGGCGTCCAGCAGCTTCATCTCGTCGTGGGCGGTGATCTGGGTCAGGCCCCAGTAACCGCCCGGGCCGAGCACGGTGTTGGACATGCCGACCTTCCGCAGGAAGGCGTTGATCTCGGTGCGTCCCAGGTAGTCCCACAGGTTGGTCGCGGCCTGGTTGTCCGAGTTCCGGATCATGGGGTACAGGTTGTCGAGCTCGTAGGAGTTGAGGTACTTGCCCTTCTCCTTCCACAGCACCGCCCCCATGATCGCCGCCTTGACGACGCTCGCGGAGTCGAAGTGGTAGGTCGCGTGCAGGGAGCAGGACACCCCCGTGTGCGGATCCCACACGTCCAGCGCGTAGGTGTCCGTGCGGCCGCGCAGCGCTGACGTGATGTCACGCGACAGCTTGGCCGCGAGCGAGGGGTGGCTGGTGGAGATGCAGACGGGGGTGGTCGCCGCGGCGGCCGGCTGGGCGAGGCCCAGCGGGGCCAGGGTGGCGACGGCGACGGCGCCGAGCCCCCCGGCCAGCGCGCGCTGGGCGCGCGCCTTGAAGGATGATGCCACCGAAATGGATCCTTCCGACGTCGGAAACGGTCGCTTGTGCTAGACGAGTGTGCGAGTTGACGCCTCGTCTGCACTGCAGACTTTCCGAAAGTCGGATCGGGTTGCACCAAAAAGGGTAACGATCAGGTGATCAGTTCGGGCTCGGACCGACGACCCGTGCGGGAGTCCTTCTGCTCCGGGTCGGCCGGACCGCTTCCGTCCCTGGCCACCAGGGCCGCATAGTGCCCGCCGAGGGCCAGCAGCTGTTCGTGCGTGCCGCGTTCGACGATCCGGCCCGCGTCCAGCACGACGATCTCGTCCGCGTCGCGGACGGTGGAGAGCCGGTGCGCGATGGTGATGGTGGTCCGGCCGGCGGTGAGGTGGTCCAGCGCCTGCTGCACCGCCTGCTCGGTCTGCGTGTCCAGCGCGCTCGTCGCCTCGTCCAGGACCAGGACCGGCGGGTCGCGCAGGATGGTGCGGGCGATGGCCAGGCGCTGCTTCTCGCCGCCGGAGAAGCGGTAGCCGCGCTCGCCGACCAGCGTCGCATAGCCGTCCGGCAGCGAGGCGATGTGGTCGTGGATCTGCGCGGCGCGGGCCGCGGCCTCCAGTTCCGCGTCGGTCGCCTCCGGCTTGGCGAAGCGCAGGTTCTCCGCGACGGAGGCATGGAACAGGTACGTCTCCTGGGAGACCACGCCGACCGCGTCGGCCAGCGCGGTGAAGCTGAGGTCGCGCACGTCCGTGCCGTCGATGGTGACCCGGCCCTGCGTCACGTCGTACAGGCGCGGCACCAGGTAGCTGAGGGTCGTCTTGCCGGAGCCGGTCTCGCCGACCACGGCGAGGCTGCCGCCGGGCGGGACGGTCAGGTCGACGTCCTCGAGCGTCGGGCGCTCCTGCCGGCTCTCGTACCGGAAGCCCACGCCCTCGAAGCGCACCTCGCCGTGGGCGCGCCCGGCAGGGGTGACCGCGTCCGGGTGCTCGGTGATGTCCGGCACCAGGTCCAGGTACTCGAAGATGCGCTGGAACAGCGCCAGCGAGACCTGCACCGCGACGCCGACCTGCAGCAGCGAGACGGTCGGCCGGAACAGGCTCTGCTGCAGCGAGGTGAACGCGACCAGCGTGCCGAGCGAGATCGTCGCGCCGTGCGCGCCGACGAGCCCGGCGGCCCAGTAGATGACGGCCGGCATCGCGGCCATGACGATCTGGATCGTCGACTGCCGCCAGCGCCCGGCCATGTCGGCGCGCACCTCGAGGTCGGCCAGCGAGGCCGACTCGTGGGCGAAGTCGTCGCTGAGGGCGCGCGAGCGCCCCATGGTGCGGCCCAGCAGGATGCCGGAGACCGACAGGGACTCCTGCATGATCGAGGAGATGGACGCGAGCTGGCGCTGCCGCTCGCCCGCTATCCGCCGCCGCTCGTTGCCGACCCGGCGGCTGATCCAGACGAACACCGGCAGCAGGCAGAGCGAGACGATCGTCAGCTTCCAGTCCAGCGCCGCCATGGCGACGACGGTGGCGACGACCGAGGTCGAGTTGGAGACCAGTGAGGTGGCCGTGGAGGTCACCGTGGCCTGCATGCCGCCGATGTCGTTGGCGATCCGCGACTGCACCTCGCCGGTGCGGGTGCGGGTGAAGAACGCCAGCGGCATCCGCTGCAGGTGCGCGTAGACGGCGGTGCGCAGGTCGTGCATGACGTGCTGGCCCACGCTGGTGGACAGGTACGTCTGCCAGACGTTGAACACGGAGTTCGCGACGGCCACCGCGATCATCCCGAGCGCGAGCACCGTCAGCAGGCCGGTGCGCCGCTCGGGGATCGCGACGTCCAGGATCGCCCGCAGCAGGAACGGCGAGGCGACCGACACCAGGGACGACAGGCCCACCAGCACCGCGACCACGGCGAGTCGCCCCCGGTAGGCACGGAACAGCCGCAGGATGCGCCGCAGCTGCCGGGGCGGCCGTGGCGCATCGGGATCACGCGGCGGGGGAGTCCAGTCGGGAACCGGAGGTTTCATACCATCGAGCATAGCTCATTATTGCTGTCGCTAATAGTGAGTCTAGCTCAGTGCTGAAGGCTGTCCGCGCCCCGGTACCCCTCCGGCACGCCCGGCACCAGCACGACGTCGGCGACCATGTGGCGGGTGCGCAGCTCCAGGATGTCCCGGTAGACGGGGGAGTCGTACCAGGCCCGCGCCCGCTCGATGTCCGGGAACTCGATCAGGATCAGGTCGCCGACCCAGCTGCCCTCCCTCGCCTCCGTGGGGTTCCCGTGGACCAGGAACCGGCCCCCGAACGCGTCCAGGGTCGCGTCGATCCGCTCCAGGTACTCGACGATGTCCGGACCGAACTCGACGGAGTGGACGTGGGCCATGGCGTAGGCGGTCATCTCGCTGCTCCTCAACGCTCTTCGGTGCTCGTGCTTCCCGGTGTTCCGGCTTCGATGACTCCACCTTCGCGGAAGGGGGCAGGGCGCCGAATCTGTCGCGCTTAGGTACTCCGCAGCGCGGGTTCCGGTCGCCTGGGACGCGTGCGCTCCGCCCAGGCGCCCAGCGGAGGTCCGGCCGCGCCCACGACCGCGAAGAACCGGAAGCCCGCCCTGGTGCACCTGCTGCCCGGGGCCCCCGCATGATCATGTCGGTCAGTCTGACAGCGGAGCCCGCCGCACCTGCAGGGCCGCGGATCTACGCTGGTAGGGAGGGCAAGCGAGCCGACTCGGAGCGGCGTCATGGTCTTCACCGATCGTCGGCAGGCGGGGAGGAGGCTCGCCGCGTGCCTGGAGCATCTGCGCGGTGAGGACGTGGTGGTGCTCGGGCTGCCGCGTGGGGGTGTGCCCGTGGCGGCGGAGGTGGCGGCGCGGCTGGAGGCGCCGCTCGACGTCGTGGTGGTGCGCAAGCTCGGCGTTCCCTACCAGCCGGAGCTCGGTATGGGTGCGATCGGCGAGGGAGGGGTGCGGGTGCTCAACGACGAGGTGATCGGCATGGCCGGGACCAGCGAGGACGCGCTGGGCCGCGTCGAGCGGGAGGAACGCTCGGAGCTGGAGCGCCGGGTGCGCCGCTACCGCGGCGACCGGCCGCCCGTCGATGTCGCGGGCCGGACCGCCGTCGTCGTCGACGACGGCATCGCCACCGGCTCGACCGCGCAGGCAGCCTGCCGGATCGTGCGCGCCCAGGGGGCCGCGCGGATCGTCCTCGCCGTGCCCGTCGCGCCCCGCGGGATCTCCTCGGCGTTCCGTGGCTTCGCAGACGAGGTGGTCGTCGTCGACACCCCGACGTGGTTCGCGGCCATCGGCCAGTTCTACGACGACTTCGCCCAGACCTCCGACGCCGAGGTGCTGGACTGTCTGGGCCGCGCCGCGTCCCGCTGACCAACCCGCTGCGACCGCGTCGGGACTCCGCTGGGACGACCGTTTTCTGAGAACTTGGCCGCGTTGTGCCGCCCGGCTTTTCGACGGCGCGCGACAGGCGCATGGTGGTGGGATACGCCTGTTCGCGATCCGAGGATGGTGAGCGCAGATGGCGGACGAACAGAGCCGGAGCGCGGGGGCGAGCCCGGGGGGCAACAGACGACCCGGCGGAGGGCGGCGGGCCAGGATCGTGGCCGTGGTGGCCGGGGCCGCCGTCGTCGGAGGGGGAATCTGGTTCGCGGTGGCCGGGGGAGGGGGCAGTCCGGCGCCCCCTCCCCCGCCCACGTCGCCGTCACCGACCTCGCCCGCCCCGCCCCCGCACCCCTCACCGTCCCCGGCGCCGACGGTCAACCCGCTGACCGGCCAGGGGAAGAGCGGCGGTCACGTGATCGCCGTGAAGATCGACAACGTCGGCGACGCGCAGTTCCAGCAGTCCGGGCTCAACTCCGCCGACCTCGTCTACGTGATTCAGGTCGAAGGGGGGCTCAGCCGCTACCTCGTCGTCTTCGACAGCAGCCACGCCTCCGTGCGCGTCGGTCCGGTCCGCAGCGCACGGCAGACCGACATCCCGCTGCTGGCTCCCTACGGACGCGTCGGCCTCGTCTACTCCGGCGCGATATCCGGCCTCAAGCCCGACCTGGCCGCCGCCAACCTGCAGACCATCAACCCCATCCAGCACAACAACCTGTTCAGCAACGGCGGCAGTTCACCGACCTACATCCGCACCGGCCAGATCTTCTCGGCGTTCCCCAACCTCGCGCAGACCAAGGACGTCGGCTTCCGCTTCGGCCCCGAGCCCGCAGGTGGAACCGGAGCCTCCTCGGTGCGCGCGAAGATGCCCGCGGCGTCCTTCGTCTTCACCGCCTCCGGTGCGAAGTGGCTGGTCACGGTGGACGGGCACGCCCTGAACACCATCGACGCCGGGCAGGCCGACACCGACAACGTGATCATCCAGCACGTCCACGTCGTCCCCGGCAAGTACACCGACCACAACGCCGGCCACGCCGACAACGAGGTCTTCTCCCAGACCACGGGTTCGGGCAGCGCCGACTTCTACCGCGACGGAAAGGTCTGGCACGGCCAGTGGTCCAAGCCCAACGACAACGCACCCACCAGCTACACCGTGGGCGGCAAGCCGATGAACCTGACCCCGGGCCGTACCTGGATCGTCCTCGAGGGCTGAGGCCCGGACCGGGCTACCGCGCCGCGGGGCCGGCGAGATAGGCGAAGTCGTGCGAGGCCATGTCGTGCAGCCGCTGGGAGAGGTCCTCCAGCGCGCGGCTGACCGCGAGCTCGTCGCCGATGTCCGGCACCGAGCGGTCAGCGGGGTTCCGGCGCGCGACTCCGCGCCCGGTCGCCATCGGCGCCCCCGCGTCCGTCATGACGGCGCGCGCCTCGGTGCGGGCGTCGTCCTCGTCGATGGTCACGGCGACGGTCCAGTGCTTGGTCTTCATGGGATCACCCGTTCCTGCCTCTCCCACCAGTGCGCCACGCCTGCCCGCAACCGTCCACTCCTGCGCGAGCCCCGAGCGGGGTGGTGGGTCAGCGACGCGCCTCGGCCGAGCCGGGCCGCAGGGCTCCCCACGCGGGCGGCGGCCGTGGCCGGAGCCCTGTCTAGCTGCGCGGAGACGGTCACGGAGCTCCGTGGCAGAGCCGGTCACGGAGCCCGGTGAGGGAGGGGCAGGTGGCCATGCCCCGGAGTCCCGGCCGCGCGTTAAGTCGCGTGCGGGCGACGGCCCGGGGCTGCCAGCATGGCCACATGACCACGCCGCCGAGCCCCCACCCGACTCCGATGCCGACCCCGTTCCCGGTTCCCGCCGCCGCGCACGACTCGCTGGAGGGTCTCGCGCTCGGCGACGCCTTCGGGGAGCGCTGGTTCGGGCTGTTCCGCTCGCCGCAGGAGGCGGCGGTGCAGATCCAGGACCGGATCACCCCGCCTGAGTCGCCCTGGCACTGGACCGACGACACCGCGATGGCGCTCGCGCTGCTGCGCGTGCTGGTGTTCCAGGACGCCGTGCACCAGGAGGACCTGGCGCTGTCCTTCGGCGCGACCTTCCTCGCCGATCCGGCCCGCGGCTACGGCCGCGGTATGCGCGGGCTGCTCCCGGTCCTGGCGGACCGGCCCGCCGACTGGCGGGCCGAGAGCCGGAAGCTGTTCCGCGGTGAGGGCAGCCTCGGCAACGGCGCGGCGATGCGGGTCGCACCGCTCGGCGCGTGGTTCGCCGGCGACCTGGACGAGGCCGTCGCCCAGGCGGCCTTCTCCGCCGAGGTCACCCACGCCCACCCGGAGGCCCTCGCGGGGGCCGTCGCGGTCGCGGCCGCCGCGGCCCTCGCCGCCGCCAGCCGCGGCGGCGCCGCTCCGGCCACCGGCGAACTGCTCGCGCAGGTCGCGGAGGTGACGCCGGAGGGCGCCGTGCGGGACGGGCTGCACCGTGCCGCGGACCTCGTGCCCGGGGTGGAGGCATGGCGGGCGGCCGACGTGCTCGGCAGCGGCAGGC